>NZ_AUYC01000015.1:0-163602 GCF_001625685.1 Pseudoalteromonas luteoviolacea CPMOR-1 | reverse complement strand
TATCAAAACGAGTCCTGTCGTCTGAAGCGGTGATGACCATTTTTATTTAATTCAATAAACGCAACAAAAAACAAAAAATAACATGCTAAACCAATTATTTTTAAAAAATTTAATGAAAGTGCCTCGATCGCGTATCAAAGCCTTTTAAAAGTGAACTTTTATCAATCAATCGCCCTGCAATAACATGAATAACATTGCCTTCTTTTTCAACAATTCCTTTCACTTCCAATAGCTTTGCACCTAAATAAGCTTTCTTTTGAGCTCTAGCAGTCCCTGCCCACACCACCACATTGATATTCCCTGTATCATCTTCAAGGGTAAAAAAGGTAACACCTGCAGCAGTCCCTGGGGATTGCTTTCCCGTGACCACACCAACCACCGTAACCATGCTTTTATGCGCTTTTTTGCAAAGTTCATTCATTCTGGTAAACACGCCAAGATCTCCCCTCTCATCCAATAAAGTGATCGGGTGTTTGTTCAAACTTATTCCCATGGCAGTATGATCTTCTAATAAGGTTTCAAAATCGCTCGGTGATTGAATATCTGCTGTTTGTTTAGAAGGTAAATCAGTAAACAGCGGCAAGGTGACTTCTTGGTTCATTAACTGCCAACGAGCTGCATACCTATCTTGGTTAAAGTCCCTCAACGCATTAGCCGATGCAAGTCGTTCAAGCGATCCCTTATCGACACCTAATTTAGAAACACTCTGAACACTTGAGTAGCCATGGTTTGGACGCTTTTCAACGATTAAATTCGCTATTGACTGCCTTAGCCCTTTAATGATCTTCAGTCCCAAACGGATCGCCCACCGGCCTTCGATTTGATGAACTGTGTGCTCATAACTAGAGCGGTTTACACATACAGGCAAAATGAATACATCGTGGCGTTTTGCATCCTGAAGTAATTGGGATGCACTATAAAATCCCATTGGTAAGCTATTAAGTAAAGAAGCATAAAACATGGCTGGATAATAAAACTTTAGCCAAGAAGACGCATACGCCAGTACCGCGAAAGATGCCGAATGACTCTCTGGAAAACCATACTCACCAAACCCGCAGATCTGCTCAAAAATACGCTCTGCAAATTGGTGCTCATAGCCTCTTTCTGTCATGCCTTTGAGTAATTTATCTTTGAACTGCATCAACTCGCCAGTCTTTTTCCAAGATGCCATGGCGCGGCGTAACTGGTCCGCTTCGCCACCAGTAAAGCCAGCAGCAACCATTGCGAGTTTAATGACTTGTTCTTGAAAAATAGGCACCCCAAGCGTACGTTCAAGTACGGCTTTTACGGCTTCAGAGGGATAAGATATGACTTCTTCACCATTACGACGCTTCAAAAAAGGGTGAACCATATCACCTTGAATAGGGCCAGGACGAACGATGGCTATTTGCACCACTAAATCATAGTAACAGCGCGGTTTTAACCTAGGGAGCATACTCATTTGCGCACGAGACTCAATTTGGAATACGCCTACAGTGTCTGCTTTTTGAATCATTTCATAGACTTTAGGGTCATCTTGACGTTGAGTTAAATAAGCAATGCTTAAGCTACGCCCTGTGTGCTGATACACCATTTCAAATGTTTTTCTGATAGCACTGAGCATCCCCAGAGCCAAAACATCGACTTTTAGCAGCGCAAGACTTTCAAGATCATCTTTATCCCACTGGATCACTGTGCGCTCTGGCATGGATGCATTTTCAACAGGAACTAAGTCATGCAGAGGGCCAGCTGAGATAACAAAGCCACCTACATGTTGTGATAAATGCCTTGGAAACCCCATAATGTCAGTGATCAGCTCAATAAATTGCGCCCCTTTTAACGAGCTAGGCTCCAACCCCAACTCAATAATTTGCGCTTGCCAATTCACGCTTCGATCACGACGATTTACATTTTTAATGAAATATGTCAGTTGTGATTCACTGATCCCAAGGGCTTTACCAACATCCCGAACAGCACTTTTAAATCGATAGGTGATCACTGTGGCGGCCAACGCCGCGCGTTTACGCCCATACTTTTGGTAAATATATTGGATGACTTCTTCGCGCCTTTGATGCTCAAAATCAACGTCAATATCTGGTGGCTCATTGCGTTCACGACTAATAAAACGTTCAAATAACACGGCCACTTGACGCGGATCAACCGCCGTGATCTCCAAACAATAACAAACCACCGAGTTAGCCGCAGATCCTCTACCTTGATATAAAATACCTTGCGACTTAGCGTACATAACGATGTCATAAATGGTTAAAAAGAAATACGGATAATCCAGCTCCTCAATAAGTTCCAATTCTTTTTTTATGGTTTTTGCAATGTCTGAGGGAACGCCATCGACAAACCTACGTTGTGTACCTTGCGCTACAAGTTCACGAAGATATTGCATGGCCGTTTTACCCTGAGGCACTAATTCGCTCGGATACTGATATCGCAACTCATCTAAACTAAAATGGCACAGATTGGCTATTGCGTTTGTTTCCTCCAACCAAGATGACTTGAATAACTTAGCTATCTTGTCTTTAGTGCGCATTGAACGCTCACAGTTCACTAACAACTGTGCTTTGCATTCCTCAACACTTTGATTGGCTTTAATTGCAGTCAAAACATGCTGAAGCCGAATTCTATTTGCACAGTGCATTAACACTGCCCCAAGTGCACATATGGGTATTTCACAACGCTCTGAGAGTATTTCACAATGTCTAATATGTTGTCTTTCAAGGTTGCTAAGCTCTCTTTGCATACCTATCCAGCTACGATTTGGGTGATATCGCTTTAGCCAAGCTCCCCACTGCGCATCTTCTTGCTCACCCTGAGGTAACCACAAAATAAAGCAATGCTTTAAAGACAGTAAGTCCCACTTCTCAAGTTGATACGCCCCTTTATTGGCACGGCGCCTAGCATTGCTGATCACTCGACATAGCTCACTATAAGCCGCTTTATTTGGACAAAGTAGGACCACTTTGAGTGATTCAAAACACAGCACACTACCAACAATCAGTTTTAAATCCAACTCGGTGTTTTTTATCAAAGTGTGCGCACGCACAACCCCCGCCAATGAGCATTCATCTGTTATTGCCAATGCTGAGTAGCCTAAAAAGTGTGCTTGCTTAACCAGTTCTTCAGGGGAAGAGGCACCTTCTAAAAAAGAAAAGTTACTTTGGCAAAATAGCTCTGCATACCGCATTAACTAAAGATCCCATGAACAAACCAACGCTGTTGTCTGTCTCTAAATACCCATAAGCGCCTAAGTTGTTCATCTTGTGCAATAAAATAATCCCGTTCGATATCATGTCCATCCCACCACCCCGTCGATATCCGCTCAGGCCCTTGCAATAAAGTGACCTTGTCATGCAGTGGCTGAATTTGAGCAAGCAAAAAGTTAGGTCTAAGTAAGGAGGCCTTGTTCTCGGTGAAAAAGGAGTGTAATGCCTGCACACTTGGCTCACATCGGCTCGTTGCATACTCAGGCCTCGCATCGGGTAAGGCCGTTACTCCGTAAACCGCCTGCTCTCCAAGCTTTGCGCGCAACACACTCAACAAACCTGCATGCGTCATGGTGCCGATTGGCTCTGAAAATAAATCCTCATTTTGATTATGTGATTCACAAAACTCATCCACTCTTAGCGTAATGGCTTGCAAAGGCGCAGATAGCTGGGTCCGCTCAAGTATAAGCTGACATAATTCTTGCCATTTCTTAGCTCGGTACTCGCCTTGTGCACTGCCCACTTTTAAACAAAGTGACTCGGCATCCCTTTGTTCCAAGATCAGTACGATTTCGAGCGTCAATTTATCGCGTAACTTTAAGAATGCTTCAAGTTGTAGTAATAACGTGTAAAGTGGCTTTGATAAATAGGTCAGATTTTCTAATTCAAATAGTAATATGAGGTTACGCTGAAATGTCTCCGTTGGTTGATAAAACTCAACTGGATGATGGAACTTACCTTGTAATCTGCCAACATACTGCACCAACTCAGTATCAAAGCGCCTACCCAATTCAACCAAAGGGATATCCAACAGCGCTTGTACAGATTTAATACCAACTCGCAAAAGCTGCTGTTTTTGCCGTGTATTTAACGTCAAAGCATCAATAGGTAATTTACCTACTGCTGCAAACAAGGACACCTTGTCTTCATCTATTTTGTCATAACCAGCCTGAGCAAGCAGCTGCGCCGCCAAAGGCGAATACCCTAGACCAAAATGATATTGCACATTTTGAGGCAAAAGCCGTGCCTGAATGGTTTCCAAGTAGTGGGTCAAGTTTGGATACAAAGACAACATATTAGACACTTTAAGCAATAAACCGCGAGGCGCTGAAATATGAATGTCAGCCGTATCCAAATACAACCATTGGGCCAGCTCTTCTATTCGCTGTTGCTCATGATCCACTTTAAACTCATAAACAGACAATGAAGTACTCATCGCAGCTGCCGCCCCAAGGCCCATACCTATCTTGACGCCTAGCTGCCGAGCAGCATCGTTCAACTGCACAACAGCATGCTGTTTATCAGATACTATAATCGTTGGCGGCAACGGGGCACTTTGCGCCAACAAGCCATCTAACTGTAGCTGGGGAAAATGCAAGTAAAGCCACAGCACTTTATACCTACCTTCTAGCAGTGCTTGCAAAAGGCAAAACTTGTCCGGACCGCTCAGACTCTGAGTGAGTGATAAGCTGTGGCCAAAGTAATGACCAAGCTAGGGTGATTTGAGGTTTAGCCCAACCCCCTTTTAGTTTTGTTACTTTAATATTCAGCCCTTCGCTTCTAGGAGACAACTGCATAGATAGACTCACTGGTAACGACCCGACTTGAACACGGTTCTCCCTTAATAAACAGCACAGACTTTGCCCGGTTTGCGCACTCAACATGAGTCGTTTTACTTGGTGGACCTGTAGCGCTTGATGCCACAGCAGTACACTGCTGCACACGCCACTTTTTAAACATTGTTCAGCTGCCCAAAGTGCATTGTTCGGATCAGATATTGAAAGTATCCAAATTAATTCTGTCGCGATATTTTGATGTTTTAATGCGTGCGCATTCACATTAGCAGGCGGGTTTATCATCACACATAGACGTGTGTGTGCGCGGATGAAAGGTATTAATAAAGCCACCTCTCCCATACCGAGTTGGCATTGAATATCGACGATGCCTGGCATGGGAAAACCGCCTTCAAGGCAAGCATCCAATGCGTCATAGCCGCTACTTTGCTTCTCAACTAAACGCTGCGATAAAGGCGCATTACCAGTCCCATGCCATACGAGGTTCTGGTGCTGTAAAAAATCGATTAAATTGACCATATCACACACCTTACTGTATATATATACAGTATTATAGATCATAATTAAAAGTGCAAGTATGGTCTTTTTTTCTTCGACATCACTGAACTATAGTTACACTCATTAATGCCAAAACAGATGATGGGAAAAACGTATGTGCGGCCGACTCAATATCACTGACGATCCATTTGTTATCCAAATTTTATTGGATTTAGGTATCAAAGATCCGCATAAAAACATGCTATTTTCTCGTTTCAAACGCGCAACAGATAAGGTGAGTATCGTTTACCAAGATAACCATGAACGTAAAATCGCCGAGGCAACTTGGTGGCTTTTGCTCACACAAACTCAAACAGGGTTTAAACCTTCAAAATACACCTCATTTAACAGCCGTTACGACAAACTTAATGTTAAAAATAGTGCCGCTTATCATCCTTATCGGTATCACCGCTGTATTGTGGTGGCAAAAGGATTTGGTGAGACTCAGTCCATATCAGGAAAAGCACCGCTCTATCATGATTTCCAAGCGCTCAATGGTGCGTTATGCTTCGCTGGGCTTTATAAAAAATGGCACCACCCGATCACAGATCAGCATGTGATTTCCTGTTCAATTATCACCCTTGCTCCTCATCCTAAGCTCATGCCATTTCATAATAAAGCCAGCCCATTTATATTGCCGCAACAGCCAGCTCTATTAAATGCTTGGTTAGACAGCTCTTTTTATGATGTCAGTTACTTTTCTGATCTACTACAACCTCATTTACCGAACACACTCATCGCACAACAAATTGACAAGCCCAGTCAATATAACCCCATGAGTGAAGAAATAATCATTGAAAGAGACATATAGCCCACCAAAACCATGATTAAATCACACCAAACTCCCCTTAAAAAGCCATACTAAATGAGTATTTTTATTACCTTAAAAAATAAATTTCTAAATATTTTATTTTAATTACCGACAAATGCTGTGGCAATAAAACAAAATTAAGGAGAGAAATATGACAATTAAGCCATCAGTCATTGCGTTAGCATGCTTGGTAACTAACCTGACTTATGCCCAACCAATCGCAGAATTAAACTTTGAACACTCTAATGAAAACATGACAGTTAACTACGGGGATATAACTTCGATAACCAGAACTAACATAACGCCAATCACAGGCAACTATAGCCTACAAGTTAACGCGCACAGTTATTTTGAAATAGAGCGGACTTTTGAGTTAAGCCAAACTTTTACAAAGCCCACTCCCTTTGAAATCAGTTTTGATGTACAACTGCCAAAGCTCACATATTCCCAGATTTCTGACAATACATTTCTACACACTTCATTCACCCTCGAATTTGACGATGGTAGTATAGTGCAAACATACGGTTCAGATGCTCACATCATTCCACCACAGGTGCAAAGCATCCACTCTTTTGATACTCGAACAACGCTACCTAAAGACAAACTTATAAAACGAATATCAATTCAATGGAGAGTGCATTTGCTTGAGGAGATGCCTATCGTTTTTGATAATATCAAAGCATCTTTAGGTGAAAATCACGGCGAAGACAGTACAGTTATCACGCACTTCCCTTTACAAGGTGACTTTGAATCTTCGACACAGACTGAACTAGACAAATACTTCATCGGAAACCCTTCAATTGCCGCTTATCCAACTGATCCTGAGCAACATGCTGTACAAATTAACGCAGATAGCAATGGGTACTTTAAACTCAGATTTGAAAAAAACAATTTATTCCTTGCACATTCCACACCAGATTATCTAAGTACCGTTGTCTCACTCCATAACCCTAGCAGTGAATCACGCGTGGTGCGTTTCTCAGGCTATGCGGATTACACTAAGGTGCTTTCTGGAACAGCTCATACAATTGCAAACTATAACACGCTTGTACTGGCAGCAAATGAGACTAAATACGTTCCTTTAATGCTAGATTTTAGCGACGATGACGATACCTCTGCTATCTCTGCAGTAAACTTTGAGATTGAATCTAACGATGTTATTTTGCTTGATAATGTAGAGATGTACAGCGCTTCAACAACGGGTGATGGCGCGATAACTCACGTATCTAATAACTATGAGTCTGGGCAAGTCGACTTCTCGTCACGCTACCCAGACGATGTGTCTATTTCAATTGATCAAGATACGCCCATTTATGGTGCCAACAGCCTTAAATTAGTGCTATCTCCATGGCGACAAGCAAGTTACTCTCATTTTTTCCCTTGGGGTCAAGATATTTTTGCCAATCAAATACACGCTCAATTAGACCTCAATGCCACCCAAGCAGATTATGGCAAACCCATTCAGGTGTGTACGGATGTTTATTACCACGGTGGGGAGCGAGATTCTTTTTGTGAAGAGCGCGTATTGGGTAAAGGCAGTTTCCAAATTAATCAACTTTATACGCTCGACCAAACCAAAGCACTTTACCGTTTAATAATGAGAGTAAGGTCGTTTAGCAGCGTGCCAGCAACCGTAATTATTGATAATTTCTCACTAAAATATTGGCGACATTTTAACTAACTCACACACCCAATATTGAAGCTTTCTGTAAATGTAGCTTAAGGAATAAAAAAGCGGAGTCACGACGACCCCGCTTTTTCTTAGCAAATTTCAATATGATGCTTATAAATAAAAACCAATTTACTGTATAGCAACCACTAAAACAACTTATGCAAAAATGCCCTCTGCCAACTTCGGCTGCGAGCGCGATTGGCAAAGCCGCTTTCTCGCTACTCAACAGAGTAAGCATTTCGATTTTATGTTTTAACTCCATTGCAAAACCCTTTTATTTTGCAACGATGTAAAAGTATGCGGAAAATACAATTACCAGCACAAAATAACCAAATAAAGGTACAAACACAAGCAAAGCGCGGTCAAATCAGAAAATAGAAAGGAAATATAAATATAATAATAAAATCATTTATTTCAAAACTTTATAAAAAACATTACGACTTAAAAGGCACCAAAATGACCGAGGACATAATTCTGACACGATTTTGACAACGCAGTTTCATTTTTGGGAAATACACTGTTTTCACTAAGCAGGAAGCACCCCGACAAAGCAAATTTTAGGGCTAAGTCAACAAGGAGGAAAAACCGTTATCTCTAGGAATTACAATGAAACATGCCAATCTCGTATTTATGTCCAGCCTTTTAGGTGCCGTCAACTTATGTGCTGTCGCCGCACCCGAAGTCCACTATGAACAATGCCAATCCAATTTCAGCTATCAACTTGCTCGCTACCAAGGTACTACAGACAAAAATAACAG
Source organism: Pseudoalteromonas luteoviolacea CPMOR-1 (assembly GCF_001625685.1). GTDB lineage: Bacteria > Pseudomonadota > Gammaproteobacteria > Enterobacterales > Alteromonadaceae > Pseudoalteromonas > Pseudoalteromonas luteoviolacea_K. The sequence continues at coordinate 155,053 of NZ_AUYC01000015.1, read as the reverse complement.
CAGTAGCCAGTGGTGCTATTTAAAACAGGCCATTGACGGACAAACTTGGGGAAATGTGCGCACTGAGACCATCCCTGAATTCAAAACAGTCTCAGGAAAGTCATGTCAAACCCCCTCTAACTATCAAGGCGAACATTTTTATGGTTGTGCGACCATTAATCATGATGAACCTTGGTGTTATACCGATGATCAAGGTAACTGGGAAGCATGTGCGCCTGTCGAAAACGAACCGTTACTATCTCATACCCACCCTCAAGCAAGTAAACGTTTAGATAGAGTTGCACTCGGCTCCTGTTTTAAAACCAAAGGAGATATGCCTCAAGCGCTAGCCAAGTTGATTTCACATCAACCGGATTTATTTCTCTGGTTAGGTGACAATATTTATGCCGACACCACAGATATGGATACGATGCGACAAAAATATGATGATAAAAAGCGTAATATTGATTATCAGAAATTCTTAGCTGCAAACATACCAGTCATGGCGACATGGGATGACCATGATTATGGTGCGAATAACGATGGCAAGCACTACCCTCAACGCGCCGCGAGCCAAAAGGAATACCTTCGTCACTTTGACGCCCCAACGGATGACCCAAGGTTAAATGGTCAAGCTGGTGTTTATGAAGCCAAGATGCTTGGACCTGCGAACGAAAGTACTCATGTGATCACGCTGGATGCCCGCTACTTCCGCTCACCTACATTTACAAACTATGGTGCCTGTGAAGGAGATAAAACGACGATTTTAGGTGAACAACAATGGCAATGGCTTGAACAGCAACTCAATACCCCCTCTGAGATCAAGTTAATAGCCAGTGGTATTCAGTTTTTACCGCCACTATATCAAGGCAGAAGTCGAGATAAATACTGTGCATACGGCGATGGGAAGAAGTTTGAACAAGCCATCGCAGCACTCGATGAAACAGGCTTATCTGGAACCAGTTACGAATCATGGGCAGAGGTGCCTACAGAGCGGGAAAAATTGCTACGTTTAGTACAAAAATCGGTAAACTCAGGTAAAACCAAAGCCGTTATTTTCCTCTCCGGCGATCAGCATTGGGGTGAGTTGTTACAAAAAACAATTCCAAAAAGCACCGAACACGGTGATGCAGTCACCGTATACGAAGTCACCGCATCAGGTTTTGGTCAAAATTGGCCATATCATATTGAAAACCCATTAAGATTGCCTGTATATGCCGATACTAAGGGTAATGGACAATATGACCAAGCTTGTCAGTTTCCATTTACTTATGGTGGAACCACCTACCGAGGGTGTACCACAAAAGATCATTCACAACCTTGGTGCTATACCCAAGTAGATAACACTGGGAAAGGTATCACTGGACAGTGGGGCAATTGCGCGCCTTCAGGTGCTTCAATTCCCACAGGCAAGGTGGGGATTGTGAGTAATAACGTCAGTAACTTAACCACCAGCGACAGACACTTGATCAATAAGTCAGGGAGTAACTATGGCATGGTCGATATCGACTGGCAAAACAAAAAAATTAAGTTATCGATTCAGACGACTGAAGAAGAAGCAGTGTCGACCATCATCAACTTCTAGTTTATAAAAAAGCTCCCACCATGGGAGCTTTTACCTACACAATATTTAGTACGCCGCCTATTACTTTGTGCTCTCTGTTAATTTATATAGGTAAAGGGCTATCACACTGGCAACCGCCATCGCAACGAACAATACAACGCCATTACCCCAATCAAGCAGTAGACCGCCAACCAGTGGCGCAAATGCAAAGCCCAATGAGCATAAACCCGCTGCGCCAAAATAACTCGCTTTTAAATGGGATGGTGCCATACGGTCAATATGAATATTAATATTTGAAAACATAATGGCTTCGCTGAGGCTCAACACTGCGATAGCACCAATCCATCCCCAAAACCCATCAACTGGGTTCAGCGCCATCATCAATTGCGATAAAACCAGAATACCACCGCCACAATACAGGCGAGACTGGATACTCCAATTGCGCATCACATGCAATAAAGGGAATTGGAAAATAACAATGATCAGTGAATTGGTAATGATCAAACTTGAAACCAGCATTGCAAGCTGAGGAACCTCAGCGCGAGTCAGATACTGAACTAAGCTTGAGTCCCCCTGCCCATACACCAAATACACCAAGAATGTCGCCAATAAAACCCATAAAAAACGCGTGTCTTGACGCAAAATAGCAAGCCAAGACTTAAAGCTTGGTACCTGAGCTTGCTGCGCATTGTCCTCATTTTTCACCGCACTTGATTGCTTTATAATTAATGCCAGTAACAGCCCTAAGTACGCAAATGCCGTATAAATAAAGCTAAATTGCTCACCATTAAGTCCAGCCCACAATCCAAACAATGGACCGATTGCAGCGCCTACATTCACTAAGAAATACAGTAAATGCAGAGCAAGCTCTCTATCTTCGCTATTACTCAGTTCATCACTTAAAAGTGCCTTACTGGGTGCATCCCATAACGTTCTTGGCATACATGCAAAGAAGACCGCTAAGCAAAATGCCCATAACTGCTCTGCTAACGCTAGCGCGGTGAACGCAAATACACCAACGACAGCTGCCGTGTATAACAATGCAAATCGGCCAAATCGATCCGCTAAATTACCCGTATAAAAACCAAGTAATACCGCAAACACCGCAGATCCTGTGAGCAGTACACCGACCTCTGTGGCACTTAAACCATATTTGCTGTAAAGCATGACCGCTAAGAAAGGCCAAACCATATAATAGCTGGCCCTGACAAAAAAGTTACCAAGTAACATGACCCATACGAGCGGCGTGAATCGACCTATTTGCGAAGAGAATTGAGTGAGTTCCATCTGAATATCCTGTTGTTTATTATTTATCTTTTACGGCCAGACTAAAACCTCAAGCTAAGTTTAGGTAAAGGTGTATTTTTGTTTTTTCTAAAAAATCCCCCGCAGGTTAACTGACGGGGGATATTTTTTACATACGGCTTTTTACTTTATTCGTGGCAGTCGCTGTCGCTGGATCATCTGGCCAATAGTGTTTGGGATATCTGCCTTTCATTTCTTTTTGCACATCTTTGTAACTTGATTGCCAAAAATGCGCAAGATCTTGCGTCAATTGCAGCGGTCTTTGTGCGGGTGATAACAACTCCATTAATACACCAACTTTGCCCTCGCACAGGACTGGGCTTTGCAACATACCGTAGACTTCTTGCATTTTGACGGCCAAACGCGCAGGCCCTGCTAACTGGTATTGGATACGGATCTGAGAACCACTAGGCACCTTAATTCGCTCTGGTAGCAATGTATTTAATTGTTGCTGCTTTTGCCAATCTAAACGAGTGAGCAAGGCATTTTTCAAATCGAGTTTTTTAAGCTGATTATACTGTTTAACCTCACTCAAAAATGGTTCTAACCACAGTGATAAATCTGCAACTAAGTCAGATTCAGTGCTGACTGGAAATGCATCGGGACAATGCTGTGCAGCCAACTGCATGCGTATCAGCAACTGCTCAGCATCATCATAAGCAGAGAAGACCCTTAAGCCCTTTTCTTTAACAATGGACACCCACGCTTGTGTTCTTGCGGCTTCATTTAACGGTGACGAGCTTGGCTTTGCACTGAGCACCCACTGCCCTAAGTACACTCTGTCTTGATGTAAAAACTGAGTCTGCTTTTGGTCAAACTCACAGACCGTTTTTTGTTCAAATAAATAAGGTAAAACCGCTTCAAGCACAACCGGTTGAAACTCAGTTGCACTAAAAATGGTTTGACCTTGTTGACCGCCCAACTCTGCAATGGCCAAATAATCGCAATCTTGCCAAAATTCACTGTGAGCGTTTACACCAGCACCATTTGCTAAAATAAACCCATTGCCACGGCGCTTAGCTAATCTATCAGGATAAGCGAGCGCCACCACAATGGCCAAATGCTCAAGTGCAAGCTCATTGGTCTTATGCGTTATATCTGCACGTTTACACCAATATTTTAACTGCTTTGTAAATGTTTGAGGTGCATTATGATGCAATTGATTGAGCGCAAGGCTGAGTTCTGGCGCACATTTCACTCGGCTATCTTGCAGCGCCATAAAATAACAGGCCAGTAAGGTAATGCCTGGCAACTGAGGTTCGAGAGCTTCTACCTTAAGCAGCATATGGGCAAATCTAGGCTCTGCGCCCATTTGTTGCATGCGCTTACCAAGGTTCATTAGCTTCCCTTGATGATCAATGGCCTCTAAATTCATCAGCAATTGTTCTGCCTGCTCGCATTGGGGATCCGTTGGCATATCCAATAGTGGTAAATCAGATATCTGAGTGCCCCACACCTTAGACTCTAAAATCAGCCCACTGATATCTGAGCTCAAAATATCCGGCTTGTCATGCGCATCGCGTCGTTCAAACAATGCTTGACTCCCTAATCGATACACCACGCCAGGCTCTATTCGTCCAGCACGACCTGCTCGCTGCACTGCGGATGCTCGCGAAATGGAGACGGTTTTGAGCTCAGTAACGCCTGTTTTTAAATTAAATACGGCTGCGCGGCGCTTTCCTGAGTCGACGACAACTCGGATCCCTTCAATCGTTAATGATGTCTCAGCCACATTTGTTGTCAGTACGATTTTACGCTCACCATCAGGTGCTGGCGCAATGGCCGCTTGCTGTGCGCTTTTATCTTGCTCACCGAATAGGGTCGCGATATGCACTTTAGGCTCGCTATCTAGCACGCCTTGCAATGCATTAGCCACGTAACGTATCTCTTTTTGACCGGGTAAAAAAACCAAGATACTACCATCTTCTTCTTTCAAAGCTTGACGTATCACCGGGGCTATTTGCATCAACCACTGACTTTCGTCTTTCACAGGGACATATTTGTGTTCAATTGGATAACTTCGCCCTTCAGAACATATCAATGGACATTGCAAAAATGCTTGATAGCGCTCACTGTCAAGGGTAGCCGACATTACCAAAATTTTTAAATCATCTCTGAGCGCAGCTTGGGTTTCAAGCGCAAATGCCAAAGCCGTATCGGCAGCAAGTGAACGTTCGTGAAACTCATCAAAAATCAGTAAATCAATACCTGTAAGCTCTGGATCCTGCTGTATCATTCGCGTCAACATTCCCTCGGTAACAATCTCTAACCGGGTTTGTTCTGACACTTTAACGTCTTGACGTATTCTCAAACCAACTTGCTGACCTAGTGACTCATTGAGTTGATTTGCTAAAAATTGAGCAATATTACGCGCAGCTAAACGACGAGGTTCCAGCATAACAATACGTCGATATTGATCTGATTTCATGAGGTTAAGGGGTAGCCAGGTTGACTTACCAGCCCCTGGTGGGGCTTGCAATAACACAGTTGCATGTGTGTCGAGATGGTCGACTAACTCTGAAAAAACAGCTTCAATTGGGAGCACAGCGGTCTCAAGTATTAACAATATAGATGCCTGTAGTTTACCATGCCCAAGGCAACTTTATGCCAGCTTTTCAGATCAGTAGCTGGTTGACGCAACTACTTGACCGCTATTGATTAAACTTCGATAATCTTCATTCAATTGCTTAATTGATGAATTTAACGGCTGATTAAGGCTGTGTAACCCAACCCAAGCATTGCGATGCTCTTTTTTCGCCATATATAAGCCATTATCGGCAAGCTCAATAACCTGCTCCCAACTCAGTGTATGATTTGCACCGTTGGTAAGTGGATACGGCGCAAACCCAATGGAGCACGTCACTTGAATAGGTTGCTCGTTAACTAAAAATGGAAAGCACTCAACTTGCCTGCGAACACGCTCTACAGCCTCAATGGCCTCATTATGTGTCATATTCGGCATCACTATCAGAAACTCTTCTCCGCCCCAACGGATCACCAAATCACTTTCTCGCGTGCATTGTTTTAAAATATCCGCCACAGTCTGTAACACAATATCACCAGCAGCATGGCCATAGGTGTCATTGACCTTTTTGAAATGATCGATGTCCAATAAACAAAATATCATCTCTTTTTTTTCATTGTTCTTCGACGGATCAGGTTTGATCTGTGCATCTATCACACTAAAAAAATAATGACGATTGTTCAACCCCGTTAAGCTGTCAGTAAAGCTCAGGGCCTGCAATCGTTTATTACGTTCAGCGAGCTCAGCAGTCCGCTCTGTGACCTGCTGCTTTAACGTAATAAGGTATCGCTTGTTTTGCCACCTCCAATATCCAAAACCAACTACCAGCGCTATCAGTAATAGCCCTAAGACACCGCGTTGTTGTGCAAGGTGCGCATTGTCAATTTGCTGTTGGTGCTGAACAAGCTGCTGAGCCTGGAGCGCGTTATCCTTCTCTAACACACTCAATTGCTGTTTTTGGGCCGCGAGTGAATATTGTGCCTCAAGTTGTAAAAGCTTGTTATTACGCTTTTGCAGATTAAGGGCTTGCTGAGACAGTGCAAAACGCTTTAAATACAAGTGCGCTTGCTCAAAATCTCCAAGCTGTGCATACGCCCCTGCTAGAATATTTTGCAACATAGACTGCTCGGTCAAAAACCGTGTTCCAAAAGTTTCATTTAGAGCGTGTTTAGCGGTATTGATTGCCATTGCAAAGTCACCCGATTGCAAAGAGGCAGTCGCACTCATTAATTGATAACGAACGCGTAAATGTAAGTTACGTTCAAGCTCAGCCAACTTCACAAAGTCAGAGCTGATCAGCCCCTCAGCACGCTGATATTCTCCGATGCTCAAGTATGCCCATGCCCGAGCCAGTGCCAATTTAGTTGAAAGCATTTTATATTCGATTAAATTCGCATCGCTGAGCATTGTAAGGGCCTGGCGGAAACTGCCTTTGAGTAGATACAGCGAACCTTGCCACAGGATGTACTCTCCCATTAATGCATGCGCTTGCTCAGCAAGCACCTCTGTCGTGATTAAGTGATAGGCTTGATCCAATAATTGTTGAGCATATCGAAATCGTTCCAAATCCATCTCAAGCTGCGCCAATGCGAGGTAGATTTGTACCTCCAAAGCTGGCATATCTAAGTTTTTAGCAATATTTAACGCATCGTTATGTAAAACTAAGCTGTGTTTATAATCGCCAAAATGTTGCCGGATAAGCCCCTCTAACAATAAAGAACGCGCCTGTAAATTTTTTGCCCCTAATTGCTTTGACTGTTCTCTAAGTACGCGTACTTGGGGTAATAAATTTAGGTCGTAATCCTCTTTAAGACTATCCGTTAAATGCATCAGCATTTTAGATAAATCTTCGCGCTGTGATGACGAAGAGTCAACGCCCACACTTGCCCAAGTACCAAAACTCAGTAACCAATACGCCACTAACCAAGACAGACCCTTCATTATGGTGCGCCCTGTATTGGATGAAGCATTTGTTGGTTTACATAACGCCAGTCATCTACCAAATGGCTGATAAAACCGGATTGCTTTAATGCCTTATCAAGCACCCCCTGTGCCCTGAGTATTTTTAGCCCCCGGTTCAATGCTGCAAAAATCATCTCTCCTTGGGGATGATTTTTACTCACGATAAAGTGTCGGGAATCGGGCAACATCATTTTGATATTTTGAATAGGCACGTATTCACGCCCTTCAAAGTTTAGTAGTAAATCTTGGCTGACACTAAAATTAATTAACATGGCGTCGACCACTTCAGTCTCCACCATATTGAGCATGGTCTCCCAAGGCCCAATAAAGCTCACAATATTAATATCAGTATTATTCAAAGCTCGCCAATCCACTCGCCACCGAGGGTTGGCAACAACCGTTAATTGCTCTAACTGTTCTTGCGGCAAGTTTTGCAGTGCTACGTTGCGTTTCGTGACATAGAGCCCAGCCTCATATTGACCGAACTCAACCACGGGATCACTGACATACAATGATCCTCGGTAATTAATGATATCTTCATGCCAAACACTCCGCGCCAGTACCAAGCTCTCTCCTGATATCATATCTGAGAATTCAATAATATTGACCGATGGTTTAGGATTAAAAACGACTTCTCGAGTTTCACCACCAAGAAAGAGCGCTTGCTGAAGCAACACCATCTCGATGATCTCGATATGAGAGCCTTTAGTCGTAGGATAGAAGGATTTAACATCCAATGGCGAGCGACCGTTTAGAAATTCGGTATAACGTTGACTGAAGTTTTCACTGCTCATTATATCAACAACCAACTGGTTGTGAGCATACAGGCTCCCAGAACACAAACTGAGCCATACCCATATCAGCCACTTCATGCTTACCCCGCAATTTCTTACTAACTCTACTAAGAGTATACTAAAACCAATCGCTAAATGTTAACTTAAAGCAAACACAAAAATAAGCTTTTTTTACTACTTCATAGAATTTAACACAATAACAAGGACATAAAGATAAAGGTAACGTATTCAAAGGAAATAGGTCGAGGTGATTAGATTATTGTGTATCACACTCTATCAAACCAGTAAGGTTTAATAGAGTGTGTGTCAGTCACTACACCGAACGTGTTGCAATTGCAGGTGAAGTATTGGCTGTGTTATATACTGTTGGTATAACCGCTATCAAACTGGCAACACAGACACCGATTCCACCATACATAAAGTATTCATACGGAACAGCGTCTTGGCGAAACAACTCGATTAATTTGACATTAACTATCATGGCACAAAGACTACCTAATAGGATACCGATACCAACCACAATTAGACTTTCTAGAATATGAAATCGCATTATGTGGAATTTACTTGCACCTAATGCTCGTCTAGTACCAATTTGGCGACGGCGCTTCATCAACGTAAAACGCGCTTGCCCAAATACACCCAGCATAGTTAACATTATCAGTGCAATAGTAACACTCGACAAGATTATGAGTGATGACTTCATTGCTTTAAATCCAGTCTCACGCGTGTATTGAAAAGTATGTAAGTCTGTAACAAACTTGCTCGGTTGTTGCATTAAAAGCGCTTTTACATCAACCATCGCTTGCTCAAGTTGTCCAGGCTTTGCCCTTACCATAAATATATTCTCACCAGCCATAATATAATTCGGGAACACTACACTGCGCTCATTGCCTTGCCATTCGGCCCAAGGAGCTATTAACCTATCGATAACCCCAATGATTTGATAGGCTCGACCATTTATATATACAGCCTTCCCAACAGCAGTAGGCCAATCATTTGGCGCAACTCGCTCAGCCATCGCCTTGGTTACTAGGATTGAATTTGAGCGATCACTGTTGCCGTTAACGGTAAACTCCATCTCACTTTCTTCGAACCATCGACCCATGATTATCTCTAGGCCTAGCGTGCTAATATAATCCCGAGATCCCGCATAAGCTCCAGCCTGAGCAATATAACTGTCAGGATCCTCACTTGCATTTAACGAGTAGAATACCCCCCAGCCAGAGAGTGGCACTGAGTTTGTAACAGTGATACTTTCAACACTATTTAAATTTTTAATGTCAGCCAGATCTTGCTGTAATAACGCAACATAATCTTCAGGTTCAACCGGTAAGTTGCTCCGAAATGAAAACAAGACCTCTTCATCTAGACCACTTAACTCAGTCAACTCATGCAGCTTTGAAGAGGCCATAAATGAAACATTTATGAGAATAGTAAAGGCCACAGCAATTTGCACAATAAGCAAAAATGGGCCCGTTTTATTTTTCCACAGGGTTTTAAATATAGGGTTGAAATCCTTCATCAAATACTCCTATAAACTCTTAAGTTGGCTTGATAACTGGATACGCGTCGCTCGATAAATTGGCCATAACCCAAATAGCAATGACGTACCGACAGACAGTGCAACCGTACTGACCATCAAAGTAAAATTCATTGTCATCACATTCGCATGGTAACCTGGGTACATATCGGTTAAAGCGGCTAGGCCTAACTGGGCAAGCGCTAAACCGATAACCCCTCCTAAAAACCCAACTAATATAGACTCGCAACCAAATTGCACCGCAATATTTTTCTTTGTAGCCCCGACAGCTCGGCGCAGCCCCACTTCACCGCCCTTGCCATAAAATTTAGTCATCATCAAACTCATGACATTGCATAAACAGGCCAGTAAAAATGCTAACGCAAAGACAATGCCGAGTTTACTCTCTTCTGTAACTGCTCCCTCTTCCTCTAAAAACTCTGTGACAGACATCAAACGATTCGGTTCAGGTCTCTGGAATCTACCTACCTTTCTCTGCTCTTCTGTATAGTCGGACATGAACTGGAAATACTCATGCTTTTTTGCTTCAGATTCGAATTCCACCCAAAACCGGATCCATACACACTCAGATAACATGACATCTTTTAGAGTGGACGTTGCATCATCACCCCAGCAATACCATGCCATCGTCGCTGGAGAAAAAAAGTCGTTTCTTATTTGAGACTCGAGCGGCACAAAATAAGGCAATGTAGAGGTATACATGTGGTAAAATTTGACATAAAACTTAGGGGTTGGCTGCCACTCATCTATCACCCCAACTATGCGGTACAACTTGGAGTCCAATAAGATACTTTTTCCAACCGAGTTTGCGCCATTAAACAAACGGTCATTCTCTCGTTTAGACAAAACAATAACGGACTGCCCTAGCTCATCAGCTTCTTCACTCCAAGTGGTGCCGTAAATAAAAGGCGCACCAAAAACGCTAAAAAAATGCCTGCTTGTGGAACGTATATTGTGCATTTCCGCACTTTTCACATCCTGAGTTTCAGTGCGGACCAATGTACTAAATGAAACAAATGGCACATGTTTATTCGCTTTGTCCGCTGCCAGTAATGCCATTGCATCTTGGTATGTCAGCATACTTGGAATATCCGGTTCACCATTTCTTCTGTGGCCGATCGGCTCTGTTGGATCCCAAGAATTTAGATGTACCATAGCCACACGTTCACTTTTGTGGGGTAATGGGTTTTTACCCATCATATATCCCACAGTGATGGTGATCATGGCGGCAGCGATACCAATGGCTATGGTGCCGACCATTAATAGGCTCAACAAAGGCGTCTTTTTAAAGCTAAGCCAAGCCAGCTTAAAATAATAATTGCCCATATGACCCCCCTATGCGGTCATCGCAATTTTTTGTTCACTTAAATGGCCATCTCGTATCTCCACAATGCGACCAGCCTGCTTGGCTTGGTCCATATCGTGAGTTACCATTAAAATACTAGTACCTTGTTTATTGATGTCTCGTAATAATGACATAATGCCATCAGCCATCTTCGAATCTAAATTACCAGTAGGTTCGTCGGCGAGCAGGAAAGAAGGACTGCCCGCAAGGGCTCTTGCAATCGCAACACGCTGCTGTTGTCCTCCCGATAACTGCTGGGGGTAATGTGATTTTCGCCCTGCAAGTCCGACCTTTTCAAGCGCATTTAGCACCCTTTCAGTTCGCTCTTTAGCGCTGAAGTCTCGATACCTTAAAGGCATTTCCACATTGTCAAATAGGTTGAGTTCGGGGATTAAATTGAAGCTTTGAAATATGAAACCTATCTTTTGATTTCTCAGCGCTGACTTATGTTTATCAGATAACCCTGTTGTATCTTTGTCGTCTAAAAAGTACTGCCCTTCAGAATATTCTTCTAGTAAACCTGCAATATTCAGAAATGTGGTTTTACCCGATCCTGAAGGCCCAACTACCGCAACAAATTCCCCCTGCTTAATATCAAGGTCAAATGGCTGTAATGCCTGAGTTTTGACCGTATCAGTGAGAAAAGACTTTGCAACTCCTCGCATTTTTAACATGACATTTCCTTTAACGTTATTAACTAGTTATTCTACAGCGGTTCACTATTCTTACTAACGGCATAGCGTAGTGAAAAGAATATAGCTTGCTGTTCCATATGCTTTTTATTTAATACCCTGCCAATTCGGGAAAGTAAGTACCCAAAAAAACAACTAGAACATTGTAGTCGATAACGTCAAAAACAAACACAAAATTAATATAAAATTCACCAAAAAATCAATTCTGCGTAGCTCTGCACAAGGGAAGATCAACGAAGCAATTACAACAGAGAGTAACAAAATTAAGAATAGAAAAAGCCCACATCGAGTGAGCTCTTTGGTCGGTTTACACTGAACGCGTTGCCTCAGCCGGGGAAACATTTGCTGCTTTAATTGAGGGCTCAATAACCGCAACTAAACCTGCTATAAAAATGATCACTCCACCATATATAATATACGGTATCGGTACTGGGGAAAATGCAAAGTGCTCCACAATTAGATTATTAGCCAAAATAGTCACAATCACACCAATCGCAATGCCACATGTAGTGATTAAGGCATTTTCGAGTGTAAAATACCGTATTATTTCCACTCTGCTGGCTCCCAGTGCTCGCATTGTGCCTATTTGTTTTCGGCGTTTCAATACAGTGAATCGAGCCTGACCAAAAACACCTAACATAGTGATCAGCGACAACCCGACAATTACTGCCTGTAAAGTCGTATATGCTGCATTTTGTGCTTGATAAGCTGTTTCTTTCAATTCACTCATAGATTTCAACTCATCTATGTAACGTGACGGGTCCTGCATTAACAGCTCAACGACATCCCTCATACTTTTATCACGCTGCCCTTCATGCGCTCTAACAAGCACATTCATATCACCCATTATGAAAATCGTTGGATAGATCATATTATTATTCTTATGCGGCCAAAAACTCCAAGGGCCAACCAAATGTTCGACTATACCTCGAATGGTCTGTGGCGATTGATTTAGATAGACTGTTTTACCAAGCGCTTTATGCCAATCTTCAGGGTATAGTTCTTGAGCAAGTGCTTTAGTAATCACAATGCCGACAGCTCTGTCAGCTAAAAAAGAGCTCATGACACCTTCATCAATGAGCGAAAACCCCTCTCCAGCAATCAAATTTAATTCCATTGTTTCAATTATTTGATGCCCACCGGTAAAAAAAGCAGCTTTAGTGATATAGCCTGCCTCATTAGGGTCCAATCTAATTTCAAATCCCCCACCTCGATGAGAAAGTGGAATTGAGCTCACGGTTGTCACCTCTGCAACACTCTCAAGCGCTCTAATTGACTCTAAATCCCGATACAGGTTTGCCACCCTTTCATCCATATCTTCACCGTTGAGCGACATTTGAAATGAGAAAAGAGTATCTTCCGCTAAACCACTTGGATTATTAATGTCCGCATGTTTCACCACCATTAAATAGATAGAGTTGACCAAAATTGTAAACGTCACTGCAACTTGCAAAATAATCAGTAATGGGGCCATTTTTGAGTGTAAAAGCGACTTAATGATGGGTTTAAGATCTTTCATTTTCGTCCTTTTTATAAACTTTTTAACTGACTAGATGGCTGGATTTGACATGCTCTATATATTGGATAACCACCGAATAATATACTCGTCGCAACAGACACCAAGATCGTTATCATCACAAGCTCAATATTCATTGTCATCAACTGAGCATTTAAATGGCTATACACGTGCGCGGTCACTGATAAACCCATATTGGCAAGCACTAAACCCAAAACTCCACCAGCGAAGCCGACAAGTACAGCTTCACACGTAAATTGACAAGCAATATCCTGCTGACTCGCCCCTATGGCTCGCCTTAGCCCAACTTCAGAGCCCTTACCATGGAATTTTGTCATCATTAAGCTCATACAATTAAGTAGACAAGCAATGAGAAATGCCACAGCTAGCCAAACCGCAATTTTACTATCGCTGCTCACAACCTTACTGTATTTAATAAACTCATCAACATTAAAAATACGATTCATTTGCTCTCTAGGAAAACGTCCAAATTCGCGTTGCTCCATCGCATAATTGTTCACGAAGTTTAGGTAATCACTGCGCTGTTCAGCCGAATTTAATTCAATCCAAAAATACAACCAGACACACTCTGAATTCAGCACTGAGCTCAGCTCATTTAGGTCATAATCGCCCCAGCAATAAATACTGGTATCTTTTGTCGATAACCAGTTATTGTTTACCTGAGTCTGCAAAGGAATAAACATATCTCGAGCTTCAGTGAACATTTCTGGGCCCTCTAAATAAAACCTCGGTATTAATGGCCAATCATCCAAGACCCCCACCACACGATATAAAAGGCCACCGATTAATACTTCTTTACCTATTGAGTTTCGCCCGCCAAATAATCGCTCATTTCGTTGTTTTGATAAAACCACCACTTGCGTTCCTTGTTCATCCTCAAGTGATGACCAGGGATTACCGTATAAAAAAGGCGCTTCGAACATGTCAAAAAACTCATATGTTGTAGGCCTGATATAGGTTGATATAGCTTCACTTATGGGCTGCGTCGAACTACGTGCCATCGCTTTGTGGCTGCTTATAATAGTCTGATTAGCAGCAACTTTTTGCCTATATAAATTCATCGCATCTTGGTATGTGACGAACATAGGAATATCTTCCTTACCATCTCGCATCCGAAACATTTGCTCTGGGCTCCAAGAGCTTAAATGTACCGTAAACAAACGTTCACTCTTGCTTGGGATTGGGTCCTTATTCATCATATAACTGACTGTATAAGTTATCATGGTTGCTGCTATGCCAACCGAAATCGTCGCAATCATTAAAAAGCTTAAAAGAGGGGTTCTTCTCAAGCTTATGACTGCCAGCTTGATATAATAAAACAGCATATTCACTCCTGAGTAACTTTGGCGATATTTAACAAATTACAGAGTGAAGACAAACTATACTTTTCAAGTGCCTTGCCCTCTTGCCTAAGATTTACTTTCAAACGGTAGTTAACTAGCTGAGAGACATTTATTTTATATATCATTGCAATTAATCCATTAACAAAAATTGCGATACAAAACGGCTGTGAAACGTATTTTTTAAAGATACGCTTGCTGTTTGAATGGGCAAAAATTGAATTACTTATCATTATTATTCCTCACAAATCCTTGATTAATATATGAACTTCCTTTTGTTCACTTGTAGAGCCTCGCACTCTATTATCTCTTTCATTTTATTACATAGCCATATTGGCGGGCTATTTAATTTGCTCCCAAAAAAACAAAAAATACACAATATAAAAACCCAAAAGATACATAACAAACATCTAAAAGTCACCAATAAAGCCATCTAAAGACAAGTTAAATAACTATTTAACGCTAACTTCAGAGGCATGATTTTTGTATGTTACACAAGAAATGAATTTCATTTAATCTATATAAAAATTAGTGATTTAAGAACACAAACGTCGCAACTTAGTCCGCTAGCCTATTAACTTAATAAGGTTACTTAACGGTAATACCTCTGTAGCTGCTCACCTTTTTTACTAACCTACCTTCAATCCACTTTTATCAGTGCTTAATGGTCAAAAATCTTTCTTTATTTACCTTTAATAGTTCGCGTATCTACTTCCTAAAATTGCTCTGTTAAACGATTCGACAATTTAAAAGCATACAAAGCCAGATAAAGTACCTCATCGATTAACCAAATCAATTATTTCAATCACAGAACCAATATTAATATTTGTATTAATAATTTCATATCTCAATAAAGACTCAGTATCTGGAGTTAGGCTTACCAATCTTGATTAGATCGTATTAACAATGTGCGTAATGTTATGTATCTATTAAACGCACCTATTAGAAAACACTTTTTACCTAAAGTACACACAAAAATATAACATGGTGCTATTTATATGCAACTTACTCATGATATTGAAAACAACAGGGATTAAAAGTGAATAAGTGCATCAGAAACATCGCTGTCTGATGCACTTCTAGAAGGGTAATTTAGCTTAAGCTTCATAACCTAAATTAGGAGACAACCACCGCTCAGCTTCCTCTAAAGACATATCACTTCTGTGAGCATAGTCTTCCACCTGGTCTTTTTGGATTGCTGCAACCGCAAAATACTTCGAATCAGGGTGTGAGAAATACCAACCTGAAACCGCAGCACCAGGCCACATAGCATAAGAACTGGTCAATTTCATATTGATGCGCTTTTCTACATCCAGTAACGCCCAGATTTTTTTCTTTTCGGTGTGCTCAGGGCAAGCCGGATAACCTGGTGCAGGACGAATACCTTGGTAATTTTCACGGATAAGCTCTTCGTTGCTCAGCGACTCATCCGCTGCAAATCCCCAGTACTCTTTTCGCACCTGTTCGTGCAAATACTCAGCAAAGGCTTCTGCTAATCTATCTGCAACCGCTTTAACCATAATCTTGTTATAATCATCTTGTTGCGCATCAAACGCATCCGCTAAGTCATCTTCTTCAAGACCACCTGTCACCGCAAATGCCCCAAAGTAATCATCAATCCCTTTTGGCGCGACATAGTCTGCTAAGCAATAATTCGGAAAGTCCGTTTTTTCTGTTTGTTGACGTAGCTGACACGATTTTAGAATGACTTCTGAGCGAGACTCATCAGTGTAAATTTCAATATCATCATCCACACGGTTTGCAGGGAATAAACCAATGACGCCAAGCGGTTGTAATTTGCCTGTCTGCTCCAAATCATCGAGCATGGCATTGGCATCTGCAAATAACTTTTTCGCCTCTTCACCGACAATGTCATCTTCTAAAATGCGCGGATATTTACCCGCTAAAGACCATGTCATGAAATACGGTGTCCAATCGATGTATTTACGTAAAGTGGCAATACTGACATCTTTAAACTCAGTAATACCCAACTTTTTAGGCTTTGGTGGGGTGTAGTTATCCCAATCCAATTTCGTCGCATTGTCACGCGCACGGGCGAGCGTCACCGGCTTTGAACGCGGTTTTTTACGCGCTTGTTGCTCACGCACTTTGACATATTCATTGGCTGTTTTCTCTAGGAACACAGGCTTTTGAGTATCACTTAGTAGGCTAGACACCACCCCAACAGCTCGGCTAGCATTGTTCACATAAATAACGCCTTTGTCATACTGAGGCTCAATCTTCACCGCGGTATGCGCTTTAGATGTGGTTGCCCCACCAATTAATAATGGAATATCAAAGCCGCGACGAGTCATTTCTTTCGCCACATGTACCATTTCATCCAGTGATGGAGTAATGAGGCCAGATAAGCCAATGGCATCTGCTTTTTCATCAATGGCCGTTTGCAAGATCTTTTCAGCAGGGACCATAACACCTAAGTCAACCACTTCATAGTTATTACACTGCAACACAACCCCCACAATATTTTTACCAATATCGTGAACATCGCCTTTTACGGTGGCCATAACGATTTTACCGTTACTTGCGCCCTCTTCTTTTTCCGCTTCAATAAACGGGTCAAGGTAGGCCACAGCTCGCTTCATTACACGGGCCGATTTAACCACCTGAGGCAGGAACATTTTACCAGCACCAAATAAATCACCGACCACATTCATACCATCCATCAGTGGTCCTTCGATCACTTGGATAGGCTTATCAAAGCTTAAACGACACTCTTCTGTATCTTCATCAATATACTCAGTGATCCCTTTTACAAGGGCATGCTCTAGCCTTTTCGCAACCGGCCATGTGCGCCACTCTAAATCCTCTTTTTTCTCAGCTTGCGCCATACCTGAGTATTTAGGGGCAATATCCACTAAGCGCTCACCAGCACCTGGGTCAGTATTGAGGATCACATCCTCAACAGCATTTCTCAATTCAAGTGGAATATCGTCATACACCGCCAATTGACTGGCGTTGACTATCCCCATATCCATACCTGCTTTGATGGCATGGTATAAAAAGACTGAATGGATAGCTTCACGAACTGGGTTGTTGCCTCGGAACGAGAACGACACGTTCGACACACCGCCAGATACCTTACAGTGCGGGAGATTTTGTTTTATGCGGCGCGTGCCCTCAATAAATTCAACGGCATAGTTATCATGTTCTTCAATACCGGTGGCAACGGCAAAGATATTAGGGTCAAAGATAATGTCTTCAGGCGGGAAGCCAAGCTCATCCACAAGAATTTTGTACGAGCGCTGACAAATTTCAAACTTACGATCTGCCGTTTCAGCCTGACCGACTTCGTCAAACGCCATCACAACAACAGCTGCACCAAAGCGCTTTAATACCTTAGCCTGTTTTACAAAAGGCTCTCTACCCTCTTTCAACGAGATAGAGTTTACAATGGCCTTACCCTGAATACACTTCAGGCCAGCGACGATGACATCCCACTTCGAGGAGTCAACCATAATAGGTACTTTTGAGATTTCAGGCTCAGAGGCAATCAAGTTTAAAAACTTCACCATCGCCATTTTTGAGTCCAACATGGCTTCATCCATGTTGATATCAATCACCTGTGCACCGCCTTCAACCTGCTCTCTGGCAACTTCCAGCGCTGTTTCGTAATCTTCTTCTAAAATGAGGCGTTTAAATCGCGCAGAACCGGTAACATTGGTTCTTTCTCCAACGTTGGTAAATACAGCTGTAGCTTGCGTCATAATGATACTTCCTAATTCAGATTACAGGCTTCAAGGCCAGATAAACGCATACGCACTTCAAGCTCAGGAAGCTTACGTGGTGACACGGTTGTCAAACCATTTGCGAAAGCTTTAATATGCTCAGGTGTCGTACCACAGCACCCACCAACTATATTAATAAAACCTTCTTGACCCCAGTCAACAATCTCTCTACTCATGTCATCGGCTTCTAAATCATACTCACCAAATTCATTTGGTAAGCCTGCATTAGGGTGCACTGATGTAAAGGTTTCACATACGCGTGATAACTCTTCAACATAAGGACGCAGTAAATCAGGTCCCAGCGCGCAATTTAAACCAATAGAGATCGGTTTGATATGACGAATAGAGTTATAAAATGCTTCTGTGGTTTGACCTGACAAAGTACGACCAGACGCATCTGTAATAGTACCTGAAATCATTACAGGCAAGCGGATCCCCGCTTGCTCAAATGCCTCTTCTACACCATAGGCTGCCGCTTTAGCATTAAGCGTATCAAAAATCGTTTCAATCAAAATAAGGTGCGCGCCGCCCTCAATTAAGGCAAGGGTTGATTCAATATATGCTTCCACCAGCGCATCAAAGGTCACGTTACGGTAACCCGGATCATTTACATCAGGAGAAATAGAGCAAGTTTTTGACGTCGGACCAAGCACCCCGCCTACATAACGCGGTTTACTTGGATCTTTGGCAGTAAATTCATCACAAACTTGGCGGGCTAACTTTGCTGACTCGAAATTAATTTCACGGCTTAGGCTCGCCATGTCATAGTCTTCCATCGAAATAGTCGTCGAGTTAAACGTATTAGTTTCGATGATATCAGCACCGGCTTCTAAGTATTCACGGTGTATTTGCTTAATCACATCAGGCTGCGTGAGGCTCAATAAATCGTTGTTGCCTTTGATCAACACATGCCAATCTTTAAAACGCTCACCACGGTAATCCTCTTCCTCAAACTTATGTTTTTGGATCATGGTGCCCATGGCACCATCTAAAATGACAATACGCTCTTGCATGGTTTTTTTCAGCGCTTCAGATACGGCTTGCCCATCGACCGGCTCAAATGGCACACTGTTATTCGGCATAATTGTTAGTCCTTACGTCTTGGCTAACGAGATTAATATCGTACGGAGTTGTTTGGTAAACATAATAGTTTAACCAATTTGAAAATAATAAAAAGGCGTGACTTTGCCAGGTTTTGGATGGCTTGGCGTCAGCGTCATTATTTGGAAAATAATTATCTGGCATTGGAGCATCCGGCGCATTTTGCAAATCACGCAAATATTCTTTTTGCAGTGTATCAGCATCATATTCGGGGTGCCCAGTAATATACACCTGACTGCCTGTTTTATTTTTAAGTAAGTAAGCACCCACCCTTTCTGATCCTGCCAATACAACTAAATCTTCATTATTATTAATCTTATCTATGTCGATATGGCCATAGCGAGAATGTGGTACTAAAAATTCGTCATCAAACCCGCGTGTCAAAGCGCCATGATCAAAATACACTTGATGTTTAAACACACCACACAGCTTTTGCTCTTTAAGATCTCGTTTTAAACCATGATGATGATACAAACCGGCATGAGCCGCCCAACAGGAAAATAACGTTGAGGTCACGTGATTTTCAGCCCAGTCAAAAAACGCTTGTAGTTCTTGCCAGTAGATTACATCGGTGTATTCCAAATGTGCCAATGGTGCACCGGTCACAATCAAAGCATCGTAGTTTTCGTCTTTTACCTCAGAAAAGTAACGATAAAACATATTTAAGTGCTGCTCGGAGTTTTCCGAACTACGATGCGTATCGAGACGCAATAAATCAACATTAACTTGCAGTGGGGAATTGGCCAGCAAGCGAATAAATTGCACCTCAGTTTCTACCTTATTTGGCATGAGGTTCAATATGGCTAAACGCATCGGGCGGATCTCTTGAGACATGGCACGGCTTTTTGGCATCACAAAAACATTTTCGTGACGCAACCTCGCAATCGCGGGTAACTCGTCTTTAACAGTGATCGGCATGAGATCCTCCCCTAATTGGATAAAACTGACAATACTATAGTGGCTGACATTATGAACGAACGCCATAAAATATCAACTTCTAGATGTTCAGACGTCCAAATGAAAGGCGCACTTAAACAGTAAAGGGGAAAACGCACAAAAAACCCAAATAAGCATTCTAAAGAAAGGTAGGCACATAAATGATGAAAGGATAATTTAAGGTGGGAATAAACTACATAAAGCTTAATGAGTCGGAAGGAATTAGAAGAAAAGAATATAGGGTGCTCAAGCAATAAGCACCCTGTCATGCAAGTAGATGATCAACTGAAATAGCCATAACCTAAGACGACACTCGCTATCAACCCTGTCGCTGCAAAAATGCCATATTCAATGCCCACTTTTAAACGCTGCTCTCCCACAAATTGCTTTGACTCCGTCATCGCCATAATTAAGCATGAGATAAACATACAAAAGCCCAAAATAATTAAATTAATTTGAATTGCATCTAGGATCATTTCACTCTCCAGCACGAGGCCATAGGCCAATTTAAGCACACGACTATTTCAACAAAAATGAGTGTAGCAAATTAAGTTCTAAACTTTCAATAAAAACTGAAAGTTTATTTTTAAGTAGGAAAGATAAGGAAGGGAATAAGACACTCACTGACGATTAAACTCAATTTTATTGCATATATATACAAAATAATTACAGTACCGCCACATTAACAAACAAGTAACTAAGTAAATTTGTGGGTATTGGAGAGATCGCTGCATTTTGTGCAGCTGCAGTATGGGCATTTTCGACCCTGCTCTATAAACGATTTAGTCATCATCTAAATCCATTAGAACTCAACGTCGCTAAGGGCGTTATCGCTTCGGCATTAATGGCGGCCGTACTCCTTTTCACGTGGGATACGCAATTGCCATCTAGCCATACGAGTTGGGGGTGGTTGATTGCCAGTGGCATTGTCGGCATTGCCATTGGTGACAGCGCTTATTTTGCAGCACTGCGTAATATTGGCCCTGCCCGAACACTGGTGATTGAATCACTCGCACCAGCCATCGCAGGGCTACTAAACATCATTTTGTTAGGTGTTTATCTATCAGCAACGGCTTGGCTGGGTATTATTATTACCACTATCGGCGTCATTATCGCGGTAAAACCAAGCCAAAAATTGCCAAAACTAGATAAAGATATCTATCGAAAAGGCGTGCTCTTTGCACTTGTAGCAGCTACTTGCCAAGCGGCTGGCATGGTGCTTTCAAAAGGGGCACTCAATGATGACAGTATCAGTAGCCTTTGGGCTGCAATGATACGGCTTGCTTCAGGTACCTTAGTCGTCGCCATGATAGTTGCCCTACTCAAACAAGCATCACTGACTCGATCCATTACACTTAAAGGGATTGATGGCAAAACCTGGTTATTTGCTGCAGTGTTTTTTGGCACCTTTATCGGACTATGGCTGCAACTTATCTCAGTCAACAATACAGATCCGGCGATTGCACAAACCATTTTTTCAGCAGCGCCTTTAATGGTAATGACCATGAGTTTGATCCGAAAAGAGCATATTACACGTGGGATGATATTTGGTGGGATAACCGCATTGAGCGGTATTATTTTACTTTTGAGGGGATAAAGATTTAGGAAAGAGGCCATCTCAGCCAGTTTATGCATAGAGCAATGCACGTGAGCAAACCGGTAAGATGGCCTTGGAGGTAGGAGGTTTGGAAGGAAAAGCACCGCATGATCAGCAGTGCGATATGAAATATTTAATATATAAGAGGTTAAAAAAGGTTATTCAGATAAGGTTTCGCATTGCAAATAGGACAAAAAGCCATGCCCATTGATGACATGCCTAACCTCTTTCACAAACCAAGATTTATCAAGTGCGCTTTGTGTGCCTTGTACTTCAACCACTGCGCCCGCCACAATATCTGGATTGCCATACACCACCATATCCGCATTGACATGCGCTCTACTAAGCTGTGCCAGCTTACTCTCAGCGGCATGTTGCGCACTCGCTTCATCTGCGTAGGTATATGGTAAAGTCAAGCTGGGTGTGCCACCACCTGCTGAAACCGTTTGTAACTGTGCGATATCCAAATCATGATATTTAGCCACTACTTCTTTGGTTAAGCGGTAATGCAATGTATTGAACTTCCAGTCAACAATCCATTTGGGCTCAAGGGTTACTTGCGGTAGGGGTTGCCCCGACAGTGAACGACCAGTGCCCTTTTTCATAAACACGAGGTTGTCATTGATGATTTTCATCACCGCATCATGCTGCACGGCTAGCTTGCTCATCAACTGCATATCACTTTCACTTTGCTCAATGTGTGGCAAGGTGATGCTATCAAGCGCTGGGGCGATACGCGGGGAAAGTCCATATTCTTGTGCAATCTCAGAGATCACACTGCCAAGCGTCAATGGATTATCAGGATCGCTGGGCCAAGATTTTAACTTAGCCGCTTTTAAATTTTGATCCCAAAATACTTTGTTACCCACTAGCTCCAGCGCACGTACTGGGCCCACAACCTGATATTCACCAACTTCAAACTCACCAAGAACAACACTGGGGGCTTTTCCGTCTTCGGTGCCTTGCTTATAGCCCATCGCAATTTCAAGCTTATCGGTCGGTTCCGGCAAAGTAATGGGGGCTTTTTCAAGGTTGTCGAATTTAACAACACACATGTCACTTAATAAACCTGTGCGGAGCGTCACACTGACTTCTGCGATTCTATCTCGCAGTTTTTCCGCGACTTCGTTGCCATTGGCTTTTACTGAATATTGTGGCTGTAACTCCATTGCCAATTACTCCCAAATATTGATCTCGCGTTGCACTTTTGGTTTAGGTACATCTGGTAGGACAATTTTAATATTTTCGGGGTAAATGGGTCCCAAGTCGGCAAGACCATAGTTGGCTTCGAGTACCCGCTCTACCATTCCTGAACTGCGACCATAATGACGAAAGCAAATCAAATCGAGACAGTCTCCGTCTCGTGTAATGTAACTTACTGCACTCATTATTTATTTCCCTCATTGCCATCGTAGCGTGACAGACGCATGCTAAATTGAATCTCCCTCGGGATACCATCATTCAGAAATAGCGTGCGCGTTTCATTGATTGATTTAATCACCCACTTACCAAGTACACGACCAACACTCGGACTGGATTTGCCACTTTCTTCTACATACGTCAATGTCAAGGGTACACCCAGAGTCGCCTCATCACGCATAAAATCAAGTTGCTTTAAACCGTTTTCAACTAGCTGCGGAAAGATAGTCCCTTCAAGTTCTAAAGTTTGCTCACCAACCCCGATAAATTGCTTTATTGGGCTATTTTTATCGGTTTGTGACTCAAGGTCTTTCCAGCGATATTCGGTATTAAACTGTAATTTTTGAAACGCCGCTGTACTGACAGAAAACTTGTATTCGCCCAGTTGCATCATGTAATTGGCATGATTGATCTTTGCCATCGAAAGTCCTCGTATAAAGGCTTAAGGGGGATCCCCCTTAAGCTACCTCGTTATAATATCGAGCACGATAATCGCGCATCGCTTGTTGCTGCTGTTGCTCTAACACTTGCTTCACTTGTTGTGCGATTTCATGTGCTTGCTGCTCAGACTGTGCATTCACCGTGATATTTGCATTCACTGTGATGTTGCCCGCGACTTGCTGTGCTTGCACATCGCTACTGATTTGCGAGTTCGATGTACTAGACTCAGCAAGGGCCTGAGGTGTAGGCGTTGATAAAGGTGTTTTGGTCTTAGGTGCATCCGTATTTTGCGGCTTATCATCACTAAATAGACTAGCGAAGAAGTCACCACCGACTTGAGACATCACAGCATTCGTTAGATACCCAGCAACTGGCGCTAAGAACTTGCCATACTTGGGAATTTTTCCAACTAAATTAGACACTACCTCAGAGCTCAACGCACCAGTCGCCGTACCACCAATGGTGTGAGCTTTTTCCTCTGCTGATAACTCATCATTGGCCGCAGCCTGATAAATGGTATGGCCATTTAACGCATGACCAAGTAATTGCCCTCGCTGAGATGCTTTGTTCCATTTTCCATTTGACGTACCCGAAGCTTGCTCAACCGCCGCCATCGTGCCCGTAAACATATTGGCTTCATTGATGACATTGTCTTTGACAAACTGCAGTGGCGAGTTTGCTGTGTGCGACGTATTGCCTGACACTTGCTGGGTTGGCGCACTAAACTCTGTGTCTGCTTGGTCTTTCGCAAAAGTATTCGATACTGGTTCAGTCTCATCTGCTTTAGCTGCTTCTTCTTTAGGTTCATCCTCAAAGAGCCAGCCGCCCAGTGTATCACCTAAAAAGGAGCCGATAGATTCGCCACCAAACGCGCCGATTGCACCGCCGACAATACCACCAATAGCCGTTCCAACAACAGGCACTACAGATCCAATCGCAGCACCAGCTGCAGCGCCAGCCAAAGCACCGCCAGCAGAACCAATAGCCCCACCTACAGCACTGGTTTTTTCACGTTTACTTAAAGAGTCATCGGTCAAAGCGGAGTAAGCATCCAACCCGCTCATTGCAATTGTTGCAGCCGCATTCAACCGACCTACACCCTTTAGGTTATTTTTTGCAAAGTTTGCTATGCCACCGCCTTTTTGGCTGAAGAACTTACCCAACTTCGAAAAAATTGCATCATTGGCAGCCTTAGGCGCTTTAGATGACTTACCGGGTTTTGACTGGTTAGTGGATTGCGGTTTAGGTTGCTTACCTTTATCTTGCTGCTTAGATGACTCTGTTTTACTGTCTTGGAGTTGATGCTCTGCTGGTTTTGCTTTACCACCGTCCAAAATTTTCAATACAGGCTTTGAGCGCTTCTTACGCTTATCCTGCTTTTTCTCAGACGTCTGATTTAGCTTAGTTTCTTTGCTGTTATCAGCAGCATCATTATCAACGTCCGGGGTCTTACTCTTTTTATCTCGCTTGGATTTCTTTTTACGCTGCTTTTTGGCGTTTTTCTTCGATTTCTTCTTCGACTTTTTAGACTGTTCCTCTTCCTCTCCATCACCTTCAAATAAAGACTCAAGACCTAACTCGCCGAGTCCAAATTCAGCTAATAAGTCAGGGACAGCCCCAGTTAGAGAAGATAAGTCACCATTTAAAATGCCTTTAAAATCGAGCTTTTCAATCAACGCAGAGTGCTTAGTGAATAAACTTGCAGCATCTTGCAGCCCAAATGCATTGAGCAATTGCGGCGCTTGCTGCATTAATGAGCTTAAGTCACCTTCCAAAATCGCCTTAGTGTCTAGCTTTTGTAAAGCTGGCAGAGCCGCATCTAACGTTGCGCCGAACTCATCTAAACCTACCGCCTTTAATAAGCCGGGTGCTGCTGACATCAAGCTTGAAACATCACCATCGGCAATGCCTTTTAAATCAAGCTGCTGTAATGCAGGTAATGCCGCACCTAAGGTCTCTGATGCTTCATCTAGTCCTGCCGCTTTTAACAAGCCCGGCGCTGCTGACATTAAACTTGAAATATCACCATCGGCAATGCCTTTTAAGTCAAGCTGCTGTAGCGCGGGTAGCGCTGCACCGAGTGTTTCTGATACCTCATTCAACCCAACCGAGGCCAGCAAATCGGGCGCTGCTGACATCAAGCTTGAAACATCACCACTGGCAATGCCTTTTAAGTCAAGCTGCTGTAATGCTGGCAGTGCTGCACCGAGTGTCTCAGATGCCTCATTCAAACCTACCGAAGCCAATAAATCAGGCGCAGCATTCATTAAACTTGAAACATCACCACTGGCAATGCCTTTTAAGTCAAGCTGCTGTAATGCTGGCAGTGCTGCACCGAGTGTCTCAGATGCCTCATTTAAGCCTACCGAAGCCAATAAATCGGGCGCAGCATTCATTAAGCTTGAGACATCACCACTGGCGATGCCTTTTAAATCAAGCTGCTGTAATGCTGGCATGGCTGCTCTGAGCGTATTTGACACCTGCTCAAAGCCAGCTGATTTTAGTAGTTCTGGCGCGATACTCACCACTTGACTTAAATCGCCATCGATGACACCTGCCAAGTCGAGTTGAGACAAAGCAGGGATATGTTGTGCTAAAGATTGCTGAACCGATGATAAATCAACCGCTTTGAGTAACTCAGGTGCTGCACTTTGTAGTGTACTTAAATCACCCTGCATCACCGCCGCAATATCAACTTGTTCAAGCGCTGGCAATGCCTGCTCTAAAGTTTGCGCGGCACTGGACATATCTAGTGCATTGAGCACTTCAGGTGCCGCATCAACTAAGCTCGATAAATCACCATTGAGTAGCTCTTTAACATTAAGCGCTTCAACAACAGGCAATGCGCCTTCGAGTGTTTTTGCAGCTTCTGATAAGTCAAACGCATTCAACAGCTCAGGCGCTGCACTTGCTAAGCTTGTTATATCGCCCTCAAAAACCTCTTTGAAATTAACCGAGGAAATGGCAGGCAACGTTTGCTTAACTACATCACTGGCTTTATCAAAGCCAAACGTTTCGAGTACCTGCGGAGCACTTTGGATCAGCGTATTTAAATCGTCGTTGAACGTCGCACTGCTGGTGCCTTGCGCAATGCCCTGGGTAGCACTGATGATATCGCTACCCATTTGCGCAATACCCAGTGCATCAACCATAACGGGTGCAGCTTGGCGCAATGCATCAAGCTGCAGATCTAAGGTGTTTTGCGTATCAGTATTTTTTACTTGCGCAGTTGCCGTGGCTAATGACTCACTCAATGCATTAATAGGTAAGCCATCGTAAAGCTGTGGCAGCGCAGCCTGCAGCTGGGAAAGCTCGTTGCTTGCTGCTGTTTGTAACTGCTGAAAATCTAACGCCGACACTTGCTCTGCCAGTGATTTAATGGCACCGCTTAACCCTGTGCCATCACCAATTTTGGCATCCACTTGCGCTTTCAGTGTCTCGGCTTGTTGCTCATCTTGAGCCCCTTGCAGCATCTGTGCACTGTGTGTAACCGCATTATTTGACTTTACTTGTGCACTGGAAAATTGCGTCAAATGGCTTGAGATTACCTGACTGGTATTGCCCAGTAATTCATTGACATTAACATTGGCTAATTGCCCTATCACAGCCTCTAATGCGCTGGTATCTAATGGCTTTTTAGCTTTAACCAAATTAGCAAGCAAACTGCCTAATTGAACATTTGGATCAACCTGATCCTGCTTAGGTAGGCGGTACTTTACTTTGTTCTTTGAACGGTCTTTTGCAGACAATCCTTGATGTTTCATAATCATACCTAGGAAGAGAAATAAGCGGGAATGTGTGGATTGCACAGCGCAACGAACGGCACTGTGCCAAGGTTGATAGCTCAAGACCCTAAAACTGCGCTTAAGTCCTTGAGCTATCAAACTTGCGCTGGTGAAAAAAAGGCGGGTTACCCCGCCTCTGTTGCTTCTTTATAATCAACCGCTGCTTCAAACCACTCGATGAGTTCGTCTTCAGTCAGCCCGTTGAGTTCTTGCAAGCCCCACCCTGTGTACTTAGCCAGGGCAATCACCATTGCTTTTAGACGCTTGGGCGGGATACGAGAAAAGCCTGGAGCGCCTCGCGTAACTTAACAAAGTCGCTCCAATCTAGCTCTTCGATGATATCTGGAGACACTTCACACAAATGTGAGAAGTAACGGATTTCACTTTCAGATTCGCTAATATCCGCTTTATCAACCATTAACCGATCGCGCACTTTAGGTCGTCTCATTTTTAGTTCTGCATACTCATGCCCATCGACCGTAACAGGGAAAGTCAGTTTAATGATTTCAGTCATAGATTAAGCTCCGATAGTCTTGCGTAGGTTAGCCATGTGATCAACACCCGCGATTTCGCGGATATCGTTGTACAGGTCAATGTTGTAGATAACTTCGTTGTTCACTTCTAACTTGTACTTTTGAACAGCGTATTGCAGCGTCATTTTCGCTTCTTCGCCGTCTTTCCAGCTGCCCATATCTACTTCTTTGAAGAAGCCATGTAATGTGACAACGACAGGCTCTGGTGCAGCACCTTGCTTTTGGATCGCACCACGTGCAGTCAGATTAATTGTTCTGCCAGTACCGCCCCAATCACCCAGTAGCTTAAGTACATCTGCGTTGTACTCTAGTAACGTGATTGAACCCTCAAGCTTTTCAAGTTGACCTACATCTAGCTCGATTGGCGCTTGGAAACCTGAAGTCACTTCACGTGTTTTAACTGTGACTTTAGGAAGCGAGATTTCGTCTGCAATGCCAAGGTAACCCTTACCATCTACAAACAGCTTTGATTTCTTTAGGATTTTAGGAGACATTGCCATTATACGATTTCCTCTAGGTAGTTGTTAGTTAAGATGCTCTTGAACGTGATGTGCTCAGCAGGTGTTGGCGGAGTGAAATCAAAGCTGAAGTACACTTTACCCGCTTGGATATTTTCAGGCGTGTTAAGGTCTTCATCAGCCCAGATTTGGCCACCAAGGATAGCGCCTTGCGCTTTTAAGCTATCAAGGTAAGCTTGAACGCTTTCTGTCACATCTTTGATGTAAGTTGACGTGATGTTACGGTCAACAGCCCACATATGTGCACGAAGTAGCGAGTCGTTGATCATATCCGCTGTACGAACAACTGATAGGAAAGCCCACTTAGGGTCGCCAGAACAAGTACGGTTACCCCAAAGCTTAAAGCCATTTTGACGGATGATTGTTGCTACTTCATTTTCATTTAACAGGTTTGCACGTGCATTTCTGTCGCCGAGTTGGAAATCGATTGCTTGCTGTGTGCCAACAATGCCATTCATAGCCGTGTTACTTGGGCTCCACCAGAAACCGCGGTCGTTATCAGACTTTGCAATCATACCCGCAACGCGTGCACTTGCTGGCTCTTCTTCTGGTTGGCCGTTTTTGAACACTTTGACATGCGGGTCAACAACAAAAACACGACGTGAGCCAAAATCACTACGATAAGCAATGGCTTCAGAGTTTGTACCGCTTGGGCCATCCGCAATGATCACTGCGCGAAGACGCTCAGCAATACCTTGCATTTCTGCAACTACTGGGTTTTTCAGCGGGTTGTTATCGCCGTCTAATGGGCGTTGATGAGTGTAACCAGTCGCCACTAGTATACGAGGAGAGAAACCGAGTTCTGATTCTGCACCTAGGAAAGCGTGAACGCCTTCAAATTCGCCTTGAGCATTAACACCACCAACCATGTTAGCCATCACAGTCGCGTCATTAGCATCATCTGCTACACGCACCACCACAATGGCAGCACCTGCTTGGTCAAAAATACCGTCAATTGCAGCAAATAAAGAGCCTTTATCTTTATCTAAAATATCTTTGATTGAGTCTTTTGCGTCTTGCTCAAGCTTAGCTAAGATTTCCGCCTTTTCTTGTGCAGTCAAGTCTGAACCTTTCGCAGCCGCAGCTTTGCCTTCAGCCAGTTGTAATGCTTCACTGCCCGCAACAGCCGCCGCAGCAGCATCTTTACGTTCAGTTAGTTTCTGTTGAAACGCTGCTAAATTAGGGTCAATTAGACCAGCAGCATCAGCGCGTTTACCAGCAACAAGAACAGGCTTATTTAGTGGAAATGCATCTTTGTCAGCAAATGGGGCTGTACCAATCAGACCAATTACTGAACTTTTTACTGTTTTAATTGGGCGCGTGCCAGTTTGCGCTTCAATTACTTCTACACCGTGTAGAAATCCCGACATAGATATCTCCTTTAAAGGTATGTCAATTAGCTAATAAAAAAGCCATGTGACCGAGCTTGAACATTCAAGTCAGTCGCATGGCTTAAGTTGATTAATTTTTTATCTGTACCAGTCAGTACAGAATGAAGTTAAGTGTGAAAAGTTGACCGATATGCCAACCTATCTTGAATTAAACCTGGATCCCTTCTATTGTCACCGGCTCATTGTTAATCAGGTAAAGGCCTTCGATGGTGATATCGACTTTTCCTTCACCTGCCGGATGCACAGACACACCTTCTAGACGAAAGCGCGGCTCCCATCTATCTAGCGCATTGGCAATCGACATGGTGATATCACCAACTAGGTTGTGAGAAAACGGTCTATCGACGAGTTCAAATAGCCCACAGCCATAATCACGACGCATCACTCGACTACCGAGCGGTGTTGTCACAATGTCGCGAATACTTTGCTTTAAATGCTCAACGCCACCTAACGGCTTACCCGTTTGTGCATTCATTCCAATCATCATTTATCTCCTACCGTGAAGCTGCCCACACCAACAGCTATTTTACCGCCGCAATCAGTGGGATCTCCCAGTCTCGCAATCGCTTTGCCACCTATCGTAAAATTGGGCGCGCCAGCTTGAACAACCTTTCCCGAGTGTTTAACCTTGGGGTCCGGCATATAAACATGCTCACTCACACTGTCTCCTTTTCGCAGCACATCAATCCCTCCCACTGTAAATTTGGGACCTGAAGCGGAAATAACGCCAGGGGCAAACCCTCCATGAACATCTGTGATAGCACCATCGACTGAAACTGCTGGCATACGCTAACCCTCCTGTGCTTTGATTGCTGAACCATCTAGCTTCATTACTGCACCTGCTTTGACTGTCATGGCCGCAGCGGTTTTAATAGTGGTGTCAGCTTTTGAGTCTAATGTCATTGCACCTTTCTCTGTCTGTATCAACATATCGCCTTGCTCTGCAATCACTTTGGTTCCTTTCTCTTTAGAGGTAATATTGACGGATTTCCCTGTCAAATTTAGCGCTTCTGTTGCGGTAATTGAGATGTTTTTCTTACCATTAATATCGGTTTCACCATGCACCAGTACATTGGCATTTTGCTTGCATTCGATATTCACTTCGCCACCGGAAAAGATATTTATTTGGGCAGGGTTATCACCTTGTGATTCTGGTACAAAAATATCATAGGCATGTTTTTCTCGGTCATATTGAACGATTGCACCATCTTGGTAGTGTGTGCGCTGGACATGCTCACGAGACTCCGTTGGTACAGCACTTAGGCTTTGTACTAACTCATCACCTGTCGCACTGGTCGCATCCACCACATGGTTCATTTTAAAATGCGGCTGCTCATGACCATTGGCATACAAACTACCCAGTACAATGCCTTGTGCCATATCTCCGCAAGGCGCAAGCACTAACACTTGCTCACCCACTTCTGGGGCTTGCCATGTCATGTCTTGAGCAGCTTGATTGGTCAACCAGGGTAATTTTGCGGTCAACCACTCACCGATACGCACTTTGACCCTCGCCAAATCATAGTCAACTTCTTCAACCGTCCCGATTGAAATTAATTTGGCAAAGCGATACTGCATGTCAGACACAGCCAGTTCAGACTGCTGTTGATTTGCTAACATAGTCGCTCCTAAGTTGTGGTGGGTGCTTTATTTATCAACTTATATTCTCCCCCTTTGGGCCCCAAATATACTTCGGTAATGGCAGGCCCTGGAGGATCGTCTGGGTATTCCACTTGATAGTAAAAATCCCAATAAAGCTGCGCTTTCGCCAGTGTTGAGCTGACTTGATGACTAAATGATATATCGCTTTTTTGAGCGATAAAGTGCTGCCAATGGATGGGCATTTCGTCCACCATCACAAGTGCCTCACACTGAGTTATCAACTGATCAAGTCTTTGCAGCAGCTGCGCGTTGTCAGCATCTTCCAACTCTATGTCTAGCTGTAACTGCAACACTCGTCTATCGAGTGAGTTTGGACTGAGGTTTTTATTGTACGACGGTCCATATGTAACGCCTTTGTCGGCGCCTTTCGCCTGCAGTTCACTGGCTTGACGTTCGCCGAGCAGCTTGACTGTCAGTTGGGCTTGCTGCGTCAGATCTGGGTAAGGTTGTGCGGCTTTTAAGAGCCCCACATGTGCCACCCCTTGAAGTCCAGATGATAAGCATTCAAGCACCTTATTAATTAAGGTACATCTTTGCATGAGGTTATTTACTCTTTGAAGTTGAGACTTATGATGGTTGTGACTCGAAGGAAAAGGCGAGTCGAGATGGACGAAATGCCCAAATTTAAGATACTTAGTTTAAAGTAGGCCAAACGACTTCTAAAGGCGTTGGAAAATGAGTCGGTAAATCACGCAATGCTTGTCGATAATCACTGAGTTCAGTGGGCACCGATTGCGTATTTTCCAGTGCGCGTAATACCAATAAATCAGACTCTACCAGCAAGTTGTCACGTTTAGACCTCACCGTGACCCAAGTAATATCTTCACCATGCGGTTCTGTTACTATGTTTTCATGGTCCATACTTATTGCTCCCAAGACGGTTGATTATGAGAAACGCGTTCAGCACATGGGCGGCCATTGACCGAGGTATATTCACACGTTGCGGTGAAAGCTCGCTCAGAACCACAGTGGGGGCGAGTATCAACAAACAAAGAGACACGCCCAATACCATTGCCATATCCTTTGCCAATTTGTCGGAAAAATACCGTGAGTGTTTTGCCCACATCCGCTTTAGTAATATCAATAAACCTAGGCGCTTCACCTGGCTCCGAAATGAATAATTTCAATGCAGTATCGTGCATAATATGCTTCACTTCGATACGCGCAGAGACGCAATCATGAGAAGATGCACCATATATCACTAGGTGATCATAATAAGTTGCCATGCCTCTGTGCGACATTACAAAGTCACATTTAAATGTATCACCATCTGAACCAAAAGAGTTGCCAATGTGCTGCGCATCAAACTCAATTAAATTAATGTAGTATGGATCTTTTGGCGCTACACAGTATCTATAGCTCTCATCAGGGCCATCAGCGGCGGATGTGTAACCCCCAGCTGATAAGTGCTGTTTAAAAGAAAAACGCTTAGTTAAGCCTTCTTTGTAAACATTAAGCCCATTGATGCTCTCAGCCATGCCAGCTTTAAAGTTTTCATACTGTGTATCAAGCTCAGTCGATTTTGAATCTAGAGCTTGATTAATCAGACCCATTTGATTTTGGACGGTATCGCACAATGCGTTCGCACGCTCAGAGACGTTAGTAAGACGTTCTGTGATAGTTAAGTTGTTATCCGACATAATACTCTCTTATTCGAGCCTAAGATGCTTTAAGTACGTCTGGCTTTTGTGGCCAGACTACACTTTCAGGGCTGTTGAATTCTTGTGGAATATTTCTCAAAGCTGCACGATATTCTTGAATCAACTGGGAATCCTCAGCACTGAATGGACTGTCATTCACTTGTGTCCAATCCGATTCTCTCAATAACGAGTTACGAATACTTTTTATTTCTAACCATTGCTTTGCTGTAAACAGTTCATGTTCCGTCATCTTTTATACTCCCAAAATAAAATTATTTGCTGCAACATGCGGCTGAACTTCAGTGATTGGTGCCAAAAAGTAATCCGTACTTGCAATACGCTCTACCACTTGTGTTTCAGACTCAATAACCACCGGCCCTTTACTGTAATGACCATTTAAATAAAACTTATAAGACCAGCCACCACGCAGCCAAATAGAAGACGTATAAGGCGTTGAAGCTGCAGAAATTTTCCCAACAAATGCTCGGCCTGAATAAGAGTGATGAAATTGCTTAGCAAACGTAAAGTCGCCACCATTAGACCAGTTTTGCAATTGCACAAAATAATCTAAAATCCCACCACCCGACACATCATCATGCACATACCTCTCAACACGTACATCGAGCATTTTGCAATGATAAAGTGTCACTGGATAAAATTTAGAATCATCTAAATGCTTTAAATTGACAGGAACAATGACATCGCCTTTAGATAATGCTTTTTGATAACGATTATCACCCGACTCGATAAAGTCATCCATTTTTCCTTGATATTGGCTAATCGAGCTCGCAGCTTGTGCATCAAACTGTGTCTTTTTAGCTTGCAATGCATCCTGTTCTGCTTTTAATGTATTTTTTATGTTATCGATCTGCGCATCCACGGTGTTGCACAGCTCGTTAGCACGCGTGGCTACTTTTGCTAGGCTCTCTGTAATAGTTGTATGTTCGTTTGACATCAGTCTTCCTTAATTCCTATTGCCCTTTTTCTAAAGCGAGTAATCGCAGTTCTTGTTTTAATTGTCGATGCATTGTGTCTAGCTGCACCAAGGTTAAATCTGCAAGTTCGTTATCAAGCAATACGTTAAAATTATCGATACCCGGCTTCACCTCCACACTATCGGATGGAAGCTGAGCAAGGCTCAAGGTCACACTTTGCAGAATTTTCACATCTGGAGTGCGATAACCTAATGTACGATCTGGCTCAGAATATACGCCCAGTAACACTAAATTTTGGTCACTGCCTACTGGTTCATCGATTTGGATAAACACACCGACTTCACGAATGGCATATTCAGGTGCCGACATGGCTTTATCAAACAGTGCAACCACAGTGACTTGGTGGTTTTCATCTGTTTCGTAATTGTCATCCCGAATTGGCTGAAGCTCTTTAAGATTACGCAGACTCGTTTGAGTTTGCGACGGCGTATAACTTGCGTCACCAAATGCCATATGGCTGATCTGTGCTTTTTTACCATTGGCTTTGGCCGCTAACAAAGCATCTAAGCCAACTTGGGTAAACTGCAGCGTTAATGCAGACATTAAGCAGCTCCTTGTAAGTTAAAATGTTGATAAATAATTTGTCTCGTAACACTGAATAAACCCTCATTCCCAGTGCTGTGAGGAGGTAAAACAGTTTGGCCTGAGATATTTAAATGGTGCGATTGATTCGATTTAGACAGGCCAAATACCCCATAGAGGCCTTTACTATTGCCGGGTTTTATACCGCTCCCCGCAACTTGCCAACTACATAATGTATGAGCATTAGTTGCACCAAATGAATGATATGCCCCACTAGGTTTTGGCGGCTTAACGCTCTGGCCTGCTATTGCTAAATGCCTAGCAGAACAACTTGCATTCACGGCAAAAAAACCTGCACCACCGGTATTACTTGGAGGGACAACTCCCTGACCGGCAATAGCTAAATGTTTGATGCCTCTGCTTTGAGCGGCTCCAAATGCCGCGTTGTTTTGCATTGCTTCATTGGGCTTAACGCCACTGCCAGTAGGCGCATCCATACGCTGGACTATGGTTGGCGGCAAAGCGCATACTGCGCCTAACTGCTCGCTGTAAGAAAGTCCTAATTGCACATCCACATGAATAGAACCCCGCTTGACTGCATCAATTATTCGACGCACTCGCTTTAACATTTGGGGGGTCAGCATTCCTTGCTGCTGCTCATCCAAATTACTATTGATAAGTGCCCACACTTGCACAGTGCCTCGGGGCAACACTTCTAAATTGTCTCCTTGCCACCACTCTTTGATTTCGGTTTTAATATTTAAACTATCGAGCGCCTTTTTCAGCGCGTAAGGCGTGCCTTTCACTTGGTGTACGGCGAATGCGTCATTAATCACTTGGCGCTTTAGGGCTTCGCTCCATGCCTCGTCCCACTCATCTACAGATACAGACCAGGCTAACCAAGGCAGCAACGCTGCCGGGCACAAAAAAGGGTCCCAGACACTGGCAAGCAACAAGCGGCTATCATTCAACACACATGCAGATTTTACTTGGCTGCGTTTCACAGCATCAGACTCATCAGGCTGCCAGTTTTCAATGCTAAGTTGAGTAGCAAATTCATTGAGCTGTTGAGCATCACAGAGTTCAGGGTGCTCCACCAGTGTTAACAGTTGCTTAGCACTGCATTGTAATAAGATACTAGGATTCACCAGTACCGCACTGGGTTGCATCCCACATAACTTTGCCAACCAAACTAACTGCGCATCACTTCGACTAGACAGTGCCAATAGAGAGAGCAGTAATTGTCGAACAATTTGATGAGACGGAACCTGCTGACCAAGTGCTTTGACTAGCTCACTGGCATTGGTTGGGATCAGTTTATCCATAGACATTTTCCATCAATACTGCGATAGACTCGCAATAAGGCGCTTCTGTCGCCTGACAGACAATATCGTCGACTGGAGTCAACAAAGTCACATCCTCTACACCCGATTGATGCAGTGCGGCGTAAATCCCTGCCCGCGTGACTTTTTTACCAAGATAATGTCGTGATTCACAATATGCTTGCACCGCTTGCTCAGCCGCTGCAACAAGCGCATTACCGGAAGGGCCATGTAAAATAGAGAGCTCCGCGTTCACCGAAAATGGTTTTATTTGTGCCTTGTGCACCGTCACTCTATCCCCTAATGGACGCACTTTCGATGCCACTTCGTCGATACCAGCCTGCTCTGTGCCTTGTGCAGAAAAATAGTGCTTTACCTTATTAATCAGCGCATCGTTTGGCTGACCGGCGTCACTGTTACTCAGTATGGTCAATTCTATATCGCAAGGGTCTGGACTACTTACCGCCACATCTTTTACCTGCGGGTCGCATGACATGGAGTGATAAATGTATGACTCGCGACTGCCTGCCGTATTAAGGCCATCAAATGCCAATTGTATGCGCTGTCTAAAAGCAGCATCAGACTCACTTGGAGATGCTTTACGTGACAGATTATACCGTGCAGCAATGGCATCTAAATCATGCCCTTGTGCTGATGCCAACATATTACTCTTCACTGCATCATTGAGTTTTTGTTTTTGTAGTACCTTTTGATATGCGAGTGTTTGTAACAGCAAGGCAACAGGATCGCTTTCTAATGAAAGGGCAGCTTGATACTGCGGGTTTTGTAATAAAAATTGGGCTTTGAGCTGCTCATACTCTTGTTCATAATCAAGCGTGTCAATCACGTCTGGAACAGGCACTTTCGATAAGTCTAATTTAGTAAAGCCGCTCATAATATTCCTATCTGCAATAAAAAACCCGCACTCATTCAAGCACGGGTTTTGATTCATGGGATAACTGTGTAAAGCTCTTTCAAGCTTAAGGTCATTTTACTGATTTTAAGGGATTGAAACAGGTCATTTATGACCGCCTTAAAACCGTTAAATTGGTGCGTAATACAAAAAGCGCCACGCGCTAATTTATCCAAGATAAACCAGCAAAATGGCGCTTTATATAGTTGGGTAATGTATCAGCTCAGTGTCAATCACACGCTGTGTAAGCTTTTCTCAAGCTTAGGTGTATTTTACTGATTTTAAGGGATTAAAACAGGTCATTTATGACCGCCTTAAAACCACTAAATTGGTGCGTAATACAAAAAGCGCCACGCGCTCATTTATCCAAGATAAACCAGCAAAATGGCGCTTTATATAGTTGGGTAATGTATCAGCTCAGTGTCAATCATGAGCTGTTTAAGCTTTTCTCAAGCTTAGGTGTATTTTACTGATTTTAAGGAATTAAAACAGGTCATTTATGACCGCCTTAAAACCGCTAAATCTGTGCGTAATACAAAAAACGCCACGAGCTCATTTATCCAAGATAAACCAGCAAAGTGGCGCATTATATTGTTAGGTAATGTATCAGCTCAGTGTCAATCACACGCTGTGTAAGCTGTTCTCAAGCTTAGGTGTATTTTACTGATTTTAAGGAATTAAAACAGGTCATTTATGACCGCCTTAAAACCGTTAAACCGGTGCGCAATACAAAAAACGCCAAGTACTCATTTATCCAAGATAAACCAGCAAAGTGGCGCATTATATTGTTAGGTAATGTATCAGCTCAGTGTCAATCACCAACTGTTTAAACTTTTCTCAAGCTTAAGTGTATTTTACTTATTTTAAGGGATTAAAACAGGTCATTCCTGCCCTATACGCAATAATTTACAAGCAGCATAAAAGTCAATAAAAGAAAACCCGCTCGACACGGCTAAGCGGGTTTAGGTTGTTGGAATAACAAGTCTGTTGCTTTCTCAAGCACACATGATACTAACCCGTTTATTGGGAATAAAACGGGTCATTGCACCAAATTTATAATGAAATATTTACATCAAACGTAAATTCTTTCAGTTCTTCGGATGTTGAAATATCCGCAAGAGTCAGCTCAGCTTTGTCACTGGCTAAACGGATCTGCTCTCGTTGCGCCAATAATTCAGCCAAATGTGCCTTACTTAAACCTATTTCAGCCTGATCACCCGAAAGCTCAGCCATCAATAGGTGCTCTTGGGCTTTTTGCACACGCCACTGCTCATCATTGAGTTTATTAAACACCGCCTCTTTGATCGCAGTAAGCTGTTCGGCCTTGTCGGCTTTTAACCTTTCTTCAGCCAATGCAATTTGCTGAGCCTCATAAGTTTGCTTGTAATCCTCAATCGAGGTGCTATTCCAAGCAACCCCAGTTTGAGGGTGAACCAACCAATAGTTTCCATCAATTTTCATGCCTTTATCGGCAAAATACTCACAACTCATGTTTTCTCCTTAAAATGCACGACAAGTACGGCCAAGGCCATAATTATTATAGGTGTAATGCTCATTCAAAATGCCTGCGCCAGAATATGGATTAATACAACTAATTACTCCCCCCATCAGGCCGTTATCATATGCTGCGTGGTAAGGCCTTGAATGATATGAGTATGCCCCCAATATTTCGCCAGACATCGTCTCAAGTATCACTTTAGTTTCAGCATCTGGTGAATTGTGAGCATTGTAATGACCCGTGCTACAACTGAAGAAGAAGTTAAGCGGCTCTAAACGTCTTTCATGGGTAAAGCGATAATGAGCACTGAACTTATTTTCACCCATTTTGGTCACGCCATTGTAGTGACCAAAATAGCCATAATAACTCACACCATAGCTACTCATCGGTGTTTCAGAATGGTTGAAATAATGTCTACCATTAGCATGCTGTAAGCTGTGGTACATAAATTTCACAACCGTGAAGTCACCGGCATCCACATAAGCTTGTAACTCTTCATTGTTGGCGATAGCTGTCGTTGTGACAACGTTACCATCACGGTACTTTTCAACCAATACAGATGTGCCTTCATCAACCATAACAAGGCAATGTTTATTGTTGTCGTACAAAACACCGACTTGATGATGAGCATGAGTTGTTGCTGTGCTAATACCAAATTGATCGATTGCATCTAAATTTTGCTTTGGCTTAGTAATAGAGGTAAAGCCTGATGATTTACAGAATATACCGCCATAGTTTGCAATAGCGGTTGTTTGAGAGTCCTGCGTGCTATACACAATTTCATACTGAATATCTGCCGCATTGCTTTTACTTGCAAGCGGTAAATACGCACTGGTGCCGTAATAGAAAATTTTACTCGCTGGGTTTTGCTCAAATGCATTACTATGAACAAAACTGGTGTGCGTCGTTGTTTTTTCTGCTGCATTGGCGTTGAGCTTTAAATACTCTAATCGACACTGTTCAGTTGTCGCATTGTGAGTGAAGCTCGGCCTAATAACATAAGTATCTCCACTATTATCGTAAACAGCAAATACAGCTGTTGCCCTACGATTATTTGCAGAAGTGCTCGGCGAATCTATCGGCGTCATGCCAAATAAAGGTCTGATATGCAATGCGTTACTTGTAGCCTGCAAAGACTCTACGCGGTTTAAGTTTGGCGCCATCGAATCTAACAAATCTAATTTACTAGACTTTGTATCGAGTGTTGCACTGGTTTGCGTGAGCGACTCAGTCGCACTTTGCAAAGCCGCACCACTGGATTGCGATACTTGCTGTAGTGTCGACGTGGCATCATTAATATGTGACTCTGCAACTGCGACAACTGCTTGCTCAAGCTTTGCATTATCGGTCAGTTTGGTAATAGCATTACTTACTAATGCTTGTTCTTCGGCTGTAAGCGGCTGATTGCCCTCCATATCGGCAACTAGCTTATCTACCATGACTTGCACGGCATTTTGAATACTCGCCATAATATCCTCTTATAAAGTTAATAGTGGTTCGCCGAGTAGCTGGTTAAGCTTGACTCGTCTGAGTTTCTCGTTCAGCAACGTATCTTGCTGCTGGTCAAGATTGGTTTGCATATAGAGCACCTGATCAATATCGATTATCGCTTGTCGAATTCGCTCTACATCTTGTTGTAATAAATTGTCAGGGTGTGGGAGAGGTAGTGCATAAGAAAGGGTTTTATCGTCTATCATACCCCCTCCTAAATTGAGAAGGTTCTGAGGGAGCGTACACGGGGTCTGTCTATGTGTGTGCCAGATAACACCAGCTTCACGCGCGCTTGTGATTCACTCAGGTTAGAAAACTCGTAATTGCACAATAGCCAGCCATCTCCCTGTGGCTGAGTTGTTTTCTGCGGTATGTTTACCCATTGACCTTGTTGCTGAATAAACACATCCACTTTAGCCGTACCAGGAAGCAGCCCTTCAAAACTGACTTTCAAACTACCACCGATTTGGCATGGAATTGCACGGGTTACATAATCAGCTTCATTACTCACTTTACCCAGTGCAGTTTGCACACTATCGAACAACACCGGTGTTTGCGTTTCGGTCCCTGTTAATCTCGCGCTCACCTGCAATGGTTCTTTCACCTTGTTAGCCAAACGCAGTGCTTGCCACTCTTGCAAATTAAATTGACCTAATTGCGCACCACTAAACTCAAAATGAAGCTGGGTTTCACTACTTGGGCGCTCAATCACGGCCATCGCCAAAATATCACTGTGTTCATCCAGTTCAACTTGACCAAGTGGGACTGTCTGTGTTGTATGTGTAAAGCGTGCAGCTTTTAACCGAAAGGTTAAATCTCGATTTTGATGCGGTGTCCAGGTAGACGCGTTGCTCGATGAAAGCAATACGCCAACTTGATATGGCTGTGTGGTCACCCACCCACTTTCGCTATCAAACTTACCCAGTTCAGCAATCGCCACTTCGTGATCGGGATCGTCTGTTAACACCACTATGGCATATTCTTGCCCAGCATTTAGAGACACAGGGTCAAGCTCAAATAAAGTTGGTTCACCATTCACTTTAAACATCGAGCGCTCCAGTGATGCCTCCGCCAGAACGGTCTGGTTGGGAATACCCACTTCGGTTTCTCTGATCTGAACGCGAACGGGCTTATCGCCCCCTATTTTCTTAAACCACAACTCAACGCCCGCAATGAAGCGACTTTGTGGCAAAGTAAATGTTTGTGCCAACGGGTCAAAACGTACCGTTGTAATTGTGGTAATACGGCGCGCTGTTTCACTCACGATGGTGCCACTACCTGTGTAAGTTGCCTCACCGAATGAGCCTTTTTCTCCCTCAAATCTCACTGTTTTACTGCCAACAGGAATGTTTGCGGGAATATAAAAACGGCCGCTCAAGCGGCCGTTTGGATCTGCGTTAATCATTATGTCTCCTCAGGTGTCACCACGGTGCCATCAAAAATTACTCGTTTCAGTGCTTCACCTTCGCCAAAACCAGACAAAGAGAAGTTCACCCAACGACGGCGTAACAATTCAGCGCTGCGCGTTGTGCGGCCAATTACCTGTGTTTGCGTTGATTGCGTGGTCCGAGTTCGCCATCCTCCACCTCGGGTAAAACGTTGCGTAATCGGGCTCGTCCAACTGCGCTGCGTTTGTGTCCAATGGTCAAGACTCGGCGTTAAAGTAATCGTGGCAGGGATAGGCTCAACAGCTTGATAAGGGTTTATTTTCATACTGCCCGTTTGCTTAGGCTGCTCGAGCACATTTTCCAGCTCATAGGGTAAGGTCAGTAGCCCACCATTTGGGACTGGCAACTCTGCAATATCTGCACTGAGGGGTAATACTAACTCGCCATCAACAATCGCAGCCGTTTGTGCAATCCCAGCATCACGCATATCATCATCGATGAACGGGTCTACAAACACGCCATATTTACTGGCAGGATCTTGGCTATTGGCATCATTACGAAGACGCTCAATTGCCAACAATTGGTATAGATCACCAATTTGATTTTGCATTTGCTCAAGCTGTGACATTGAAACGGCACGTACAGCTAAGTTTTCAATCTCAGGTGCTTGCTCACTTAACCAAGATTGGGTAACTTGCGCCAAAGCTAAATGATGCGCAGGTGCTTTAGGCGCAGTAGGAAATTGGTGTGCCGCCTGCCCTTTAATCCGTTTAATTTGACCAAAGCGATCAAGCACAATTAAATCAATGCGTGGACGGTGCCATTGGTAGTCAATGGTCACTAAAGTGTTATCGACAATAACACCACCATCAGCCAACTGCCTATCAAGATTAAATCCGTATTCATCAAAATCGAGCATCAACTGCTTTCTATAACGATACGTTACCTCATATTGTTCACCGGTATTCGGTTCATCACCACTGAGCTGCCAACTGATGTGGTTTCGCAAAAATATAAAATCAACACCTTGGGTATAGGTTTTAGTCTCTGATCCGACTAAAGCGACAGTCAATATCTCCAGAACCGCCTCATCGGGCAATAAGTCTTCCCCACCTCTAAGCTGACCACGAGTAAGTTGGACAGTTTTTTCAGCGGTGACATTCACCTCTTCAACCTGCTTAACCGGAAAGAAATCAGTGTCAATTCGCATGTTCCCTTGGCTATCGGATTGAAAAGTTTTCGGCTCTTCTTTGACCTCTCCAACATCAGGATTATAATCAAACTCAGCCGTTCTTGAGGTTGCAAATGCGACTTCGTAGCCTTCGATATGCGCTTTGCCTTCTTCCAAGCTAAAACGTTGAACGGTCTGATCTGCGCCTCGATAACTTAAAGACATCCCTTCAACCACATAGCTTCCCCCGTTTGACTCTCTGTCATAACGTGCAAGCGCTTGTGTCACCGCATCCAACTGCGGTGGAGGTTGCTTTATAATTAAGGTGCCCTGTTCTATCTTATGTACTGGGTAAAATGCATCATCAGGACCAACCCCATCACTGCGTAATCCCCACTGGCAAACTTGCTGCAAACGTGCGGCGCCAGGTTCGTCAAAGTTAATTGCATCAACAGCAGGGTCTCTTAGGCTGGGGTCTTGCTCCTCAGTCACTACATTATGGGTGAGCCATACACCAACATCGACACTGTCAGTCATATCGATAGGTACAGCGCTGCTTGATACCGGCCTTACTTGCCCGGCAATGTATACTTCACCGTCTGTTACTAAAGCAGTGGCCAACTTTGCATCAATGATCACTTCGCCACCTTTGACCAAATCACCATCTTTTAAGAGTACATCCGCAACCCCCTTTATTTGGTGATTGACTTGTGACTGTAAATCATTGAGCTCTCTGCTTTGCAGTCCCTTGCCAGCCCTGAACAGTAAACGTTCATAGCCTGAGTCTGCATGAAATTTTTCATAATAATCGTCAAGCATAAACACCTCTAAAAGCTGACAACAAATTCGAAGCTTTCTCGCACGCCCTGCTCACGGATAAGCGGAGCACGATGTTCAAGAAGCAATAAAGTGCCAGGATTAGCTACCTGTTCAGGCGTCAAATACACTAAGCCATCGGGGATCTGAGCACCTGCTTGCAAGCCTGACATTAAACCGAGTTCACGCACGGTTTCTCCTGCGCCATCAGTAAAATCAAAGGTAAATTCACAATAAATATGCTGAGTTGGCTCGGAGGATGAGCTAAAGCGACCACCTTGAATAAAGATGTCACCTTGATCATCGGGATAACAAAACCCGACTTTTTTCGCTTTGCGATAACCTATGGGAGATGCAAGGTTTGTCGCTGCAATGGGCTCGGCTGGTGGCGTCTGCCATTGAGACCCTCCGCGCCCCCAAGCCAAATAAATTGGAGTTTGTGCAATTGTTTGAGCGAGCATGGCTCGCCCTGCACGGGTAAGAATAGCCAAAATATTTCCTTATCGTCCTTCACTCGTTCCATGTACCGCATTAACTCATTTACCAAGTGCCTCAACGAGCCTTCCTAGGCATGACATCACTTTCCTTGCAAACACTCATGGAGAGTTGCATAAAACCAAGCTAAGGATTAATTAAAAGTTGAAAAAGTTAGCGATTTTGCTGGTGTGTAATGATCACTTGAGGTGATTGAACAGCAGACCAACTGCTCGCTTGCCAATGACCAAACCACTGCGCTTGGTCAAGAGTATAAGCACGACTCGACTGGCGACTATGTACCGAAGTCGCACCAAATTGGTTTATAAGCGGCTCACTAAGGCGTAAAACACCCAAAATTTCAGAGGAATAACTCTGCCAACTGCTATTATGCTTGCGAGTAAAACCACTGTGCGCATCACTACTGAAACTATAGTGTGCTGGGTGAGTACGCTTGGTGCTTATTCGCAGCAGCTTGCCACTGTTAAGGCGATGCCTAAAACCTGAGTGATCACTTAATAGCGACCCAAAAGGGTTCGCAGATAAAGTCAACTCTCTAATATCGAGCTGATAAGTCACCCGAGTGAGTTCACTTCTTGCTGGAGCACTGAGCTCAGCCAATTGAGACATGCGCTCAACATCATTGATATTAGGTAATTGCTCTAGGTGGCATTGATAGCGATAAAAGTGGCGATATGAATCTGATTCTTCAACATCTTTGAGTGAAAAACCGAGCCAACCATATGCCATTTCTAAACTTTTTCGCGTACCTCGGATCCGCTGCCAAGCAAGGCCTTGTTGCAGTACTTGGTCAAGGTTATCTAAGTATGGGACTAAAGCACCAAGACCATACTCCCAAATAAGCCAAGGCAATAAAGACTGTTTAGGGTGGGATTTAAAGCCACGTAAGAGTGATATGCCATCACCCAATACCATCTCTAATTGTCCATGTTT
The DNA here is from genome assembly GCF_001625685.1 of Pseudoalteromonas luteoviolacea CPMOR-1. Classification (GTDB taxonomy): domain Bacteria; phylum Pseudomonadota; class Gammaproteobacteria; order Enterobacterales; family Alteromonadaceae; genus Pseudoalteromonas; species Pseudoalteromonas luteoviolacea_K. The sequence goes on along the minus strand of NZ_AUYC01000015.1, from coordinate 110,158 downwards.
TACGATGGAAGCTTGGAGATCACTGTGATTGTATGGCAATAATACGTCGCTTTGAGTATCTAAGTGATGAGACATAATTGAATTTGCCCTAACTGAGCATATTGATTGGACGCGATATCAATCAAGTTATCAGGCGTGTGTATTTCAACATGCTTTACGCCATCGACATGCAATTGAGCACTCAACCAACTGGGGGTCATCGCAACACCAAGGGCCATTGCGTCTTGCCACGCAGTTCGGAGTTTGTCTTCCAACTGCGTAAATACCCAATTAGGTACATTGTGTTGTAAATAAATATCAGCTTTTACATCAATAGGCACCTCTTGTGCATGATTGACCTCTACATGATCAGTCAAAACCTTCACTTGATCACTCAGTACGTATTCTCGTACTTGCTCTAAAAGTTCATCTGCACGCTGCGCATCTTGGAATAATATCGATACTCGAACACGTCCTGAGGTTGGGCTATCCACTTCTACATCACGAATAGCATTGGGAGCAGCGGTGAGCGCTGCATTGCGGTAATGATCTTTGCTACCAGCGGTACTGGAGGCCAGAGTTTTTTGCCGAATGCGAAGACGGTAGTTACCGTCTTCTTCACCCTCGGCACGCCCTAGACCATAAAATACACCAAGCTGATCTAAATCGCCGCCTTGCGCCGTCGCTAACAAGTTAGCATACGCCGCTTCATTGATACGCTGACGCAACAGCAGTTCTCGATAGCTTTCTACTTGCAGACAAACTGTCAGCGGGTCACTTTCAAGCTCTAGTGCATCAGCGTATTGCGGTGCAATGGATTTAAACCTGTCTTTGCGGGCTTGGTATATACGTTCATAGTCCAGTGGCTCAATGATATCTGGCGCTGGGAGCGCAGAAAAATCAAAGTACTGGGAGTTCATAGGGGATCTCTTGGGAAGGAAATAGTCAACTATTACTTAATAATATCAGCGACACCTTGCGCGCGCGCTTCAATCTCAGCAAGCACGGTTTCAGTTCCTTTATGCTGATACGGGAAAGCCAACTGATCCGCATTGAGCTTTTCTACTATCGGTGCAAACAAGCTTGCAGATTGTGACGCTGCCGATTTAACTTCATCAAGAGAGGCTGCTGTTGAAATTGCCTGGGTTAATTTAGCAAACTCAACCAAGATCATATGAGTAGTATCAGAGGTCGTGCCTATCAAGGAGTCCGCATCTGCAACTTCATAATGAATGCGCGAGCGCTGCTCTGCTTTAATATGATTTACACTGATATCTTTATTATCAAAAGGGTTTGTCTCAGACATATATCACCTATTCCGAAATGTTAGGGTAGTTAACAACACGGTCAATTGAGAAGTTACAGTTGCCGCCAAACTGTAAAATATTCTGCGGCAGCAGGCCTTGAGGGTTAGATACACCATCAGAGACCACATTCACTAGTCTTGCAAATAAGCAGCTGTATGGATGTAAGCCTGCGATATTCATACATGGAATATCCTTAACCAGAGAGCCATTCCACCAGCCCCCCATTTGAGAGCGATTTATATCAACGCCTTGTGACGCAATGTTGTCATTTATCTGCTCGCTGGTCGCACTTTCATTGGTTAGTATGAATTGCATATATGTGCGACTCCAATCAGCCACATATTTCTCAGGGGTTTCAGAATAACCAGGCGAGTATGAATAACCCGACACGGTATGAACCTTAGTGAGTGCTTTCGCAGCTGGATACGTATTGTGCCCGGTCCAGGCACCTCCATTTGGCACTCTTATCCAATTAGAGCGTGACTCATCATTTGGATCGGCCACTAACCCATTGTCTTGAATAAGTGTATTTTTACTATGTAACTTACGGTCATAGTAGTTAATGCGCATATCGGCATGGCTTTGAGCCAAATTAATGATGGCTTGTTGAATACGACTATCTCCAGCTGTGACTGCTGCGCTCACATCTGCTTGCGCTTTTGCTACCGCAGCATCAATTTCACCGGTTTTGTTTATCACTGTATTTGCTAAGTCATTATTCGATGTGATTAATTCACCATTGGTCGTATGTAGCTCTGTGATGAGCTGCTCAAGCGTTTTAGCTTGTGTAGACATAAATATTGTCCTCAATAGAAATTTGAAATATAAATAGTAAAAAAGAAAGGAAAGGTTGCAGAGTTAGCTCGTTGCAGCAACGGGTGGAGCAACATGATTTAGCCCTGTCACCTTAGAGATCAAATAGCAGCCTGCAGCCAACTCCACACCGGGGTTAGACAGTTGCTCACAATGCATATCAACGTTATTAAATACTGCCAGTACGGCACCGCCCACTGGAGCTGTGTCCAATCGAATATGTGGCATAGGCTCATAAACTATCTCACCTGCACTATTAGAAATATGCGAGGCAAATGTGACGTTACTCATTGAGAACATCCCAATTTTGCTAAACTTGGCATAATTGGCTGCAACAAAGTAAGGAAAAAATTGCCCTGTTGTATTGCGATGAAACACCACCACTGGAAAGCTGGCACTGTCACTGGCCAATGAATAAGCAGCCTTGCCTAAGTTTTCAAATAATCGATTGCCCGCCATCAATATGGTCTTTTGAAATTCTCCAAACAGCTCAAGTGTAATTGATGCATTGTCACCACTGGTGTTAAACGCAATTGCACCTGTAAAGTGCAGTTTTAACCCGATAGATTGCCAATCATTCTCGGTATACGTATTAAAAATAACTGAGCAACCTGGCACCACCACGGTCGTGGAAACATGCTCTACATTATTTGCTGCAAGCATGATGCGAGCAAAGCAACCCGGTACCAGTTTAGCCACTGCTGCTTTGATTGTGTTTAGTGGCGCTTGTGCACTTAAGCCATCGTTGCTGTCACTACCAACCGTTCGATCAGCATTGACATACAAGGTCTGCGTAAATGTGCTTTTTATTTCGCCATTGACTTTGGAAAACGCCGAATCAACTTTACTGTCTACGTTGAGTAATAACTGGTTGATATCATTTGTTAGTTCGCTACATTGCTGAGTCAAATTTGCGTTGTTACTGGCAAGTTCAGCCACACTTTTTGATAAACTAGACATGGTGTTACCCCTCCAGCTTTAAAAGGCGGTCATTAAAGTGTATTTGCCTCAAATTTGACTGAATTTGCGCTGTCAGTGCTTTGGTTTGTGCAATGGTCAGTGCGGCAAATTCATCGGCGTAATATAGACTTAAATCCCCCGATACATTGAAGTCCAAGCTTTCCGGCGGAACCGCCGTTAAAAGCAAATCGAATCCTTGGACAATTTTCGCAATCGGCGTCTGAAAAAAAAGCACATTCTCAGGGTGAGACCAGACAGCAAACAAAGTCCGTTGGCTTTCGTCTTGATGGTCATTGAGGTAAAAACCTACTTCTTTTACCGCATACTGATTATCATCCGTAAATTCTGCTGTTACATGGAACTGACCATTACCCACTACTTCAGCACCCGATACAGGTGCTGTATTTTTTTGACTTTTTAAAGCCGTTTGATTTCTATCGGGTGTATAACCCGCATCACCCACAGCAATATGGCCAATTTGAATTTTAACCCCTTGTTCAAGGGCACTGACCGCTGCATTTATTCCCTGCTGCGTCACAACAGGTGTATATACATTCATATAGGTACCTCAGATTATAAATTAAGCGTGATATTTTGAATGGAAACGGTGTAAGCACCGCTTGTTATTGAACTATTTGATTTATGTTGAAATTTAGGATTGTCTTTCAACGAAGTATTTGAGAGATGAGCCGTAACCGCAGAAGCGGATATAACGACACTCGAGCTAAAATATGCCATTGCTTTATCTGCAAACGACTGTGTCCCAATATGATTAGATGCACTCGCCGATGCAACATGTACTGAGCTTAAGTTAAAATCAAAACTCGGGTTATCTACTAGCTTTGATGCATGTACACTGCCTAATTGAGCTGCCGCAAAATGACATACATTGACTGGGGAAAAATTAAATATCGGTTCATCGCGGTGCATAGCGATTTGCATCGACGCGCTTTGCCCTCCCCCAATCACTTGGATGCCCGTGTTGAGGTTAACACCAATATTAAAATCGATATTCGTCCGCATTGGCTTTGTCGCCACCACAGATTGCCACATTTGCCCCTGCAATTTAGGACTTAAAAAAGTGCTACCATTGCTGTCTAGATTCTCATTGGCAATGGCCAGCAACTTTGCGCTATGTGGTACACCACCATATTGCCACCACTCTTGTAGCTCAATCTTGGCATTGAGCACTTTCAATGCGTTATTTACCGCACTGATCGTCCCTTTATATCTGTGCCGTGGCACACTGTCCGCAATGACCTTGCGCTGCACATGCTCTGGCCAAGCACTATCCCACACATCCACACTCAATGAGTCGGCAAGCCAAGGCAAAAACCGTACAGGACATGTCCACGGATCCCATAACTGCTTATGCGATACGGGGATATTCAATATTCGGTCACTACAATGCTCAAGCGCCAACTCCAACTCGGAAGTATTTCCCTGTAATGTGAAGTTAGACATGCTCCTCTCCCACCGAGATGGTTGCACGAGAGCAAAACGCAGCCTGATGAGCTTGCACAGCAATGTCCCACTGCGGCGCACTCAGCTCAACTCGCTGCACCCCCTCACGATGCAATACTGCATATAAACCAGACAGGGAAATGTCATGTCCCAATTTATGATGCTCAGCCAACCACGCCGCTAAACTTACTTTCGCTTCCTCAACCAGTGCCGGCCCATCCATACCAGGGTAAATGTGCAATACCGCGTCTAGCTCAAATTCGATGATATCTGCGGATTTGATATGCACTCTGTCAGTCATCGGCCTAACACTATCCTTGTTTAACTGTGTTTTGACATGCTCTATGACCTCTGGGGTTGCCTGGCCATTTCCTTGGCTTGTTAGTAACGTCACCACCACGTCCCCAGGTGCTGGCTCTGATGGTTCAGCACCTGACAGTACCTCTGGCGTCAAACCAGCATCATCTGTACATACCAATATTCGCGCACTAGGCGGCAATAAGTTAGCGACTTGCTCAGGTAAGTCGATATAAGCAAACTCGGGCGCATCTACAAACACATCCTTGACATATTGCGACCCCTTCAATGCATGAAAAGCGTATGCGCCTGCGGGGCCCGCGGTGCTAAATCCTTCTAGGGCCAGTGCAATACGTTCACGATACCGCTCATCACTTTCATAAATAGCTGGTTTCGGAGGTATCAGTGCATTATCAGCTGGCTCTAATATTGCGCGCTCAACTTCAAAGCGATTACCCAAATAATCAAGTTCACTGCTTGTAGCATGTGCCAGTAGCACGCCATGTGCACTGTCATTAATACGCTGACGCAGCAACAACTCCCGGTAGGCAAATGACTCCACTAACTTAATCACTGGATCGCTGATAAGGTTAAGCTCAGCGTCAGGAAAGCGTGTTTTAAAGTCATCTAAAATCTCAGCCCTAATCTTTTCAAAGCTTAGTGGCTCAATGAGGTTTGGCGCCGGCAAACGGCTGAGATCTATGGCGCTAAAGTTTGTCAATGACATAACTAAGCTCTTAAATCGGTTATTGAAAAGTGCCTGAGTATGAATGCTCAGGCCAAATAGTGGCTTAAAGTAAACTTAAGACTTCGGATAGCTGGCTTTTATTTCGGCTCTCGCTGCCAACCAAGATTGCTTTGCATCTAGAGTGGCTTGTACGCTCTCACCAAACTCAGTTAAGTTCGCCATATAGTCAATAAATAAGTGATCACTTTTAGTCTGATAATCACTCAGCCTTGCTTGGGCTACTTCTTCTTCAGAGTAAACAATTACATAATCTCCATCTGTGTACCCTGCCAGTTCAGCAACTTCTTTTGCTGATTCAGCATTGTGAATACCACTGGCAACCACTTTACCCGTTGAAATTTGTTTTAATAATGCCATTGCTATACTCCTTTAACTGAGGTTATTTCTTTGAAATTCTGCGAAGTCAGTATGTGAATAAGGGTGGCCGATATCATTGGCCCAAATCATGTTATCTCCATGATCACCAGTCCCCGCATAAGGTAGGCATATAGCGACTTTCATTCGACCTCGGCCTGCAAAAAGTGGCTGGTGATTTCCACCCCATCCTAATTTGCGAGAATGCTTATAAACCCACCCTTTACCTAAATCGCCTTTATCCGCTTTTATAGTGGCAACACGATTTGCAGCAGGGTAAAAACTTATTCCGTCAGAGCATTCAAGGACGTTTACCCAACAACTAGATTGACTAAAAAACTCTCCACGACCCCAGCCAATATAAGAATCTGTACCTTGATTCATAACGAAAAAGTGTCCCACGTCTGGGCTGCTGTCTCTTCCTTTGACAATTTCGACATCAAATAATAGTACTTTGTAATTACTACCATAAAAATTGGTTTCAGAGCGCTTATCACCGAGTGCTTTTTGTAAAAAGTCTCCTGATGGCGTTAAACCATTATCCACCAGCTTATCAAGCGTTAATCTCGTTACAGTACCCGACGCTTCAACGCCACTATCAACCCAGCACCGCCAAGGCTTTCTGTGTGAACTCACCATATCCACAGCGACATTGTCTGTGCCAATGCCATTAAAGTATTTACTGTCAATCAGCAGGTTGGGTGCCAGCGGTAAGGCCTTTTGGAAATCTTGAATTTTGCTATCCACCGCCTGCTCTTTAGCAGTCAAACGACTCTCAACAGCCGCGTTTTTTTGATCAATCTCGATGGCCTTTTGTGCCACCCGAGCATCAATATCTTCAATTTTTGTATCAACGATATCACTTAACTTTTCCGCCGCTTCAACGACCCGTGTAATGTCTTGCTCTAAAGACATGATTTAACCTCCGTTTAAAATAAAAAGCCCACCAAATTAGGTGGGCTAGGTTTGTTATAAAAACAAAAAAATAATTACTCTTGATTCGATTGTTCCTGAATTAATTGGCTCACACCATTGGCACGCTGAACAACTTCTTCAATCACATCTGAAGGGTCTTTAACCTGATAAGGAAAGATAAGCTCATTGCCATTCACTTTGCCTTCAATAATACCAATTGCATTTTTAAGTGATGCCACAGATGTCCGCATTTCCGCTAAGGAGTTTGCTTGGCTGAGCTTATTTGCAAAGCCACTCAATTCATTTAATAGTAAGTGGGTTAGGTCACTGGTCGTGCCAACCATTGAGTCAGTGTCTGCAACATAATAATTAATTTCATTTCTCAATATCATCTTTGACTGTTTGTCGCGGGCATTCAATTGCTCTTCGGTTGTATCTAATTCGATTCCATTTTCCATTTTTTCTTCCTTATAATTGTTCAGCTGGATCGTTAATAATTTCAATATCACCATGCTTAATCAGACGGCCATTACCAACTCTCATAGTGTCAACACTTAGCGTCAAAAAGTGGCATTTTTCAAAACTCAACCTGCAGTAAATATGATTATCTGAGCCAACATATATTGTCGGTAAATGAGTACCTGTTGCTTGAGGTAAATAAACCCCCTCAACATTTGGGAAACTATATCCTACAAAAGTTGCATCAACGGCTTCAGCTTGGTGATACGCGTGACCGATTACTTTGATATGAAACATCTCATTATGTTGCAGCACATTGAGCGGCAACCTAAAGTGAATCTTTGCTGGCCCATTGCCTGAAGTAAAATAATTTGCCACTCCAATAGCACGGGTACCACGCTCCCCATTTCCAATAATGGCTAAGTTATCGAGCGCCGCATCAACTTTGCTAATTTGACCAGATATAGTCTCATCTAATTCTGATTCTTTTTGTGTAACTCGAGACTCCATCTGGGCAACTTTGCCATTCACTGTATTATTAATATCTTCAATTTTTGTATCTACGATGCCAGTTAGCTGCTCTGCTGCACTGACTACATTTGCAATGTCTTGCTCTAAAGACATAATTTACCTCCAATTTAAAATAAAAAAGCCCACCAAATGGTGGGCTTCACGTTTGAGTTTTTTCTAACTCGGCATCAACACGGTGTGCTCAGAACCGTGTAATGCCTGACTTACTTTGCTTTAATAACAGTGTCAACGCCGTTTGCGCGCGTCATAATATCTGTCATCACCGCATCTTGACCTTTGGTCTGATAAGGAAAGCTCAGCTCACCTGCTGAAACTTTTGTTTCAATATCGCCAATTGCCGCTTTAAGTGATGTCGTAGAAGTACGCATCTCAGCTAAGGTGGATGCATCGCTTAGTTTATTCACAAAGCCACTTAGCTCATTTAGTAACATATGTACTGTGTCTGATGTGGTACCAAGCAACGACTCGGTATCCGCCACTTGCTGCTCGATAGATAAACGTACATCATCACGGCTCTTTTGCTGTGCTTCTTCAACACTCAGCTCGACAGAAAAAATACTCTGTTCACCGAAGTTTTCTTTAACCATTTGGGCAACTGCATACTGCGGGGTTTGGGCATCAAAAAATGCTTCCACCAATTGACCATTTACTATTAAATTCGCCATAAACTAACTCTCCTTATAATCAAGTCACTACGTCGTATGCATCATCACCAATATAGGCGAATTGACCCCAAGCTTTATCTAGAGGAACATGACCTGTCACAACAGCTGGAAGTGCGACTTGGATCACCCCTTTTTGATCCGCTGGCAGGTTTTTACCTGCTGAATACGGGTGGCAATGAAGGTAACGGTTTCTTTGCGAGTGCGTATAATGTGTGCCACATAGCTTAGCCGGCTCTCCAGCTTGCAACCCCTGGCACCACATTCCGTGAGGCACAACGCCACTGATGTGCTTAACAATTGCACCAACAGTGACATGCGTCGCTCTTCGGGTATATTGGTACATCAAATAGGCATCAACATGGCTATTTTCTCCACCTCTATTCGGAGCAAACTCTAACTCCCAAATATTGAAGTTTTGTGCAAACCATTTCGTATCAGAATCCATAGCACGCAAAAACTCTCTGGCAAGCGGTGTTCGCTGATCTGCATCGATATCAGTTTCTACTTTTTCAAGGAGTGTTGCTTTAGTCACATAACCGCTTGACCAATTCAGCGGAAATGTACCTGCAGTGTTCGCTACTAAAGCTTGGTTTTTAGTCGTTCTAAAATGCGACTGACGCTCTTCATAAGAGTTCAGTAAAGCATCAGCGCTGGCTAGATGCGCATCCACCTTGGTTTTCGTCTCAGCCACCGCGGTGTTTAATTTGTTCGTGATCTCACTGATCTGATTATCAACAGTCGCTGTCAACCCTTCAGTGGCCTCAACAACGCGTGTGATATCCTGTTCTAAAGACATTTACATTCTCCATTTATACAAAAAACCCGCTTAAAGCGGGCTTTTTGAAATCTGTTTTGAATTATTTTCCATGAAATTTTGGATAACGCGCCTGCACCGACTTTCGCGCATGGAGCCACGCTTGTTTTGCCTCAAATGCTTGCTGGCTATGTTCACCATGCTCAGCTTTCGCTGCTAAATATTTAAATGCCAAGCCATCACTTTGCTGTTGATAGCCCAAAATACGCGCTGCCTGACATTGCGCTTGTTGCTGCAATACTTTTGCTTCTTGCATCAACTTAAGTGCTTCTTCCGCTAACGTTTGTGCACGCTGGTTATCTACTTTTTTCATGAAATTTCCTTACAAAATACCTTTGTCAATTAATGCAAACTTTTGTTTTAAATGACGATACATATTCATGATCTGTGAACGCGCCATTTTGGCAAGCTCAGGGGCTATTAAGATATTAAAATCGACCCCTTTATCAATAATGGTAATCGCATCGCCCGGCACACCTGTCAGTGTGAGATCAAACGCTAATAACAGATCAATATCATTAGATTTGTACGCAATCGGATCTGTCGCTGAATAAACGGCAAACAACACATGACGTATTTGACCGTTTACTTCTTCTTCGGTGTAAAAACCAACTTCGTTGACAAAAAACCCGTCATCAGCCACTTTTGAGTCGTCGCGTACGGTTAAGTGAAGCTGCTTATTTGCTTCATCATAATCTGCGCAGTCAATATCTAGACGATATCGCTCCGCTTTCAGATTGGTAGTGTTTTCATCCACTTGATGCACACCTGAGCCAATCCCGATTTTGGTGATTTTCGCTTTAAAGCCATTTTGCTGTGCTCTGAACACAGCAGCCAGTCCCGCTGACGTGATCACCGGTTGTAAAATCGTGCTCACTATTGCACTCCTTGTTTGTCGATATTTATGATGCAGACACTGCATTGAAGTACAAACGACACACGGTCGTTTGCTTTGCGCTGTTTGACATCGCACCCGCAATACGGCTGCTAAATTCAATCATGCGCGAAGGCATGGTTTGGTCACTGCGTATATAAGTTCTAACGACTTGACCTGAACCCGTTGAAAGCGATGCACCAAATCCGAGTTTGGCGCCCGCCCTTAACTTTCGCTCACTGGCAGTATTGATGCGCTGGCGACTAACCAATGGCACCTGTTTTCTAATAACAAGGGCGCAGCCTGGCTGAGCAAATGATGTGATCTTACGCTCAGAAGAGGATGCTGCATAATAGCGAGAAGAGGCTGTGCGATGCCCAGAAATAGCACCAGCGAGTGAAAGCGTGTTACTGCCCGCACGTTTTTTTGTGTGTGGCATAACTTTGGCATAAAGCCGACTAGACGCAAAACCATGGCCACTACTGGCCGCTGCAATTTGCGATGACATTTTCATGCCAACTAAAAAATCAAAATGTGCCCGTTGTGGCTTAGTTTGATTGGTCACGCGGTGTATTGCATCATACAATTTTTGATCAAGCACCACCGCGCGACTGGTATAAGGTACATCATTGGCCCATGCAATGAAGGTAAAAGTATGTGGCTCACCACTGTGATGAGGTGCTAAATACACATCATCTACATCATCGAACCATTCAAAAAATTCAATCTCAAGACCCAGTGAAGCCAATGCGCGCTTAACCGCGCCAACGGTTCCCTTATGTTTATGAACCGTCACTGAGTTGGCTATCATCGCCCGCTTTGTTTCTACAGGCCAATCTTCTTTCCATTCGTCGACAGATAATGCCCAGGCGAGCCAAGGCAACAAAGATTCAGGGCAAGTCATCGGGTCCCATTGTGATCCAATGTATTCTGGGATGACAGTTCTGGTATCAAACTGTTCACGGGTATGTGATAAATGCTGCTCAAGATGTTGCTCTAAATTGCTTCCATTGTGAGGCAGAAGTGATTTTTCGCTCATGATTAGGCCTCATCTGGAAACTGTAAATTAATATCTAAGCTATACGCCTGATTGACGCTGGGTTGTAAATCTTCAGTGGGGGCGAGTACTTTTACTTTTCTTACTCCAGGCTGATGCAATGCATCAATGATCCCTGAGTGAGGTACTTCTTCACCTAATTTACAGTGTTGTATCATAAACACATCTAGCGCCTGCATAATGGCCAGCTCAACCTGTGCCTTATTTGCACCGATATTTAAATATATTTGCGCACTCAACACCTGCCTCGTAGGCATTACCCACTGCGTCACTACTTTATCTGTTATTGGGCGGATATCTTCATCATGTAGCCGCGTGTCAATATCCGCTTTAATTTCATTTGCTTGAGCTTCTGTCATGGTATTGATTAATGCATATACATTGACATAACCCGGACGCTCAGAGTCTACATACACATCTTTAACCTGATCGTTCGCGGTGAGCGTATGATACTCGTAGGCGCCTTTAGTACCGGCCATACTGTAGCTTTCTAGTGACAGAGGAATTCTTTGCCGATACCGCTCATCGTCTTCATTTTCGTCTCGCCCAATGCCAAATAAGGCGCCTAAATTGTCTAAGTCGCTGCCTTGTGAAAATGCCAACATCACAGATTTGGCCGCGTCATTAATCCTTTGTCTGAGCAACAGTTCACGATATGACGCTATTTCAATTAATTTAATTGCAGGATCAGAGGCCAATAAAGCATGATCCGGCAACTTTTCGAGCAAAGCTTGCTCCATTTGCTTATAAATCTCATCATAACTAAGCGCTTCAATAACCTGAGGTGGTGGCAATTTAGCTAATTCGATGGCTGTACTCACAATTCGTCTCCTGATAATACGTTTGCGCACGAACGCACATGCAATCTCATAGCTTGTGCACATGGATTTAAGTGATTAATTACAAAAAAAGGGATTTTTAAACAGTGGCCAGATAGGCCTTAAAGGGAGGTGCGCTTTGCACTGAGCAGCGCATCAAGTTTTTTGTCTATAGAATCAAGACGCTTTTCAATCCGCTTTTGATCTTCCTTACGGATTTGTTTTAAATGGGCTAACTCTTGAGAGTTAGAAGTAATACGTTTATCTAAGTCACTTAGATACAAGATGCTTGATACAACCAAGGCAATCGTTGTAAGAATGTGGGCTAAACTCAACTCCTTTTTCATTTGCCAATTTTCAGGTTGTCTCACTTTGCCACTCCTTTCAACTTTTCAATGGTCCGAAGGCCTGCTAGCCCCAACATACCTAAAGTCAATTCCAACATCACATCAAGTGGCAGTATCGGCACCCCATGCTCTGGAAAAAACCACTGTAAAATTGGGTTGATCACAAAAGCAAATAAAAAACCAAGCCCACATACCCACATCAAAAATGGTCGAGCACCAGCAACAAATCGACTGCGATGACTTGCCTGTACTGAATTAATATGTGCTTGTATTTCACTTTGCTTGTTAAGTAGCCTTGCCTTAATGACATGCTGTTCGAGTACTTCTTCTTCACTCGTATACAGCTCGTCTATGATTTCACTGACTACCTGCAGCGGTTCTCTCACACTGCCAGTGAACAAATTTGCTAGCCAGTTCATGATTGCCACTCCCCACTTAACATTTGCTGCGCCAATTCCTGCGCTCGACTCGGCACTTGATTAGCCCAACGGCTATCAAGCATTTCAACTGCGGCACTTTCAAACTCTCCTTGTTGCACGTGTTCAAGCATCCTTTTGAACCCCATCAGTCCTTGTAAGCCAATATTGAATGCCATATTTGTCAACACTGCTACCCGAGCTTCATTGCAGTGCGAAATATCAATACGGCGCTTTACACCTGCAAGCGCATTTTGAATATCTTGTGCAAGTAAATACTCGGCCTCTTCTTTATCCACTCCTTTATTGTCTAAATTTCTACCATAACCTATCGTGAGTTTGCCCCCCGTGCAGTAATACGGAAAGCGTCGATAGCCCTCATGTTTCTTGATTTGCTCAACCGTATTCATGATCGACATATGTTTTCCTACTCGTTAGTAGCTCAACTCCAACATGAGTGTTCTTTCAGCTTTGGTAAGCCAAAACTCTGCAGAGCGTTTTGTATCAAAACCAAGCATTTTTGCCGCTTGGCTTAATTCAACATCCAATAAATACTTAGCGCGTATTGCTCGGATGCATTCTGGTCGCAATTTGCTGATTAACTGCCCCAGTAATTCAATTTCTTCAGGTACATTCATCATGTCACTAGAAAAGTAATTGCTTCGGCCTCCTCCACTTTGCTCAGTGACAGCTTGGCGACTAAAGCCTTTGCCCAGTTCACGCTGTCGCCAATACTTGCCCCAACGTCTAAGGGCGCTGCGAATTTGTTTAATGGTTATTTGTGTCGCAATCATTGAGCTTTCCTATTACATCTATAATATCGAGTGAATAAACGTCTTCTACTAAACCAACCACATCATTCCATTTCGGGCTGTATTCTTTATTTTCCCAGCGCCTAAGTGTGCGCTCTTCAATGCCATAATTGGCCGCGGACTCTGCCTGTGTGAACCCGCGTATACGCCTTGCGAAGCGAAGGATTTCAGCCCCTAGAGGTGTTCGCTTCTCTTTAAATATTCTGCCTGATGTGTAACTTGACTGTGTCATTGCGATCCTTACCGATAGTTCAGCTAAGCTTTATGGTGATGTGAAGTTGTGTTTGGCTTAAGGTGAATGTTCGAAGCCACAAGCCGTGAAGTTATTAATGACTGTTATAACGAGAAAATAATTCGCCTATCTTTTCAGTCTGGCTTCCTAAAGAGGAAGTATCAGCACTCACACGCAATGTGAGCTATTTAGAGGTACTCATTGCATCAATGAAGTTAACCGCTTTACTTCATAGCTTTGCTGAGCATAGGTAAATAATACCTTTTTTTAGGAATTGAAACAGGTCAAAAATGCCCTAACAATAAAGACTTAAAAAAAATGCTTGTTTTTTATATAGAAAAATCGACCTGTACTCTATTTATATTTCTTCCCATGATAAATAAGCAAAACAGAACATATTTGTTGCGAAAAAAGGGGGAAAATAAGGCGGATTTATTTATCAACATCACACTGTGAATAAAAAGTAATCACGACTGTTTGGTAAATACGTCATAGCTCTTTCACTAATCTGATCACTTACATTGAATGCACCGTAAGTTGTAACTACAATAGCGGAAATAAAAAATAAGTCGGACTATATTCATGGCTCAATATATTTATACAATGTCGCGGGTGAGCAAAGTTGTTCCACCAAAGCGCACAATCCTCAAAGATATCTCGTTATGCTTTTTCCCAGGCGCAAAAATCGGCGTATTAGGTTTAAATGGTGCGGGTAAATCAACTTTACTTCGTATCATGGCGGGTGTTGACACTGAATTTGAAGGTGAGGCACGCCCACAACCAGGTACTAAAATCGGCTACCTACCACAGGAGCCAGTATTAGATGAAAGCAAAACTGTACGTGAAACGATTGAAGAAGCTGTCAGTGAAGTAAAAAATGCACTGACTCGTTTAGATGAAGTCTATGCAGAATATGCGATGGACGGTGCTGACTTTGACGCACTTGCAAAAGAGCAAGGTGAATTGGAAGCCATTATCCAAGCACATGATGGTCACAATCTAGATAATGCATTAGAGCGTGCAGCTGATGCTTTACGTCTACCTGAGTGGGATGCAAAGATTGAGCACTTATCTGGTGGTGAAAGACGACGAGTAGCAATCTGTCGTTTATTGCTTGAAAAACCTGACATGCTATTACTTGACGAACCTACCAACCACCTTGACGCCGAATCAGTCGCTTGGCTTGAGCGCTTCTTACACGATTACGAAGGTACCGTTGTTGCGATCACGCACGACCGTTACTTCTTAGATAATGTGGCAGGTTGGATCTTAGAATTAGACCGTGGCCACGGCATTCCTTGGGAAGGTAACTATACATCTTGGCTTGAGCAAAAAGATGCGCGTTTGAAGCAAGAAGAGAAATCTGAAAAAGCACGTCAAAAGTCAATTGAGAAAGAACTCGAATGGGTGCGTTCTAATCCTAAAGGACGTCAAGCGAAATCAAAAGCGCGTATGGCACAGTTTACTGAGCTACAGCAATCTGATTACCAAAAACGCAATGAGACTAACGAGCTGTTTATTCCACCAGGTCCGCGTTTGGGCGACCAAGTTATCGAAGTCAATAATCTGAAAAAAGGCTTTGGTGACCGAGTACTGATTGATGATTTGAGCTTCTCAATGCCAAAAGGGGCCATTGTCGGTATTATCGGCGCTAACGGTGCGGGTAAATCAACGCTATTTAGAATGCTAAGTGGTGAAGAACAGCCTGATAGTGGTGAGATTAAACTTGGTGACACAGTTGAGCTGGCTACTGTTGAGCAGTTCCGTGACAACATGGACGATGGCAATACCGTTTTCCAAGAAATTTCTAACGGTCAAGATATTTTAAAAATTGGTAACTTTGAAATTCCGAGTCGAGCCTATGTAGGCCGCTTCAACTTCAAAGGCAATGACCAGCAAAAATTCGTCAAAGAACTCTCTGGTGGTGAGCGTAACCGTTTACACTTAGCCAAGCTATTAAAAGCGGGTGGTAACGTTATTCTGCTGGATGAGCCAACCAATGACTTAGATGTAGAAACGCTCCGTGCACTTGAAAATGCGATTTTAGAATTCCCTGGCTGTGTAATGTGTATATCGCACGACCGTTGGTTCTTAGACCGTATTGCAACTCATATCTTAGATTATCGTGACGAAGGGCAAATTAATTTCTTCGACGGTAACTACACTGAATACGAAGAATGGCTAAAGAAAACCTTTGGCGCAGAGGCTGCTGAGCCTAAACGTATAAAATACAAAAAAATTGGCTAATTCTGTACGCCAATAACTAAAGGCCCTGAATTTACTCAGGGCTTTTTTATATCTGGTTAGTCAGCAAAAACATGACTAAACTTGAAATAACAGCATGACGAGATCGACTTATGACAGAACGCAGAAAGTTTTCTAGAATTTTATTCTCTAACACCGCTTCATTAATGACAACGTCGGGTGACTATCAATGCGAAATCATTGATTTATCACTGAATGGGGCACTGATCACACTTCCTTTGGGACTTACCCCACTGAAAGGGCAACCTGCGAGTTTAAAGTTCATTCTCCCTGGCAGTGAAATAGAAATAAACATGGAAGTCGAAATTCGCCATATAGAAGAAGCACATTTAGGCTTACACTGTGCGCAAATTGACATAGACAGTGTTACCCACCTAAAACGTTTGATAGAATTGAACATTGGAGATGATGATATACTCCACCGAGAACTGGAGCACTTACTGCTTCACGAATAATAATATGTAGGGCAAGCATCACGATGATTTTGGAATCTTTGCAAGGATTTATTCCATTTATTTTATATTTTTTAATTGGCTACTTGCTAATACTCACCTTTCTTTATGTATACACCAAAGTCACTCCACACTGCGAGTGGAGATTGGTCAAAGAAGATAATCCATCTGCTGCTGCAGCTTTTGGTGGAGCTCTGATCGGTTTTACATTGCCAATTGCCAGTGCTGCTATCAATGCCGTGTCATTAATTGATTTTGCAATTTGGGGGATCATCGCTGGTGTTATACAACTGCTGACTTTCTTTCTTGTTCGCTTGTATATGCCAAAGCTCTCAGAAAAAATTGAAAATAACCATATCAGTGCAGGCCTGTTTTTAGGCGGTGCTTCACTGGCAACCGGTATTCTCAATGCTGCATGTATGACCTATTAAGGAGTGAGTATGAAACGCAGTAAGCA
Source organism: Pseudoalteromonas luteoviolacea CPMOR-1 (assembly GCF_001625685.1). GTDB lineage: Bacteria > Pseudomonadota > Gammaproteobacteria > Enterobacterales > Alteromonadaceae > Pseudoalteromonas > Pseudoalteromonas luteoviolacea_K. The sequence continues at coordinate 93,122 of NZ_AUYC01000015.1, read as the reverse complement.
AATCAAACTCACTTTAATGATGGGCACATCCGCAGGCCTGATTGGATGTTCTGATTCAGACGAATCGGCGCTGCTTTTTAAAGATGTTGATGAATGCTCATCGTTTGGTGTAGAAACTGCATCATGCCTATTTCATTATGAGCAAGCCAAAGATCAGCATTTATCCGAAGCACCGAGATATGCCACGGAACAACTGTGTGAAAGCGATTTTGGTTATGAGCGCTGTGAAAATAATGGCGGCCTATGGCGACCTGTCATGGCTGGCTTTATGGTTGCACTACTCGCAGAGGCGGTTGATGAAGGCTTAGATGCCATGAAAAAGCGCAAGAAAAGAAAAGCCGCTTTTTTAAGTGGTAAATACTACTCTGGTGCCAAACCACTTTATCGCAGCAAAGACGACTTTTTTAAATACCGTAATGCACAAAACAGCGTCGTGGCGAGCGTCAACTCAGCAGGTACCACATCAGTAAAAAGTACCGCAATCAACTATAAACCTAAGGTTAGCAAAACAATCACACGCACTAAAAGTCGCGGTGGCTTTGGTCGCAGTGCCAGTTCAAGAAGTTGGGGCGGATAACCTCCCCCCTATTACAAATCATAAAAACCACATGATCAGAATCCCTATTCAGCCAAGATCAGATTGGCAGGCTCAAGCCAATGCGCTAGGGTTTAAATTTCACACCATGCATGGCGCTCCTTACTGGGATGAAAATGCATATTATCAGTTTACGTTGTCACAGATTGAACAGGATATTGAGCAGCCGACACAAGAGCTTCATGACATGCTGCTTCATCTTATAGACAAAGTGTGTAACGACGACGAACTAATGCGTCGTTTTGCAGTACCACAATCCTATTGGAATATGATTAGGCGCTCATGGCTGCGCAGAGATCCCCATTTGTACGGTAGATTCGATTTTTGTTATGACGGGGTTTCACCCGCAAAGCTCTTAGAAGCTAACTATGACACGCCAACTTCTCTATTTGAATCAGCATACTGGCAATGGATGTGGTTAGAGCAACAAGTAAACACGGGGAAACTACCCGCGAATAGCGACCAATTTAACAGTATTCAAGAACAATTAATTGCGCGCTTTTTACATATCCATAAATTTAACCGCACTCGAACACTACATTTCAGTTGCTGCAAAAACACCGAAGAGGATAAAGGGACTATTGACTATCTAAGAAGCTGTGCACTAGAAGCGGGGATTCGGAGTCAATTTACGTTTATCGAAGATATTGGTATCAACACCGATAACCAATTTACGGATCTAGAAGACAATCCGATAGAGTGGTGTTTCAAACTCTATCCATGGGAGTTTATGTTTGATGATGAATATGGACAATCACTCAACCATATGCCAGTGCAGTGGTTAGAGCCACCATGGAAATCCCTAATTTCTAATAAAGCCATATTACCCTTACTTTGGCAATACTTCCCAAACCACCCAAATCTATTACCTGCTTATTTTAGCGATAAAAAGCATATGCTGGATAAAAATATTGGAGTTGTTAAAAAACCCATATTTTCTCGTGAAGGGGCAAATATTGAAATCATGAAGGCAGATAAGCTGATTGCGAAATCAAGTGGAGGGTATGGTGATGAAGGTTATATTTATCAGGCTTTTAAACCGCTTCCTAAATTCGCAAATGAGCATATTGTAATTGGAAGCTGGGTCATTGGTGATCAGCCCGCTGGGATCGGTCTTAGAGCAGATCCTAGTTTAATCACACAAGATCTTAGCCGCTTTGTACCTCATATCATTTTAAACTGACAAAAAAGCAGCCTGTCGGCTGCTTTTCTAATTAAGATTTCTTTTGGTAAATAATACCGGGATTGCATCGCAACATTTCAAAATCATCGCTTAAACCAGCCATCGATTCTGATGCCCCTAAAAATAAGTACCCATTAGGGTTCAATGCTTGAGCAAATTGAGAAATTATTTTTGCTTTAACTTCAGGCGAGAAGTAAATAAGCACATTGCGACAAAAAATGACATCAAACTTGCCTAGTAAGGCATAAGAGTCCAGTAAGTTTAAATGACGGAAGTTAACCATTTTTCGGATCGGGTCAACCACTCTCGCCATCCCATTACCACTGTCGATAAAAAACTTTTTACGTCTTTCTGGAGATAACCCTCTAGCTAATGCCAATGCGTCATATTCCGCATTTTTACACATATCTAGCATTGTGTTGGAAATATCAGTGCCAACAACTTGCGCACCCATTTTCATCGCCCCAGGATTTTGCGTCTGAAATTCACTTGTCGACATTGCAATTGAATAAGGCTCTTGCCCTGAGGAGCTCGCCGCTGACCAAATTTTTACAGGGCGTCGTAGGTCTTTAAACTCAGGGTAAATTTTCTTTTTCAATAACTCGAACGGATACTGATCCCTAAACCATAAGGTTTCATTTGTTGTCATCGCATCGACTACGGCGGCGCGCAATTGCCTCTCGTGTGGACTAAGCGTTTTTGTTACTAATGATGATAATGAGTCAACATTAAACCGAGACATCAAAGGCGCGAGGCGGCTTTTGACCAAATAAAGCTTATTGTCACCAAGTACAATGCCACACTGCTGCTCTAAAAAGGTGCGAAACTGGTCGTACTCGCTTTGCTCTAAATGTTTATTTTCCAATGTTTACCACCACTTATTAATCACAATGTACCCATTTTTTCACTGCCGAAGCCAGTTCATCTGGGTTGAATTTGGCAATAAAGTCATCTGCACCCACTTTTTCAATCATTGCCTGATTGAATACACCACTGAGAGAAGTATGCAAGATAACATGCAAGGGGGCTAATTTAGGATCTGCTTTGATTTCCGCGGTTAATGTATACCCGTCCATCTCTGGCATCTCAACATCCGAAATCAGCAATCCAACACGCTCTGTGATGTCGTTTTGGCAATCAACTTCGGCAATCTCTTTCAACCGAATAAGCGCTTCTTTACCGTTTTTAGCTAACTCCGTCTGCACGCCTAACGGCTCAAGTGCACGTTTCACCTGATTTCGTGCAACCGCAGAATCATCCGCGATGAATACAATACGCTCGCCGAGATCTTTTTGCATCTCACCATCCGCGACAATTTCTTCGCTGACTTCGGTATTAATTGGACAAATCTCATTCAGTATTTTTTCAACGTCTAAGATTTCAACCAACTCTTCCTCAATTTCTGTGACGGCCGTTACATATGAGTATCTACCAGCACCAGATGGCGGAGGCATAATATGTTCCCAGTTCATATTGACAATGCGTTCAACCGCACCAACGAGGAAGCCTTGCACCGAGCGGTTGTACTCCGCAATAATTACAAAACAGTTTTTAATATCTTCGATAGGTGGACCGCCAACGGCCAGAGACATATCAATGACGGAAATAGTTTGCCCACGGATATGTGCAACACCTCGCACATAAGAATTTGATTTTGGCATAGCAGTGAGAGGTGGACATTGAAGTACTTCTCTCACTTTAAAAACATTGATACCGAAGCGTTGCCGCCCCTTCAAACGAAAGAGTAATAGTTCAAGTCGGTTTTGACCCACCAACTGAGTTCGTTGGTTAACTGAGTCTAAAATACCTGCCATTTCATTCTCCTACTCAAAATACAGCTTATCGGAACAATGTTTGCTTGTTATATAGCATTCAAAGTTGCCCTTGAAGCGGTGAAGCAATTCACGCAAAATCTTTATACCTTGTTTCACCCCATAAGCATAGTCGAAACATCATGAGTTTGTTAAAAAATACAATTGCAGTTCAATTCTTTCTCATTCTGGCATACTTTTTAGTCAAGCAGCCTGTATATGCTCACACCTATGAGCCAGCAAAAGTTCAGGAACTCGCAATAAAGTATGTGCAAGAACATAGCGCTGAGGACCCAAAAGGAAAACTAACGATTTCCGCATTACCATTGGATGCAAGGATCCCCAATAGAGGCTGCCAGACCCCTTTAAAAGTCACTTCAAAAGCAGCCCCGCCCTTTAATCGTCAAGTCACGGTACAAGTTAGATGTGATGATAAACGAAGCTGGGTACAGTTCGTGCATGTAAAAATTGAAACTTTATATCCTGTGATTGTCACCACACAGCAACTTGACAAAGGTACAGTGCTGAAACAAGAAGATTTAAAAGTTGCGATGCGCCCTAAACATTTTGTTCGAGCCTCAAACATCGATACTATTGATATGCTGGTGGGCAGCAAGACCAAACGTCGCATTCAGGCCGACAAAGCAATTAATTTGCGACACATTTGTATGGTGTGTAAAGGGGACTCCGTCATAATCTTGGCAGGTAACGAACATTTTGCGATTAAAACGCAAGGAATAGCACTGCAAGACGGCAATCTAGGCGAGCAAATCAGAGTGAAAAACGTAAAATCTGGAAAAACTATTCGAGCAAGAGTAAAAGATGTTGATTCCGTTGCAGTCAATATTTAAAATTTTTGCTAAAGTTAGTAGTGGAATGGTCGATAATAAGACTGAAACAACTATTTATATGGGTCACTATCATGGTTAATAACATTAACGGTCAAAACCAGCCGAACAATGTTGCTAATAATATTAAGCAACAACGTGCTGAATTGCAAAGAAATGATGCAAACAATACCGCAACCAAACCCGCTGCACAGCAAAAAGCGGCTGCGGATTCTGTGAGCTTAACACCACAGGCGCAACAACTTAAAGGCTTGCAAGATAAAGCGCAACAAGCGCCAGCATTCGACAGCAAAAAAGTGGAAGAGCTAAAAAAAGCAATCGCTGAGGGTAAATACCAAGTCGATGCTGAGAAGCTTGCTAAAAATATAGCTGCATTTGAATTTGATTTGTATGGATAAAACAATTGAGCTGTGTGTACAGCAGTTAAACGCGCAAATTACCTCTCTAGAAGCTTTGACCCTGCTTCTGGATGAAGAGTTGGATGCGCTTAGCGCCAGAAATGGTGAAGGCTTAAAAGACATTGCACGGCAAAAAATTACTTTTTTGAATAGCATTCAAAAAACAGATAAAGATCTGTCAAACTTTCCTAAAGAGTTGTTTCAAGACCCGGACGTAATACCTTTAACTGAGCAAATAGAGCGCTTACTAATAAAGTGTAAAAACAAAAACGAAGTGAATGCAAAAGCAGCTCACCTGGCACATATGACGGTTCGTGAGCTAAAGGAAATTCTCATCGGTAGACCGATGTCAACGACCTACACCGAAGAAGGTAATGTGGTCGAAAATGTTGGTGAGATAGTTAAAAACTTAAAAGCGTAATCCCCCATCTAATTGCAAAAAAAGCACGGTCAATACCGTGCTTTTTTGTGTCAGCGGATCGTGACCTTAGCTAGTAATAAGTCACCCTTTGGATCTTTTTAGGTTTAACTTGACCTATGTACAAATCATAAACTGTCTTCATATCCAGCTCCAGCTCAGTGGTATAAATGTCCCCCACCGCGTAAGACTTAAGAACACGTGCGCCTCTAATGACGCCCTGAACTTGGCTGCGTAATCCATCATTTTGTGCAATGACACCTCGCACAGTGGTCGTCGCATTCAATTGATGACCATATACTTGCTCTGCGAGTTCTCGGTATGCCTCTAACTTGGATACCTTGATGGCCATGAGCATTTTTTCACTCTCGGTCGCTCCAGGCTGGGCTTGCAACGGTGCATAACCTATCGCTTTTAACACCGGATAACTGTCTGGCTGTACATAACTATATTCTACATGCTTGTCGATAATTGAGCTGCATCCAGTCAGACCAACGGCTACACCAATGGCGAGAATTTTGCTAATTTTAAATAATCCACGCATACGATATCGACTCCTAATTACAAAGTTTGCCTGTATAACGATTGATATGCACAAATTAAGCCAATACTGTTGGCATAGGACTTGCTACTCTACACTTAATAGACAAAATTTTGATACGGTATTGAATGATGAATAGAGTAAGTTGTACAGCCATCACTGCCTGTTTACTGAGCTTTAGTGTCCACGCTGAATGGTTTGAGGTAACAGGGTACGCAAATGCTTATACCAGTGATCGAGCAGCAGCGCGGCAAGAAGCTGTGCAAGATGCCATTACGCAAGCTCTTATTTTTTCTGGTGCCACAGTCTCCAGTGTGCAGACACTGGCAGATGGTGTCCTCGCGCAAGATCATATTAAAATAAAAAGTCATGGCGAAATACAAGAGATAAACCTAGTCTCAGAAAATACTCAAGACGGTGTGATGAGTGTAACTCTGCATTTAGATATTTTTCCTAAGCAGCAGCAATGCCCAGAAGAGTCGTTCCATAAACAGATCACCGTCACTCAAAGCCAATTAATACAACCTCATCAAGCCAGACTAGGTCAAATTTTTGACATTCATAAATCCGCCAGCGAACGTATGTATCAAACTCTGATGCAACGCAATATGACGGTCAAGCCTATCCCTTTTATTGATAAAAGCATCAATGTTCGCGCTTTCTTTTCACAAAACTTTGATTACAACGCACAGCTAATTGAGAGTTTAACCTCTGCCAGCAATAGTCAATATGTATTGCTCAGTCAAATCACCGATCTAGCTAACACACATAAGTTAAATAGTGACTACGCGTTTTGGCAAGATGATGAATATGTCAGAAGCTTTAAAATAGATTTTGTCGCTTTTGACGCCATCAGCAAAGACAAAGTGTGGCAACAACACTACAGTGTGACCGGCATTTGGCCTTATGAAAAAACCAAGATTATCGACGTATATAGTGATACATTTTGGCACACCGATTATGGTAAACGCATTCAAGGCGTGTTCAATAGCCTTGCCCAAGACCTTAACCAAGCATTTGCCTGTTTACCAACCAGAGGAAGAATACTCCACAAAGATCAAGATCAGTTGGTCATTAATTTGGGAAGTGCACACGGATTAAAAGTGGGTCAAGAATTGAGTATTGCCCATCGCAGTGATGTTGCCGGTGAAAGAAATCAATTTTTCTCCCGCAGTATCCAAACCATTAATCGTGTTAAAGTCACACAAGTGAATGCACAAAACGCCATTGCGAAGAATATTCAAAGTAGACCGATGAATAATATTCAAATCAACGACATCGTTGAGCTTATCATTACACCTACTGAAGATTTTGCTTTATAACTGTTAAGGTTTGTGTGGCAACTTGGCGTCCCCGGTAGGAATCGAACCTACATCAAAGCCTTAGGAGGGCCCCGTTTTATCCATTAAACTACGGGGACACAGCATCGTGCCAAAATAAGATAAGCAATTGTTTATGTTATTATATTTATACCAGTGGAAGGCCGTCTATGACAAGCAAAATAGTGACATTAAATGAGATACAAAAAAACAGTCACACCGCTGTGGAAGGTAGTGGTCGGCCACAACTGTTGTGGCCTTCTCATTATTTATAGGTTACCGTCGCGCTTGGGTGGAGTATAAAGTAAGGAATAACGACGTTGCTGCTTGCAATAACTAACCTGCTATCAAAGTCCAACAAGCGAGTATTCACTTCAACACCTCTATCACGATAGATCATAGTCCCTGTTAACACATGACTAGGCGCGAGATCCTTAGGTAACTTTTTCGCATCCCTTGACAGAATAAAGTCCCCATTAGTTGTCACTGCAATGCCTCGATGAGACTTAAAGTCCAGTGCTGGGTAACCCATTTTTTGAAATTGATGGATCATCGACTCAGCGAGTTGATTACCTAACTGGTTGCTGCGCCTTAGACTTCTATCAAAACTAACAAAACTGGTTATCGCAACCGCATTCGGAGCAATACCTGACATAGAGTCAGAAAGCTCTAATGCAATCTGTCCGGCATAGTTGCTTAACTGCTTATTGTGGGCGTAAGTCACAAAGCCGGGGTCGCTATGCACCAATTCCGGCTGCATGTTCAGCTCATTAACAAGCGCCGCCAATTGCTGGGCTTGTTGCGCTTTTGGTGATGGTTGCTCTTGAGGCACTATTTGTGCGTGCCTTGAACTCTCACATCCTGCGAGAAAAGCAAAGCAACTCAACATGATGATGCTTGATTTCATGGGTCTCACCTACTTGCTCTCTCTAAGCGAATGCCGTCGTGGCCAATACCATCTCGCAGTGCGTTCACCACTGACTGTGGCAGGAAGCCTTGAGCAGTCCCTACAACCGCTTTGCTTTTGACGCCGACAATACGCGCATTGACCAGTACACCACCTTGATGGTTTGCCAACGTGCCTGCCAAAACATAGTTAAAAGTATGCTCATCAGACAACTCTAAAAAATCTCTACTAAAAATAAAGTCGCCTTGCTTGGTCACACGCATAAAATCGGTCGTTTTAAAATCAACAACAGGAACACCAAAATTATGAAGTTCATGGACAAAGCTCTCGGAAAGCTGATTCCCCAATAAAGAACCGTAATTATAATCTTCGTCAAGAAATACAAAGGTCGCAACAGCGATTGGCGTTCTATCATTCACGTAGCGCAAATTACCAATCATATCTTGCATTAAATTCTGTACATAATGCGTCACATTTCGGCTCGCCATTTGCTGAGAAACAGTCATCCCATGCATACCACCAGGGTGTACTTGAAACTGGCTCTCAGAACTTGCAAACGCATTTTTCTCCACCACTATCGCATTGCTCTGCTGCTGCATGCCATCGGTATTCATACAGCCAAATAACACAGGCAATAAAAGTGATAACGCATACTTTTTCATATCTTTCTCCGTTAGTGTTGGCCGCGATGAAGTAGCCCATCTCGCATTTGCACCTGCTCTTCTCCCCACAACGTTTGCTTGGGTAGGCTGATAGAGGCTGCTGACATTGTCTTGCTATTCACCATATCAATTAATCGTGCATGGATAGTATATGAGTCTATATTTTCACTCACACTGCCAGTCAAGATTAGGTCAAATTTGTGACGTTCTTTGAGCTTTTCGATGTCTCGGCTTAAAACGCTATCCGAGTCAGACGACAAAGTAATGGCTTTTTGAATTCTAAACTCAACAACCTGTAACCCCATTTGAGTCAAGTAAGTAATAAAGCTTTCTTGTACTTGATTACTTAAACCCGCTCCTTGATTACTTAATGTATCGGCACCAAGGCTATTATCTTTAAAAAAGCTGGTTACAGCGACAGATGCCCCGGGCTTTAAAGGCCGGCTATACTGGCTTAGCTGTGTGGCCAGCTCCCCGACATAACTGTGAACACTGCGTGCTGGTGGCACTGGCTGTTGTGTTTCTTTGGTACTGGCATTAAGCCAGTCACTTGAACTACAACCAGCTAGCAAGCACACAAACACCAAGATCGGAAATCGCATTTTGATATACCTCTAAGTTACTGGCTTGAATACATGCAATAATCGAACCAAACTATAATAGAGTTTGAAATACGCATTTTAGATCTAGTAACGCGTATTCTTAGCACTTTAAAACAACGCTTAGAAGACGTGATTAGAGCTTAGGTACGGGGACTGCAAAACACTTTACCCCTTGCTGCTCAAATTTAAGGCAAGCATTTGCCGCAGCGTCTGTATCATCAAAATAGTGATAGCCAAGTATGTATTTATTGCGCGGTTTGTCATGTACGAAAAACGGGTTGCTTGAAAACAGATGCGGCGACCTTTTGGTCAAAATAGACACATAGGTTTTCAATATTTTTAATGAATTAAACTCGCCACCAGCAGCAATATATCCATTTAACTGGGCTGCGGCTTCAACAGCTAGATCCACTTCCAGTAACACGTCCCCTTGGCTGGACAATACCACTTCAACTTTTTCAGTCTGAACAACACGATTTTCAGCGTGTTTTTTCACTCTTGCCTCATAATGTCCTGGCTTGATATCGCTAAATACATAGTAGCCGTCATACGCTGATTTTACCGTCGAAACAACACGCTGATTTTTATCCACCAATTCAATCTCAGCATAAGCCAATGGTGTTTCCAGGCCACTTTTGTCTTTTTTATATGCGACCCCTTCCAGTTCACCAGCATGGACTACGGGATACTCTAAATAACCAATAAAGCCCTTTCTAGGCGTAATTGAACGACCATCATGGGCCGAAATATAAAATGGATCTGGTAATGACGCTTCGTCTAGGAGAATATCTGTTTGACGATTTAGTGGCATATTGCCAAGTAGGGCAACCCCTTTATCATCTGTAAAAGCTTGCGCAAATCCCTGTACCGATTTGATCCGCACACCTTTTAACACCACATCATTGCCATCGAATATGGCATTATTATTTTGATCTAAAAAGACCTTCACTAATACGGAGCCTGAACTCGCAAGGCGCCTATCTGTAATAAAAAACTCATTACTATAACTTTCATACCCCAAACTAAACTGACCGGTTAAGCCAACCTGCCAATCATCATTTTGGAAATAATTAAACTGACCAGTTAGCCTAAACTTATCATTGTGCCAATTTAAACCTGCACCAAATTTGTATCCCTCATTAACCAGTGACTTAATGTAATCCACTTCTACATCAAACTGATTGTTAATCACCCGACTTACCTGTATTTGATAATCCGTTAACTTACGTTCAGGGCGGAGTTGATAGCCAACACCAATGCGACCATAAGTGCCGTTTACTCGCCCCTGCCAGCGCGCAACGCCTTTTACATCACGCGCTGGCTGTCCACCCGATTGAATGAAATCTAATTGATGGCTAAAAGTACCAAGCTGAGTCGCCATTGATAATAGGTTCGAAGCCATAAAATCCGTATCAAAGGCATCTTTACGCCAATTCAATGTATTTTGATAGTTTAACCTGACGTGATTGTAATTATAGAGATTACCTGCCGCACGAAAAGTGAGCTCTTGTGTGTGCTGTTGCTGCAAATGTTCGGCATCCCTGTTGGTTTTATTGTCTGTGAATACCACACTTAAAGCGTGCTGATTGATCTGTGTCCGTCCCTGAAGCAATAACTGCTGTGTGCCTAACTGATCTCGGCTAAAATCTAGGTTTAATAGGCCCTTATTCCACATATCAAACCCCAACCCAGTGCTCACTTGATACGTATTTTGCTGTCCTTCTAAGCCAAAACGAACGCCAGAATATACTGATAAATCATCACTGATCCCGTAGTCATACCGACTTAATAGATTCCACCCTGCCTCGTTAGATATATTCAGGCTCTCATCTAGCAATGTTTTACCTGTTTCGACTATTGAGGTATCAAAATAACCTTCCCCTTTAGACAGGTTGCCTCCTGCCACATAGTAAGAGCGGCTATCTTGTAATACTTGCCCTTGCGGACCATACATGATTAATTCAAACTCATTACTACCAAAATAGAGCTCAACAAGATCAAAGTTATACACGCCAGATTGCACATTAAGCCTTTGATCTATCATAATGCCATTGTGATATAGCTCCACATCCCACCCAACCTGAATCACCCCACTGATCCTGATTGTTTGTGTATCTACCTGTTTGTAAAGTGGCCGATTACTAACTCTAACACCTCTTGAATATGTAGCGCGATGAGTCCCACCGATCCGTGTCTCTAACACGTCACCTACCTCAATGTGCGTCACCTCAATAGGCCCCATCCGAACGCCCTGCTCCTCTTCTCGAGTAAAGCTAAAACGACTTTCGCTTACCCACTCACCTGAACGACCATTGAGAAAATAATTGGCATTCCAAAACGCCACATCTTGACTGCCTAGGAGGGAAACTGATGCATAACTTTCATTATTATTCGTGGTCACTAAGGAAGTTTGAATATCAATCAGCGGAGGACTCCAAGCCTGATACGGTGTCTCTTTCCAGGGCAAAACGGGTGTTTGCGTTGACAAGCCCTCAGAAAAATGACGATTTTGTCTGGCAATACGAAGTTCTACGGGCAGTGGCTGCTCACTATGGAGCAATATTTTCAAATCTTGATAATCTATATCAAATTGCAAGCGAAACCACTTGGCTACTACAGCCGCTTCAACATAGAGTTCACCATCACGTATCCGTACTTTTTGCGCAGTAAAAGTTGCTATTTGGCCCGATAAATTGACCCGACGCTTTACCAAATCCAGCTCAAAATGCTGAGCTTCGTCTATATACCAGCCCGTATATTGCTGCTTGCTATCATCTGCAACAATGGCAAAATCTAAAGCCGAGAACAAACTTTGCAATTCAAGAAGCACACTGTCATCGCTCTTAACCGCAAATACTTCAGAAAGATAATGATCTTCAATATACAACGAAAAAAAGAGCTCTTCGCCGCTTTGAATACGACCATCACCATAACTGCGAACGGGCTCCGTCTGTTCGTAAGCGTTAACGATACCCACAGAAGAAGCCAAAGAACCAAGCACGAATAGTGTGCAAAGATAGAGTCTAACGTTCACTTATTCACTGAGTAGCAATAGTAAATATACGCTGTGAAAAAGCGTGATCGCGATATTCGGCCTGCCCAGTATAAGTCACCCTAAGTTGACCCTTACCTGCAATAACTTGTCCAGCCAGAAGATTAAGCTCAACCTGTGCCTTTGTCACTTCGGGGTAAATTGCATAGTTGTTGGCAGTTGCAATATGACGCCATTCCTTAGCACCTTCAGGCTTCCACTCAGCTTGTAACTTGCCTAAAGCACTTGCCGCACCTTCTCTAGACATATCCACCGCAATCACAGGCTTGCCATTAATACCTGTCGAGAACTTAGCCGCTGAAATTTTTACATCAGGTGGCAACATCTCTTTTCGATAAATAACAGGGATGCTGTAACTTAAGATCATATTTAAGCTAACCCCTATGGCTTCAGACTGACTTTGCTGTTCTGTGGGCAGGGCTTGAAATAACAGGTGAGAACGGTATTCCCCGCTTTGCATACCTTGCTTGCGACGTAACGCCAATTTAACCACTTGACGTTCACCTGCTTCAAGGTGAACTTGTCTGGGTGTCACTCTCATTAAGTGGCTGAGTTTCCAAGGACCTACTTGATCAGGGTTAAGATCTCGATAACCACCTGCTGGCAGTGCAAGTTTTTCTTTCCACCCCAAGCGATATGTTTTAGCTTCCTGGCTATTGTTAATTAAGAACACTTTGGCCGTACGCTGACGTTCATCAAATACCACCCGTGTAGGTGAAATCATCAATGACGCCTGCGCCACTTGGCAAAATACAACAACGGCGAAAGCGCCCATGGTCAAAAAATACTTTTTCATACTGCTAACTTAGTAATTTACTTCTATATTAACCCACACACGATAGGTGCCATCTGGGTATTGGGAAGGCTGAGCATCTACTTCTAATGTGCCCCCGACTTTCAATGCTGCGTTACCTTGAGCATCACTAAAAACACGGTCAACATGCTCTAACTCAACCAAATTTATGCCTTGCACAGGTAAGTTACTGTGAGAAAGTAGCGGCGTCACAATACTGGTAGAGACCGAGATATCATACAGTGCAGGTAGAGAAGAGATAATTAATTCAGCAGCTTGGCCTCCAGATACCAAGTGTACTGAACCGCTTGTTAAATTTCGCCCGTTAACACCAATTTGAATACGACTCTTATTGGTATGATCAGAGATAAGAATGGTGCCAAAATCCAAAGGCGTGACTACTTCAATACGCGCACTCGAGATAGTGCTACTCATCATGAATAGACAACATAATACGGTGCCGAGATATCTTCTTAGGCACGCCCTATTCAAATAGGCATTGAACATCAAAAGGCTAGTAGCTCAATTCCAACGTAAAAGTCCCAACATAAGCGCCATCTAAGTAATTAGCTGCGTTGCCGGTCGTTGTTGATAACGTCGCCCCAACATTAAATACCGCCTCACCATTTGCATCTACCTGAATTTGCTTGCCCACGACAGGTGTTGAGCTCGAAGCGCCTGTTTCAATATAATAAGTGAATGAACCTAGGGTAAACCCAGCTGCACCAGTACCACTGCCAACAGATAAAGATACATCCGTCTCAACTGGATCTGTAATCGATAAACTTGCAAATGGCACAACGCCCGAAATTTTAAATTGTGCAGGGCTACCAGCAGACAAAATTGCAATTTCAGCATTACTGATATTGGTCGACGCCACTGTAGGGGATTGAGTTGCATCTGCGGGAATAGTCAGAGTCGCGGTATCTGTGCCAGTATTATCAGCAACCGCTCGGATTGTACCAAAATCTAAGTCTTGATTTTTCACCAGTTCAAAGGCATTTTTTACAGTGACCTTGGCATCAAAAGTAGCTTTTTGGGTCGCAGCAGCACAGAGCGGTAATCCCGCAATAACAGCAAATAAAGCTAGTTGATTTAAACTCTTTTTCATACTCTTATCCTTTTAAAGCGTCGCCAAAATAAGCAACGGCTCTATTTATTTTTCACCAATGCATAAAGAGTTATTACTCTAAAAAAGCACACAAAGTGTATTCAATTGGAACGCACCAATGTACCCATATATATACATTTATATCTAATTTTTCAATTCAGAGCAACGCCTTGTGATACTCGACATCGCTTTACAAAACACCTTAGCTTCTTGTACAGAAGTAAACCCATTGGCAGTTACATAAAATAGGTTTCTCTTGGGATCTCGTTCAGAGACACGTGCTGTGATATGGCTGAACACCAGTGGGTAGTTTTGCCTGATCAGATCAACTCGGGCTTGTACCACTGCGACCTGAGACTGAGCATTTTCCTGTCTCAGGTGCATGCCAAGTACAAAGTCAGGCATAATCATATTGGGCGCATCAATCACACCCGATGCTAGCGACGGTGCGTCAACCGTATTAGGTATATCAGTCTTAATGCTTGGGTCTGTGGTGTGAGTAACGACCGTTTGAGCTGGTTGTAGATGACTATGAATATCACTCACTTCTGCTTGTGTTGAGAGTAGCTCAAGTAATTGGGTTAAGTCCGCTTCCATATCAGCCAACCTTTCAATGCTGGCTCGATTCTCTTTATAGGAAGCCAACATTGCCTTATGTGCATGTATTGCTTCTTGCTGGGCAAGCTTTTCATCCAGAGACAACTCCGTACTCGCACACCCAACCAAGTTAACCATGATAAAAATTGAAGCAAAAGTTGGTACTACAAACTTTAAAGGCATACAACTCATCCCACCTACACAACAGCTACAAAAATCACATACTAAAAAGCTAATGCATTAGACTGACTAAAAAAGACTGATTTGTCCAATAAAACGGATAAAAAGATGAGTTTAAGATCAAAAAACGAACAAACATGGAGTGGTGGTGGATAAAAAAGTACCAATCATTAGATTTGAAAACAGCTGGAAAAAGGGGGTACTGACCCTTCTATAACTTATTATTTATCCAATTTTTATAAGAGAGAGATGTTCCAAACCAAATTGATATGCCGTATACAATAGATAATACCAACCAAATAGCTGAGGCAATTAAGGTTCTACTTGCTGCTATCTCTTTCCCAGAAACAATTAATACAAAGAACGCCGCAGAAGAAATAAGGCCCCACTTGAGAATCCCCTCTACCAATACAAAATTCAACATCCCTCTTTTTTCTTGGCTTTTCCATTTACTCACACTATGCTCATCCCAACTTTTATATAAAGAACAGAACTTTATTAAAAAGCTACCTTTCATTTTTCCTCCTAGAAAGTCAAATATAAGGACCTAAAAAGTCTTTTCAATACAGCCAATCAATAAATCACCATGGTGTTTATGAGCATCTTAAAAAGCATCACGAGTCATATTCAGAATGACCCGCACATAATCATTTGCAAAAGGCGTGTATATTTACCAAAGACCTTGTTAGCTTGAAATAAAACGAGGTCACTGTTGCGGGATAGATGCTCAATTCATACACTCTTTAGAGCATACTGACTACCTTAATATCGGTAATCAGCGCCTAAAAAAACCTACAATCAATATGCCGAACTAGGTAGCCTGTAACTAGGTAGCCTGTAACTCGCAAGCATAACCAGAATCGATATAGGTCTTTTCTTAATCCAGAAATTTAAACAGAAAACGGATATTGAATCGCATCATGATGCTGATAGTTGGTCACTTCAAAATCATCCAAAGTAACCCAAGTTTCTAAGTCTTCAAACGTTTTAATGTTAGGGTTTATATGCAACTGAGGTGATTCAAAAGGCGTGCGCTTTAGCTGCACATCACGCATCAACTCAAGTTGATCTTCATAAATATGCGCATTAACAATTTTATGAAATGCTTTACCTGCTTCAAGCCCTGTGATCTGTGCGACCAACTTTAATAAAGTAAAGACTTGTATCGCGTTAAAGTTACCACCCAACGGCACATCTTGGCTACGCTGGTAACTATTTAAATACAATACACCCTCTAAAATAGAGAACTGATGCTGGAACATACATGGACGCAAACACCCTAAGTGAAACGACCCCGGGTGATAAAAAGTGATGATCTCACCTCGATTATCGATGCCCTTTGATAAATCATCGATCACTTGTTTAATCAAATCAACACTGCCACCATCTGGCTTTGGAAAGTTTCTGGCTACAGCACCATAAACAAACCCCATATCGTCCTCACCTTTACGATTTGGATTTTTTAACCAGTCTTGGTTTTCGTTCGCGTTGGCGTTCCAAGTGTTGCAACCAATCTCTCTAAACTGAGCCGCGCTGTCATACCCACGCAAATACCCGAGCAATTCAGCAATGGCGGCTTTCCAAAAGCTCTTTCGAGTTGTATCGAGTGGAAATTCATTTTTATCAACGTGATAGGTTAAATCAGCATTAATAACTGTAAGGCATCTTTTTCCTGTTCTTTTGTTCTCGACCCATTTTCCCTCATCAACAATGCGCTGACACAAGTCTAAATATTGGCTCATTACCTAACCCTATCACTCTACTAAATTCAACTGCGCTATATCATACACTGCATGCCAAAGCTAAACCATCAAATACAGTGTGATAATCACTCACCCACACCTCAAAATAATCTCAATACTGATAGATACAAAAGCGGTGCGTTGTGCACCGCTTTTGAATATCTTGAGGCAATATGAAAGGCTAACGGATAAACTTATTGAAGCACTCCACTTCCTTGCGTTTTAATAAACTATAAATTGCCGGTAACACAATTAATGTCAGCACTACGGCACTCGTCATGCCACCAACCAAAGGCGCTGCGATTCGGCTCATCACTTCAGAACCTGCACCAGTACCGTATAAAATCGGGAGTAAGCCGACAATAATGGTGATCACTGTCATCATGACAGGCCGAACCCTGAGGCCGGCACCATGCAATAATGCAGCTTGATACTCTTCGAGAGAAATAGAAGTGCCGGTCTGCGAGGCCCGTGCTTTGAGAGACTGGAGTGCTTGATTTAAATACACCAACATAATCACCCCAATTTCCACCGCAACCCCTGCCAACGCGATAAACCCGACGCCAACAGCCACAGAAAAGTTGAATCCCTCAAAGTACATCAGCCATATTCCACCTATCATGGCCATGGGGAGTGTCACCATAATCATTAAAACTTCAGTCATGGTTCTGAAATTTAGATACAGTAAAATAACAATTATTGCCAATGTCAGAGGCAATACATAGGTTAATTTCTCTTGTGCCCTTTGCATATATTCATACTGACCAGCCCAAGTGATGGAGTACCCTGCGGGCAAGTCTAACTCATTTGCTAAAAATACTTTTGCATTATCCACATAAGAGCCGACATCAACTCCCTCTATATCAATGTATGTCCAGCCATTGAGTCGTGCGTTTTCACTTTTGATGCTCGCAGGCCCTGCATCAATATAAATATGAGCAACATCCCCAAGCGTGATTTGAACGCCTGACGGTGTCACCAAAGGTAACTGAGCTAACGACTCTGGGGAATCTCGATGATGCTGGGGGTAGCGAATATTCACAGGATATCGCTCTTGGCCTTCTACCGTTTGGGTAATCGTTGCTCCACCAATAGCGCTCGCTACAACCTGCTGAATATCCGAGATGTTAAGCCCAAAACGGCTGGCCTGCACACGAGAAATATCGACCTTAATATAACGCCCACCAGCAACGCGCTCAGAGTAAACAGATGCAGTGCCCTCTAAAGCAGGCAAGATAGCCTCAATTTGCTGGCCAATTTCTTGAATGACTCCCAGCTCAGGACCCGCTACCTTAATACCCACAGGGGTTTTGATCCCCGTTGCTAACATGTCAATGCGCGTTTTTATCGGCATGACCCACGCATTCGTTAAACCGGGAAATTTAACCAAACCATCTAATTCAGCTTTTAAACTTTCAGTTGTCAGCCCCTCTCGCCATTCAGACTTTGGCTTTAATTGAATAAAGGTCTCAATCATAGTCAATGGTGCGGGATCGGTTGCCGTTTCTGCTCGCCCTACCTTGCCAAATACACTGTCTACCTCAGGAACCGTTCTAATAAGCTTATCCGTTTGCTGCAATAGCTCACGGGCTTTAGCAATAGAAATGCCAGGGTAAGTGGTGGGCATGTACATCAGATCCCCCTCGTCCAATGGCGGCATAAATTCACTGCCAATTTTATTGACTGGATAAAAGCCAGCAGCCGTTACAAATACGGCCAATACTATCGTACTTTTAGGAAAGCGCATCACCTGTTTAAGCACAGGCATATATGCCGCAATTAACATACGATTTAACGGGTTTTTCTTCTCGGATATCACCTTGCCTCGAATGAAGTACCCCATTAATACAGGTACCAATGTAATGGCTAAACCGGCAGATGCCGCCATGGCGTAGGTCTTTGTGTAGGCGAGAGGTTCAAACATTCGACCTTCTTGTGCTTCTAATATGAATACAGGCAAAAATGATACCGTGATGATAAGTAGACTGAAAAATAGTGCGGGACCGACTTCACACGCCGCCTTGGTGACAACTTCCCAGCGGTTTTCATCGGTCAGCGGGGTTTTTTCCATATGTTTGTGCATATTTTCAATCATCACAATCGCCCCATCAGTCATAGCACCGATGGCTATGGCAATACCGCCTAACGACATAATATTGGCGTTAATCCCCTGCATATGCATGATGATAAATGAGGTTAGAATACCAAGTGGTAACGTAACAACTGCCACCACCGAAGATCTTAAATGAAATAAAAAGACGACACAGATCACCGCTACCACGAGCAGTTCTTCAGCCAACTTCTGCCATAAATTGTCCACGGCAGCTTCAATCAAGCGAGAGCGATCATACACAGTAACCACCTCTACACCTTCAGGTAAAGATTGCTTAAGAGATGCAAGCTTGGCCTTCACGCCCTCAATGGTCGCTTGTGCGTTTTCACCAGATCGCATCACCACGATACCGCCCACGACTTCGCCCTCGCCATTGAGCTCAGCAATGCCCCGGCGCATTTGCGGTCCGAGACGCACATCAGCCACATGTGCAATGGTCAAAGGCACACCATTTTCACTGACCCCAAGCGGGATCTGCTCAATATCAACAATCGCATCGATATAACCTGTCGCCGTGACTATATATTCCGCTTCAGCCATTTCAATCACTGAGGCCCCCGTTTCTTGATTACCTTGCTTCAATGCAATTTCAATCAAGTTTAAAGGAATACCATAAGCCCTCAATTTGTCAGGGTCTACTTCCACTTGATACTGCTTGACCATGCCCCCAGCAGTGGCCACTTCAGAAACGCCGGAAACCGTTTGCAATTCATACTTTAAAAACCAATCTTGAATACTTCTTAGTTGGCTCAAGTCATGACGGCCCGTTTTATCTGTCAATGCATAGATATAAATCCAGCCAACCC
This sequence comes from Pseudoalteromonas luteoviolacea CPMOR-1, assembly GCF_001625685.1. Lineage (GTDB taxonomy): Bacteria > Pseudomonadota > Gammaproteobacteria > Enterobacterales > Alteromonadaceae > Pseudoalteromonas > Pseudoalteromonas luteoviolacea_K. The sequence goes on along the minus strand of NZ_AUYC01000015.1, from coordinate 73,444 downwards.
CTGTTGCATCGGGCCCAAGCTGCGGCTTAGCCGAGCTTGGCAAATTGCTCGCGGCCTGATTTAAATACTCCAGCACGCGGCTTCGTGCCCAATATAAGTCTGTATCATCATCAAAAATAATATAGACGTAAGAATCTCCAAAAAAAGAAAATCCACGCACTGTCTTTGCGCCTGGTACAGATAGCATCGCCGTGCTCAATGGAAAAGTAACTTGATCTTGCACCACTTGCGGCGCTTGTCCCGGATAACTCGTTTTTACAATCACCTGTACATCAGATAAATCTGGAATGGCATCTACAGGGGTTTGCTTGATTGAATACAAGCCTCCGAATGTCAAAACCAGCGTAAGTAACAGCACCAAAAATCGATTATGCACTGACCACTTGATAATTGATTCAATCACATCAGGCTCCTATCAATGGCCAGTATGAGCGCCATGCTCACTGTCGTTAACGCCCTTGATGTCAACGATGACTAAATCGTCTCTGACTTCAAACGTAAACAAGATTTCTTGTGCAACTTTAAAATCGGCAAGTGACAATGAGTCATCCACTAAAAAGTCCATGGTTGCAGCAGCTCTGTTCCACTTCTCAATAGCCTCACGACTGATGTTTACCGTGCGCTCATGATGAGAAACATGATTAATCACCCCTTTAACTGTCGCGGTGGGAATCTGTGGCTCCGTCATAATATGTATTCCAGTCACTTGATAGCTACCAGATTCAAGCTGAGTCACCTCAAAATGTAATGTTTGCCCCGCTTTTAACACATTGATATCAACCTCTTGTGCCACATCAAAGTCCATGGTCATCTCAGGCCAATTCCATGCTTCAACGGGCCCATGTGTCACATTGATCTGCCTGCTTTGAGTCACTACGCTGTGTATATCCCCCTGCATCCATACCGATTGGGGCTTCTCATCGAGTGTCAGGCGTCTAAAGTCAGAACTTTTGCTAGACTCTGAGTCAATCAAAAACTGAGCGGAAGTCACCACAGTTTCCCCTTCATTCAGCCCTGATATAATCTCAAAATGCGTTCTATCGGTGCGCCCTATTTCAACTTCAACAGACTTAAATTGCCCTTCCCCCAATGCTAAAACCACTCGATTCTGTTCGCCCGTTCTAATCACAGACTCTTTTGGTACCATCAGTGTGTTGTTGGAGTTATTCGGTTTTATCTGGACCTTTGCAAACATATTGGGCTTGAGGGTTTTATCCGCATTTGCAAATTTAAGCCTTACTCGCAACGTGCGGTTGTGTACATCCAAGCTGGGGTACACATAATCAACTTGTCCTTGCCACACCCTGCCAGGAAGATAGTCTAATGTCATAGAAGCGGGTATCCCTGCTTGCACTAGGCTTGCTTCGCGCTCAAAGACTTCCGCCTCTACCCAGACATGATCAAGCTGACCTATGCTCATCATCGTCGTGCCAGGTTGTACATAGTAACCTTCGCGGATCTTGAGATTTTTAACGACACCAGATTGCGGTGTATAAAAAGTGACAGTCTGTCGTACTTGCTTGGTTTTTATCAACTGTTCAATAAAATCGGTCGACATTTTTAGCGCGCGTAACCGCTTGCGTGCAGCATCAATCAATTGCTGATCAGCTTGCTTCAGCGCAACCAACATTTCCTTTTGCGCGTTAACCAGTTCAGGCGAATATAAGTCATAAAGAGCTTGCCCTTGCTCTACTTCATCACCAATAGCCTTCACGTATAGGTTGTCTACCCAGCCATCTACACGCGGATGAATATGGACCAATCTATGTTCATCATATTGCACATACCCAACAGTATTAATATCTTGCTGCAATGTGCCCAGTGTCACCTTAGCTGTTCTAACCCCGAGGTTATTGACAATATTAGGCGCGATATTTACCACCCCTGGGCCAAACTTATCTTCTCCTTGAGACTCCTCGTATACAGGTACTAAATCCATGCCCATCGGTGACTTACCCGGCTGGTCACGGCGATAATTTGCATCCATGGGCGCAACCCAGTAAAGCGGCTTTTTCTCATCTGATTGCGCTATATTGGTGTCCCCCTGAACATCGCTCTTACCTTTTATTGTGACCAATACAGCGCCCATCGCTGTGCCAACCAATACAGCCAATAATAGTTTTACAACTGACACATGCATTATAATTTTCTCCCTTTTACTTCAGACCAGTCTTTGCCTTGGTGTAAACCAACCAGCAATGCGTTTGAAGTCGCTCGATTCAATACCAACTGCATTAAAACTGCTCCTCATACGTGCTAATTTCAGCAAAAACTAAACTGCTCCCATCAGCCATCAACACTAATATTTGATATGGATGAAAGCGTTGCCCCACCTCCATGCCTGGAGAGCCAAGTGGCATGGCAGGCACAGATAAGCCAATGGCTCCCTTCACAGGCTTTGTAATAAATTGCTTGATGAATTTAGCGGGTACATGACCTTCAAATACATAGCCCCCTTCACTCACACCTGTATGACAAGACTGATAACGCGGTAGGATCTGTAATTTGCTTTTAATACTGCCTAAATCAGGCAGGTCATAAGTTTGATGGGTGACTCCCTGTTGTGTTAAGTGGGTTAGCCATTTAACACAACACCCACACGTTGAGGTTTTGTATACTTTGAGTAATGGTTGAACTACACCTTGCTGCGCATAAGCAGGAGTGTGAAAGTTAAATACGCCAGCAATCAATAATACACCGACAACAAATTTAAATTTAAACATTCTGGAACTCATTTTATTTTTGAAATAGCGCCACCATTGTCAGGTCAAAAGTATTTAGAAAACGTTTGTACCATAACAAACACATCTTAAAGAGGTGGCTAGACAGTAGAAAACCGATTTTTGGGCGCAATAGCCCTAGGGTTAAGCCAGAATGGGGGGTTTATAAACAGTGTTAATATACTGGTTAGGTGAACCGGTATTAGCAGATACAGGCTTTTCTGTTAGCTGTTTAAACGTAGTAAATACTGAAGACTCACTGATAAAGAGAGAAAAAGGCGCACATAAACTCGTCGGGCATGCACACTCTGTTTCGCAGCAATCCATCTCGTTGTTAGCAGGCATTGTGTGATGCATATCGCTGTGCTGGTGGTACTCTGCAACGACATCATAGCTGGTTGAGTGTGCAGACATCGCACCTTTTGACATGGGCATGTCATGATCACAGATCATCTGAGCTTGGGCCAAAGGCTGAAACACAGACATCAAAAATACCGTGACAACGAGCAAAAATTGCAAGGTACTAGAGGCTTTTTTTGATGTAGATGAATAACGCACGTGTTTCAACTTCATTTGAACTATCTGCCATTACTATAACGCTAAAATGGCCATTAATAAATTATTGTTTGTGTTTAGTGGAGGAGAGGCTCCACTAAACACTCAGTTTACATGAATTAAGCAGCTTTAACTGTTTCTCGGCGATGCGCCCAAATCATTAACCCAAGACCGCCAATTATCATTGGCAAAGATAGAATTTGGCCCTGAGAGATGATCCCAGCATGCAAACCAATATGTGCATCTGGCTCTCGGAAATACTCAATTGCAAATCTAAAGGCACCATAACCCAATAAGAACAGACCCGCGATACTCCCGGCTGGACGAGGTTGCTTTCGATACCAAACTAAAATTAAAAAGAGTACTAGGCCTTCAAAAAAGGCTTCATAAAGTTGAGAGGGGTGTCTTGGCACACCACCGGCGTGGGCACCAGGGAAAATAACCGCCCAAGGTACATCCGTTTGACGTCCCCAAAGCTCTCCATTAATGAAGTTACCAATTCGACCAGCTAACAACCCAATTGGCACCATAGGCACAACAAAATCCCCAACAGCTAAAGGCGATTTATTCGTGCGCCACGCGAAAATGAAAATTGCAGTTATAACGCCCAATGCGCCGCCATGGAAGGACATGCCCCCCTCCCATACTTTAAATAGCATGAGTGGATCAGATAAAAAGGATGAGAAGTTATAAAACAGCACATAACCAATACGCCCACCTAAAATGACGCCCAGCATGCCGTAAAATAGCAGGTCGCTGACTTGATCTTTGGTCCATCCTGAATTGGGCTTTTCAGCTTCTTTATTTGCCCACCACATTGCAAATGCAAAGCCAATTAAGTACATAAGTCCGTACCAACGGACACTTAGAGGCCCGACTGAAAAGATAATCGGATCGATTTCCGGAAACTGCAAAGCCATCGCTTTCCCTCAATAAAATAAAATTTTGTCTACATTCATGGTCAATATGAATACAAACACCTTTTTAATTGTTGCTACTGGTCAATTTTGTATCGCTTTCACATTTTTGCAACGTGCAAAGCTAAGAAGTCAGTACCATACCAAATAAACCAACTAAGTAAACATACCTTAAAAAGTTAACTTTTTACTACGTGACGTTTTAGCAGCATAAAATACCATATATTGCTTGCATACGAATTTACGTTGTTTACTGGTGTAGTGGCTACCAATGCAACACAAAACCTCCCCTCGCCACTCTCTTCATGACATAAAGGTAGGTGTCGTTTACTTAATACTGAATGGGACTTTTAGAGCAATTATGCTTAGAGGATAAATACCTAATTCGCTTCACAGGTGCTAATGCAATTACAGGTTGTTCACGCCGCTTTGTGTATAGATGATTTCACCCAAGCCTTGTTCAACAATAAAGTCTCTTAAGTAACGATGTACTTGAATGGCACTGGATGCTTGTAAGCACTGCTCAAGCAGTGCTTCCATATCTTTCACCCTTAACCTTCGCAATACCCACTTAACTTTATTCAACGCAGAAATATTCATACTTAATTTTCGATACCCCATCGCAACAAGTAAAATAGCCCCTTCAGGCTCAGAGCCCAGTTCACCACATAAACTAAATGGGAGCTCCAGTGATTGGCACTCTGTCGCAATGCGGTGCAACGCTCTCAATACACTTGGATGATAAGGTTCAAATAGCTTGGCAACTCGGGAGTTTGCCCTGTCCACTGCCAACAGATATTGAGTAAGATCATTACTGCCAACTGAGCAAAAATCGACTTTCTCAGCCCATTCTGTCAGTAAAAAGATACTAGAGGGTACCTCAATCATCACCCCAACTTCTGGCTTATCTATTTGGTAGAATTGATCTGCCCACTCTTCTTGCAACTCAAAATAAGCTTGTTCAAGCAAGCCCAACGCCTCGTCAACTTCTTCGGTATGACTGATCATAGGCAGCATAATGCGCAAGTTACCCAAGCCTGCGTTGGCTTTGATCATGGCTTTCAATTGATCGAGAAATAATTCAGGATGGTCCAAAGTAACCCGTATACCTCGCCACCCCAAAAATGGGTTCTCTTCTTCAATATCAAAGTAATCCAGAACCTTATCACCGCCAATGTCCAGCGTTCTCATCACCACCGGTTCTGGGTGGTACAATGATAAAACCTCTCTATAGCACTGCTCCTGCTCAGCTTGGGACGGAAACTGTCCACGTTGCATAAACCATGATTCAGTTCGGTATAACCCCACTCCGTCGCTGAATTTAGCGCTAACATGTTCAGACGACAAATCAAGTCCCGCATTAAGCAACAAGCTTATCCGTTCTCCATCAAGAGTTACAGGTGGTAGGTCATGCTCGGCATCAAACTTATCATGTAATTGGCTTTCTTTTTGGCGCAGCGCCTCATATTCTGATGTCAATACTTTAGAAGGTGAGACATATACTCTGCCTGCATAAGCATCAAGGATAATTTCCTTATCTTCAAATTGCAGTAAAGGCACATTTTCAATCCCCCAAATAGCAGGGATCCCCATGGCGCGAGTTAAAATAGAAGCATGTGAATTGGCCGAACCATGCACACTCACAACCCCCACTAAATTTTCCTTAGGGATGTGGGCTAGCATAGTTGGCGTCAGTGTTTCTGCAACTAAAATAGTATGCTCATGATAAGACTTTGAAACAGACTCCGTACTCACAAGATGATGTAATACACGCAGCCCTAAATCGTTTACATCTACAGCTCGCTCTTTGATATAAGGATCTTGCATCGCCTCAAACTGCTTTACTAAATCTTCTATCACATGTTTTAGTGCAGACTTGGCATCCCAACCTTGCTCCAATTCCTGTGTCACTTGCAGCCCTAAGCTACGTGCATCTAATAATTGTTGATACACTTCAAATACAGCTAAAGCTTCTTTAGGTAAAGTCAGAGATAGGCGGTTAGCCAGTACATGAAATTCATGCCGAGTCGCCTCGACAGCCTGCTTGAAAAGCCTTTTTTGCTCACTTAGGTTATTGTGTTTGCTGGATTCGATACTAGAAAAGTTCAACTTAGGCAAAACAACATATGCCTTACCTAAAGCGATGCCGGGGGTACTGGCCACTCCTTTTAGTACTGAAGTTTTATGATTATTGGCGTCTTGTTTCAGCAAAGTCTGTAGTTCAACATGAGCAAGTTGAGAGGCCAGCTGCGCAGACAAAGTAATGAGAAAAGACTCTTCATCATTACTAAATTCTCGGGTATTTTTTTGTTGAACTACAATCACTCCCAGCACTTTTCGCTGGTGGACGACAGGTACAGATAAAAAGGCATTATACCCTTCTTCCTGCACCTCTGGAGAATGCTTAAATCGAGGGTGCAATTGAGCTTGAGCGATATTAATAGTTTCTTCACGCTGTGCAACGAGCCCAACAAGCCCTTCTGTGAACCCTATACGAAATTGCCCTACAGCATCAGGATTAAGCCCGTCACTGGCCATCAATACGAAATTATCTTGGCTATAATCTGCAAAGTAAATTGAGCAGCAGTCCGTTTGCATCGCATTTTTAACCATAACAACGAAAAGGTTTAGAGCATCATTTAAATTCTCTTGCTGAGATACCGATTGCGCAATTGACCTTAACGTTGCTAGCACTTTCACATCCTATTTATCGTCTTCGCCAGTGTTCTTTATGATTATGCTCTTTACGATTAAAAGGCATAGCAAATGGGGCAAACTCTTTCATTACTCTTCTGTACACATCTCTTTTAAACGAGACTACCTGTCTAACAGGATACCAATAGCTGACCCAACGCCAGTCATCAAACTCCGGATGATGCGTTCTAAGTAAATCTACCTCTTCATCTTTACATCTGAGCTTGAGTAAAAACCACTTCTGCTTTTGTCCAATACATACCGGGCTGGAGTCTTTACGAATTAACCTTTTGGGCAACTTGTATCTTAACCAATGCTTTGAGCTCGCAACGATTTCTACGTCTTCCGGTCTCAAACCCACTTCTTCGTGAAGTTCTCGATACATTGTTTGTTCAGGGGTTTCACCTTCATCCACGCCCCCTTGGGGAAATTGCCAAGAATGCTGGCCGTAACGCCTTGCCCAAAAAACTTGCCCTTGGTTGTTACATATGACAATTCCCACATTGGCACGAAATCCTTCGGCATCAATCACCTTAGCGCCTCATTCTTATGTCTATTTTATCTGATTGTTCCATATCTGGCTGGCATCAGCAAATATTATTCCTGCTTTTACTCAAGTTACTCACAGCTTGTGCATAACTCTCAGTAAATAAGTCGATTTTACAAACAAATCCACAGAACCAGCTATAAAACACCAACTTCTCCACAGAAACTGTGGATAATGTTGTTCATATATCTGTATTTATCCAAATCATTGCTTATTAGATGATAAGTAAAACATACAAAAAGACCATAAAAAGCATTAAAATCATAATCTTATAATATTCACACCCTACTTTAAGCTGCACAAAATAACAACACACACGCCCAGTACAAAAAACAAACAAACCAACTTAATCCACAATCTCAGGGTGATTCTGTTAAAATAAACCAAGATCAAAGTCAACAAATACAATGCCATGATAAAACCCTCACCACCGACAACCATTCCTGAATTACTACAACGAGTCGAGGCTATCGCAGGGTTAACGCTTGGCGAACTTGCTGCGCAGTATCATTTTAAAAGCCCAGATGACTTACTTAGAGAAAAAGGCTGGCCAGGTCAGCTGATTGAATATGTATTAGGTGCCAGTGCGGGATCAAAACCTGTACCTGATTTTGAGCATATTGGGGTAGAACTTAAAACCCTTCCTCTCAGCTATGCTGGCAAACCATTGGAGACCACGTATGTTTCCGTCGTGCCTCTAACCAATCTAACAGGACTCACTTGGCAACGCTCTAGCGTTAGAAAAAAGCTAAACCACGTTTTATGGTTGCCCATATTAGCTGAACGAGACATTGCACCAGTGGATAGAACGATTGGCAGCGGTTTTTTATGGCAACCTGATGCTCATCAAGAAGCGCAATTACAACGTGACTGGGAAGAGCAGATAGAATTAATCGCAACTGGACGTGTAGATGAGATATCAGGCCATCTAGGTGAAGTGATGCAAATCAGACCAAAGGCAGCAAACAGTAAAGCTTTAACTGATGCCATTGGTCCACAAGGGGGGTTAATCAAAACACTCCCCAGAGGGTTTTATTTAAAAACGCAATTTACACACACGATTCTGCTCAATCAATTTGCGAATTAAGCATCCATTTAATTCGCACATAACTTTACTATATTAGAAAGAAACCTACTACGAGATTACACTTTAACAACCCTAAAGTGGTATAAACCTTTTGATATAAGTGAAATCCAGTCTCCCGTAGGGCAACTAGATTCATTGTTTCTAAACCACATAGTTACTGTATTTTGAGATGTCATAGCTAATAATAATGCGCTATACATAGCATTGCAGTATTCACCAGTATGGCCATCAGTCCCTCCATTTAAGCTACATACCACTGAATTTGTAACTTTTAACGGTGTAGAACCAACACCACTAAATGAGGCGGAAACGTATCCATTAGTTGATAATTGTACATTTGATACTTTGCCAAAGCAGTAATGAGCATTTGTCGCAGATGCATTGAAGCTCAATGCTGCGCTTAAGCATAGAGAAGCGATGGTAGAGATTTTTTTAAACTTCATTTTAAATATTCCATATTTATGAATTAGCCAACTGAATTAGTTAGCAACACTCGTCCCCATATTAACAACTATACAACCAGCTCACAATAACCATCGCATAATTTACAAAGCAAAAAAAACCGCTGCATTTTCATACAGCGGATTTATTGACAATAGAAATTAAACTCTACTGGCCTTTGATCTCTGAACGACCTTTGTAAACAGCCTTATCACCTAATGCTTCTTCAATACGTAGTAGCTGGTTGTACTTAGCTACACGGTCTGAACGGCATAGTGAACCTGTTTTGATTTGACCAGCAGCAGTACCTACAGCAAGATCAGCGATTGTTGCATCTTCAGTTTCACCTGAACGGTGAGAAATAACAGCTGTGAAGCCCGCGTCTTGTGCCATCTTAATCGCATCAAGCGTCTCTGAAAGAGAACCGATTTGGTTGAACTTGATCAAGATTGAGTTACCGATTTGCTCATCGATACCACGCTTTAAAATCTTCGTGTTAGTTACGAACAGATCATCACCAACAAGCTGAACTTTGTCGCCGATCTTATCCGTTAGGATCTTCCACCCATCCCAATCGCTCTCATCTAAACCATCTTCGATAGATACGATAGGGTAACGTGCAGCAAGATCTGCTAGGAAGTCTGCAAAGCCTTCTGAGTCGAATGCTTTACCTTCGCCACTTAGGTCATATTTGCCATCTTTGTAGAACTCTGAAGACGCACAGTCTAAAGCAAGTGTTACGTCTTTATTCATTTCGTAGCCAGCAGCTGCAACGGCTTCTACGATAACCTCTAGTGCTTCTTCATTTGACTTAAGGTCAGGTGCAAAACCACCTTCATCACCTACCGCAGTGTTTAAGCCACGTGCACTCAGTACTTTTTTCAAGCTGTGGAAGATTTCAGCACCCATACGTAGTGCTTCACGGAAACTTGATGCGCCAACAGGCTGAACCATGAATTCTTGAATATCAACATTGTTGTCAGCATGCTCACCACCATTGATGATGTTCATCATAGGTACTGGCATAGAGAATTGACCTGCAGTGCCATTAATGTCTGCAATGTGCTCATACAAAGCAACGCCTTTCTCTTGCGCAGCCGCTTTAGCAGTTGCAAGTGATACTGCTAAAATTGCATTTGCACCTAGCTTTTCTTTATTTTCTGTACCATCTAGGTCAAGCATAATTTGGTCAACTGCACGTTGTTCTAGTGCATTTTGACCCTCTAGTGCTTGTGCAATTTCTTTATTTACGAAATTTACTGCGGTTAGTACACCTTTACCCAAGTAACGAGACTTATCACCATCACGTAATTCAAGTGCTTCGCGAGTTCCTGTTGACGCACCTGATGGTGCACATGCGCGGCCCCAAGCACCCGAGTCTAAATGAACATCGGCTTCAACGGTTGGGTTACCACGTGAGTCCATAACTTCACGGCCAATCACTTTTACGATTTTTGACATCTTGATTCCTCTTTTCCCAAAGTGGTGAGTGTTTTTATTTCTGCTTAATTCGCATTGCTATGCAACCGTATTAGTGTGTCTCAGTCGCATAGCAATACCTAGGTATTAAAACAAAAAAGCCGTGCACTCGTGCACGGCTTTTTCTTTTATGAGTTTTCTTTTTGGTAGCTGAATGCTGCACCAACAAACCCTTCAAATAACGGATGTCCATCACGCGGGGTTGAGGTAAACTCAGGGTGGAACTGAGCCGCTATAAACCAAGGGTGATCCTTGTTCTCAATGATCTCCACCAGCTTTTTATCTTCAGATAAACCTGTAAATGCCAAACCTGCTTGCTCTAGTTTCTCAACAAAGTTGTTGTTCACTTCGTAGCGGTGACGGTGACGTTCAGTGATTTCTGCATTGCCGTATACTTCGCGAACCTTTGAGCCTTCAACTAAGTGACAAAGCTGCGCACCAAGACGCATTGTGCCACCTAAATCAGACTGCTCTGTACGCGTTTCAACATTACCATCTGCATCAAGCCACTCTGTGATCAAACCAACAACTGGGTTAGGTGTATTTGCATCAAACTCTGTTGAGTTTGCGTTTTCAAGGCCTGCAACATTACGTGCATACTCGATAAGCGCAACTTGCATACCCAAGCAAATGCCTAAATATGGTACTTTGTTTTCACGCGCATATTTAGCAGCAAGGATCTTGCCTTCAACACCACGGTTACCAAATCCACCAGGGACTAGGATCGCATCTAGATGATCAAGAAGCTCAGTGCCTTTGCTTTCAATATCTTGAGAGTCAACGTATTCGATATTTACCGTTACGCGGTTTTTCAAACCAGCATGCTTTAACGCTTCGTTAACTGATTTGTATGCATCAGGTAGCTCAATGTACTTACCAACCATACCAATCGTCACTTCACCCGTAGGGTTAGACTCTTGATACAGTACCTGCTCCCACTCAGATAGGTCTGCTTCAGGGCACTCTAGGTAGAAACGGCGACAAACTAGGTTGTCTAGCTCTTGTGATTTAAGTAACGCAGGGATCTTATAGATGCTATCTACGTCTTGTAGAGAGATAACAGCTTTTTCTTCTACGTTAGTGAAAAGTGCAATTTTTGCTCTTTCATTTGCAGGCAGCTTACAGTTTGAACGACAAACAAGGATATCAGGCTGGATACCGATTGAACGTAATTCTTTAACTGAGTGCTGAGTCGGTTTAGTTTTCACTTCACCCGCAGCACCAAGGAAAGGTACTAATGTTAGGTGCATAAACAAAGCGTGCTCACGACCAAGCTCTGTGCCTAACTGACGAATAGCTTCAAGGAATGGCTGTGATTCAATATCACCAACCGTACCACCGATCTCTACGATTGCAATGTCGTAGCCTTCAGCGCCTTCAACAACGCGACGCTTAATGTCATTAGTGATATGAGGAATAACTTGGATTGTTGCACCTAGGTATTCACCCTTACGCTCACGGCGTAACACGTCTTCAAATACACGACCTTGCGTAAAGTTATTACGGCTAGTCATTTTGGTGCGAATAAAACGCTCATAGTGACCAAGGTCTAGGTCGGTTTCCGCACCGTCTTCGGTTACGAAAACTTCACCATGCTGAATTGGGCTCATTGTGCCCGGGTCAACATTGATATAAGGATCCAGCTTAAGAATAGTCACGTTAAGGCCACGTGCCTCTAAAATCGCAGCTAATGATGCAGCTGCAATACCTTTACCCAAGGAGGAAACAACTCCGCCCGTTACGAAGATAAATTTTGTACTCATGCGAACCCTAGAATATCAAGGAAAATGGAATTTAAATAAGAATCAAGACGGGGCGATAGTATAGCAAAAACGTGATTAGCAATCCAGCAAAAATTGTCTACTCAAGCAGCGGATTTACTTTGCACGCTTTTTTATCAGCTCCCAAGCCTCATCCATTTGCGCAAGACTTGCGTCTTCTAAGGTTAAGTTTTGTTTAGCCAAAACCCCTTCAATTTGTACAAAGCGATTACTAAATTTACGTGTCGCTTGACGTAACAGTTGTTCAGGGTCACGTTTCGCATGACGAATGACATTCACCGTGGCAAACAATAGATCACCCAGCTCTTCTGCACTATGCTCAGAATAGGGGTTATGCGCCAAGGCTTCTTTCACTTCATCAACCTCTTCTTCAACCTTGTCTAACGCACCATGATAGTCTGGCCAATCAAACCCTAATGAAGCCGCACGTTTTTGAATTTTTTTAGCACGTGTGAGTGCTGGCAGGCTTTGGATCACATCAGCACCAAATTCGGGCTTTTCTTTGCGCTCCGCCTGTTTAATCGCTTCCCACTGTGCATCTAGTTCTTGCTCAGTCAATACCGCTTTTTTATCGAAAACATGGGGGTGACGTCTAACCAGTTTGTCATTGAGCCCAGCGACAATGGACTCAAAATCAAATAATCCTGCTTCTTTACCGAGCTGAGCATAGAAGATCACTTGAAATAGCAAATCCCCCAGCTCATCTTTAAGCGCTATATAATCTTGCTGCTCAATGGCATCAGCCACTTCATGTGCCTCTTCAAGCGTATGAGGCACAATAGAACTAAAGTCTTGTTGCTTATCCCAATCACACCCTCTATGTGGGTCGCGAAGTGTGGCCATGATCTCTAGCAGTCGATGTATATTTTCACTCATTACTTATTCTCAATGTTGTCGCTTCGCTTCAAACACACCTTCGGTTTGCAGCAGTTTAGTCAGTAATCGATTCGTCGCGGACAAATCGCCTACTTCAATTTTCATTGTGAAAATGGCAACCCCTTTTTCATGCTGCGTTTGCACATTCATATTGAGCACGTTGACTTTTTCATTGGCTAAAATGGCACTGATATCACGAATAAGGCCTTGTCTGTCATTGGCTTCGATACGGATAGTTATCTCATAAAATGATTGCACATCTTCAGACCAACTCACGGCAATTTCTCGCTCAGGATGCTGCTGCGTAATATGTGCAAATGAGTCACAATCAGCACGGTGTACCGCGATACCTCGACCTTGCGTAATGTAGCCCACTATCTCATCACCCGGTACAGGCTGACAACATTTAGCAACATGGCTCAGCAAGCTGCCCACGCCTTCAACAACAATCCCGTTTTTATCGCCTTTATGTTTTTTACGTGTGCTGAGCTTTAATTTAGGCTCAACCTCTGGCTTATCCTGAATAAAGTTTAAGAATTGATTGATACGGACATCACCGGCACCAATCGCCACCATCAAGTCATCTAACTCTTTAAAGTTAAAGCGCTCAATGGCTGGCTCTAATTCTTTGTAGCTGATATCCAGCTTTTGTAAGTGACTATCTAAAATCTCCTTACCCGCTTGCAGGTTTTTATCTCTGTCTTGCTGTTTAAACCAGTGATGAATTTTGCTGCGAGCTCGAGAAGAGTATATATAGCCTAAAGATGGGTTAAGCCAATCACGGCTAGGTGATGGATTCTTCTGCGTTAAAATCTCTATTTGATCGCCTGTCGACAGCTTATACGTAAACGGGACAATTTTGCCAAATACCTTAGCACCAATGCAGCGATGTCCGACATTTGAGTGAATATAATAAGCAAAATCCAGCGGTGTCGCTCCCAATGGCAAATCAAAAATATCTCCGCGCGGTGTAAATACATACACGCGGTCTTCCACGACTTGGTTTTTAAGCTCCTCAGCAAACTCACTCCCATCAACCACTTCTTCTTGCCATTGCAGTAGCTTTCTCAACCAACTAATTTTCTGCTCATAGCCAGAACCGCGCCCAGGCAGTGCACCTTCTTTATACATCCAGTGTGCCGCGACCCCCATCTCAGCATCTTTATGCATATCATGAGTACGGATCTGGATTTCGACCGTCTTTCCTTCAGGCCCAAATACAACAGTGTGAATAGACTGATAGCCATTGGGTTTAGGCGTTGCGACATAATCATCGAACTCTTTATTCAGATGGCGCCAGTTTGTATGCACAATACCAAGAGCGGCGTAACAATCCTGCAATTGGTCAACCACGATACGCATAGCGCGGATATCAAATAACTGCTCAAACTCATAATTTTTTTGAGACATCTTTTTATAAATACTAAAGATGTGTTTTGGGCGACCATACACTTCAGCTTTCACATTGGCATCAGCCAACTTTTTCTGTACAGCCGACACCATATCGCTCATATAAGCCTCTCGTGCAAGGCGTTTATCAGCCAGTTTCTTCGCGATGGTTTTATAGCTATCAGGGTGTAAATAACGAAATGAGAGATCTTCAAGCTCCCATTTTAATTGTCCTATCCCTAAACGGTTAGCAAGGGGAGCAAAGATATTAGCTGTTGTTTTTGCTGCAACCACACGCTCTTCTTCTGAAGCATCTTTCACACTTCTAAGGTAGCAAATTTGCTCCGCGAGCTTGATCACCACGGCGCGCACATCCTCTACCATAGCCAATAACATACGACGAATTTTATCAATTTGGACATTGCCTTTGCTCTGATGAGCCAAGGTACTAATTGACGCCATTTGCTCAACCCCTTTGAGCAACAGAGCAATGTTTTCGCCTAGCGCTTTTTCAACCGCTTCAATATCAAGTTTCTGAGCAAGAAAATAAGGGGTCAAAAAGGCCCCAGCGAGGGATTCTGAGTCAAAATTAAGCTCAGCCAAGATCTCTACCATCTCGATGGCTTTTTCTAACAGATCTTCATTGCTTTCTGCGGGGCACAAAGCATATGCCTCACTGAGTCGATCGGTTTTATCCTCTGACAATTTTAATAACGCTAATCGCGCATCAAAATCTGCTGGCAGAGTGGTATGGTGAGATTGGCGAGTCGCTACCATTATTTGACTACCTCCTTTGGAACAACGCCATTGTTTCTATATGTCCTGTATGAGGAAACATATCCATCAGTGCAACTTTGCTAACAGTAAACCCAGCTTGCACTAATAACGCGCTATCTCGTGCCAAGGTGACAGGATCGCATGACACATAGAGCACTTTGCTAAATTGCTGCAGTGGCATTTGCTTTAATACGTCATACGCTCCGGTGCGAGAAGGGTCCAGTACCAATGTATCTAAGTCTTTGTTAAACCACTGGGCTGAAGACATTTCTTGCGTCAAGTCAAACTGGAAAAACTGTGCATTGTCGATTCCGTTAGTGTGCGCATTTTGCGTCGCCATTGCAACCGAAGAAGCAACCCCTTCCACACCAATAACTTGCTTAGCTTGTTTTGCGAACAATAATGAAAAATTACCGATGCCACAAAACAGATCAAGGACCTTCTCCTTCCCTGTTAACTCAAGCCACTTCAGCGCTTGATCTAACATGGCTGAGTTAACTGCAGCATTCACTTGAATAAAGTTATTCAAACTAAACTGAAACTCCGTGCCACCAACTTGATACTCTGGTAATACAGAATAATATGGCTCCTCATTGCCATCATCCCAAACAGTTCGCCACCCTTTTTGTTCGAATTCAGTATGTACGCCTTGCTTCACTTCATCTTCAATTGCTTTGGTGTGACGTAAAAGGACGTATGGGGCGTTATCAGCTTCACATAATTGAATATGGCTGACACTTCTTAGTTGTGTGTGACTATTTAGTATTTTTCTCAAATCGACAAAAACGGATTGATATACCTGACTTAACACGCCACACTCGACCACATCGACCAATTTCTTTGATTTTGCTGCGCGAAAGCCCAAGTTCAGTAATTTCTCTTTTTTATCAAAGTAAGTCGCAATACGCGCGGCTCGACGATAGTGTTTACCGTTACTTTCTATTGGATGTGTCCATGGTAATGTGTCGGTGCCTGAAAACTTAGCAAACAACTTTTCTACTGCAGCTTGTTTATGGTGCAGTTGAGCTGGCTTCTCTAAGTGCTGCAATGAACAACCACCACACTGTTGATAATGCGGACAAAATGCATCAACGCGCTGCATACTTGCTGTGATCACTTTTTCAACTGTCCCCTCAAATAGCTTCGCTTTTTGTTGAGAGACACGTACTTTCACGCGTTCACTCGGTAACGCCCCCTCAATAAAACCAACTTTGCCATTGTGCTTCGCAACACCTCGCCCTTGGTGATCAAGCGACTCAATTTCTACTTCAATCACCTGACCCTTGCCAGATGTTTTTTTAGCACGAAAAATTTGTGCCATGTACCGCCCCTTATACATTGCTAAACACCTATGAACTCGCTACTCTAGAGTTCATAATTATCAAAGTTTTATATCGCTCAATATGTCTAAATTAAGCTTACGCGATAGCGTTTTATTGCTTACCCTGATCCCGACGGTGTTAATCGGTTTAATACTTGGTGGATATTTTACTATAAATCGCTACGTAGAGCTTGAACAAATCCTAAAACAACAAGGTACCAGTATTGCAAACTCACTGGCCATGACCGTTGAGCAACCACTCGATTCTAAGGATAAAGCCAAGCTACACAGTATTATTACCAAAGCCCATAACCAACATGCTGCTTTAGTCAACAGTATTGCGGTTTTTGATTTGCACAACCAGCTCATTATGACGAGTAATTACCACAGTGAATTTAATGATTTGCATTACCGTGGAAACGTAGCCGCACTTCATGCTACCGAAGCCCAGAAGTTACGTAATAACTACATCATTTTCGCACCGGTTAAACACTATGGAATTGGTGAAGCATGGACGGATGCCCATGCACAAACAATTGCCGTTTTAATGGTGGAGATAAGTCAAGATCAAGCCATCATTGGCCAACAAAAGGCCCTGCTATTAAGCGGTACAATCATTCTTGCCGCATTGTTTTTAAGTATCTTTCTCTCAACCCGTCTAAGCCGGACTTTTTCTACTCCACTTTCTCAATTACAACTGGCGACTGACAAACTCATAGAAGGTAAAACCGACATTGGCGTCAATGAGCAAATGCAAGGCGAGTTTGACATGATGCGCCAAGGATTAATCACTATCAGTGAAAAAATGGTCGGACAGAGAGATGAAATGCAAAAGCACATCGATCAAGCGACCAGCGACTACCGAGAAACCTTAGAGCAGTACGAAACGCAGAATATTCAGCTGAATATTGCAAAAAAAGAAGCCCAAGTTGCCAACCGTGTTAAATCTGATTTCTTAGCTAAGATGAGTCATGAACTCAGAACACCACTCAACGGGGTCATTGGATTTACCCGACAGCTTTACAAAACACCTTTAAACAAACACCAAAAAGATTATTTAGATACCATAGAGCTTTCAGCAAATAGTCTACTTACCATCATCAGTGACATTCTTGATTTCTCAAAATTAGAAGCGGGTGCCATGGAGCTGGAAAATATCCAGTTCCAACTGCGCGATGCCGTGAATGAAGTCATGACTTTACTTGCCCCTAGCGCATATGAAAAACAACTAGAATTGTCCATTGCTGTCAACAGGCAAGTGCCTGACAACCTAGTCGGAGATCCTACGCGCTTTAAACAAGTACTAATTAACTTGATTAGTAATGCTATTAAATTTACTGAAAAAGGCTCGGTAAAAGTTGATATCAGCCACCGCTTAAAAGGTGACTCTCAAACCTCATTATTGGTCTCTGTCAGTGACACTGGCTTGGGGATAGCGCAAGAAAAGCAGGACACGTTATTTACTCCTTTTGCACAGGCTGATACCAGTATCACACGCAAGTTTGGAGGAACAGGACTAGGTCTCATCATCACCAAACATATTGTAGAGGTCATGCAAGGGCGGATCACGTTAAACTCAGCACTTGGCAGCGGCTCTTGCTTTACATTCAATGCCATTTTTAACTTACCAAATCGACTCTTTAATGATGATTTGCCGTGCAAACCACTCGAAAACAAGCGTGTGCTTTATTTCGAGCCTCAAGAACACACACGTAATGCAGTCATCGCACAAATTGAAACCTGGCATATGCAAGTAACTGTATGTGACAGCGACGAAGCCTTTTATAACGCACTGGCGCAAGAGTTTAGTTATGACATTTGCCTAGTCGGTAATATGGCGACCGTTGACGATATGCAAACGGTGAAAGGCTATATTAGCCAAGCACGAGAGAAAGCCGATTACTTATATTTGATGGTGAACACCATCTCTCACAACATGCGGGAATCTTTAATTGGTAGCGGGGCTGATGCATGTATTAGCAAGCCACTTCATCACAGGAAGCTGTGTGAAATGCTTGCAGCCCCTTATCGCTTGGATCACCCAGATCTTTCCATCGAAACAGACAGCGCTACTCACTTGCCGCTTAAAGTACTCATTGCAGACGACAATGACGCTAACTTAAAGTTGCTCTACACCTTGTTAGAAGAGCAAGTTGAAACCATTGAAACGGCTCACAACGGTGCGCAGGCGGTTGGGCTTTGCAAAACACATAAATATGACTTGATATTTATGGATATTCAGATGCCAATTATGGACGGCATAACAGCCTGTATAAGTATTAAAGAATCATCGATGAATGATGATACCCCCATCATTGCTGTCACTGCCCACGCACTCGCAGGAGAAAAGGAACAATTGGTCAAAGATGGATTTAGCGGATATATGACCAAACCCATTGATGAAGATATGCTCAAACAGATCATCTGTGACCACAGTGCAACTTCACCTGTCGAGCGAGCGCAAAAAGAAGAACAGATGGTCAGCAGTGTAGCGCCTTTTGAAAGTCACTTGTTAGATTGGAATCTTGCTTTACAGCGCTCTGGTAATAAACCTCATTTAGCACTCGAAATGCTCAATATGTTATTACAGAGTGTGCCTGAAACCATAGACCACCTCAATGAGGCCAGTGAGCAAGAAGACCCTGAATTATTATTAAAAGTAATTCATAAATTTCACGGCGCATGTTGCTACACGGGCGTACCTAAGTTAAAAGCTTTAGCGGAAACCATCGAAACGGCGTTGAAACAAGACAAAGGTTTTGACTATGTTGAGCCCGAGGTTTTAGATCTCATTGATGAACTCACTAACCTCAATAATGATGCCGAAATTACCGCCACATCTAGCTTGTAATGCATCACGCGGTAGGAAATTAGCGCTGTTAATTTCCTATAAGCAATAAAAAAGGCGCACATGGCGCCCTTAACATTCCGAAATAAAATCTTATAGTGCTGCGAAAACTTCGTCAGTTTTTGCTGCACAGATAAAGTCATTCTTGTGAAGGCCCTTAATTGAATGGCTCCACCATGTTACTGTTACTTTACCCCATTCAGTTAACAAACCAGGATGGTGGCCTTCATCTTCTGCCATATCACCTACTTTATTTGTGAACTCTAGAGCTAGTTTGAAGTTTTTAAACTTATACACTCTTTCTAATTGCATGATACCGTCGCGTACTTCAGGTACCCAATCAGGGATCTGTTTAATTAGTACTGCTAACTCTTCATCTGACACTTTTGGCGCATCCGCACGACACGCTTCACATTTTTGTGCACTTAAATCAGACATGGGGGGTTCCTTAACTTGCTAATTTATTTTTAGGTGGAAATTTTGGCTCAAACAGCCCTAATTCTTTTGCTTTCTCAACTAAAGCCATGATATCCATCTGTGAAATATCAAACAGATCATCTATCGAATTAATGGTGTAGTACAAAGGCTGCATGATATCAATACGATATGGTGTACGTAGTACATCTAAAACTTCAAGTTTATTGATCTCAGGAGTATCAGAATATACATACTGAGTTTCGCCTGGGCTTGATAAAACACCGCCGCCGTAGATACGCAAACCATCATCAGTTTGCATCAAACCAAACTCGACTGTAAACCAATACAAACGAGCAAGATAAACGCGGTCTTTTTTCTCTGCTGCGTAACCCAATTGGCCATATTTGTGCGTAAACTCAGCAAATGCTGGGTTTGTTAACATGGCACAGTGACCAAATATTTCATGAAAAATATCAGGTTCTTGAAGGTAGTCAAACTCTTCACGAGAACGAATAAACGTGGCTACTGGGAATTGTTTATTGGCAAGCAATCTAAAGAATTCATCAAAGTCGATCAGTGCCGGTACTGGTGCCACTTGCCAACCAGTTTCTCTTTCGAGTACAGCGTTAATTTCGTGTAGTTGAGGAATGCGGTCATGAGGTAGGTTGATCTTCTTTAGACCTTCCATATATTCGTCACACGCTTTACCCTCAATGCATTTAAGCTGTCTTGCAACTAGCTCAGACCAAATTTTATTCTCTTCTTCACTCCACTCAATGACGCCTTGCTCATTAGGCTGCTTGGAAGTGTATTTACTAGATTTAGCCATAGTAACCTTCTTTATCTCGATCTCCACTTCTTGTGGTGGAGCATTCAAACCTGTTATTTCGATACTAAGTAAAAGTGAGCAAAATATTAATAGGCAGGCTCAAAATGGCCTACCTAAAGAACCTCAAAACCGTAAATAAAAGATTACAACATTGAACGCAAAATAATACACCCCTTATTTAAAAGGCACTTAAAGACACCTTGTGTAAATTTTTATATACACTCAAATGCACTTTTTAGGTCCAAGATGATATCTTCAACCGCTTCAAGACCAACAGAGATACGAATGAGCCCATCAGAGATCCCGGCGGCTAAACGCTCTTCTTGAGTATAAGGTGAATGCGTCATCGATGCAGGGTGTTGAATTAACGTTTCAGGATCACCAAGACTAACCGCTAAAGTACACAGTGAAGTGGCATTAATAAAAGCTTCACCATCAGCCAGTGTACCTTTAATTTCAAAGGCGATTACACCACCTGCGCCATTCATTTGCTCACCTAAGTATTTATGTCCAGGATGAGATGCCAACCCAGGGTAATAGACTCTCTCTACTTTTGCGTGGCCTTCTAAGAACTCCGCAACTTTTTGAGCACTTTGGCAGTGGCGTTCTATACGAACATGCAGCGTTTTTAAACCACGATTGATCAACCAAGCATCGTGTGGACTTATCGTCGCTCCAATGTCTTTCAATACCGTTAACTTAATGGTTTCTATATGCTCTTTACTACCACATACGATCCCCGCCACGACGTCACCATGACCATTTAAATATTTAGTAGCGCTGTGGATCACAATATCAATGCCATAACGCTTTGGCTTTTGCAGCAAAGGCGTCATAAAGGTATTATCAACCACGCTAATTAAATTATGCCTTTTCGCAAACTGGCCCAACATAGCTAAATCCAATACTGTCATATTTGGATTGATCGGTGTTTCTGCAAATAACATTTTACTATTTGGCTGAATGGCATTTACGAGCGCGGCTTCATCTGTCATATCGACAAAACTGACCTCAATGCCAAATTTAGGTAGCATGTGAGCAAATAGTGCAAAACTACATCCATACAACGCACTCGAGGCAATCAAATGATCACCGTGCTCTAAAAAGCTGAGCACCGATGCAGATACGGCTCCCATGCCAGTAGCGGTTGCGGCTGCATCTTCCATTTCTTCTAATTGTGCGAGCTTTTCTTCTAACTCTCGTGTTGTGGGGTTCCCCAAACGTGTATAAATGTAACCCGCTTCTTCTCCTGCAAATCGTGCAGCCCCCTGCGCTGCGCTCTCAAATTTAAATGTTGATGTTTGGTACAAAGGTGCTGTTAATGCACCATGTGGATCATTTGTGTGGTGTGGACCGTGTATACAGTTGGTATGATCATGTAACTTCTTCATTGCTTGCCTGTTGTTATTATTCAAAATGTTTATATCTTATGTAATTAGATATTCCATGATGGATAAATGTACAAGCATGCTGGAAGTTCAGAAGTCTAAGTAAGAAAGATTAATCTGTTTAGCCTGTACACATATGTTGTCACTTAAACCGCAACCACCTATGCGCACCAGCTCAGTTAGTTTTGCTTAATTAATTGGTTTGTCAGTTTTTTTGCAAAATCAGATAAGAAGTTTGTTTTATTTTTCATGCGTGGAATTGGCCTGCATAGCACCATTGCTTTGTAACCCAATCTAGCAGTAAAGACGCCCGCACTGAGTCCTTGAGCCGATCTGGCTGAGAGTTTACCAAGCAGTTCTGCGCCTAAACTCGTCGCAGCAAGATCGCTGAGCAACTCAGATGCCCCCACAAACACGATTTGCTTGGCTAGCAACTTGTATAATTTTATACGACTACGATAACCCAATGTGATCCCATAATGCAGACTCAGCTTTTCAATCAAACTAACACCACGCCACAATACGGCTAGCATATCAGTAATGGCCATTGGGCTGAGTGCCACCATCAGCGCCGATGTCGTTGCATAGTCAGCAATCATTTTTCTCGCTTGCTCATCTTGCGTTTTCAACACCGTCACTTCATACAGTTGCAATACTTCCTGATCTGTATAATGGCTCTTCACGCTTTGTTGAAACGTCGTAACCTCACTTTTAGGCAACTTCGCTAGCACCGGCTTAAGCCAAGCCTGTGCCTCACCAATTTGATTACTATTTAACAGTCTCAATGCGTGTTCTCGACGTTGCTCTAATTGCTTTAATGTGCGTAAAGCCTTC
Organism: Pseudoalteromonas luteoviolacea CPMOR-1; assembly: GCF_001625685.1. Classification (GTDB taxonomy): domain Bacteria; phylum Pseudomonadota; class Gammaproteobacteria; order Enterobacterales; family Alteromonadaceae; genus Pseudoalteromonas; species Pseudoalteromonas luteoviolacea_K. Next base: position 50,544 of record NZ_AUYC01000015.1, on the reverse strand, counting down.
GCTTCTCTAAGCAGAAACTTACCACTCCAGGCAATCAATGAAACCATAAAAAGTAAGTACGCACTTGCTAGAATAACGCTTTGCTGTATCGCACCATAAACGGTTAACACCAACTCTATAGGTATTAAAATCGCCAAACTAAACACCAAGCCATGTCTCCAACCAAGCTTTGATTTACTTGGTTGTAAGCCGTGCTCAACTGACTCATCACCTGAGAATGGTTCGAACGTTTGCTCGGTGCTCACTGGCATGGCATCACACTCTATACGCTCACCCATTCTTGGGCCTGTAGACAAATGCTCCTCGGGTTGTTCCGTTTCTATGCGCCTACCTGCAAATCTTTTTTGTGAGTCCGTCATGTGAGCTTATCTCCAATCAAAAACTGTAAAGTGTGGTCTAGGCGTATATGTTCAAGCTGCCCTTGATAAGCTGGAAGTGGGTAAAAAGATAGAAAATTAAAGCCTTCTTGGGGCCACTGAGAAGCTGAAAGCACATGCTCTGGTGGCTCTGGTGGTAAATAGGTTATATATTCAGGCTCACTCAATGGTCGGCCATACACACAATGTAACGTCTTCCCCGACTCATTGACTTGTTTAGATTGGCAACTTTTAACCGATGAAATGGTCATCGTATCCACTGTCACGCCCGAAAATTTGAGCTCATTTTCTTGCTCACATAAAAGTTCATGTAACAGGCGTGTCAGATTATCTTGTTCTGGTAACGCAACAGCGTCACACTTATTGACCGCAAATAGTACTTTATCTATCTTAGGTTTAAACAATCGCTGTAATAGGCCGCTTTTACCATGTTGGAACATACCCACAGTCTCTTTTAACGCGAGTTTAGTCTGTGCAAGCGTCGCTGGCCCATCATTTAACGCTCCCAAAATATCAACCAATACTAATTGTCGGTCAAATGCGCAAAAATGATCTTTGTAGAATGGCATGACCACCTGCTTTTTATAAGCTTCAAAGCGGCTTTCTAATTGCTTATATTGACTCTCATCAAGGTACTGACCATGCGTCAATAAAGGAAAAAACTGAATAATGGGCGCGCCAGCTAAATCACCAGGGATCAACATTCTGCCAGGTTGCAACTGAGCGACTTTTGTGTGTTTTTTAAGTTGAATAAGGGTGCTTTGATAAAGCGCTGAGAGCTCGTCTAATTCAGCCATATTAATCGCAACGCTGGCATCAAACTGATTGAGTGCTGATAAAAACGCAGCGCAATATGTGTCATAGGCGGGGGTAGATAATATATCTAGTTGTGCTCTACTCCACTGCTCATAAGTCATATTTAATAGCGGTAGATCCATCAACCACTCACCAGGATAGTCAATCAGCTCTAAATGTAAGGTATGATCGTTTGCAATATGTTGACGCAGACCACTCCGGCTTTGAAACTTTAAAGCTAACGTCAGTGTGTTGATACGTTCTGTCGAAGGTGGCCAACTAGGTGGTGTCTGCATGAGATGTGCGGACGCTGTGGCATAATCAAATGTGGGGATATCGAGCGCTTTTTGTGGCACCTGTTTACAAGCAATAAGGCGCTGCTCTCTAATCACATCAAAAAATGGCAGGTTCTGACTGTTTGCCTGAGTTGTCAGGTGTTTAACCAAGGCAGTAATAAAGGCGGTTTTACCGCTGCCACTAAACCCAGTAACCGCTAATTTAACATGTTGATCTAATGAGCGCTGTAATGTTTTTTGCGCTTTACTTTGCAGCTTTTCAAGTGCCTTATGAGTAACACGTTTCACGCTCATACTAATTACAAATCCCTATCATTTAAGTGGCGTGGCGACTATTCGCCACGTACCATTACAACTTATTTATTTCCCTTTTGACCGTAAATTCAGGTGACGTAACATACTGCTCCATCGACTGAATACGACCATCTAGCTTACCCAACCTATCTTTTAAATCAAACAACGCTTGGCGTGGCGGCTCACCTTTTTGCCATACTTTAAATTTCACTGAGACAGGATCGGTTTCATAACTATTGACAGTGTTTTCCAGCTCTGGCGCCTTGCGGTCTAAAATAAACCAGCAGGCAATATAAATAACGACAAATAGAGGACCACCCGATAACAGTACCGCTGTTACAAAGAGAATACGTACCAGCCAAAGTTCCATGTTAAAGTAGTCGCTAAGACCTGCACACACACCCGCTAACTTGCCTCGTTTTGGGTCGCGATATAACTCTCTGCGTTTGTGACTCATACTTTGCGCCTCCAATCTGGTGATTCTTGATCTAACAGCGCCTCCAATGTTTCAACGCGCTCTGCCATCTTTTCTGCTTTATTTGCCAACTCGATAAGCTGGCGATGTTCATGCTCACTTAACCCCTGACTCACCTGTTTTTTGCTTTTATAATGAAGAATGAGCCACAGCGGCGCTACCACGAGCATAAAAATAATAATTGGTGCAACAAGCATCTCTGTGTCAAGCATAATCTTCTCCTGTTTATTTAGTCTTGGCAGCGTATTTTTGTTGTGTGGCACCTACTGTAACAGCAGGTGCCATTACGTTCATTTATTTGCGAGCTTTTTCTTTAAAGCTTCAAGTTCATCATCCACTTTTTCATTCTTTTGCAGATCAGCGATTTCATCTGCTAATGATTTTTTACCTAAATCATATGACTCGACCTGCGCTTCCAAACCGTCAATCTTATTTTCATAACGCTCGAAACGGTTCAATGCATCTTCAACTTTGGTGCTGTCTAACGCTTTTTTCACATCTAAGCGAGATTCTGCAGAACGTTGACGAAGCACAATCGCTTGTTGACGTGCTTTTGCATCCGCCAGTTTCTCTTGTAGTGTGGTCACTTCTTGCTGTAATTTCTCGATGTGTGACTCTACATGGCTAAGTTCTTCAGCAACACTCTGTGCTGCATCCGACGCCTTTTGTTTTTCAAGTAGCGCCGCTCTTGCTAGGTCTTCGCGCTCTTTTGTCAGTGCCAACTCCGCTTTTTCCTGCCAGTCATTAGCTTGACCATTTAATTGCTCAACGCGTCTTTCTAGCTCTTTCTTCTCAGCGAGTGTCTTTGCAGAAGTAGAGCGCACTTCTACTAACGTGTCTTCCATTTCTTGGATGATCAGTTTAACCATTTTTTCTGGATCTTCCGCTTTATCCAAGATTGCATTAATATTAGAATTTACGATGTCAGCAAAACGTGAAAAAATTCCCATAATCTTTTACCTCATTGGTTGTGAATTATATTGCTGATAAGTATGTATCAATAAGCTTGCCAACTTTAAAAAGAAAAATAAACAATAAATTTCAATAACTTATAATTATAATAAAAAGCTACCCATCCCGTTTTTTTTCAAATAAACTAGATGTTAGTCAAAAAAACCAAGAGTTAGTCAAATATGAGTCAGTTCCGTCAACAGGATAATTTACTCGGCCAATCTGATAGCTTTTTAGCTGTATTAGATCAGGTCTCTCAACTTGCTCCATTAGAAAAACCAGTGCTCATCATAGGTGAACGTGGGACAGGTAAAGAACTCATCGCAGCACGATTACACTTTTTATCTGAAAGGTGGGACCAAAACTACGTCAAGCTAAATTGTGCAGCATTAAACGAAAACTTACTTGAAAGTGAATTGTTCGGCCATGAATCAGGCGCCTTTACTGGCGCCAATAAACGTCATGAAGGACGCTTTGAGCGCGCTAATGGGGGCACGCTATTTTTGGATGAATTGGCTAATACATCAGCCATGGTGCAAGAGAAACTGCTACGTGTCATTGAGTATGGCGAATTTGAACGCGTGGGGGGAAAACAAACCGTCAAAGTTGATACTAGGTTAGTCTGTGCGACCAATGAAGACTTACCAAGTCTTGCTGAGCAAGGGGAGTTCAGACATGACTTATTAGACAGGCTTGCGTTCGACGTGATCACCTTACCACCGCTACGCGCACGTCAAGAAGATATATTGCTGCTTGCCGAACACTTTGCAATTAATATGGCCAGAGATCTTGGCTGGTCACTCTTTAGTGGTTTTACTCGCAAAGCAACTGAAGCGTTGCTTGAGTATGATTGGCCAGGTAATATTCGCGAACTAAAAAACGTTATCGAGAGAAGCTTATATCGGCACGGCAACGAGCACCTTGCAGTGCATCACATTACGTTTGACCCTTTTGAAAGCCCTTATCGGCCACAGCAGAGAATAAAAGCGCAAAAAACTGAAGTACAACCTCACTTATCACAGCCTCAAATGGGTGAAAAAGAGCCACTGGATATTGCTGAAAACGTATCTTCGCCTATTACATCACAGAGCTTTCCTTGCGATTTAAAAACCCTCTCAAGTGACTACGAAATTGATTTACTCAAAAAAGCACTTGAATTCAGTCAATTTAATCAAAAGAAAACTGCACAAAACCTTGGATTGACGTATCATCAACTGAGGGGATATTTGAAAAAATACAATTTGTTAGACTCACAACAAGAGGCTTAGCTGTGGTCGCCACAATGACTGATCTGTATAACACCTGCCAACGATATAAAACCGTGGTTTTTGCCACGATCACTGCCGTATATGTCTCGGCATGTGGAGAAGCACCACAAACAAAATCGGCAAATAAAACCCAAGGGATCGTCTATTGTGCTGAAGCAAACCCAGTTTCTTTTAACCCTCAGGTCACCACAACGGGCTCAACCATCGATATTATCGCCAATCAGTTGTATAACTCTTTGATTAGCATTGACCCGATCACCGCGGAGTTTAAACCAGAATTAGCTACCGAGTGGTTAATTAGCGATGATGGTAAAAAAATAACATTCAAATTAAGAGAAGGCGTGCAATTTCACAGCACAGAGTATTTTACGCCGACTCGAACGATGAATGCAGATGACGTCATTTTCTCATTTAGCCGCTTATTTGATGTTTATAACCCTTATCATTTTGTTCAAGATGCCAACTACCCTTACTTTCAAAGTGTGGGGATGGACCAGTTGATCAGAAAAATTGTTAAAGTCGACGACTATACCGTTAGATTTGAACTTTTCAGTGCTGAAAGTAGCTTATTATCTAATATTGCTACTGATTTTGCAGTGATCTTATCTGAAGAATATGCAATGTTGCGTGAATCTCAGGATAAAAAGCATCTTTTTGATTCCTTACCAATTGGCACAGGCCCCTACAAATATAAACATTTTTTAAGAGATAATTTGGTCCGTTTTCACAAGCATAGCGGTTATTGGAAGCATGATTACGCAGTTGATCAATTGGTCTATGACATCACAACCAACAACACAACTCGAATTGCCAAAATGCTCACTAAAGAATGCGATATTACATCGCACCCAAGTGCAACCCAGTTAGAGGCTCTATCACAACGGCAGGATATTGTGGTCGACAAAGCCGTTAACTTAAATGTGGGCTACTGGGCATTTAATACTGAAAAACCGCCTTTTGATAATGTTTTAGTCAGGAAAGCTCTGGCTCATAGCATTGATTTTGACAAAATTATGCAAGCGGTGTTTTATGGTAACGGTATTGCAGCACAATCAATTCTCCCGCCGTCATCGTGGGCTTTTACGAAACAAGTCATGCCTTATTATGACCCTAAAAAGGCAAAACAATACTTAACTGAAGCAGGATTTCCAGATGGCTTTGAAATGACACTGTGGGCCATGCCTGTGTCACGGATTTACAACCCTAATGCTCGAAAAATGGCTGAGCTTATCCAAAGTGACCTTCGACAAATAGGCATAAGAACCAGAATTGTTGAGTATGAATGGAATGCATTTATTGAACGCATTGGCCGACATGAACATGACAGTGTGTTACTTGGTTGGGCTGCCGATACGCCTGATCCAGATAACTTTTTTAGCCCACTACTCAGTTGCACTGCAACCTTTACCGGTAAAAACCCCGCCAATTGGTGCAACCCTGAATTTGATCTGTTATTAACGCAAGCTCTAGATACCAACGATCTCAAAATGCGTAAACATTACTACCAACAAGCACAAAAAATGCTGGTGGAGCAACTGCCTGTTGTTCCCATTGCACATGGGGTTAGATTTCAAGCTCGCAGTGCTAATATTGCGGGTGCTGAGCTGCGTCCCTTTGGCGGTGTATCACTGGCCAATGTAAGAAAAGGTGATCAGTAATGCTGGATTATCTACTGAGACGATTAAGCTTACTTCTATTTATGTTATTTGCGCTCACAGCATTTACATTTAGCTTAAACTACTTATTTCCTGGAGATTTACTGACTAATTTCAGCGGCCAATTGAACACTAGCTTCAATCAATCTCAAATGCTCGAGGAAAAGTATCGGATCGATGATAACGTTATTGTCCAATATGGTGCGTTTGTGAGCCGTTTATTCCAAGGCGATTGGGGACTATCACTTTCATCAGGCCAAACCGTCTCATCACATGTCGCAGTCCTACTGCCTGCAACATTAGAACTGTGCTTTTATGCATTGGTTGTTGCCGTTTTATTGGGGATCCCTGCGGGGATCATCACCAGTGCCTACTATAAAAAGTGGCCCGATAAAATTATCAGTACGCTTACCTTACTGGGCTTTTCAATCCCCGTATTTTGGCTTGCGCTGCTCCTTATTATGGTCTTTTGTCTTGGTTTTGGTTGGTTCCCTATGTCGGGTCGTATTGGCCTCTTATACGAGATCCCCGCAGTCACTAATTTCATCTTAATTGATATCTGGTTGCTTGGCTTTCCTTATGGTGGACAAGCATTTCTTGATGCGCTACACCATTTAGCGCTACCCACTATTGTGTTAGCCATGTATCCAACAACCGTGCTGACCCGTTTCACCAGAGACTCCATGCTCAATGTACTAGAACAAAACTACATAAAAACCGCCAGAGCAAAGGGACTTAACCGTAGGCAAATTATTTTAGATCATGCACTACGTAACGCACTTTTACCTGTTATAAAACAAATAGGCTTGCAATTTAGCACCCTAATCACACTGGCCATGGTCACTGAAGTCATTTTTTCTTGGCCAGGTATTGGCCGATGGTTAATCGACAGCATTTATCAACGTGATTACCCAGCGATTCAAGGCGGTTTGCTCGCCGTCTCTATGTTTGTTATTTTTGCCAATATGTTAGCCGATTTAACTCACTCTCTACTCGACCCTGTATCTAGGAACCAGTCCCATGGCAAAGTTTAGACTATACAGTGAAGAGTCAAACCGTTCACCTTTATCACGGCTATGGCGCACATTTAAGGCCAATCATCTTGCCTTGGTTGGCCTATGGATGTTCATCGGGTTAACTATGCTGGCGATGACTGCGCCGTTATTAGCGCCTTATGGGATCGACCAACAGCATAGCGATGCCCTGCTACTCCCCCCATCTTGGCATGATGATGGTGATGTTCACTTTATTTTGGGCACAGATGATCTCGGGCGAGATGTTCTTTCAAGGCTGATGAATGGCGCCACTTACACTTTTGGTTTATCCATTGTAGCGGCATTAGTCACCACGATACTTGGCGTTGTACTGGGTACTTTAGCTGGGATCAACAGAGGGTTTAAATCAAGTATACTAAACCATTTACTCGATATTACACTCGCGATTCCTTCTCTGTTACTTGCGATCATCATTATCGCTATTTTAGGGCCCGGGCTTTTAAATACTGTGTGGGCTATCATCTTAGCCCTGCTACCACAACATATTCACTCAATTCGAAACCTCGTCGTTGAAGAACTTAATAAAGACTATATTGGCGCTTATAGGTTAGATGGCGCAAGCCGAGCTCAAATCCTGTTCCGAGGTGTGTTTCCCAATATTTATGAACATATCGTGGTGATATTTACTTTGGCATTGTCCACTGCAATTTTGGATATTGCTGCACTCGGCTTTTTAAAATTAGGAGCTCAACCGCCCACAACAGAATGGGGGGCCATGCTGGCTGAAAACTTAAGCCTAATTTATTTGGCACCTTGGACCGTTGGCTTACCTGGCGCCCTATTGTTTTTGTCTGTTTTAGCCACTAACCTTGTTGGTGATGGGCTGAGAAAAGCGCTGCAAGCTAGAAAGGCAACCTGATGCAATTACTCGATATTAAAAACCTTACCATTGAGCTCCCTACTGAAGACGGTGTAATTAGGGCCGTGGATAAAGTAAATTTGAGCCTTAAAGAAGGTGAGGTACATGCACTTGTTGGTGAGTCGGGCTCAGGGAAAAGTTTAATAGCCAAAGCCATCGTTGGGGTCCTCAATACTCGCTGGAAAGTGACCGCAGACCGTATGCATTGGCGAGGGGTGGACTTAATGCGTTTGAGCCCTGAGAAGCGCCGTAAAATTGTCGGTCGAGATATGGCGATGATTTATCAAGAGCCAAGAAGAAGCTTGGACCCCACTGCAAAAATATTTGAACAAGTCGCTGAATCACTGCCAGACGAGTGTTTTAAAGCCGGTTTTTTTGGTCGAAAAAAAGAGCGTAAGGTCAAGGTAAAAGCACTTCTGCACAAAGTAGGCATACGCAATGATGAGAAGATCTCGAGTAGCTACCCTCATGAGCTCTCTGAGGGAGTATGTCAAAAAGTCATGATAGCGATGGCCATTGCAAGAAACCCTCAGTTATTGATTGCTGACGAGCCCACTACTGCACTAGAAAGCACCACTCGCGCTCAAGTATTTAGGTTGCTAAAAAGCCTAAATCAGCTAAAGAATATGTCTATCTTAATGATTTCTCATGAGTTGGAAGAAATAACCCAATGGTCACATGCCATACATGTGCTGTACTGTGGTCAGATGGTGGAAGCGGGACCAACTAAAAAAGTATTTACCGACCCTTTTCACCCTTACACACAAGCCTTGGTCAAATCATTACCAGACTATGCCCATGGGCTGGGCCACAAAGCCCCTTTTTATGCACTCAAAGGAACAATTCCTCCATTACAGCATCTGCCAATTGGTTGTAGATTGGGTCCCCGCTGCCCACAAGCACAAAAAGAGTGCGTTGCAACCCCTATACAAGTTAAATCACATGGGCATTCCTATGCATGCCACTTCCCATTAAATAGGGAGAAGAAAAAATGCAACCCGTGCTAAAAGTTCAAGCCCTGAGTAAAACATTTAAAACTCGATCAGGGTTATTCAAACGAGATACTGTACAAGTTTTAAAAGATATTTCATTTGCTGTTTTACCGGGCCAAACCTTGGCGGTCATTGGAGAAACCGGGTCAGGCAAAAGTACCTTGGCTAAAGTGCTGGCTGGTGCTGAAGATGCCGATTCTGGTCAGATTCTACTAAACGGCGATATGATAGTTGACGATAGGCAATCTAAACGTGAATGCCATCACATTAGGCTTATATTTCAAGATCCTACCCGCTCTCTTAATCCAGGTTTAACCATTGGCGAAATGCTTGATGATTGCCTAAGGTTTAACACCAAACTCACAGATGCACAGCGAGATAAAAAGATTGAATTAACCCTGTCTCGAGTTGGTTTGCTCTCAGAACATTATGACTATTACCCACATATGTTCAGCGGCGGTCAATTACAGCGTGTAGCGCTAGCCAGAGCGCTTATTTTAGATCCTAAAGTCGTTGTATTGGATGAGGCGCTTTCTTCGCTTGACCCGTCAGTGCGAGCTCAAATAGTCAACTTGCTCTTAAAGTTGCAACAAGAAACAGATTTAACATATGTACTTATCACCCATCACCTTAGTCTTGTAAAGCATATGAGCGACCGTCTGCTCGTCCTCAACAATGGTGAAGCCGTGGAGTATGGCTGTTGCCAAACTATTTTTAATCGTCCGCAATCTAAAGTAATGAAGAAGCTGCTCGCCGTATAAACCTGGCAGCCGATCTTGAACGCAAAAAAAAACCACCTAATGGTGGTTTTTTTATTTATTTTAAGTTGTGCTGATTAGTTCTCTTCAGCCACTTCAAAAGTACTAGGTTTAACAATTTCAGCCGTACCTTCAAGTGCACCTAACAACGCCAAATAATTTTTATTTACTTGTGTTCTAGTAATGCTTTGCTTTTGCTGAGGCTCAAGCTCACCTGTGACGTCAGCTAGATTAACCGATTTAACCACTAATAGTGCAGAATCACCGTTATTCAGCTCTACCATCGCTTTAGATGCGCTCTCTTCTGTAGGATGAGCCATCTTAAAGGCTTTACTTACCAGAGCTGGGGAGACCGCATAGCTTTGACGTGCTAACGCAACTTCTGATTTCACTTCCAATGACTCTGCCGCCGCTATCTCAGCTAACGTTTTGCCACCTTCAAGTTGTGCAAACAACTCTTGCGCTTTGTCTTTAGCCAGTTCAGATGCTTTATCATTTTCTAAACGTGTAGTGATCTGCGCAGTGACTTCCTCTAGTGGCTTCACCGCCGCAGGCTTGTGCTCAACAACTCTTACTACAACTACGTGCTCTGGCGCAACTTCGATAACTTCTGAGTTCACGCCATCTTCTAACAATTCAGGAGTGAAAATAACACGAGAAACAGCAGGTGAATTTAAAGGAGCAGGAAGCAAGTTGCGTGCAACCAATTCAGTGCTCTTAACTTCAAGGTTAGCCGCTGCTGCTGCATCTTCTAATGTATCAGCAATTTCGAATGCTAGCTCACGTACGTCTTCTTGCTTGCCATAAAATGCATCAATTCTTGCATTTTGCTCAAGCTCTGCTCTTAGCTCAGCAGCTAACTCTTCGAACGATTTAACTTCTTGTGCCTGAAGATCCGTTAACTGGATAATATGGAAGCCGAACTCAGACTCAACAACCTCTGAATAATCCCCGATATTGGTTAAAGCAAATGCAGCAGCTTCGAACTCTGGATCCATCATCTCGCGCTCGATCCAGTCAAGATCTCCACCTAACTCGCCACTTGCCACGTCATCTGAATGTGTTTGAGCTAGCTCAGCGAAGTCAGCACCACCTTGCAGCTGTGCATATAAATCTTGTACTTTCGCTTGCGCAGCCTCTGCATCTTCAGTGCTTTCAACTAGAATGTGCGAAACTCGGCGTCTCTCTTCTTCTAAGTATTGAGCCTGATTCTCATCATAATAAGCTCTAACTTGCTCATCTGTCACAGGGTCAAGTAGCTCTACATCAGATGCTTTCAGCTCGATATAATTCAGTGCCACCTGCTCAGCAGACATAAACTGATCTTGGTTTAAGTCGTAGTAGTCTTTAACCTCTGACTCTGTTACTGATACTTGTTCTTTTAACTTTTCTTTATCAAGTACTAAGTAATCAACGTCACGCGTCTGCTGTTGTAAAACCAAGGTTTGCTTTACTTCACTGTCAAGCGCAAAGTCGGATCCCGCAATTGCAGAAACTAACTGGTTACGCGTCATTTCTTCACGCAGATATTCACGGAATTCATCTGGTTGGAAATTCATTTGTCTGATTAATTGCAAATAACGGTCATTACTAAACTGACCACCAATTTGAAAATATGGCATTTCAAAAATTGCTTGCTTGATCTGCTCGTCACTAACGCGTAGACCTAGCTCTAGTGCAAGCTGATTTTGCAACTCTTGTTGTACTAAACGATCTACAACTCCTTCACGGATTTGCGCCATATAAGCAGGATCAGAAGCGATTTGTTCGAAATACTCTCCAAACTGTTGCTCTAATCTACTACGTTCATTTTCGAACGCTCTCGCAAATTCTAATTGCGAAATTTCAATACCATTGACTTCTGCAACTGGTTGCTCTGTGGTTCGACCTAGGTAACCACCGATCCCTGCCAGCGCAAAAGACAAGATAACTGCACCAAGAACGATCTTGGCAGCAAGGCCCTGAGACCCCTCTCTAATCTTTTCAAGCATTTATTCTATCTCTTATCTAAGTCAAAGCACCAAGGTACTTTGCATCAGTTAGCTCATGTAAAAAAAGCGTATCTTACCAGATACGCTTTTTATCTTGAAGCTTATGCGTCCAATTACATCTATATCAATAGTGTGATTGTAAAAATAAGCTCTTTCTTAGTTAACCGCGTCTTTTAAAGCTTTACCAGCTTTAAAAGCAGGGATGTTAGCAGCAGCAATATCAATTGCAGCACCCGTTTGAGGGTTACGGCCTGTACGTGCAGCGCGTTCACGAACAGAAAAAGTACCAAAGCCTACAAGGGCAACTGAATCGCCTTCTTTTAGCGCAGCGGTTACTGACTCAATGAATGAATCCAGTGCACGACCAGCAGCGGCCTTAGAAATATCAGCATCAGCTGCGATTTGATCGATTAATTGAGATTTATTCACAATATCATCCTCTTACATTGTTATTATCAAGAGCGATGGCGTTTTAAAACTAACATCACTTTTGTTGTTAACTACGAGAAATCTTTCGATTCTCTATTGCTTAAATGTATTACAGCCTAGAAACTACGGGGCTTCCCGTGTCCTAGGCCTAAATCCAGTGCTTAACTTAGCACACCAACGGGATTTGAAAACCCTTTTTCTCGACTTTTTTAAGCTTTAACAGCAGTTTTTTGCGTTTCCACAGTAAAACTGTCCACAGGTTGAGCAAGCGCAATAGATAAAACGTCCTCAATCCATGTAACAGGGTGAATTTCGAGGCCATCTAATACATTATCTGGGATCTCTTTTAAGTCACGTTCATTCTTTTTCGGAATGACCACTGTCTTAATTCCACCTCGGTGCGCAGCCAGTAGCTTCTCTTTTAAACCACCAATTGGTAATACTTCACCACGCAGTGTGATTTCACCAGTCATAGCAACATCACTTTTTACAGGATTGCCAGTCAAACTTGACACTAAGCCTGTGACCATCGCAATACCAGCACTTGGACCATCTTTAGGAGTGGCACCTTCAGGCACATGCACATGAATATCACGCTTTTCATAAAAATCTTCGTTGATACGAAGTTTCTCAGCACGATTTCTTACCACTGTCATCGCCGCTTGAATAGATTCTTGCATGACGTCACCCAAAGAGCCGGTGTAAGACAGCTTACCTTTGCCAGGAACAGCCGCACTTTCAATGGTCAACAAATCACCACCGACTTCAGTCCATGCAAGGCCTGTCACCTGACCGACTCTGTCACCATCTTCGGCTTTACCGTAATCAAAACGCTGAACGCCTAAAAAGCTCTCCAGATTGTCTGCATTGATAACGACCTTCTTCTGATCCTTATCTAACAAAATGGTTTTCACCGCTTTACGACACAACTTAGACATTTCACGCTCTAAGTTACGTACACCCGCTTCACGTGTGTAGTATCGAATAGTATTGATAATAGCGCTGTCTTCTATTTCAATTTCACCTGCTTTTAAGCCATTGCGTTTAATTTGCTTTGGAATTAAATGCTGCTTAGAAATATTCAGCTTTTCATCTTCGGTGTAACCAGATAGACGAATAACTTCCATACGGTCTAATAGTGGACCTGGGATGTTAAAGCTATTGGATGTTGCTACGAACATCACGTCAGATAAGTCGTATTCAACTTCAAGGTAATGATCAGCAAAACTACTGTTTTGCTCAGGGTCTAATACTTCTAATAACGCAGAAGCTGGATCGCCGCGCATATCCGAAGACATTTTGTCGATTTCATCAAGTAAGAATAATGGATTTTTAACGCCCACCTTACTCATGCTCTGGATCAATTTACCCGGCATAGAGCCAATGTAAGTACGACGGTGACCGCGAATTTCAGCTTCATCACGTACACCACCCAAGGCCATACGCACATATTTACGACCAGTAGAACGCGCAATAGACTGACCAAGGCTGGTTTTACCAACACCTGGAGGACCAACTAAACATAAGATAGGGCCTTTGAGCTTATTGGTGCGTTGCTGCACTGCCAAATACTCAATAATGCGCTCTTTAACCTTATCTAAGCCATAATGATCCGAGTCCAAAATCTTTTGTGCATTCGCTAAGTCTTTTTTCACTTTGGAACGCTTTTTCCACGGCACATTGATGAGCGTATCAATATACGAGCGAACCACTGTGGCTTCAGCAGACATTGGCGACATCATTTTAAGCTTGTTCAACTCTGAAGTGGCTTTTTCTTCCGCTTCTTTTGGCATCTGAGCTTCACTGATACGCTTTTTAAGTGTCTCAAACTCATCAGGCACATCATCTAGTTCACCAAGCTCTTTTTGAATCGCTTTCATCTGCTCATTGAGGTAGTACTCACGCTGCGATTTTTCCATTTGCTTTTTCACGCGAGAGCGAATCTTTTTCTCAACTTGAAGTAAGTCTATTTCACCTTCCATCAATGCCATCAAGTATTCAAGGCGCTCAGTTACGTTATACAGCTCAAGTACCTTTTGTTTTTCAGGCACTTTAATTGGCATATGCGCAGCCATGGTATCAGCTAAACGTGCAGTTTCGTCGATGCCAGAAACAGAGGTCAGTACTTCAGGTGGGATTTTTTTATTGAGTTTTACATACCCTTCAAACTGGCTCACTGCACTGCGAATGAATATATCTTGTTCTTGCTCCGCTATGTTTTCTGAAGCAATGAACTGTGCATTTGCTAAGAAATACTCATCAGTAACCAAAAACTCATCGATTCTCGCTCTTTGTGTGCCTTCAACTAACACCTTAACCGTGCCGTCTGGTAGTTTCAGAAGTTGTAATACCGTGGCGACTGTACCGACATCATAGATATCGTCAGTACTAGGATCATCGATGGAGGCTTCTTTCTGAGCCACTAAAAAAATTTGCTTGTCATTTTCCATTGCCGCTTCAAGACATCTAATAGATTTCTCTCTGCCAACGAATAGTGGGATCACCATGTGAGGGTAAACCACAACATCACGCAGTGCTAACACTGGAATTTCAACTCGATCCGTTCTCTCAAGCGTCATTATGTTCTCTTTGCACTTCATTTATTTTTAAGATTACAGAGGTATATGGGGATGCCCTCTATAAAGTTCAACTCTTGGACAAAAAAAGGAGCACTAGGCTCCTTTTCTAACTTAACTGATAAATCATTCAGATGCAGCTTTATCTTGATTGTTATTTTCGTAAATTAAAATGGGGTCTGACTCCCCTTTAATGACTGTTTCGTCAATAACAACTTTGCTGACATCTTCAACTGAAGGAAGTTCATACATGGTTTCAAGTAGAACAGCTTCAACAATTGAACGTAGTCCTCGAGCACCAGTCTTACGCTCCATCGCTTTATGTGCAATGGCTCTTAACGCGTCTTCACGGAATTCAAG
This sequence comes from Pseudoalteromonas luteoviolacea CPMOR-1, assembly GCF_001625685.1. GTDB lineage: Bacteria > Pseudomonadota > Gammaproteobacteria > Enterobacterales > Alteromonadaceae > Pseudoalteromonas > Pseudoalteromonas luteoviolacea_K. Next base: position 35,413 of record NZ_AUYC01000015.1, on the reverse strand, counting down.
TTCAACGCCTTCCATCTTAAACAATGCACCATACTGCTTTGTGAGCGCATTCTTTGGCTCGTTTAAGATTTGTATCAGCGCATCTTCATCGAGCTCAGTCAAGGTTGCTACAACTGGTAAACGACCAATAAACTCTGGAATTAAGCCATACTTAACCAAATCTTCAGGCTCAACATCTTTAAATGTCTCGCTCAATGAGCGTTCACCGTCAGAACTCTTCACTTCTGCGCCAAAACCAATACCAGTATTGGTGTGACTACGTTGCTCGATGACTTTATCTAGACCCGCAAAAGCACCACCACAGATGAATAAGATTTTAGATGTATCAACTTGCAAAAACTCTTGTTGAGGATGCTTACGCCCACCTTGTGGAGGAACCGATGCAACAGTGCCTTCAATCAGTTTCAGTAACGCTTGCTGCACACCTTCACCAGACACATCTCTGGTAATAGATGGGTTGTCAGACTTACGTGAAATTTTATCAATTTCATCTATATAAACGATGCCACGCTGTGCTTTTTCAACGTCATAATCACACTTTTGCAAAAGCTTCTGAATGATATTTTCAACGTCTTCACCAACATATCCAGCTTCGGTCAATGTTGTCGCATCAGCCATAGTGAATGGCACATCTAACAATCGCGCTAACGTTTCTGCAAGTAACGTTTTACCACTACCTGTTGGTCCGATTAACAAGATATTACTTTTTCCGAGTTCTACATCAGATTTAATACCTTGGTTTTTAAGACGCTTATAATGGTTGTATACCGCCACTGACAAAACTTTCTTTGCATGTTCTTGGCCGATAACATAGTCATCTAAGTGATTACGGATCTCTTTAGGCACCGGCAGTTTATCAGACGCATCATGCTGCGGCGCGATATCCTTGATCTCTTCTCTAATGATGTCGTTACACAGTTCGACGCATTCATCACAAATATAAACTGAAGGACCAGCTATCAATTTGCGTACTTCGTGCTGACTCTTACCACAAAATGAGCAGTACAAGAGTTTGCTATTCTTGTCGCCGTCTGTAGGAGTGTCTGACATTCAACTACCTCTTAAATTGGGTGAGTTATCTCTATTTGGATAACACAATATATGCTTTAACTATACCAAATAAACTTTCAGTTGGCATAACTAAGCTAAAGCAAAGTGTCACTACTTAGTCGTAAATAGCGTTTTACACCTAAAGTAACTCAACTAGGACATCTTTAAGATATAGATCCAAGTTTTATTATTTCAAGGTGTAAAATTTCACCTTTGTTTAGCTTTTTATTTCTAACGGCTCGTATGCACCGCGTCAACTAACCCGTAATCGACTGCTTCTTGCGCATTCATAAAATTATCACGGTCAGTGTCATTAGCAAGTACTTCGTATGGCTGACCTGTATGCTCCGCCATTAACCTGTTTAATTTTTCTTTGATAGTTAGGATTTCTTTGGCGTGAATTTCGAAGTCAGATGCCTGCCCTTGGAAACCCCCTAGAGGTTGATGGATCATTACACGAGAATTAGGTAGACAATAACGCTTACCTTTCGCACCGCCAGACAACAGAAACGCCCCCATACTAGCCGCTTGACCAACACAAACAGTGCTCACATCTGGCTTAATGAAATTCATCGTATCATAAATTGACATACCCGCAGTCACAGAGCCGCCAGGAGAATTAATATATAAAAATATATCTTTTTCAGGGCTTTCTGACTCTAGGAATAGCATCTGCGCCACAATTAAGTTGGCCATATGGTCTTCAACTTGGCCTGTTAAGAAAATAATTCTTTCTTTTAAAAGACGCGAGTAAATATCGTACGAGCGTTCACCTTTCGCTGTTTGTTCAACAACCATAGGCACTAAGGCGTTTAGAGGGTCTATCATACCGTCATTCATATTATTGGTTCCTTTATATGCGAGGCAGGCTTGCCGCGTTATTCAAGCCTCACTACTTGAACATGCCTTAAACTATTAATCACTATTAACAAAAAAGGCTCGCAGCGCTGCGTTTAACAGAGCATTACGAGCCATTTAAGCGTTAGCTTAGCTGTAAGTCAATGCTTTCCTCTAAGACGAGGTAAGAAACTTACTCTGCAGCTTGCTGTGGGTTCATGATGTCGTCGAAAGATTTCTCAACATCTGTTACCGTTGCGCTTGAAAGTACAGCTTCTACAGCTTGCTCTTCCATTGCAACATTACGCATTTGCTGCATTAATTGATCATTTTCTTTGTAGTAGTTAACTACTTCTGAAGGATCTTCGTATGCAGAAGCAACAGTTTCGATTAGTGATTCAACTTTAGCATCATCAACTTTAATGTCGTTTGCTTTGATCACTTCACCTAGAAGAAGGCCAGTTTTAACACGAGTTACTGCTTGCTCGTGGAAAAGCTCAGCAGGAAGCTCTGGCATGTTTTTAGCGTCGCCGCCAAAACGCTGTGCAGCTTGCTGACGAAGCGCGTCAATTTCTTGATCGATAAGTGCTTTTGGCACTTCAACTTCATTTGTGTCTAGAAGACCTTTGATTGCTTGCTCTTTTACCTTTGCTTTAACAGCTTGGTCAAGCTCACGAGTCATGTTCTTCTTAACTTCTTCTTTAAGTGCATCAACACCGCCTTCAGCAACACCGAACTTAGTTGCGAACTCATCGCTTAGCTCAGGAAGCTCTTGAACTTCAACTTTCTTCACAGTGATAGTGAATTGAGCTGGCTTACCTTTTAGGTTTTCAGCGTGGTACTCTTCTGGGAAAGTTACGTCAGCAACTACTTCTTCACCCGCTTTCTTGCCTACGATACCATCTTCAAAACCTGGGATCATACGACCTTGACCTAGCTCTAGAGGGAAGTCTTCAGCTTTACCGCCTTCGAACTCTTCACCGTCTACAGTACCTAGGAAATCAACTGTTACGCGATCATTTTCGCCTGCAGCTGCATCAACTTCAGTCCAAGTTGCGTGCTGCTTACGAAGTGTCTCAAGCATGTTAGCAAGGTCGTCTTCAGTTACTTCAACAACTGGCTTTTCAACAGCTACTTTATCTAAGTCTTTAATTTCAACTTCTGGGTAAACTTCAAAAGTCGCTTCAAACTCTAGATCTTTACCAGCTTCAAGTGCTTTAGGCGCAAAGCTTGGTGCACCTGCTGGATTAATTTTTTCAGAAACGATTGCTTCAATATAGTTACGCTGCATAAGGTCGCCAGCAACTTCTTGACGAACTGCTGCACCATAGCGCTTGTTGATCACAGAAACTGGTACTTTACCAGGACGGAAACCGTCAATACGCTGTGTTTTAGACAGTTGTTGTAAGCGTTTTTTAACTTCAGTCTCAACGTTCTCTGCAGGAACGGTGATAGTCAGACGGCGCTCAAGGCCTTGAGTCGTCTCAACAGAAACTTGCATGATATACCTCAATTTTCATTTTTGGCGGCAACGCGCCTTCCTTCACAAACAAGTCGACATAATAGTGTAATCAGAAACAATGCAAACACTGCATTTATTCAAAACCAATTACATGTCGAGCTTGCTGCCTGCCCCATCAGGGCACTATGTTAAACATTAGACGCGGCATTATAACCTATAAAACGGGAGAGTCGAGCAATCAGAACAAATAAATAATAGGAAAAAAGACTGTAAATTAAATGAATAAGGGAATATGAGATAATTAGAAGGAAGATGGTCGGCGATGCAGGATTTGAACCTGCGACCCCTTGGACCCAAACCAAGTGCGCTACCAAGCTGCGCTAATCGCCGATAAAAGTATATTTTTTGAAAAGTGGTCGGCGATGCAGGATTTGAACCTGCGACCCCTTGGACCCAAACCAAGTGCGCTACCAAGCTGCGCTAATCGCCGATATAATTTTGAGTGTGTAGATGGGGCGACTGATGGGGCTCGAACCCACGACAACCGGAATCACAATCCAGGGCTCTACCAACTGAGCTACAGCCGCCACTACATACTTGTGGACTTTGTTTAAATGGCGCACCCGGAAGGATTCGAACCTTCGACCCACGGCTTAGAAGGCCGTTGCTCTATCCAGCTGAGCTACGGGCGCAACACAAACAACACTTGTGTGCTATCCACCTACTTCCTCTAGGAGAAAGTGGTCGGCGATGCAGGATTTGAACCTGCGACCCCTTGGACCCAAACCAAGTGCGCTACCAAGCTGCGCTAATCGCCGAATTTGTTACTTACTTAGAATGCTTTTGTTTAACACCCCTCGTTGGCAACGGGGTGCATAATAGGGTTTTGAGTTGTTGAGGTCAAACATTTTTTTTATAAATTCGTTCAACTGCCTAATTTTGACTCAAAAGGGTTAAAAAGCAGCTTAAAAAGACAAAAATCACTCAACAATCACCGTGACTTATATTAATGCAACTACATTAACGCGGAATCTTGCTTGGCTAATCAGCTCAAGTTTGCGAAAATATAGCCAACACAGCTTTATTGTCTCTGAAAAGCAATATTGTATATGCCAAGTAAGACTGCAGCTGTAAGTATTATTAATAGAGTCACCAAATAAGCTCTATAATCGTTCAAGTAAATAACCCCTATATATAAAGGTCACCCATGACGGCAAACATCATCGATGGCAAAGCAATTGCGAAGCAGGTTCGCAGTACTGTCGCAACACGTGTTGAGCAGCGCGTATCTGAAGGACTTAGAGCTCCAGGACTGGCAGTGGTACTTGTCGGACAAGACCCCGCGAGCCAAGTATATGTTGGTTCAAAGCGCAAGGCATGTGAAGAAGTTGGCTTTGTTTCTAAATCATATGACTTACCTAGTGATACAAGCGAAGCACAGCTGTTAGAGTTAATCGACAATTTAAACCAAGATCAAGAGGTGGATGGGATCCTTGTTCAATTGCCTTTACCTAAAGGACTTGATGCAGAAAAAATCCTTGAACGAATTCATCCACATAAAGATGTTGATGGTTTTCATCCTTATAATGTAGGAAGACTTGCACAAAGAATGCCTGCACTGAGACCTTGCACACCAAAGGGCATTATTACGTTACTGGAATCAACCGGTGTCCGCTACAAGGGTATGCACGCAGTCGTTGTTGGAGCATCAAACATCGTTGGCAGACCAATGTCTCTTGAGCTTCTACTCGCAGGCTGCACAACAACGGTATGCCATAAGTTTACACAAGACTTAGAATCTCATGTTCGCCGTGCTGATCTGTTAGTTGTCGCAGTCGGTAAACCAGAGTTTATTCCTGGCGACTGGGTAAAAGAAGGGGCAATTGTAATTGATGTGGGCATTAACCGCCTAGAGTCAGGCAAGCTAGTTGGTGACGTGCAATATGATGTTGCAGAAACAAAAGCCAGCTTTATTACACCAGTCCCTGGTGGTGTTGGTCCAATGACAGTCGCGAGCTTAATTGAAAATACATTAGAAGCGTGCGAAAACTACCACAGCTAGTGTATTATTGGAGCGCTCAATCTTAAGAGTGCTCCACTTTTACATCCTCTTCACTTTCCTCACCCCCTCCTGTTCTATATTCTTTCGCAAGCATCTCTTGTAAAGCAGACATTTGCTTTTCAAATTCTTCTTGATCAATTTCACCAGACTCAAGTCTTGCCAACAATTCTTGCATTTTTGACTCTATCTCCTTGATTTTATCTTCATTCACACCAATGCGATTAAACATTATTGACTGACGGGCTCTCGCTAAAAAGCTATCGTTTAATTGGGATGTTGATAAATCTTTTTGTTTTAATGACTGAGAAAGATCGGACTCTGCGCCTTGGAGGCCCATTTCAATGTCAAATTCTTGCTGCGTGTTTTCTTTCAATTTAGGTACTTTAGATTGCTCTAAATCGGCAGCGGTGTTCAAGGCGCTTTTATGTAACAACATTGCTTTATCCTTAAAAAGTGGCAAATTAATTCCTCTACCACATGATTAAGCAAGCAACACACCAAGTTACTTATAGTAAACACTTTGGCCTGTCACATTAGGCGCCTAGACCCTGATTTATCGGCAAGTAGACTGGATAATTTTTAATTGTTCGTCTTGGGCTTTTATGTCGTTATTTGTAATAGCAACGGCATGATCAACTTTGGCATTTTTGCACTTTTCTGTTAGCTCTTTATCCATAAGATAAACTTTATCTTGTTGCGACTTTACAACGCCCTCAACACCTTGGTACTCAGATCGTTCTTCTGGTGTCGCATCTCTGTCAAAAGGTGCTCCTTGATTCACCTTACACCCAGTTAATAACAGCGCGAGTAAACCAATACCACAAGCAAACTTCATTATATTCAACTCCTTATTTATTGCTTAAGGCGCAAAAATATCATGACGGTTGAAATGAGCAAAGTGCTGAACAAAAAAAGGAACAAGCTAAACATTAAATACTTACCATTATTTTTTCGATATTGCCGCCATACACTCGACTTCTACCCGCGCACCTAATGCTAATCCGTTGGTTGCAAAAGCACTTCGCGCTGGATAAGGTTTTGAAAAATACTTCGTATACACCGTATTGAACTTGGGCCATTCCTTGATATCTGCAAGCATAATTGTGCACTTCACAATATTCTGCATCGATAAGCCATGCGCTTCTAAGCTTGCTTGAATATTTTCCATGGTTTGCTTACTTTCGCCGGTAATACCGCCTTTCACCAGCTGCGTTGTGCCAGGTTGAATGCCAATTTGACCAGATAAGTACACCATATCATTTACCCGTACAGCCTCTGAAAATGGTAAATTATGGCCAGCTGGTAAAACAGCATAAGAGTTTAAGTGCTCAACCTGCTTGTTAGGTTTAGCGATGCTATGGCCCGCTGCGGTCAAAAAAGTTAAAGCAATTATTATTTCCTTCATCATATATTTCCATTCCAAACACGATACACTCAACATATCACCGTTCAAAAAAAACCAAAAATATTTTCAATCAAAGAGACTGCCATATTTACTTGATAAAAATGAGGTTGGTACTTAAGCGCACAAAGCATCGCCTAAAACTGTATCTGCATAATTTCACCTGTAATAAAATACAAGTGATAAGATTAAAATAGAAAGAAAATAAAGAAGCTGAGTAATGATAGCCGTGCACTCCCTTATGCTGAGATGTCTTATATTGCTGAAGGCTACCAGACAAAAGTAGGGCGTCATGGGAGCAGTTGCTCATTTCACTCAAATGGGCCCAGCCATACATATTTCTGCTAACAAAAAAGGAGCACTGAGTGCTCCTTTTAAAGTATTTATTAAGATGTACTTATGCTTTACGCCAAGTGGTTTTACCTGCACTGTCTTCCAGTACGACGCCCAGCGCAGTTAATGCATCTCTTGCCTCATCAGCTGCAGCCCAATCTTTATTGGCACGTGCAGTGTTACGTTGCTCGATCAAGGCTTCAATTTTCGCCACTTCATCTTCATCTTGCTCACCTTGTAAGAAACTCTCCGGCGTCTGTTGAGCAATACCTAATACTTCAGCCAATTTCACCAAGATATATGCGTGCTCACCAGCTGCTTTTACGTCAGTGTCTTTCAATAAGTTTACTTCTTTGGCCAGCTCAAAAATAACAGGTAAAGCTTCTGGCGTATTGAAGTCATCATTCATTGCAGCTTCAAAACGTTCTGCGTAAGCATTGCCCTTTAGCTCAACTTCCACCAGCTCCACACCGCGCAGAGCCGTGTAGATACGCTCCAAAGATGAACGAGCTTGGTCCAAGTTTTCTTGTGAGTAGTTTAACTGACTACGGTAGTGACCATTAATCAGGAAATAACGCACTGTCTCGCGGTCATACGCTTTTAATACTTCACGTACAGTAAAGAAGTTGCCTAAAGATTTAGACATTTTTTCTTTGTTGACCTGTACCATACCTGTGTGGATCCAAGTATTTACGTAACAGCCATTATTTGCGCAGCAAGATTGTGCAATTTCATTTTCATGGTGTGGGAACTGTAGATCTGAGCCGCCACCATGAATATCAAATAAATCGCCTAAGTGCTTAGAGCTCATTGCACTACATTCAATATGCCAACCAGGTCGACCTTCGCCCCAAGGAGATGTCCAAGATGGCTCGCCCGGCTTGGCTTTTTTCCATAGTACAAAGTCAAGTGGATCATCTTTGCCTTCAGCCACTTCAACACGGGCACCGGCTTGAAGCATATCTAGGTCTTGCTGAGATAGCTGACCGTAATCTTTGAACGTTGAAACATCAAATAATACATCGCCGCTTTTTCCAACATAAGCATGCTTTTTAGCAATTAGACGCTCAATCATTTCGATGATTTCATCCATATGACCCGTTACTGTTGGCTCAATGTCAGCAGGTAAGATATTTAATGCTTCAAAATCATCGTGCATAGCTTTGGTCATACGCACAGTCAGATCGTTGATCTCTTCTTTATTTTCTGCAGCTCGCTTAATAATTTTATCGTCAACATCAGTGATATTACGAACATACGTGACGTCGTAACCTAAATAACGAAAATAGCGGTTGATTACATCGAAAGATACATATGTGCGTGCATGCCCTACATGACAGAAATCATAGATTGTAATACCACACACATACATGCCGACTTTGCCTTCAACAAGCGGTTTAAATTGTGACTTTTGACGTGTCAGTGTGTCGTATATCTGCAACATGTAGTGATTTTCCTAAATTCGAGTTTGAAACCTTTGCATCATATCACTTGAAAAAGCTCGTCACCACCGTAAAAAGGCGAATTTTACCCTATCTAGGTAACAAAATTTAAACAGCAAAACTGTCAAAGTTATTTCAACACTTTGTAGTTCAGCAGATGTACTATAAAATAGCGTTTTAATCTTATCATTGTAATTCAAGGACCCATTATGGTTGTTTTACAAACAAACTTCGGCGAAATCAAAATCGCACTATTTGAAAAAGAAGCACCTACTACAGTTGCAAACTTCAAAAAATATGTTGAAAGCGGCTTTTACAACGGCACTATCTTTCACCGTGTGATCGATGGTTTCATGATCCAAGGCGGTGGTTTTGAGCCTGGTATGAGTCAAAAAGAAGTTGACGCGCCTATCCAAAATGAAGCAAACAATGGTCTTGCTAACAAAGTTGGTACACTTGCCATGGCACGTACGCCAGATCCTCACTCTGCAACAGCACAGTTTTTCATTAACGTGAATGACAATGACTTCCTAAACTTCTCAAGCGAAACGTCTCAAGGTTGGGGTTATTGCGTATTTGCTGAAGTTGTTGAAGGCATGGACGTTGTGAACAAGATCAAAGGTGTTGCAACAGGTTCATCAGGCTTCCATCAGGATGTGCCACTGGATGATGTGATCATCGAAAGTGCTACCATCACTGAATAACACTGACTAAAAATATGAGCGCTAAGGCGCTCTTATTTATAACAAGAGACATCATGCGCAAGACCTACTTTATTTCTGACCTTCATTTAACCGAACACAGACCAGACATCACCAACGCCTTTTATAACTTCTTGGATGCTTTTATAGATGACAGTGTGGATGCGTTATACATATTGGGTGACTTTTTTGAAGTTTGGATTGGCGATGATGAAGGCGACCCACTTGCAATTGAAGTTGCTAAACGACTCAAAGCCATCAGTCATACAGGTACAAACGTGTACTTTATTCACGGCAACCGTGATTTTTTAATTGGCGAACAGTATGCCAAGTTATGTGGCATGACTTTATTACCAGAGCAAGCAGTGATCGACCTATACGGCACGCCGACACTGATCTTACACGGTGATGAAATGTGTACTCAAGATATCGAGTATCAAAAGTTTCGAAAAAAGAGTCGCGGCTGGTGGTGGCCGAAGTTAATGCTCGCGATGCCGTTATGGTACAGACGCAGAGTGGCTAAAAATGCCAGAGCAAAAAGCAAGCTTAATCAACAGGGCAAAGCGCCCAGTATATTAGATGTGACAGACGACGCAGTCGCCGAGATGTTTGAAAAATATAATGTACAGCACATGATACACGGCCATACACATAGGCCAAAAATACATAAAAATAAGTTCACTAGAACAGTGTTAGGAGATTGGTATAGTCAAAGCTCATATTTACTTGTGACGGAACAGACTCAATCTTTAGAACAACACGCTTTTAGCGAATAAAGTACCGAAGTACTTTACTCGCTCAGTATTGAACATCTTGTCACAGTCTATGCCGCTTTAGAGAAAATAGACATTGGCGTAGATACCAGCTTGTAAAAGCTCCAATGAACCGGTTTAGTGCGAGATACTGGGTTTGACAGTAACTGTGCAGCATAATCATAAGAGCCATGTTTGATGTGGCGTTTCGCCAGATCGCAAATATGTGCGCCAACATACTTTAATACCATCTGCTCTAACCTGGGTGCGATACGCCCTGCTTTCACATCATCCAGCAAACGCTCAGCAAATGGACATAACTCTTTTGGCGGAGCCTTGTCACATGCACTGTTTTGAGTGCCTTGAAAGTAAAAACTTTCAATTAATGGTGAGTAGGCAATACGTGAGTACAAAGCAAAGTTAACATAAAAGCTCTGATCTTCTCCCATCCACTCACCGCGCGGGAAACCACCTAATTCATCAAATGTCGACTTCCTTACAACAATACTCGACATGGTAAATGGTAAGTCACCACTTGCTGCGACCGCGAAATAGTTATCCATTTCATAGCCGTTAGCATCCCATTGAGTCAACGCAATTTTTGCGTCTTTGTAATCATTATCACCGTATACTTTCTGGTAACGCGTTGCATATAAGCCCATGTTTGGGTATTGATTAATTAAATCTGCAATGCGATTCAAGAAAAATGGCGACCATGTATCATCGGCATCTAAAAAGGCAATAAACTCATTCTTGGCAAGATTAGCACCTGCATTACGCGCTTCTGATACACCTTGGTTTGCCTGCTTCACTAATTTTACGTTACTGATATTTAAAGCACTGACGATATCCGCACTGTCATCTGTAGAGCCATCATCAATGATAATAATTTCATCTGCTTTATAGCTCTGAGCAACCACACTATTAATTGCACGTTCAATGCAATCGCGTTTATTGTACAGAGGGATAACAACTGAGAATTTGATGCTGTTCATATTCATTGCTCCAATTATTCATTGATAATGCGACCGCTTGCTCTACTGGTAGTGTTGGTGCTACACAGTGGCCAGATACAACCTGATTTGTAATATTGATGACCTCTAGTGGGTCATAGTCATTGGCATCAAATTGATACATGTCTGCCATGCCAATTTGCTTTGACCATTGCTTACATTTGCTGTGATACTGCAAGTTAATAAACGGCGTATTCACCATGTAGGCATAAACTGCAGCGTGTAATCTCATACCAACCACTGCTTTAAACATTGCCATGCTTTGTAGTAAGCGCAGTGGATTCACTGTATATCGAATACGTTTAACCGGTACATAACTTGGCATTTTACGAAGAATTTGCTCGTGCACATTGTTATCACCTAATGTGCTGTGGTCGTTAAAATCTACAAGATAGATGTCTTCACGTGTCATTTCCCAAATAGCGGTCATCAACTTCACTGCTTTTCTGATTCTGGCACGTTCGCTCAACTGATCTGCTTCACCAAACGCATTAATCGCTTGCTGACAGAAATTAAACGCGACACCTCTGCGCTCAATTGCTTGAATTGAATTACCGAAGTAATGTAACAGCGAAGGTGCCAAATCAAATGTCTGCGATATATTGGCATTCGGTGCAATCGCTTTCGCAATGTCAAAACTTTTCGCATCTCTTACGCCAGTGAAGTGACACTTGTTTAAAAACTTCGCACACTGCTTTTCATCTGCTGTTGTTTTAAAATCCTCAATCCCAACACCAACGGCATAGCTAGACTGCTTGCCACACAAAGAAATCATATGACACTTTTGTGCAATATCTTTGCTTGAGTGCAATACAGAGCCCCCACCAAAAACAATTTTCTTTGCATTAAATGCACGTTTGTAATGCGTTACTCTTTGGTGGCCTCTAAACAACATCGGTGCTTGGCCTTGTACCTCTAGCTGTTTCACTAAGCCATATTGACTGCTGGCATTAACAGCGATGTTGTTACTACCGAATGTGCTTTTTGCACCTTCTATACTTGCTAACATCAGCGCATCGTCTCCGCTGTTGCGCATGCCGTAGTAACCAACAATATATATGTCATGTTTGCTTTGCATGTGTAGTCCTCAACTCTGTGTCTATACCTAGATATTGCAGGGGCTATGCCAAAACAAAAAATAATTTTAAATTAATAAATATCAACACCTTAAATAATATTAAAAATAAATATTGGGGATTTTCACTATGAGAATTTGCAGAACGAAAATGCAAAATGCAGGGATTTTTAAAATAAAAAAGCCAGTAAATAAGTTACTGGCTGGATAAAGTGAAGGGAGTAAAATTTAATATGCACCTTTTGCACCTACTACACATGGTACAGTTTTCAGTAAAATCTTAACGTCGCTCATAATGCTCTGCTCAACAATATACTGCTCGTCCAATTGCACTTGCTGTTCAAACGTCGTATCTGCACGGCCTGTTACTTGCCAAAGACCTGTTAACCCCTGCTCTGAGTTTAAACGTGACAGTTGTGCTGGTTTGTATTGCGCAACTTCCATCTCTAGTGCAGGTCTTGGACCGATTAACATCATGTCGCCTCTTACAACATTTAATAACTGCGGTAACTCATCAATCGAATATTTACGAATGAAACGACCAATACAAGTGATACGAGGGTCGTGGATATACTTCTGACATACACCCTCTCTAGCACTGTCTTTCTGGTCAGGCGCTTGGAAGCGCGGATCGTCCTGCATATACATTGAACGGAACTTGTACATAGTGAAACGACGACCAAATTTACCTACTCTCGTTTGACGAAATACCACTGGCCCCTTGCTTTCTAGCTTTATCGCTAACATCAATAGTAATAACAGAGGGCTAATAGCTAATAAGCCTAGCGCTGCAACCGCTCTTTGGAACCACACTGGAATGCCGTGGTGGACACCGTCAATATGATGTTTTGTTACTTTCTTTGCTGTTTGAGTTGATGTAGCTGTCACGTTTGTCGCAATTTTAGTTGTGATATCCATGATTAAAGCCCTCTGATAGATTGTTTTAAAATGAAAACTCGGAATAAGAACACTGGGTTGCCAACGACATAGCGATTGAACTTGGTTTTTGGTTCCTGCATTAAACGCCATACCCACTCTAAGCCCATTTCGCGCATCCAGAGCGGTGCTCTTGGAATTGCCCCAGAAAAGAAGTCAAATAAACCACCTACTGCCAATGCACACTGGCAATTTAAACGATGTTTGTTTTTAGCAAGCCATAGTTCCTGGCGAGGTGATCCTAGAGCCACCAGCAAAATGGTCGCTCCGCTTTGATTAATTTGCTCGATGATGTCGTCATCACTGTTAAAATAACCGTGATGCGTGCCGCGAATGTCTAAACCTGTGTATTTAGCTTGCAGAGCTTCGCCTGCTTTTTTCGCGACACCTTCTTTTGCCCCTAGCAAAAATAACGATTGTTCGGTTTGTACAGCCTGCTCACAGAGCAGTGGCAACATGTCAGTACCGTTTACATTGTCTGCCAAATCGATACCTGAATGCTGTGCCGCTATTCGCATGCCAGAACCGTCAACAAAGTTCTTATCGCTATCACACAGTGTGTGGTGTAACGCTTTGTTGCTCGCAGCTAAGTTAATTGAATTCACATTAAGGAAGTAACCGACACGGCAATTAGTCTGCACTTGGTCACTGTCGCATACCCAATTAATCGCATCATGCATTTTGGTATTCGAGAATGGTATGCCAAACATCTGGTTGTCACCTTGCGTACTACCAGATTTTTTATACAGCGCCTTACACAAAACTAACTTCAAAACCATCATCGCGTCTTGAATACAGTTTTGCTTCGCCTGTGCTTCCAGTAATGTTAGCTCATCACTTGCAACTAAACCCGTAGCGCGATGCAGCTGTAAGCAATCATATAAACCTGCTTTTTCGCATGGTGATTTGAACCGCTTTACATTGGGGATTGACGTTGTGCCGCGAATAATGGGTGTGCCTACAAAGTGAACTTGACCCATTGCAACGTTAATTATGTTTGCGCTCGATTTGAATGGACCCACTTGCCAGCTGTAAAGCTCAACCACATCGCCACCGATATCAATCCAGTTTTCACCTTTGATTGGGGCTTTCAAGACTAGCATGCTAAACAGAATGTTTAAGATGTATAAAGGAAGCAAAGCGACCATCAAAACGATTGCAAACGTAAATCTAATTACACTACGTGTTGCACTTGTTTTTTTTGTAGATGCAATCTGATGTTTGTTAGTTTGAGCAGCCATGTCACCACCTCCGTAATCTTTGTTGTAGAGGTAATTGCGAGGACTGTGCCAAATGAAATAAAAACTTTAAAGTGTTGAATTATAATAACTTAATTAAACTTTGCAATTTTAGAGTGAATAGAATTTCTTAATTTGCAAAGCACAACGAGAAGTATTTTTTAATTTAAAAAATATGAGAGCAACTATTCGTTATACTTCCTTACTACTTACTAAATTGCGGATAAATACGACGAACTCTGTTAAATAGCGCTGGCAGTTTACTATTAACAACGGTGAGTTTTTTACCTTGTTGCTGGGCATCATTAAGATCGCACCTAAGCAATAGCTTACTCACTTTAAAAATGATTTTATGGACCATTTTATCAAAAAAGCTATTTTTCAAAGGGCCATAATTAAAGTGACGAATATAATCCGCCATGCCTTTAGAGTGCGTGTTATTCCATTTATCCGAAATCAACTGAAATCCATCGGTGCTTTTAGCAAAATGCGCGACATGCCCATTCTCCCCCCAGCCAATCCCTTTCGACTCGGCAACCGGGGTTTCAATCGCGCCAAGTACTTGTTCAAACCACGCAACTGCAGCTAGCGTGTTGTGCACTAACATAACGCCTGAATTGATTTCGCCACTAAAACCATGGGCCATATAAATGAACTTATCAGCGACTAGTAGCGATTCAATCTGTGGGCAGTCGTCTTGTATGAATGCATCCGCATCAACAAACAACACATTAATATAGCCTGCCTGTAACGCTGCTTTTAAAAGTAACAGTTTAAGCCAGCAGCATTCCACACCTAAAGAGGTAAATAGAGGCCGAGTGATAACCACATAGTCATACCCCATTTTTTTTGCATATCGCTTTTGACTTTTTATACAGTGGCTATAGCGCCATTGGTACCCATTCAAAGCCACACTAAATACCAGAGTCTCATTTTTATTCTTTGTCATTTACCGCTCCCTTATCTGACTTCGTGCCTTTTTTAAATAAAGCAAACTCAGCATAAGTTTGCACAAGAAATATTTTTTCATTTTAAGAAATCTAAAAAATATGCGTATTAATTTGCGAAAACCGCCCCCTTAAAAACTCACTTAAAAAACACAAACAACTGTAATTTATAAACTTTATTTTCTGGCACAGTTGCTGCTCTTGTCTTGTCAACTTAATCGAAAACAAGGTCTACACGTTATGAGCTATTTCACAAAGATGTGCGTTTCTGCTGCACTTTGCACCATGGCATCAAGCGCGGTTGCTGTACAGCTGGTCGATGGCAACTACGTATGGCAGTTTCAATCTGGGCAAGCTTGGCCAGATGGTTATAACCAAAATACAGGTAAACCAGACAGCTTAATTTACGCACGCGACGAGTATAGTCGTGATTTTTTCCAACGTATCAGCAATGCATTACCCGAAGCGAAAATAAACGAAGCCTTTATAACTGGTGACAGCGGCTCTACTATACACTTAGTAGAAGAAGCGGAAGTCTTTATTACCTTTATTCATGAAGGCGCTGGATATAAAAACTCTTTTGGTTATTTCACCTTTGATCCTGAAAACCCGCCTACCTCAGCGGACCAAATACAAGAAACCATCGTCTTTCCAAACTTGAGCTATCCACATTTGACCAACGGCCACCGCGTGAGTATCGGCACGCACCCTGCGGGCACCAGTATCGGCTTTTTCGTCGCAGCAAATGGTTTTTGGTACTACACTGGGGTGAAAAATTGGCAGATACCTTATTACTACTCAATCTCGTCACTTAATCCTGAACCGACTGAAGACTTAAGACAGCATTGCGTGCTCTTATATGATGAGCAAGAACAAGAAGTGGTTATCGGTTTCGAAGATTTACCGCGTACATGGGGTGACAATGACTTCAACGATGCCGTATTCAGTGTGCAAAGTAGTCCCGGCACCGCTATTCAATCGAGTAATCTTGTTGTCATGCCTGAAGCCAACGACAGCGATGCGGATGGTATACCTGACGAGCAAGATGAATTTCCAAATGATTTCAGACGATCACACAGCCAGTATTTCCCTTCACAAACCGGTGTGTCAACACTCGCTTATGAAGATAATTGGCCACAACGCGGCGACTATGATTTAAATGATTTAGTCGTAAAACAACGCATACAAACAACGTTTGATGTCAATAACGAAGTCAGCGGGTTTATTTTACACGGCTGGATCACGGCGCGTGGTGCTGCATATGAAAATGGCTATGCGCTTCGCATATTAGACTCAGCACCAGGTCTCATTGAAAAAGCCACTGTCACCATAGACGGTCAAACGTTTGAAAAGAACGTAGAGGAATATCAATCAAATGCCGTGTTACAACTTTGGAGCAATACACAGCTATTCACGCAAACTGGTGAATCAGGCAAGTGTACGCACTTTAACACAGTGAAAGAATGTAGTTACTTTGAGCCGGTACCATTTACACTCGACGTCACATTTGAGGCATCTCAGCCTTCGCTCAGCATCGCGGATTTAGACTTCTTTATCTTCAGAACATCGGATCGCACCATAGAAGTTCACATGGCTGATTATCCGCCAACAGACTTATTCGACCAAACACGTTTTGGTAAGGTGGATGACTCATCAGATCCAAGCCTGAACCGTTATTTCAGAACAGCTGATAACTTACCTTGGGCGCTGACAGTGAGTGAAGAGTTTAACTACCCACGTGAATATATTGATGTGTTATGGGCATACCCTAACTACGAGACCTGGGTTGAATCAAGCGGTGCACAAGCACAGGATTGGTACAAAACCAGTGACAGAGACACCCACTACTACATGCCAGAATCAGAGTAATTAGGAGCGCACCATGAAAACAGTAACTAACTTAACCGCAATGTTCAGCATCACCCTACTGGCTACTCTGATAACAGGTTGCGGAGGAGGTGGCGGCTCTGAATCGAGTTCGCCAGCCCCAGCAGCGACACAGGCAACGACGCAACCGACTGCAACATCCAACGCAGCGACCAGTGAACCACAACAAACAGAGCCTGCACAAACACCAGCACAGGAACCGGCGGCAACCATGGAAGACTTCATGCCACAAGCTGAGCTTAAAGAGTCTGCAGCGACAGACTCGACAGATCTCTATGTTATGCCTGATTTTAAATTCAGAACCAGCGATGAAGTAACAATGGAGTTCAGTGGTGAAAATGTATTTGGTGAGTCTTTGGCAGGAAGAACCATTAAAATTTATTCATTTGATGTCGAGGTGCCTTCTGTTGAAGACGAGTTGATGGGTAATAGAGAGCTGGTTGCCACTTTGAGATTTAATCCGTCTGGACAGCTACAGCACACCCTTACGTTGCCACAAACAGCAAAAACGATGCTGGTGCGCGTGGATAGCATGTTAGAGACAAATCAAGTGCTGTTTCCGCTCGATTCAGACGAGACAATAGTCCATACATTTAAGTAAGCTCTCCAAGCCAAAGTGTGCTCTGCTTATGTGGAGCGCACTTTATTCCCTCTCTTTCACACGCCCTCACTCTATCACAACAAAATTACCAGATCTTTATACGTTAGTCAGAATCTTTGTCTATGCTTGTTGCGGTTATATTTATCGCATCGTGATAAATATTACATATCCGCTACTTTCTAACAAAAGTCTTTGGAACTCTGAGAGTTACACTGCTATATCTTAATAGAGAACAAAAATTAATAAAGGAGCGCTTGAATGGATAAAATAACAGGACTTAATATTTTGCTAGTTGATGACGAGCCACATATTTTGCGCTCACTCAGCCGAGCATTACGCTCCGATCAATATCATATTCATACCGCTGAAGGTGGACCTGCCGCACTAGAGATTTTGGCGAATGAATCCATCGATGTGGTTGTCACAGATAAAAATATGCCAGAGATGACAGGTAATGAACTACTCGCCATCATCGCCGAACAATACCCGGATACCATTCGCATTATGCTTACCGCCTTCACCGAACAAGCTGCACTCATTGACGCGATAAACCAAGGGAAAGTTTGGGGCTATATGCAAAAACCGTGGGATAACGATAATCTCAGGATCACCATTGAGCAGGCACTACAGACTAAAATGCTCATTGCTGAGCGCAACATGCTGCGCGCCAGTCTAAAGCGCTATAAACGAGAACATAGATCTCAGTTTCAACGCTTTATTGGCGGCTCCTTAGCAATGCAAGTTGTGTATAAATGTATCGATAAGGCTGCACCGAGCCGTGCTAATGTGTTTATCACCGGCCCCAGTGGTACAGGTAAAGAGCTGGCTGCCGAGGCCATACACAACTTAAGTCCTCGCCACAACAATGAGCTTGTCTGTATTAACTGCGCGGCGATTCCATCTGAATTGATGGAGTCCGAAATCTTTGGCCATATTAAAGGTGCGTTCTCTGGCGCAACCAATAACCGCGATGGCGCAGCAACCTTGGCAGATGGCGGCACGCTATTTTTGGATGAAATTGGCGAAATGGATATGGCACTTCAGGCTAAAATTCTTCGCTTCATTCAGACGGGAACTTTTCAACGCGTCGGTAGCGGCAAGGTCGAAAAAGTCGATGTGAGATTCGTCTGTGCGACTAACCGCAACCCACTTGAAGCCATTGAGCAACAACTGCTGCGTGAAGACTTATTTTATCGACTTAATGTCATCGCGATAGATATGCCCGCCTTGTCTGATCGTGATGAAGACCCTTTGCAAATTGCACTCTTCTATCTCAACAAATTTAGCGAAATGGAAAATAAGCTTTTTGTCGGTTTTTCAAAGCGTGCAGAACAGCTCATTTTGAATTATGCCTGGCCTGGTAACGTCAGACAGCTAGAAAATCTCATTCACAGTGCCGTGGTGATGTCCGACGGGCCCATGGTAAGTGAAGAGACATTGATGCAACAATTACATTTAAAACCCAATGAAGAGCTGTTCAAACCTAAAGACAAGCCATCATCTGCCCCACAGCTGGCTAATGGCTCGGCTGCACCAATCAGCACTGCAACGCCCGATGCCAGCAACATTGTGCCCCTTTCAGAAGTAGAACGTATTGCCATTGAGCAAGCCTTACTTGTTTGTGAAGACAATGTAGTCAAAGCCGCCAGTCTATTGGAAGTCAGTCCCTCAACTTTGTATCGCAAAATACAAAAATGGGAGCCTTAACAAGGATTGGACCTTTGCAAATTAGAAAACACCTGCATTGCAAATTGCGATAAAGAACGACTGTTAACTTATAAACAAAAACAAGATAACCATAAAAATCAGCCGGTTAAAAACAAAAATAGAGTTGGCGTAATTATTGATTGATAGAGGTATCACTTAAAACCGAGTAAAGCCAATGCAATCAAGTAAACACTCACTGAAGCTACTACTGCGTAACACCTCTTGGCTGGTGGGCGCAGAAGTTGTAGCCAAAGCTACGCGCTTACTGAGCATTATGGCGATGGCTGCATTTTTGGTACCTGTCGAATATGGCGCAGCTATGCTGGCACTGAGCATACATGAAGTTATTCGTTTACTTTTACGCTCAGGTACTGGCGCACAAATTATCCGTGCAAAAGACGGTGATTTACCTGATTACCTGTCAAATGGCTTGTGCATACAATGGCTACTGTGCATTGCACTTTGCATCGTGCAACTCATTGCTGCCTACGCCACTCAGTGGCTGTTCCCAGAGCATGACATCACAACCTTAGTAGCTTTGATGGCATTTACCTACTTGGTATTCCCCATCGTCAGCACCCGAGCATTTTTGGTACAGCGCGATAACCGCATGGCACTGTTTAGCATGATCAGTAGCTGCTGCATCATTTTAGAAAATACCACGATAGCTATTGCACTTTACTTTGATGCGGGCCTACTATCGATTGTTTACGCAAAATGGGCGTTTGCATTATTGTGGCTTGGCGCTTTTTCAATGGTTGACACTCTGCCTCATAAAATAGGCTTCAAGCGCGATACATTTTTTTATTTACTTGGCTCTTCTACACAACTCGCTGCTGCTGAAGGTCTGCGTTCACTGCGTATGAACATGGACATCTTCATCGGTGCAAGATTACTTTCACCTGAATTGTTTGGCCTTTACAGCTTTGCTAAAAGTGCGGGCATTGGACTGGCCATGTCAATCAGCCAAGCCTACATCACTGCGCTTTACCCGTATGTTTGCCAGCAACAAAAAAATGCACAAACGGGCAACCTAAATCAAAAAATCATGTGGGTTACCGCTGCGGTATCTGCCATTTTTGTATGCCAATCGGCCTTGGTGCCAATCTATGTACCCTTTCTTTTCTCAGCCGATTGGCAGGCAAGTTTTACAACAACCAGTTTATTGTGCCTTATTGCAATCACCACAGTATGGTCAGACACCTACAGTGCGATGCTACGCAGTAAAGGCCTATTTAAGTTAGAAACACAACAATGTGCATTCTGCCTTATCGTATCCATCATCGGTGTATTGGCTATCGCACCACAGCAGCCAGACACATTTGCCCTAGTTTTACTTTTGAGCAGCATCTTGTGGCTGGTATTCCCTGCCATCAATGTGCTTCTTGTCAAATTCAGCGCCATCAAAGCCGCCTAAGGAGCTTGCTATGACTACTTTAATCAACCCAACTGTTAGCGTCGTTATTCCAATGTACAATGTAGGTAAATATATTGAGCAAAGCATTGGCTCGGTACTGAAGCAAACTTATCAAGACTTTGAAATATTATGTGTTGATGATGGTTGCAGTGACGATACGCTGGCTAAAGTCGCACAGTTTGATGACTCACGCATTCAAGTCATTCAGCAACTTAATCGTGGCCTGTCGGGTGCCAGAAACACTGGAATTCGAGCAGCGAAAGGCAAATACATTGCCCTACTGGACGCCGACGATTTCTGGTCAGCAAAAAAATTAGAGTTGCACGTTGCACACTTAGACAGCAGCCCTAAAGTAGGTGTGAGCTACTGCCCATCCCTATTTGTAGATGAAGACGGTGCACCTCTTGGCATTGGTCAATTTCCCGCTTTAACAGGCATCACCACAAAACAAATCTTTTGCCGCAACCCTGTCGGTAATGGCTCTGCGCCTGTGATCAGAAAAGCGGTATTTGATGCAGTGGCATTTCAAGATGGTATGCGTGCATGGACACAATACTTTGATGAAGAACTGCGTCAGTCTGAAGACATCGAGATGTGGTTGAGAATGGCACTAGATACTGATTTTGAATTTGAAGGCATTGCCCAGCCGCTGACTTATTATCGCGTCAACGCATCGGGATTATCATCTAACTTACATAAGCAATTTACCAGCTGGCAGTATGCAGTTGACCAAAACCGTATCGGCCATGAAGCGTTCTTCAATCAATATGCCTCACTGGCAAAAGCTTATCAGCTGCGTTATTTATGCCGCCGTGCGATTCAGTCAAGAAACAGCTCTCAGGCAATTAAGCTGATGCATCAAGCACTTAAAACTAACTGGCGTATTTTAAAAGAAGAGCCAAAACGCACCCTAGCAACATGGGCATGTACGTATCTAAGTACATTACCCGCCTGTATTTATAACACCATAGAGAATGCAGCAATGCGCGGTGTTTCATACATTCAAAAGTCGCATTAAAGTTTACCAATCACATTCAATACCCTTAAATAAAAAAACCAGCAAAGGCTGGTTTTTCTATTTTGCAAACGCCACTCGATGCAAATTGCAAAAAATCAATATAAAAACTGCAAAATAACTTTATAACCTTCTGTTTTTAAATGATTTCGACAACTGGCCTAATTAATGCTTTATTTAAGACAGTATCTTTCATTAAGGAATAGACTATGACAGTCACCAGCATCACAAAAAAGCTCAGTATATTAGCACTCGTGTGCAATATCGCGCTGACTGCTGGCTGTGCACATATTGACGGAACAGTAGAGTTAGAAGATAACGACGACCGTTTTTATGGCCACCCTGATGCACAAGGCACAGTGATTAACCCAGCAGAGCCCGGCACAGTATTCGCAGCTGGTTTAGATTGCTCAGGCGCGAACGAATTTGCCATTTCAAAACAGTACCGCGTTGACAAAGCAATTGTTACGCACCCAAACAATCAAGCTCCCGTACCTGTGCTTGGTGGAAAAGATGCAAATTCTTTACCACTGAGCCCAGGTGACTTGATCGATATTAATATGGAGTTTGGTGAAGGTTTCAATGGCCGCTATATACTAGATAGCTCTGGCCTGCTGGAAATGCCCGTGATTGAACCTATCTTTGCCGCGGGTTTGACCACCAAGCATTTAAGTGAGCGCATTGAACTGGCATTGATCAGAGCGAATATATTCAAAGCGCATACGCTTGATGTAAATATCAAAGTACTCAACTTAGCATCCATAGAAGTGCCTGTATCAGGCGCGGTGTTCGAACCAGGTCGCGTGACAATTAATGCAACGATCCCCTCGCAAGTACAGCAAGAACGCCTTGCAGCTTCTGGCGACCAAAGTAAGAAGCGTTTATTGTCTGAAGCGGTCAGAACTGCCTCTGGTATTCGTCCTGATGCGAAGTTAGATCAAGTGATTTTAATTCGTTCCGGTTGGCAAGTAGAAGTTGACCTTACGGGTATTTTAACCGGCGAGCCGGTAACTGACTATGCATTGATAGCTGGTGATCAAGTGATAGTACCAAGTACAGGGTGTTTTCAACCTCACTTGGTTAGACCGTCGCAGATCACGCCAAAAGGCTTTCGAGTATTTATGTCGAACTTGATAGATTCTGCAGAGAGTAATTCAAACGCAGCCATCGGTCGTTTTTCAAGTAGTCTGCCTTATGGTACGCGTTTATTACAAGCTGCAGTCTCAGCTAACTGTGTGGGTGGCAAATCATATACTAACGCGCCTCGCCGTGTGGTGTTAGTTAGTACGCACCCCATTACAAAACAGACGCAAGTGATCGAGCGTTCAATCGAGCAGCTTATGCGTATGCCTTATAGAGATAAAATCAATCCATACGTAATGCCAAATGACGCTATCGCCTGTTACGACTCTGATATCACAAATTTAAGAGACGTAGCGCAAACAGTTTTAGACTTAGTCGCACCATTCAAGGTGTTTTAGGAGGTGTATCATGGGTACAGCACTTCAAGTAACAACGCCATACAGCCGCTTTAGAGCAACGATTTATCGTTGGCTGCACAGACCATACTTAGCTGCGTGTGCGATTAGTTATGTTGTTATTACCTTGTTGGTGATTGCCTATTTGCAAAAAGCCCCTACGTTCAAAAGTGATTTTGACATTGTACTACCGGGTACTGGTGCAAACAGCCAAGTGAATATCGACGAGGTGGGTCAAGTGGTTTCATCCACTAGTGCACCTTTTGGCAAAGGGTATAACCCGCGCGTGAACTACAAAGAGATGATCATGAGCCGTAACCTGCTCGACAGCGCAGCTAAAACATTGAATCTAACAGGTCGCGAGTTTGGCAATCCAAAAGTACGCTTAACCGAGCAAACCTCTATTTTGAATGTAGAAACAACCGGCAGTTCACCACAAGTTGCACAAAACAAAGCATGGGCTATCTACGACGCACTACAAGCACAGCTCGACCATTTACGCGCTGATGAGGTTAAACGCCGCGATGAAAGCATCAAAGCTGTTTTAGACCAATATCGTGAGCGTCTAAACCTAACGCGTAATAACATTATTGATTTTCAACAGCGCTCACTCATTGTTTCTGCTGAGCAATTGCAAAGAGAGACCGCTACTTTATCTTCAATTAGAGAAAAAATGGTGATGATCCAAGCGGAGATCGGCCAAGGTGAAGACTATGTCAGCCAGTTGAGTGTAGACTTGGGTGTGTCTCCGGCTATGGCGGGCCAAGCATTTGTACTTCAATCTGACAGTGAGTTTCGCGGCTATCTGTCAGAGCTGACTTCTAGTGCATCTCAGTTAAGCGAATATCGTTCACGTTGGGGAGAAGGTCACCCGAAAGTCAAAGCAGAATTTGCCCGCTTTGAATATTCAAAACAGTCACTTCGTAACCGCTCGCAAGGTTTAGTGGGACCAAACGCAGCGCACATATTCACTTCACTAGATTTAAAAAACAACCCAAAACGTGCGCAACTTTTTGCAGATCTTATTAACGCTTATGCTGTTAAAAAAGGCAAAGAAGCAAAATTAGTTGAACTAAACCAAGCACAAACGTTGTTAAACGAAAAAATCAAAATATATGCACGTGAGGCTGCAGAGCTTGAACGCCTTCAACGCGAGTTTGACCTAGCAGAAGCCGTATTCACGTCAGCAGCAGCGCGCTTAGAAGCAAGTAAAGCCGATGTCTTCGCTTCCTATCCGATTGTGCAACTTATGACACCACCTTCAATGGCTTTCAAAGCAGTGAGTCCGAAAAAAGGGTTGGCCATTGCTGCGGCGCTTTTTGCGATGATTTTCACATCACTTGCTATATTAATGGTTAACAAACGCAGAGAAATCGTTGCACTCGTTGTAGAGAAGCCAAAAGCAAAAGGATAATGGATGCTACTACTGTCAGCACTGCCAGGAGAGAAAAAAGAGTTTGTCAGCTCAGAAGAATTCGTCGTCTGGGCTGGCTTAGTGCTGACCTACCCTTCCTTTTTAACCGGCACACTATACGTCCTCGGTTCAGTGATTGGCTGGATCTTATTTGCTATGGTGATCACCCGCCTGTATGTTGAGGTTGATAAAAAACACAGCCGCGTTAACCCTATGGTGTGGTTATGGATCATCGCCATGCTGGTGATGCTGGTGGCGCTCATTATTGCCCATTTTAATTGGTCATTAGGCATAGGGAAAACCATAAAATCATCCATCGGCTGGATGAAAGGATGGGCGCTTTTAGCGCTATTTCCTTTGATAGGGAATTTAATCCAAATTCGCAAAGAAGTCGTGATCCGCGCGGTATGCATCATCGGCATACAAACTCTGATCTTTGCTGTCGTTTCTTTTATTTTTTACTTAGGTCGCTTACCCGGCGATATTTTCCTCTCTCCATTAAAAGTCATCGGCGGGCCTGGGGAAAGCTTTTTCATGGTGAGTTTTTATGGCATAAATCCAGAAACCGGTGCAGGAAGGTGGCGCTTCTTCACACCTTGGGCCCCTGCGGCTGGGTTTATGGCCTGTATCTATCTGGTATTTTGCCTGCAAGAGCAAAACGCGCGCATTCGCCGCTGGGCCATCGCTGGATGCTGGGCCATGCTGCTACTCTCTCAATCTCGTGCGGGCATTGCCATTTTTATTATGCTTTTTCCTATGGTGATGTTCAGCGATAAATTCAAAGAGCCATGGTTTTTATTTTTACTCGGCTTTTTAGTGCCCGTGATACTGTTACTCGGTGAGCCTGTGTATCAATGGGTGATGGACTCTTACGAAGCCGTCAAGCAACAGCGGCCGGGTTCAACGCGGGTAAGGCAAGCGTTAGCCAATATCGCTGTACAGCGCTGGGAGGCTGAAGCGCCTATTTGGGGGCACGGTATTGTTGAACGCGGGCCGAAACTCGTTGAGCGTATGCCTATTGGATCTCACCATAGCTGGTATGGGCTGCTTTTTGTCAAAGGTATTGTTGGCGCCATCGCCCTTGCCGTGCCCATGGCGCTTACCTTTATTTACTTTTTATGGAAATCACAAGACTCTAAAACAGCACAAACGGCACTGTGTTTAATGACGGTGTTTATCTGTTATAGCTTTTTTGAAAACTTAGAGATTTTATCGTTTTTATACTGGCCAGCATTGCTGTGGTTTGGCATTGTATTTAAAGGCGAGAAGGCATATCGCGCATCAACAAGAAAGCACAGACAAATAGAGCACTTTCCGAGCAGACGCGCGGGTCGCTAATTAAGTTTTTATGCCGCTACAGGCACACCACTGTGGAATTTAAAATCTTCATCTGGTGTATCAATTAACGCATTTTCAATGGCTTTAAACTCGGCAATACGCGCTGCCACATCAAAACGTTTCGGATCTGTTGCCTGTGCGACTTGCTCAGCAAGCTCAATATAATCTTGATAGTGCCGGGCTTCAGAACGCAGTAGTGACACATAAAAACGCCCCAGTTCATCATCTAAAAATGGCGCAAGCTTAGCAAAGCGCTCACACGATCTCGCCTCGATGAATGCGCCAATAATGAGCTTATCAATTAACGCAGCTGGCTCAAACGTGCGTACATGCTTGATCATACCCGCAGCATAGCGAGAAGCATTTAGGCTTTGTACACGCAAGTCTCTTTGCTGAATGATCTCAAGCACCTGCTCAAAATGATGCAGCTCTTCTTTAATAAGACGCACCATTTTGTCTAATATATCTTGGTTATAGGCATATTCTGGTTTTGCAGTTAAGCTGCCAATTAACTCGTTTTTGCTCGCTGCAAACTTGCCGTCACCTATTTTACGATATACAAAGTCCTCATAAGGCTTTACCCAGCCCAACAACGTTTTTGCAGACTGATTGTCCACTGCATATTTACGAATTAAAAACGCAGCGCTTTGCGCCGCTTTTAATTCACAATGCATATGGTCAACAAGAAGTCGTTGCAAATTTTCAGGCTTTTTAGCCTCTTCAATCCAACTGTCGGGTGTACATGTGCCCAAGAACTCGTATATCGGTGCGAGCAAATCTGCGTATTTATCTAGCATCATCATCAAAGTATTTCGAACTAATGGCGCAATTCTATCACACACTCACCATGCCACTCTATCTTGGCGTAGCGAAAATTGGCGTAGCGGAAATAACATGGCTGATTGTTTAGGATCAATTACACCTGTCGTTTAACCCGAGTAGCTTGACAAAATTTAACCAATATTTCATATGTTAATTGACGTTGTGTAAAAAACACTCAACAACAAAGAGAGGCTTTGTATGATTTTAAACCACTTGTGGGGGCTCTATGCTCACCCAATTGAGGAGTGGCAGACGATTGACAACCATCATGAAAATGCCAGCTTTAGCCTATCCCATATGATAGTCATAGCCCTGATCCCAAGTATTATGGGATACGTTTCTTCTGTTCATCTAGGTTGGAAAATTGGCGCGGGTGATACGGTATACCTCACTCATGAAAGTGCCTTGCTTATCGCAATCGCCATGTACTTTGCACTGATCATCTGCGTGTTCGCTCTGGCTTATCTAGCACATTGGATGGCTGTGACATTTGGCGCCGCACCAACATTCACACAAACCCTTGAACTGGCAGCTTATACTTCAACGCCGCTCTTTATGTCAGCCATTGCCGCAATCTATCCAGAGCTCTGGTTTGTGGTCAGTGTTGGCATCGCTTCTGTCGCCTACTCTGTATACTTACTTTACACGGGTGTGCCCATTCTCATGCATATTCCCGAAGAGAGAGGCTTTATTTACGCCAGCTCAATGGTCACCTGTGGACTTATTTTATTGGTGATCATTCTTGCTGCAACGGCGATTTTATGGACGAATGGCATAATTAGCCCTACATTTACTTAGGGTAGCGTGGTGATTCGCGCTGCCTTGCTTTTATCCTAAAAACGAAATCAAACTAAAAGGGCGATGGTATTCACCATCGCCCTTTTTACATATTCGAGTATAAGCGCTGCTTATTCGCCTTCGCCTGTTTCTTGATTATGTAACTCTAAGCTCGCTGACATCGCTTGCTCACGCGTTGATTTTGCTGAGTCATTTCTCAGTGCATCGATGCGGTTTAGGTAATCTTGATCTACATCACCTGTGATGTACTGACCATCAAATACCGATGTTTCGAACTGACTGATCTCAGGGTTTTCAATACGAACCGCTGCAATTAAGTCTTCAAGAGATTGATAAATCAAGCCATCTGAGCCAATGCTCGCATTGATATCCTCAAGTTCACGACCATGCGCGATTAGCTCAGCTGCCGACGGCATATCGATACCATATACATTCGGGAAGCGTACCTCAGGAGCTGCTGATGCAAAGTAAACATTCTTAGCACCAGCCTCTCTCGCCATTTCAACGATTTGTGCTGAAGTTGTACCACGTACGATCGAGTCATCTACTAGTAATACATTTTTACCAACAAACTCTCTGTCAATGGCATTAAGCTTACGACGAACAGACTTCTTACGCTGCTCTTGCCCTGGCATGATGAACGTACGGCCGATATAACGGTTTTTCACAAACCCTTGACGATATGGCAAGTTTAATACTGAGGCAATTTCGAGGGCGATATCACATGATGTTTCAGGAATTGGAATAACCACATCAATGTCTTTATCAGCCCACTCACGTTGGATCTTTTCACCTAGCTTAGTACCCATATTCACGCGTGACGCATAAACTGACATGTTGTCGATGGTCGAATCTGGACGAGCAAAGTAAACAAACTCAAAAATACAAGGCGCTAACATGGTTTTATCAGCACACATCTTCGAGAAGAATTGACCATCTTCAGTTACATAAATCGCTTCACCTGGAGCTACATCACGTACAAAGTCAAAACCATCAGTGGCCAAAGCAACACTTTCAGAGGCAAACATGTACTCAGTCCCATTGTCTGTGTCACGCTTACCAAATACCAATGGGCGAATACCATGCGGGTCACGAAATGCCAGCATGCCGTGACCAATGATCATTGCGATACTTGCGTAACCACCTGAACACTGTGCATTCACCGCCGCAATTGCAGTGAACATATCATCTGCATCCAGCTTCATTTTATCACTGCAGCCTAGCTCATAAGCAAGGATATTCAACAGGATCTCAGAATCTGACGTCGTGTTTACATGACGT
Source organism: Pseudoalteromonas luteoviolacea CPMOR-1 (assembly GCF_001625685.1). Taxonomy (GTDB): domain Bacteria; phylum Pseudomonadota; class Gammaproteobacteria; order Enterobacterales; family Alteromonadaceae; genus Pseudoalteromonas; species Pseudoalteromonas luteoviolacea_K. The sequence goes on along the minus strand of NZ_AUYC01000015.1, from coordinate 6,405 downwards.
CTTGCCTTGGTAAACAAACGTTCTTTTAACTCAGCTGCATTGGTCAAATTACCATTGTGCGCTAATGAGATACCAAATGGTGAGTTTACATAGAAAGGCTGCGCTTCAGCTGAACTTGAAGAGCCTGCTGTCGGGTAACGCACATGGCCAATACCGATATTGCCCTGTAGTCGTTTCATGTGACGTGTATGAAACACGTCTTTTACCAAGCCGTTTGCCTTGCGAAGGCTAAACGTATTGTTGTCAATGGTAATGATGCCCGCTGCATCTTGACCGCGGTGTTGCAAAACAGTTAAGCCGTCATACAAAGCCTGATTAACAGGAGATGTTCCGACTATCCCAACGATACCACACATTAAAAAATTCCTCGCCGATTAACGGTTTGCTGAATTTAAAAAGCTCGAATTGTTCTCCAAATAAGAGAAAAACCACTCAATAACAAATCCAAATTCAGGGATTACTACCGACGCCTTCCACCAATCTGTATCTGGGGCTTTGGTGAAAGCATCGAGAAAGAACAACAGGGCGCTGACCACTAATACACCACGCATCGCACCAAACAAGATGCCAACAACACGGTCTGTGCCAGATAATCCTGTACGCTGTACAAGTTCACCCAATATAAAATTAACTAATCCACCTAATACCAGCGTCGCGACAAATAGTATGGCTATTGCTGCTGCGTTTCTTAAAAGGGGTTCTGAAACAAAGGTAAGGAAAGTGGATAGATATTGATAAAATAGACTGGATATAAAGAATGCGCCAACCCAAACTACAAGGGACATAGCTTCTTTTACAAAGCCGCGTATTAGGCCAAAAAAGGTAGAAATACCGACAACTGTAAATATGGCGTAATCAACCCAAATCATAATAACCAACAAGTCGTTAATTTTGGGCGCATTTTATAAGACACGCCCTAGAATTGCCAGATCAATTTGCAACCTTAAATTGGGTAAGTCGGCCATTAAGCTTAGTTAACTTCTTTAATTCTGGTAACTTAGCTTCAAGTTTTTGCTTATTTAAATCTGGTCCAACAAATACTTTTGTCAACGTACCATTGGGGGTTTTAACGGGGCGGGTAAAGGTTTTAAAGCCATTGAGCTTAAGCTTAGCAGTCAGCGCATCAACATTGGCTTTGTGAGAAAAGCTGCCAAGCTGAATTACATACGCCATCTTCGAAAAGTTTGAACTCTCTGGACGCACTAGCTTGAGTGCTTTGACCTCTGCGGCCACCACTTTCTTAGGCTCTGTAATTTGCTCTTCAATAGGCTGCTTAGGTTCAGGCTTAGTTTGCGGCTCACTGGGTACTGCTGCCACTTGTTGCGCCTCAGACTCAGTAGACTCTGTCTGAGCCGATTCGGTTGGATTCTCCTCCGCGGCTTCTATCGCCGGCGATGGGTCTTCCTCACTTACAACCGCAGACATGTCATCAGCTGGAATATCTTCAATCACTTCAGGTTTGGGCTGCACAGCCAATTCTGCACGTGCATCTACCGTCTCTTGCAAATCAATAGACGTAAATTCAGGTCGCTCAGGAATTTGTTGAAATCCCTCTTTGTAATGCACTTTTTCGCCATCCAAAATATTTGGAATAAACACGATGGCAGCGATCACTATGATACTGGTACCTACGAGGCGATTTACAAATCCTGAGTTCACATCTTACTCTCTATTTTTTCCAATACTGTATGGCGTCAGCAACTGTGAAGAATGAGCCAAAAATGATAAGTGCTGAGTTAGCTTCTTGTGCCGGTAACAATGCATCAAGTGCTTGGTGTACAGACTCATATGCTGCAACATCATGTTGCTGTACCTGCCCTAACACTGCACGCATATTCTCTGCACTTTCAGCACGAGGTCCACTGAGCGCTGCACATGTCCAATGATCTACAACATCACGCAACTCATCAATGACAGCGACTTTGTCTTTATCAGCAAGCATAGCGACTAAGACATTAATTTTAAAGCCCTGATTTTTTAAGTCGAGTAACTTTGTACGTAAATAACGTGCTGACTCAGGGTTATGAGCCACATCTGTGTATACTAGAGGGGAGTCACTGAGTTTTTGAAAGCGACCTTCAACCTTTAAATTATCTAGTATCTCAACTATTTTGGTCTGTTCAGGTAGCAGGTTCAACCGTGCTAACGCGGTCAACGCCGTTGCCACATTCTGAGCTGGAATAGCAGGCTGTGCTAACGTCATATCATACTCTTGATACTGCCAGCGCAAACCATTATCAAGTGGTGTGAAGATAAAGTCCCGCTTTGATAAAATCATATCTGCGTTAATTTCATCACCGTAATCCGTGACAGTATGAGGGATATTAAGATCGCCCACGATCGCAGGAGTGTTAGTCCTAAAGATACCCGCTTTGTCATAGCCAACAAGCTCTCGTGTATCACCTAAGTACTCTTTATGATCCAAGTCTATGGTAGTAATAATGCTCGCATATGGCGTGACAATGTTTGTCGCATCATAACGACCACCTAATCCCACTTCAAGCAGCACATAATCCACTTCATAGCGTTTGAATAGAGCCAGCGCGCCGAGCGTCCCATATTCAAAATAAGTCAGTTGAGTTTCGCCGCGGCCTTGCTCCAATTGATAAAACGCGTCCACATGATCTTGGTCTACCAATTCTTGACCATTAATACGCACGCGCTCATTGTAGCGGATAAGGTGTGGGGAAGCGTAGGTACCAACTGAATAGCCTTGAGAAAGTAACATCGCTTCCATACAGCGAGCGGTTGTACCTTTACCGTTAGTGCCACCAACTAGGATTATTTTACTGCGCGTATCGAGTAATTGGATATTATTTGCGACTTGAGCAACCCGCTCTAACCCCATTTCAATATTTGCAGGGTGCAGTTGCTCTAAATAACAAAGCCAATCATCTAAGCTCGATGATTGGCTAGGTTTGATGTGTGACATAGCTAGCTCAATTTCGAAAAATTTACGCTACTCTATGCTCTTGTTCTGTAGAAGGCAAGTCCATAAACTTAGAAATCATACGTGCTAGAGAGTCACGCATTTCACGACGGTCAATAATCACATCAATCGCACCGTGCTCTAATAAGAACTCACTGCGCTGGAAACCTTCAGGTAGGGTTTCACGTACTGTTTGCTCGATTACACGAGGACCAGCAAAACCAATTAACGCTTTTGGCTCACCCACGTTAATATCACCAAGCATTGCTAATGAAGCTGATACACCACCCATAGTTGGGTTAGTTAATACAGAAATAAACGGCAAGCCTTGCTCGCTCATTTTTGCAAGTGCAGCACTGGTTTTAGCCATTTGCATTAGTGAGAATAACGCTTCTTGCATTCGTGCACCGCCTGAAGCCGAGAAACAAATTAACGGCATATTGTGTTCAAGACACTCATTCACAGCCGCAACAAAGCGTGCACCCACAACAGATGCCATTGAACCACCCATGAATGAGAATTCAAATGCAACTGCCGCAACTGGCATGCCTTTCAAGCGACCTTTCATCGCGATCAGCGCATCTTTTTCACCACTGACTTTTTGTGCAGCAGTAATACGTTCAGAGTACTTTTTGGAGTCTTTAAACTTCAACACATCTTGCGGCTCAAACTCAGTGCCTAATTCCACAAGCTCACCGTCATCAAGGAAACGCTCTAGACGCTCACGCGCTGAAATTCGCATATGATGATCACATTTAGGGCATACATAAAGCGATTTTTCTAATTCAGCTTTGTATAAGATGGAATCACAGGCCGTACATTTCGCCCATACACCTTCCGGAACCTCTTTCTTACCTGCCGATTTAGCAGCTTTAGGCAAGATTTTTTCTAACCAACTCATTGGCAACTCTCTTGTCTTGATTCTGTATATTAGTCTGTGCACACAGACAGATTTTCCCAATTAAAACATGTTTAAGGCAACAGCGGTATAAAAAACTGGTCTTAGTAGTCTTAACAAGTAATAGACGCACGAGGAACTGAGATTTTAATGCGCAGTATAAGGAATGTTACTGCGTATAATTAAATAGCTTATGCAGTTTCACCCGCGCCCAAGTAATAATTATTTTTTAATCTCCACTTCCGGTAGGAATAGCGGACCAACAGACATTTTTGGGATCCCCCATTTTTCAGGGTAATCAACATCAACTAAATATAGACCATTGGGCTTTGCCGTCGCACTCGCCTGTGTTCTATCTTTTATAGCCAATAATTCAGCCATCCAATCAGGAGACTGCTCACCAATACCAATATCTAATAAACACCCTGTGATATTTCTCACCATGTGGTGTAAAAATGCATTGGCCTTCACATCAATCACAACATAATCACCAAACCTATCTACTTGTAAATGGTGAATATTTCTAAATGGCGTATTTGATTGGCAATGTACCGCTCTAAATGAGGTAAAATCTTGTTCACCTAACATGTGGTGACATGCAGCCTGCATTCTCTTTTCATCTAGAGGATGATGATAATGGGTGACACCATTTCTTAAGATCCCAGGGCGATAAGTGTGGTTGTAAATCACATAACGATATCGTCTTGCCGTTGCGCTGAACCGAGCATGAAACTCATCATCAACTTGCTGTGCAAAACGTACGGCAATATCATCAGGTAATTGAGAGTTCATACCAAGTGTAAACGCACTCATTTCACGCTCAGCATCAGTATCAAAATGAACCAATTGCCCTGTCGCATGCACTCCAGCATCAGTACGACCAGCACAGACAATTTCGACCGGATGATTACAGATCCGCGAAAGCGCTGTTTCAATTTCTTCTTGGACACTACTCACATGACTTTGACGTTGCCAGCCTGAGTAATTGCCGCCGTTATACTCAATACCTAGTACTACACGCATACACTTGCAAACTCTTCACTAATTTATAGCAGCGCATTTTATGCTATTGGCGTAGGGAATTAAAGCGAAGGGGGCGATATCGCCCCCTTTTGTTATGTCGTCTTTGTTATTTTATTTGTTCTTTTAGCAATCTGGCTTCCGCTTGCACCGATGCCGGACCATTCTCCATCACATCATCAAGTGCAGAAACCGCTGCATCAAAATCTTCAATTTCAAGATAAGCCCGAGCTAAGTCCAGCTTAGCTGAAAACCCGCCTTCTTCTAAATCAACATCCGTGGGGTTATCGCCAGCAAGTAACTCTTCAAAGTCATCCAGCCCGACATCCATATTAGGTGCTTGATAAGGCTCCTCTACAGTCAATACATCATCACTTTCAGCAATTAAGTCTTCAATTTCTAAAAAGTCTTCCGGCATTGCAGAGGATGTTTCTTGAGGCACTTCTTCTTCGATTTCAAACTGTTCGTCTAAATCTTCACTGAGTAACGCATCAAAATCGACCTCAAGTTCAGGCTCCTTAGCACTCTCTATGTCTTCAGGCTCAGCATACTCATCAAGTAAGGCATCAAAATCAGTCCCTTCTAAATCGGCCATGAATGCATCTTCAATGGCGTTTTCATCAATATCGACTGGGGGCTCAACCTCACTCTCAGCTTCAGCCACTTCATCTAACTCTGCCAAAAATGCATCAGGATCGGCACTCACATCTAGCTCTAATTCAGCTTCTGATATACCTGTATTTGGCGCTGACTCCACCGTTTCAGAAATACTGGTTTCATCAACTGCCAGAGATCCACTCGCTTGTGCTTCCATTGAAGCAAGCGCAGCAGACTCGTCAAATGGCGTGTCTAAATCAATTTCTAAATCTTGTAGTTCAGATGATTCACTTCCTACTTGCAGTTCAGGCTCACTAGGCAGCTCTTCATCCATTGCAGCCATGGCTGCTTCTTCATCAAATGGCGTATCTAAATCAATACCCAGATCATCTAATTCATCTTCTACAACAGCCAACTCTTCATCATGTTCAACTGATAAATCCGAAGACGGCACGGCAAGTAAATCCGTCTCTTCGGCAAGAGGCTCATCGTCTAGATCATCGAATAGGTCGTCCAACTCATCATCAAAGGAAGCTTCTAGATCACCATCAATACCTGCGTTCAGATCCCTCTGGCTTTCAAGACTTTCAGCAAGTTGACGCTCGGCTTCACTCACCCCTTCGGTAAGTGGCGCTTCATCTAATGAAATATCAGGCTCTTCAATTTCTTCTAGCTCAAGCTCGGGATAACTCTCTAACTGCTCACTGGGAGTGACAAAATCTTGTTCTAACGGTGGCTCCTCACTGAGAAGATCCACTTCATCTCCCAGCGGATCATCCCCCAAATCAATTTCAACCTCTTCAGCCATAAGCTCTTCATCAAGAGAAGCTAAATCAGCTTCAACTTCCAATGCTTCAAGCATGTCATCAACATTTTGCGGCTCAACGCTTTCAATATCATGTAAGAGGTTTTCAAGGCCTGATTCAGGATCAGCTTCTATTTCAAGCTCTGGCTCTGCTTC
>NZ_AUYC01000014.1:0-308426 GCF_001625685.1 Pseudoalteromonas luteoviolacea CPMOR-1 | reverse complement strand
ACATTTGAGACTCTAAATATTTTGTTAGAACTCAATCTGTACGAGTGCCCACACAGATGATTGCTTCATATTTTTAAAGAACGGTGTAACTAACCCTTGGTTAGTTACCGCAGCGTTGCTGCGAAGTGGAGCGCCATATTAACCGCTTCACTTTTAAAGTCAACTAGAAAATTTAATTTATTTTCAATTAAGCTTTCAGTTTGGCTTTAACCTTCATTTTGGTTTGCGCTTTCTCTCGCAGCCCGCCGTGTCAGTGGGTGCGCATTATAGGGAGATTTAAGATTGGCGCAAGCGTTTTTTTTATAAAAAACGATAAAGACGTTCATTTGAGCAAATAGAACACAAAGAGGTGGTTTTTTGGACTAAAAAAACAGCCGTGCTCAATAAAGAACACGGCCCACATACTATTCGTTTTGTGCTTACTTAAAACTTGTACTCAATACCCAAGCCTAAATAGTCTTCTTCTGTTCCGGCATCTTCATCAACAGATGAATAAAATGCGTAGAGCTTTGCTGCTTTTGCAAGCTTATGGTCGATACCAATACTAATACCATCAACATCTTTTGAAGCAGCCGCATCAAAGTCAATCATTTGGTATTGGATCTTAACTGTATTTGCACCAAAGCTATAAGCAGCGTTTACTAAGAAACCATCCGCGGTGCCTGTACCATCTACTTTTTCTTGCTTCTGGTACATAGCACCAAGCTTTAAATCATCCGTTGCTTTATATTGACCTGATAAACGTAAAGCATCATAACCTTTTACTTCACTGTCGCCCGCAAGCGCTACATAAAACTTAGACTTTTTAAGTTTTGCATCACCGTATGTAACTGCACCAGAGTAACCGTTTTCTCCATCTGTCGCATCTTCGGCAATAAACGTACCCAGTACTTTAAAACCATTATAGCTTGCAGACTTAAATGATAATGAATCGCCTACGCGGTTTTCACCTTTCCAAATATTTTTAATATCTGCTTCTAAATCATTAAATAAATCAAGCTTGCCTTGAGAAAGCTTAAACGCTGTATCATTACGACCAATAACAACTTCACCATACTTGCCTTTTAAACCAACATATTGGTTACGAGCAGTAATATTGTCATCATCGCCTTTTGAGTCAGCATCTGATACATCAACTTGAAATTCTAACTTGTAAATTACTTCCAGGCCTGAATCTAGCTTTTCAGAACCCTTAAAACCAAAACGTGAGGCATTGCTTTTAACTTCAGTAAATGAGCCATCTCCTTCATCAGAAGATTGAACAGACAAGTTTGCTTTACCGTATACATCAACATCGGCATGAGCATTCAAAGATAGACCACTAAGAATAGAGAGTAATAATGCTGATTTGGTTAGTTTCATGTGTATTTCCTCAATATCGCAACACGTAATTTATTAGACAGGCGCAGTCTGCCAGCACTAAGTGACAGAAATATTACACATAAAATAAAAATGACATTTTATTGAAACTGAAAATTCAGCATTGTGTCATAAATAGGTAATGATAAGAAAATCAGACATACTGATATTACTCTGTAATAGAAGCTAATAGATTTACGACTGTTTCTATATGCTCCACCTGATCATTCCCTTTATGATAAGCGACATACACTTCCCGAAAACTACACTCTACAGAATCTACAAAAAACAACTGTTGTTTACGTATTAGTTCTGCTGCGAGCATTTCTGGTAAATAGGCCGAACCACCACATTGCAAAATAAGCTCCAAGGCTATACGCCCTGTACTAGTACGAAAATAAGGCGGAATATCACTATTACACTGCTTTGCATGCCAAAGTGAAAACGCCGTCCCCCAATCTACATACACATACTGTTTGCCAAAAAAGTCATCTCTATTTGTATAATTAAATGTACTGACAGGAATTATAGACAAGTTTTTAACTTGTCTAACGATTAATTCATCAACTTTAGGGGGATCAAATAACACAGCAATGTCCAATGTGCGCTCCAACAATAGCCTTACACTCTCCTGATGCGCCTTTACTTCTGCCACCAAAGAGACACCCGGCATAGATGACACGATTTGATTGATACCAAAATGCAGATAAGCATCCCATATGTTTGGTGTGCCAGCCAACGACAGTTGCTGCTGCCTATTACTCGCTAATGCGACGTCAAGCCTTGCCCTTTGTATCGCAGTTAATAGCATTTTTGCATGAGGCAACAAGCGTTCTCCTGGCGCCGTCAGCTGAATATTGTTACGCTGGCGCGTAAATAAACTCACACCTAAATTTTGTTCTAACTGCCTAATTCTGAAGCTGACAGCTGATTGAGTTATATACAAGTTTTCAGCAGCACGACCAAAATGACGAGTTTTTGAAACTTCGACAAAAGTTTTTAATAGTTCCTTGTCCATTCCCCTACCTTTCAATAAAAAACTTTCGTTTAAAAAAGCATCACCATTGGGCCATACTCTTGCAAACAAATTGAGGAAAACATCATGGATAAGACTATAGCTGAATTAAAAGAAGCTTTTGCTGCACCTAAGCCCTTTTACGATGATAAGCATTTCCCTAGAGGATTTTCGAGAAGTGGACATTTTACATTGCTCGAGTCTGAACTTCTGCAACAACATGGACAGCTTCTTCGTCGTTTGCATCAACAAGAGACTAAACCAAGTAACCCACTGCAACAGCAGTTTCTTGATACCTTTACGCAACACACACCACCTACGAATCGCATTGAAAAAATTTGGGCTAAATACCTAGACCTAACAACCCGAAAACATAAGGTTCATACATTAAGTGTTCAAAACCATAGCCAACGAACTCAAAATCATATTGAACAGCAGGAAGTAGAACCCAGTTTAGATTAAGGTGTTTTCACATTTACCGTATTGCTCTGTCAGATTTAATGTCTACATTGCTAGTTGACGGAGTTATAGTCTAATGAATCTCATATTCTTCATTGCTTTTTTTGCGCTTTCAGTTAAAACTGAAGTAAAGAAAAGCTGTTAAGGTTGTGCATGTGTTGAGAAAAGTGCTCATAATTGAAGACACACCAACTATCGCAAAAGTTCAAAAACACATTGCAAGTTCTGTAGGGTACGACGTTGATGTCGCTACAACTTTGGAAAGTGCAAAAAGGTTAATTAACGATCACAACTACTTTTGTGCAGTAGTCGACTTTGTATTGCCCGATGCGACAAACGGAGAGGCTATTCCGTACACCGTAAAAGCAAATATACCGACCATCGTAATGACTGGTAACCTTGAATCCAGTACCCGAGATACAGTAGATAAATACCCTGTCATCGACTATATAACGAAAGAAAATAAACAAGCATATCAATATTTAAAACGCCAGTTGCAACGTTTACCTCGCAATGAACAAGTTAAAGTATTGGTTGTGGATGACTCTGCGGCAACACGACGACATATAAGCTCCTTATTGCAAAGACATAAATATCAAGTTTATGTCGCTGAAGACGGTATAAAAGCGCTTGCCGCACTTAATGACCACCCAGATATTGATGTGATCATCACAGACAATGAGATGCCTAATATGAGAGGTGAAGAGCTGTGCGCAGAGATCAGACGATTGTACAGTAATGATGACAAGGCCATCATTGGTATTTCCGGCACTGACAATGCTTATTTATCTGCTCGTTTTCTCAAAAGCGGCGCAAATGATTATTTGCGTAAACCGTTTAACCCCGAAGAGTTTTATTGTCGATTAAGTCAAAACGTTGATATGTTAGAAAACATTGCAACCATTAGAAGACAAGCAAACACTGACTATTTAACCCAATTACCAAATAGACGTTATTTCTTTGAACATGCCAGCAAACAACTCACAATGAATAGTCGTCAAAGCCATAGCTGTATGCTAGCTATGATTGATATCGACTTTTTCAAAAAGATTAACGACCAGCATGGCCATGATGCTGGTGATAAAGTCCTACAATCAATTGGTGAATGTTTTGAGAAGTTTTTTGAACACGACCTTTATGCTAGGTTGGGTGGCGAAGAGTTTGCCGTATTATTCCGCTCACTAGATAGCAAGGAAAACGCTCAAAAATTAGAGCAATTTAGATTATTTCTAGAAAAAAGTAGTAGCTCTTTGACTCCGTACCATATTCCATTCACAGTTTCCATTGGCGTGGCAGATAAGATCATTGAGAGCATTGATCCGCTCATAAAAATAGCAGATGAAAAGCTTTACACAGCGAAAGAATCTGGACGAAATCAAATTGCCTTCTAAAGTGTTTATCGTCTGAAGAAGGCAATAGTATATGTATTAGCTTTTTACCCTTTTAGACTTGCTCGCTCTCCATGAGTCCAAACTAAACAAAATCAGCGCACCCCAGATAAACGCGAATGTTACGGCCCTTTCTACATCAAATACTTCACCATAAAAGATGACAGCTAACATCAACATTAGACTTGGTCCTATATATTGAAAAAAGCCCAGAGTCGAGTACGGTATCCTTTTGGCTGCAGCTGTAAAACTTAATAATGGCAATGTGGTGACTACACCTGCGGCAATCAGTAAAACATTAAGCTCAATGCTGTTTGCAAACATGTCGCTTGTTGCACTTGGCAGCATGACAAACCAATAAACCGCCGCGATAGGCAACAAAATAGCTGACTCTATAATTAAACCTGGCAGAGACTCAACCGCCATTTTCTTTCTCAATAAACCATAAATAGCAAAAGAACCAGCAAGTGAAAACGCGATATAGGGAAACGAACCAAAGCTGATTAATTGAATTACTACCCCAGCTGATGCAAGTAGCACAGCGATCTTCTGACCAGCTCTCAGTCTTTCAGATAAAAACAACATCCCTAGCAACACATTTAATAAAGGATTTATATAATAACCAAGGCTCGCATCTAACATATATCCATTATTGACCGCCCATATAAACAGGCCCCAGTTAAATCCTAATAGTAAAGCTGTAACAACCAGCATCACCATTAATTTTGGATTTACTAAGATACTGTGCACTTTATGCCAATTATTGCGTAAACCGATCACAACCATCACAAACACAACAGACCATACAACTCGATGTATTAAAATCTCAAGTGCTTCTACCTGTTCAATTGACTTAAAGTAAATTGGTGCCAACCCCCACATAATAAAAGCGAGCGTCGCATATATATAGCCCTGTGTTGTCTTTGATTCGACCTTCATTTCACACCTTTTTATCACCCATACGCGAAGAAGGCGTGCATTATACAGATATAAAGTGGCATCACCATGTTGCGACTCCAATTCTATTCCCGCACTCAGCATTGTGTTCTTTACAAGAGTGTATTGAACAGCTGCCAACATAAAGTCCTGTCCGCTGTTAACTTGCCTAGAGCCTAGTTAGTTCACTTGATTAAAAGTCCTACAACTCGACTTAAGAATAATCATTAAAGGAAGACAATTACACTAAAACACTCTAAAATGCGCGCAATGGAAACACTTGCTACACAAAAATCATTGACCCCCCAGTCTGTACTCAAAGAATATTTTGGTTACACAACATTCCGCGCGGGGCAACAAGACGCCATAGAAGCATGCCTAAGTGGGCGTGATAGCTTGGTTTTACTCCCAACAGGAGGGGGGAAATCGTTGTGCTATCAGGTACCCGCATTGATGTCGCAAGGCGTAACCATTGTTATTTCTCCCCTTATCTCATTGATGCAAGATCAGGTTGCTCAATTACAAGCACAAGGTATCGCCGCAGAGTTTGTTAACAATAGCGTCGAGTGGCAACAGCAACAACAGATCTATCAACGACTTCACAATGGCGAAATTAAAATGCTCTATGTGGCACCTGAGAAAGTGTTACAAAGAGACTTTTTGGAGCGTTTATCAAACATACCTTTGGCATTATTTGCCATTGACGAAGCGCATTGTGTATCACATTGGGGTCATGATTTTAGACCGCATTACTGTCGACTAAACGAATTAAAGCAAGCGTTTCCACTTGTTCCTATAATGGCGCTTACCGCAACAGCGGATATAGCGACGAGAAATGATATCGTTTCACAGCTTAATTTGGCTGACCCTTTTGTTTATACCGGTAGCTTTGATAGACCAAATATCCGCTATACCATCGAAGAGAAATTCAAGCCTCTCTCACAACTCATGCGATATCTAAAAACACAAAAAGGTCAAAGTGGAATTATTTACTGCTCTAGCCGTAGGCGCGTCGATGAGATAGCTGAAAAGTTGTCAGAAGGTGGATTTAACACCGCAGCCTACCACGCAGGTATGGAGAATGAGCAACGCCAATTTGTGCAAAATGCATTTGCCCGTGATGATGTACAAATTGTAGTGGCAACTGTCGCATTTGGAATGGGTATCAATAAACCCAATGTACGATTTGTGCTGCACTATGATATTCCAAAGAGTATAGAATCTTACTACCAAGAAACAGGCCGAGCTGGTCGTGATGGCCTTGAAGCTGAAGCCATCATGTATTTCGATCCTGCTGATATTGGGCGAGTCAGACGCTTTTTCGAAGATATTCCTGACGAACAGCGTCGAAAGGTGGAACAGCAGAGATTTAACGCAATGGCTAACTTTGCTGAAGCCCAAACTTGTCGACGACAAATTTTACTGAATTATTTCAGCGAGTATCAGAGAGAACCTTGTGGTAACTGTGACATTTGCTTAAACCCACCAAAGCATTTTGACGCAACGCTCGTTTCACAAAAAGCACTCTCTTGTGTATATCGTGCTGAGCAACGCTTTGGCCTTGGCTACATTGTTGATCTTTTACGAGGCGCCAATACCGCGCGTATTCGCGACAATCAACATCATAATTTGAGTACGTATGGGATTGGTAAAGATCAGAGCAATGAGTATTGGTTAAGTGTATTAAGACAGCTAATTCATCATGGCTTATTATTTCAAGATATCACCCAAGGCGCGACTTTAAAGCTGACAGAAGCTGCGAGAGCCGTTTTAAAAGGTGAATATGCACTACATTTAGCAGAGCCAAGGCTGCAAGCAAGTCATGTTTATCAAGACAAACTGGCACAATTTAATTACGATAGAAAACTCTTTGCTAAGTTACGTAGTTTACGAAAAGAGCTGGCCGATCAGGATGATGTACCGCCGTATGTCGTATTCAATGATAAAACACTTGCTGAAATGGCTCAGAAAATGCCAACCGATGATAGTGATTTTTTGAAAGTCTCTGGGGTTGGCTTTACCAAACTCACAAAGTATGGTGCGCCTTTTATGCAATTAATCCGCAATTATTTAGCGGCAGAATAAGCAGAGAAACACATGATAAAGATCATTAGCTTAGATGCGCAAGATACACTACAAGTCATACCTGACGAGTTTCCCGATAGTGATGAATTTGAATTATGGGGCAGCGTGTTTCTGGCTGTTGATAAATTAGACACTCTAGAGTTCAATGAAGGTGCAGACCGGCATCAATGGCGCTTTACTTATTTACAGCAACCATTCTCACTCAATTTTGAACACTACAGTGAAAGTATTTGGATCTGCCCTGAAGGTCAAGAGGCATCCCAACTACTCTCCAGCCTGCACGCACAAATTTGTTCGAATTTACAACAATAATATAGACTTGCAAGAGCATGTATGCCTAACATAAGCCATACTGATAGTAACAGTAGCGTTGGGCATATATATGGTGATATCTCGGTTTTGCTTCTTTTTTGTTGTTATCTACGTCTATGGCACTCAATTAGCGTGTGCTCAAGAGCAAAGGCGTTCACTAGATAACTGCACCAATATCGCAAATACAAAGCCAACCGCAGATAACTACAGCCTTGAATTGAACTCAGAATACTCATTACCTAATGTAATAAATGCCAGAATCAGTACTGTTAAGCTGCATCAACTTAATGTTTTTGACACGAGCTTACCTGAAGAAGATAACGCCTTATTTAGGTTCGCAAATAGAGCGCATGTGACAACTAAGCCTGAGGTAATAAAAAGCGTTTTGCTGTTTTCTGAGCAAAGCGAATATGATCCACAGCTACTTATAGAATCAGAAAGACTTTTACGTCAGCAATCGTATCTCTACGATGCAAGAATTTTTGCGATAGAAAACTGTAATGGAGATATTGAAGTCACCGTGGTTACTCGTGACCTGTGGACTCTGTTACCCGACCTCAGCTTTAGTCGCAGTGGAGGTGAAAATGCCAGCAGAGTCGGTTTTCGAGAAAGCAATTTATTTGGTTACGGTAAGCGCTTATCTTTAACTCATATAGAAGATGCTGACCGAAGTGGCTATTTATTTGTATACGATGATCCCAATATTCTCTCGTCCAGATATCAAGGGCGCATCGAGTACTCTGATAATGATGATGGTGAGCGACATCATATTGGGGTTGATTATCCGTTCTTCTCAACTCGAACGCCGCATAGTTATGGCTTTTTTAACTATGCGAATAGACGTGTAGAGCCATTATATGAAAATGGGGAAACAGTTTCTGAGTTTGAACAAGATTCAAAGACAAGCCAAATTTATTACGGTATTGCCAAAACTTTAGATGCAAACTGGACAAGGCGATTCATTATTGGCTATCGAGATCAGCAAGACTCATTTAAGAAAATCAGAGAAACCACATTACCCATAGCTAAACAACGACAATTGAGTTACCCCTTCATTCAAACACAATGGCTTGAAACAAAGTTTATTAAAGTTCGAAACTTTGACTCAATATATCGCACTGAAGACCTAAACCTCGGTTGGAACATCAATACGCAACTTGGTTACTCTAGTGATACTTTAAGCGACGATGATACGAGATGGGTATTTAATACGACAATTAGCAAAGCCCACTACGCTAGCGAGCATGGACTTTTTAGATTTAATTTTATCATCGACGGATATTGGAATGTCGAAAGCAATGAGAGTGAAAATTTAATTACGCAGCTCAACCTAGAGTACCACCTAAATACAGGAAACTATCAATCTTGGTATACTCGACTCAATATCACACATGGCAAAAATTTAACTGAAGATAAGCAATTAACTTTGGGCGGTGAAACAGGCCTGCGTGGCTTTCCAGCGAGATATTTACAGGGTGACAGACGCGTGATCTTAAACATAGAAAAAAGATACTATTGGGAATATGACCTGTTTCAACTATTTAAAATTGGGGGAGCTGCTTATTTCGATATTGGCCGTGTAGATGGTAAGACCTTATTTAATTCAAACCATCAGTTCTATAAAAATCTGGGGTTCGGGATCCGAATGGCACCGAGTAGAGCAAATTCAGGATTAGTGCTTCACTTGGATCTTGCTGCGCCGATTGATAAACCACGAGATGTCGATTCAGTACAGTGGCATTTCACAGTAAAAAACCGTTTTTAATCAGGAAAGAATTTAGAGTAAGAAATTTACTGGCGCTCTCGACAGGGATCGAACCTGTAACTTAGCTTCCGGAGAGCCACGTGATATCCATTTCACCACGAGAGCACAGTATCTTAAGCAACTTCATAATAATCACATCTCAATTGAAATACCAGTGTGGAGACGTTTGTATGCCTATTTATTAAACTAAATACGAAAAAACATTACCAACTTCCCCAAAAGTCATATATTTAGCTATGATTAAAGTTCAAAAATAATAAATGTAATTAGATCTTAGTAGCTAAGCTACCAACATCATCTTGAGGATTTGTATTATGACCCCTATGACCACTGAGCAAGTTGCTGAATTTTTAAGTGTAAAAGTGGAGCGTGTTAGGCGACTAGCAAGAGAGAACTTATTAGTTGCAAAGGAGCATGATGAGAATGGAGAGCCCATCTTTGACAAGGAAGATGTTGAGAAATACAAAGAGCTAGCAAAAAGGCTAGGTGGAATTTAATATCCCTTGCCTCGTGATGGTTCAAACCTTACGAGGCAAAGCCACATTATGATGTTGGCACCATACTATAAATTGAGCTAACAAACTTTGCTGTGCTTTACACTCTCCTCGGCTTTCATACCATGCAATACTCAAAATTAAATAAACACCCACATAAAGATTAAGCTTTTTCACGGCATAACTAGGTAACTGACTCGATTGAATTTGAAAATAATCAACCAACATTTGATATGATTGTAACGATGACAACTCAAAAGAACAGCACAGCGCAGCTAAATCAAAAAAAAGATCATTGTTTCCTGCATACTCAAAATCGATGAAGCAAACCCCTGAAGGTGTATTGAGCACATTTTCTCTAACTAGATCATTGTGACAATAGCGAATATCAGTGGTCAGATGCTGAATTTCATCTATTAAATAATCGCCTATTTGTACAGCATGCAACTGTTTAGCCGCTTTATGTACATCAGCAGCTAGGTCTAGGACATGACTACATTGGCTCGGGTAATGATGGACTTTGACAAGTACATCTAATAGCTTCTTATCTACCTCGGGAGGAACATCAACAGTGGTCAGGTATTCTAATACTGCCAATTTTTCTGTTTTATCGATACATATAACCGCTTGAGTGATATTTTGTGTCGCTAACTTATTTTGAATAGTTAACGCTGTTTCTGGTAATTCACTATTAAACGCTTTAAGCAAGCAGGGCTTGCTGCCAAGCTCAGCATAAAAGTTGATATTGCTAAGCCCGGCTTCAAGCCTTTTAAGTTGTTGTACGCTTTGATGCGGAAACAACCTACCAAGTGCTTCTAACGCATCGGCGTCATCAAAGCTGCGCAACTGTTTTTCCCTCTCGATTACTATGCTCTTCATACCACTTCATATAGCCCCAACATGCCATGAAGGTATAAAAAACATATAAAGCAAGCGTTGGATAGTAACCTTTTAAATAGTAGAGATACATAGATGCAGCATCAATAACCACCCAATATAACCAGTTTTCTAACACTTTTTTTGCAACGAGGTAGGTAGTAACAACAGCAAAACAAGTAGTAAAACTGTCTAAATAAGGTAGATCAGCATGTGTGTAGTTATCTGTGATATACCCCATTAAAATGGCGATTATACCGGTCGAAATAATAATTTTTACATGCTTAAAGAACGACCAAGAAACAATTTTAGACTCGGTATTTTTATTGCCAGATCGCCACATCCACCAACCGACAAATGCCATTACCAAATAATAGAAATGTAAAAAGGACTCCATCACTAAAGCACCATTCCAATACATTATGGTGTAAATCGCAGTGCTAAAAAATGCAGCAGGCCAACACCAAATGTTCTCTTTAATGGCCAATAATAAATAGAGTATTGATAATGCGACAGCTAGGTATTCCCAACTGGACATTGCAGTAAACCCTGCAAGTGTTTTAGTAATTAACTCCATTATGCCTCAGGGGATAAATCGCCAGAAATAAACTTACAAACAAATACACTCTGACCAAATTGTTCAAAGGATGCTTTCATTTCAGCCTGAATAACTGACATCACAACATCAAACTCCCCAAAAACCTGAGTAGACATCGTATTCGTAATTACCGTTAAACCATCATGCTTATTGAGACGCTCAATAAAGGATTTTATGAAAGGAATATAGTCAGAATGAAGTGGGTACTTACTTATTTCAACAGAAAGTTGCATACAGTGGTCCAAACTTTTTGAGTTAATTAATTACCATGCAGTGTACATGCAATTGAGATATAAAAACATATCTCACCTCTTCAAGTTTAAGTTTGGTGCCTTTGTGACAAAACTTCTTGGGTAATAGTTAATCCAATCTTGCTGATAGCGGATCAACCCTTGCTCGTTAAAATGTAATACCGTAGTAAAGCGCCATGGTCCCAGTTGCTTTCCATGATATAAAAAGGGATTAAAAATGCCGCGCAACACGGCAGTCCGCTCTTCGATAGACACAATTTTTTGTTCAATTGATAAGGTGTGTTGAGAGTTAAGTACCAAAACGTCTTGCGACTGCCAGTTGAAAAACTCCGCTAGTTGCTGCTTACTTGTGACTTTGTAACCATATAACATGTCTTCTAAAACGACATCGTCCGCATAAAAAGATAAAAACCGCTGAAAATCAGTACGTGCTTGATACGTGCTTATGTAACGCTCAAGCGTTTGTTCAAGCTCTGTATTTTTTGTCTCAACTGGTACACTTGTACAACCAAAAAGTACTGAACTAAAGATTAAGGTAAAAATCAATTTGTACATTATGATCTTTTAATTAGTTTTACTTAATTTGATTAAAACATAAAAAAGCGCCTATTGGCGCTTTATTATTTATGCTCCCACAATGCCTAATGGCGTTGCCGTTTTCCAATCGCCGCGAGTAAAGTCTGGTATAGAGACTGACTCACTTCGGTTTGCTACCGACTGCGCAGAAAGCGGGGAGATAACTGACCAAGCCGCCCCATCGTATACATCCTGATCAAGAGGTTCGCCATTTCTCAAACAGTAAATCATTCGCCAAAACATCAAGAAGTCCATACCTCCGTGACCACCGTTGCGCTCAGCTTCTTTACCCATCTTCACCCATAACGGATGATCGTACTTACCGTACCAATAATCCATGTCTTCATCCCAGTCATGGAAAGACCCTCTTCCCCCTTGCTCTAGCGCAATTCTATTTGGAAAACCAGCAAAAACCCCGTTCGTTCCTTGGATTAGGTTGTGACGAGAATAAGGACGAGGTGTTGTTGTATCATGCTGGACGACAATAGAGCGACCTTTAACGGTTTTAATCATGGTGGTGTTCATGTCACCGCAAATATAATCCCATTGATTACGTTGATGTCCTTTTGGAAATTCTCTTTGAGCGTAAGCTGCACGGCCTAAAGCGGGAGAGCTCATTGAAGTCAAATAGTCAAATCTGTCACCACGGTTAATATTCATGTACTGGGATACTGGCCCTAAACCATGAGTAGGATACAAGTTGCCATCTCTTCGGGTATGCCATTCAGTGCGCCAAGAGCCTGTTTTATGCTCAAGCTCTTTCATTTGCCATCGAAGCTCATGAATATAGGCTGCTTCTCCATGCAACAGCTCACCAAAAATACCTTGGCGAACCATATTCAAAACCATCAGCTCATCACGACCGTAATTTACATTTTCCATCATCATGCAGTTTTTCTGCGTGCGTTCAGCGGTATCTACGATTTGCCACATTTCCTCCACAGTAAGTGCTAAAGGCACTTCTACAAATGCATGTTTGCCGCTTTCCATGGTGTCTATGGCCATCGGCGCATGCCATTTCCAAGGCGTTGAGATGATGACAATATCAATATCGTCACGGGCTAACATATCTTTATATGCCAACTCTCCTGTACTGTATAGTGCAGGCTTTTTCAGCCCTTTATCTGTTAAAAATTTCGCAGAACGTTCCAAAACCGCTTCATGAGTATCGCAAAGTGCCACAATTTCAGCACCATCAATATGACTCATCCGTTTTACATGACCATAACCACGTTGGCCGACACCAATGAATGCAACACGCACAATATCCATTTTTGGCGTAATGAGTCCAATAACAGACTTGCCTTTTGAGCCCGTTGCGACAGTTTGCCCATTTGTCTGTGCACAGCCTGCAACTACACCCGCTGCTGCTGCCACACCTGCAGCCTTTAGAAAATGTCTTCTATTTATATGCGTCATGAAGGTTCCTAGATTACAACTTGTTTTATCATTTGAGTTTTTATATTTATTTTTAGTATTACTGACTACTAGAGCGCATGGAACATCTATGTATGTCAGTGAATACCCTATTTATGACAACGCTATCTTATGCAGCTGAAAGAATCAAAGAGATGCGACTAATTGATGTTCAATAAACAATTATTGTACTGTCGAGTAGTCACAGTAGCCCATCAATGGCGATACGAAATAGCGCAAAAGAATTAGGTATTCCTACGGTGATACTTGGATGGTTGAGCATGTGAAAGGAATCAAAAGCGCCTGAGACAGAAGATGGACAGGCGCTCAATTTAATAAACTAGATTGATTTAGTTTATTAACGCTTTCAATTGAGGTTCTTTACGTAATATATCTTGATACAACGCAAATTGGTTTCGTGCTCTCTCTAAATTGTGAGCATCATGTTTTGTCGCAAAATAATGATCGCCATCTAGGTAATCCGTTAAAAAGCGAATGCCTATCATCAATGGCATAACTTTTGCGCCCAGTATCAAACTGTCACGTTCTGCGTCTGTCAATTTATCAGCAACTTCGGCAATGTAACCCTTAACAATCGCTTCAAAGATCTCAACACGCACAACTACGTTACTCAGGTTAGTTGAATCCTCCTGCTCTGGTGAGCAAAAAGTGCGCACCATATCGCCAAAGTCATATAACCAATAACCAGGCATACAAGTGTCTAAATCGATCACTGCTTTGGCTTTGTTGGTAGATGCGTCAAACAGCATATTATTGATTTTCGTGTCGTTATGACAAACTCTCAGTGGTAATAATGCCTCTGCTTTTTCCACTTCATGTGCCAATTCATATTGAGATTGGCAAAATTGAATATCAGCCAAACATCCACTCACGCGACCAACAGGATCTTGTTCTATCACTTGTTTTAGTTTTTCGATTCTCATCGCCAAGTTATGAAAATCGGGTATAACTGGAAATAATTTTGTCGCATCAAAGTCATTTAATGCTTTTGCAAAACACCCAAACGCGCCAGCAGCTGTTTGCGCTTTTACAACACAATCCACAACATCTTCGCTATAACTTTTTCCAATGAACTCAAGTGCTCTCCACACTTCGCCTTGATATTCGACGAGGAACCTTCCAGAGTGCGTAGGAACATGCTTGATAATACCCAATTCGTATGCACCTGCACCAGACTTGCCGACAAGGTGCTGCTCTATCAAGCGCGCGTTTTCTACTAATTTTTCTGGCTCAGGAAAGACTGTTGTATTAAGTTTTTGAACTACCAACATGCGTTCGCTATCTTTTAACAGCATAGTCGTATTAATATGACCACTGCCGATCGGTTTCATTGATATTTCTTCACCGCACAAACCATATTGCACAGCCAAATGCTCGGCGATCGAACGATATTCCATACTTACCCTATAAACTGGCTTTTTAACTAAACTTGCGGCTAATTCATCCGTGACGTAGTTCATAAATTTTTCCTGCGACACTATCTAATTCTTCTTTGTAAGTAACACCAAACCATCTATCTTTTGCTACATATACTCGGACAGTGGCTTGGTTCAAATTAATCATATGCTGAATACAATCGGGTAGATAATACTCTTTTTTGACATCGCTGTCATGAGATTCTAAGAATAGCTCAAATTGCGCCTCTAATTTGTCAAAAAGTGATTGAGTAACTCCCCAACAAGTCATCGAAGCAAGGCTATTCTCTTTAATTGGTGTTTCTTGATTGTCAAAGATACCGATATAACCTTCATCGGATTGACGTATATTTAAATACTCATGCACTTGCGTAAGGTAGTTATCAGACAAAGCACATATGCCTCTATTGACACCACCAAGTTCTGACATCGTTTGTGATAAAGGATAGGCTACTATCGCCATTTCGCTAGTATTTTGATCTATATTACAAAAATGCGCGAATAGTTGAGTGTAGGCCCTTGCACCATAATAATCGTCAGCAGTAATTACGACTGCATTGCCAGCAACGAAAGATCTTGCACATAGCAAAGCATGCCCTGTTCCCCATGGCTTTATGCGTTTATTTGCGATGCCTTTAAAGCGTGATGGCACCAAACTCACTGACTGCACAGCCAAGTCTACTTTCAATGGTTTTGGGAGCCGAGGTAAAATCACATTTTCTATCGCCGGTCTGACGGCTTCATTTATCACGAGAACAACATGGCGAATACCAGCTTTGTAGGCATCCTCTATGCTAAGCTCCATGATTGTCTTACCCAGCTTAGGTAGCTCTGCTATCTGTTTGCCACCACCAAAACGGGTACCTAATCCACCTGCCAATACAACCAAAGTTGGTATATCTGCGCTTGTCATTAAATTTTAATTTAAAATTGAAAACTAACGCGCAGTCTACCTAGCTTTTTTACAAAGTTAAAGCAATTGCAAAAATTGCATTGTTCCAAAGTGGCTTTTTTTGTCATGCTTGTGCATTTTATGATTAAAATCATTATTTATATTCGCTGACAAAGATACTTTGTCTCCAAGTATTCATCCATGCCTTCAGCGCCACCTTCACGACCGAAACCAGATTCTTTCATACCACCAAAAGGGGCTGCAGGGTTAGAAATAGCGCCCTCATTAATACCAAGCATGGCAAAATCTAGGCCTCTCGAAACACGCGCGATTTGCTTTACACATGACGAATAAAAATATGCAGCCAGTCCAACATTCACCTCATTAGCCATCGCCATGACTTGTGATTCTGAATCAAAGTCGATCAGTGTGATGACTGGGGCGAATATCTCATGATGATAGATATTCATGTCTGAACTAACTTTATCTAGGATCATGGGTGACATAAATGTGCCAGCTTGCTGTCCTTCACTGCTCTGCATAATCTGTGTCGCACCGCGCTCAATGGCATCCTCAACCAGCTGTTTGGCTTTAGACTTTGCGGCCTCAGTGATCAAAGGCCCTATGTCAAAGTCTGCATTTACACCAGACCCAACTTTTAACGACGCAACACGACGTTTAAGCTGTGCAACAAATTCAGCTTTAATATCGCGATGTACGAATACACGGTTTGCTGCAATGCATGTTTGCCCTGCGTTACGAAACTTCGCAATCATTAACCCATCGACAGCAGACTCAATGTTAGCACTTTCAAAGACAATAAATGGCGCATTACCTCCAAGCTCCAATGAAGCTCGTTTCATGGTATCCACACATTGCGTATAAAGTAACTTGCCAACTCGCGTCGACCCTGTGAACGTTAACTTTCTAATGGCTGATTTGCCATTCAGATGTTCAATTAACGTTTGTGGCTTATCGCTTACTAATACCTGAAAAGCACCTTCCTCTATACCCGCTTGTAATGCCAATTTAGCCAATTCAATTGCACTTATTGGGGTCAATTCTGAAGGTTTTAAAATAAAACTACACCCTGCGGCATAGGCCGGTGCCACTTTTCGCGTGATCATCGCCAAAGGAAAATTCCATGGCGTAACCCCAAGTACAATCCCGACCCCTTGCTTATGTGAAGTGACTTGGTGATTTGGCGTATGAGGCGGAATGACAGTACCATAGGCTCTTTCAGCCTGCTGAGCAAACCAGCGTACATAACCTGCGGCGTAAACCACTTCGGCTTTAGACTCTTGTATCGGCTTGCCTTGCTCTAGGGTAATGATCTCCGCTAAACGAGATTGGTTATCCATGATGAGCTGATACCACCTATGCAAAACGGTGCTACGCGTCTGAGCTGTGGTTGTTTTTAATTGCTCAAAGCATCTACTGGCAATCTCTACAGCAAAGTCGGCATCCTCTATGCCGGCTTGTGTTACATTCGCTAATAAAGAACCATCTGCTGGATTATATACTGATAACAAATCACCATGGTTATGGTCTGCGCCATTGATGATTGAATGTAAAGTCTGTCCTGTTTTAAACATCATGCTACGCTCCAAACAAAAAAGGCTGTAGTGGTTAGCTACAGCCTTTCGAATCAATCCACTATATTAGTGCTCTTCGTTAACGATATTCAAATTATATTTTGGTATCTCAACAACTAAGTCTTCATCGCTGATCACAGCTTGACAGCCTAAACGTGATTCAGGCTCTAAACCCCATGCTTTATCGAGCATGTCATCTTCAAGCTCATCACTTTCTTCCATTGAGTCAAAGCCTTCTCTGATCACAACGTGACATGTCGTACATGCACATGACTTTTCACATGCATGAGGAATACTGATCCCATTTTTTAACGCAACATCCAATACGGTATCGCCAGATTTCGCATCAATTGCTGCGCCCTCAGGACAAAGCTCTTCATGGGGTAAAAAGATAATTTGTGGCATATTAAACCTCGTCTACTGACTGACCTTGCAGTGCCTGTTTGATTGATACATCCATGCGGCGAGATGCAAATTCACTACTTGCTTCATCAACCACTTCAATTGCATGCTTGATTGCATCTGGATCAGACGCATTTTGGCGTTTGTCATCCAACATCGCCATCGCCTCTCTTAGGCGATTTAATTCTTGCTCATTTAATAATGCAGACTCTGTTGCCAAAGATGCTTCTAGGGCTTCGAGTACTCTCAACGCTTCAACTTGCTGCTCTTTAAGCATTCGCGCCTGCATGTCCTCTTTGGCAAAACTCATGGAATCTTTGAGCATTTTCGCAACCTGATCATCGCTTAAACCAAAAGAAGGTTTCACTTGAATTTCAGCTTGCACACCCGTCGATTTTTCACTTGCAGATACACTTAAAAGGCCATCTGCATCGACTTTAAACGTCACACGGATATGGGCAGCACCTGCTGCCATGGCTGGAATGCCTTTAAGGCTAAACTTGGCGAGTGAGCGACAATCATCAACCAACTCACGTTCACCTTGCAGAACATGCAATGACATTGCCGTTTGACCATCTTTAAACGTGGTAAACTCCTGCGCACGTGCAACCGGAATTGTGGTATTGCGAGGAATGATTTTTTCAACCAAGCCTCCCATAGTTTCCAATCCTAAAGACAGCGGTAAAACATCCAATAACAGCATATCTGAGTCTGGTTTATTACCCGCTAGAATATCAGCTTGAATGGCTGCGCCAATTGCCACTACACGATCAGGGTCGATTGACGTGAGCGGTTCTTTTTCAAAAAACGCACCAACCGCTTCGCGAATAACTGGCATACGCGTTGAGCCGCCCACCATCACCGCCTCTAAGACTTCTTCTTTGCTAACATCCGCATCCTTTAATGCTCTGCGACATGCACGTAATGTCTGTTTTACAAGCGGCGCAACAAGCTCAGCAAATTGACCACGCGTAACAGAAACTAAATGCTCTTCACCGCGAAGTTCAAGCTTAACATTGACCGTTTCATACCCACTCAACGCTTCTTTACAGGCTTTGGCTTTTTGAATAAGCAAGCGCAGCTCTTGTGGTGTTAATTCACTCAGCTGTAATGTTGACTTAAAATGTTCAACAAGCACTGCGTCAAAGTCATCGCCGCCTAAGCTTGAGTCACCACCCGTTGCCAATACTTCAAAAACGCCTTGGTTTAAGCGAAGAATTGAAATATCAAAAGTGCCACCACCCAAGTCGTATACAGCAATCACACCTTCCTGACCAGAGTCCAAACCATACGCGACTGCAGCAGCTGTTGGTTCATTCAAAAGGCGTAATACTTTTAAGCCAGCGATTTCTGCCGCATCTTTGGTACTTTGCCTTTGTGCATCATCGAAGTAAGCTGGTACCGTAATTACACTGCCTACAATTTCCTGACCAGCAAAACTGTCCGTTGCTCGTTGATACAGTGACTTGAGGATTTCTGCAGATGCTTGAATTGGATTGATAGGACCTGCCACTGTGTTTACTGCCAGTGCACCCTGGTGCTCAACGAACTCATAAGGCAAGTTTTGATAACGGGTCGTTACTTCAGAAACAGATTTACCTAAAAAACGTTTCACTGAGATAAGCGTATTTGTTGGGTCTTCTACCGCTGCTTGCTGCGCTTGTTGACCAACAGTAACGCTGTCTGCATGATATCTGACAACAGAAGGCAACATAGCTTCGCCATTAATATCCGCTAGCGCTCTGGCTTCACCACTTTGTACTGTGGCCACCAAAGAGTTAGTAGTACCTAAGTCGATACCTATTGCCAATTTATGTTCGTGAGGTGCCGCGCTCTGCCCCGGCTCAGCAATTTGCAATAATGCCATAGTACTCTTTTAACTTAAGTGGTGACGCTAGATTAATCGAAAAGGCTATCTTCAATGCGAGACAGCTCTTCGCGTAATTTATATATGAATTTTAACTTGCGAATATTATCAGCTGCAACTTCTAATACAGCAGTATCTTGGCTCACAAGCTGCTCTGCAAGTTGCGCACTATACTGTGTATCTAACTGTTTAATCTGCGCTTCGAATGCATCGATTTCATCTTCAGGGTCGCTGCTATGCTGAATGTCTTCCAGTGCTTCCCTCAGCTCCATCTGCTGCATTAAAAATTCAGGGTCTTGCAATGTTTGCTGCTCAGCTCTTATATCAACACCTTGCTCACTCAACATATACTCAGCGCGCTTGGCTGGGTGCTTTAAAACAGCAAGAGCATCATTGATCTCAGACGTCTTTTGTACAGCCATTAATTTTTCACGTTCACTTTTCCCTGCAAATTTGTCAGGGTGAACAGCACGTTGTAATTCTAAATAACGCTGATTTAGTAAGGCCAAATCGACGTCATAGCTCACTGGTAAATTAAATAATTCAAAATATCGCATAAGGACCTAATACAGCAAAGCCCTACCAAGGCAGGGCTTTAGCAAACTATCTATTACAGATGGTTAAACGGTGAAGCTTTCACCACAGCCACATTCGTCTTTCTGATTCGGGTTGGTAAATTTAAACCCTTCATTAAGACCTTCTTTGGTGTAATCAAGCTGAGTACCGTCAATATAAACTAAGCTTTTTGCGTCAACGATGATTTTTACGCCCATTTCTTCGAACACTTCATCGCCTTCTGCAAGCTCATCAACGAATTCGAGTACATACGCAAGACCTGAGCAACCAGTCGTTTTAATACCTACCCGCAAGCCAAGACCTTTTCCTCGGTTAGCAAGGAACGTCTGCACACGATTTGCAGCTGCTTCAGTTAATGTCACTGCCATAATTTATCTCTTACTTCGCCTGCTTGGTTTTGTAATCTGCAATCGCTGCTTGAATTGCATCTTCCGCAAGAATCGAGCAGTGAATTTTAACCGGTGGAAGCTCAAGCTCAGCAGTAATGTCTGTGTTTTTGATCTCTGCTGCTTGATCTAGTGTTTTGCCTTTCACCCACTCAGTTACAAGAGAAGATGAAGCTATCGCGCTACCACAGCCATACGTCTTAAATTTTGCGTCTTCAATAACACCTTCATCAGACACTTTAATTTGCAGCTTCATCACGTCACCACAAGCTGGGGCACCAACCATACCGGTTGCTACATTTGGGTCATTCTTATCTAACGTGCCTACGTTACGTGGGTTTTCCACGTGGTCAATTACTTTATCACTATATGCCATAACTCTTTCCTCACTAACCGCCTATATACTTGCTACAGTTCATACAAGCTGTCTTGTTTAATGGTGTGCCCACTCAACTGAATCTAAATCAATACCGTCTTTAAACATTTCCCACAGAGGAGACATTTCTCTCAAACGACCAATAGAGTCTTTGATAAGTTTGATGGTGTAATCAATTTCTTCTTCTGTCGTAAAACGGCCAATACTGAAACGAATCGAGCTGTGTGCCAACTCATCGTTACGGCCTAGCGCACGAAGTACATAAGACGGTTCAAGACTTGCCGACGTACATGCAGAACCTGATGATACTGCAATATCTTTTACAGCCATCAGAAGAGACTCACCTTCAACATAGTTAAAGCTGATGTTTACAATACCTGGTACAGATTGGTCGACAGTGCCATTAAAGTACACTTCTTCCATATCCATGATGCCATCGATCAGACGCTTACGAAGTGCGCTGATGTGTGCGTAATCTTTATCAAAATCTTGTTTTGCAATACGAAAAGCTGAACCCATGCCAACGATTTGGTGCGTCGCAAGTGTACCAGAGCGCATACCACGCTCATGACCACCACCATGCATTTGTGCTTCAAGACGTGCACGAGGCTTACGACGAACATATAATGCACCGATGCCCTTAGGACCATATGCTTTGTGGCCTGAGAATGACATGAAATCAACTTTAAGCTGCTTCATATCAATTGCCACTTTGCCTGCGCTTTGAGCACCATCAACGTGGAACATGATCTTACGTTCACGACACATTTCACCAATTGTTGCGATGTCTTGGATAACACCTAGCTCGTTGTTTACGTGCATTACACTAATAAGAATCGTATCTTCACGAATTTCATCTTCAAGCTTTTTCAGATCTAAAAGGCCGTTTTCTTCAACGTCCATATATGTGACTTCAAAACCTTGACGCTCAAGCTCACGACATGTGTCGATAACTGCTTTGTGCTCAGTTTTTACTGTGATGATGTGCTTACCTTTCTTCTGGTAGAAATTCGCAGCACCTTTAATTGCTAGGTTGTTTGACTCAGTCGCGCCAGATGTAAATACGATTTCGCGCGGGTCAGCATTAATTAAATCAGCGATATCATTACGCGCTTGGTCAATTAGCTCTTCTGCTTGCCAACCAAAACGGTGTGAACGTGACGCAGGATTACCAAAGTTACCATCCATTGTCAGGCATTGCATCATTTCGTCTGCAACACGCTGATCAACCGGCGTGGTTGCAGCATAATCTAAATATATCGGTAATTTCATTTCTTTCTCCGCTAGACGCCAAGTTATAATTGGCAACTCACTTGAATATTATCTAATTGCTTCATCGCATCGCTTACGTTTCTGTCCTGACGTGATGCAACTGATTGCACATCAGAATTTGAAACAAGCTCGGCAAGGGAAATACTGTTTAAAAATTCTTCTATTCGCACACTTAAGTCCGACCATAGTGTGTGTGTTAGACAGCGCATGCCACTTTGACAACCGCCTCCTTCACCATGACACCTTGTTGCGTCCACAGACTCATCGACTGCATTAATCACATCACCAACAGAAATCGTATGTGCATCGCGGCCCAGTAAATAGCCACCACCTGGTCCTCTAACTGAACTGACGAGTCCATTTTTACGAAGACGTGCGAATAATTGTTCTAAATATGATAGAGATATTTCCTGACGTTCAGAAATATCTGCCAGAGGCACAGGTCCAATATTGGCATGTAACGCAACATCGAGCATTGCAGTTACTGCATACCTGCCTTTTGAAGTCAGTTTCATACGCGCCTCTAGGTTACCTTCATCAAATGCCGCAAATTGTAATTACCTGACTAAGATAGTCAAGTATTAACGACATCTATTGCTTATAAAATAAGTTACTACTTACTCAGTGTCTTTTCTAAAATACCTGACTAATTTAATCAGGTATTATTGGTATTGTAATTACCCGAGTAATTTAGTCAAGTATTACTGTGATGAAAGTATCTAATCTTGCTACACAGCTTTATTTTGTCGATTTATTCACCGAACTTAGAATGCCACGAAGGATATTCAATTCTTGATCTTCAGGTCTTGCACGGTTGAATAGGCGTTTTAGTTTGGTCATTACCATGCCGGGGTGCTGTTTAACAATGAAGCCTGTATCATTTAATGTTGACTCAAGGTGCTCGTAAAACAATGCCATTTGCTCTGATGTTGGATACTTTGTATCGTCTTCTTCAGGCTTAGCATCTTGCGTATCTAGGAAGGTCATACGCGTTTCATATGTCAGTGTTTGCACAGCCATTGCTAAATTCAATGAGCTATAATCTGGATTCGCTGGAATACAAACGTGATAATTACATAACTGTAATTCTTCATTGGTTAAGCCGCTGTTTTCTCGACCAAACACAAGTGCAACAGGACCATCATTCGACTCTGTTACTAATTTTTGCGCACACTCTCTTGGATCAACCATCGGCCAAGATAAGGTGCGAGAACGCGCACTGGTGCCAATCACTAAGCTACAATCTGCAATAGCATCTTCAAGCTTATCTACCGTGACAGCATCGCCAAGCACATCTGTCGCACCAGCAGCCAGTGCACTCGCGTGGCTATCCACCTCGCAAGCAGGGTCTACTAAATACAGTTTTGAAAAGCCCATGGTTTTCATTGCGCGCGCAACTGAGCCAATATTTCCCGAGTGTGAAGTGTTCACAAGTACGATTCTAATATCTTGTAATGCCATGCTATTTATCTCAGACAAAAATAATGGCGTAGTTTACCATAGGATGACAGGATCAAACCACAAAACCATTTGAACAAAAAAACACCAATCTTTTTACTGCAAAGTTATTTACTTTATCGAGAAAATCGCTAGAATACGCCGGCTCAAAAAATTTAGTTCTTTTACAATTCAAAGGTAATGCTATGCATCCAATGTTAAACATTGCGGTACGCGCTGCGCGTAACGCGGGTAAAGTGATCTTACGTGCAACTGAAGATCTGTCTCAAGTCGAAGCGACTCAAAAAGGTACTAACGACTTCGTGACCAGTGTTGATACAGAAGCTGAACGTGTGATCCGTGACACTATTTTAAAATCTTACCCTGATCACGCAATCGTTGGAGAAGAACTTGGCCATACAGATGGCAAAGATAATGATTACCTTTGGGTTATCGACCCACTTGATGGCACAACTAACTTCATCAAGGGGATCCCTCATTTCGCAATTTCAATTGCACTTAAAGTTAAAGGCCGCGTAGAGCAGGCTGTTATCTATGATCCTGTACGCAGCGAGCTATTCACAGCGTCTCGTGGTCAAGGTGCACAACTAAATAACAAACGTATTCGTGTTACTAAAAGCAACGAATTAGCTGGTAGCGTGTTAGCAACAGGCTTCCCATTCAAACAAAAACATCACTTAGATGCATACACTGAAGCATTTAAAGCGCTATTCATTCACACAGCAGATATCCGTCGTGCAGGTTCTGCTGCACTAGATATGGCATATGTTGCAGCTGGTCGTATTGACGGCTTCTATGAAATTGGTCTTAAGCCATGGGATACAGCGGCAGGTGAGCTATTAGTAAAAGAAGCTGGCGGCATGTTAATGGACTTTGCAGGTGGTGCAAACTACAACAACAGCGGTAACATCATCTGTGGCGCACCAAAGTTGTGTCAAGCAATTGTTAAAGAGATCCGCCCTGTACTTACAGAGTCTCTGCTTAAGTAAGCAAACGCATTCTTTGAATACAAAAAACCCAGGCACAGCCTGGGTTTTTTTATTTACAAATCATACGTGTTATTTAATTTCTACACGCTGTGAGCGCATCACAACTTCATCATTCAGCTCAATACCAATACCTGGTTCTTCCGAGACTTTAAACACGCCTTTTTCTGGCTGTGGATCTTGAAGACAAAGCTCTCTATTCCACTTTTTAATCGCATAAGTATGATGTTCATGAATTAAGAAGTTAGGAATGGCCGTTTCTAAATGCAATGAAGCTGCAGTTGCAACTGGGCCACCACATACGTGCGCTTGAATACGGATATCAAAAATATCGGCGTAGTCACAAACTTTTTTCGTTTCAGTAAAGCCACCACACAGACCAATATCAGGTTGTAATACATCAATACTTTGATCTTCAAAGTAAGGTCTCACATCCCAACGATTATACAAGCGCTCACCACCGGCAATCGGCACAGCCGTTTTGTTGGCAACCTTCGCATGCAATGAGTGGTTTAAGTAGTTCACCGGCTCTTCGTAGTACATGCAGTCAAACTCTTCTGCAATTTCTGCAATTTGAATTGCAGATGTTGCCCCCGGCAAGCTGTGACACTCAAAAATAATGTCCACTTCATCGCCAACCGCCTCACGAATAGCTTTCATACGTGAACGATACAGTTTCATTTCACCACGAGAAATAAGCTTAGTGCGATCATAATATGTATTACCATCCTTATCATACATGATAGGGTCAACTTTCACCGCGTCATAGCCTTCAGCCAATGCTTTATGCGCGGCTTCAGCATATTCATGTGGCTGTACAAGTGCTTTGAATTCATCATCCCAGTCAAACTGTAACTGTGATGCGTAAGTGCGCAGCTCTGGGTTTACTTTACCACCTAGCAATTGATAAACCGGTAACTTTAACGCCTTACCTTTAATATCCCAAAGCGCTGTGTCAATCGCACTCATCGCCGCATATACCACAGGTCCGCCACCCAGTCCCCAAAAACTTTCTCTCAACATACGAGACCATAAAAGCTCAGTTTGGAATGGGTCATGGCCAATCAAGAATGCTTCTGCCATCTCTTTAATC
The DNA here is from genome assembly GCF_001625685.1 of Pseudoalteromonas luteoviolacea CPMOR-1. Classification (GTDB taxonomy): domain Bacteria; phylum Pseudomonadota; class Gammaproteobacteria; order Enterobacterales; family Alteromonadaceae; genus Pseudoalteromonas; species Pseudoalteromonas luteoviolacea_K. The sequence continues at coordinate 282,557 of NZ_AUYC01000014.1, read as the reverse complement.
ATACTAGCAGCTGCACTGTGACCTAGGTCGTAAGCAAGTCCAGCTTCACCCACTCCTGAAATCCCTTCATCGGTGTGAATTCTCACAAAAACAGGTGTCCAAGCCGGTCTGTCTGGACAATGTATATCAAATACTTCGACGCGATTTACTTTCATTATGACTCCTATTGGGCAAAGCCTGGATCTAAGCGATATGCTTTTCTCAGCATTGCTGGCCAAGCGACTTGACCACCGGTACTGCCGCTATGCACGACTTTAGCTTGTTTGTATATATTATCTTGAATTGGCTGTGGGACTTGTATCGCTGGCCGACCAGTCGACATAATTGCGACTTGAATTTCACATGCGCGTTGTAAATCAAAAAAGCGCATAAAGGCATCACCAACTGTTGGCCCCACTGTTAAACCACCATGATTGACTAGGAGCATGTGATTATTATCACCCAAGTCAGACTGTAAGCGAGCTCTTTCATCATCATTCACAGCAAGCCCCTCATACCCGTGGTAAGATAATGATGGCAATGAAAACATGCTGTGCTGGCTCAGAGGTTCCAATCCTCCTTCCAGACTCGCCACAGCAATCGTCTCTTTGGTATGCAAATGAATCACACAATGTGCATCTTCTCGGACTTCATGAATTGCACTGTGAATTGTGAAGCCTGCGGGATTTATCTCAAATGGGGTATCATCAAGAATATTGCCTTGCAAGTCTACCTTAACAAGATTAGATGCAGTGACCTCATCAAAACTCAATCCGAATGCATTCACCAAATACTGATCTGTCCCAGGTAATCTGGCTGACATATGAGTATAAATTAAATCACCCCAACGAAAATGCTCGACCAAGCGATAGCAAGCTGCGAGGTCAACGCGCAATTTCCACTCTTCATCACTTACTTTTCCTTTCAAGTTTAGTTCTGGTAGTTCGAACATCATGGCTCCTTACACTCATCATAGTGATTTTAGATGTATAGAAGTCTAAATCACAAAAAAAAATAGTTCAATACACAGAAGGGATACTGCGTAAATTAATTCGGTACTAAAAAGCCACCCATAGGTGGCTTTCATATTAATTCTAAATTTGAATTACTTATTTGATTGTTGATAGATACTCAGCAATAGCTTCAAGTTCAGCATCAGAGACACTTGCCACCATGGCCTTCATTGCAGCAGACATCCCATTACTGCGTTTACCAGATTTAATGTCTTTCATCTGCGCTAACGTGTATTCTTTGCTTTGCCCATTGACCTTCGGATACAGTGGCATAATAGGCGCCTTTCCTTCCGCTCCATGGCAAGTTTGACACATCTTAGCGGTGTACAAAGCCTTACCATCTGCCGCGGCCACACTACCCGATGCCAACACGGTTGCTGTCGTTATCGATGCGAACACAAATTGCTTTATCTTCATCATATCATTTCTCTTTTTTGACGGTTATTTGAACAGTGTAGTCGACCCAAAGCCGCTCTACACAATTACTTATTCGGATTTAAAAAATGAACCGAGTCAATAAAGAAAAATGAGATAAGTAAACTACCAGACTAAGTCATCAGGGACTTCGAAATCCGCATACGGATCATCATCGTCCTTTTTATCATTAGCGTCTTCTACATGGAAAACAATATACTTTTCATCGACTTCGGCAATTTTTCTTGCAGGCTCATCTTCCAGTACATAAAACTGACTTTCCAATACACAAATGGCCAAGCGGCCTTTAGATAAAGCTTGCTGTGTCGACTCATTAACATCCAATTCCTTCACTTTATTTTCGTATGTGAAATTGAATGTACGGTCACCTCTAATTTCTTCTTGATTATGATGCTCAAGAATTTGTTTAACACGAGCAACTTGCTCACGTTCTTTTAACTCATCTTGCTTTGCTTTATTCAGCGCTTCTGCTTTTTGCTGCTGTGCAATTTTGGTCTGCTCAATATGTTTTTGCAGATCCGTTTGGTCGCTTGTTGCGCCTTTTTTCTTTTTCTTCTTTTGCTGTTTGCGCTTTTCCGTTTTAGCAACTTTCATTTTGTGCTCAGTTGTCAAACCGGCTTTTAACAGCTGATCCTGTAGAGAACCCATCATGTCACTCCATCAATCTAAACTTGCCGCCATTTTAATACCAAACTGGGCAAATCTCTAAATAATTTCTCTCAAGACGAAGCAAAACAACATGAATACATACACAAAATAAGGCGCTACTTTTATCCTATGCGCACTAATCTACCAAGTTAAGAAAAGAAAATTATGATATACAACAAGTTTTTACTTCTTTTTAGAGCAAAAACGTCGTCAAAGAGAGATAATAATATTGCGCCTAGACTTAGAAGTTAGAACATGTCCATATTTCATTTGTTATTGTGTTCCATTGTTATATTTTTTGTACTTTACGCCCCTCAGCCATTACTCGCCATGTTTGCGGAGCATTTCTCTGTCGCACCAGCTAAAGCGGGCTTATTAATGACAGTGACCATGTTGCCACTTGCCATTGCGCCCATATTTTACGGCTTAGTTTTAACACGAATATGTAAGTTGGCCGCTCTGAAATATACCATGCTTGCCCTAGCAGCCTGTTGTCTCGTTATTAGCCAGGTTCAACAATTTCAGTTGTTCTTAATAATGCGCTTTATTGAGGGCTTACTGCTACCGGCCGCACTCACATCCATGACCGGATATATTGGCCAAATTTGGCAAGGAGAAAACCTGCGAACAAAAATGACTTGGTATGTTGGTAGTACCATTGTAGGAGGGTATTTGGGACGGGCGTTGGCTGCAAACTTCAGCACTTGGTGGGGGTTTGAGAGCTTTTATCTCTTTAATGCATTATTACTCATCATACTTGCGTTGAAAATCACTCCCTCACGTAACAATATCGATTCTCACAATGAAGTAAATTCGCCCCACGCATATTTAAAACCATTAAAGTCAATCTCGCTATTGCGATTATATGGCGCGGTATTTTGTATGTTTTTTTGTTTTTCTGCCTTACTGAATTACCTGCCCTTTATATTAAGCAATGAGTATCAAATTCAAGATCCTGCGCTTATCGCATGGATATACAGTGGCTATTTAGTCGGTGCGGTTATCTCCATGGCCACCCCTTTTCTATCTCGTCTTTGTCGTGATAATTGGCTCATTGTCAGTATTTTATTTATCGTATATTCATTAACATTGCTCATGATGCAATGGCACAACTTGGCCTTATTTGTTGCCATGTTTACACTATTTTGTGCATGCATGTTTATGATACACGCCAACGCCGCCCCGTTAGCAAATGAGATAAGTACGGCTCAAAGTAGTGTGACAAATGGTGCGTACGTCTCTTTTTACTACAGTGGAGGCGCACTGGGTACATTTGTGCCCGGTTTGATTTATCAAACCTATGGTATGCACTTTTTCTTATTGAGTTTATTACTTGTGTGTTCTATTGGCGGGTATTTGGCCATACTCAATCAACGTTCAGGTAAAGTAACCCAGATAGGTGTGTGACCGCTATGTGCCCAGAAAACTTTTAAGTCCTCGAGCTGTAGGACCCACGTTTTATCATTCTCAAAAGGATGGCATTGCCATTGCTTCTTATCCATCAACTCACTGTCTAACCAAAGTTGAACTTGATTACTATCATCATTAAAAGTTGCCAGCGCTGATACACAACCAGGTTTTACTTTTAGATATTTTTCCAACCGCTCACTGGAACAAAACCCCAACCGAGATATACCTTGTTGCTTCGAGAGCGCTTTTAAATCAAGCTGCTTTTCGGCTAACGTAACAATAAGAAAGTGCTGCTTCCCATAATTATCTCTTAAAAATAAGTTTTTAAGACCTGTCCCCGCTCGTTTTAACCCTATCTCTTTCGCAACAGAGCAATTTACTAAAGGCGCATGTTCATAGCTTAAGTAATTGATATGTAAATTAGCTAAATGGTCTGCCAAAGTTTGGACGTTAGATAGGATCACAAGCAATATCCTCGTAACTGCACACTCCTCTGACGCCAATAAACATTCTTAATACTATAACCGGCGCGACAATATCCATCTTTTTTTAATGCCTGTTGTAGCAAGCTCACAGCTTGGTCTTCAAGCGCAAGCTTTAACTCTGGAGATTCTTCCACACGCTTAAACTCGGAAAACTTTTCTAGCTGCTTTTTTGATATTGGTTTGTTCTTGGCAAGTTCCATTTGCGGTGTAGGTTTGACCGTCACAATAAACGCAAACTCTGATTTTCCTTGTGCATTCTGACGTTTGTGTAATGTTTGTTGTTCAACTTCATAGTCTGGTTTAGACGTAGTGCTACAGGCGACTAAAGCGGTTGACAGGAGCAATAAAAATAAACGACTCATAATTTTCCTATCCATAAATTTGCCTCAGTGTATCAAAGCTGGTCGTATTTTTGAGTTTTTTAAGAAAAAAACTTGACGCGAGGCGGAAAAGTCTTTAAATTTCGCCTCGTCCAAAAGACATGTTGGGGCTATAGCTCAGCTGGGAGAGCGCCTGCCTTGCACGCAGGAGGTCAGCAGTTCGATCCTGCTTAGCTCCACCAATTTTTCTTTTGACATTCCCAATGAAAGTGGGGCTATAGCTCAGCTGGGAGAGCGCCTGCCTTGCACGCAGGAGGTCAGCAGTTCGATCCTGCTTAGCTCCACCACTTCTCTACGTTCTGATATTACCAGAACCATTTACCAAATACTTTTCAGTAGTCAAAGATTCAAGCCCCATCGGTCCATACGCGTGTAATTTTGTTGTTGCAATGCCAATTTCTGCGCCTAACCCTAACTGACCACCGTCGCTGAAGCGAGAAGACGCATTCACCATCACAACAGATGCATCAACTTGTGTTTGAAATTGCAGTGCCGCTTGCTGTGAATCAGTGCAAATCACTTCAGTGTGGTGACTGCCAAATTGATCAATATGCGCCAACGCACCCGCTAAATCTTCAACGATACGAATGGCAATTTCTAGGCCTAAATATTCTTGACCAAACTCATCATCATCTAATACATTGGCACAACTAAAATAAGCTGCTGAAGACTGGCAAGCATGCACCTGAACTCCTGCTTGGCTTAGTACCTCACGTACTTTTGGTAAAAACGCCTGCGCAACAGATTGATGAACCAATAGCCCTTCTAATGCATTACACACGCCAGTTCTTTGAGTCTTACCATTGAGTAAAAGCGCCACAGCCATATCAAGATCAGCATCTTTATCAACATATAAATGACACACGCCTTTAAAGTGTTGAATCACAGGAATAGAACTATGTTCCGTTACAAACTCAATCAGTCCTTCACCACCGCGTGGTATCACCAAATCAACATACTCTTTTTGCTGCATCAATTCTAGCAACAGGGCTCTATCCGGATCTGGTACAACCGTGATCAGCTCTTTAGGTAAATGGTATTCATCAAGCACCTTATGCATTACTTGCGCAATCGCGAGAGAGCTATTTAACGCTTCTTTACCGCCCCGTAAAATCACGCCATTACCCGACTTAAAACACAGAGCACCCGCATCAGCGGTCACATTTGGTCTTGCTTCATAAATCATACAAATAACACCAAGTGGTACGCGTATTTTCTGTACTTCTATGCCGCTAGGTTGTTTACCTAGCGCTCTTCTTTCTCCCACAGGATCAGGTAAAGCTGCAACCTCCTCCAATCCTGAGGCCATGTCCTCAATGCGACTCTGTGTTAACGTTAGGCGGTCTATCATCGCTTCGGACAAGTTATTGTCGTTGGCCGCTTGCAAGTCTAATTCATTGGCTTGTTGAATTTGATTCTTACTCGCTCTAATGGCGGCAGCCATTGCTTTCAATATGGTATTTTTCTGTTCAGTATCCAAAATCGCGAGCTTTTTCGCAGCACTCGCAGCATTTTTTGCTAAATTTGTGATTAACGTCATTCTATCTCCCCTCATTCCTGACACTTGAGTGCAAATGTTTTAACCCCATCACACTCGTAGTGATAATACGCACGTTCAAAGCTTTGGGTAAAGTGAATATTGCTTAAATAACGGCCTCCCCTGTGTTTTGGCTACTATCAAACCCATCGCAAAAAAGTGAAAAAAACAACTAACTTTTAACAGCTTATTCTCTTTTTTGACTTATTTACTATGATATAACGAGGCTAACACTATACTAATATTCAATGAGCTAACTAAGCTGGAGAGTTTATGTCGGCTATCTATATTGCCGCGATTGCCATATTTTCTGTATTTGCCCAATGGCTAGCATGGGTTGCTAAAGTACCTGCAATCTTATTTTTATTATTGACAGGTTTATTACTGGGGCCGGTTTCGGGCGTATTAGACCCTGATCAGTTACTGGGAGACTTGCTCTTTCCCGTCGTCTCTTTATCTGTGGCAATCATCCTATTTGAGGGCTCTTTGACCCTGCATTTTCGTGAGCTAAAAGGGATTGGAAAGGTCGTTAGAAACCTCTGCTCAATCGGCATGCTCACCACATTTATCATCATTACAGCTTGCGCTATCTATGTATTGGAACTGGATTGGCCGGTAGCAGCTGTACTCGGTGCCGTATTAGTTGTCACAGGGCCAACTGTGATTGCCCCAATGCTGAATGCTATGCGCCCAACGAAAGATATCGACAGAATTTTACGCTGGGAAGGTATCGTCATCGACCCTATTGGTGCTCTATTCGCAGTTTTGGTATTTGAAGCCGTTAGTTTAGTCGATAAAGATGGCGTGTTTAGCCATACCCTAATGGCTTTGCTGTCCACTCTCGGTGTAGGCCTGAGTGTTGGTGTTATCGCTGGCTGGTTTACCAGTTTTATTATTCGAAAAGAGTGGCTACCTTTTGAATTACACAAGTTTGGCATATTAGCCTTGGTCCTGATGAGCTTTACACTCTCAAATCATTTAAGTCATGAATCCGGCCTGCTTGCAGTTACTATTTTTGGCATATGGCTTGCCAACCAGGATGATTTAGAAATTGATGCAGTGCTTGAGTTTAAAGAAGACTTATCAATGATATTGATCTCTAGCTTGTTTATTTTACTTGCAGCACGCTTAAAACTTGAAGAGTTGATGATGCTCGACAGCGGCATTTTTTGGTTTTTAGCCGTGGTACTGTTTGTTGCAAGACCATTGAGTATTGCGGTATCGACATTCAATAGTGATATTCCATTTAAATCTAGACTCATGTTGGCCTGGATTGCGCCTCGCGGCATCGTGGCTGCAGCAGTAGGCTCTGTCTTCGCACTCAGTATGGCACAATCAGGACATCCAGATGCAGCACAGATCGTACCTTTAATTTTTACCGTCATTATAGTCACCGTCATTCTGCAAAGTCTCACAGCAACACCACTTGCGCGATTACTTGGCGTGAGACAACCCAGCCCAAATACGTTACTCATTATTGGAGCCAACCATGTAGCCAGAGCGATCGCATGTGGTTTAAAGGAACAAAATATTGACGTCTATTTATCAGATCCTGCGTGGGAAAACTGCAAAATGGCGAGAATGGATGGCCTACCCTGCTATTACGGAAACCCGCAATCAGAGCATGCTGAGCGCTACTTGCCCCTGACCAGTCTGCACTCTGTATTGGCGTTATCACCCAACAGACACCATAACGCATTGGGTGTGCAATACTTCTCTCATCTACTTGATGAGCAGAGTGTTTACTCATTAAAATCTTCAACTAACCATGCCAAAGCCAATAAGGACAGTGCGACCTTTTTATCTCGTCAAATATTATTTGGAGATACTGGCAACTATGCCAAACTCAGCAGTTTAATGGCAAAAGGAGGCAAAGTCAGTGCAACTAGATTATCAGAGGAGTTTAGTTGGGAACAATATTTAGAGGTGAATAAAGAGGCTATCCCCCTATTTATTATTTCTGAGCAGAAAAAAGAGGACGATCCACTTTCTATCAGGCCTTTTACATCAGAAGATAAAAAGCTGCCTGAACAGGGTGACAGAATTTTGGCTCTCCAACCACCAAAAATGTCCATCTTAAAGGATACAACGAACAGAGAAACATCTATTGGAGAAAAGCTCAATAGCTAAACACGTTATCTAATTCAACATTCTTGCCCGTTTGATGACACTCTCGGGCATTTTTTGGGCTAGCTTGGCCAACGATATTTCTATTTGTTTGTGTATTTCTTTATCGGCAACAACCGCATGAAATAACCAACGATATGCATCTTCGTAGTCCCTAGGACTACCAAACCCTTGATTAAATAAGCCGACTAAACGCAGCTGAGCATTTAAATTACCTAATGCTGCGGCTTCTCGTAAATACACAATAGCCATAGACTTATCTGCTTGCACAAGCTGACCGACATCATAATATCTGCCCAATTGCTCAAGCGCTGCGGCTAAACCTTGCTGTGCAGCTTGACGCATATAATACAAACCTAACTCAACATCACGCTCAACACATACAGCATACGCTAACATATCACCATACAAGAATTGATAGGAAGGTAAGCCCATTATCTCCGCGCGCGCTTCAATATCTTGGACTAACTGGCAATCGTCGTCTTTTACTCGCTGTAAATGTTTATTATTGTTGATTAAAGTAATCAACTCGTCTTGCGTGTATAAAGGCACCGCTTCAATTTGCTCGTTTGCAACAAGTTGACCAGTAAAAGAGCAGCCTAATAGCAATAAAGATAGTCGAAGAGTTTTAGTCATAATACTTGGCAATTATTTGGAATCTCATAATACGAATACAAAAAGCATACCAAATTCTCGATCTGAGCATACGCCTGGCACAAAAAAAGCTGCCGAAGCAGCTTTTTCTTAACTTTGATTATTCGCCGAATGGGTTGCGAACAATCATCGTTTCTACGCGGTCAGGACCTGTTGAAATGATATCAATTGGTACACCGGTAATTTCTTCTAAGCGTTTAATGTAGTTGATCGCAGCTTCTGGAAGTTGTTCAACAGATGTTGCACCGAACGTATTTTCGCTCCAGCCTGGCATTTCTTCATATACAGGTGTCACTTTCTCGTAACCTTCAGCAGCCAATGGCGTCACGTTAGTCACTGTGCCATCTTCAAGCTGGTAGCCCGTACAAATCTTAATTGTCTCAACGCCATCAAGTACATCTAGCTTTGTTAAGCAGAAGCCTGTGATGCTGTTGATTTGGACTGCACGACGCATAGCAACTGCATCAAACCAACCAGTACGACGCAAACGACCTGTCGTTGCACCAAACTCGTGACCTTTTTCACCTAAGTGCTTACCAACTGGATCTTGCTTATCTACACCGTCGTAAAGCTCTGTAGGGAAAGGACCTGAACCAACACGTGTTGTGTAGGCTTTTACAATACCTAGTACATAGTCTAGGTTCAGAGGACCAAAACCAGCACCTGTTGCTACACCACCTGCCGTCGTGTTCGAAGATGTAACATACGGGTAAGTACCGTGGTCGATATCAAGCAATGTACCTTGTGCGCCTTCGAATAAGATGTTGTCACCTTTTTCGCGAGTCTGGTCAAGTAGCTCAGTAACATCAACAACCATAGCCTTAAGGATCTCTGCAATTTCCATTGCATCATCATATGTCTTCTGGAAATCAACAGGCTCAACTTTGTAATAGTGCTCTAATGAGAAGTTGTGGTATTCAATAACTTCTTTAAGCTTTGCAGCGAATTGCTCTGGGTTGAATAGATCGCCAACACGAAGACCGCGACGTGCAACTTTATCTTCATAAGCTGGACCGATACCACGACCAGTTGTACCGATAGCTTTGTTGCCACGTGCTAGTTCACGCGCTTGGTCTAGCGCAACATGGTAAGGAAGAATTAGAGGGCATGCTTCACTGATAAGCAGGCGTTCACGCACAGGTACGCCACGCTCTTCAAGCATTTTCACTTCTCGCATTAACGCATCTGGTGCCAATACCACGCCGTTACCAATCACACATTTTACGTTATCACGTAAAATACCTGATGGAATTAGGTGTAATACAGTTTTCTCACCATTAATTACCAAAGTATGGCCTGCGTTGTGTCCACCTTGATAGCGTACAACTAAAGAAGCCTTATCCGTAAGTAAGTCTACAACCTTACCTTTACCTTCGTCACCCCATTGGGTGCCTAATACAACGACGTTTTTACCCATTGCAATATCACTTAGAAAAAATTAGGCGCAGATTTTACCAGAAAAGGGAGGTGAAAATCACCCTGTTTCGAATGATTTTTCTTCAGTCATTTTGATATTAGATAAAACCATTTGAAATAAATACAAAAAAGCCCGTCATAATGCGGGCTTTTTATTTCATTTAAATGACATGATAAGCGAAAAGGTTACTTACTGTCTTTTTGCTTCATGTAGTCAAAGAACTCACTGTCCGGAGAAAGTACCATCACGTCACTTTTGCTTGTGAAAGTTTTCTTATATGCTTCTAAAGAGCGAATAAAACCGAAAAACTCAGGGTCCTGGTTGTAAGCTTGCGCATATATATTTGCTGCTTCAGCGTCACCCTCACCTCGTACAGTACGTGCATTACGCTCAGCATCTGCAAGCATAACCGTTACACGGCGGTCAACTTCAGCACGGATTGTCTCAGCCTTCTCTTGACCTTCAGAGCGATGCTCTTTAGCCACTGCGGTACGCTCAGCACGCATACGTTGGAAAATAGAGTTACTTACTTCGTTGGGTAAGTTAATCTGCTTCACACGTACATCCAGTACTTCAATACCTAGCTCTTGTGCACTCTCAGACGCCTGAACAAGCGCTTCTGCCATCAATTCACTACGCTCACCCGATACAATCTCTTTGATTGTGCGAGAACCAAAGTTTGTTCTTAGACCGTTGTTCACTTTCTGCTTAAGTAGTGTTTCTGCATATTGCTTATCACCACGCGCACGCAAGTAATAGTTAGAGAAGTCACTTACGCGCCACTTTACATAAGAGTCAACGATAAGATCTTTTTTCTCGCTAGTTACAAAGCGGTCCGGCGCGCCATCGAGCGTTTGAATACGCGCATCTAAGTGACGAACCTGACTAAAGAAAGGCACTTTAAGGTGTAAACCTGGTTCGTACACGACCGCGTTATCTGAGCTGTCTTTTTGAACCTTACTAAATAACAATACAATCGCTCTTTGACCTTCAGTCACTACAAAGACTGAAGAGAACCCTAACAGGGCGAGAAGTATCAAAAAGATAAAACCAAAATTTCTCATCAATTATCTCCCGCTGTTAAAACGATCTTGTGAAAATCTGTCACTGCTACTATTCACACTGCTATTTTGAGACTGACCCAGTGTTTGACGTAACTGGTTAATGTCATTTCGACTCGGCAGAGTAACAGGTGAAGACGATTGAGATTGCTGCATGATCTTATCAAGTGGCAAGTACATCATGTTATTACCACCTTTCACATCAACAATAACCTTAGAACTACGGCCTAAGATTTCTTCCATCGTCTCAATGTATAAACGCTCACGAGTTACTTGCTTTGCTGCTGCATATTCAGGTAATAGCTTTTCAAAACGAGCCACCTCACCTTGCGCTTCCAGTATAATGCGTTCTTTATAACCTTCAGCCTCTTGAGTCATACGTGTCACTCGACCACGTGCTCTTGGCTCAATCTCTCTGGCATAAGCTTCTGCTTCACGAATAAAACGTTGCTCATCTTCTTGTGCTGCAATCGCATCATCAAACGCATCCTTAACTTCTGCTGGAGGGCGAGAATCTTTAAAGTTAACGTCTGTGACGATTAAGCCAAGGTTATACGGTTCAATAATTTCATTAAGTTCATCCCACGTACGTTGACGCACTAGCTCACGGCCAGTTGTCAAAACTTGGTCCATGCGCGAGTGACCGACAACATAACGTAGTGCACTATCTAATGCTTGCTGCAGACTGTGATCAGCATCAGTCACACTGAAACGATATAAAGTCGGGTCAACGACACGGTACTGAACTTCAAATTCGACGCTCACCACGTTTTCATCTTCAGTAAGCATGAAGCCTGATGCCGATAATGAACGAACAGCTTCAATATCAATTGGGATTACACGCTCAATGAAAGTCATTTTCCAGCGTAAACCAGGCTCCGCAATACGGTCGAACTGTCCGAACTGAAGTACAATACCTCGTTCAGCTTCTTTAACCGTGTAAATACCACTGAGTGCCCACACAATCAAAGCAATGATGAAGATAAAGGTGATCCCTGCACCACCAAGCCCGTTTTTATTATTTCCTGGCTTGCCGCCAAATATCCCACCGAACTTGTTGTTAAACTTGCGGAATACTTCGTCCAGATCTGGTGGCCCTTGATCTCGTCCACCGCGATTTTTCCACGGGTCGTTATCATTGCCATTATTACCCGGTTCGTTCCAGGCCATAGCTATACTCCATTGTTATAAAATGAATTAAATTAAATCTAACAAAATTTACCGAATTCTTATAGCGAATTAGGTCGAATTAGTATTTTTTTCAATCTTGAGCAACAAACCGTTCTATTTCCGGCCCTTGTTCTTTTTTCAGGCGTTCCCAATCTGCTTGTGGTAATCGTACATCAAGCAGCCAATTACCTTGCTCATCATAGCTTTCATCACACACCGCGTTCAGATTGAACAATGCGCCGCGCAACTTGCCAAAAGCAGGTGGCACAACCAGCTGATTACAAAACATTTTCTTAGCAAGTAACTCAGAAATTGCCTGAGATAGCAGCTCTGTGCCTGTATTTGCCTGAGCGGAAAGCCATACTCTAATTGGTACGCCGTTTTCATCTCGATCGATCTTTGGCTGAATCTCTTCAACTAAATCTATCTTGTTATAGACCAATAGTTGGGGGATCTCGTCAGCTTCAATTTCTTCTAAAACCGATTGTACCTGTTCTATGTTTTCTTTTCTTCTCTGATCTGCCACATCAACAACATGAAGCTGTAAATCGGCTTCACGTGTTTCTGTCAATGTTGCTTTAAACGCCGCAACTAGGTCATGAGGTAAATGCCTTATAAAACCAACAGTATCAGCTAAAATAACAGGGCCAACATCTGCTATTTCGAGTTTTCGTAACGTTGGATCCAGCGTTGCGAATAGCTGATCTGCCGCATAGACGTCAGAATTCGTAATTCGGTTGAACAGCGTGGACTTACCCGCATTGGTATAGCCAACTAGCGACACTGTTGGTATTTCGTTACGGCTTCTCGCTCTGCGCCCTTGCTCTCGAACAACAGCAACTTTATCAAGCCGTTTTCGAATACTCTTAATTCTCTCTCTAAGTAATCGACGGTCTGTTTCTAGCTGTGTTTCACCAGGACCACGTAAACCAATACCACCTTTTTGCCTTTCTAAGTGTGTCCATCCTCTGATCAAGCGCGTTGAAATATGTCTAAGCTGAGCTAACTCAACTTGCAACTTACCTTCATGCGTCCTCGCGCGCTGCGCGAAGATATCTAAAATCAGCGTCGTTCTATCTAGCACACGACATCGACAAATGTGCTCTAAATTTCGTTCTTGAGAAGGACTTAGTTGGTGATTAAATATAATGACGTCTGCTTTATAAGTTCTGACAATCTCGGCAATTTCTTCTGCTTTACCGGTACCAACAAATAGTTTGGGGTGAGGTGCTTGACGGCTGCCTTGCACAACCGCCACGCTACTAACACCAGCAGAAGATACTAGCATTTCCAATTCTTGCAGATCTTCACGATCTCCTTCATTAGGAAACTCTATGTGCACTAAGACTGCCTGTTCGCCGGCTTCATAACGGTCAAACAAGCAATATGCTCCTAATATCTATTAAAAATTTCCATCTTCATTTTGTTCTGCGCCTTCATTTCCTTGTGTATTTTGGAAATTTACAGCTCTAGCAGGAACAACGGTTGAGATAGCATGTTTGTAAACCATTTGGTTCACAGTATTTTCAAGTAAAATTACAAATTGGTCAAAAGACTGGATTTTGCCTTGTAATTTGATGCCGTTAACTAAAAAAATTGAAACTGGAATGCGCTCACGACGCAAGACATTCAAAAACGGGTCTTGTAACGATTGGCCTTTTGCCATTTTCTTATCCTTCGTTCTAGGTGTTATTATGTTGAGTTAGTTGAATAAATCAAAACAAATTAATGGTTCAACTACTATTAGCTTAGCGAACTTAAAATTCGTTGCAAGTTTTCTTGCTCTCCGGTCTCTAGCCAAGTTACATTTGGCCAACTACGAAGCCAGGTCAACTGTCGCTTTGCAAGTTGTCTGGTAGCGGCAATACCTCTGAATACCATTTCATCGTAATCGCATTCACCGCTCAAATGCTCCCACATTTGTCGATATCCAACGCAACGGATAGACGGCAAATCAGGATGTAAATCATCTCGATTATATAAGGCCAAAACTTCGTTTTTAAACCCTTGATCGAGCATTATTTTAAATCTTTTCTCAATTCGCTCGTGCAGTATTTTACGATCATTTGGCGCAATGGCAAATTGATGAAAGGTGTAAGGTAGCTCAGGTTGTTTTTGCTTTTGCAATAACGACATGGGCTTTCCAGTTATACGATATACTTCCAGTGCGCGATTTATCCGCTGTGAATCATTTTCCGATATTTTTGCAGCTGCATCTGGATCGATCTGAGTCAACTCAGCATGAAGGGCCTGCCATCCTTTTTCTGTCGCTTCTTTTTCAAGCTGGGCACGCACAGCTTCAGAGGCTTCAGGTAAAGGAGATAACCCTTCAATGAGCCCTTTAAAGTACATCATGGTGCCGCCGACCAACACAGGCACTTTCCCCTGTGCATGAAGCTTATCAATGAGTTCGATGGCATCACGACGAAAATCAGCAACAGAGTAACTTTCTCGCGGATCGATCAAATCGATTAAGTGATGTGGTGCCTGTGCAAGCTCATTGGCATCCGGTTTAGCAGTGCCCACATCCATACCTTTGTATACTAGTGCAGAGTCCACACTGATAATTTCAGTATCTAAATGCTTACATAGCTCTATCGCCAGCGCTGTTTTTCCTGCTGCGGTTGGCCCCATTAGCGTAATGACGGGTTTATTCTGCAAACTAATACCCTTTTGGTAATAAATCTAATATATAACTTGGCTCTATTTTAACGGCTTTTGTCATAATTGCTGCTCTGCTTTTTTGTTTTTTTAGCATTTTTTCACGTGCTTTCACAAAATGTTGTGAACCAAAGTACCCCTTTGGTGTATTTTTCAACAGCCAATCAACCCAAAAATCGAGTGTATCCATATTATTGCTGTTGGTCTGACACGTCTCCACTAGTCGTGAAACACATTGTCCTACATCTACACTATACAAGCTCACAGGCACCTTTTTTACCATGATATGAGTCCCTGAAAACGTTAAATCAAAGCCAAGTAAGGTCAGCCATGAGTTTACATTATTGATTGCCTCAGATTCTTGTTGCGACTGATTCACTCGCACAGGCAGCAACAGTGCTTTGCCCAACAATGTGCCATCTGTTTCGATTTGTTCTAACCACAATGTAGATAAACCGTCACGCGTATGCCCAACCATTAAATTATCTGCACTTTGCAATAGTACAGCCCCCTCAGGCAGCGCCATCCAAGCCGCTTGTTCAACACGTTGATCCACATACACATCAGTGGGTTCAACGCTTTGAACTTGAATCGTGCCCTCAACAGGACGGTTATCAGATTCAGTTGTGAAAGCTTGATAAAGCTGATTCACATTAACTTGTTTTGTCTGACCTGTGGCTGAACCTAAACCATCATGCCGAGGCGCTGATTGGTATGAGCGACTGGCGTTGCTGCCAAAACCATTCTCGTTCCTTGGGCTCAATGATGTCGAGCTTGCCGAAGGCGCCGATCTTGTAGGCGCTTGTCGAAGTGGTGTCCGATAGGACTGATGCTGCTGCGCTTGCTGCTCAATATCCGGTTCACTCACAGCCAGGCTAGACTCTAATTGAACCCCCTCTTCTGTATATGGCAATACTGAACTACAGGGCTCCACCACTTGTTTCACTGCTTGCACAATAAAGTCATGGACCAAACGAGCTTGGTGAAATCTCACTTCATGTTTTGCAGGGTGAACATTGACATCAACTTGCCTTGGATCTAGCTCTAAATAAATCACAAACCCTGGCGTTTCTGGACTGCCTGTCGCTTCTTCAAAGGCCTGTCTAATGGCATGCAAGATCAACTTGTCACGCATCATTCGGCCATTGACATAGGTATATTGTGGTTGAGTATTACTGCCAAGCGGTAATACCCATCCGTATAGTTCTAATCCCTCATAGCCAGACTCAATAAAACTAGCTTCACGCTGAAATACTTTGCCTGCAACTTGCGCTACACGCTCAATACTGCGAGGATCTTGCTTCGCTCGATATTGACGCACAACTTTTTGATTGTGCGTCAACGTTATCGCGATATCAAAACGACTCAAAGCAATGCGCTTTACCAATTCATCAATATGACTAAACTCTGTTTTCTCCGTGCGCAAAAACTTTCTGCGCGCTGGAGTATTAAAAAATAAGTCTTTAACTTCAATTGTGGTACCGTTGGGATGCGCAGTCGGCTGCACTTGCACAGCCATATCTCGCCCTTCAGCGCATGCTTGCCAAGCAGTATCTTGAGATTCCGGCTTTGAACTTAATGTCAGTCTAGACACCGAGCTAATTGAAGCCAGAGCTTCCCCCCTAAAGCCCAAAGAAGCAATGGCTTCCAAATCATCCAAATTTTTAAGTTTACTGGTGGCATGCCGAGATAGAGCCAGCGCAAGCTCATCCTTATAAATACCAGAGCCATTGTCACGGATACGAATCAACTTGTGTCCACCGCGCTCAATGTCGACTTGGATCCGAGTAGCACCAGCATCTATGCTGTTTTCTACCAACTCCTTAACAACTGAAGCTGGACGCTCTACCACTTCACCTGCCGCTATTTGGTTAGCCAGCCTTGCTGGTAAAATCTCAATTGCCATCTTTATGCCTTGGGAATAGTTAACACTTGACCGACATGTAAAATATTATTTTTCAGACTGTTAGCACGTTTTAATGCCGATACCGTAGTACCGTACCTCGCCGCGACCACACTGAGTGATTCACCACGCTTTACTTTATGTCGTAGAGGCTTTTTCTCTTTTAAACGAGCAAATAATGAATCATCCGGCGGATTTTGTTGGTAATAGCGTTTAATTGCCACAAAAACAGCATTAGCCAGTCTTTGTTGATGATACCCGGATTTTAATTGCTTTTCTTCCTGAGGATTAGAAATAAACCCGGTTTCGACCAATATAGAGGGTATATCTGGCGACTTCAATACACCAAAATTTGCAGCTTGAGGACGCTTTTTGTGTAATTTTGCCACTTTTTGTAATTCATCAACCACTTTTTCAGCCACTTGAAAACCGGTTTTCATTGAATGGTCCATCGACATGTCCAATAGTGTCTTAGCGAGGTATTTTTCATTTGCGGTGTCTTTGATCACACCTGCGGCCCCGCCCAACAATTGAGATTGCTTTTCTCTATTTTCCAACCATTTACCAATTTCTGAATTGGCGCGGCGCAGTGATAGAGTCCACACAGACGTCCCCCGAGGACGAGGACTAGAGAATGCGTCAGCATGAATTGAAACAAAAAAATCTGCCCGTTTTTTGCGCGCTTTTGCAGTACGCGTATTAAGTTTTAAAAAGTAATCACCAGAACGGGTTAATTGTGCTTTCATGCCCGGTTGTTTGTTGATTAACCTTTCCAATCGTTTCGCTATTTGTAATGTGATGTGTTTTTCATAGGTGCCGGTTGGGCCTATAGAGCCAGGATCTTGACCCCCATGACCAGCATCAATCGCGATAATTATGTCTCTATCACGCTTCATATTACGTTTGGTGCTGGCTTTTTTAGTCGCGGGCGGCTTTTTTTGACCATACAGGTCAACCACTAGTCTGTCTGAGCTTTTCCCCGTTGGCGCCAAAGCAAAAATAACAGGTTTGGTCGGGCGGTCTAACTCAAATACAACCCGTGTACTACTGCGCTTTTTTGGTGAGCTATAACGCATCTTTTTTATAACACGGTGCTGCTTTGGGATTGCAGGTAAATTGGGAAGTCGCTTTGTATTCTCAAAGTCAATCACCAGACGCAGTGGCTTTTGTAGTACAAAGTAGCTGAACTCAGGTTTTTTTGATAAATCAAACACCACTCGCGTACTTTCAGCCGACGGGCTAATTCGCACATTTTTTATGGTATTGTTTGCAAATGCCTGTGCTGCAAACATCAGCAGCACAAACATTGTAACTAAATAGCTATATTTAATGATAACACTACGCATAACTACCAATGGTCAGTAATACCTGCAGCCCACGTTCATTATGCGCTTTTAAAGTCACTTTTCTCGCATCACCATCATAAGCAAGATAAATATCAATATCAGGCTCAGGAATAAAACCTTGACCCTTTTCTGGCCACTCAACGATACATACCGCATCAGCGGCAAAGTAATCACGGATCCCCATGAACTCAAGCTCTTCAGGATCTCCTAGGCGATATAGATCAAAATGGTAAACTGACTTTTCAGGTAATTCGTAGGGCTCTACGAGTGTATAGGTTGGACTTTTTACATTGCCTGTATGCCCAAGCCCCTGCACGATTCCTCGAGTCGTGGTCGTTTTACCAGCACCGAGATCACCGTGCATATAAAACACCGCACCTTCCACAATTGAAGATGCAAGCTTTTTACCTAACTCAACAGTCGCTTCTTCATTGGCCAAAGAAAGCGTTAAAGTACTGTTTTGGCTCATCCCATAATACCTCTAATATGGACAAATAAATCACTTGCTAACGTACCGAGCTGCCCATCTCGAGCTGCCTGCTCAGCTGCAAGGCCATGAATATACACACCCAGCGTCGCCGCTTCAAACCGGCTTAAGCCCTGTGCTAATAAACCTGCGATTATACCAGATAATACATCACCCATCCCAGCACTAGCCATAGCAGAACATCCTGAGCGGTTAATATTTATTCTTTTCCCATCAACAATTAAACTACCAGGCCCTTTTAAGACAATACAAGCTGCATACTCTTTGCTCAGCTGTTCTGCCATTTCAAACCGTTTGGACGTATTTAACGCTGAATCACCTAACAACCGCTTTGCTTCGCCAAAGTGAGGCGTCAAGATTGCGCGATGCCATGGCAAATGCGATTGAGCAAGCAGGTTGAGGCCATCTGCGTCGCAAACCACCAAACCTTTATACTTTTTGACTGCGGTATACATTTTTTTCGCCCACGCATCTTGACCGAGCCCTGGGCCTATGACCACTACATCCGCTTTATTAAGCAGAGCCTCTAGCTGTGCGGCGACCGCGACACCATGTACCATTAACTCGTAGCGGCCATGCAACACAGCCGTTTGATTTTCAGGATGCGTCGCAACACTCACCAATCCTGCTCCGGTCCGCAAACATGCCTCTGCAGCTAATCTTATGGCGCCAGCCATACCTTTTCCGCCACCAACCAACAGTACGTGCCCACACTGATTTTTATAGCTGTCAGCGGCTCTTACCGGTCGCAGTGAACGTAAATACTTTCCTCCAGGGTAACAACAATTGGTATGAGAAAGATCAGCAAAAGCATCTGCAATGCCTAAATCAGCCAGCAACAATTCACCACATAAATTAGGCGCATTACCCGTTAACATCCCTTGTTTAAGTGCGATAAATGTCAACGTAGTGTCTGCTTGAAAGGTATCAGGAGACACTTCTGCAGTGCTGCCATTGACTCCACTTGGGATGTCCACAGCCAATTTCCAGGCCTTACTGGATTTAAAGTGGCTAAATGCTTCCTTAACCTGTTCAGGCAATTCTCCTCTGAACCCAGTACCAAATACCGCATCGACGATTGCATCATAATTTCCATCAACACACGAGCGTAGTGAAACGACACGACCACCGCTGCGACAAAATAGTTGATAAGCTTCTGCCGCATCCCCTTTAAGCAAAGCGGGCTCAAACAGTGCGCACACAGTGACGTGAATTTGGGCATGTAGGCAACGTTTTGCAAGCATAAAACCATCGCCCGCATTGTTTCCCTTACCAGTAAGAATCAATATATTTTTAACCGATTTATTGCGCGTTAATTCAAACAACGCATGACCTGCTCGCTGCATTAATTCGCTAAGTGTGGTGCCTGAATTTAAAGCTGCCTGCTCCTCATGCAGCTTTACCTCTTGGGCGCAATAAGCAATTTGTGGTAAATTATGGGTGTATTGACCTTGCAAAATAGACATTCCGTGAATAAAGCCATCTCTACTATTAACTATACTGAACTTGCCGAAAAAATTAAGTGTTGGGGCAAAGAATTAGGTTTTGCAGAAGTCGGGATCACTGATATCGACCTAAGCGAACACGAAAAGCAACTCCAACGATGGTTAGACTTAGGCTACCATGGTGAAATGGAGTATATGGCAGCGCATGGTATGAAACGAGCCCGTCCAGCAGAGTTAGTGCCTGGCACAAAAAGCATCGTGTCAGTCAAAATGAACTACCTACCACCAGACGCCAGTTTCGCCCGAGCCTTGAAAAACAGCACAACGGCCTATATTAGTCGCTACGCACTTGGACGAGATTACCACAAAGTGCTACGTAATCGACTCAAAAAGCTCGGACAGCGCATCGAGCAAGAAGTTGGGCAATACGGCTTTCGTCCATTTGTCGACTCCGCGCCTGTGCTTGAAAGGCAAATCGCAGAAAAAGCGGGTCTTGGGTGGCGTGGTAAAAATAGTCTGCTGATCCATAAACAAGCCGGTTCCTGGTTTTTCCTTGGCGAGCTATTTGTCGACCTTCCCCTTCCGGCGGATGACAAAAAAGTGGAAGAAGGATGTGGCAAATGCAACGCATGTATCAGCTTATGCCCAACGGGTGCCATTGTAGAGCCTTATGTCGTTGACGCTAGGCGTTGCATTTCTTATCTGACTATTGAACTGCAAGGCGCAATACCTGAAGAGTTTCGTCCTTTGCTGGGTAATCGAATTTATGGATGCGACGATTGTCAACTCGTCTGTCCATGGAACCGCTTTGGTCAATTGACTGAAGAAGCGGACTTTCATCCGAGAAAAACACTTAAAGATAGGGAGTTACTTGAGTTATTTGCTTGGGATGAAGCCACTTTTTTAAAAAATACCGAAGGTAGCCCAATAAGACGCATTGGACACGAGCGCTGGCAGCGTAACCTTGCTGTCGGCCTTGGCAATGCCAATTATGATGCACAAATAGTCACCGTACTGAATGAAAAGTTACCTCATGTCAGCGACTTAGTGCAAGAGCATATACAGTGGGCAATAGACCAGCAACACCTCAAACAACATGATGAACGCAAAAAAGCGCGACTCATTCGTATCGTTGAAAAAGGCTTGCCTCGAGATGCTTGATCAGCACCTCGTGTCAGCTAATTATCATCCGTGGTCAAATTACACAGATCATGCTCTATTTCAGCAAACGCATCTTTTACTTGTGCTATCGCTTCCTCTCTCGCAACTGAACTTTGAATTGCCTGATCAATATGTGTAAAAATAAATACTTCTTGATCTTCATCTAACCCCATAGAGGGAATACGTGCTTCAAATAACTCTTGTAGCCGCTTAAAAATGGCTTCATTTTGAGAGCGATTATTGTTGAGCATTGATAATAATCCCGTAAATTTACTGTGGATGGTTTTTATTGCACTATTGAGCTCTCGTTGTTGGTTTATCAAGGTATTCTTTGTCAAAATAGACAACAATTGTTGCTCTGTTACACTGACAATAAAGCAAATGTGGTCACGGATCCGCCCATGCTTATCAGGATCATCAGACGGCATATTTAAAATCAATACGCTCAGTAATTCATAGTTAACTAAAATCCTGTTGGTAAACTCATGTAACCGACCCTTAGAGTGCAGGATCTCAAATAACTCAATCACAATCGGTGAACACATACCCGCGGTGGCAAAATGCAATCTTTCACTGTCTACACGCATTTCAACATTACAACTTAAGCCAAAGTTTGCTAAACAGCTTATCAGCGCATTTGCCAGTTCTGGGACATCTTGAATTGTTCCGACCTGTTCTACAAAGTTTACTATTTGTCCCATTTCACTGCTGGTTGCCATCGCACTAAATGCGGTGGTCGTCGCATCTTCAATTTGCTGTTCTAAGATATCTTTTTCTAACAGCATCTGACCTAGATGGAGTAACTTTGCTTTAAGTTCGCTGTGACCAAACGGTTTAACAATATAATCTTCCGCACCTACAGAATACCCTTCCATACGCTCTTCGACTGACCCCCTTGCGGATACAAACATCACAATAATATGGCTTAAACTAGGATTCGCTTTAATGGCTTTACAAACCTCATAGCCACTCATTTGAGGCATACTCACATCGAGCAATATCACTTGGGGGTCGAAAGACTCAACAACCTCAAGGCACTCCTGACCACTGGTTGCAGTTTGAATTTCAAAATCTAAATCTTCCAAGATTTCTTCAATGATTTCGAGGTTAAACGGTTCATCATCCACTGCTAAAATACGTTGTAATGCCATAATTTAAGTTCCTTGTGCTGTTTCCATATAGTTATAGACGGGGATTTAATATGACGCTAGTTGCCTTGCGTATAAGGCAACTCAATAACAAATTCTGCACCACTACTGTCGCTGTTACGCGCATAAATACACCCTTTATGTAACAAGACAAACTCCTTACAAATTGCTAAACCAAGCCCAGTTCCTCCTGCCCCACTATTGGTCTTACTACTTTGCGCAAATTTATCAAAAATGTGTTCCAATTCATCACTCGGGATCCCAACACCTTGATCGCAAATAGACAAGTGCAAGGCTTCTTCGTTGGCAGATAAATAAACTTGCACTTGGCTCTGCTGTGGGCTGAACTTGAGCGCATTACCGAGCAAATTTCTCACGACTTGGACCATCTGCTCTCGGTCACAATAGATGTCAGCGCAAGGATCTTGTGTGTGTAAATTAATCGTAATGCACTTTTCCATTGCTAAACCGGATACATCCTCGACCCCTTCCGCTAAGATCGATGCAAAGTTATGCATGGCCGGGTTAAACGGGAAACGGCCTGCGTCTAGCTTAGATAAATCGAGTAAGTTATTCAGAAGTAACAACAACCTTTCTCCACTGGTTTCAATTCTAGACAAATACTTAGTGAGCTTTTCTATAGGTGCTTCATGGGCAGCTAATTTATCTAACCCAAAGCGAGCAAAACTCAGTATAGAATGCATGGGTGTGCGCAACTCATGGGACATATTAGCTAAAAATTCTGACTTACTGATATTAGCCCGCTCAGCAGCGTCTTTTGCAGACTGAAGCTGTGCTGTTCTCGCTTGTACTTCCGCTTCCAATACTTCTTTCGCTTCTTCAAGTAATTGCTGTTTGCGTTTTAAATGTGCGACATTTTTAAAAATAGCTGCCAATGCAATTTCACCATGATGATCAATTTCAATAAACGTCCCCATAAGAGGAATAGACACGCCCTCTTGTCTTGGTAGGACTAAATCACAATCAAAGTGCCTCGCTATCAAGCCGGTTTCTATGCGACTTTTCAACGCTTCTACAGACTGGCGTTCAAATAGATTAAAAATAGAGTGAGATTCAAGCTCTTCGGCATTTAAGCCAAACAAATTTAAGCATGCATCGTTGGCTTCAATGACAAAACCTTTGAGATTAAAAAGCATTATAGGGTCAGGGGTGTGCTTGTAGATAACACGTAACAAGCTGTCTCGTTCAATTAACGCATCCACCGTATCTTGCAAGCGCTCAACTAACTCCTGATTATGTCGTCGAAGTAGCTCGGTTTGCCAGAGTTTATGTAAAGATTGCAACAGGGCATTTTCATCAACCGGCTTGGTCAATACATCTTCGACCCCCTGGCGAATGGCCTTTAAAGTATCCACTTGGCTTTCACGAGAGGTCATCAACAAACAGCGACAGTTGATCCGATGCATACGCACTTGTTCAAAGACATCTAGTCCGGTTTCTGTTTCCAAGTTAAAGTCACAAATCAGTAAATCGAAATGATGATCCTTTGCTAACTTGCCCGCTTCACTCGCATTAATGGCCGTTTTAACATCCAATTGAGCCCCCCTTAAGCTCACGGATAATTGCTTTAGCCTGGACGGCATGTGATCAACCAACAACACCTTGGGCAATAGTAACTGAGCCTGCTCCCCTATCTCTAACACTCGCTCTAACAAGCCTGTTATTTCTTTATTACCAAAGAAGGGATAAATGACAATGGCATTGGATAATACTCGGTTGAGCTGACTAAAAGCACTCAGATGCTCTGAATTTTCTGGTTTTGGCGCCAGAAGAATAATTTTTTCATGCTGACTGAGTTCGTCCAGAATCTCAAAATACTCTTGAGGGATACCATGTGCAATGGCAATAACATCGAAGTGAGAGAAGCAAGTTTGGCTGTCTAACGTTTCATAGTGAATGTGCTCAACGTCACTGCCCAATAATTCAAACAGTACCTTGATACGCATGGCAAGCACGCTATTACTGTCAATGATCAATACCTTATTTGACATAGTGATACCCTTTATCCGTGGTAAAACAAAGTGTAGCCCAAATAAATAAAAGTAATGCAGATCCCGTTAATCTTCACTACTTGATATACAACAGTACGACACGCTTCAAAGGATTACGGATTCCGGTACAAATTAGAGTAATAACTCTTTCCTGATTTTTATGGTAACCTCTGAAGTCAAATACGCATCAAGTCATGTGTTTAACATATTGGTAAAAGTATATGGAAAACCATGCGCTTTAATTGCCAACAAAATGAACTATTTCTTTTGTCGCTCGTAAATAACAATAAACAACGGAATTAACCATGTTAAAAAGAACGTTTATCAGCCTTGCTTTCGCCTTGAGTAGCCCATTCGCTTTTGCTAATTGCGACGACTTTACCGATGTTGATGTAAGAAAGTTACGCTCAAAAGAAACTGTAAACTTGTGCCAATTTAAGGACAAGCCTTTACTCATCGTCAACACTGCGAGCAATTGCGGATTTACTGGACAATTTAAAGACCTAGAAGCATTACATCAAAAGTACAAAGACGAGGGACTTGTTGTTCTCGGTTTTCCATCTGATGACTTTTTCCAAGAGGAAAACGATGAGGCCGACACAGCGAAAGTATGCTTTGTAAATTACGGTGTGACCTTCACTATGCTTGCAACAAGCCCTGTACGTGGTGACGATGCAAACCCTATTTTTAAACATCTTGGCAATCAAGTTGGGTCTCCAAAGTGGAACTTTTACAAATACTTAGTTTCAGCAGACAGGAAGGAAATCCAGCGTTTTGGCAGTCGTATCAAACCCCTTTCAGACGAGTTAACAACAGCCATTGAGAAGCAAATCAGGTAAAAGAATGCGTTTTTATCACTTATATATTAGAATAAGGTATGAATAAAAATCAGGCAAGGCATGGAGAGAAGATGACATTAGCAAGTGCAAGACATATTTTAGTAGATAGCGAAGCACAGTGCTTGGAGTTAAAGCAGCGGATCGCAGGTGGTGAAGACTTTGCAGAGTTAGCAAAAGAGTTTTCAAACTGTCCTTCTGGGCAAGATGGTGGCGCACTTGGAGAGTTTGGACCGGGTATGATGGTACCAGAGTTTGATAAAGTGGTATTTTCAGCCCCACTTAACGAAGTTCAAGGGCCAGTACAAACGCAATTCGGATATCACCTACTTGAGGTGACTTCTCGTCAAGATTAGTTTGAGTGGGCAGCACATTGTGTTGCCCATGACCTTATTGGCCTCTTAATTCTACAAATTTAATATTTCACAATTCCTCCCTCAAACTCAAACCATGACGTGCTACACTCATAATCAAATAATAAATGAGGGAACACACCATGATTTTGTACGGCTCAAACACATCGCCTTATGTCAGAAGGTTAAGAATCTACTGTGGTATTCACCACCTTTGCATTGAATATAAAGCCATCGATATTTTTAATGAACACGACAGAGAAATCCTCATCAAACACAACCCTGCACGAAAAATCCCTTTTTTAATCAGTGCAGAACAAGCGATTTGTGACTCAAATGTAATCGCTAGATACCTACAAGATAAATTTTCTCTACCACATTTAAACTGGGAGCAAGAAAATTTACTTACCACCATTAACGCATGCAATGATTCTCTGGTGGAGATGCTCTTAGGAGATCGCTCTGGCTTTGATACCCAAGCGGATGTTTTGTTTTTTAATTTGCAACGCGAACGAATAACTGAAACATTGGCTTATTTAGATAAGCAATGTACAACAGATGTATTTTTGAACTGCGAGTATTTGCAGATCAGTTTATACTGCTTGTTAGATTGGATCCGATTCAGAGACCTTGCAGATATTAGCCACCTTAATGGCTTACTAAATCATCTGGAAACATGGCAACAACACACACTTGCCAAAGAAACGGATCCTCGCAGTTAATTTTTTACTGGTAAATAATATGAATGATCTTGAATTAGAATCTGAAGTGGTCAATTTTGTCACTGTGGTTAAGCAAAGTGAGCAATTATGGGCATTAGGCGCGGAAGATGGCGGTTTTGTCATTGTTGAATCAAATCAATTTGAAGAGTCAGATGTTTTACTACTGTGGGGCGATGAAGCAGCAGCGAAAGCACAGTGTAAAGATGAGTGGGATGAGTTTAAGCCCATCGCAATTGATTTAGACTCATTTCTCGATGAATGGGTTGAAGACTTAAGAGACGACAGCGCACTTGTCGGTATCAACTGGAATGATGACAATGTTTGCGTAGAGATCGAGCCTGTCAGCCTAGCTCGCGCACTCGCTGACTAACGCAATCAACGTTCCTTCTATTGCGCGCACATATGCTTGTATATGGGCGCCTTTTTGACAAGGTGCTGACAAAGGCTCTGCGCCTGCTGCCACAGCCCTATCATAACAGCTCGACACATTTTCACAGCCTAACGTCAATTCAAACCCTAAAGCAGGCTGCTTTGGTTGAGAGCGTATGTAGTTTTGCTTAAACTGGGATTGTGCAACCGGGTGTGTTGCAAAAGCAAGTAATACAGTACCGGTATTTAGTTCACCATAATCGCCATTTTCAGTCACTGAGTGTGCGCTCAATCCAAAAGCTTGAAAATAAAAATCTAAAACCTCTTCGACATCATCAACATAAATGACTGTTTTAAGAAAATGCATCACTACAATAAGTTAAACAATAATATAACTAATAAAGCATAATTAATGAGCAGCGTAAAGCCCGTGGCAAAATCAATCATTACAAAGCGTAACATAGTACAGTGTACCAAATTTGACGTCAGACTAAGGTATGGAAAGTTTTGATATGAAAAGCAAATATAACTAAAAATGAAAGTGGCGCATAACGCGCCACGATTAAGATTTATTTCGCTGTTCTTTGGTAAACGCTCTCAATTTGCGTTTTTGCGATAATGTCATCTTATTTGTTCTACCTGAATAAGGGTTATCACCCTCTCTGAACTCAATTTTTATCGGAGTACCCATGATGTTAAGTGCTTTACGATAATAGTTCATTAGGTAACGTTTATAGCTATCTGGTAAGTCATGTACCTGGTTACCGTGGATAACAATCCTTGGCGGGTTATATCCACCGGCATGCGCATATTTAAGCTTCACTCGACGTCCACGTACGAGTGGCGGTTGGTGATCCGCTTGAGCCATATCCATAATACGTCTCAGCATTGCTGTACTCACACGCTTGGTTGCAGACTCATATGCCTCATCAACTGACTCAAATAAATGGCCAACCCCAGTACCGTGCAATGCAGAAATAAAGTGTAAGCGAGCAAAGTCGATAAAGCCTAAACGGCGATCTAGTTCAGATTTTATCCGTTCTTTGACGTAATTATCTAAGCCATCCCACTTGTTTACTGCAATTACCAATGAGCGCCCTGAATTTAAAGCAAAACCAAGAAGGCTTAAGTCTTGATCAGAGATCCCCTCTCGCGCATCTACCACCAATAGAATAACATTCGCATCTTCAATGGCTTTCAATGTTTTTATCACTGAAAACTTTTCAACCACATCACTGACTTTTTTGCGCTTACGAACACCCGCGGTATCAATTAATACATATTCACGATCGTTACGCGTCATCGGGATATAAATAGAGTCGCGAGTAGTACCTGGCATATCATATACAATAACACGCTCCTCTCCCAAAATACGGTTTGTAAGTGTTGACTTACCAACGTTCGGGCGACCAATTATAGCAAGCTTTACTGGTTTATCTTCAAAACCAGTTTTTCCTTCTTCAGGCGCTTCCTCGCCTTCTAGGTAAAGCTCTGCAATGCTGTCATCGTCCTGTGTTATCTCATCTTCTTGCTGAGCGAGTTCCGCAATCGTAGGACCCAGCGTCGCGTCCAATAATTGCGTTACACCACGACCATGAGCAGCTGCAATTTGATGAATGTCACCTAATGCAAGTTGATAAAACTCAGCACAGCTAGAATCAGCGTCTATGCCGTCTGTTTTATTGGCAACAATGAAACTTTTCTTTTCTTGCTTCCTTAAGTGTTGTGCAATAGCTTGATCAGCCGCGGTCATACCTGCCCGCGCGTCTACCAAAAATAGCACAACATCAGCTTCTTCAATCGCCAACAGCGACTGCTCAGCCATCTCCGTTTCAATGCCTTCTTCACTGCCATCAATACCGCCGGTATCAACAACAATAAACTCATAACCATCATAGTCAGCCTGACCATATTTACGGTCACGAGTTAGACCAGGAAAGTCGGCGACAAGTGCGTCACGAGTACGCGTTAAACGATTAAATAATGTGGATTTGCCCACATTTGGTCGCCCTACCAGAGCGATCACAGGAAGCATAGACTACCTCTTCATTAAACAACAAAAGGCTTCGCAGTGCGAAGCCTTACAAAAACCTTTTCGTCAGGGATGATTAAGGGATTCTTATCGCGCTGATCTCACCATCTCGGGTATATACAATCAACTTATCATCAACCACGATGGGTTCTACAAAAAAGCCTGAATCATCAAATTCTTGACGAGACACCAAGTCACCGGTTTTCTTATCGAGCCAATGCAGGTTACCTTCCTGATCACCAACGACAACGTAATTACCAGCAACAGCAGGCGCTGTTAAATACCAGCCTCTCAGGCCAGCTTGACTCCAGCGCTCAGTACCTGAGTCTTTATCTAGAGCATAGAGCACACCATCACTATCTACCAAGTAAATAGTATTGAGTTCAATCGCTAAATCACGATAACTACTGTACTCACGATCCCAAACAACACTCCCGTTGCGCACATCAATAGCGGCAAGCTTGCCATTATACGCTATCGTGTAAACATACGCACCGGATACTATTGGTTTTGTATCAACATCGACCAAACGTTCAAACTCAGATGCGCCTTCAGCGAGGGCAACGTCCGTGCTCCAAGCCGTAAATCCGCTCTCTGCAATAAGTACACTTAGCTTACCACTTTCTTCACCAACCAAAACACCACCATTGGCAGAAGTAGGAGAACTCAGACCACGTAACGTCAGTGCTGGTACTTCCTGCTCATAACTCCATCGCTCTTCACCTGTATCTGGGTGTAAAGCCAGTAATTTTCCTGAGCCTAAGTTGACATATACTAAACCATCACCAGCACTTGGAGACGACAGCGCTTCACCTGGTACAGACTTGCGCCAAACCACCTCGCCGGTTTCGCGATCCAATGCAATCACTTCACCGTGCTCTGAACCGATATATACCTTACCGTAAGCTTGTAAGATACCACCGGATAGCTTAGCAGAATCATCATCAGCCCAAGGCCAAATCGAAGTGTCTTTACGAGTATCAATTTCCCATATTTGCTCGCCATCTTCCGCATTGTAAGCAGCCACAAGGCCCTTTCGCTCTGCAGCAAAAACGCGGTCATCATGCGCTGTGGGTATCAGACGTGAGAAATAATGCTCAACACCATCACCAAGAGACTCTTGCCAAACTGTTTGAGGTTCAAATTGATTAACGATCTCAGGCAGTACTAACTCCTCTTCGTCATCACTCGATGAACACCCCATTAACGATGCCATACACAATGCCAGTGAGGCCATTGTCAACTTCTTCATGGCTACTCCTTAGTTTGATGCGATTGCCAAGTCATCCAGCTTTATTTGCAGTAGCGCGTTGTTTTCTGCACCTTCTGCATCGATTGCAGCTTGATATTGTTCACGCGCCTTATCTTTTTCACCTTGAGACAAATAAATATCGCCTTTTACTTCAGCAATTTGAGCAGTAAATCCCGCAGGAACAGACTGAGATAGCGTACTTAATGCTTTATCTGACTCGCCCTGTGCCGCTTGAATACGTGCTAAGCGGAGTAAAGCCGTTGCTTTCAATTCAGGATTTTTAACAGTATCCACTACAAACTGAAGTTTTGTTGCAGCTTGTGCTAACTCGCCACCATCAACGGCTTCTTTTGCAGCGACAAATGCCGCAAGTACTGCATAGTTAGAATCTGCATTATCCGCTAAAAACGCATCACTTTTTGACAATACTTCACCGCTTTCAACTAATGTGTTGAAAGCTTCCGAGCTGGCTTCAGCTGATGTAATTTGATTTTGGTTATACGCCTTCCAACCGTATAAACCACCTAGAGCTAAAACAGCACCTAAAACTAATGAAGTCCCGTTTTCTCTAAAAAAATTCTTTATCGCTTCAGCTTGTTGTTCTTCTGTTGAATAAATTTCCATTCTAACCTCTTACCCTACCAATTGTGCTAAAACGGCGTGCGCTTCAGTCATAGGTAAAGTCAATTGTTCTTTTTGTTCGCGTAAATACTTAATTGTCACTGCATTGTTTGCTATCTCATCTTCACCAAAGATAAGCGCTACAACCGCTCCACTATTATCTGCACGCTTTAATTGTTTCTTAAAGTTACCACCACCGGCATGTACTTGAACCCTCAGCCCAGGCACACTGTCGCGAAGTTCTTCTGCAATTGCTGGCGCTTTGATACTCGCAGCATCACCCATCGCTGCAACATAGACATCTACATTACGACGAATTTCACCAACACTGTTCAATTCTTCTAGCAATAAGATTAAACGCTCCATACCCATCGCAAAACCAACAGCAGGCGTGCCTTTACCACCAAGTTGATCAACTAAACCATCGTAGCGACCACCGGCACATACCGTCCCCTGTGCGCCAAGACTGTCAGTAACCCACTCAAAAACAGTGCGGTTATAGTAATCTAACCCGCGTACCAAGTTATCATTAACTTGATATTCGACGCCAGCCGCGTCTAAACGTTCACATAAATTTGCAAAATGTTGAACCGATTCTTCATCTAAGTGCTCTGACAGCTTAGGCGCAGCTGCAACCACAGCTTGCACTTCTGGGTTCTTACTATCAAGAACACGAAGCGGATTAGTATACATACGGCGCAGTGAGTCTTCATCTAACTTGTCTTTATGCTGCTCTAGATAAGCAACTAAAATGTCTTTGTATGCCGCACGCGCTTCGTTAGAACCCAATGAGTTAAGTTCCAATCTGACATGTTCTGAAATGCCAAAAGACTTCCAAAGTCGCGCAGTCATAATAATGACTTCAGCGTCAATATCAGCAGTCGCAATACCAAAAGTCTCAACACCAAATTGGTGAAATTGACGATAGCGACCTTTTTGTGGACGCTCACGGCGGAACATTGGACCCATATACCAAAGTCTTTGCTCTTGGTTATACAGTAATCCACCTTCCAAACCAGCTCTCACACATACAGCAGTCCCTTCTGGACGCAAAGTCAGTGAATCACCGTTGCGGTCTTCAAAGGTATACATTTCTTTTTCAACGATATCGGTCACTTCACCGATAGAGCGCTTAAACAAATCTGTTGATTCAACGGTAGGAAAACGAATTTCCTGATATCCAAATGCGCCCATCGTATCTCTTAATGTCGCTTCAACTTTTTGCCAGATCTGAGTCGTGCCCGGCAGGCAATCTTTCATGCCACGAATTGCCTTTATTTGCTTTGCCACTGAAATTCCTAATTTTTATCTATTCTTTTCTTAAAAATACAAGCGCAGGATACAACAAAACCCTGAATACGGTACGATAAAATGCGTCTATTATACCCAGCTCGCTTAAAACGTAAACGAATTAAATCGGTCTCAAAGAGACCTATTCTTCGATAATTTTGACATCTATGCTCGGTTGAGCTTCTTTTTTAGCAACGTAATCTCGTACTTGCTCTTCTAATTGTTCAACGATGTTATCGTTGTCAATTCGCGTTTTTTGGCGCTCACCATTGATATATAGGCCTGAGCGACGATTTGCTCCCGCTAAACCAAGGTCACTTACCAGAGCTTCACCAGGTCCGTTTACAACACAACCAATAACAGAAACGGTAATCGGTGAAATGATGTCTTCTAACCTTTCTTCCAGCTGATTCATGGTGTTAACTACATCAAACTCTTGCCTTGAGCAACTGGGGCAAGCGATAAAGTTGATACCACGAGAGCGGATCCGCAAAGACTTTAATATATCAAAGCCAACTTTAATCTCTTGTACTGGATCTGCTGCCAGTGATACACGCAATGTATCACCAATCCCCTCAGCAAGTAACATCCCTAATCCAACCGCAGACTTTACAGACCCTGCTCTAAAGCCACCGGCTTCAGTGATACCCAAGTGAAGTGGTTGATCAATTTCTTTGGCCAATAGGCGATAGGCACCGACAGCCAAAAAAACATCTGATGCTTTGACTGAGACTTTGAATTGGTCGAAGTTCAATCGCTGTAGAATTTCCACATGACGCATTGCTGACTCTAGTAATGCTTCAGGTGTCGGCTCGCCATATTTCTCTTGTAAATCGCGTTCAAGTGAACCGCCATTTACCCCTATGCGAATTGGAATGTTACGTTCCTGTGCAGCGTCAACAACCGCTCTTATTCGGTCTTCACTACCGATGTTTCCGGGGTTGATTCGCAAGCAATCTACGCCATATTGCGCCACTTTTAAAGCAATACGATAATCAAAATGAATATCCGCGACGAGTGGAATATCAACTTGTTCTTTAATATTTTTGAATGCTTCTGCAGCATCCATTGTCGGCACAGATACACGCACAATATCCGCACCGGCATCTTGAATAGCGCGGATTTGCGCAACCGTTGCATCTACATCCAAAGTATCCGTATTGGTCATAGATTGCACTGCAATTGGAGCGCCATCTCCAATGGGGACATTACCAACGTTAATACGCGTGGATTTTCTTCGTTTTATGGGAGATTCTGAAAACATGACGACTACTCTACTAACGGTAATTTAAATTTTGCTAAACGGTTTCGTGGTAACCCTGAAATATCAATTGGTTGACCATCCAATTCAATATTCACCACTTGGTGTTTTCCTAGCACAACAGAAAACGGCGCTTGCCCTGTTACTGTCATGGTATAACCTGCTTTTTTAACACCAAACGCAACACGCTCTTGGGTTGCATCAAAGATCTCTACCCAACTATCTTGTTCAAAATACATCACCACTTTACTAAAAGTCGGTGCCACGGGTGCATTTTGAGACTCAGATTGTGCAGCGACCTCTGAGTTTTGTTCTGGTGCATTAACGACGTCATTAGTCAGCGTATTAACCGCGCTACTGCTCGGCTCAGCGATTTGTTGCACATCACTAGCTGCTGATGCTGACGTTGGATTCTCATCAGCAGGCGAAGTCGATGCCATCGCTTCAGCTGGCTGGCTGGTTATGGTCTCTATGGCTTGCTCTGTATTTGCTTGCTCTGTCACCTGTGCAGCAGAGCTCTTAGAACTAGGCGCCGCTGTCGAGTTTTGCGTTGCAATGGCTTCACTCAAGCCGCTGATCTCTTCACCAGTGTCGGACTTGCTTGCCGTTTGCCACCACCAAAATAGTGATAAACCTACAAATACAATAAGCACCAAGTAACTGACAACCATCAATCGGTTATCATTCGCTTCTTTCTCTGTACGTCGAGAAAAGCTTTTCATATTACGCTTTTGCTCCGGCACATCTGGAGTCTGGTACAGAGCAAGGACTTGCTCACTATCAAGCCCTAACAGAGCACTATAGCTTTTGATGTAACCCCTTACGAACGTCTCAGGCCCTAAAGTTTGATATTCATCATTCTCTAGTTTCGTTATTTGGCTATGATTTAATTTTAAACGGGTAGCGATATCCTCAAAGCTTAGACTCTGATCTGCTCTCGCTTTCGCTAAGGTCTGACCAAGCGACAATAGCTCGGTCGTCGTTTCATTCTCTTCTAGATTCATAAAATATAGTTATTGGGGTCTACTATTAAAATGCGTCGCCCAGGTGTAAGGGCAACATCAGGTGTTAATCTGTTCCAGCGCATCAAATCATCAATTAATAACTTGTGCTTTATGGCAATATCAAACAATGATTCACCCTTTACGATTGCATGTGTCGTATTAGGATCATTTAAAAAGACAACTTGCCCAATTGAAAGTTGATCCGATTTCTCTAGCGCATTCCATTTTAGCAACTTTTCGAGCTTAATATTATATTTTACTGACACACTGAATAGGTTTTCACCCATTTCAATACGGTGTGTCGGCACCTTCGGAAGCAATATTTCTTCATTCAGCATGCGCCCAGAGTTATCAAACGCAAGGCGACTCACTTGTGGCACTTCAGAAAACGTTATCTCACTCGGGTCGACTTGATGGAATACCACTTGTTCAGCAGCAACTTTCTTATCCGTCGTTGAAAAACGTACTTTGGGTTCTGCTGATTGTTCAGTAAGCACAACCTTATCTTCTGTTCGACTTTCACGAAGTGGTACTGTACTTACTGCGAGTGAACCATCGGTGAATGTAACGTCCTCATTAACCGCGCGTCGTTGAACACCATCCTGTCTATCATTTTCGCTCAACTCTGACGCCTCAGGTGCAATACGTTTTGTTTTTGACAACAAAGAACGAGAAGCGGTCGGCTTTTGGCTTGCAGTTTCTGAGAGTGTTTTACGTGCGACACTTTGCCTTACGTCAGGCACTTTACGCTTAATCTTAATTTGCGGATCCGCCACCATTCTATTGTCATCAATTTTGGTGATTTTATTAAGCTGCGCAGTGCGATACTGCTCTTTCAATTGCTCAAATTCACTCAGCTGTAGCGTGTTATTTAGTACCAAACGTGCTTCAACAGAACTTGGATAAGTTTGTAACAGTAACGTCTCTAGTTCTTGGGCATATTGCAAGCGACCCATTCTGGCCGACAATAAATGTTCAAGCAGCATCCCTCGTGCTGATACAAACCCTTTATTGGCATAGACCTTTAATACATCTTCAGCTCGGTGTAATTCACTTTTTGCATAAAACACGCTGGCCATCAAAATCAGTACAGATTGGCGCTGCGAGTTATGGTCTAAAGCACGTTTCAAATAATCTAGCGCGAGGTCAAAGTTGTCTTGACGCAATGCACACAAGGCGAGATTTTCGTAGCTCTCTGCAACACGCAAATAACTGGGAATATCGATGGCCTTAAAAAACTGTTCCGTCGCCGCATCATAATCGCCTACACGACATAAAAAAGCGCCATAGTTGTTGCGTGTGTTGGGATCATTCGGGCCATATTTTAGAGCGCTAATGTACGCGCTTTGTGCTTTTTCATTTTCGCCAACTTGCTCAAAATAATAAGCTAGCGCATAGTGGCTTTCAGGCAGTTTGGGCGCTAAATTCAAAGCCCTATCGAGGTTGTATTTCGCTTGGGTATTATTACCCGCATTAAGATATTGTAAAGCAAGGGCAATACGAGTTTTAGCCGCATCTTGGTTGTTGGTCTTTTTTTGCACCACTGGCTTGTTGTTATTTGCATAACGCGTTTCCGTTACACAGCCAGTTAAACTCGCTAATATTGCGACTCCACAAATACCGCTCAGCAAACGCCGAGGTGTACAAAACGCTAACTGAGAGAGTAAACCATCCTTTAAAGCAGGCATTGACCACCTTTTTGCTAAGACACAGTGGCTCTATCTTACCTGAATGCCACTGTGTTTCATCTATTTTTTAGCCTACTTTTACTGCTATCGAATTATCTTGGTTTTGCTGCTTTCTGACCACACGTTTGGTTCTATCAACAACATCACCGACTAATTGACCGCAAGCAGCATCAATATCGTCACCGCGTGTACGTCGAACTATACAAGTTAGGCCTGCAGCCTGTAACACTTTAGAGAAGCGATCGATTCTGCTATTGCTCGAGCGACCGTATTCATTCCCCGGGAACGGGTTGAATGGGATCAAGTTAATTTTCGACGGTGTACCCTTCAATACTTGCACCAACTCGTGTGCATGATCTGTGCTGTCATTCACACCTTGCAGCATCACGTACTCAATGGTGACATCTTTGTTTGCCTTCGAACCATCGATATAACGGCGACACGCAGCTAAAAACTCTTCTATCGGGTATTTCTTGTTGATCGGTACCAACTCATCACGCAGTGGGTTATTTGGCGCATGAAGGGAAATCGCCAAAGCAACGTCAATTTTCTCTTTCAAGATATCTAATGCTGGTACTACCCCAGATGTACTTAGAGTGACTCGACGCTTAGACAAGCCAAACGCCCAGTCATCCATCATCAATTCCATCGCAGGTACAACGTTATTGATGTTTAACAATGGCTCACCCATGCCCATCATTACAACATTGGTAATGGGTCGCTTGGTGCTATCGCCATCATGCAAACCAATGTCCGTTGCGACACGCCATACCTGCCCTATTATTTCAGAGACCTTTAAATTACGGTTAAAGCCTTGCTGAGCGGTAGAGCAGAAAGTACATTCAAGCGCACACCCAACCTGAGATGATACACATAAAGTGGCACGGTCCTTTTCTGGGATCCAAACAGTTTCAACTTCTTGGCCACCTTCAAGGATCATTGCGTACTTAATCGTGCCATCACTTGCGACTTGCTTTACTGAAATTTCAGGCGCTTTGATTTCGCACTGGCTCTGCAATTTAGCACGCAACTTTTTATTGATATTGCTCATATCATCAAAGTTATCGATCCCAAAGTGATACATCCACTTCATCACCTGATCGGCGCGGAATGGCTTTTCGCCAAATGAAGCAAATAACTCGCGCATCCCCTCGCGGTTTAAATCTAATAGGTTAATTTTTTTCTCAGTCGTGGCCATGAAACAACCTCAGTTCAGGTGACGGATTGAACAACATAAATAAAAGCGCGCAATTGTACAAAAATCAATCAAACATCGCAATGATGTAATCGCTTTCAAAAACACCCCAATTGCTTTTCAAAACGATCAATACGTATTAGAGAGATTAAAAAAGGGCCCGAGAGCCCTTTTTAATCTGCTCAACTCGAAATTAACGAGTACGTGGGCAGATTTCTTCGTCGCTGAAGAAGTAAGCGATTTCGCGAGCAGCTGATTCAGTCGCGTCTGAACCGTGTACTGCGTTTTCGTCGATGCTGTCAGCGTAGTCAGCACGTAGAGTACCAGCTAGTGCTTCTGCAGGGTTAGTAGCACCCATGATTTCACGGTTCTTACGAACTGCGTCTTCACCTTCAAGAACCTGAACCATTACTGGACCAGAAGTCATGAACTCAACTAGTGCACCGAAGAAAGGACGCTCTTTGTGCTCTGCGTAGAAACCTTCAGCTTTCTCTTGAGAAAGGTGAACCATTTTAGAAGCAACGATCTTAAGACCAGCAGACTCGAAACGGTTGTAGATTGCACCGATGTGGTTTTTAGCTACCGCATCAGGCTTAACGATTGAAAAAGTACGCTCTAAAGCCATCTTTTTAGCTCCAATAATAATTGTTGATATTTACGGGCGCGAATTATACGCGCTTTAGACGTAAAAGCCCACACCCTTGTTAAAATACACCGTGAGTTGCCCTGAGATAACTCTGATCTACATCAAAATCCCGCTTTCCGATCTCACTTATACTGCGCCGCTTTTTAATTCCCCCAACAGCTGGCTTGTACCCAGTTCAATGTATGAGGTCTAGAAATGTTTGTACCAGAGCTATTATCACCAGCAGGCAGTTTAAAGAATATGCGTTACGCTTTTGCGTATGGCGCAGATGCGGTTTATGCCGGACAGCCAAGATACAGTTTGCGTGTGCGCAACAATGAATTTGATTTAGCGAACCTTGAGATCGGCATAAACGAAGCCCATCAGCAAAATAAAAAGCTCTATGTGGTGTCGAATATTGCACCGCACAACAGCAAGGTAAAAACCTATTTAAGGGATATAGAACCGGTCATTGCCATGAAGCCTGACGCTTTAATCATGTCAGATCCTGGATTAATTATGTTAGTTCGTGAAAAATGGCCTGATATGCCTATCCACCTTTCTGTTCAAGCCAATGCGGTCAATTATGCTTCGGTGCAATTTTGGGCGAATCAAGGGATCGAGCGTGTTATCTTGTCTCGCGAGCTCTCACTCGAAGAGATCGCAGAAATTCGCACTTTGTGTCCGAAAACGGAATTAGAAGTCTTTGTGCATGGCGCACTATGTATGGCTTATTCTGGCCGCTGCTTACTATCCGGCTATATAAATAAACGCGACCCAAACCAAGGAACCTGCACAAATGCTTGCCGCTGGAGCTATGATGTCAAACAAGGACAAGAAACCGAATTAGGTGATGTCGTTCATAAAGTTGACCCAAAAGCGGTGATCCCAACGCTGGGTGAGGGGCAACCAACCGATCAAGTGTTCATGCTAGAAGAGCAAGGTCGCCCAGGTGAGTATATGCCTGCATTTGAAGATGAGCACGGCACATATATCATGAACTCTAAAGATCTTCGCGCGGTGCAATACGTTGAGCAACTCACCAAAATGGGCGTACACAGCTTAAAGATTGAAGGAAGGACAAAATCATTCTATTACGTTGCCAGAACAGCTCAAGTATATCGCAAAGCCATTGATGATGCCGTCGCAGGTAAGCCATTTGATCCGAACCTAATGCGTACATTGGAAAACCTTGCTCACCGCGGTTATACCGAAGGCTTCTTGAAGCGCCATGCACATCAGGATTATCAAAACTATGAATATGGCCATTCTATTTCTGACAAACAGCAATTTGTTGGCGAAGTTTTAGGCCGAAATAATAATGGCTTGGTAGACATTGATGTGAAAAATAAGTTCTGTACTGGCCACAGCTTAGAGCTCATGACCCCACAAGGAAATATAGCGTTTAACTTAGAACATATGGAAAACCAAAAAGGTGAAGCCATTGCAGATGCCAAAGGCTCGGGACATATAGTGCAAATTCCATTGCCAGAGAACATTAACCTAGACCACGCGATTTTAATGCGCAACTTAGGCAACAATGAAGACACCAGAAATCCATTTAAAAAGGCATAAACATGGCATTGCTCATCACCAGTAAATGCATCAACTGTGATATGTGTGACCCTGAATGCCCAAATCAGGCGATTTATATGGGTAGTAAAGTGTATGAAATTGACCCAGAAAAGTGCACTGAATGCGTGGGGCATTATGACCAACCTACCTGTGTCAGCGTGTGCCCCATAGATTGTATTAAGCCAGACCCTAATCACTTAGAAAGCCTAGATACTTTGGCAGACAAGTACTTGCGCTTAACTGGACAATTAGATCAATAACCTCTCTATAAAGCAAGCATCTTCCTATTAAGATGCTTGCTTCTATCATCAAACGATTATTGCGACATTTTTTATGATGTCTTCTTTTTGTACTTTTTCTTGTACAAACCCTGCCCTTTAGTGCAAAAGCACTTATTTTACATTTTTATT
Organism: Pseudoalteromonas luteoviolacea CPMOR-1; assembly: GCF_001625685.1. Taxonomy (GTDB): domain Bacteria; phylum Pseudomonadota; class Gammaproteobacteria; order Enterobacterales; family Alteromonadaceae; genus Pseudoalteromonas; species Pseudoalteromonas luteoviolacea_K. The sequence continues at coordinate 242,845 of NZ_AUYC01000014.1, read as the reverse complement.
ACTTCTCGATATACAGGCAAAGGTAGTACAAAAAACAATCAAGAGGATACAACATGAAACCATATTTAACGATAATGACCACAGCGCTGCCCGCGCTATTATTTTTATCCAAAACAGCGCAAGCTGAAGGCCAACATCTTGATATCGAGCCCTTTCATTTCAACCAACAACATTTGCAGCACCTGGCGTTAAATCCATTGATCCAAGTAGACGAGTCACAGTTTATTTTAAATAACGCACTCGTAGACGAAGACTGGCAAACAGTTTTATACAACACCGCCCCCCACTTAGTTGAATTTGAAGAAGCGATTTTACACTGGGCTGGGCACACCAGTATCAACCCTCGGCTGCTACTAGCAATAATGGAGCTATCGAGCCAACTCATAAGCACACCGAGTAAAGCCGCCCTCATCGCGCCTTTTGCAGGTTTAACAGATAAAATCGGATTTACTGAGCAACTAAAAGATGTGGCACTGAAACTCAACCAGCGCTTTTACGCCTTTGAATATCATACGACCAATGAAAAATCGAAACAGAGCAATGCGGCAACGGCGGCGTTATCAAGCCTGCTAGGTGGTTCTGCCAAGCTTGCCGAGTTGGCAAATCAATATCGGCTATTATTCTCAATCAACTTATTTGCTCCACATGGTGTCAGCTTTAAACCATCAAATGCCACACCACAAGTAAACTTTTCAATGAACTTACCATGGCCTTCAGGATATGCTTGGTTTAGTGGTGGTGCACACTCACATACAGGTTCTGGCTACCCCTATTCGTCGTTAGATTTTAATAATGGTTCGGGTGGTTGGGGCTCAAATACGCCTTGGGTACAAGCCTCTCATGGTGGCAGGGTGACACGTTACTCTGCATGTAATATACGCGTTACTCACTCAAGTGGTTACGCTACCCAGTACTATCATATGGATAACCTACAATACAGTACTGGGGATTATATCTCTGCTGGAGATTGGTTAGGGCGCTACGCCAATAATCGCAATATGGCTTTATGCCAAGGCGGTCAATCTAGCGGGCCACATGTACACTTTTCTCTTCTATATAATGGTAGGTTTGTGTCATTACATAACGCCTATATTAGCGGCTATCGGATCGATGTGGGTAATTCAAATTATGACGATAACTGCTACCGCTTTTATTTTGAGAAAAATGGGTATAGAACGTGCGCATGGTCAAGGCTATATCATTAAACTCATGCATTAATTAAACTTTTTTGGGCCGCATATATATGCGGCTTTGTCATGCGTTTAACACCAGAAAACCATGCCCTGACCTGCCACAATTGAATAATACTTTATAACTAACTAATGATACTATTAAAATAAATTGAAAATTAAAGCTAAACTTATTGTGAAAAATATGTATATTTAAGGTAATGGGAACAATAAGAGGTCGTCGCATAATATGAAAGCGATTCAAGCTAGCAACAAGGAAGTTAGTCTATTTGTTTTAACTCACAATCAAACCGACACACAAAATATTGAATTTGTGAGATTTGTTAAAATTCTCGAGGCAACCTGCAGCCAAATCAAAATAGATACACGCTTGCCCGACATCACAACGCGTGATCAATTCAACTTATATTTGGTTGATATAAGTCACCGCGAATGCAAAGACTTACTCAGTGCAGAAGTCAGCGCATTAGCCGCTCAACAAAACGTATTACTTTTTAATGCGCAACCTAATTTAGTCAATGAACAAACAGCATTGTTAGCCCGAATAAAAGGCGTCATATATCAAAACACTTCTGCTGAAAATATTTTTAAAGGGATCCAGCGTGTACTTAATGGCGAGTTATGGTTCTGTCGTACTTCAATATCACAGGCGTTTGATGAATTAATCCAACAACTCCCCAATATATCACGTCCTCAATCTCTGGATGTGCAAGATACAGAACTTGCATCACTCACAGCCAGAGAAAAATCGGTCATTAAACTGCTTGCCAGCGGTGCAAAAAATGACGACATTGCCGATTCTTTGAACATCAGCAGCCACACAGTTAAGACACATATTTATAGCGCCTTTAAAAAAACCAACTCAAGAAATCGTATTGAGTTGGCTAATTGGGCACAAAAACATATTCCACTTAACTCCGTGCCTGTATCTCTGCACCGACATTAAGTTTTGCTTTGCTGGGCTGCTACTTGATCTTTGGCTGCCCACACGCCCCTCTCGATACCCTGAGTGACTAACATCGTTAGTGCTTTTTCAATCGCCTGCGTGACACAAATATGCATTGGCTCATTTTCACTAAAACCGGCTTCAGCTTCAGCAAGACGCTTGTAACTCACATAACGGAAAAAACCCGCTCTCATTTCCATTGACAGAACTGTTTTGGTCGTAGCCACAGACAGTAAGACTTGTCCTGTACGAACATCGACTGCGCGCATATAGATTGAAATCACATCTTCTCGATATAACTCTGATGCGCCAATACCAAAATACTCCATGCCTAAGCCCCCAGTTTTGACATTAGAATCATAACTGATGATCCCACCTTCGAAGATAATTTTTGCCATGGTCAAAGGCGGCAATTTCGACGATTTCTTTTGTTCATCGCTCATGGCAGCTCGCGTAATTTTGCGCTCAGTTAATAAGTTTTGTAATCCCTCTCGCTCTACGGGAATAAACCAATCAGTCTCATGCAAAGCTTGGATTAATATAGAGTTTGCTCCCTGTGTGACCGCTGTTGAAAAAGAGCTTACATTATCTTTTGGCTTGTATTGACCAGTTTGATCTCGAAATGAATATACGGCAACGGGGATCTTGCCAATTGGCTCTGGAAGCGCTTTTAAAGAAGAGAATTCATGACTTTGCTCGAGTGGCACTGGCAAACTTTGCTCTGGAGGCAGCACTGCACCAATACGACTACACCCGCTTAATAATACAAAAAACCATAATACGACGACTTTATACATTAACCAAACCTCGGTACTTCTATGATGGTAGTATCTCCATTATCAATATGTTTAATCTGTACTGTGATGGAGTCTGGTGTGCTGGTGATCACCTGAATTTCGTAGTCACCACTGGTAAATGTCGAGTCTTCATTAAAAATACTGTCCTCCACATCATCACCAAATGCCATATCTGAAATCTCTCTGACCATACGATTAAGATAAGTGCGTTCTAATGATTCTTGAAAACGCTCTCCATATGACTTTTCAATAATTGGCGCTCGATGCATATTTTGTGCATTGGCTTTATTGAGCAACATACTGGCGTTTAATGGGTTACCACCAAATGAGGGATTAATGGGCTTATATACAATTTCAGTTGCTGATGCGCTCAACGTGAAAAAAGATAAATAGGTTAATATTATTGTTTTCATTACTACCATCCACTTTCAGCTAAATCTGGAGATCGTTGCTGGTAACGATCGCTAGCCATGGCATCCATTACTGCAAATAATGCCGCCTCGACTCGCTCATCCATCGGACCTCCTCGACGCCCCATTGCGGTACTGTAAACCAAACGGCGGTTCATTCGCACATCCAGCCTCGTACCCGCTCTGGGTAATACTGTTTCTTTGATTGTGATGTTCACTCCTGAAGTATTCGGTACCTCTCGCCAAAGTTGCGAGAAATCATAATAAAATTGGTATCCAAAGCGACTAATACTTTGGTCCATAACAAGACCGCTCAATTCAACTTCGCCATGATCTGGGGGTGTTTTTGCAACAGCGTGGTTATGCAGTACCAGTAATATCGTCAAGCAAAATATATACTTCATTGTGATAAGGGGGCAAAGCCCCCTCCTGCTATTGCTGCGTGATGGTCGCAACGTTATTGTCACCAATCTGCGTAATATGCAAAGTTTGAGCGTTGCCAGACACACCGCCCTCAACCAAGTTGCCATTACCCGTTTGACTGATAGAGACAACATTATCATTACCCGCAACGATGAAGCCGCCAGACTCAATACCTGCTACAAAGTTATTATTGCCATCTTGCGCCAAGTCGATTGAGTTATTGCTGCCTTCTAGCAATAAATCGATCACGTTGAGCTCTCCAGCTTGTGCAATATCAATTTGGTTGTCAGAACTCGCAACCACATACCCCATTGTGACAGCCGCGCTATTACCGATATCATTTTGAACAACAGAAATGTCATTGTTATTTGACTCTATGCTCGGATCTGGTTCAGATGTTTGTAGTAAGAATTCATTTTGAATGCCATTTTGAACCAAATCTACATCGTTATCATCGCCGTTAAAAAATGCCACATGCGCATCATTTTCTTCACCAAGTTGCATCATGGTAACTTCATTATTGTCACCGGCAAGGCCAACATACACCGAGTTAAACCCTGAATCTTGATTAACCACTTGCTGTGCAACTGTGACTGCGTTGTTGTCACCTTCAAGGTCAACAGCAACTGATGAGTCATCGCCCTTTTGCGTGACGGTCACATCATTATCATCGCCTTGGAAAAGACCGCTTTCAAACTCATTCCGGCTGCCTTCTTGGTCAACTCGCAGATCATTATCACTGCCTACGATACCCGCAATTTTAATGGCACTTTCACTGCCTTCGCTCATCTCTAAATCGATGTCATTATCATCGCCAGTGACCTGTAAAACTTCGATACGGTGTTCATCACCAATTTGAGATATTTCAATATCGTTATCATTGCCAGCAACCGTTTCCAGCGTGACCGTACTGTAGATGCCGTTTTGATCTATCGAAAATGCGTTCTGATCACCAGAAACATTGTTTAGGTGTACTTCATGCCACTGTCCAGATTGCGTCGCTGTAACCGCATTTTGGTTGCCTTGCATGTTTTTATTGTACATCCAATGACCGCCGGTAGTTTGAGAGACACGTACGTCATTTTCATCACCATTGATAGCATTTACAACTTCGTTATTAATGCCGAAGTAGCCTTCACCACTTTGTGCAATAGCAACTTGGTTACTATTACCCGCAATTACAGTCTCTGCTCCATGTGAGTCGCCCTCTTGCACATAGCTCTGAATATTGTTGTCACCCGTTGTAGTCACTACAATTGCGTGGCTCGTACCGGTTTGATTTGTTGTTGTTTCGTTAAAGCTACCAGTCGTTGTGACGTCAGCTTGGTTGCTGGTACCTTCTTGAAAGCTGACTAGCGTATTGCCGCCCACTACAGAGTTTTGAGTCACGGTTAACGAGTTACCTGTCGTTAAACCTCTTTCTAATTGACTTAGGTTAGAAGTAGATTGAACTTTATTGGTCTGCTCAACCGTTTGCGCAGCAACTGATTGAGTGAAAGCTAAAGCAAGCGCACAGCTAATTAATGATTTAGAAAACTTCACACTTTTCTCCTTAGTGTTTAAGCATTTTTATTTTGAATTAGTACCTATATAGCTGTCACTTTATTCAAATTAACACTGAGTAAACCCATCGTTGCCAAGACAAATAAACTCAAATTTAAATAAAGAACATACAATAAAAAAGGTACGTAAAAACCAAGTTTTTATTCTCAACAAATATAAGTTGAGAATAATTAATGATGCGTCCTGTTCTTATTTAGAAGTTCTTTAATTATTGTTTAGTCGCTTTTTGATCTAGTGCAGTATTAACTTTTACTATACTGCGTAGACTTTGAAGCGAGTCACGTATTAACTCTAATTTGCAATTTAATGAAGATAAATGAGAAATTTTATTGAATAATTAAATTCATATTTATCATAGCTTTACCAATTACCTGCTCCATAAATTCTATTTACCCCCTATCGTATACAAAAAAAGTATGAGTAAAAAAAGCGCATAAAAGTCAGCCCACCCCATATGACAAATACAAAAAAAGCATGAGAAAAACCAATTAAACACATCAAAAGGTCACAAAAAGAGATGAAATTCATGATATGAACTCATTTCAATTTGATGTCAGGTCTCCCTCTATACTAAGTTGATATCCGTTGCCAAAACGATGCCGTCATCAGTTCTAAAATAGAAGCTCTAATAAATTAGCAGTTGTGCATATACGCCCAACTTCTGAAGACTTAGAACAACTAATATTGGAAGAATGATGAAAACAAAACTTACAGCTTTAACTCTGGCGCTAACGCCTTTGCTCGCCTTTTCTTCTCAAGCGGCTGTGCAAATTCAATCTACGACAAAGACAGTTGATAACAGTGTACTCGTTGTATTCAAAGACAACGCAAGCATTGCGCAACGTGCGCAAGCTCGTCAGCTTGTAAAAGCACGTATCTCAGACAGTAATGCTGACGAGAAAGATGATAACTACAATCATGTTTTAAAAGGCCGCTTAGCAAAATTTGATCTTAGTGCAGTATCGCCTAAAGAAGCCATTAAGTTACTTGAAGACCACCCAGCCGTTGCTTATGTAGAACCAAACTACATGGTCAAAGCGATGGCCATCCCTGATGACAGCCTATTTGATCAACTTTGGGGTCTGAATAATACAGGCCAAACAGGTGGTACAAACGATGCAGACATCAATGCACCTGAAGCGTGGGATATCAGTGTCGGTTCTCGTGATGTCATCGTTGGCGTTATCGATACTGGTGTTGACTATACACACCCAGATCTCACGGCAAATATGTGGATAAACCCTGGTGAAATCGCAGGAGATGGCGTCGATAATGATGGGAACGGATACGTTGATGACGTCTATGGTATCAATGCCATCACTGATAGCGGTGATCCAATGGATGACCAAGGTCACGGTACGCACGTATCTGGGACGATTGGTGCAACGGGCAACAATACCACAGGGGTTGTCGGTGTTAACCACGAAGTCTCTATTGTTGGTTGTAAATTCTTGAACTCTTCAGGCAGTGGCTCAACGGCTGATGCAATCAAATGTATCGATTACATGGTGGGTTTAAAAAATTCAGGCCACAATGTGAGTGTTTTAAATAACAGCTGGGGTGGCGGCGGCTTTAGCCAAGCTTTATATGATTCGATCACTGCGAGTGAACAAGCAGGTATTTTGTTTGTCGCAGCAGCAGGTAACAGCGCTAGAGACAATGACGTATCACCGGGCTACCCATCAAGCTATGATCATGACAGTGTTCTAGCGGTTGCTTCGACCACTCATACAGATAACATGTCTTCGTTCTCTCAGTGGGGTCTTCAATCTGTCGATTTAGGTGCGCCGGGCAGTGATGTACTTTCTACGGTACCTGGTGGCGGGTATTCCTCGTTTTCTGGTACGTCTATGGCAACACCGCATGTCGCAGGTGCCGCAGCCTTAGCATTAGCAGTGAACCCAAGTCTAACAACATTAGAACTTAAAAACCTCTTGATGCAATCTGGTAAACCGATTGCAGATTTAGAAGGCAAGACTGTATCTGGCAAACGCTTAGACGTACATCAAGCGCTTATTGACGCAGATCCGGAGCCTGGGTTCAGAGTCATTGCAACGCCTGTTTCACAACAAATTACCGCAGGCGAAACCGCGACCTACCAGTTAACATTTAACTCTATCGCAAACTGGCAGGGTGAAATTGCACTCACAGCAGCTGGTGACCTAAATGGCGTCACACTTTCAAAAACGACGGTGACACCTGGTGAAACTGCAGTGCTGAGCGTGCCAACCACAGCAGAAACGCAATGGGGCGCTTACAACTTCACAGTAAACGCTACATCAGGTCAGCTTAGCCAACAAAAGCAAGTATCGCTTTCAGTACTACCACAAGGGCTACGCGACTTTACCTATGAGAATACAACAAGCATTGATATTCCTGACAATGCGCCAGAAGGGGCGATATCAAAAATCAATATTGTCGACCCTATCACTATCTTTGGTTCAAACACAGCATTGAATATTAGCCATACCTATATTGGTGACTTGTTAGTCACACTCACATCGCCAAGTGGCACGGTTGCAACGCTTCACAACCTCAGCGGTGGTGGTACAGATGATATCATCGGCAATTTCGCTTCTGATGCATTCAATGGAGAAGTAGCTACAGGTGAGTGGACTTTAAAAGTCGTGGACAATGCAGCTGTTGATACAGGTACGTTAAATAACTGGTCTGTTACTCTAACAGGTATTGGTGAAGTCTCAGAACAACCTCCTGTAGCAGGATTTGAGTTCACACGCGACGGACTAAATGTCACCTTCACAGACACGAGCTCCGATGTAAATGATGATATTGTGAGCACATCGTGGGACTTTGGTGACGGTAGCACCAGCGACCAACAAAACCCATTACATACTTTTGCCGCCTCTGGTGATTATGATGTGACATTGACCGTTACTGACAGCCAAGGTCACACACATAGTAGTACACAAACTGTGTCTGTGAGTTCTGATAGCCCACAACTGGAAGTCGTCAGAGCGAATAAAACACGTTTAGGCTCAATCCGTGTGGAATTACGTTGGAGTGGCTCGTCAGCTGAGCAAGTCTCTATTTATCGTAATGATGAATTAATCGATATTGTGAATAACACAGGTAAGTACCGTGATTATTCTCGCAATGCAGCTGCAACAAGTTATACCTATAAGTTATGCCAAGCAGGTGATCTTTGTTCTCCTGAAGTGACCGTTAACTTTTAATAATCCAAAATTAAGGGCGACCCAGCGCCCTTCTAACTGCACGGCTATTTTGGCCGTGCAGATTTAAACACTTCACCCAAACTTGCAAACTCAGCACCACCTAACCGCGCTAATGGATCTAACTTTAATGCATCGATTTTACTGCGACCTTTTTCGTCAACCTGCATAATCTTGTCATCGATGTAAGCATGCTTGACTTCCACAAAGACTAACTTCATTGGCAACTCCCCCATCTCGACCACTTTGTGCAGCTTACAAGCAAATGCCACTTTGGCTTTTTCTAATCTTGGCAACGCCGATCCTGGAAATTCAACTAAAGACAAATCCAGTAGGTCCAGTTCAGACTCATCGTTGGGTAATGACGCCGCAGATTGCGTTACTTCGTGCGCTAACGTGCTGTCAGCAATGTGGATCACCAACTCTTGTGTCGCCTCAACATTGACCACTGAATCCTTATATTCACCTGTAGGCTTTTGACCAACGGCATACATGAGGATAGCCGGATCTGAGCTGATCGCAGTAAAATAAGAGAAAGGCGCTAAATTGAGTGTGCCCTTTGCTGTTTTTGATAATACCCAAGCAATTGGTCTAGGCACCACTGTTTGAGTCAGTGTATGGTAAACATGATTTGGAGATAATTCCTTAAAATCTAAAATCATTATGATTGCCTTAATTATGTAGCGAATGTGCGTGAATACGAATTGTACATGAAAATAAATTACGCTCATTGAAAAGCATAAACATATTACACAACATCGATTTTAAACTGCTCTCCTAAATGATTAAGCACTCACATTAAGTTTAAGGCAAAACTGTTATTGGGCTTGCTAAAAAACCAAAAGCCGCATTATCGATAAAACGGCTTTTATATACAATGTTCAAGCTGGCTGACTCAAAATATTATATCCACTGTGCAAAACGACCACTCAATTCAAACCCCCAGAGTAACCCGGCCGTGCCTCCAAGTACGCCAAAGCTCCAACCTAAAAACCCATATTTATTTTGCTTTGAGAGTTGCCTATAAGCAAGGTCGTCACCTTGCGCCTGCTCGATGATACGCTGCTTATTTGCGACCGCCATGATCACTGTAAACCGAGTCACACCAATTAACAAAAATAAATAACTTAAGGTAGGAAATAGCCAGCCTGCGCTAAATTGATAAGCCAGTACCATCAGCAGCGCACTGACAATGATCCATGCATTGGTTACTCTTCGGGCACGATGTAACCTTTTAACCACATCTGGGTCATCAAAGTGCTTAAGTGCTCTTTTGGCACTGATATCATTTGCAAGTAGGGCCATCGCCCCACCAGCTGCAGCCCCACCGAGCATACTTATTAACTTCCATAACCATGATGCTTGAGATTGTGTCGCAGCACTGAGCGTCGCCGCAGCCACCGGCGAGGAGGTCACGGCAAGGGATAAGACCAGCGATGACAGCCCAACAGGAGCAGTCGCTAAAATCAGCTTGCCATAGTTTGCCATCATTTGGCTCTTCAGTTGGGAACGGACACGCTCTAAACGCTTTCTCAGCGTGCTTTCACTTACCCCTAATAAGGCACTCACGTGCGCTGTACTTTGGCCTTCGCGATAATAAAGTAAAACAGCCTCTTTACTCTCATCAGGTAACTTCTCTAAGAAATGGTACAACAGTGCTGATTGCTGCTTCCTAATCAGCATATCATCTAACTGACTTGCCCCATCAACCAACTGTTGTAAAACCTGTTCGGCCTGAGCTGAACTCACCAGTTTGTGTGACACAGCTCCTTGATCACGGAGGTGGTTGATGGCTGTGTAGCGCGTTAACTGCCTGATCCAAGGTAAAATACTGGCGTTACTTTTTAGCTCCTCCAGCTTATGCCATGCCTTAATGAACACCTTCTGACTCACATCCTCACTGTGTGCAACATCTTTGGTGATTGCCAATGCGATACTACTGACCACGCCCGAAAGCTGCTCAACCAAATCAGAAAATGCTTGTTTGTCGCCAGCTTTTGCACTCTCCACTAATTGAATAAGCTGATTTTCAATATCCATCGTATTTTCTCCTTGAATCAAAACAGGCGCGCATGCCTTTGACTTTATCATAACTTTTCCCTCCAACTGTCGTTATATATAAAGCCACTTTCAAGAAGAAAACTGTGACAAAAATCTGGGTATTTATTTTTGAATAATCAAATATTACAGGTCAGAAACTCATTTGACAGGGCAATGGATAACAAAATGAGTGCCTGATTGCGCGCTTGTTTGCAGTTCAATTTTGCCAGCAAACTCATTTTTGATGATGTTATACACTCGAGACAAGCCAAGCCCACTACTGCCTGAGCCAAGCGCTTGAGCTGCAAACGGTATAAAAATATGGCTCGCCACTGCAGGTTCAATACCGCAACCATTATCGCTATAAGTCAGTTGCATCAGCTGTTCTTCACTTTCATTAAACTGAGCCAATATCTCAATGCGGCCACCACGAGATTCAACAAAGCCATATTTGATAGAGTTATCTATTAACTTGCTCAATACTTCATCCATGGCTTCAGCAGGACCATATAAAGTAATTTCAGGATCTATACTCAAGCTGTATTCAATGTTGTTTAATGCAAATTGCTGCGTGTATTTTTCCATGATTTGACCACAGAGTTCAGATAATGAAAATGCTACACGATCGGTATCCACTTCATGTCGATAATCTAAGCTCTGAAACTTTTCACTTAATCCTAGTAATTTCTCCAGACTGGTGTGATTTGAGCGCAAACTTTGCTCGACCACATCCAGCGTATTTATCAGTTCAGATTTTTTAAGCTGCCCTGTATTTATAGCCTGCTGCAAGCCTTCTAACTTTGAGTAGATCACAGACTCAGCGGTTGCAATATTACCAAGTGGTGTATTAATTTCGTGTGCCATGCCGACAACCATGCTCGTCATTGAAGCCATTTTTTCCGCTTCCACCAGCTCATTCTGCGTCTGCTGCAATACCTGCAATGAAGTTTGTAACTTGTCAGTTTTTTCTGTGAGCTCTAGGTTGGCTACCTGTAACTCCGTGGTTTTCAAGGCCACTTTTTCATCGAGCGTCATATTGGATATTTTTAATTTTTGCTCTGCTTCTTTCAATTCAGTAATATCGGTGATCACGCCTTCGATACTCTCTTTGTCTTCACTATAACCGCCTCGTTCAATCATCCAACGGATCCCATCGACACGATGGATGATTCGATAAATTACTTTAAACCGCCCCGTTGACTCGAGCTCATCTTGGATAACCTGCCATACCATACCCTGATCATCGGGATAGATAATGTCAGCAAATGCCAGCGCTTTATTCTGAATGAAATCCTCAGCCAAGTACCCTGTCGCCGCTTCAATGGCACCATTTAAATACATCATGGTCCAGTATTTGTCATTCTTACAGCGGTATACGATTGAGGGAATGCGATCAACCAAGGTTTCATAACGAACCTTTTCCCGCGCTAAGCTATCTGAGATGTCTTTGAGATGCTTGACGTAAGCTTTATTTTTGCGATGAAAATAGGCAAACAATAAAGTTAAGATAATTACTTCGGCAGCAATACTGATAAACGCCATGGTTTGCAGTGCAGTAAACGCTTGTTCAATTTTTTGTACGGCCGGCTGCAACGGCATTGATGTCATTAAAACCCACCCCTGAGACTCTATAACTGAAATAGTGAAGAGCCGCGACTGATAGGCCAAATATGATTCATCATGTGACCAAAGTTTTTGATATGCCTCATACCAAATACCTTGCTCTATAGTTTTCAAATGAACTGACTCATCAACATTGAGCAAACTTGTGATGTCAGTGGCAACAATGTCACTTGTTTCATTCAATAAAATAAATGCACTTTGAGGCGCACCTTTTAACAGCTTGGTATTGTCCAATAAGCTTTGCAAAGTGATGTCATGACCCACGTTGCCTTGCCATACACCGTTCAGGTAAACAGGAGTTACCGCAGAGAGCATCAATAGCTGAGGGATCGGATCTTCAATTAAGGGCGTCCAATAGGTACCTGGTGCTGTATCAGGAACCAGCCATGGGGTATTTTTATAACTAAATCCCCCCTGTGCTTTAAATACAAAATCAGGCTCTTCAGGCCAATAAATCACAATGCCACCGGATGGTTCCATGAACCAAGTATCCGAAAACTGATTAGATAGAGCACCTTGACCAAATGTTTCTACCGTTTGCTTAGCTGCCAACAAGTGCTCTGCTTGCGACCTTGAAAACTCTGAATCTGGTGGCAAGTAAATACCCGCCTGATATCGACCGTCAAAACCACTAGGTCGTGTTCGTAATGATCCATCAGGATGAGGGTGAATTAATTCAGATAGCTGTGTTTTTGTCTTAAAGTCACCTTGCTCAAGGCGAGCTTGCAGCGCTTTGCCCAGCCGACCCGATGAGTCTGACGCATATTGCAGTCTTTGTTCTATTTGCTCAGCAATCACCTCAGCCTGCCACGCACGCTGCTCCTTTATTTCAAACAGTTCATTTTCTATCAATTTGGACTGCTCTAACATGCTGAAGTAGAGTAAAACACCTAAAACCAGTACTGCAGAAATGGCAGGAACAAACCAAGGAGTAGTACGATACTTTACTCGCATGGGGACTCTTTGATACCAATGATAAACATAGCGACCCCACTCAACTGGCAACGACTCATAACCCATCAAACCACTTATGCATTTATTTAATCATTGACAAAAATGCTAAATTTTCAAATTAATCATGTAGTGCAGTGATGGGCATGTCAGATTAGAGAGACACTTTAGCGAGGCTCTTTAGGGGCATAATCAAATATAAGAATATGTAAACTTAGCAAAGTGAACGCCATATCTAGCCTTTCTGGAGTATGGCGTCATTCAATGGAAAAATATAAGACAACTTTTTATGTTTGTCGCCTTATCTTAATGCAAGGTGATGAATGGTGATGGTCGCGTTGCCCCCTTCTTTATCCGTTAAATCAGGGACAAAGTACAACGCAGATATGGAAGCACTCACAATACCTTGGTCTTTCGACCAATTTGGGGTCCAATCGGGTCGAGCAAAATCAGATAAAGTGACTTCTCGTGTAATCGGCTGCGTCGCTTGCGGTAAGATTACTTGGTAATGTGCATAACTCTTATCACCATCACCGCCATACTCTTTTTGCGACAACTTGATCACAAGCGGCTTATCACTTTGATAAGTCACTTCAATGTGTGATACACCGTTTAAGCTGCCTTGGGGAATATCATAAATCAGCTCTACCCATGAATTATTTTGCTTATCGACTCTAGGGACACGGTCAAACCCTATTTTGACACATTTTTCTTGTACAAGCGGTTCATTTAAAATGACCTGACTGCCATGTGGATCAGTGGCATAACGCCAGTTTTTTGCATCGAATGAAGGGAGCGTTTGCACACTGCTACACCCCACAAGTAATAAACCACTGAAAAAAGAAATAGCGCGCATTATGCTCTCCTTATGAATTGACGCGCTGATGATAATTCAAACAGTTTTTTTTAACAGAAAATTGCGGCTATTCCCAATGTCACGCCGTTCAATAACGCACTGACAATACCGTTTAATAAAAAGCTAAGCTTTCAAGCCTTACTGAATTGCAAGATGAGCTTAGTGACATTATAAATTTAACTCTGTCATATGTTGCTTAAACACCGCTTCCAGTTCATCCATTTTAAATGGTTTACCAAGGTGACCATTCATGCCAATCTCCAAATACTTGTCCACCTCAGACTGCATGACATTGGCTGTCAGCGCGACAATTTTCAACTGCTCAGCAGAGTACACTGCTCGAATTCGTTTTGTCGCTTCAACGCCATCCATTACAGGCATTTGAATATCCATAAACACAATATCAAAATCCGCGTTTTGATGAGTAATTATGTCAACAGCTGCTTGGCCATCTTCCGCCACTTCCACCGACACACCTGAAATGCGGCTGAGTAATTTTAGCGCGACAATGCGATTAATTTCGTTGTCCTCCACTAATAAGACTCGCATACAGCCGCCCTGTAATATATCCGAATTGGGTGTATCAGGTTTCGTACTGCCACCTGACTGACCTACAGCTTGAGTGGTGACCTCTACAGGTCTATGAGTCGCTATTTCAGGTTGACCGGTTTTTTTAAGCTCACTCAGCGCGTCGATTAAATCTCTTTTAAGTAATGGCTTATATAAAATAGGAAAATCAGACTCTGTTTGGATACTCTCCCGTGTGTGCGCGGTGTATACCACAACACGCTCAGGTAAGCTGCCACTGTCACTCAATTTTGCAAGTAACTCATTGGCATGGCAGTCCGGTAGAATCCAGTCCACCAGCAGTATATCAAACGCCTGACCACGTAATGCCGCTTGTGCCTCCTCACCACTACTTACTCCGCTAACTTGTAGCCCTATTGAACGAGCAATATTTTGGCTGATCTCCAAATAAATAGGATCATCTTCAACAATTAATATCGAGCCAGACAAGTGGATTTGCTCAGGCTCTTCAACCTCTTCAGTTATCGCACGCAGCGGTAATTTAACAGTAAACTTTGATCCCTTGCCAAGCTCACTCTCTACCTCTAACACTCCACCCATAAGCTCTGTTAGCAGTTTACAAATTGTCAGTCCCAACCCCGTCCCACCATATTTACGGGTTGTGGAGGACTCAGCTTGAGTAAATCGCTCGAACAACATATCGACTTTATCGGGCGCAATACCAATGCCAGTATCTGTGATAGAAATGGCTACCCAACACGTGTCTCCTTGCTGTTTTTCTTGCTGAACACTCAAAGTAATCGAACCATCTTCAGTAAACTTGACCGCATTCGATGCAAAGTTCAGCATGATTTGATTAATTCTAACTGGATCTCCGACATACTGTTTACTCAACGTGGGGGCTAAATCGAAAACCAATTTAACCCCTTTAGTATTTGCAAGTGGTGTGATTAAAGAACGCAAATTGTCTAATAAGTCTTCAAATTGAAAAGGTACACGTTCAATGTGCAATTTTTTCGACTCAATCTTTGAAAAGTCTAAAATATCATTGATGATGGTCGTCAGTGCATTCGCTGAAAATCGCACTTTTTCTAGGTAATTTCGCTGTACTCCGGTCAGCTCAGTGGTCAAGAGAATATCTGTCAGTCCCAAAATACCATTCATTGGGGTACGTATTTCATGAGACATGTTTGATACAAACAGAGACTTCGTTTCGGCAGCTTGATTCGCCATCATATTGGCTTGTTTAAGGTCAATTAATAGCCTTGCTAGTGCAAGAATAATCAATAAAAAAATAACACAAAGCAGCATCAACACAGCCTGCATCATTTTCCACCTTGTTTCATCCATTAAGTGCACTAGCGCGTTAATGTCTCGCAAAATCACGGTTGATATATTACTTTGCTGAATAGGCACCAGTAGATTTGAGGCTTTGAGTGCATTATCTAACACAAATTCGATATGTAAACGCAGTACTCTGAGGCGCGGCACATTGGACTCTAGCTTTTTGATTTGCGGCACTAATATTGACAGCTCGCTATTGACTTGATCGATTACAGGTAATGAATTGGTTACATGTAGGTTTGAGATCAATGCGATGCCGCGACTTAACAAAACTTGCACATCTGTATCAAACTCGGCTTTATCCAGTGCCAACTTGGCGATATAACGATAGGACGTTTTCAACATCGAAGCCAATTGCATATACGTGTCGATGGTATTTTTGAACGACCCTAATGCACTCGAGAGCTCTGCATTTAACCGTTCATTACGCTCCAACTCATTAATCAAACGTTCAAATTCAAGTTGCTTTTGTGCATGCCTGTCAAAATGGTAAACATTACGGTCCATCGCAGAAAAGGTTTCTAACGATAATTCAGTAGCGACCCCTTGCAGCTGCCGCTTAATGTGTAACTCCTGCTGCTGATGCTGCACAAGAAAATACCCATCAATGGCTTGCGAACCAAAAAACCAAATTAACAGCAGTAAACACCCTTCTATTAAATATTTCACTCCGCTAAAGACCTCGGCAAGTCACCAGAGAATGATTGCAGTAATGCCTCTATGTCTGCAACGTCCTCATCGCTTAAATCTAAACCCAGCTGACCTCTGGCCATGATCCGGATCGCATCAGACAAGTTGTCCACTGAACCATTGTGAAAATAGGGTGCAGTCAAAGCAACATTTCGTAAACTAGGTACTTTAAATACAAATTTATCCTGTGGGTTTTGTGTCACTTCAAAACGACCCACATCATCTAACAATTGCTCAGGCACTTGATCTAAGCGGCCCACTTTTTGATATAAATTGCCACCAATATTGCGGCCTTGGTGACACGTCACACAGCCATAAGACACAAACTTTTCATACCCGCGCTGCTGTTGTGAGGTGAGTGCATCGGCTTTTCCCAATAAGAAGTCATCAATTGGCGTATTTTGAGAAATGAGCGACGCTTCGAAAGCCACAATCGCTTTTATGATATTTTCTACGGTAATGCCATCATTTGAAACCGCATTAAAACTTTTTACAAAGCCTGGCTGCGCATTTAATTTTTCGATCACCGCTTGCCAATTGGTGCCCATTTCCATTGGGTTGTGAATAGGCTCTGGAGTTTGAGACTCTAAGTTAGGGCTACGACCATCCCAAAATTGACGAAAATTAAGGACTGAATTAATCACCGTTGGAGAATTACGCTCACCCAGTTGCTGTTTAATACCGACAGACACAGAAAATCCATCATCCCCACCGTTATACAAATCATGGCATGATGCGCAAGATACCGTATTATCCGACGACAATAATGGACTTTTAAATAAGGCTTTACCTAATTGCGCCCATGCAACATCGTATTGCTTAACTATGGGCAAAGGCTGGATAGGCGCATCTACTTTTCGCTCTTGATAGACGACCTCAGTTGAGTGCACTTCAACGACATCTTGTTGCCAATGATGGCGTTGCTGAGCCGTTTTAAACTGAAATGCCAGTACCAGTATTATCGCAGCTAACATGATGGCAACGAGCACAATGTATTTACTACTCATTTCAGCATCCTTGAAACACCTTAGACTGGTTGACTATTCATCCAAGTATAGACAGTCAAAAATAAAGTCACTGAAAATTTTCGACCACCATAAATTGGCTTCTAAGAGACGCGTAACACCTTTTCAAGTGACATAAAATACCTTCCATAACCACCATGACTTGAAGCCAATTCTTAAAATCATCCGGTACAGGCGTCATCATTTTTAGATAGAAATACTTTTGAATGACATGAGGGGGGAGCCATTGAAGAATGTCTCACTGAGCACCCAATAAATCGTGCACTAGCGCAACAAATTACCCCTTATTAACGACATTCAAGTCCACAAATATATTAAAAAACATGTATATATATAGCATTTACTTTAACCCATCACCTCTATCACTTGCTTAAATAGCAACAAACCTTATAATTGCGAACAATTTTTATTACGAATAAAAACGAAGAAAAGGAAATACTTTGCAAATCGCGTCTTTGTACCAAGATCATCACTCTTGGTTACGTCAATTTTTGTATAGCAAGCTCAACTGTCAAGCCCAAGCAGCTGATATTGCACAAGACACTTTTCTTCGGTTGCTGAATAAACAAGCTTCAAATAAATTGGAGCCTATCCACTCCCCTAGAGCTTACTTGACGACATTGGCTACAGGCCTGGTTAATAATCATTGGCGCAGACAATCAATTGAGCAAGCTTACCTCGAAACCCTGGCTCAACAGCCCGAACATATGGCCCCGAGTCCCGAGGCACAGCAAATGATAATCCACACATTAGAGCAGCTCTCCTTAGTGTTGGAAAAATTACCACAACGGGTCAGACAAGTTTTTATCATGGCCCGAATCGATGGTTTGGCCTATAAAGACATTGCTAAAAAATTAGATATCAGCGTCAATATGGTTCAAAAGGCCATGTGCAAGGCAATCTTGGCGTGTGTTGAAGTACAAAGTGAGTCAACTTAACACCATGCCATTAACGCAGTCAGCAATAGAGCAAGCCGTTGACTGGTATGTGCAACAAGAAGCACAGTCACTGTCACTGGCTCAAAAACACGCTTTCACCCAGTGGCTGGAAGCGGATCCCGCGCATCAGAAAGCATGGCAGCAAGTCAATCACTCACAACAAATGTTTTCAGACCTACCACTATCGGGTCAACAATCACTCAACACGCTATCTAAAGCAGATCAAAGCCGCCGTCATATCTTAAAATCAATTGCTGCTCTATCAATATCAAGTTGGTTCACCTGGCGTTATCAAAAAGAGCTGGGGATCAGTGCCAAATTAGCCGACCACCATGCGCAAGTTGGCGAGCAACTTCAATTAACGCATTTAGCGCAAGCCAGCATTACCCTCAATACTCACAGCGCCATAAACTTAGGCGCGCACACACTTTGGCTCAAATACGGTGAAGCGTATATTGTGTGCCAAAAAGCCATGACCATCTCTAGCCCTCATTGTCACTTCAATGCTGAATCCGGCGATGAATTTATTCTCTTTGATGACTCTGAGCAAGTGCGCTTTAGCGCCCTGAACACGCGTCTTAATATTGTTGCTAATGGACAAAAGTTCACCGTAGACAAAAACCATACGCTTATTGCCGAGCGCAGTGGTACTCGAATTATTGAAACACCAAGACATATGACAAGCTGGACCAAAGGCATGCTCAGTGTGTCTCAAATGCCGCTTAAACAATTTATTGCAGAACTGTCTCGCTATTTAAGTGGCAGCATCAGAGTGGCACCCGCTGCTGCGCAATTACATATTAGCGGCACTTTTTCGCTCGCCGATCCCAAGCAAATCTTATCGCAAATACTCAGCACCTTCCCTGAACTGACACTCAATGGGGTCCCAAATGTTTGGCAAGTAATCAATAAAAAACCTTATATTTCAGTACAGTAAGATTATTTTAAAAAATAAATTAAAAAACTTGGCAGATTTTGGCTGCTCGCGGGGCATAGAGAGTGACACATTACTTAAAACTAAGGAAAATCATGGTTGCTCAGCCCACTAAATCATTCAAACTTAGCCTACTGGCAGCGAGTCTCTCGGGTGTACTACTTGCTTCTCCCATGGATACCCTAGCTGAGGATCAAGTCCACGCGTTAAATTTACCTGTGAGCACGCTTGATCAAGCAATTTCAGAGTTAGGAGAACAAACGGGAACTTCTATTTCAGTCAACAGTAAGCTAAGTAAAGATCTCAGAAGCAACCAGATTTTAGGCAATTTAAACGTTCACCAAGCCATCACCCAATTATTGGCAGGCACTGGGCTCAGTTTTGCAAAAACAGATACTGGCTACGTCATCTATGACGCCAATACTGACGCGCCTGTCGCGCAACTACCCGATATGCATGTCAAAACCGTTGAAACCATAGAAATACTGGGTCAACCAATTGAGCGTAGTTCCTCTCCGACAGGACTTGATTTATCTGTTAAGGAAACCCCTCAGTCAATCTCAGTCTTAGATGCTAATTTTATTGAATATTATGGGCTAGATGACGTGGAAGATGTGCTCAATAATAGCGCAGGTGTTTATCGCTATAAATATGGTACATCAGACGATACGCTTTTCTCTTCTAGAGGCTTTTACGTCAATGAATATGTCAAAGACGGCATGCCAGCTGGTTTTTCTCGCGGCCAAGAATTTCGCTTAGACAGTGCCGTTTATGACTCAGTCGAAGTACTTCGCGGTGCAGCTGGTTTAATGGCAGGTGCAGGTGAGCCCTCAGCAACCGTAAACCTTATCTCTAAAAAACCAACACGCGAACGTTTACTGAATGTCTCTGCCGAGCTTGGTAGCTTCAACCATAAACGCGCCGAGCTCGACGCCAGCAGTGCATTGACCGAAGATGGTAAATATGCGGCACGCGTCGTCTTGGTGTTTGAAGATGCTGATACCTATATTGATCGAGAAGACACCCAAAAGCAGGTGTTCTACACCCAACTTCATGGCTATTTTGGCGCACAAGAGCAAACTGAAGCGAGCCTAACACTTCACCACCAGAAGCTAGACCACAACGGTGTACATTGGGGAGTGCCTATTTTTTATAACGATGGCAGCCGTACAGATTTACCAGCATCAACTAACCTCGCCTCGCCAAATGCATTTCAAAATAGAGAGCATACTGGTTATACATTTAAAATCTCTCACCAGTTAAACCTTGATTGGCAGCTCAATGGTGCAATTTATCACGGAACCAATGATTTAGAGTCTATTTTCACCTACTTCTCATCATCCGCAGATCCTAAAACAGGCCTAGGCGTATTCGGTATTGATTCACTTTTTGCTGATGAAGGTGAAGTAACCACCATGACAGCCAGTGCAATCGGCCGAGTTGAACTGTTTGACCGTGAACATCAAATCAATATCACCTACCTAAAAAACGACACTGAGTACACAAACCGTACTTACGAAGAAGAGACTCCTGAGGGACGTCGTGCTTTTTACCCTATGGCAAGCCTGTTCGATGCCAATCCAGCTCGAGGGATAAAAGCGCCAAACATTAATCAAAAAATCATAGACAGATTAGAAGCCGTCGACGAAGAAACGTTAGCACTGAGCACCAATATCGATGTCCATGAGCAGCTCAATGTGATCGCGGGTATCAAGTTTTATAAATTCAAACAAAACAATAAAAACTATACGTCTTGGCAAGGCCACTCGGCTTCTTCGTCGTCTGATGATGGTGACAGTAAGTACTTAGGTTTGGTATACAGCCCACTCGACACTTTAAACATCTATGCAAGTTACACGGATACATACAAGCCTCAACCCGGCTTGGTTGATGTTAACCTAGCACCGATTGAAGCCATTACCGGCCAAAATATTGAGCTTGGACTCAAGCTGGCGCTATTTGACGATAAATTTAATATCAACTTTGCTGCATTTGATACTTTGCTGAAAAACGTCGCTGAAGCCATTCCAGAGTATGCCAATGTAACCCCCATTCGGTACCGCCAAGTCGACGGTGCAAACTCAACCGGTTTTGAGCTTGAAATAGCGGGCGATATCACTGAAAACTGGCAACTTAACGCCAGTTATAGCGAGTTCTCATTAGAAGATCAGCAAGGTGAAGACGTTAACAAAGAAGCGCCACGCAAGCTGCTTAAGTTAAACTCAAGCTATCAATACCATGATTGGCGAGCAGGCCTTGGCTTGCAGTGGAACGATGACACTACAGTAAACGTATTGGCACCTCGTGGCGTTGACCTAGGGCTACCAGCGGGTACTCGACGAGGTTCACTGGCCGATACCAAGCAAGGTGAAATCCTGATTTCAGCTCATCTTGGTTATCAAGTCACTGAGCAACTGGATGTGAAAGTGCATGTACGCAACCTACTGGATGAGTCTTACTACGATACATACGGATTTGTACCTAAAAAAGCGGGTTCTCCACGTACTTGGGCCATCAACGCCAACTATAAATTCTAATAAAAATAAGGCGGCGAAAGCCGCCAATACGTGACTATCATAATGTATTATTTACTGCCCAGTTTATGGCTATGCGGCGTGCTGTACTATGCAACCAGCACACGGCAGCGATGGCTATCCCGTCCCTTATCTGGACGCCTATTGTTACACCTATTTGCACTGATCTTATGCCTGCTTGCAGTGTGGGGCTTTGTGCAAATAGGTATGACAATCGGTGCCGCACTTACTTATACCCTACTACTAAGTATGTTTGCCCTCGCGGCACCGGTTTTTTTAATTCACCACTTTAATCACGCAGTTTGGCCAAGTGTGATTATGTTTGTGCTGATTGCCACTGCTTTGCATTTTGTTTTTGGAGGCCTTTATGTGGCATAAAACGTTTGCAGGCTTCATCTGCGGTTTAATCACCATCACGTTGCTTCCTAGTAGTTTAATCCATTTTTATAGTGACTTAAGCGCCATCTCCGCTGCTTTTCTCATGACTGTTGGTCTAACCGGTTGGGCATGCATCATGACATATTGCTATGGCGCAAGCAGTGCCAAAGCAGCTTGGCTTCGCGGCCTATATTGCGCTGCGCCCGCAGTGTTAATTTATCTGATAGCCTTTTTCACTTAATGGTTTCTCCATGTTTTCTAAAGATACTTTAAAAAATCTTACTCATGCGCACACTTGGCTTGGCTTAATCATTTCAGGCGCACTCATGATTATTTTTGTCTGTGGTAGCCTCTCTTTTTATCGCGCTGAGATTCATCAATGGGACCGATTTCATAACTTTCATAAAGCCTTGCCCACAGAGCAAATCCCTGTCAGTCACATCATTGATAAGTTGCAAGGGCTTGGCTATGACATTCGCTTCAATGACCGAGTCAGTATTGATTTACCCAGCGAAAATAAACCGTTTTACACGGTGTTTTTTCTCGCTACACAAGACGGTAAACGACAATACTTAAACTACAGTTTTGCCGCCGATGATGGACGTTTACTCGATCTCGATCGCAATCAGTTTTTTCTTGCCGACATGCTGTATCGCATGCACTACCACCTGTATATTCCAAACATTGGATTTGAACTGGTCGGGGTAATCACTTTAATCTTTTTTGTGGTGCTGCTGACAGGGCTGCTCATCCACTTAAAAAAAATTATCAGTCATTACTATCAATATCGGACTGACAAAGCCAAAGATAAATACCTTGATGGCCATATCTTGATTGGGGTGACCGCATTTCCCTATACCTTTATGTATGCACTGACTGGCGTCTATTTCAATCTCGCTTTACTATTTCAAGCCAGCTTTGGGTTTGCAGCATTTAATGGCGACTTTAGTGAACTGGATAAAGCGCTTGGTAAACCGGATGCAGTGCAACAGACAGCCAGTGGCCTAACCCTGCCAACGCAACAATACGATGCCTTGTTATCACACATTAAAACGCGCTACCCAGCGCATCAGCTCACCTATCTATTTTCATATGGTATGGCAGATAAAGCCGCTCATGTTGAAGTGATTTTGCGCCAAGGCGGTTCATTGCATGAATATCATCGACTGCGCTTTGCATTAGATGACTTTACGCAACTGAGCGGCGACATCACCAAGCGTAATCCGGCGCAGGCAAGCGCGGCAACGATTGAAGCGCTACATTACGGGACGTTTGGCGGAGATCTCATGCGTTTTTTAATGTTTTTAATGGGTCTTGCGTGCTGTTATTTGATTTTAACCGGTAACCTGATCTGGTTAGAAAAGCGGGTAAAAAAGCGTCAGCAAAGCAAAATAGGTTTGCGCTTTGTCAGTGCAATGACCCTAGCCCTTTCAAGCGGCGTACTCATCTCAGTCGCCATGTGCTTTGTCATAACACGCTTTTTGTCTGAGTATTTTGCGATGCAAACTATACTAGTGCCTGTGTTTCATCTCAGTTGGTTTTTTGCCATGCTCCATGCTTTTATTATGAACGCGCCAAGAAAAGTTATGGTCCAGCAGTTAATGGTGGCCGCTTTACTCTTTTTATTGGCGCCCGCCTATGATTTATTCAACGGCATGCTAGCCATACAGCCACTATTGCTGGCCGATAAAGCGATATGGTGGGTCAATGGCGCGCTTATTACCATGGCAATACTGTGCTTATTAATAGCAAGGCGCTACCACAAAGGCACCACCGAGTAACATCTTAATGCCTAGCTCGCCGTCAATGTAGCATGTTGCTCGGCGGGCTAATTATTGATTAGTATTAAACAATTCAATACCATAAGCATGATTTAAACCAAATAACTGTGATTGGATGATGCGATTTGTTGTTTTGCTAATATTGGTTGCGGCCCTGCACATGCTAGTACTGGGGTTTTTGACTGATGATAAAAAAGAAGCAACCTCTATGGCGCCTAATCACCTTACAATGACGCTGGCAGAATTACCACCTCCCGCTGCAAATACACCGCAACAAAGTGACTTTGCACACACAAACACGCAACAGCTCGCCACACAGAATGAAAATGCGAAACCCAAACCAATAGTAAGCACTCACAATCAAAAGTTACCAAAACAAAATGGTGTCAGTGCAAGGTCTGCACCTGCACAGCAGAAGCAGCTTGCTAGGCCAATTAACACGCCGCAGCCAGTCTACCCAGAAGATGCAAAAGCCGCAGGCCAACAAGGAGTCGTCACCGTCAAGTTTTTGGTCAATGCCCAAGGTGGTGTAGAGTCTCCACGTATTGTTAAAAGCAGTGGTTTTAATACCCTAGATATGGCCGCGAAAAGTGCCATTTTAGACTGGTCTTTTTATCCCACATTACTTAATAACGAGACGATTTCACACTGGTACCAGCAACGTATTATTTTTGAAATTGAAAAAATCCACATACATGCCAATAAAACCATCGAGCCCGCCTCATAATGACAAATATATTTATATATCTCAGCCAGTTTGACCCAATCATTCTTGCCATTTTTTTACTGCTTTTAGCCATGTCATGTTTGACTTGGAGCCGAGCACTTCATTTGTGTTGGTCTTTGCTATATATCAAGCGCCAGCAAAGTCACGCAAAACAACTTTGGCATCAGCAAGAAACATTAGTCGCTTTTCGACAAGCCCATGCATCGCCAAGCCCTAAACTTTTCAAACGCTTTGGTCTGTATTACCACATTGCAAAAGTTGGCAACTTGGCAAAGCAGCAATATCTAGACGCCCCCAGTGAACAACTTTCATTGTCTGACTTTCTCGCCAGTCAATTAACGCTATACAGTAAGCGCGCCTTACCTAAACATGGCATGAATTTACTTGCTACCACCGCCGCCTGCGCGCCCTTTATCGGTTTATTAGGCACAGTTTGGGGCATTCACTTATCTCTGAACGTCATTGGCGAGCAAAAAACGGCAACACTGACAGCCCTCGCTCCAGCCATTGCTGAGGCACTGATCATCACAGGGGTGGGTATCGCTGTTGCCATTCCAGCGGTGCTGTTTTATAACTTTTTTGCCAAGCAATATGAACAGCTACAAACTGACCTCAATTATTTTGCCCAGCAGTGGCATAACTACCTATTAACTGGCCACTCGCCTGCACATTTGTCAGGGTCTTAATATGGATTTTAATCAGCAAGATGCACAGACACCCAACATTAAAGAGCCCAATATGCTGCCTTTGATTGATGTCATGCTGGTATTATTGGTGATTGTTTTGATCACTTCCCCTTTGCTAACCAAAACCCTTAATGTTGATGTCAGCAATGGACAAGCTCAAGTCGTGCAATCTGCACAGCTCACTCTATCAATTAACGACAATGGCACATGGCTATTAAACGGCCAAGCGCTTAACCAAACTCAAGTCAGACATTATTTAACTGAACAAGCGGAGCAAGCCGATTTAAGTGTGCATTTAAATGTGGGCAGTAAAACCCAATATCAGGACGTGCATAGTTTAATGTCGCTGTTAAACGAGTTAAATATCGATAAAGTCAGTTTTGCAAAGCAAGATGAGCAAAAAAAATAGGCAGGCAGCAACCACACTGCTTGCCTATTGGCTTCTCAAGAAAACTGTAAACCTGCTCTAAATCACATCTCGATGTCACACATCGGTATGCATCCACTCTACCCCAGAGCCAAACCAAAAAGATATTACGGCCTATTACTGCCAAAACACATCTTCGATAAATACGTTATGCCAAGCGCAGCTAATCAACATTGTTTTCACTTCAGAAATCTCAATGCCTGTTTAAAAGCGCACTATAATTTTAACTATCACAGACGTTAAACCCTACCGTCCGCTTTGATAAACCTGTCGTCCTAAGGAGTAGACATGACAAGATTACCCGACCCCAATCACTATGAGTCTGCTCTACCCAAACTCAACTCCATGTGTATTGTTGGACATACCACAGACTCCACAGCCAAAATTTGGCTACGCACCTTCACGCCTGGGCAATGGTGTATCGTCCTAGTTGAAGCAGCCCACATAGACACGCTCAAAACCCACCTCAACGAATTTAGCTCTCATCCTGATGATGTCTGCTTCAATGTTGCAGGTATCATAAAGTGCCCAGTTGATACAGCAGAAAAATATGATAATTGTGCCTATGTCACGCTAGAAAACTTAAGTCCAGATACTTGTTATCATTACTTTTTATTTGCCTATGGTGATACCCATCAGGCACTACCGAGAAAAATTGAAAAAGGCTACCTTATTGAGCACTCCTTCTGCACAGATCAGCCAGGGGCCAATTGGCGTGACTTTAGTTTTGGGTTTTACAGCTGTCACGACCCCTTTGGACAGAAATCAATTACCGATGGTTTATGGCCAGATCTATGCGAAGCACTCACAGAAAGAAACACCCGCTTTGTGATAGGCGGCGGCGATCAAGTCTACTGTGATACCCATGGCAAACGGACCAAATCAAAGCGCAAACAATCTCAACCTGACATTGAAGATTTATGGGATTGGCTCAGTCGTCACAAAAACGCATTGTATGACGCTTACACAGAGCAAGGCGTACTCAACAAAGAAGGGGTCATAAATTACTTAGCCAAGCTTTATCGCATCTATTACCGTATTTATTGGAACTTCGGCTCGCAGCAGTCGGTATATCGCGCTTACCCTCAATACATGATGTGGGACGACCACGAAATCATGGACGGCTGGGGATCGCTCACCAAAGCGCAGCGAATAGACAAACTCAGTCACTTCTGGCAAGACGATGACGACCATATCAACGCGACCATTGCACGATTGGCCTACCAAGCCGCTAAGAGAGCTTATTTGGATTATCAGCATTTGCATAACCCAGATACAAATGTGTCGACCAGACACTATGATATCGAAGATAACCAGCAGCAATGGGACTACGGCTTTATAAAAGGCCCTATCGGTGTTTATGTACTTGATACTCGCTCGCACCATGATGTGGAAAACCAAGCAGATGGCGCGCGTTTATTAGGCCCTGAGCAAATGATACGCTTTGCACAGTGGCTTAGCGACACGGCAACCAGCGGTGTGAAAGCCATCTTTATTGTCACCGCCGTCCCCGTCGTGCATTGGAATGACGCCGTAATGAATAACATGGATCTACTGTTAAAGATTTTTGGCGCCATGGACGATGCCATTGATGAATGGGGCAATGACACCAATATCAAAGAACGAAATATCATGTTAGATCATGTGTTTGAGCTATCCCATGCCAATCAAGTCCCCATCACCTTTTTAAGCGGTGATGTGCACTGCGCATCTGCCTTCAAGATCTCATCTTCGACCTTCCCCAACGCCAAGGTGATGAACATCACCTCCAGTGCCATCTCTCGCAAACCGCCACCGAAAATGGCTGCTGTTGCCATCGATAGCAGCAAAAAGATGTATCGCTCAACCCATATCGAGATAGAAAACATATTTGAAATGGCAGGTAAAAATAACTTTTTAGTGGTCGATATCTCTGAGCAAAGCAATGGCTTGTCGATTATCGCCAACGTCTATCATGGCAAACCCAATGATGATGAGTTGCTGAGGGAAGAGATAAAGATTATGTAATGGTGGCTTTTCTGCATGTGTTGCTGAGCAATCGCATTGTCGAAAGTGCCTGTATTAAACTGCACTCTCATAACCTATACGAAGCTCAAGTAGCCAGATAATACCATGTGCAATAAGGGCTACTTTGAGCAAAAAAACTCAGTAGAACGAAGGCTATTTTAGCGTATAGTTTTGTATGAACAGAACTCTAATAAATCGAAGCAGTTACAGTACGATGCTGTTGTAACTGCCTTATTTGAACTTAAAGCAGCGTGTTTATTGGCCAAGTTTCTACAACGCCATCATTTGTTTCACTGATGACAACTTGCTTAGACTCATTCACCGCGATGCTTAATACCGAAGCTCGATTGCGGCCATCGACTTTATTCGCCATAAACTTTGCAATTAAATCCCCATCTGCAACACGCCAGATCTGCACTTTTTGGTTTGGAGAAGCGGTGAGTAACCACTGATCATTGTTAATAAATGCCGATTGATTAAATTCTATGAAGTTGCCAAATGTAGATAAGGACGAGCTTAACTCTTGTGCTTTTAAATCAATAAATTGACGAGCATCTACAGAGTCCAGTACAAATGCTTTAGTCGCGTCTGCGTTAAGAGAAACATGGTTGACTCTGGTAGAGAATTTATAAGACTGTAATTCTTTACCTGTTTGAACATCCCACAGTTTGGCGAATTTGTCACTGGAGCCTGTCATCGCGGTGCGCCCATCAGCAGAAAGCGCCACGGTGTTTACATCTAAGTCGTGTAACTTGTATAACGCTCGGCTATTGCGTCTGATATTGATTACTTCCGTTTTGCCGCTTCTATACCCTAACAGTAAAGTTTCACCGTCATTAGATATCGCAATATCTCTAATAATATTTTCACCACTTGACCATGCGCCCAACGGCTTGCCAGATTTTGTAGAAAATAGGCTGACAGACAGCCTGTTGGATATATAAAACACGCTGGCGTTTTCAGCTATTCCTGACAACTCAATATTGCCCTCAGCGATGCAGGGAAATACTTTTTTGTCTGAGAGGTTACTCCATAGGCAAACTTCATTTTGCCTTGCAATAATAGACAAAGCACCGTCATCAGAGAGATCAGATGACTGCACTAACCCTGAGCCATGTTGCTTTTGAGAGCTTGCTGGCGCTTCAAAGTGAGAGCCCCAAAAACAGCCCGTTAATAGTAACGAGAAGGCCATAGTGGATATTTTTTTCATTTTTATATTCCTTTCAATATTAGGCGCTAAGGCCAATAATCTTGTTTCCGAATAAACGTTCACAACAGCCGATATTACTCTTGGCATAATTCAACAAATTATCTGATGGGACAATTTGCTTTAAATCGTCGTCGAAGTCCACGCCCATAAAGTGGTCAAATCAAGACTCCAAATTAGAAACAAATGGAGTCAGCCCCCGCATTTTGCATGGTGATATTACATTTTTCAACGGCAGATATTTTCTCATTTCTGTTGTTCAGAAATCAAAAGGGTCAGAGTCATTGTTCAAACTGACAGCTCTGTAACATGGTTTCTGACTTTCGTCAGAATGACGAGGGTCAGATTATGGCTGAATTTATAACACCAAGTAAAAGAAGTCCGATTCTTTGATATGAAGGCTTCAGGCAACGCCACTTCCCCTGATATGGCGTCTGAAAATAAGCAGTTGATGGGTCATGTACTGGCATTGATTCGGGCCAAACCATGCTGATACATAAATGTGCTAATCAGTACTTTTTAATATGTGTGTGAACTGCTCATTTTACTTTGCGCAAAAGTCATTGTTCAAACTGACAGCGCGATAAAATGGTTTCTGACTTTCGTCAGAATGACGAGGGGTAGAGTGCACATAAACCTAGCGCCTCAGCCAAATGGCACCTGTCCTTAGTCAGAATAACGAGGGCAGGCTCTTTGATATAAAGGCTTCAGGCAACACCACTTCCCTTTCTATGACGCCTGAAAATAAGCAATTGATGAGTCGTGTACTGGCATTGATGCGGGCCACAGCATGCAGGTACACGAATGTTCTAATCAGGACTTGTTAATATGTGTGTGAACTGCTCATTTTGCATTGCGCAAAACTAACCTTGCTTCGCAACGTATATTTTGCACCTATGTGCAGATACAATAAAGGGGTGAAGCAATCACCCCAAGGTTGCAAACTTTATTGTTCCAAAACAAAAACTAGCACACCTGCCCGCACGCCCAGCCGCTAGACCATGCGTATTGGAAATTATAGCCGCCTAGCCAGCCGGTGACTTCGGTGACTTCACCGATAAAGTACAGGCCTTTGGCTTTTTTCGCTTCAAAAGTTTTAGAGCTCAGCTCGTCACTGTCAACCCCCCCTAAAGTCACCTCTGCGGTGCGGTAACCTTCTGTACCATTGGGTTTTATTTGCCAAGCAGTTAATGTGGCAGCGATGGTATCAATCTCGCCATGGGTTAGTTGATTAGCGGGTTTATCAGGTACGCTGTTGTCGTTAATTAATGCATCAACAAAGCGCTTTGGTAGCAGTTGACCAAGCAGGTTTTTAACTGACTTTTGGCCTTGGTTTTGACGCCAGTCGTGCAGCAGATCAGCAACGTTTGAATCAGGTAATAAGTTAATACTGACCGCCTGACCCGCTCGCCAAAAAGAAGATATTTGTAAAATGGCCGGGCCCGATAAGCCGCGGTGAGTAAAGAGAATATTTTCTCTAAATTGGGTGCCATCATCACTGGTCACTAAGCTATCGACACTGATCCCTGACAAGCCTTCAAAACGCGCTTTATCATGGTCGTGCAAGGTAAAAGGTACTAGCGCAGCGGTTGTTGGCAATAACTTTAAACCAAACTGCTCTGCAATTTTGTAACCGATTGGTGTTGCCCCCAGCTTTGGCATGGTTAGACCGCCAGACGCGACCACCAAAGAAGTACAACTAAATGTCTGCTCTGATGTGGTGACTATATATAAGCCCTGTTCGTCACGTTCCACATTGAGTACTTCATTGCGTAAAAAGATTTCAACGCCGGCCCACTCGCATTCCGTCATCAAAATATCAACAATGTCTTGCGCACTGTTATCACAGAATAGTTGCCCAAGTGTTTTGTGGTGATAATTTAAGCCATGACGGTCCACCAGCTCTATGAAATCATGCTGGCTATAACGGCTTAAACTGGATTTTACAAAGTGAGGATTAGCACACAGATAGTTTTCTGGGCTGGCATTTTCATTGGTAAAATTGCAACGGCCACCACCACTAATGAGAATTTTTCTTCCCACTTTTTTACCCATATCAACAATAGCGACCTTTCTGCCTCTGTAACCAGATTGTGCCGCACACATTAATCCGGCAGCACCTGCGCCGATAATCACCACGTCAAATTGCAACATTGTATACTCTGAAACGAAAAACTTATGCCGTAATTATAACTTTTTTTAAGCTTAAGTGGGAGTTTATAGTTCAAAACACAACCAAAAAAGCATATTTCTATCACTTTTTAGAATATGAGATAAATCATTTACAATCTTTTACAAAGTCAAATAGTTTATTCTTTGAGCAAGAATATTTTGATAAACTTTAATAAAAACATAATGATAATGAAATAATAAAGACTTTTATCCATCCCCTTATAACCAAATGAATAGTGTAAATAACAAAACAATACTTTCACACCAATCACAACAAGTTTACGTTTGTTAACCACTTGGCGCAGAGAGGTTGCCAAGAAAAACAACAAGTAAAACAAGGGTAAAAAAATGACAACAGGAAATTTTAAATTCGCAGCAATATCAATGGCTGTTACAGGATTACTTTCAGCTAACGCAGCAATGGCAATGCCACAAAATGTTAACGTACAAGCTGAAGCATTTGCTCAAGCAGTACCAAGCCAAGCACAACTTGCTCAAAAACTA
This sequence comes from Pseudoalteromonas luteoviolacea CPMOR-1, assembly GCF_001625685.1. GTDB lineage: Bacteria > Pseudomonadota > Gammaproteobacteria > Enterobacterales > Alteromonadaceae > Pseudoalteromonas > Pseudoalteromonas luteoviolacea_K. Next base: position 210,973 of record NZ_AUYC01000014.1, on the reverse strand, counting down.
GAATCACAAAGCGGTTTTGGTACTCAGTTCATCATCAAATATAAAAATAACAACAATGACATCATGTCACTTGCAAGTGCAGATATGTCTCCAACGATGATGAATACACGTGCTCGCAGTTTCGTAAAAGGCTTCAACAGCAAACGTGCAGCAGCTAAAGCGCAGTACGTTCGTCCGATGGCGCTTTCAAACCACCACGTAATGCGTGCTGATAAAAAGCTTAGCGCTGCAGAAACACAAAGATTCATGCAGGACATGCTGGCATCAGGCAACGTTGAGCACATTGAAGTTGACCAAATGCTACAACCATTTGCGACACCAAATGATCCTAGCTACAGCTCACAGTGGCACTACTTTGAAGCGGCGGGCGGTATTAACGCACCTGCAGCATGGGACAAAGCAACAGGTAGTGGTGTAGTAGTCGCTGTGCTAGATACAGGTTACCGTCCGCACGCTGACTTAAACCCAAATATCCTGCAAGGTTATGACATGATCTCTAACCTTTCGGTCGCGAACGATGGCGGTGGCCGCGATAGCGATGCACGTGACCCGGGTGATGCAGTCACAGCAAACGAATGTGGTTACACTCACAGCGCACGTAGCTCAAGCTGGCACGGTACTCACGTAGCAGGTACTGTTGCTGCAGTAACGAATAACGGTGAAGGTGTTGCCGGTGTTGCTTATGACTCTAAAGTTGTACCTGTACGTGTACTTGGTAAATGTGGTGGTTTAACGTCTGATATCGCAGATGGCATCATCTGGGCATCGGGTGGTTCAGTATCAGGTGTACCAGCAAACGCAAACCCAGCAGATGTTATCAACATGAGTTTAGGTGGCAGCGGTGCATGTAGCTCAACAACACAAAATGCGATTAACCAAGCACGTGCGAACGGCACTGTGGTTGTTATCGCGGCAGGTAACGACAACGACAACGCAAACAACTACAACCCAGGTAACTGTTCTGGCGTAGTTAACGTTGCATCTGTTGGTCGTAACGGTGGTCGTGCATACTACTCGAACTACGGTACTTCAATTGATGTTGCCGCACCGGGTGGCGCACAGAGCTTTGCTAATGACCCTGAAGGTATCCTTTCTACTTACAACTCAGGTAGCAACACACCTGTGAGCGATAGCTATAGCTACTCTCAAGGTACATCAATGGCAGCACCGCATGTTGCAGGTATCGCGGCACTTATCAAACAAGCAAAACCAACAGCGACACCAGACGAAATCGAATCCATCCTAAAAAATACGACGCGTAGCTTCCCAGCAACATGTACTAATTGTGGTACTGGTATTGTTGATGCGAGCGCGGCAGTTGATATGGCACTTGGCAACGACAACACAAACCCTGGTGACAACGTATTAGTTGACGGTGAAGCGAAAACGGGCCTAAGTGGTGCAAAAGATGCTGAAGCTTTCTTTACCTTCGAAACACCAGCTGGCGCAAGCAAAGTGACTTTCACAATGAGCGGTGGTACAGGTGATGCTGACCTTTATGTCAGAGCGGGTGCAAAGCCAACCACAGCAACTTATGACTGCCGTCCGTATGAAGGTGGTAACAACGAAGTGTGTACTATCGATAACGCATCTGGCACATATCACGTGATGATGCGCGGTTATTCGGCTTATAGCGGTGTGAGCCTTGTTGCGAATGCAGAAAGCACAGGTACACAACCAGGTGGTATTACTGAGACTAACCTATCTGCATCAACAGGTAACTGGAGCCGTCACCAAGTCACTGTTCCAGCTGGCATGTCGAGCCTAACGGTTAAAATCTCTGGTGGTTCAGGTGATGCTGACCTTTATGTAAACCCAGGTAGTGCACCTTCGACGTCTACTTACCAGTGTCGTCCATATGAAGGTGGTAACGCTGAGACCTGTACCATCACCAACCCAGCTGCTGGCGTTTGGCATATTGGTCTGCGCGCATACCGTACTTTCTCTGGTGTAACACTAGACGCACAGTACAAATAATCCCTAGTTCTTAATGTAACAACACAAAGCCGGAGTGATTCCGGCTTTTTTAAATCCCGCGTCAACGACATTAAGACAATAAAAAAGCCAAACATACGTTTGGCTTTTTGCTTACTCTCACGTTAATCAAGACACATTACGACAGCCCTAAGCTGGCTCTGATCTGTGCCATCTGCTGCTCCAAACGATGTTGGATCTCGCTGATCTGTTGGTTTGACCCATTCACCTGCGCTTTCATTGTGGCCATAGAACTACTAAAACTGTCTACCAATTCAGTTTGTTGATTACTCAGTGCCATCGCATCAGCGGCGACTTGGCTGGCACCTTGTGCACGCTCCGCAACGCCTTCTGAGTTACGCTTTAACTCTTGCGCATGTTCAGTTTGCTGCTGCGCCTCTTGCGCCAGTGCACTGATTTGATTCGACACCTTGCTAGAATTATCACTTAAAATATTAAGCTGCGCATTGATGTCTGTGAGCGAGTCCTGCGTTTGACGGGCCAGCTTTCTCACTTCATCTGCCACCACCGCAAACCCTCGGCCGTGCTCACCGGCACGTGCAGACTCAATGGCCGCATTCAGTGCCAATAAGTTAGTTTGCTCAGCAATGGTGTGGATCATCTCTATCACCTTGCCGACATCTTCAACCCCAACGAGCAATTCATTGAGACTCACCAGTCCTTGATCCACACGGCTTTGAGTACTTGAGCTGGCCTTGAGCATAGACTCTGCAAAGCCGACACTTTGCGTCATCGCATTAAATGTATCACTGGCGTTATCAGCCACTTGCTGATTGATATTACTGGCTTCAAAGCCGATTGATTTGATCTCATCCAACTGATGCTGGTTATGCGCTACCTGCTCAGAGGTGTGCTCTGACTGCTGACTAATACTGGCGAGGTTTTGATTCATATCCTGCATAAAGTCGTTGATCACTTGCAGCATTTGCTCACGTTCTTGGGCTTCAATGCGCTGCCTTTCAATCAGTTGATTAAAGTACTGCGCGATTTCACCGACTTCAGTATTGGCACGCTTACATTGAATCTGTTTCAGTTCATTGCTTTCAATTAAAAAAGCAAAGCCATCTCGTAAGTTGCGCAGCGGCGTAAGCACTTGACTAAATTGCACCCAGTACACGCCGACAGCCAACAATACAAGTAAGCCAATGGCAGCACCAAAAATAGTAAATACCTGAGATTTAAGTTCTGTTTGACGGCGCTTTAATTGCTCGCCTGCATCTAACATCAGTGCCGATAGTTGCTTAATATCATCACGTAATGCCGTGATCCCCTGCTGTCGCTGCTGTGCCTGACGTAATGTATTTTCTAAGTCACGGCTAAAACGATTTGGCCAGCTGTTTAATTCAGATTTAATTTCTTGCGCTAAGTCTTCAGGCTCTTCACCTAAAAAGAGTTCATCCTCATCTACCTCTGTCATCACACCCAAATCATCTAGTCGATCGATTTGCGACGCTAAAGTTTGTAGTCGGCTCAGCGATGTGTGTAGGCTTTGCTGTGTTGCTTGGTCGTAGTGCAGGACTAACTGGTAGGTATATATACTTAAATTCGTGGTTTCAAAATAATAATCAGAGGCTAAGGAGTAATACTCCTCACTCAGTGCATGACCTTGCGCCTGCGCAACATAGTTCATTAATGACGACGCAGAACCCGCCATTTGACGCAATGCATTGTCGAGCAGCGCTAATTCATTCCCTGATAATTTACCAAGCGCTCGATACTTACCCTGAATATCACTATTAATGACATCAAGCTGCTTTTCCATATCCGTCATAACATCACTGGACATGGTTGCTAAGTGCTGGTTTTTAATGGTATTGATCTGCTCACTGGCCTGATTTAAGTACTGACTATCACCTGAGCTCAAGTAATCTTCCACCGTACCAGCCAAATCAATCAAAACCGTATTTTTAAGCTGTGTATATGCGCTATCTTGCTGATCTAATTTACTAAAGACTTGGCTTGCCCACAATAAAGTCGCCGCAAGAATAAGACTGGCAATGGCTAACAACACCGCCAGCAGCCGGGTAAAAGATGAAACACGCATATGTACTACAATCCCAAAAAGTGAATTTCGGGCTCAGAGTATTAACCTTTTATGACATTTTGATGTAAGTTGTTCACCAAACAACCAATCTCACAGAAAAGCATACTTTTTTAGTATTCTTTTTGTGTACAAATTCTCGACAACATATAGGCTAACGTGCTGGTGCTTATTTCATCGCCGCATTCACATAGACATCAAAACGATTCTTTTTGGTGGTAATTTGCATGCTCGGTGTCTGTGTGTTTAAAAACGGTGCGTAGTCCGGACGTTTAACCACAACCCGTTTGGTAGCCAGTTGAGTCGCAAAAGGCAGTAAGGCATCAGCGTCGTTATCCGCGCCGACCAAGGATTGAAATACACGCATTTCTTTTTTGACCTGCGCGGACTTTTCTCGGTGTGGAAACATAGGGTCGAGATACACGACATCTGGACGACTCGACTCATCTTGCATTGCTTGCTCTAGCAGCGCATGGCTTGAGCCAAAAGCGATATGCATATTCTCTTGCATCCAGCTACCGATTTCTGCGTCTTGGTATGCGCGCTGTAAACCATCATATAAAAGCGCTGCGACCACAGGGTGTCTTTCATGCATCAATACTTTACACCCCAATGATGCCAATACAAATGCATCGCGACCAAGACCTGCGGTTGCATCGAGCACCACAGGTGTGACCCCTTTATTCAGCCCAACCGCTTTAGCAATAGCTTGACCTTTGCCGCCACCAAACTTGCGCCGATGGGCGCTGGCCCCCGTGACAAAATCGACACGAATAGCCCCAAGCTTTGGCTCATCTTTTTTGAATAGCGCCAACCCCGCTTCGTCATAAACCAAACGAAACTCCTCATCAAGTGCTTGGTGTTTATCTAGCTCAAAGCGTTTTGTTAACTCATCTAAATAAGAACGGTTTTCTTCAAATGGCGTGTGAATATACAACTGCAGGCTCCTGTCGGTTAAGCCTGCAGATTATATCGTTTAATTGATAAAAAAAGAATGCAATAAAAAGGCTGCGGTATCATCTGTTAAAACAATTCTATGTCGGTTTGCGCTGGTACCTCATCTTCACCCCAAGGCTTGGCCATTTGATTGAGACTTTGAATAAGCTCTTGGCGTACTTGTGTGATCTCGCCCAGCTTATATCGAATGATAGAAAACTCATCATTCACAAATAAAAAATGCTCACTCAATCTCGCCAGTGACACTCTGTGCTCTTCTGCCAAGGTGGATGTGACGGTTTCATCTTTTACAAACTGCTCAAACTCTGTCACCTTAGTGCCATACACTTCACCAATGCCGCCAAGTTGCTCACTCAACTGCGCAAATGCTAAACCAATTTCCTCAACTTTGTTTAAGGCCACCTCGCTCACTTCCATGTCTTTTATTTTGGCATTGGTGGCTTCTAAAATATGCGGTAGCAAATCTTTAAAACGACCATAAAGCGCAGGGTCATCCGTTGGCATATTTTTAATAAGGAGGGATACTTTGGGATAATTAATGATGGTGCGTCGCCCAAAATCGACAAATCGACTGCCTTCTTTATTGGTTTCCAGTAATTCTTGCTCTATCGGCTGTATTGCCCCCTCTTGAGAGAAAAACACCGCTTGATTGTGATACCAAAAAGCCAATGCGACTTCTAAATTAAGTGGGGTAAAAAATTCTAAAAAGTACTCAGATAATGTCGTCAGATCATGAGCATGATAAGACTGACCGACATAGCGCATGATACGACCCATATCGCCCGAGTCTGTCATGGCAATTTCAGCCGTGATTTGTGCTCGTTGCATGTCTTGCTTAAGTGCCACTGACTGACGGCGGTAATCATCTAATACTTTGATCCGCGCCAATAATTCAGACCCTTCAAACGGTTTTACAATGTAGTCAGCCGCCCCTGCATTATACCCTCTCATACGCTCGCTGATATCCGATTTAGAAGATAAGAACATCACGGGAATATCAGCGGTATGCTCACCGGTTTTTAAGCGCTCGCAGACTTCAAACCCAGACATGCCTGGCATCTCAACATCCAATAAAATAATATCTGGCTGATATTTTATTGCCAATCTTAAGCCTTGCTCGCCATTTTTAGCGTGGATCAATTTGCAATGTTGAGACAGTGACTGCTCTATAACATGGTGAATGAGCTTGTCATCGTCAATGGCAAGCACTAAATTTGTCATATGGCTTTCCCTACAAGATCAGGTCTTTACCATAGCATAGACGGAACTGTTTATTTTGCGAGTGCAAAAACAACAAAGCGCCCTTTCGGACGCTTTGATCATGTGCAAATTACAATATGCGCTTATGCAGCTTTGCCTATACCACTGTGACGCAACAATGCATCCACTTGTGGCGTACGGCCTCTAAAGCGTTGGAATAACACCATAGGCTCTTCTGAACCGCCCATTTCTAGGATGTTTTCCATAAAGTCTTTACCGGTTTGCGCATTAAAGATGCCTTCTTCTTCGAAGCGAGAATAGGCATCTGCTGACAGTACCTCAGCCCATTTATACGAGTAGTAGCCTGCGCTATACCCCCCGGCAAAAATATGGCTAAAGCTATGCTGGAAGCGGTTAAACTCTGGCGCCTTAATAATGGCAACTTGCTCTCTGACTTGGTTAAGTCTCGCTTGAATTTGGCACGCTTCACCTTGCTGATAATCGGCATGAATATGGAAATCAAACAATGAAAACTCAATTTGTCTGAGCATTTGCATGGCTGATTGATAATTTTTAGCCGCCAACAACTTGTCTAATAGCTCTTTTGGTAATGGCTCGCCACTTTCGTAGTGTCCTGATATAAAGCTCAGCGCCTCTTCTTCATAACACCAGTTTTCCAAAAATTGGCTCGGTAGTTCAACCGCATCCCATGCGACACCATTAATGCCCGCAACAGCAGGTGCATCAATTTGCGTTAGCATGTGATGAATACCGTGACCAAACTCATGGAATAACGTCGTGACTTCGTTGTGTGTAAATAACGCAGGCTTATCGCCAACCGCTTTGTTAAAATTACATACCAAGTATGCGACCGGTGTCTGCAATGTGCCATCTGACAATGTACGGCGACCCATACAGTCATCCATCCAAGCGCCGCCACGTTTGTGTTCACGCGCATATAGATCTAAATAAAAGTGACCACGCAGCACATCATTGTTGTCGTGAATCGCAAAAAAGCGCACATCTTCGTGGTAACTATCAAACTCAGTTACTTCAGTAACTTTAATGCCAAACAGGCGATTAACGGTTTCAAATAACCCATTTAACACGCGATCTGCTGGGAAGTAAGGACGTAATAATTCATCTGAGATGGCATATTTAGCTTGCTTTAGTTTTTCACCGTAATAGCCATAATCCCACGCTTCTAACTGCTCAACTTGATGCTCATCTTTGGCGAATGCTCTCAATTCATCAACCTCTTGTTGCGCTTGAGGCTTAGACTTTTTCGCCAAATCATTCAAAAAGTCAAAAACTTGTGCTGGTGTTTCAGCCATTTTGGTTGCCAGCGACTTATCCGCAAAACTATCAAAACCTAATAGCAGCGCCAATTCGTGACGCAATGCTAACTCTTCAGTCATGATCGTTGAGTTATCAAACTCACCACCATTTGGTCCTTGATCTGAAGCGCGTGTTACAAATGCCCGATACATTTGCTCACGCAAATCGCGATTGTCAGCATAGGTCATAATAGGTAGATAAGACGGAATATCGAGCGTAAATACCCAGCCTTCAAGCTCTTTTGCTTGTGCCGTATGCGCGGCCAAAGCCAGTGCTGACTCTGGTAAACCGCCTAAATCAGCCTCTTCAGTGACGTGTAAATGCCATGCCTGAGTGGCATCCATCACATTGTTGCCAAATTTTGCACCCAGCTCTGACAGTCTAGCGCTTATCTCACCGTAACGTTTTTGTCCGGCTTCATCCAAAGCAATACCCGACAGTTTAAAATCTCTTAGCGCATTTTTAATGGTTTTTTGCTGTGCTGTGCTTAAGCTTTCAAATTCGTCGCTTTGTTCAATCGATAAGTACGCCTGGTATAAACCTTGGTGCTGGCCAACATACGTTGAGTATTCTGAAATCAGTGGTAGGCACTCATCGTATGCTTTTCTTAATTCTTCGTTATTAACAACTGAGTGCATGTGAGACACTGGGGACCACATTTTAGATAACTTATCATCTGCTTCTTCAAGAGGTTGAACAAAGTTTTGCCAATTAAATTGCGTCTGCTCAAGCACTGTATCAATGGTTTTACGACAGTGTTCAATGGCTGATTTGAGTGCAGGTACAACATGCTCAGGCTTTATTTTTGAAAATGGCGGTAATCCTTCTTGGCCAATTAATGGGTTGCTCATAGTGTCTCTCTTAATTTTTTATTTCCTGAATAAACTTGAAATAAGGGCTAATAGCGCAAATACAAGTAAAACTTACTAATCTAGTTGAAAGTTATGGCGTATAAAAGCTGTCATACTAAGACTAGTTCAGCGAATTCAGAAGAGGAAACATTATGGCTCAACATTTTGACTACATTGCTATTGGCGGTGGTAGCGGTGGTATCGCATCAGCAAACCGAGCGGCAATGCGTGGCGCAAAGGTCGCCCTTGTCGAAGCAAAACACATGGGGGGCACCTGTGTGAATGTCGGGTGCGTACCTAAAAAAGTAATGTGGCATGGCGCACAAGTTGCTGAAGCCATTAAACTGTATGCACCAGATTACGGCTTTGACGTTGAGCTAAAAAACTTTAACTGGGCCAAGCTAATTGAAAGCCGTGAGGCTTACATTGGTCGTATTCACCAAGGTTACAATAAATACCTTGCCAGCAATGGCGTTACGGTGATCAATGGCTTTGCCAAGTTTATCGATAACAAAACCATTGAAGTCAATGGCGAGCAATATACGGCAGACCACATCTGTATTGCAGTGGGCGGTCGTCCTAGCATTCCAAACATTCCAGGTGCCGAGCACGGCATAGACTCAAATGGCTTTTTTGAGTTAAATGAACAACCTCGCCGTGTTGCCGTCATTGGCGCGGGTTACATTGCGGTGGAGCTTGCTGGCGTATTACATAGCCTAGGCACAGAAACCCACTTATTTGTCCGTAAACATGCCCCACTGCGTAACTTTGACCCTATGATTGTTGAGACGCTCACGGAAGTCATGGAAAAAGAAGGCCCAACATTACACACTAATTCAACGCCAAAAGAGCTCGTGAAAGAAGCTGACGGCTCTGTGACGCTGCACCTTGAAAATGGTGAGTCACACACGGTTGACCAAGTGATTTGGGCGATTGGTCGCGAGCCTGTGACTGATAAAATCAACCTTGCTGCGACTGATGTCGACATCACGGAAAAAGGTTTTGTGAAGGTTGATGAGTGGCAAAATACCTCAGTACCAGGTATTTACGCACTTGGCGATATCATGGAAGGCGGCATCGAGTTGACACCTGTTGCAGTGAAAGCGGGCCGTATGCTGGCTGAGCGCCTATTCAACCCAGAACTGCCTAACGCCAAAATGGATTACAACCTAGTCCCGACTGTGGTGTTCAGTCACCCACCGATCGGCACCATAGGTTTAACAGAACCAGAAGCGAAAGCGCAATATGGTGAAGACAACATCAAGGTCTATAACTCTACCTTTGCAGCCATGTACACAGCGGTGACACAACACCGTCAACCATGTCGCATGAAGTTAGTCTGTGCAGGCCCTGAAGAGAAAATCGTCGGCTTACACGGCATTGGCTTTGCCGTTGATGAAATGATCCAAGGCTTTGGTGTAGCAATGAAGATGGGCGCAACCAAAGCAGACTTTGATTCTGTTGTCGCTATTCACCCAACGGGCTCAGAAGAGTTTGTTACTATGCGATAAATCTGAAGTAATAAAGCTGACCGAGTTCGGCCAGCTTTATTTTAGAGTGACGAAATTAACACTGAGTTCACTCAAATTAACCTTATATTTCAAGCCTGATACTTTATAAAAAAATAGAGGTAATCTATCTAAAATACAGAGCTCAATAAAAAGTTCAATTTTAGTTTAACCTATCAGAGATAGAGTATTTCTTAACCGTTAAATTATTCAATACCAACTTTATCAAATAAAGAATAAAAAAAGGTAAAGCAACTCCGAAAGTTAGAACTACTAATATCTGCCAAAGAAGAATTGGAATAAGTACGTCAGTAAATTTTAAATTAATATTGAATTTATACATTTTATTGCCACTGGAAACAAACATAATTGCAATGCCACCCGGTTTGACCTCTTACTCTGGTACAAGTATGTCCATAATTATTACATACTGGTACATCGGGCTTCCCACCATATCCTTCAAATACTTTGAGCATTCTGTTTGCTGAGCCAGAGTTAGAGTGCTCTGTTCTAGTAGATGATTTCGGTTTTGATAGTGGGATATCATTACAGTCACCGTCGGTTGCTGTCGTCACAACAAATGTTTCTTTGTCAAAATCCATGTACCCCTTCATAAACCCACCATCAGCAGTTTGCAATCTAAAATTATTAGGTGATAGTATATTTAAAGTGCTCCCTGCCATTGATACAAAAGAGTTTGATGAACTTTCCATAACAGAAGTAAACTGAGTATATTTGACCATTGCTACCGCAATATGCCCATATGGGTCAGCACTTATTTCTCTTCTCAAGTTATGAAATAGAACTCTGCGCTCTCTAGAGTTATTAACATAATTGTGTGCCGTTTTATAATTTTCAGGTATTTCTTTAGCCACACATTGATTATTACTAGCAAATGAACTTCTACTTCTCTTTGCTGACACGTTCAACTTTTTACTAACTCTCCCACTTTTATCGAGTAACAAAGTTGAATTCTTGTAAAAAGTTTCTGCTTTATTTTTGGCTTTTACATAGTTTAGAAATGCAGTATGTACATCTCGAGGGACATCAGACTTAAAAGAATCTGTAATTGGAATATTGTCGTCAATTAGACGTTCGTAAAGGACGTATTTATATGACTTTAAATTGTGCTCATCAAATACATAAACATCTGTGCTCGAATTTCGCTTGACAGGCGCACTTTGTGCTTTTTGCTTTACACTATTTATTGAGCAATTGTTACAGGTTTTAATGTAAGTAGCTGAGAAAGATGAGTTAGAAAATAGAATTAAGATAAATGCTATTAAAGTAGATTTTTTCATATTACCTCCTGTAATAAAATCGGGAACATCATATATATAAAAAAGATAATGTAAAGGCTTTGTTTCCTAAATAATTGAACTTCAAGCCTTTGCTTTATCGAAAAAATATATCGTAACCTGTAACTTCCCCAGCTTTAGTGCGGTACTAAATACTATAAATATAAAGTCTGGAGAACCACTTTCCAGACCTCAAAAAAGTCCAAATTTCTTTGCGATTTTTTCCCTCTTTGGAAAAGTCCTCTAGACTCGGTGGGATGTAGGTCTCCAGATTACTTCCAGCTCTGGATGTTAACATTTCAAGAACACTATGAGATTACGAAATTAAAAGCCAACTGACCTGCTCAGTTGGCTTCTTTATGCTTCGATATCACTACCTGCCACACAGCACCTAACTCTTTTAATACGGCTTTTACCACTGGGTTATTTAGCGCTGACGATTTCGCCACTAAATTTAAAGGTAACTCAAAATCCAACAAAGTGAGCCGCTGTGCTTGTTTGGCTGCAACCATAACTTGCGCCACATCCAACTCAATAAAACTGACACCAACACCATTTGCAACCAAGCTTGCACGGGAAGCGTTATCTGTGCTTTGCACCTGTGATTTCACGGGCTGATTTACCTTCTTTTTCAGTGCAGCATCAAACGGACAATGCTCACCGACGCTTATCCAAGGTAACTCTGCAAGATCGTATACGCTATGAACCGTCGAGACATCAAATGAGGTAGGCACTATCGTGGTAATCGCCTGTTGCGCTAACTCGATATGACATAGTGCTGGGACACCATCACCATAAACAAATCCACCATCCAACTCACCTTTGGTCACTTTTTCAAGAATTTGTCCTGTGTTCAGGGCATGCAATTCCAGTTCAATACCTGGGCAGTGGTTAATCAGGGCATTAACCAGCTCAGCAACACGTAATGTACTCGCTTCTCGGTTTAAGCCCAGTTTAAAGGTGCCGATTATTTGTTCTGCGTTTGCTACCGCAAGGTTCACCATGTCTCTCGCGCTATCTAAGGTTTTTTGCGCTTGCAGACGAAGCTGCTCGCCTTTTGGCGTCAAACGCATGCCTTTGCTGGTACGCTCAAACAAGTTCGTTTTAAGTTCATCTTCTAATGCTCGAATATGTGCACTGACAGCAGGCGGTGTAGTAAATAACTGTTTTGCGGCTTTGGTTAAATTGCCCGTTTCAGCGACCACCACAAATGACCTTAAATGATAAAACTCCATGCGCTCAACCTAATTTGATGCTGTACCACCAATATACAACATGCTGGCTTTGAGGCCTATTCACAAAATGCGAATACGGTGTTCAGAAATGATGAATTTACCCACTCAATACCGCCTAGTAGGCTTTAGCTACACCAACGAAACAGGAGAAAGATAGATGACCAATGTACATGTAAACAATACCGCAGAACCAAGTGAGGCTCTGGCGCATTTTAGCGCAAAATTACACTGTGAAACGGATTGCAGCGATGTTTATGCCGACATCAAGCAAGGCATACAGAACTTTGTACTCGTAGATACTCGATCTGCACACGCTTATGCCAAGAGTCATGCGATCACCGCTATAAATATACCCAATAATGAAATCACCGCCGAACGTATGGCACCCTTTGCACCCGACACCCTGTTTGTCGTGTATTGCTGGGGACCAGGCTGTAACGGCGCCACAAAGGCGGGATATAAACTGGCGCAGCTAGGCTATAAAGTCAAAGAAATGATAGGCGGGATCCACTATTGGGAAGACTTTGAGCGGTATCCTGTCAATCGACATTTAGGTGATCCACAACAATAACCACTTGGGGCTTGTGATGATCACAAGCCCTAACAATAGGAAGTATAATGACAGTCAGTATCATACCAGCAACCGAAACACATCACCCGCAACTGCTCAGCATGTTCGTTGCACATGCACACCATGAACAGCATACACTTCATATTGATGACCAACTACAAACCATGGGCGCGCTAGATACGCTCCCAGTCGAGCTATTTATCATTGAACTTAAACACACCACCATCGGTTATTTCAGTGTCATCCCTCAATTTTCTACATGGGATATGAAAGAGTACCTATATTTAGATTGTTTATTTATACAGCAAGCCTATCGCGGTATGGGGATTGGGCAAGCTGTGATGGGCTATATTTTCGATTTAGCAAAAAGGCGAGGATATCAACAAGTCCAGTGGCAAACGCCACACACAAATCAAAGTGCGATAAAATTTTATATCGCGCAAGGGGCAAAACCCAAGGCAAAACAGCGCTTTTTTTACGCCATAAATGAGTGAATCAGCATACCGATGCGCCGAGCATTAACTTTTTCATAAATTACGCAATGAACCCAAACATACAACCAACTTCCGATATTTTATGGCACACTAAACTTGTATTCTCAAGCTTTAAAATTACGAAAAATCAATACCCTATAATCTCAAAGGAACTCTCATGACCATAAAACCACTCGCAGCCGCGTTGGCCTGTACTTTTATCTCAATGGGCAGTGTTGCAGCAACCAATATCGCGCAGTTTATTGACAGCCAAGGTAATGCAAACATCAATACACCAGCTCCAACACCTTATGTGTTTAACCAAGTTGATATTGATTCTGTCAAAATCACTCAACAAGGCAGCAAATTTTTTGTTGAAGATGCCGGTATTTATCGAGTGAACTACTCACTGAGCTGGCGTACATCAGGCGTTGGCGCATCCGCTAGACGCCAAATCAAAACGTATATTTTAACCAATGGTACTGATATTTCTGCAACCTCCTATGAGTATGCACGAATTGAGAATTACGCTGAAAATGCCACCAACCAAGGTAACTTTTTACTTGAACTCAACGCTGGTGACTACATTGAGCTTATCCACTCAGCGTCTTCAGAAAACCTCAATGAAGCACTCTCTAACCCAGGTGAAAGCTGGATTGCATTAGAATTTGTAAGCACCCGTGAGGACAATGGTAAATATCCAAAGTCTTGTTTAGAAATAAAGCAAAATGCACCTGCCAGTAAAAGTGGCACGTATACCATAGATCCAGATGGAACAAGCGGTGAAGCGCACTTTGATGTGTACTGTGACATGGCTACGGAAGGCGGCGGCTGGACCTTGATCTCTAAATATTCTGGTATTGGTGGTCAATGTCACTATCCAGACTTTAATGCCTGCAACCTAGAAGGTATGTCACATGCTGGGTTAAGCCAAAGCGCAAAGTTAAATCACAATGCCATTATCGCACTGGTCGATGGACGCAGTGATGCGCTTTTCAGAGCAAAAAGCACCTTTGATGACACTGTGATAAAAAGAGTCGATGGCGGTGACCCATTTGCCACTGTCACGGTTGGTGACAAGTTTGCCTGTCGCGACATTGCTAAATCCAACTGGCACAACTATTCAATTGATGGCCTAGTACAATATCCAACGCGTTTAACAACTTGGACGACAAACCTAACTTATGTGGGTAAGAGTGACCAAGTGACACAGTGTGGTAATGGGATAACCTTTGAAAGTGAGCGTTTCCCTGCACTTCATGCTATTGATGCAGGGGCCACAAGTGCGCCGACAGTACAAGGGGCATTTTATATCAAATAAATATCTATGGGGTCAGGCTAAACGCCTGACTACCCCACTACTTCCCTTGCATCAGGTGCAATTTATATCCTGTTCATTCACGGGGTATTCTCTGCCCGAGTATCAGAATAAAAACACATCAACATGGGCAAATCACAAGCAAATTCCGCTCGGCACGCTCGGGGTCACGGTGTGCTTGACCCCTTATGTCACTGAGCGAAAAAATCCGCACTGAACAACTGAGGTTAAATAGACAAATAGAAGACTGACCGCAATACTTAAGTTGTTATCAAAGTGATATAAGCGACTATGAAGCAAGCTCGGTCATTATTTTTTTTACTCTCTGTCATCACCAGCCACGCCCTGTATGGTGCCACAGTGGAGCACAAGTTGATCGTATCGATGCACCCTCTTGAGCCTTTTGTCTATATTGAACATGGCAACGTCACTTCAGGATTTATCGTTGATATTTACAACCAAATTGCAAGCCGCCTCTCTCATTACCAGCCTGTACAAGTCAGTTCTTTTGCGCGTGGATTAAACATATTAAAACAGCCCCCAAAAAGGGTCATGTCACCTTCAGGTAACGTAACTTTATACCACAGAGCACACCTTATCGTCGCTAAAACCCCTGAACGGATCCCCGCCTTTAAATGGGTGGGCCCCTTATTATTTGATGGCGCTGTTTTATACAAACGCTCAAACGATAAAAGAGCGTTTAACCAGTTTGGTGATATTCGCCGCCATCAAGCAACTTGTGTATCACAGCGTAAAGTTGCAGACACCGAAATATACAAAAAATATCAGATCCCATTTCATGAAACGGACAGCCAGCTTGAAGCCATCCAGTTACTACTTCAGCCCAAAAGCCGCTTTGATTGCACCATTATTTCACTTATGAATACCCGAGAAATACTCGCTTCTGCTGGCTATGCTCTCGACGCCTTGGCCCCCATGTCTATTCAGTTATCTCCACACGCCGTGTATATGGCCTTTTCCGCTGAGACACCGGATGCAATCGTCACAAAATGGCAATCCGCACTTGATGCATTGGACTCACAAGGTCTTCGACTCACCTATATTCAACAATACGTCCCTTTTTACACAGAAGAGCTCGAATTGATGTTACGTGATGCAGTGGATAATCACAGCCACTGACATGTCTATCTTCAAATAGTCCAAAATTAATTACAATTAAAATAAAATGCACACCACTACGAAAAATAAAAAATACCAACACAGATTAGATTGATATAAAAATATTCAAAATAAAATACAAACCAATGAAAAATAATGTTTTTTATAATGACACCACACCACAACTTGTAACACGACTTTAAATATCAGTATCAAAAAGTTACAATACTAACTATTAGAGCTCTAATAAATGAGCTTATATCAATACATCAAGGCAATGAGAGAGATATGAAAACCTGCAAAGCTAAGCTGGTATTGCCTGCTAACACAACGCAAATCATAGGCTTCACAAGGCCTAGGCGTTACCGATTTCTTTTCACATTTTAGTCAAGCAAAATCATTTGTAGTCTAATAAATAGAGTTTCACTATGAAAAAAGACAACACATCGCTTAATCTCCCCGTTTTTTACAACGCTTCTGCGATTGTATTGGCGCTGGTGATTTTTGCCGTGATCAGCCCTTCAACCGCATCATCATTATTTTCTGTTACTCAATCGGCCATTACCCAAAATGGCAGTTGGTTTTATGTATTAACCGTCGCCATCATTTTGGGCCTTGTGGTGTACTTGAGTATGTCTCGTTTTGGTGAAATTAAATTAGGGCCCGATCATTCAGATCCCGATTACAGTTTCTCTACTTGGCTCGCTATGTTATTTGCCGCTGGCATGGGAATAGGTTTGATGTTTTTTGGCGTGGCAGAGCCGGTGATGCATTTTGTCTCACCGCCTTCTGCGGATACAGGTTCGGTTGAAGCCATCAAAGAAGCCATGCGGATCACTTTCTTCCACTGGGGGTTTCACGCATGGGCTATCTACGCCATTGTGGCGATGATTTTGGCTTATTTTAGTTACCGGCATAAACTGCCTCTGACATTGCGTTCAGCCCTTTACCCAATTATTGGCGACAAAATCCATGGTTGGATAGGCCATGCTGTGGATGTTTTTGCCGTTGTCGGTACTGTATTTGGTGTTGCGACCTCGTTAGGGTTAGGCGCAGCGCAGGTCAACTCTGGGCTTGCCTATTTGTTCTCTTTTGATGTCTCGGTGCAGAATCAAGTCGTCATTATGATCACGATTACAGCATTGGCATCTATCTCCGTGGCGACGGGGTTAGACAAAGGCATTAAAATTTTATCGCAGACCAATATGATACTCGCTGTAGTGCTGTTGGCTCTGATCTTCTTTATTGGTCCAAGCGTGTTTTTACTGCAAGCGTATGTGCAGAATGTCGGTGATTATTTATCGGATATTGTGTCTACCACGTTCAACTTATTCGCGTATGAGAAAAAAGATTGGATTGGCGGCTGGACTATTTTTTATTGGGGTTGGTGGCTTGCTTGGGCACCTTTTGTAGGCCTCTTTATTGCCCGTATATCAAAGGGCCGTACTATTCGAGAGTTTGTCATTGGCGTCACCTGTATTCCGACCGCATTCACTTTATTATGGATGACCATTTTTGGTAACTCGGCACTGGCGATGATTTTTGATCAAGGCATGACAGGGATCTCAGATATGGTCAGCAACAACTCTGCCGTTGCCCTATTTGTATTTCTAGAAAACTTCCCTCTGTCTGAGTTTTTAATCGGCCTATCTATCATCATGATTGTGGTGTTTTTTGTCACCTCTTGTGATTCAGGTGCCATGGTTATCGACATGCTGTGCTCAAACGGCAGCAATAACACCCCACTTTGGCAACGATTATTTTGGTCGATTGGGGTCGGGGTTGTCGCTGCTGCGCTGAGCTTAGCGGGTGGACTTGATGCACTGCAAACACTGACCATCGTCAGTGCGCTACCATTCTCAGTGGTATTGCTCGTCGCCTGTTATGGGCTCATTCGCGCACTGCGTATTGACGATGCCAAGCGTAGCACACACACCATACCGATGACGTTTGACAACCAAGTCAATGATGAGCAAACGTGGCAAGAGAGCCTTGCGCTGCTTATCGCAACGCCTGCTAAAGGCAAGGTTGATAAATTTATCTTAAAAGAGGTGAAACCTGCGCTGAAAAAAATCAGAGATGAATTTGAAAGCAATCAAGTCGAGGCTGAAGTCAAAGTAAATAACGCTGCGGTTATTCTTACCGTTCATCACGGTGACGAGCAAGACTTCATTTATGGTGTGTATAAAAGTGAAGCATTACAACCAGATTTTACGCAAAGTGATGTCACAGATAGTGACTCGTATTATCGCGCCGAGGTGTACCTCAGTGAAGGCGGTCAAAACTATGACATCATGGGGTGGTCTGAAAGCGCCATCATCAGCGATGTATTAGCGCAATATCAAAAGCACCTTCACTTCTTAAATGTGCTGCGCGAGTAGCACGGTTACTTTCCCGATTCGGTTTGGTTCATCGGTGCTATCTCCAGCACCGGTGCCGCATCGAGTTCATTTGCATCCATCATGGTGGCGATCCGCTGCATAGACGAGAGTAGCAAAGATTGCTCCCATTGCTCTAACTCACAAAAGTTTTGTATAAAGTGTTCTTGCAATGGCTGCGGTGCATCAATTAATAAATTCTTCCCTTGTGGAGACAAAAACAGACTCACACGACGTTTATCTTGTGCGCTGCGCACCCGCTCTACCAAACCTCGGCTCTCCAAACGATCAAGTATGTTGGTCACCGTCGCAGCACTTAAATTAACATGCTTCGCGATTTGGCTCGCCGTGACGCCTTTTACACGCGCAATCTCTTGCATAATCAACAGCTGTGGACCAGTCAAACCCGATGACTTATTAAGTTGCTTTGAATGCAAGTCAATGGCGCGGATCACCTTTCTAATTGAGACTAATAGTTCTTCGTACTTTTCCATTTATTAGCGCTACCTAACAATACCAATATCGCCAGTATAATCGCTTCAGTGGCGCTGAACCACTAGAAATCACAATCAGTCTCAACAGCCCAACGGCAACAAACGCGCGACAGATATTAAGCCAAGTTAGTATTAAACAACTGCACTTGGCGATAATGGTTAAATTAATAACCCGCCGTAAATACTTTCCCCACATACGTCGCCGACTCTGCCTCATTAATTAGCGCGATTGCAAAGTCTTGCCATGAAATATGCGACTTACCCGCCTCATCAACCAATAACTCGCCCTCACTGACTCTGAACTGCTCGGTACGGTCGCCCTCACCAATCAATGCCGAAGGGCTCGCATAGCTCCAATTCTGATTTTCATGTGCTTCACAATGTTGGTATTGCTCAAAGCAGGCTTGAGCGATGCCTTTCCATGCTGGAGGTACCAGCGAAGTATCGTTTAAAACCAGACCACCGTTCGAGTTGGGAACCGTCAAGCAAGCCGCGCCACCAACGAGTAATAAACGTGTGCGTGTCTCACGTAAGCCTGTCAGTAAAGACTCAGCAATATCGACAAGTTGCTTTTCCTGCCCGGCCGTTGGCCTGGTTGCACTGATCACCAAATCTTGCTCTTTACTCAAGCGGATCACATCTTGAATATCATTCACATCACCCACTTGCGCATAAGCTTGAGCCGGTAGCTGTGACACTTTTCGCACATCTCGCGTTACTGCCGTCACTTGATGTCCGCGTGAAATTGCCTCATTTACGACGGCCTGACCTATATTACCTGTTGCGCCAAATACGGTGATACGCATGTACTTCTCCTTTCAATCTGTGTGCTTAAGAAACACCTCCACTTTAAGAGAATTTTCAATCGCTGGAATTAACCTAGGTTTATTTCTGTAAAAAATAAAAATTTAAAAGGAATAAACCTTGGTTCATTACAAGCTGTCCGTTCACAGTTAAGCTAGGTACTCAATGAAAACAAGGAGTAAACACCATGACAGACATGCAAATCGTAAACGACTATTTGGCTGATTTAGCACTTACTGAGCATCCACTTGACGCGGATTTTTTAGCGCAGTTGCAAAGCCGACATGTGGCCAAACATACATTCAACAGTGTATCAGCGGTGTTAAAACACCCCTTGCCTTTAGATATCGAACACCTTTTCAATAAACTCATCCAAAAGCAATTTGGTGGATATTGTTTTGAGCATAACAAGCTGATTTTTCATGTCCTGAAAAATTTAGGTTTTGAGGTAAAATTGTTGCTCGCCAAGGTGGTATACAACCGGGATGTAGAAGTACCCAGAACTCACAGAGCAACGCTCGTCACATACCAAGGTACACAGTACTTACTCGATGTTGGCTTTGGTCCACAAGGCGCAATATTCCCCGTTAAGCTGGTGCTAGATGTACCACAGCAACAGGGGCACATGACCTATCGTATAAGTCAAAATAAAGCCCAAGAGTACTGCTTTGATGTATTAAAAAATGGGGAATATTTCACACTCTACACTTTTGATCTAAACCACTATAGCGAAGCAGACTGTGAACTCAGTCACTTTTACTCTCACAAGCATCCCAATGCTGCTTTTGTAAACAACTTGGTTGTCAGTAAAAAAACGCTTGATGAAACACATTCGCTGAGAAATGGGGAATATCACCATAGTACCGCCAGCCACACCGACATCACTGAGATTGATAACATCGAGCAACTCCACCAGCTACTTACAGGCGTGTTTTCGCTCAATATTGATGAGGCAATCTCCGCCTATTTGTTTAGCAAGTTTGCAAAACCTGCACAACAAAGCTGATCTCTTTACCGAGGTGAAAATTATGAATCACGCGCTCGCCCAGCCCATACTCCTGCTTGTATGGGTCGGCTTACTCTCCTCATCGTTTGTGGTGTCTGGCAAAGTACTGCCTTACGCAAGCCCAATTGCAGCGACTTGCTTGCGCTTTATCCTGACAAGCCTTTGCCTCGCACCGCTTGTTTGGCGCTCTAACAACGTCAAACTAACCACAAAGCAAATCGGACAGTATGTTTTGATCAGTGGGTTTTTAGTGCTGTTTTTTGTCGGCTTGTTTGAATCTTTAAAAACCATTACCGCAGAAAAAACGGCGGTCATCTATACCTTGCTGCCACTCATTAGTGTGTTTTTGAGCTTTATATTTATGGGCATTAAAACCCGTATTAGCCAATTACTCGGTTTTTTGATTGGCACCGCCAGCGCTCTCTGGATGCTCATAAATGGGCAGAATACCCTGCAGGCTCTAAGTCATTGGCAATATGGTGATGCTGTGTTTTTAGTTGCTTGTTTTTGTCTCGCAATACATGTACTTTTGGTCAAAAAGTGGATGACCAAACAGTCAGCCCTGACCAGCACATTTTATATTGCACTCCTTGGTAGCCTGCTGCTTTTACCTATTATGCTGTTTTATGGTGACCTTACACATTTAGTTTGGCAGAGCCACACTTTTTGGATATGGCTCATCTACTTAACTTTGTTTACGACACTGGGCACTTTCTTTTTGCAGCAACACTTATTAAAAAAGGTAAGCCCAAATGCTTTTTTAGCCATGACCTATTTAGTGCCCGCATTTGTGCTCTTTTTTCAAGCCGGATTGTCCCAATTTTTACTTAGCATACCCGCTGTATTAGTTGCATTTTTTGCACTTTACTTGATAACGCGTGCGCCCTAACATGTTCCTATAAAGTCGTATCATCAAGGAATGTCGTTTGAACATACAACATAAGCTCGCGGATTTTGTCTCTTTTTTCAGTACCGACGGAAAGCCTCTTTGCACCGAAGACTTTCAAAAGTATGGCTTACAAGGCAAGTTCAAACACTATCCTAAAAATGCTTTACTAATGAGCCAAGGCAGTCCCGCACCCAACTTATTTTTTATCACTCAAGGGGACGTACGCTACTTTAACGTCTCTGCAGAGGGGAAAGAGTTTACTCAAGCTTTTGCCAGCGCGCCTTGTATCGCTGGCTCTACCCGTGCCATGACACAAAATACGCCCGCATTATTTAGTATTGAAGCTTTAGATGATGTGATCTGTCTTGAATTTGAATGGCACACTTTCTTTCATACCATGAAAGCGCATCCGGGGTTTTTAGAGGCTTATACGCAACTGTTGGAAAACCTCTTTATTAAAAAAGAAGAGCGAGAATATGCTTTTGTTCATCACAGTGCAGAGCAAAGGTATTTAAACTTTATTGACCGAAACCCTGAGCTCAGTGAACGCGTACCACTAAAAATGGTCGCTTCTCATATTGGAATTACCCCCATTGCGCTGAGCCGTATTCGTAGGAAGTTAGCATTGTCATGATCTCTCGTCGATATGCTCTCCATGTCGACACAAAAAACAGATTTCGCAAAAAAGCCAACCTAATTAGGCTGGCTCTCTGTACTCGACTTCTTTATCTGCGCTCAGAGTCGTCGATTGGTTCTCTGACAAGGAATACCAAAGCTTGGTCAACTTCGCTTATTACACCATCTACATTGGAGATCTGAGCCTTTTTTAAAGCGTGGCCCCTCGATAAATCGTATATCCACATCGGAGTGGTACCACTATGATAATTTGGTGTTGATGTCCAAGCATATGAAGATAAGCGAAAAAAATCTGGGGTAGGGACTTTTCCATACCCACATTTTATATCCCATAAAGACACAAATTCCTTGATATTGGGCAATCGCCACTGCTCACGCTCTGAGGCATGAAACTGAGCAACTTTTGCGGCTTCTGAATAACTCATCTTGAGCTGTTCGCCACTACTATCATATAGAAAGCATTGGTCAATACCTGTACTCATATTATGTGGGCAGCCATGCCAAACCAAATCGGTACCTCTATCATAATATTGGTACATATCTATTGACACAAACCGCTTATCTCCACCATCACAAGGAGAAAAAGCATATGCATTAAGCACAATGAAATTTAGCCCAAGTGTACACAATAACCTCATATTTATCTCCTTTTTGCCGACCTGACTAATCGAGCACGGGCAATTTTGGATGACTGGGATCTCACTTCACCCGTGCTAAAGTCCACGATTAAGTAATATATAGAGTCCACATAGCGGCTGATCTCTAGTGCGTCAGCTAAATATGTACCACTATACCCACCATCAATAACCGTATTCGGAAAAAAGCTCTCATCAATCATCATCGCACCATCAGCTTTCATCCCGTAATCCACTAATCCCTGTAATTCCGGTACTAGTGGCAGTCTCCAATCATCATATCCGCATAGTTTCTTAACATTTAAGGCATGCACGAGACCCAAAACATTACAGCTAGACTCAACGCAATCACCATCTAGCACAAATTCACCATGCCAGAAAGTCGCCCTAAAAAAGGTGTTACGACGATTATGAATGCCTGAAGATTCTGTTTTAGATTCCCAAATTAGGCCTGTCTGATTATCCTTTACACAAGACCATTGTGCAGCATCACTAGGAAGCTCCTCCCCATTACTATCAAGCTTTGTAAAGTCAAATCCTGCTTTACCTGCCCCCTGTTTTGTCAACGTGTTAGCTACAGCTTGAGCGTCTCTACCAAGGTGAGCGTCCTGCCCTCTCAAAGCAGGATCTCCATTGGCTTCTTGCGCCAAACCACAATCTAGTAAAGGGAACCCCTGTGGAGACACTTGGGTCGTATCTATACATGAAACCACACCAGTGTCGTTCAAGGTGCTTGGAATATAGATTTCAACTTCATTACTCGGCTCCGATACATCATCACCATAAGTTTCCACTATCGACACATAGGTACCACCGGTGATACCACGCTTTTGAAGAGTTTCAAATGCAATATAAGTACTTAGCGGCGGAGTTCTTTCAACATAAGGTACTTGTGTAATTTTAACTGCCCCTAACTCCTTATAATTATCTGGTGTAACCCCAGCCACTTTACTGATATAGAGATCATAACTTAAACGAGTATCCCCAATGGTTCTAGGTAAAAACGAAAGTGTATTTAAATCTTTCTTAGTTAAATGTGCCATTTGAATAGATAAATGTGGCGCTTTTAGAACTGGGCCTGTTTTTATAGTCAGATCACATGACTCAGTGACTTCCTCAATGGACACATTACCATTACGGTTTAAAGTTGCACCACATCCAGTCACTGACTTTATTTCAGCGCGCCAAGTTGGACGTATATACGGTAATTCAAACAAAGTATTTGGCTTAACCACCTTTTGAAAATTCAGCTCATCCCAATATCCATCAAACTTACCGAAACCACCTGTAATGGTCGCCGAGATTCTATAACCAAATTCAACATGAGCTGTACAATTCTCACTGGCAAAAAGAGACAAGTAGTTACTGCCAATAGATGGCTCCTCACAGCCTGTTACACCCATAAGCTCAAACCCAGAGTTTGGCTTAACTGTAAAAGCCCCCACTTTTTTATACGCCACTTCCTGTTCTTTCGGAGTTACCTCACCATGACCATCTGTGGTTATCGATACTAAATAAGTCTCTGGTTCATAGATTACTTCCACTTTGCACGCTTGGGTTATCGGGCCTGTATTGTAAGTATCTTCCTGCAAAGCTCCATTGCAACCTTGTACTGAAACAAACACTTCCCCATTGCCAGGCTGAATGTTGATCGGCAGCCTAGAACCGTGCTCAATAGCAGAGTGAATCTCCTTTATGATCTCACCACTTGATAGATGCTTTTCTACGGTAACGTCGTATTGCTTAAGTTGAAAATGCGCCTTTACTGTACAGGCAGTGTATATTGGTGCCGTCAGATATTCCCACCCCAATAACACACCATTACAACCCTCAACACTCCTAATTTCATAGCCTTCTTCGGCGTTAAAAGTAAATACAGCCTGCTCACCAAAATTCACTTGCTGGGAGCTCTCTCCAAAGATTTCTCCCGCTTCATCAACTGTCGCTGCAATGGTAAATGTTTTTTTCTTAAAACGCGCAGATATAGAGCAAGAGCCAGTGATTGCTGCAATGTGATATTCATTAGTAACTGGTACAAGTTCTCCATTACACCCAGTGACTTCTTCTACCTCATAGCCTTCATTTGGAATTAGGTCAAAACTTAACATTCTACCATGTTCGACAGTTACTACATCTAAGTTCACATTGGAACCATAACTTATGCTTCCGCCCAACACAGGCAAAATATTGATGATATGATTTTTTAACCTAAAGTTTGCAGTAACCTGACAGCTTTCCTGCACTCTACCTGTATGATAAATATTGCCTTCTCTACGCCCTCCACAGCCTGATATTGAGCTTAATTCATAGCTTTCTTGTGGAATAATATTAAAGCTCGCTGACTCACCATAATTAAGTACTTTACTCGAGGGTGTAAGAACTCCTCCCTCCGTGTATCTGGTAGAGACTATGCGCTGTTCAATTTTAAACTCCACATGAACATTGCATGAGGCAACCATCCGATAAACTGAAAAAGAATCACCCACACGCTCACTCTCTGCACAGGTGCTTGTGATAGAGTCAATGCTATAGCCTTCATATTTCATGATATTCAAATCAATAGACTGACCATAGGTCATTAACTGACTGACTGGACTGATGCTACCACCAGCTGAACTCGACGTGGTCAAAGTATAGTGTTCGGCGCTAAAGTCAGCATAAACATGACATGCTTGAGTTATTATGTCGGTTTCAAACAATGTAATACCACCTTCTGCGATCAACCGCCCATTACATCCTTGAATCGCATTAAGCTTATACCCTGCATTAGGAGTAATCGTAAATGTCCCTCTTTGGCCATAATTAATGCTCTGAATTTCGGGAGAAATATTACCACCTTCGTTAGCACTGCTTGTCACTGCAAATTGACTCACGCTAAAGCTTGCCGTCACTGTACACGCCTCAGTCACTGAACCTGTGGTAAAGGTATTACCAGAAAGCGAACCACCACACCCTTTTACTGAATCAATGCTATAGCCAGTCTCTGGCGTCACGGTCAGTGTCGTTGTTTGACCATGGCCGATACGTTGCGTCGTCGGTGTGATTGCACCACCTGCTCCTGCTAAACCAGAGACCATGTATTGTTTAAGACTAAATGCCGCCGTGACATGACATGCTTCTGTCACCTCACCAATCACAAAAGTATTGCCATTGAGCGTACCACCGCACCCTTGCACTGATTCTATGCTATAGCCTGTATCTGGTGTCACCGTTAATGTTGCCGATTGTCCATAGCCAATGCTTTGCGTCGATGGCGTAAGATGACCGCCTTCGTTAGCACTGCTGGTCACTGCAAAGTGATTCAAGCTAAAGCTTGCCGTCACTGTACACGCTTCAGTCACTGAACCTGTGGTAAAGGTATTACCAGAAAGCGAATCACCACCACACCCTTGTACTGAATCAATGCTATAGCCCGTCTCTGGCGTCACGGTCAGTGTCGTTGTTTGACCATGGCCGATACGTTGTGTCGTCGGTGTGATTGCACCACCTGCTCCTGCTAAACCAGAGACCATGTAATAGTTAAGGCTAAATGTCGCCGTGACATGACATGCTTCTGTCACCTCACCAATCGCAAAAGTATTACCACTAAGCGTGCCATTACAGCCCTGCACAGACTCTATGCTATAGCCGGTATCTGGTGTCACCGTTAATGTTGCCGACTGGCCATAACCGATGCTTTGTGTAGATGGCGTAATATTACCGCCTTCGTTAGCACTGCTGGTCACTGCAAAGTGATTCAAGCTAAAGCTTGCAGTCACTGTACACGCTTCAGTCACTGCGCCTGTGGTAAAGCTATTACCTGAAAGCCGACCTCCACACCCTTGCACTGAATCAATGCTATAACCCATCTCTGGCGTCACGGTCAGTGTCGTTGTTTGACCATGGCCGATACGTTGTGTCGTCGGTGTGATTGCACCACCTGCTCCTGCTAAACCAGAGACCATGTAATGGTCAAGGCTAAATGTCGCCGTGACATGACATGCTTCTGTCAGCTCACCAATCGCAAAAGTATTGCCACTGAGCGTACCACCGCACCCTTGCACTGATTCTATGCTATAGCCAGTATCTGGTGTCACAGTTAAGGTCGCCGATTGACCATAGCCAATGCTTTGCATCGATGGCGTAATATTACCGCCTTTGTTAGCACTGCTGGTCACAGTTAAGTGATTCAAACTAAAGCTTGCCGTAATTTCACAGTCAGATGTCACTTTGCCTGTACGATATTTGTCATCAATAAGCGTACCACCACATCCAGTAACACTTGCAATGCTATAGCCAGCTTCTGGCGTAATGGTAAACAGCGAATCAGTCCCATAATCTACCGTGCTGCTCAACGGAGATATTTGCCCTCCGTTGTTATTTTGGGTGGAAATAACGTGCTTGTTCAATTCAAAGTTTGCCGTTACTTCACACACACTGGTTACTGCTGATGTAGTAAATACATTGCCATTGAGTGTTCCCTCACACCCTACTACAGAAACTATGCTATACCCTTCATCTGCGGCCAGTGTAAATTTAGTTGTACTGCCATGCGCAACAGACTCTATTTGAGGAGAGATAGAACCTCCGGGAGAGATCGCAGTTGATACAGGGTAGTTATTTAGACTAAATGAGGCATTAATATGACATGCACTCGACAGCGCGCCTGTCACATACGTATTTCCTGAAAGTACACCATTACACCCTTCCACGTCAGCTATGCTATACCCAGTTTCTGGCGTAAGGGTAAATGTTGCTGATTGACCATGAGGAATGCTGTTTGTAGACCCTGAGATTTGACCACCATTAGTAGCAGAGACAGAAACTGCATAATGATTAAGGCTAAAATCCGCATTTATATGACATGCATCGTTAATAGCACCTGTCGTGAATATACTTCCATCGAGAGCGCCATTACAACCTTCAACTAAGTCAATGCTATAGCCAACATCTGGGGTTACCGCAACTTGTGCCGTCTGACCGTAAGCAATGCTTTGTTCTTGCGGTGTAACACCCCCGCCTTCTCCTGCACTCGAAGTCACTGAAAAATGAGCTAAACTAAATGTTGCGTAAACAGCACATGACTCTGTAATCGACTCAGTTATAAATATATTGCCAGAAAGTGCACCATTACACCCTTCAACACTATCAATGCTATAACCTTCTTCGGGGATCAAAGTGAATGTAGCCGTGCTCCCATAACCTATGCTTTGATTGCTTGGTATGATTGCTCCGCCTTTACTCGCGGTGCCTGTAACATCAAAATGATTCAAACTAAAAGTAGCGTTAACATGACAAGACTTTGAAATGATACCTGTTGTATAAGTATTGCCAACCAATGTGCCATTACACCCTTCCACAGCATCAATACTGTAACCCACATTAGGTGTGACAGTCAGAGTTGTCGTTTGACCATAGTTGGCAGTTTGTGTCTCAGGCGTGATGGCACCGCCTGTGGCTGCACCGCCTGTTACTTCAAAACGCTTTAAGCTAAATGTTGCTTCAACATGACATGCTGTTTGTACGTCATTAATTAAAAACGTATTCCCAGTTAACGTGCCACTACAACCTTGCACAGAATCAATATTGTAGCCAGTATCTGGTGTGACAATGAAGCTTGCAGACTGACCATAGCCAATGCTTTGAGACTGTGGTGTAATGCTTCCGCCTTCAGAGACCGAACTTGTTATATCAAAATGATTCAAACTAAAAGTAGCGTTAACATGGCATGCCTCTGTCATGGTGCCTGTGACAAACGTGTTTCCAGTAAGCGTACCCCCACACCCACTAACAACATCTATGCCGTAGCCAACTTCTGGAGTTACGGTTAGTGTGCCGACCTCGCCATAAGCTACGCTCTGTGTTTGTGGTGTTATAGCCCCCCCTTCTTCTGCGCTGGTTGTTATATCAAAATGGTCAAGACTAAACGTTGCACTCACATGACATGCTTGCGTCACTGCAGCCGTTGTAAAAGTATTACCTGACAAGGTGCCTGCACATCCCTCAACCACATTAATGCTATACCCAGTTTCAGGTGTAACGGTCAATGTCGCTGATTGGCCATACCCAATACTTTGTGACTCAGAAGAAATACTTCCCCCAGGGCCTGCACTGCCTCTCACCGTATAGTGGTTCAAATCAAAAGTAACATTGAGATTACACGTCTCGGTGATTACATCCGTTACAAAAGTATTGCCAGATAAAGTGCCACTGCACCCATTAATATTTCCAATGCTGTAGCCTGTATCTGGTGTCAACGTATAAGTTGCAGAATCACCATATTGAACACTTTGCGTGGTCGGTGAAACTAAACCGCCTACTGATGCTCGCGCATTAATCTGAAACTGGATCAATTCAAAAGAGGCCGCTACCTCACAGTTGCTTGTCATCGCAGGAATAACAAAAACATCATTTTGTTGATTGCCATCACATCCGGCAATATTGCTCAAGGTAAAACCCGGTTCAGGTATAATGTTTACCTGCGCAGGTTGGCCATGCCCAATAATAGAGTCGACAGCTTCTAAAGATCCGCCTTCTGTTGATGTCGTTGATAACTGGTATTGATTAAGTGAAAATGACGCCATTATTTCACACGGCGTAGTGATCACAGCAGTTGTATAGGTGTTACCAGCCAATGTACCCTCACACCCTTCAACCCCACTAACATGAAACCCTGTATTTGGGATTAAGTTAAACGTGCCCACCTCTCCATGATAAACCAGCTGATTTAAACTATCGCTGGTACCGCCCTCAGAGGCTGACAGCGTAACTTCATATTGGTTGGGTACACCTGGGCCACCTGGATCTTGGATTAATCCATTGACTTCCCAATCAGCATCACCAATTTGACCGTCAGTTAATTTAAGCGTCAGTACTTTCCTATCAGCAGAGACTGTATATAAGTCACGAGGGAGTTCATACCAAGAGTCTTCTGCTCCCGGCTCTGAAGGACCAAACTTATAATAACGGATAACCTCTGGAAGTGGTTTTTCATAAACAATATCAAGCTCTACCGTTGCACCTTGCTCAGTCGTTAAATCAACGTCATTAACTAAAAACGGCAACTCAATATCACTTGGGATTGGAGGCGCACCTTCATCACCTGGCTTCAAAATACCTTTGCTTGTCGGTGATATGCCGGCATTGCCTTTTACGTTGAGCTCAACTTTTTGATCTAAAGCATCATTTTTAAGCTGTACTTTCAATGGGTTAAAATCAACTTTTACGGTACAGTCAGCTGAAACAGCTGGAATGATATATTTATTATTTTCTAATGTTCCGCTACAGCCGCTAACTTTTCCTAGTTGAAAACCATCTGCTGGATTCAAATTGAAAGTTTGTTCAGTACCCCAGTCTAAGATCGGTGAGTTAGGGTATATCTCCCCTTCTCCATTTTGCTTAGTCGAAATAACAAATGATTGGATTTGAAATTCACCCGTGACCTCACAATCCTCTGTAATCGAAGGGATCACATATACACTGCCATCGAGGCTACCACCACAACCAAATATATCCGTGAGCTCATGCCCTAAACTTGCAGTAATATTTAGTCGTAACGAATTACCTTGTTGAACGGTGTTCGTCGTTGGCAAGATCTGCCCCTGTCCATTGCTACTCACATTGACCGTATAACTGGCTTTTGCTGATACAGGCTCAGTAGCTGAATTGGTGCTCGCTTCGTCACCACCACCGCCTCCACAGGCCGATAAGAGGACCCCTGTCACCAGAGGCAAAGATATTCGCTTGATATGATTGTTCATAATGTTCATCCATTGAGTAACATGCTCCTCCCTGAGAAATTTACCTTATTTGGACACAAAAGTTAATGGAAAAAACTGAATAAACATTCACAAAACAATTAAAAAACATAAACTTGACAAAAAATGAGTAGTAAAGCTCTCAATTCTAGAATTTAAACTCAAATTATCTACCAAATTTGAGTGTTTAAATTCCACTGATAAAGTCAAAAAAAGCGACTAATTGATTACTTTGCAACTTGAACTTAATGGGTTAGCCTGAACAACCGCTAAACAAATGGAATGAGGACCATGAGTTATATATTAACAACACACTGTTGTGATGAAATTGGATTGATCGCCAAAGTGACCAGCTTATGTCACGAACATCAATTAAATATCGTCCGTAACAATGAGTTTGTAGATAGAGAAGGTAATCGCTTTTTTATGCGAACCGAATTAACCGGTACACCAACCGAGCAATTTATTGCTCAGTTACGGGCTAATTTACCAGATGATGCGCAGGTAAAATTACACAGCCCTAAAAAGGTAAAAGTGGTATTGCTCGCCACAAAAGAGGCACATTGCTTAGGTGGTGTATTACTCAAACAATTTGAAAATGCGCTCAATATTGAAGTACAAGCCGTGATTGCGAATTACCCGACTTTGAAGCCTCTAGCAAACGCATTTGATGTACCTTTTCACTGCTTATCTCATGAGGGTTTAAGCCGCTCAGAGCATGATAAACAAGTGGGTGACTTAATTGAAAGTTACAACCCAGATTTAGTTGGGCTGGCAAAATACATGCGTATCTTGAGCCCTGAATTTGTTGCTCGATTTGAAGATAAGATCATCAATATTCACCATTCATTTTTGCCCGCATTCATCGGCGCTAAGCCTTACCACCAAGCATTTGAGCGCGGCGTGAAAATCATTGGGGCAACAGCGCACTTCGTCAATAACGAATTAGATGAAGGGCCCATCATTGTGCAAGATGTCACGCAAGTGACGCATGCTGATACTGCGGATGCGATGGCCAAAATAGGCAGGGATATTGAAAAAACCGTCTTTTGCAAAGCGCTGCAGCTGGCTTCAGAACACAAACTGTTTATCAATGGAAATAAAACCGTGGTATTTAAATAATGCGCGCAAGTAAATAAGGTGCAAAAGTAGCTTAAGCTACTTTGCTGCCTCAATGGGTTCTAATTGTAGTTTAGAGGCGATCAATACGGCCTGGGTTCGGTTGTATACACCTAGTTTACGAAATATAGCCGTAATGTGCGCTTTTACCGTCGCTTCTGAAATATTAAGTTCGTAGGCAATTTGTTTATTTAGTAGCCCTTCGTGTAAATACTGCAGCACTTTGTACTGTTGTGGTGTCAGCGACGCAATTTGTTGTGCTAGTTGGCGATCTTCACCGTCAAGGTCTTGTATTTTTTCCTTGATATCAGCAGGAAGCCAATTCTCTCCCTCTAACACCTGCTGCAACGCATTTACAATGTCTTGTGAGGAAGATGCCTTAGGAATGAAGCCCATTGCGCCATAACCCATCACCTTAGAAATCACATTCAAATCTTCGCTACCAGATACCACCACAATGGGTAGCGCAGGGTAATCTTCACGGATCCGAATAAGACCATATAAATCACCATTGCCCGGCATGTGTAGATCGAGCAGTAATAAGTCTAAGTCATCATGCTGAGACAACCGCTCTAGTGTTTGCTCAAAGTTTTCTGATTCAATAACTTCAAGACCTTCAAACTGATTTTGCAAAGCCCCTTTCAACGCTTCTCTGAATAAGGGGTGATCATCCGCAATTAAAAACTGATTCATGCATAGCTCCTAAAAAATCGGCTGTCTTTAGTATAAAGACAGCCGATATAGTACGTTTAGAATTCGCTAAATTTCAAGTTTTTAACGCTCAATTAACGGTTTAAACGATTTTCAATTAATTCATCAACCACACTTGGGTCTGCAAGTGTCGACGTATCGCCAAGTTGTTGATACTCATTGGCCGCAATTTTACGTAAAATACGACGCATAATTTTTCCAGAGCGCGTTTTTGGCAGATCTGGTGACCACTGGATCATATCCGGCGAAGCAATTGGGCTCAGCTCTTTACGTACCCAGCTTCTCACTTCTTTAGTCAAATCATCTGTTACAACCACACCTTCATTTGGTGTGACATATACATAAATACCCTGACCTTTAATGTCGTGTGGATAACCAACCACAGCAGCCTCAGCGACGGCTTCATGAGCGACCAGTGCACTTTCAATTTCAGCGGTGCCTAATCTATGACCTGATACATTCAACACATCATCTACACGACCTGTGATCCAGTAGTAACCATCTTCATCGCGGCGACAACCGTCTCCTGTGAAATATACATTAGGGTATGCTGAGAAATAAGTTTGCTCGAAGCGTTCATGATCTCCATACACTGTGCGCGCTTGAGAAGGCCAACTATCTAGAATGACTAAGTTACCTTCTGTTGCCCCTTCTAGTGTATTGCCTTCTGCGTCAAATAACGCAGGTGCAATACCAAAGAATGGACGTGTCGCCGACCCCGGCTTCATATCTGTCGCACCTGGTAGTGGCGTGATCATGATGCCACCCGTTTCTGTTTGCCACCAAGTATCCACAATAGGACACGCACTGTTACCAATTTGCTCGTAATACCAAGCCCACGCCTCTGGGTTGATTGGCTCACCTACAGAGCCCATCACTCTTAAACTCGTGCGCTCAGAACTTGCTGTCGGCTCATCGCCTTTTGCCATAAGTGCACGAATGGCTGTCGGTGCAGTATAAAGAATAGTAACCTGATGCTTATCAACAATTTCACCAATACGGCCAGAGCTTGGGTATGTTGGTACGCCTTCAAAAATAACTTGTGTACAGCCATTCACTAGCGGTCCATACGCCATGTAGCTGTGACCTGTGATCCACCCCACATCAGCAGTACACCAAAAAACATCATCTTCTTTTAAGTCAAACACATACTCATGTGTCATCGATGCATAAACTAGATAACCGCCGGTAGTATGTACAACCCCTTTTGGCTGCCCTGTAGAGCCTGACGTATACAAAATGAAAAGTGGATCTTCGGCATTCATTGGCTCAGGCTCACACTGCGCAGGCACATCCGCTACCAGCTCATGCCACCAAACATCATGTGTATTCCACTCAACCTCGCCACCAGTTAATTGATGTACAATAACGTGTTCTATCGTCGTCACTGAATCTTGTGAAACCGCTTCATCAACATTGGCTTTCAACGGCACAGCGTTACCACCACGACGCCCTTCATCAGAAGTGATCACGACTTTGGCACCGGAGTTTTGAATACGATCGGCAATTGCAGAAGGCGAGAAACCGCCAAATACCACAGAATGAACTGCACCAATACGCGCACATGCTTGCATTGCATAAATGGCTTGCGGTGTCATAGGCATATAAATCGCCACTCTGTCACCCTTTTGCACACCAAGCTTTTTCAAGCCATTTGCTAATTTTGCCACTTCATCATGTAGGGTTTGAAAAGTAATGTGCTCGCTTTGTTCTGGGTTGTCACCTTCCCAAATCATCGCCACTTTATTTGCATTTCTCTCTAAGTGACGGTCAATACAGTTATAAGATGCATTTAGCACACCATCTTCAAACCATTTAATGCTGATATGGCCTTTTTCAAAAGACGTATTTTTTACTTTATTATAAGGTGTGAACCAGTCTAGGCGTTTACCATGCTCTGCCCAAAACGCCTCAGGGTTGTCAATAGACTGCTGATACAGTGCTTGATATTGTTCATTATCTACAAGTGCAGCCTGCTTGATCGCTTCAGGTACCGGATAAATGCTCTGTGACATACTCATCTCCATATTAATTACTTGCCTATTACGGCTTCACTCAAGGATCACTTACAACCAAACGTTTAAGTATTAGACCTTAGTTGTAATTGTTGCTTTAAGTTTATCCAAATCAAGGAAAATTAACTATACATTAACGAGCACTAGCATACTGACTCTCTTCACTTAAAACCAGAGAGCAAACAACAACAGTTACAATCGAAGTGTAATTAATTATTGCCAAAGGAGTTTTCAGGGAAATGCACAGTCATTAAACCTTAGTCTCATAGACCAATGGGTAATTGAGTAAATTACATCCTTCATAAACAGTGGATGACGAAATAATTCTCTGCATTGCAACGAATAGGCAGTATTATAGGAACAACCTTATGACAACTAAAACTAATATGAAGAAGAAACTTGCTGCGGTTGCAGTGTCTAGCTTACTTTCTGGCCAAACCATGGCCGCGACCCTAAGTAATACCGATGTCAATTATGGCGGATATATCAAACTGGATGCTATTTGGAGTGATTTTTCTGATGGCACACTGGGATCTCAGCATATTGGACGAGATTTTTATGTACCAAGTACAACACCAGTCACACCGAGTACTGGTGAAGACGCCGTTTTTGATATGCATGCGAGGCAATCTCGGTTTAACTTCGGCACCGCGACAAAACTAGATGACGGCAGCACCATAAAAACCAAGATTGAATTGGACTTTATCGCGTCAGTAGGTGGTAATGAACGTGTCAGCAATTCATATTCTCCGCGTATTCGACAAGCTTTTGTGACTTATAAAGGCTGGCTATTCGGCCAAGCTTGGTCAAACTTCCAAAACGTCAGTGCACTGCCTGAGACGCTCGATTTTGTCGGCCCAGCAGAAGGCACCGTATTCGTCCGTCAAGCCATGGCAAAGTATACTGTTGGTAACTGGTCCTTTTCAGCGGAAAACCCTGAAAGCACCGTTACAACCGCAGGTGGTGTGCGAGAAGTGACGGATGATGCGCAAATGCCAGACTTGACCGCGCGCTATAACTATAAAGCAGACTGGGGGCATTTTACTGTTGCAGCACTTGCTAGGCAGCTTACCTATAAAACAGGCGCAGCTGATGAAACTGAGAGCTCCTTTGGTGTGAGCGCCTCAGGTCGTGTGAACTTTGGCAAAAATAACCTCAAGTTTATGCTTACCCATGGCCAAGGTTTAGGTCGTTATGTTGGTTTAAATGTCGCGCATGGTGCGGTTTATAACGGCACTGACTTACACGCAATTGACTCCACATCCGGGTTTATTGCTTATCAGCACTACTGGAATTCACAGTGGCGTTCTACTTTCTTATATTCTTATTTTAGCGCCGATAATGATACCAGCTTACTTAATGTGACTGGCGACCCTACGGATATGACCAGCAGCTACAGTGCCAATATTCTTTACTCACCAGTGAAAAAACTGACTTTTGGTGCTGAATATAAAGTGGCAAATAGAGAAGTACAAAGCGGGGCTGAAGGTGATTTAGACAGACTACAGTTTTCAGTTAAATACGTCTTCTAATTTCTCCCTAGAAGACAAAACAAAAAAACCACCATTAGGTGGTTTTTTTATATCTTACTCTGATTTTTGCTCTCGGCCTAACAGCGCCATTGCAGCCTCTTTCACATCTTTGTTCTCATACAAAACTTGATAGATCTGCTCTGTGATCGGCATTTCAATGCCACTGCGCTTTGCCAGTAAAAAAACCTCTTTGGTATTGCGATAGCCCTCAACTACTTGACCAATACTACTCATCGCATCATTGACATTCTTGCCTTGCCCCAATGCCAAACCAAAGCGTCTGTTTCTAGACTGGTTGTCGGTGCATGTTAAGATCAAGTCTCCGAGTCCTGCCATACCCATAAAAGTTTCAGTTTTCGCCCCGAGCGCACAGCCTAACCGACATAATTCGGCTAATCCTCGAGTAATTAACATGGTACGCGTATTAGCACCAAAGCCAAACCCATCGGACATACCAGCACCGATGGCAATCACATTTTTGACAGCACCACCGAGTTGGATACCGATAAAATCATCATTACTGTACACTCTAAATGAGCGGCTACAATGCAATAATCTTGCAAGCTCTTCACGAAGTGCCTCATCTCTTGCAGAAACAGAAATTGCAGTGGGTAAACCGGCCGCCATTTCTTTTGCAAAAGTGGGTCCTGACAACACCGCCAAAGGTACTGTCTCACCAAGTACTTCCTTGGCTACTTCTTCCAATAATCTGCCAGTATCAGGCTCTAGCCCTTTTGTTGCCCAAGCAATTTGAGCACCACTTTGTAAATGCGGCTGAATTTGCTTTAAGGTGTCTGCAAAAGCATGACTTGGTACCACAACCAAAATAATTTGGCTTGCTTGCACTGCGCGAGCAAGATCGGTTTCTAACGTCAAAGACGCCGGAAATTCAATATCAGGAAGATAGCGTTGGTTTTGACGATCAGCAGCTAACTGTTCAATATCAGCTTTCGTACGTCCCCATAAAGTAACTCGGTGACCGTTTCGAGCGAAACAAATAGCAAGGGCGGTGCCATAAGACCCCGCCCCCAATACGGTCACAGCTGACTGTGATGTATTCATAGATTATGCGTCTGCTGTTTGCTCTTGTGCTGCACGTTGCTGCATGTACTGCGCAAATAGAGCATCAAAGTTGACAGGTGCTAAGTTAAGTTGTGGGAAAGTACCACGGTTAACTAGGCTTGCAACTGCTTCTCGAGCATAT
Source organism: Pseudoalteromonas luteoviolacea CPMOR-1 (assembly GCF_001625685.1). GTDB lineage: Bacteria > Pseudomonadota > Gammaproteobacteria > Enterobacterales > Alteromonadaceae > Pseudoalteromonas > Pseudoalteromonas luteoviolacea_K. Next base: position 173,910 of record NZ_AUYC01000014.1, on the reverse strand, counting down.
GGGAAAAGAATGTTAGGGCAGAAAGCACCTAGCATATGTGCAAGTTGTAGCTCTTCTAATTCACCTACTGAGAAAATACCCGCTTGCTGAATCTCACATAGGAACGCAGTTTCTTCGCCGATAGTCGCAGTTACTGTCAATGCAAGAACAACCTCAAATACACCCTCGTCTAGCTTAGCTGAACGCGTGTCCATATCTAGCTTCACTTCAGGCGCCCATTCTTTTTGGAAAATCGCAGGAGAGTTTGGCGTCTCAAAAGAAACGTCTTTAGTGTAGATACGCTGGATGTTGAATTGTGGGCCTTCTTGTTGTTCTGCTGCCACGTTTTGATTTTGTTCAGTCATTATTATTCCTATAAATTTTTGTTAAACAGTACTTGGATAATGTACTAAGTACTGGAAATTTTTAATTTCGCTCGACTAACCCAATAGTTGAGTTAGTTTGCCTTGAGCTTCAAGCGCCATCATATCATCACAGCCACCAATGTGCTGCCCATTGATAAAAATTTGTGGCACGGTATGTCCGCCATTTGCTTTTTCGATCATCTCGTCGCGAAGTTCAGGCTGTACAGCAATATCATATTCTGTATATGTGACGCCTTTGCTATCAAGCAGTGCTTTTGCACGATGACAAAAAGGACAATAATCTTTGGTATAGATGATTACGTCGTTACTCATTTATTGCTCCAATTATTTACCCGTTGTCGTTGGTAGGCCTGCACTTTGCCATGAGCTCATGCCACCAGAAAGTACGTGAATTTTCTCGTAACCTTGTTGGTGCATTCTTTCAGCAATGTTATTCGCAGTCATACCTGTATTACACACAAGTATAATGGGCTTTGTTTTGTACTTTTCAAGTCCACCAAAGTCATTTTGTTTTGCTTTGTCGACATTCATCATCTCAGCACCGGCAATTCGACTCGCTGTGAAGTCTTTTTTACCGCGCATATCTAAGACTTGAGCGTCGTCACGATTAATCAACAGCGTTAATTGTTGTGGATTAACCTGGCGAATTGCTGAAAAACGGCTTTTGTACCAGCTATGCATTAGCATGATTGCTAGGACGACCCAGACAATACTTAATACAGGGTGATTGGTGAAAAAAGTTATATATTGTTCCATGAACCTTGCCACTTAAATTAGCAGATAAAACTTACAGTGCAGCGAGTATACGTTTTTACGTCTCTTGGTACAAACCTATTGTCTTAGCTCAACAGCATCATAAGTGGACTGCGCTTGCTTTGAGCAGGTAACACACTGAAGTTTGCACCCTATTGAACTGAGCGCTTTATATCAAAGGTGTTACCATTAGATTAATCAATCTTGAACATAAATCACCAGCATAGGGCTGAATTTTCGTGCTAAACAGGGTATTCTATGCGCCATCTATCGTGCATTTTTCAGGAGCCCAAATGACTACGAAGAAAAAACCACTGGTACTTATCATTTTAGATGGCTGGGGATACAGAGAAGAAACACAAAGCAACGCTATCCTAGCAGCTAACACACCTGTACTTGATGAGCTTTGGCAATCACAACCAACGACGCTAATTTCAGGGTCAGGTCTAGATGTCGGTTTGCCTGACGGCCAAATGGGTAACTCTGAAGTAGGTCATGTAAATTTGGGAGCCGGTCGAATTGTATACCAAGACTTCACTCGCATTACTAAAGCGATTGATGACGGTGAATTTGCCCATAATCCGACTCTAGTAAAAAGTATTGATGACGCCGTCGCACAAGGCAAAGCAGTCCACTTGATGGGCTTACTTAGCCCAGGTGGCGTGCATAGTCATGAAGATCACATCGTGGCAAGCATAGAACTTGCCTCGCAGCGCGGTGCAAAAGACATTTACTTCCATGCTTTTTTAGATGGTCGTGATACGCCACCTCGCAGTGCACAAGCCTCTATTGAGCGAATTCAATCTCTATTCAAAACACTGGGTACAGGCCGATTAGCCACCATTGTTGGTCGCTATTATGCAATGGACCGTGATAATCGCTGGGAACGTGTTGAGCAAGCTTACAACCTCATGGTTTGCGGTGAAGCCAAGTTTGATTTTACCGATGGTGTAGCAGCACTAGAAGCGGCATATCAACGCGATGAAAATGATGAGTTTGTCCAAGCGACGACCATCACACCTGAAGGTCAACATGCTGCACAAATCAACGATGGTGATGCAGTGTTATTTTTAAACTTTAGAGCAGACCGCGCCAGACAGATGACCCGTGCATTTGTGGATACGGATTTTACTGGTTTTGAGAAGAAAAAAGCCCCCGTACTTAGCAGTTTTGTAATGATGACGGAATACGCAGCAGACATCGATGCACCTATCGCGTTTGCCCCAGAAAAGTTAAATAATGTGCTGGGCGAATGGCTTGCCAAACATAACAAAACACAGCTTCGTATTTCAGAAACAGAAAAGTACGCGCACGTTACGTTCTTTTTCAGTGGCGGCCGCGAAGACTTATTTGAAGGTGAAAAGCGCGAGCTCATTCCGTCACCTCAAGTCGCCACATATGACTTACAGCCTGAAATGAACTCTGAAATGCTGACCGATAAGCTTATCGAAGCGATTAAAGGCGGTGAGTATGATGCCATTATTTGTAACTATCCAAATGGTGACATGGTAGGCCACTCTGGCGTATTTGACGCCGCTGTTAAAGCTTGTGAAGCCGTTGACAATTGCATCGGTCGTGTCGTCGCGGCATTGAAAGAACATGGTGGTGAAGCCCTGATCACAGCAGACCATGGTAATGCTGAACAAATGCAAGATCCCAGCACTGGTCAAGCACATACCGCGCATACGAGCGAGCCTGTACCATTTATTTACGTGGGTCGTGATGCAGAGCCACAAACCAATAAAACGCTTAGCGATGTCGCGCCAACTATGCTGCATTTGATGGGCTTAGAGCAACCAGCTGAAATGACTGGTTCGCCAATAATGCGTTTAAAATAAATATGGTAAGGGGCATACTTACCCGCTTAGTGTGTGTGATTTCATTGTTCTCGGCTTTTGCCGAGGCCAATGAATCGCAAACCAAAGCAGATCTCGTCGCCGTTCAGGCCGAATTAAAAAAAAGCCAAGCTGCATATCAAAAACAACAAGCATCATTTAGTGCATTGAAGCAGCGCTTGCAGTCTTTTGAGCTCGAAATTGCCCGCAGTGCTAAGGCTTTGACACTCACCCAGCAGGGAATAAGTGAAAATAAACAGCAGCAGTATGCATTGGAGCAAGAAAGAAATCAGCTCAATCGCCGTAAGCAAAGGTTGCAAAAATTATTGGCTGCACAACTAAAAAGTGCTTATGTCACAGGTAGCCATGACTACTCTAAGATGCTGCTAAATCAACAAAAAACCGCTGCGCTAGAACGTACAATTAGTTACTATGACTATTTCAACAAAGCGCGGATCGCACAACTCGAAGAACTTAAGTTAGTCTTTGTTGAACTGGAGAAAAACCAGCAAGCGCTGACCAAGACTCAACAACAACTGATTGCACTACTTGAGCAACAGCAGATCCGACAAAATGACTTACAACTTGCTCAAAAGCAGCGCCAAGCGCATTTGAATAAGCTCAACGATAAACTAACTGAAACACAATCAGCCATCGCCTACCTAGAAGAGAATGAGACCACGTTAAAGACCACATTAGAGTCTTTAGCTGAAGTTCAAGCTCCCTCTGAAAAGGTTTTTATTGCTCAGCTTGACGGTTTGCAGCGGCTTAAAGGCAAGTTGGCATGGCCACTCAAAGGAAGAATAAGCAAACGTTTCGGCCAAAGTAAACATGCTGGCATGAGCTGGAAAGGCGTCATCATAAAAGGCCAAACAGGCACTGAAGTAAACAGTGTTGCCCCTGGTCATGTTGTATATGCTGACTGGCTCAACGGTTTTGGCTGGGTCATTGTACTGGATCATGGAAAAGGGTTTATGAGCTTATATGGACACGCACAAACCTTACTTAAAGACGTGGGTGACCATGTCAATCCCGGTGACGCAATCGCATTAGTGGGACAAAGCGGCGGACAACAAAATCCTGGGCTATACTTCGAAATACGGCATAAAGGAAGCGCTGTGAATCCAGTTAAATGGTGCAGATCAAGTTAAATGAATAACCTATGCTGCCCCGTCACTAGGAGCAGCATATGAAATATTGTGTCTCTATTTCCCCGCCCGACAACCTAAAACGCGCGCTGACGTTTCTATGCGTGTTAATAATTTCGCTGGTGTTCTCCAGTGTTCAAGCTAAGCAAATTAGCCACGCACATATGGAAGAAATTCTTTACCATATTCAAACATACTATGTCGAAGAAGTACCAACTTCACATATTAGACAACATAACTTCAATGAACTCTTTGAACAATTAGACCCCTACTCAAAATATTTAAATGAGCATGAGTTGGAAACTTTATTCAGCGCTACAAATGGCCGTTATACAGGTATTGGCATTGAAGTTGAGGAAGTCGAAAACCGCATCGTCATTGTAGATACACTCCCCGGCTCCCCTGCTGAACAAGCAGGTATTGAAGGCGGTGACAAACTTGTCGCCGTTAACACCCATGATGTCACCAATAAAAGCATCTCCGAAGTGTCTAAATTACTGCGCGAGGCAAAGTTATCTATAATTCATATTACAGTGGAGCGTGAAGAGGCTAATGTAACTCTGGCACTTAGGCGTCAAGAAATTACCCTTGAGAGCGTCACAAGTAAATTACTCAAAGGGGATATCGGGTATATTTCTATCTCATCCTTTAATAACCACAGTTATCATGACGTCGCCAGACACATTAATATGCTGTTTGCGCACACAGGACTGTCTCTCAATGGTTTAGTGATCGATCTGAGAGATAACCCAGGAGGTACGCTGAATAGCGCTGTGGCCATTTCAGATTTATTTTTACAAAGTGGGGTCATCGTGACCACCAAAGGGCGCTTTTTTGATGCCAACCAAAAGTTTTACGCGGTGCAAGGTGATATTTTAAATGGCGCGCCAATATTAGTCTTGATCAATAAGCAGTCGGCATCTGCCGCCGAAATTCTAGCTGGTGCATTACAAGACAATAAACGAGCACTAATCTTAGGACAAGGATCATTTGGTAAAGGCTCAGTACAGTCTTTGATCCCCATAGGAAATGGGACCAGCGCGCTAAAACTGACGACGGCACGTTACTATACCCCATCTGGGCAATCCATCGAGGGGACAGGCATACAGCCCGACATTGAGTATAGTAAAAACACGCTCACAAGCCTCAATAAGACAGCTATAATGAGCAATGATAAAGCCAATAAAGACTTGTATACTCGGCTTGAAAAACACTGGCATGCGGCACGCCAATTAGTTGTAAAACAACAACCTACAGTAAATTAAAAAATATTAAAGACGCTTTTAACCGTATAAAAAACATGCTAACTTAGTTGGTAAAAGCGTCGGCCATAACTGTGTCGTCCCAAATATAATACTAAACTGTGATTTAACTTGTGCGCTTAAAACAATTTGCTTTGTCACTCATATTGATGATGACTTTTGCTTGTGATGCCAAGCAAATTGCCATTGTCATTGACGATATTGGAAACCACCAAAGAGACCTGGAGTTACTTAACTTACCGGGCGAAATTACGTATGCGCTTCTCCCCCACACTCCCTTTTCGCAGCATTTCGCATATCAAGCCGCTTTAAAAAATAAAGAACTTATATTACATATCCCTATGCAGTCATTGGATAACAAAGCATTGGGGCCAGGCGGCTTAACGCTCGACATGAAAAAATGGCAGCTACAGAAGACGCTGGGCCATGCCCTGTCTAGTCTCCCCCATGTAAAAGGGGTCAATAATCACATGGGCTCAGCACTCACGCAATACGATGAACCGATGAAGTGGACAATGGAAGTACTTAAAAAGCGCTCGCTATACTTTTTAGACAGCCGTACCACGCCTTATAGCCAAGCACAGACAATCGCTAACCTCTATGGTGTAAACAATATTGCAAGGCATGTCTTTTTAGATAATGAACTTGAAAATGCTAAGTTAGAAATACAGTTAGAACAGCTCAAAACCATTGCTACTGAGCAAGGCTATGCCATAGGTATTGCTCATCCATACCCACAAACCCAGCAATTTTTAACACATGCTTTGCGTGAGTTACAAGATCAAGGATTTGAACTCGTGCCACTCTCAACACTCGTTGAGAGTAAGTATATTCGACTAGCCGCATTGCAAAAACCAACTCTGCACACTCACTAGCCACAGTAATTGACAGCGACTTTATTGATCTAGACGCAGGAAAACCGCGCCATTATCAGTTATACATATTAATAAGCTTCACTGATAGGACAAAACCATGCTGCATACTGTTGAACAGCTCATGACCCCAGATCCACTGGCTGTTAAATCATCACATACTTTGCACGATGCCCACAACTTGATGCGAGAAAAAAACATTCGACATATTCCCGTTATTGACGACGATGGTCATTTAGTTGGCATGTTAACGCAGAAAATTATGATTGCTAAAGTCATGAATATTTTATCAACTTATGGCAACTTGGCATTAGAGCGAAAAGAAAAACAGGAAAAGGTCAGTGAGGTCATGGCGGAAGATTTCGCCAGTGTCACCCCACAGCAAAATCTCCATGAAGTGGTGAATTACTTTGTTGAAAATCGCCATGGCTGCATGCCCGTGGTCGACGACAATAATAAGTTGTTAGGTATTTTAACATCATCAGATTTTGTACGCCTCGCTGCTGCACTGCTTTCATAGCGCTAAATCTAACAAAAAAGCCTCTGTATTAGAGGCTTTTTAAACTGCAATTATGCTTTGGCAATCAACGTGCGAGCCACTGTTCGCATCCCCATCGTTGTTGCGCCAGACGCCCACTGAGCACCAGCGTTGTTTTGGAAGCTTGCAGCAAGGTCAATATGCACCCAACCTTGGCCTTCATTAGGTACAAAGCGAGATAAGAAGCCAGCCGCATTGGAAGCACCGCCATAGCCACCGCCTTTTTGCGCACGGCTATTGGCTGTATCAGCATAAGCCGAAGGACAGTTATTTTGGTGCCACTTTTCAAGTGGTAGTGGCCATGCAGCTTCGAATTCTTCGCTGGCAAATTGCTGCACTTCACTTACAAGCTCTTTGTCTAAACCAAACAACGCATTGTACTCTTGACCAACAGCCATCAACGCCGCACCGGTTAGTGTTGCCGCATCGATGATCAATGGTGCACCCGTTTCGCCTGCTGCCATTAAACCGTCAGCAAGTACTAAACGACCTTCAGCATCTGTGTTAACAATCTCAACCGTAGTGCCATTTTTATAAGTTAAGATATCACCTAGCTTGTATGCATGACCTGAGATCAAGTTTTCTGCGCAACACAAGAACAACTTGATACGCTTATCGATACCACGCTCTATTGCCAACGCAAGACCTGCTGTTACCGTTGCAGCGCCGCCCATGTCACACTTCATCGTCAACATGCCTTCGCTCGGCTTGATTGAGTAACCGCCTGAGTCAAAAGTAATACCTTTACCCACAAGCGCCGCGCTCACAGGGGCATCTTCATCACCCGTTGGGTTGAAGTCTAATTCAAGTAGCACTGGCGCTCGCTCGCTACCACGACCAACTTCATGAATACCAATCCATTGATGCTCTAACAATGCATCGCCTTTGATAATTTGATAGCTCACATGCTCTGGTGCCAAAGACTGGATAAATTCAGCCGCTTTACCAGCAAGGCTCTCTGGGTAAATATCTTCTGCAGTGCCATTAATCATTTGGCGCATCCACGTCGCAGCCTGCTTTAAAGCCTGTAGTTCATTTAAATCTGATTGTGCATTATCAACAAAAGTAACTGGATCAAGCTGCTTTGGACTGACAAAGCCTTGATAAAAGGCCCATTGAGACTCTGTACACCATGTATCGCCACTTAACGCTACCGCAGGGATCCCCTGTTGTGCTAGGCTACGAGCCGCTTTTTGAATATGCTTAAGGGTTTCTTGTTCAGTTAAATGAATCGTTGCACCCTGCTCATCAAAAGACAAAGATGCATTGTTACCCCAATGAGTTGCTGGAGCCTGTTCACTTAAGCGAACAATAAATTTATCAGACATATAGGTTTTCACTCTTACGCTTGTAGTTGCTAGTCAGTTTACACTAGTAGCCTCTTAGCCCCAAAACGAATGCGACTAAACAATGAAATTTTCATCCCAACTCCAAAGTGCCACCTTACTAAAGCGTTATAAACGATTTTTAGTCGACTTACGTAGTAATGATGGTGAAGAGTTCACAGTACACTGTGCTAATACAGGTAAAATGACTGGCTGTGCAGAGCGCGGGTTTAAGGCTTATTACTCAACTAGTGACAATGTAAAGCGAAAATACCCACACTCATTGGAGCTCACACAAGATAACCAAGGCCACCTTATTTGTGTCAATACAGCAATGGCTAACAAGGTGGCCTATGAAGCAATTAAACACAATTGTATTGAACAGCTGACTGAGTACCAAGACATCAGCAGTGAAGTAAAGTACGGCAATGAGAATAGTCGTATTGATATTTTACTCTCTGGTGATGGCAAGCCTGAGTGCTATGTTGAAGTGAAGTCAGTCACACTACTACACGAAGGGAAAGGATACTTTCCTGATGCTGAAACTGTGCGAGGTCAAAAGCATCTAAGAGAATTGATCCATATAAAACATCAGGGTAAGCGTGCCGTGCTATTATTTATAGTTATGCATAACGGCATTGACTCAGTCCAAGCTGCTGCGCATATTGATAAAAAATATGCTCAACTGTTGGCCCAAGCGAAAAGCGAAGGGGTTGAAATATATGCCTATAAAGCAAAAGTGACACCCGAAGAGGTGAAAGTAATTGAACAAGTATCTGTGTTAGATACTTGAAAAAAAAAACTTCACCCTCATATCACTGCCGTTAAAAACCTCATCCCAACGGCTTGTTTTATAACAGGGACAATGCAAAAAGTGTTTGCTAAGGGTTGAAGATTTTGCTATTTATAGCCGCCGGCGTTAGCTGGGGTTGTTTATTAAGGATTTAGGAGAATGCTATGCCAGACCAGAAAAAACTAGGGTTATTGGCTCAGGCCGGTTTAGAACCTTACCAAGAAAAGCCGGGCGAAGAATACATGGGCGAGGCACAGCTAGCTCATTTTAAAAAAATATTAGAAGCGTGGCGCAACGACCTTCGTAACGAAGTCGATCGCACCATGACCCACATGCAAGATGAAGCGGCAAATTTCCCTGATCCCGTCGACCGTGCAGCGCAAGAAGAAGAGTTTTCACTTGAATTGCGTACACGTGACCGCGAGCGTAAGCTGATCAAGAAAATTGAAAAGACGTTACAATTGATTGAAGAAGACGACTTCGGTTTTTGTAATTCATGTGGCATTGAGATTGGTATCCGCCGCTTAGAAGCACGTCCAACTGCAGACTTGTGTGTGGACTGTAAAACACTGGCTGAGATCAAAGAAAAGCAACAAGGTCGAGGTTAGTCCGAGTATTTAACCTGTACAATCGATAGGTTAGACTCGTCAGTTATGCAGACCCCAAAAACACTATACCCAGAGCAAACCAAATTATCTGCTCTGGGTACATCTTCTGTTTACCGTGGACGTTTTGCTCCATCCCCCTCTGGTTCACTTCATTTTGGCTCTTTGATAGCGGCACTTGCCAGTTATATCGATGCAAAGGCACACCATGGCCAATGGTTAGTCAGAATGGAAGATATTGATACACCTCGAGTTGTTAGAGGTGCTGCTGATGATATTCTTGCCACGCTTGAAGCCTATGGACTGTATTGGGATGAAGAAATCGTTTATCAAAGTCACAGACACTCGCTCTATCATGATGTCTTAAGTGACTTAACCACCAATTCGGATGTGTATGCATGTACCTGCACACGTAAACAAATTAAACAACGTGGCGGATTTTATGATAACCACTGCCGTGCCTCACAAAATCAATTTGATAACAATGCGCTACGGTTAAAACAAAACTGTCCGGTATACCAATTTGAAGATGCTCTGCAAGGTAGTGTTTCTATCCCTGAACCCATTGCTCAAGAAGACTATATCGTGAAACGCCGTGATGGCCTTTATGCATATCAATTGGTTGTTGTAGTCGATGATATAGAACAAAAAATTAGCCATGTTGTACGCGGTGCAGACTTACTCGAGCCAACAGCAAGGCAGTTAAGTTTATTTCAACAACTAGGGCATACGCCCCCTCATTATTTACACGTACCACTGGCCGTCGCTGAACCCGGATTTAAACTGTCTAAACAAAATCATGCCCCCGCAATTGACAATAAAGCGCCCTTGCCAGCCCTGAAAGCGGCATTAGCATTTTTAGGTTTTAACAGCATTGAGCTGAGTCACATAGACGAGGTCTCTGATGCGCTCAACTGGGCAACCCATGTTTACCAACGAGCGAACCTTCCTCAGCATAGAGAAATTCAAGTGAATCAACTCAGTGAGTTAGAATACCAGTTCCAACCTTTGTAACGCCTCACGCACTATACTCTATGAACTAAATGGTGAATCTCACCACAATTCAAGCAACTTATCTTATCATGAGCGCTGCGATTGTTATTGCTATCAAGAAAACAAACAGCTGTGGCTCATTGGCAATTCATATCATTCAATTTGGTTGAAAATTTAATCGCTATTTCGCCTCTGAAACTTCAATTTTAAGGCGTTTGAGTATATGATAGCGAGCCTTATGAATTCGCCTACACTTTAGAAAAAATAAAGCAGTATGCGAGATGAAAATATCAGTATAAATGATGCTACGGGTGGGGACTCAAAGTAGTTAGGAGAGTGGTTATTATTTCTAAAATATTCAAATTGTGTAGGCAAATTGTCGGTGCCAAGCAAGCGACGGGAACAGTTGAGGCCAAGTCAACACCTCAAATTATTCCACGCAGTGAGCACAACATCTCACGTAAACAATTTAGCCCCAATGCAATCAAAGTATTATATCGATTAAAAGACGGCGGTTATGACGCATACCTTGTCGGTGGTTGTATTCGGGATATTTTGTTAGGGATAGAACCAAAAGATTTTGATGTTGTGACAAACGCAACACCAGAGGAAGTCAAGCGCCTGTTTAGAAATTGCCGTCTAATTGGACGTCGATTCAGGCTAGCACATATTGTATTTGGTCGTGAAGTCATCGAAGTTGCAACTATGCGTGGCCATCATCAATCCAGCAAAGGCGATGACCCAACCAGCAAAGCCAGTGAACAGGGTCAATTATTGCGCGACAATGTTTATGGCACAATAGAAGAAGATGCGCAGCGTCGTGACTTCTCAATTAATGCTTTATACTACTCAGTCAATGATTTTGGCGTACGTGACTTTGCTGGTGGTATCGAAGCTATTAAAGCCAGACGTATTGAGTTGATTGGCGATCCTGAAACACGCTATCGTGAAGACCCTGTCAGAATGCTTCGTGCAGTGCGCTTTGCAACAAAGCTTGATATGGAAATCGCACCGGCAACACTCAACCCCATTTCTGAGCTAGCGCCGTTACTTGGTAATATTCCGCCAGCAAGGCTATTTGAGGAAACCCTTAAGCTATTTTTAGGTGGTAAAGCCGAAGCAAACTTTCTCATGCTCCGAGAGCTGGGACTATTCAAGCAACTTTTCCCAACCCTTGAAGAGATCCTTGAGCAAGACGAAAGCGAATTTGAAAGACGCTTTGTGCAGCAAATGTTTGCTAATACTGATGCACGCATTAATAACAACAAAAAAGTCACACCCGCGTTCATCTATGCTGCGCTGCTTTGGTTCCCATTACGTAAGCGTGCTGCGCTACTAGAGCAACAAGGTGTTACTGAATATGATGCATTCATGCAGGCAATTAGTCAGGTGCTCAGCGAGAATGCGCAAAGAGTCGCGGTGCCAAAGCGCTTTACTTTAGGTGCGAGAGATATTTGGCATATACAGCAACGCTTAGATAGACGAAGTGGACAACGCGCATATCGATTAAGCCTGCAACCTAAGTTCAAAGCATCATATGATTTCTTATTGTTGCGTGTTGAAAGTGGTGAGTCTGATCAACAACCATTGGCCGATTGGTGGACTGAATATCTCAAGCAAGATGTTAGCGGACAAAAAGATATGGTGAAAAACCTCGGCCAAAAAGATCGCCCAAAACGCAGATATCGTAATAAACCACGTAGAAAGCCAAAACAAGATTCATGAATATAGTGTACATCGGGCTTGGGGCAAACTTAGTTGACCCTCAAGCACAACTCGTTAAGGCGGTAAATGCCTTAAGCACACATCCGGCGATTAATGCTCTGGATGTGTCTAGTTTTTACGGCTCAAAACCTATGGGCCCGCAAGATCAACCTGATTATGTAAATGCAGTTGCGAGATTTGAAACTGCATTAGAGCCTGAAGTATTGTTAGATCAACTACAGGATATTGAACTACGTCAAGGTAGAGTGCGTAAAGATGAGCGCTGGGGCCCAAGAACCTTGGATCTAGATATTTTATTGTATAACAATGAAGTTATCTCCACCCCTCGTCTAACCGTGCCACATTATGGCCTGTGCGATAGAGAGTTTGTTGTATTCCCACTATTAGAGCTAGCCCCTCAACTGGTACTCCCTAATGGTCAAATACTCAAGCACATTGCTGAGAATTTACCAAAAAATGGCCTAACCACTATACCTAAAAAAGAAACAAAGGAGACACTTTAAATGGCTAAAGTTTCGGTTTCAACCTTGGCTAAGAAAAAGCAACAAGGTGAAAAAATCACAGCGTTAACGGCTTACGATGCCAGCTTTGCGAAGCTTTTTTACGACAATGGCGTTGATGTTGTTTTAGTTGGTGACTCACTTGGCATGGTATTACAAGGCGGTGATGACACACTAGCAGTGACAACAGCTGATATTGCCTATCACACTCGCAGTGTCAGAGCAGGCGCCAAAGAACTCTTTGTGATTGCTGATATGCCATTTATGAGTTACTCCAACCCAACACAAGCTTGCGAAAATGCAGCGACTTTAATGCGCAGCGGCGCAAATATGGTCAAGCTAGAAGGCGGTGCATGGCTTGTTGACTCGATTAAGCTCCTTACTCAGCAGGGTATTCCTGTTTGCGGTCACCTAGGTCTCACACCGCAATCTGTACATGTATTTGGTGGCTTTAAAATACAAGGCCGCGAGGAAGAACAAGCGCAACAAATGATTGCAGATGCACAAGGATTAGAGGCGGCAGGTGCGCAAATGCTTGTGATTGAATGCATTCCATCCAGTCTGGCAAAACGCATTACTGACGCTGTAAGCATTCCTGTTATTGGTATTGGCGCAGGGAAAGAAGTCGATGGTCAAATCTTAGTTATGCACGATTTAGTTGGTATTTCAGCGGGCTATATTCCTAAATTTTCTAAAAACTTCTTAGCCGAAACGGGTAACATGCCAGGCGCGGTTAAAAAATTCTGCGACGACGTCAAAACAGGCGCATTCCCAGGCAAAGATCACGAGTTTAACTAATGCAATCTATCACTGAAATAAAGTCATTACGTAGCCAGATAAAAGCGTGGCGTCAGCAGGACCTCAGTATTGCATTTGTACCAACCATGGGCAATTTGCATCAGGGGCATTTTTCGCTGGTTGAAAAAGCAAAAACCCTTGCAGACAAAGTGGTTGTAAGTATCTTCGTCAATCCAATGCAATTTGGAAAAAATGAAGACTTAAACAGCTACCCCCGTACACTTGTTCAGGATAAGCAAGGGCTTGCAGAACTGGGTACCGATATTGTCTTTACGCCAAGTGTTGAAACCATTTATCCAAATGGTCTAGCAGCACAGAGCTTTGTGGATGTACCTGGTGTATCTGAAGGCTATTGTGGAGGCAGTCGCACTGGTCACTTCCGTGGTGTTGCAACGGTTGTCACTAAACTATTCAACTTAGTGCAACCTGATTTTGCTTGCTTTGGAGAAAAAGACTACCAACAGCTCCAAGTCATTAAAACCATGGTTCATGACTTATCTATGCCGATTGAAATTATTGGTGTGCCCACGCAAAGAGAAGTCTCTGGGCTGGCGATGAGCTCACGTAACGGATACTTATCGGAGCAAGAAAAAGACGTTGCAAAAGTCCTGTATCAAGTGTTGTCCAAAACGGCGCGTGCGCTTGAATCGGGTGAACGAGACTTTTCAACTCTTGAAGCACAGGCAAAAGCAGAACTTGAAAAGGCAGGCCTTAAGCCGGATTATTTCTCCGTTGCACACAGGTTCACACTTCAACCACCAACACCAAGTGACAAAGACTTCGTCATTTTAGCGGCTGCATTTTTAGGCAGTGTTAGACTGATAGACAATATGCAAGTCAGTCAATAACATTATTGTGCTAAAGCGCTCATTGTGGGCGCTTTTGACAGCTTTCTCACCTGCCCTGCACGTTTCATCAAGCTCAATGATGAATACTTAACACATAGCATGTTGTAAAAATATGCTAAATTTAATCTGTATAAAAGATTAAAATAAGACATCTTACTCTCTATCTGCTGACTAATAGGAACAACTATGAGATTTGCGCTGCCCCTTTTATTGCTTGGTTTAGTTGCTTGTAGTAATCAACAAAATTCACCGGAGCTCACTCAATGTGCTCAACAGAATTTTCAATGTGAACAAAACTGCTCTATGAGCTCGACTGAGCAAACGATGACAAGGCAGATATGTAATGGTGAATGTGTTGAAAAATACAATGCCTGCAAAGCACAAGCGGAAGAACTGACAAAAATAAGTAATGCGCAGTATTAAATAAATGGATTCAAATCAGATGTGCCATTATCAATAAAAAAAGCCGCTCAAGGAGCGGCTTTTTACGTATATTTTTCAAACTTAAAGCAGGCCTAGCTTCTTAAGCTCACGGTTTGCCATTTTGCTTGTTAATGGTACATACCCATCTTTTTCTACAATCTTTTGACCTTCTTTAGAAAGTACCATTTTCAAGAATTCAGCTTCGATTGGAGAAAGCGGTTTATTAGGGTGTTTGTTCACATAAACATAAAGGAAACGTGATAGTGGGTACTTACCAGTTGCCACATTTTCTAACGTTGCATCTACGAAGTTATCGCCTTTTTTCGCCAGTGGAACTGTACGAACACCAGACGTTTTGTAACCGATACCTGAGTAACCAATTGCGTTTACAGATGAAGAAATTGACTGTACAACAGAAGCAGAACCAGGTTGCTCGTTTACGTTATTTCTGAAGTCACCTTTACACAAGGCTTTTTTCTTAAAGTAGCCATATGTACCAGATACTGAGTTACGACCATATAATTGAATATCTTTTGCAGCCCACGGACCATTTAGACCTACATCACTCCAACGATCAACTTGCTTATCTCCACCACACTTACGTGTTGAAGAGAAAATTGAATCTACTTGGTCAATACGCAGACCTTTAATCGGGTTATCTTTATGGACAAAAACAGCCAGCGCATCAATAGCTACACGCACTTCTGTCGGCTTGTAGCCATAACGCTTTTCAAATGCTTCAACTTCTTTCGATTTCATCTTACGGCTCATTGGGCCGAAGTTTGCAGTCGCTTCTGTTAAAGCTGGCGGCGCAGTTGAAGAACCAGCCGCTTGAATTTGAATATTCACGTTAGGGTAAATACGCTTATATTCTTCTGCCCAAAACGTCATCATGTTTGCTAACGTATCTGAACCCACAGATGAAAAGTTACCTGAAATACCGCTGGTCTTGTTGTACTCTTGTAGGTTTTTATCAAGCGCTGATACTTGCGTTGATACCAATGTTGTTACAGCCACACCCATTGCGGCAACTAAGCTTTTAAATTTCATTGGGGTCACTCCGATTGTTCGTCCCATTTGATTACCTGATGCTCATTGTGCGCTCAGTTAATGACAATAAAATTACTCTTAAATGACACTTTTATGACTTTCCGACGGTGTCATAAAAATGCGTTTTTCTTTCGGGAAGGAGAATGAAAAACACGACCCCTCACCCAATGTGCTGTTAATTTCCAGATGAGAATCATGGCGACTAAGTACATGTTTTGTGATCGCCAAACCCAATCCTGAACCACCGGTTTTCCGGCTTCTCGCTTTATCTACACGATAGAAGCGTTCAGTTAAACGGTTAATGTGCTCTGGCGCAATGCCATCACCATTATCAGTCACAGCAAAAGCAGGGCTCTCACCTTCCAAGTACCACCTAACTAAAATCTTCCCATTAGGTTTAGTATAGTGGACGGCATTAAATACTAAATTTGAAAAAGCACTGCGCAACTCATCAATGCATCCTTTGATATCCAAAGTGTCGTCTATATCGAATTCAATTTCATGATGCTTATCTTGGTTGAGAGAAAGTGCTTCCGTTTGGATCAATTGCAACATATTGGGCACATTCACCGCCTTATCGTTGCCCTGATCCCTATCCCCTTCAATACGAGATAAAGACAGCAACTGATTGACCAAACTGTCCATGCGTTTACACTGCTCGATCATGGTTAAATGTGCCTTCTGCCACATAGCGGGCGGCGGCATATTATCGCCTTCCATCATTTCAAGATAGCCCGTTACCACGGTCAAAGGTGTGCGAAGTTCATGGGACACATTAGCAACAAAATCTTTGCGCATTTGCTCAAGCTTTTTAAGTCTTGAAATGTCACGCACAACCATCATCAGCTGCTCGGCATATGGCATGACGCGAAACTCCAATACCCGCTCATCGTTGTGCCCGCTTTCTAGTTCTAATGGATCCGTAAAGTCATGATCTTGCATATACTTCACAAACTTGGGATCGCGGATCAAATTATCTAAACGCTGGCCATGATCTGTCGGCCACTGCAACCCTAAGATCTTAAGCGCCAACTGATTACACCAGATAATACTCAGATCCTGCTGCATCACAATCACCGCATCAGGCACCGCTTCTGCGCCTTCACGGAAACGACGGATCAACGCAGCCAGCTCATTGCGCTTTTTACGATTGCGATGTTGAAGGTGATAGATCCCCTCAAAAATTTGTTCCCACGCGCCAGATCCCTCAGGCGGATTAAAACTACGTTGATTGATCAACCAATCACTCAACTTGTACAGTTGTTTAAAATGCCAAAACAAAAGCACTGAAGCACCCAAAAACAACAATACAAATGGTGCACCAAGCAAAATTCCGATGAGGGTTAATGGCAGAAAATACAAAAACAGGCGTTTTAATAACGCCTGTTTATCAATCACTCTATACATATAAAATGATCCTAAATATTAAGCGCTAGGATAACGCTACCACAGCGCATAAATTAATGCTTTATACTTTACTTGAAAAACGATAACCCGCACCACGAACGGTTTGGACTAACCTATCGTGACCAAGTGGTGCAATCGCTTTTCTTAGACGACGAATATGTACATCAACCGTACGGTCTTCAACATACACATTAGTGCCCCATACATGATCTAGCAACTGTTCACGACTATAAACACGCTCAGGGTGTGTCATAAAGAAGTGTAACAGCCTAAACTCTGTCGGACCCATTTCTAACTCGTTACCTGCAGAGGTAACACGATGTGAAATCGGATCTAACCTTAAGCCATGTACCTCTATCGCTTCTTCTAGCGATGTAGGAGATACACGACGCATTACCGCCTTAATTCTCGCCATAAGCTCCTTTGGAGAAAAAGGCTTAGTCACGTAGTCATCTGCACCTACTTCTAATCCTTTAACTTTGTCTTCCTCTTCACCACGTGCTGTTAACATGATGATGGGGATCTGACGAGTATACTCACTTTGCTTAAATTTTTTCGCAATTTGGATACCGCTACCGCCAGGTAACATCCAATCTAGGAGCACCATATCTGGGTATGGCTCTACCATGGCTGCAATCGCTGAATCATAGTCTTCCGCTTCAATTGCTTGAAAGCCATTCTGTTCTAACACAAACACCAACATTTCTCTGATTGGTGCTTCGTCATCAACTACTAGTACTCTACGTGACATTCCCATTTATCTCTTACGTTACCGAAGTCGGTTTCATTATTATGACTAAGTATGACAGTTTTATGAAAGTTTACCTGATAATATAACGTTAATGCATTTATCAGGAACATAGTTTCAATAAGTTAGATACAATTTGTTCCTATTTTATCTGCATTTAACGTCACTTAGCATCGAATAATGGTGTTTTTTTCGCAACAAATATTTAGATTAAAAAATTATGAAGATCGTGTAATTTCGCAGGGATCATTATTTTCCTAAGTCCGCCGCTCTAAGATCACTTTCTTACCTAGTAGATCCTTTGAGGATCAGATCTATACGTACTGAAACGATAAGTTCTTATATTAGGTAATACTAAGTGATTGATCTTTTGTAAAGCACCCACACGCAATACGCTAAATAATACACACAATTGAGATCAAGCACTGCTCAAGTTGGTAAAAAATCGATCCCATCAAGAGATCGTTAGTAAATTAATGATCCAGACGTGCTCAGTTAGTAAAATAACGATCCCATCACCTGATCAATCTGTTTAATGACTACGCCATTAACATGCCCCATATATCCAACACGAAAAAAAAGCCCCTTATGGGGCTTTTCTTACGTGTTATTACACGGATTACTTCACTTTAGGTGCAAGTTCACCAGAAAGGTATTTAACATGCATATCATCTAAAGAGATTGGCTTAATGTTAGTAGCTTGACCAGCTGTGCCAAACGCTTCGTAACGCGCAATACAAATCTCAGTCATTGCTTTTGTTGCTTCAGCTAGATATTTACGAGGGTCAAAGTTCGCTGGGTTATGCGCCAAGTGGCGACGAATTGCACCCGTTGCAGCTAGGCGTAAGTCTGTATCGATATTAACTTTACGCACACCGTGTTTGATACCTTCAACAATTTGTTCAACTGGCACACCATAAGTTTCAGGGATCTCACCGCCAAACTCGTTGATTACAGCAAGCCACTCTTGAGGTACAGATGAAGAACCATGCATAACTAAATGCGTATCAGGAATGCGCGCGTGGATCTCTTTAATACGGTTAATTGCAAGAATATCACCTGTAGGTGGGCGAGTGAATTTATATGCACCGTGCGATGTACCACAGGCAATCGCTAAGGCATCAACACCCGTTTTCTTAACAAAGTCAGCAGCTTCTTCTGGATCAGTCAGTAACTGGTCTTGGGTCAGTTTACCAACCGCGCCGATGCCATCTTCTTCACCTGCTTCACCAGTCTCTAGTGAACCGAGTACACCTAACTCACCTTCTACCGATACACCACATGCATGCGCCATCTCTACAGTGCGACGAGTAACATCCACATTGTATTCGTAAGTCGATGGTGTTTTACCATCATCAAGCAAAGAACCATCCATCATCACCGATGAAAAGCCTAATTGAATTGAACGCTGACACACAGCAGGAGAAGTGCCGTGATCTTGGTGCATTACAACAGGAATATGTGGCCATTCTTCAACAGCAGCTAAAATCATATGGCGAATAAAAGGGGCACCAGCATAGTTTCTAGCACCAGCTGAGCCTTGTACAATTACTGGGCTGTTTGTTTTATCAGCCGCTTCCATAATCGCACGCATTTGCTCTTGGTTATTCACATTAAAGGCAGGAACGCCGTATCCATTCTCAGCCGCATGATCGAGAAGTTGACGCATACTGATTAAAGCCATATTGCTTTTCTCCAATTTTTGATAGCACTTAGCTATCTATTTGAACGGGGTAGATTTAGTTTGGTTGTATGACAACCGCTATTAATCTAAACAAAGAGTGAGAGAGTGTTTAGGTTAATAGTTGGAGGCCAAAAAGGCCTCCTTAAATTTTTATGCTTTTGCTCTTTGCTCTAGCATATCAACTGCCGGTAGCTTTTTACCTTCTAAGAATTCAAGGAAAGCACCGCCACCTGTTGAGATATACGATATTTCATCGCCAACGCCATACTTATCAATTGCTGCGAGTGTGTCACCACCACCAGCAATCGAAAACGCTTTAGACTTGGCAATCGCATGTGCAATGGCTTCTGTACCATTGCCAAATTGATCGAACTCAAAAACGCCAACTGGGCCGTTCCAAACAACAGTGCCAGCTTGCTCGATGATTTTAGCTAGCTCATTGGCTGTGTTAGGACCAATGTCAAAAATCATGTCATCGCTTTCAACTTCAGAAGCATCTTTAATAACGGCAACCGCTGTTTCTGAGAACTCTTTGCCCACAACAACATCAGTAGGTACTGGAATATCACCATCATTAGCTTGTGCTGCAGCACTCAGCTTTTGTGCTTCTGGAATTAACTCTTCTTCATACAAAGATTTACCGACTGGATTACCAGATGCAGCAATAAATGTATTGGCAATACCGCCACCCGTAACTAACTGATCAACCACTGTTGATAGTGAATCAAGGACCGTTAATTTAGTAGATACTTTAGAACCACCGACAATTGCAACCAATGGACGAGCTGGGTTATCTAATGCTTTACCCAAAGCATCCAATTCAGCTGCCAATAAAGGACCTGCACAGGCAACATCTGCAAACTGGCCTACGCCATGTGTTGAAGCTTGTGCTCGGTGAGCAGTACCAAAAGCATCCATTACATAGATATCACACAGTGCAGCTAGCTGCTTTGAAAGTGCTTCGTCGTTTTTCTTCTCACCTTTATTAAAGCGTACATTTTCAAAAACAACCACTTCGTTATCAGCAACTTCAACGCCATCAAGGTAATCTGTAACGAGTCTTACGTTTTGATCAAGTACATCATTTAGGTAATCAACAACAGGCTGAAGTGAATACTGAGCATCGTATTCCCCTTCCGTTGGGCGACCTAGGTGCGACATCACCATTACTTTAGCGCCTTTTTCTAGGGCTAACTTAATGGTAGGCAAAGATGCTTTGATACGTGCATCCGACGTCACTTTTGCGTCTTTCACTGGCACGTTCAAATCTTCACGTATAAGTACGCGTTTGCCGTTTAAATCTAAATCCGCCATCTTGATGACTGACATGGACATCTCCTTAAAAGAACGATACTAAAATTAAGAGGCTTTCATCATTGCCATTGCGGTGTCGAGCATACGGTTTGCAAACCCCCACTCGTTATCACACCACACTAACACCTTTACCAAACGTTTATGGCTCACTCGGGTCTGGGTGCCATCAATAATACTGGAATGAGGATCATGATTAAAATCCACCGATACTAAGGGTTCTTCGGTGTAATCTAATATCCCATGTAGCCTGCCTGTGGCAGCCTGCCCCAATACTTGATTAACTTGTTCTAACGTCACATCGCTTTGCAACGATACGCTTAAGTCCATTGCTGTCACGTTAATTGTAGGTACTCTGACTGCAATTGCCTCAAAGCGACCATGAAATTTAGGTAATATGCGCTCAATACCACGCGCTAATTTTGTATCAACCGGTATAATCGATTGGCTCGCTGCGCGTGTACGCCTTAAGTCTTTATGGTATGCATCAATCACTTGTTGATCATGCATCGACGCATGAATAGTTGTAATCGCACCTGACTCAATACCAAAAGCATCATCTAATACTTTAATGACAGGAACAATACAGTTTGTTGTACACGATCCATTAGAGACAATGGTATGTGATGCTTTTAAATTATCGTCATTAATACCATAAACAATGGTTTCATCGACATCCGCGTCTGCAGGGTGAGAAAAAAGCACTTTTTTGGCACCCGCTGCAATGTGTGCAGCAGCGTGTTGCCGAGAGTGGTAAACACCTGTGCATTCTAACACGACGTCAATGTCTAAGGCATGCCATGGTAGATGGCTCGGGTCTTGTTCATTAAAAATTTGAATTTGTTGTCCGGCGACTTCTAGATAGGGTTTATTCAGGTTGACTGGAAATGCGAAACGACCATGGGAGGTGTCGTACTTCATTAAATGCGCGATCCCTTCAGGATCTGCCAACTCATTGATAGCGACTATTTGAAATTCGTTGTGGCGCCCAGACTCAAAGAGGGCTCGGACAATATTGCGACCTATGCGACCAAAACCATTGATTGCCAGTTTGATTGTCATTAATTAGAAGACCCATTTTCTACATGCAATAAAGGAGTAACTCAGACTCCTTTGTAAAGATGGCGCTATTGTAATCGACCTTGAACAAATGTGTAAGTGATATGCAAAAATTTTTCTTCATATGAGGCAAAGTACCAAAAAAAGAATGTGAACTACGTAAATTTAAACGAGTTTGCTTAGCTTGATGGTCTTTTGACTATCCAATTGGCCCACTTGAGCCAATAAAAGTTCTGCAGTGGCTAATGCATCACTTAATGCATTATGATTTTGATACGCAGGCAATCCATAACGAACTCTACAAGCTGGCAGTGTTAACTGGTCCTGTCTGATTACTTCCTGAGCCCGTAATAAGCGTTTCTTTTCTAATTTTAATGTATCTACAATGACCTTGGGTTTTACCGATAGACCATGTTGAACAAAGTATTTTTGTATAAACCCCCAATCAAGTGAAGCGTTATGACACACGAGTATTTTCCTATCTAACACCTTTGCCAAAGTCGATAATATCATTTCAATATGCTCACCGCTTTGAGCGATTTCCGGTTCTGATATGCCATGATAAATAGGGCTTTGTGCTAACTTCTGCACATCTTTGTTTATCTTGTATTGCGCGCTTTGAAGCGCTATTTTTCCCTGATTTATCTCAACCCAAGCAACAGACACTATCTCATGCAAATTGACATCAAGGCCTGTTAGTTCTATATCAACGACCACCAGTTCACTCTCTATCCAAAGCGGATCATCTCGTGTTTTCATAAAGTTTGGAATGAGCCATTTCATCGTACTATAAACTTCCTCGTGCAAACTTAAACACACATGCTTGTTGAGCTTGCTTAATTAAATGGAAGGCCTCTTTTAATTGATGCCGCTCTAATGAACTGAGATGCTCAGGGTTAATACAGTTTGGAGGCAAATCTAAATCCTCAATTTGTATTTTAAAACGCAATTGTGTCAAAAATCGCCAGCAATCTTGTAAATTATAAATATCCTCTTTGCTTAAAACTGAAAACGCTTTAAGTGCTTCTAATCGTGACTGCGTATTGGCTTTAGTAACACCACATTTAAGGGCATAAATACGGGCAAGATCATTTACAATCGACACACCACGCGTTTTTAAATCTAAGTAACCATGCTTTCTTTTATTACGTTGTAATTTAAATTGTTGAAATAGACCCATCGGCACACTGTTGACACTGATATCTGTCGCCATAGCGGCAAAAAAGAGATCTTGTGTCTGCATACTATTTAGTTGTTTATTGAGCATGTGATAAAGTGATTGATCCCCCATAATAAAACGACGGTCAAAGAAAATTTTACTATTGAGCATTGCCTGTGGTGTTGGCGTTTGAGTCCAATTTTCAAATCGAGCAAGCCATTCATCAACCGTACCTCGGCATAACTCATTGCTCGCCATAATATTGCCTGGGCAGGCTTTAATTCCACAGTTAATTAGGTGCCCTGTTACAAACTCCCCTAAACCAGCAAAATACGCTCTTTGATGGGGCAATATGGCATTTGAAACAATCAAACCATTATCTTGATCTGAGTGCAAAGTTTGTTCTTCTCGCGCTTGAGAGCCAAAACATATCCAGCAAAAACCACACGGCGGCTCCCCTTGCAGCTTGATATATAGCTCTGTTAAACGGCTCGTCATTGCATCGGTTAAACCACTTAACAACGTACCAATAAAGGAAATGTCCTCAACCGTGTTTGAGAACCCTCTTAACAAAGCTGGAATTTCCTTAGCCAAGTGCACCACTTCTTGATAACTATGGGCTTTATATATTTGCCCGATTAACTGTACAGGGTCGTGTTTTTGTTGACGCAATAAATCAGTACTGGTCACCATGCCTAAAGGTTCACGCGCTTCATTGAGTACAGGTAAATGGTGGATATTATGTTTAAGCATCAAATGTAATGCGGCGAAAGCACGATTATTTTCAAAAATAAATTTAGGGTCGTGTGTCATCACTTTGGTCACAGGCGCTTTAGGATCAAGCTCTGACGCCAAAACACGATTGCGTAGATCTCTGTCAGTGACAATACCAGACAACTGGCTGTTTTCAGTGATAATGACCGATGATACTCCTGCTTTTTGCATAACTTTAGCCGCGTCGACAACACTGGCTTGCGGTTCTATCGTCACCGCTTTTTTACACATCAGCGTCGCTATTTTTCGCTCAGACCACCCTCGGCCACGCTCTTTGTAATGACTCGATAATAAACGTTTTTTATGAGCACGAACAAAATGCTGCTCAAACTTAGGATACTCGCGGCGTAAATAGTCAAAATCAGCGTGTGCTAACAAAAAAATAAGCCCACTTGTCTGCACTTCAAGATGGTTTTGAATATCTTCTCCGGTCAGTAAAGATGGATAACCAAAATAATCACCTTCTCCCAGTCTCGTAACAACCTCCCCAGTATTGTCTACCAAATCAAACCCCCCTGTGCGCACAAGGTATAAATGTTTCTGTTCTGAATTGAGCAATTCAGACTGGTTCAAAGTCGTGATGTACACCACCTTTGTATGATTAACGAAAAAATGCGCACATGACGCAGGCAGCTCGCTAAAAGGGAGCTGGTCAGTAACAAAATTTAAAACGTCCGTTACCGCCGAATGAGAATGTGTCATTTGGTTGCCTCAAAAAGACAATAGCCCAGCAAAAGCTGGGCTATGTGTTTATCTTCAATTGATTAGTGCGCGTGCGCTTCACCAGACCCTTTAGGGTTACGGATCCCATCGACCATGCGCTTGACCTCTTCAGGTGTTTCAGCAGTTAATTTCATCACCACCGCAGCAACACCAAAGTTAACCAGCATACCAATAATCCCGATGCCTTCAGGCGAAATACCAAACAACCAATTTGCAGGAGCGTTCAACTCAGGGCTCACAAATTTAAAGTAAATAATGTACGCCGCGGTAAAACCAATACCCGAGATCATACCGGCGATAGCCCCCTCTTTGTTCATACGTTTAGAGAAAATTCCCATAATAATGGCGGGGAAGAAACTCGCTGCTGCTAAGCCAAAGGCAAATGCCACTACCGAGGCCACAAATCCCGGTGGGTTTATGCCAAAGTAGGCTGAGATCCCAATGGCCACCATCGCCGCGAGCCTCGCTGCCATGAGCTCTTGCTTGTCACTGATATCCGGTTTGAGCGTGCGCTTGAGTAAGTCATGCGACACCGATGTCGAGATAACCAGCAATAACCCTGCGGTTGTCGACAGTGCAGCTGCAATACCGCCTGCGGCAACCAGAGCGATGACCCAAGCAGGTAAGTCTGCAATTTCTGGGTTTGCCAATACCATGATGTCGCGGTCAATTTTAACTTCGTTTGTACTTGCAGGGTCGTCAATTTTTCCTGCAGAGTAGAACATTTTGCCATCACCGTTTTTATCATTGAACGTGATAAGGCCTGTCCTTTCCCAGTTCTTTACCCATTGCGGCGCTTCGGCATATGCCGTGCCACTGCCGTCTTTACCGTTAATCGTATCTATCATGTTGACTCGTGCAAACGAAGCAACGGCAGGAGCGGTTGTATAAACAATGGCGATAAATACCAAAGTCCACGCCGCAGAAATACGCGTATCTTTTACTTTTGGCACAGTGAAGAAGCGCACGATAACATGCGGTAAACCCGCAGTACCCACCATCAATGCCGCCGTAATGGCAAACACATCAATCATACTCTTGGATCCCTCGGTATACTGGGCAAATCCCAGCTCGGTACTGAGCCCATCGAGTTTATCGAGTAAATAGGTGTTTGAGCCATCAGCCAAAGTTGCACCAAATCCGGTTTGCGGCAGTAAATGACCTGTCATCATCATAGAAATAAAGATAGCCGGCACTAAGTAAGCAAACACTAACACACAGTACTGCGCCACTTGTGTGTATGTGATCCCTTTCATACCACCTAACACAGCGTAGAAGAAAACAATGACCATACCGATATAAACACCGGTTTCAATATCAACTTCTAAGAAACGAGAGAAAACGACACCCACACCACGCATCTGCCCTGCAATGTAGGTGAAGCAAATAAAGATGGCACACAAAATAGCCACAACCCGCGCGACCTGTGAGTAATATCTATCCCCAATGAAGTCTGGTACGGTAAATTTACCAAACTTGCGTAAATATGGCGCAAGACAGAGTGCCAGTAGTACATAACCACCGGTCCACCCCATCAAGTAAACACCGCCATCATATCCTGCAAAAGAGATAATACCCGCCATAGAAATAAACGACGCAGCACTCATCCAATCCGCTGCGGTTGCCATTCCGTTTGCCACTGGAGGCACACCGCCACCGGCGACATAGAATTCATTAGTTGATCCAGCACGCGCCCAAATGGCAATACCGATATATAACGCAAAGCTCAGCCCTACGATTAAAAATGTAAACGATTGAACATCCATTATGCTGCTCCTTACTCATCTACGCCGTATTTTTTATCGAGCGCATCCATTTTTGATACGTAGACAAAAATCAAAGCAACAAATGTATAAATTGCACCTTGTTGTGAAAACCAAAAGCCCAATTTAAACCCAAAAAAACGTACTTCGTTCAGTACGTCGACAAATAAAATGCCACATCCAAATGACACCACAAACCAAATTACTAGTAGCTTAAACATCAAGGCTAGATTTTCTGACCAATATGCTTTTGCTTGTTCTTCACTTTTAAAGGCCATGATTAACTCCCCGTTTAACGCATAATGTAAATACGCGTTGGTATTAATTGACCTTTTGACTGTAGCAACGGCTTGTCTAGATTGAATTGAGACCTTAGTCGTAAACACGACATTACGTTTACGTAAACTGCTAATTGAAAAAACATGAAAATATTTAATAGATATTAAAATCAGTAAGTTAACTTTATTTTGCTTTTTGGAAAGCGCATTTTATTAACACTTCATACGGTATAAGACATTAGTCTAATTAGCACAATAAAATATCAATTGTTCTTAATATTCAGCGTATTATATTTATCAATCAGTCCTCTGGCTTATTCATACCAAGCCAGATAAGATTAACCTTCAAACAGATCATCGACTTTAATAACAGAATCAATCACATCAACTAGGACCGACGATGACAGCTGCGCTTATTTTGGTTGCCCTTAGCTATATTGGCCTATTATTTTGGCTGGCGAACTGGGGAGATAAACACACCCCATTGGCACAAAAAATAAGCCACCATCCTTTTGTCTATGCGCTCGCGCTGGGGATTTACTGTACTTCCTGGACGTATTACGGCTCAGTTGGAACAGCGGCTGCCAGTAGTTGGCATTTTTTCCCCATTTTACTTGGTCCCGCACTGCTGTTTTTGTTTGGACATGGTTTTTTACGTAAACTGATTTTGGTGAGTAAAAAGCAAAATATCACCACTATTTCTGACTTTATCAGTGCTCGATATGGCAAACGACAAATGACTGCCGTCATGGTGACTTTAATTGCTTTGCTCGCCACCATTCCCTACATTGCATTGCAATTGAAAGCCCTCGCCAATAGCTTCGAGTTACTGCGTCAAAACGATAATATCTCAGGTGCGATGTTGGCACTCACAGGTACCCTAATGATGGCTTTATTTGCAATATTTTTTGGTGCAAGAAAAGTCGATGTCACCGAGTACCGATCAGGCCTGATGCTAGCCATTGCGTTCGAGTCCATCATTAAATTACTCGCTTTAATCGCTGTGGCCTATATTTCAGTTCAAGCACTGTTTATGCAAAGTAATACAGCATCTATTTGGTCTCATTGGCAAAACTTTAATTTTGCTGACTTTAACTTTGTCGGTCAGACACTCATGGCTGGCGCAGCCATTATTTGCTTACCCAGGCAGTTTCATGTCACTGTAGTGGACAATCAAAATAGCACTCACTTAAATACCGCTAGATGGGCTTTCCCGTTATATTTGATGTTGATTGCGTTGATGATTATACCCATCGCCAGTGCCGCAATTCACCCCAATATTGGCCAAGATATTGCAGCAGATAGTTTTGTTTTAGGGCTACCATTGAGTATTGACTATCCAGTCATTTCTACGTTTGTGTTTATCGGGGGGCTGTCGGCTGCAACGGCAATGATTGTGGTCGCGACACTTACACTCAGCACCATGCTATCCAATGATATTGTCTTGCCTTTGCTGCTTAAAAGGCGATTTAAAAAGAGCTTATTGACCAGCAACTATAAATCTCAAATCCTGTTAGTTCGACGCTTCATTATCGGCGCTATTTTGCTGCTCGCTTATCTATATCAACAATGGATCGGACATGGTGCTGCGCTGGCCAGTATGGGGTTGGTCGCGTTCTCTTTAGTCACCCAATTACTGCCAGCCATCGTGGGCGGTTTGTACTGGCGTAAAGGTCATGCGTATGGCGTTTATGCAGGGTTGCTTGCTGGGTTAATTTGTTGGGCCCTCTTTTTATTGCTGCCAATAGTGTCTGCGCCAGAACTACTTGATTATCAGACCCAACAATCTATTGTGACACGCGGAACCTTGCTGGCATTACTCGCCAATATTAGCTGTTATATAAGCTTTTCATTAGGTGCATATGAACGCCTTATTGATAAATTACAAGCCACCGCGTTTGTCAGGCCCAAAGAGCAAGCTGCACTGGCAAAAAAGCTAAATAAAGAAGTAAAAGCGTCTGTTTATGACTTCAAAGTCCTGTTACAAACCTTTTTAGGAATTCAACGAAGTCAGCAACTGCTTGGCCACTATGCACTCAATGAAGATATAGATGAAAACAACGCAACACCCACACCTGACTTTATTAACTTTTGTGAACGAGCACTCACTGGTGTACTCGGAGCCTCATCTGCACAGGCGCTGATCCATGCTGTTTCTTCTGGCAAGCAAATGGCCTTTGAAGAAGTGGTGACCTTTTTCGATGAAACCACACAGGCACTGCAATTCAACCAAAACCTTTTATTTACCTCATTGGAAAACCTCAGTCATGGTATATCGGTTGTTGATAAAGATCTCAAACTAGTCGCATGGAATAAGCGCTACAATGAAATGTTTGAATACCCTCAAGGCTACCTTCAAGTTGGTCAGGATATTGAAGAAATCATTCGATATAACGCACAGCGTGGAGAGTGTGGTCCAGGTACACTGGACAAGTTGGTTGAGAAGCGCGTGCAACACCTACGAAATGGTACGCCTCACCACTATATTAGACATAGAGAGAATGGCCAAGTATTTGAAATGACCGGAAACCCGTTGCCAGGAGGCGGGTTTGTAACGAGCTTTTCCGATATCACCATGCACATGGCAACGCAAAATGCCCTAGAAGAAATAAATATGGACTTGGAAAACCGCATTGAAGCGAGGACTTTGGAGATCCGTGCAATTAATCAAGATTTAGAAGCGCAAATAGCCACCCGAGAAAAAATAGAACAAGATCTGGTTAGTGCTAAAAAAGAAGCAGAACGTGCGAATGACAGTAAAACTCGATTTTTAGCGCTTGCAAGCCATGATATATTGCAACCACTCAACGCGGCGAGACTCTATCTTGGCGCCATCGATGAACAGAAGCTGCCTGAAAGCGAGCAAAGCAACCTGAGCAAACTTGGAGATAGTCTGGATTCGACTGTTCACCTTATGTCCTCTTTGCTCGATATTGCAAAACTAGAACAAGGTGCTATGAAGCCAACCCCTAAGCACTTTAATTTAAATGACATTATCAAACCGTTGGTGAATGAATACTTACTGCTTTGCCAAGATAAAGGACTCACTCTTAAAGTGCGTAATACGGATCACACAGTACACAGCGACATAACATACCTTCGTCGTGTCATTCAAAACCTCGTTTCAAATGCCGTAAAATATACTGACACAGGCACGGTGCTCATAGCATGTCGCAAGCGCGCACATAGTCTGCGTATTGAAGTATGGGATACTGGCCCGGGGATCTCCCCTCGTGAGCAAGAGAAAATTTTCAATGATTTTTACCGAATAGAAGCTGGCGATAACCGCGGCGTGGGATTGGGCCTCGGCGTAGTCAAGCGTCTGTGTGATTTAATGAGTATTCCACTGAACATGCATTCACAGCTCTCTGCAGGCAGTCGTTTTTTTATTGAGGTTCCCTTGGGTGAACCACTGCAAATACAAACGGATGAGAGTGTCACGCCATCAAGAAGCAAACGCGATTTATCAGTCATTGCAATAGACGATGATCCAAATAACTTAGCGGCTATGTCTAGCCTATTGAATAAATGGCAGCTTCAACATTTGCTATTTTCTCAGGTCGATGAGGTAATCACACATGCTCAAAATCATCCAGCGCCGGATATTTTATTGGTGGATTATCAGCTAGGTACGGATTGCGATGGTGTGATGTTGATACAAAAACTTAGGGCAATCTGGCGTCATGACATTCCGGCAGTTTTGATAACCGCAGTACGAGAAAACGCTTTAAAGTCACAAGTAAAAGCACAGCAAATTCATTACCTAACTAAGCCCTTAAAACCAGCGAAACTCAAAGCCTTGTTGAATCACTCTCAAGGTGTTAACTAAAGTGCCAACTTAATTTGGTCGCGACCTGCCGCTTTAGCTTGATAAACGGCTTGATCTGCGGCCTTTAAAGATTGACTAAACGGCATATTCAGGTTGACACTCGCCACACCAATACTCACGGTAAAGTGGATGATTTCGTCTTCATACTCTACCGCTAATGCAGCTGCTTTCTCTTTCAGACGCTGCGCCACATTCATGGCTAACGACACCTCAGTCTCTGGGAGCAAAATAATAAACTCTTCCCCACCTAAACGGCACACGCAATCCTCTGTGCGCACCAATGTGTGACAGCAAGCCGCAAATTGCTTCAATACTTCATCACCACCATCATGGCCGTATTTATCATTGATGGATTTAAACCGGTCTAAGTCAATCATCAATAAACTTAATGGTCTATCCGCTCGTTGGTGACGGCTCATCTCGCTTCTTGCGTAATCCATCAAATAGCGACGATTCTTAAGTCCAGTTAGGACATCTTGAAATGCCATTTCAGTCAGTTTTTGCTGCATTTGCCACAACTCATGCACGAGCAGACGTCGACTGCAACAATCAGCAATCAGCTCTGCAGCCACAACTTCCCATTGCAGCCACTCTCTCGGTTCAAAGCGTCCTTCACAACATACAACGCCAATCGCTAACCCATTTTGAAAAATCGCGGTATCCAATAATGCGCATATCTGCTGGGGGACTAAATACCCCTCTGTGAATTCGCTGGTTCTGGCATCTGTCATCGCATCACTGGCTGAAATCGTTTCACCGTTGATGATTGCTCGGAAATAATTTGGGTAATCTTGTACTTTTAGCTCAGGTAATGGACCAGTGATCAGGCCACTCCAATCTGTATTGGCAAAATTAATAAGCTTGCCAGGTGTAGAAGCATCGTCAAACAGCCACACTGATACACGGCTTACATTTAACAACGCCTTGGCTTCAAATAATATGTCGGATAAAAACTGCTGATGGCCAACAGAAACGTCAACCTCTTTTGATAAGACCCTTCTTAGTCTCTGTGTTACATGTGTTAGTTCATTATGCCTATTATTCGGCATATCCCCTTCATACTCTTTCACATCAACAGCCAATGTTATCACCCAAATACATCTAGTTTATACACCCATTAACCTATTTTAGGTCACTTGTCATCATATGTAGCCTGGACTCCATCGACTCCAACTTGGGTTAACCACTCACTCGCTATTCAATGCCAGTATAACCGTTGGCTACTTTCACTACTAATAATACGCCGATAAGATAAAAAAGCACTCTCTATTTATCCCAATTAGGGGACTCATTCAGAGATAAAATATTATAATTTGATCTGGCATATTTATTATGCTGCAGTTGGGCAATCGTTAATGCCTTATACACCATCGCCTTTCTATGTAGATTCAGACGGTTATTACCAATCTAAATAAAAAGGAGCCAGTTGGCTCCTTTTTATTTAGATAGATATTTGCTCAAATATTTTTTCAGAACAGGGTCATGCTGGGCCATTTCTCTTTGCTCTTCCAAAATATCATTCAGCATTTGATAAGACGTCAAAGGGTTTGCCAAAACAACCCGAAACACAACAGTCGGTTGATTATCATATTGCTTTGGTGTCAAACGCGTCCTTGATACAAAAGAACGACCTGTTTCACGCTGCCTTTTTTGCATACTGGCTGTGAGACGGTTTAACGCAGCATAAATATCTAGTTTTTCTTGCTCATCTGCAACTTGTAAAGCTTGTTTCACTTCTCTAGGCACATAACGATACGTCAGTAGACATAGTTCGGGCTGAGAGATGAGCTCAAAATCATCTTGTTCCGAAATCAAATTTGCAAAATAATGGGCTTTTTCAATACTGTGGTCAATCAGCATTTCATAGCCTTTGCGACCAATTACTTGTAAGCATGCATGCACTAACATCGCCATACCTGGACGACTGCCTTCAAGTGTATGACTACCTAAATCTTTCGACCCTTTTCGCAATATATATTCAGCATGATGCTCTATCACATCTGTCGCAGCAGGGTCTTTAAATAACACAATACCTGCGCCCATTGGCACATACATTTGCTTGTGTGCGTCAATGGTCACTGAGTCCGCTTTTTCAATCCCAGATAGAAGATGCCTATATGTATTGGACAGCAGTGTCGCACCACCCCAGGCTGCATCAACATGAAAATGACAACCAAGTTCTTTACACAAGTCAGCCATATCATTTAAAGGATCAATACTACCGG
This sequence comes from Pseudoalteromonas luteoviolacea CPMOR-1, assembly GCF_001625685.1. GTDB lineage: Bacteria > Pseudomonadota > Gammaproteobacteria > Enterobacterales > Alteromonadaceae > Pseudoalteromonas > Pseudoalteromonas luteoviolacea_K. Next base: position 141,117 of record NZ_AUYC01000014.1, on the reverse strand, counting down.
TCTCAGTTGTACCTGCAACACCCACAATCGCCATCACCTTGATCCCCTTGGCCTCAAGCTCAAGCGCGGTCTCACGCATGGCGTGCATGTCAACCTTATTATCTTGATTGGTGCGAACTGCGATGAAATTATCACGCCCAATACCGAGTACATCGGCTGCTTTGCCTAGAGAATAGTGACCTCGCTCTGACACGAGTACGGCTAACCCTTTATAACCATAGTGCATCATTGCCGCAAACATGCCCTGAGAAGAAATTCCCTTAAAGTCCCCCTCAGGTTTCAATAAGCGATTTCGCGCTATCCACAATGCGGTAATATTGGCAATGGTACCACCAGAACAAAATGCACCGAGCGCATTCTTAGCACTGTGCATCCACTTTTGATAGAAGCTTTCATCCTGTCCATATGTCAAATGGTGCATCATGCCTAAAACTTGACGTTCAAGTGGTGTAAATGCTTTTGAAGTTTCAATTTTTACCAAGTTTTGGTTCAGCCCAACCATAAGCTTTGATAGCGGCAGCAAAAAGTGCGGTAATGCCGATGTCATATGACCAATAAAGCTTGGCGATGCGGTATGAACTGAATGTGCGACTAATTGCTCCATGATATCCTGAGCATAGTCAGACACAAACGTAGGCTCTTCAGGGATCGCTGCCGACTGAAAGTCTTTCTCTATCTCATGTAGGGGTTTTTCAATCGCTGCAATATTTTCGTTCAAAAAACCCGCAAGATTATGAGAGATCTCTTGTTCAATTTTACTGAGTGTAGAGCCAGGAGCTTCCGGTACGGTAAATATTCGCATCAAGCTTTCTTCAGAAGCGACTGCACAACGCTTTGGACCCATTGTTATTCCCAATCACAAATAGAGTAGATAAGTGCTGATGCGCTGACATCTAGTCTAACAGACACATCTACCTTACTAATTTATTACGAAATCACTAACTCTACTTTAAAGTTGCCAGAAAGTCTTTAAATGCGGTGTAAAAAAATAAGCTGGTCCGCTATTTTCTCCATAAACCGCCGAAATAAAAGTTTTTCGGAACAAAAAACGCGCGCAGTTTACTAAAAACTTTGTAAACTCTGCATCAAAGATATAAAATTTGTAATATTATTTAACGAATCAGCAATCGGAACTGCAATAATGAATAAATGGAATTTTGCTCACCGCACCCTGTCCTTAACATGGGTGCTCGTTGGTTTTCTCACCTTTGTGATATCCCTAGCAGGCTATGTGTACTACACATATCAAAACAGTAAAGCAGTCATCATGGAGGACATTGATAATAAGCTGCGCATCGCTGCGCACAGCGCAAATTTATTCGTCGGTCCAGCTTATCACGACAGCTTAACAGACTTATCTCCACAAGAATTTAAGGCTCGGAGCGAACAACTGACTAAGTTGGCACAATCAGTAGGGGTTGAATACGTATATGCAATGATTTACGACTCTCCACATGTGCACTTTACCGCCTCAAGCTATACCATTGAAGATGTTGCAAAAGGCCATTTAACTCAATTCAAAGATATATATGAAGAAGCGACAACCAGCAATAAGGGGGCTTTTCGTTCAACTACTGAAGTATTTGAAATATCTACAGATAAATGGGGGCATTTTAAAACCATTTTCGTCCCACATATTACACCTAATGGTCAAATTTACCTAACAGGCGCTGATATAACGATTTCTCATATAGAAAGCCAATTACAGGATAACGTTACCCAAGCAGCCCTATCAGCGAGCTTTTTCTTTTGTATCGCTTTGCTGGTTGCGGGTACTTATATACTCGTTTATCGCCGCACCCTAACGACCGATGCACGTACAGGTTTTGCAAATCGCTTAGCCTTGGAGCAAGACTTAGGCAATGCGAAAAGAGCACACTTAAGCCTTGCGATTATTTCAATTTGTGAGTTAGAAGAAATTATCAGCTTTTATGGTGCTGGTGTTGGCGATAAAGTCATTCATAACGTGATGCGCTATTTCCAAAACTTAACAACGCCTTTTAAAGTCTATCGATTGGCCACCTCTAAATTAGTTTTATTGTGTGACACGCCCAATGGAGAGCACTACCTCAACAACTTGATATCTGAGTTCCCCTTTTCGAGACCGATTCTCAATGACCCCTTGCTGTACATTCAACTCAAAGCGGGTATTGCCCGCGGCAATAAAGGCTTATTACTTGAAAATGCGTTTATCGCTTGTCGACAGGCGCAACAACTGCATCAAATAACGTATATTTATGGGCAGCAAACACAAAAAACTAAACTGCTTCAGGAGTCTAATTTAGCCATCGCAAAGACTGTGCAAAGCGCCTTTGACCAACATAGGATAATTCCTTACTTCACGCCAAGAGCCAGCATTAAGGAACAAAAGATTGTGCAATATCACTGCGCTCCAAGGGTACTGACTGAACAGGGTGTGATATTAAAATCACAGGCGTTTGGGGAGGTAATCAAGCATTCGCGCCTTAACTCGCAATTGACAAAACAAATGCTTGAACTGTGTGTGGCGCAGTTTAGAAAAACAAATGTTGCTTGGAGCCTAGCACTCACCCCGCAAGATTTGCGAGACCCGCAAATGATGGAATGTATTACTCAAGCTATCAATCGTTACCCGCAACCAAACCTCATCACATTCGAGCTAGATGAACAAGCGCTGATCAGCCAGTTTAATGATATGACCGCAATTATCAGTATACTCCGCGCCAAAGGTGTTAACATTTTAGTTAATTCACGTAATAGCGGTCTGCTTACTATTAGTCGCGTGCTAAAAATGTCCATTAACGCAGTTAAATTAGATGAAAAACTCATTGAGCAGCTGGCTGATAACCCTCAGGTTAAAGGGCTTATTAAGCACATTGGTGAGCAGTGTAAAAACAGTCAAATCGCATTGATTGTTTCTGGGATTAAGTGCAAAGCGCAGCTAGAGCAGTTAGCCGATACACACATCACTTTATTTGAAGGAGATTACATTGGCGCCGCAGCGCCACATATCAAGGAAAGCTCCACACGTACCGTGCTGAATGAAATACCGCAGGCACTTTAAACGCGCGGTAAAGTGACTACTAAGCGAGTACTGGATTGCCCACTTGCCCAGTACTTGCGTTCAAATGGCGTGATAGCCTGTTCACTGTCATAGGCCTCACAATCAGCTTTAACACCCGCTAATTGTAAAGCCCTAGAAAACTCTTCAACGTACGTCGACCAATTACTTCGTACTTCTAGCACTCCACCCAGTTTGACAATAAATGGAAATACTGCCGCGCCATGCCAGCGCCTTTGAATATGCTTCGCTTTTGGCCATGGATTTGGATACAGCAAATAATGATGACTTGGCTGCCAATTCGCTTGATAGGCTAATCGCCAAAAGTCATTAAGATCAGCCTGCACCAAAATATACTGACCATGCTCATCTTGCTTATATTCTACGTCATGTTTATCAAGTCTATGGGATGATTTATCGATACCAATTACTAGGGCATCAGGGTGACGCTGTGCCAAGTTTGCAGTACTTTCCCCCACGCCGCAGCAAGAGTCTAATACAATTGGGCCTGAGAATGCCTGAACTTTCTCGTTTACCTCATTAAATGCTCGTAATGTATGTTCAGCAATGGGCTTTTTGAACTCTGCATTGAGGTGTTTTAGCACTATGTCATCTAGCTTTTCATGCAAGCCATTCTGGTTTGTGGTGATACTCCGAGAGTTTGCGTCGGCCATATTACTCGTCAAATTACTTTTGAATGAAGCAATTTTAAAAGCTTGTAGAGCAAAGTAAATAGTAAAAGATAAAAAGCCTTGGAAGGTGAACAACCTTGAATACGACTTAGATACTGTGCAAAAGGTGCATAGTGTTGTCATTAACACAAAAAAGCCGACAAACAGCGTTTGTCGGCTCGATACAACTAGGTGGGGAAGCCATCACAAAGTCCGGTAAATCCGCTCTTTGTGCGTCAGCCTAGCTATCTCATCATTGCCAATTGGATTCTACTCAATATATGGCAATTCGTGTCTATCTGTGTACGGTCATAGATCGCCACAAATATAAGGACCAGCGTTTAAGTTTTGACAGTGAACGCTGCCTGTAAATCAAGGGTACCAACAGAAATGTGAGCAGTCTGTTCAAAAGCTATACTCTTAATATTTAGAGATACAGACGTCACGTTTTTTATTGATTTTAAGTTTCATAACTTTCCTTTTTAAAACTCAAACATGTACACATAATAGGTAAACCGTGAAAATATCAAAAAAACACACTGACCCTAAAAAAATTTAAAAAATTATCCAGCACGCAACTTGAGCACTCATAAATACTGAGTAATATACAATCCAAACTATGGGTACAATGTGAGGAGTCCATCTAAAAAAGCAATAAATACCATTATTATTTAGATAGTTAAAAAGCCAACTTAGAGAATAAACTTCTGTGGTAACCAGCCGTTTTGCCAGTAACCGTGCCATCATCGACAATACTTTAACTGCATAACCGTTATTCTAAAATCAATAAAACACAGTAATATCATGATATAGCCTAGCCATAAAAGCTGTTATAGAGCACTTATTGGCACAGTAAAGCAGAGTGAAAGCCACATGCACGAGTGGCATGTGATAGATGAAAAAGTAGAGCACAGCCCTATTTTGGACTGTGCCCTAGAGATAACTTAGTGTCTCAGTCCGACACCACGCTTTATCAGTGTCAGCGCTATCGTAAATAGCACCGTAATAAAACCAATTAGTACGCCAAATGCAACATAGATATTGACGTCGGATACACCTAAGAAGCCATATCTGAACGCGTTAACCATATAGATGATTGGGTTGATTTGCGATACCCCTTGCCAAAACTCAGGGAGCAACTGAATCGAGTAGAATACCCCACCCAGATACGTCAACGGCGTTAACACAAAGGTCGGAATAATACTGATATCATCAAAGCTGTTTGCATACACGGCGTTGATCAAACCGCCAAGTGCAAACACAGCTGAGGTCAATACAACAGTGGCCACAATCACTGCGATATTATGAATTTGAATATCTACAAAGAACAAACTGACCAAGCTGACAATTAAGCCCACCAGCATGCCTCGGGCCATACCGCCCCCCATATAACCGAGTACAATCACATAGTTAGGCACAGGTGCAACCAGTAACTCTTCAATGCTTTTTTGAAACTTTGTTGAGTAAAAGCTGGACGCTACATTTGAATAGGAGTTAGTGATCACCGACATCATGATAAGACCCGGCACAATAAACTCCATATAGCCAAAGCCGCCCATTTCACCAATGCGCGACCCAATCAAGCTACCAAAAATAATAAAGTAAAGTGTCATCGTAATGGCTGGCGGTACTAAGGTTTGCACCCAAATGCGCAAAAAGCGTATGCACTCTTTAATCCAAATACTTTTCAGTGCAACACGGTATTTCAATATGCTCATTGCTTACGCCCCTGCTCTAATAACCCCACAAATAGCTCCTCTAAGCGATTCGCTTTATTACGCATACTTAACACTGTATTGCCTTGCTCGCTCAATTGCGCAAAGACACCGTTAAGCCCTTGTGACTTCTCTACTTCAACTTCAAGCGTGTGATCATCAATCAAGGTAAACTGATACCCAGACAGTGATACAGGTTTGATGGGAGCTTGCAAATCTAAGATAAAGGTTTCTTTATCTAGTTTTGCTAACAAGGCTTTTATCGTGGTGTGCTCAACAATGACCCCTTTGTCGATAATGGCGATATTACGACACAATAACTCAGCCTCTTCTAAATAGTGAGTCGTTAAGATAATAGTGACACCTTGGCTGTTAATTTCTCGCAAGAAATCCCACATAGAGCGTCTTAGCTCTATGTCCACACCCGCAGTCGGCTCATCCAATATCAATAGCTTTGGCTCATGCATCAGTGCACGGGCGATCATTAAGCGGCGTTTCATACCACCAGATAAGGTCCGTGCTTGCTTATCTTTTTTATCAAACAGCCCGAGTTGCTTCAGATATTTTTCGGCGCGCTGATGCGCAACTTGGCGAGGCACACCGTAATAGCCTGCTTGATTCACCAAAATTTGGTTCAGCGTTTCGAACTGGCTAAAGTTAAACTCCTGAGGCACTAATCCGAGCTCAGATTTCGCCTCTTCTAATGCAGTATCAATCGAGTGGCCAAATACACTGACCTCACCTTGGGTTTTATTGACTAAAGAAGCAATAACCCCAATCGTTGTCGACTTGCCCGCCCCATTTGGGCCTAGCAATGCAAAGAAATCCCCTTCTTGCACCTCTAAATCTATCCCTTTAACGGCTTCAACACCGTTTTTATAGACTTTTTTTAAGCCTTTTATACTTAATGCAGTTGTCATGTATTTCGGATCCCCAATCCCCATAATGTGTTTTCAAACAATTTAGTCGCCATATCCCCAGCGTTTTGCCAGATTATGTTCGATGTTTAGATGGTCTAAAATCCGTGCCACCATAAAATCAACCAGATCCTCGATGGACTGTGGTTGATGATAAAAGCCCGGCGCAGCAGGCATAATTGTGACGCCTAATTGACTCAACTTGAGCATGTTTTCCAAATGGATCGGGCTAAATGGCGTCTCACGTGGCACCAGTATTAACTGCCCACGCTCCTTGATCACCACATCCGCTGCACGCTCAAGTAAGTTATCTGATGCACCCAGTGCAATCGCTGAGACACTGCCAGCACTGCAGGGACATACCACCATTTTTTTTGGTGCGGCCGAACCGGATGCAACGGGACTAAACCAGTTGTCTTTCCCAAAGACTTGAATTTGACCTTCTTTAGCTTTGCACAGTGCACTGAGCTGTTCAGTGGCTTTGGCTTCATTACCAGAGAGTTTAACGTTGGACTCAGTATCCAGTACCACGCGCGCGGCGCTGGAGATAAGCACAAAGACTTTATAATCAAGTGCGACCAAAACTTCTAACAAACGTAGTCCATATGGCGCACCCGATGCGCCGCTAAATGCTAACGTAATTGGATCTTTAAATTGTGACATAGGTTTATGACATTACCTTTTTAAGCTCAGCGGTTAGGGCGTCATGAATGCCATTAAAACCACCGTTACTCATAATTAAAATATGCTGATTTGGTTTGGCCTGCGAAGTGACGTACTTAATAATGTCATCTGTACTCGCAAAGCATTGTCGACCCGCTTTTTGTGCCGCTTCTTTTAAAGACCATGAAAGGCCTTGTGGCTCATAGACTAAAGCTTCATCAGCGGCACCAAGCGCATTCATTAACGTATCTTGGTGCACGCCCATTTTCATGGTATTTGAACGTGGCTCCAAAATAGCAATGATTTCATCACTGCCCACTTTGGCACGGAGCCCAGCAAGTGTCGTTTCAATCGCAGTTGGATGATGTGCAAAATCATCATACACACTCACACCGCCGATTTCGGCTTTAAGTTCCATGCGACGTTTTGGCGACTTGAAAGTTTGCAGTGCTTCAATGCTTACCTCAACCGGGATCCCGACATGACGAGCGGCAGCAATGGCCATAATGGCGTTTTTCACATTGTGCTCACCAATGGCAGACCAATTTACCTCACCAACTTCTTCGCCCTGCAGCAGCACGTTAAAGCAGCTGCCATCAGGCACGATTAATTGATACGACCAATCCCCACCAAGCGATTCTTTTTGACTCCAAAAACCACGCTCTAGCACCTCATTTATTGCACTATCTTTTGCTGGATAAATCGCTTTCCCCTGCCCAGGTAGGGTTCTGATCAAATGGTGGAACTGGGTCTGGATGGCATTTAAATCAGCAAAAATGTCTGCATGATCAAACTCAAGGTTATTCAGAATTAACGTACGTGGTAAATAGTGAACAAACTTGCTGCGCTTATCAAAAAATGCGGTGTCATATTCATCGGCTTCGATAACAAAGAATGGCGTATCGGTCACCCGTGCGGATAAACCAAAATTTTGCACAATCCCACCAATTAAAAAGCCAGGCTTCAGACCCGCATATTCTAGCAACCAAGCTAGCATACTGGCTGTGGTGGTTTTGCCATGGGTACCAGCAACAGCCAATACCCAAGCATCTTGCAATACATGCTGTTTTAACCACTCAGGTCCTGATGTATACGGCAGGCCTTTCTCTAACACATACTCTACACAAGGGTTACCGCGACTCATTGCATTGCCTATCACAACCACGTCTGGCCTTGGCTCCAACTGAGCGGGATCATAACCTTGCGTTAATTCAATCCCCAAAGATTCAAGTTGGGTACTCATTGGCGGGTAAACGTTTTGGTCTGAGCCTGTGACTTTATGGCCCAAAGATTGTGCGATGGCTGCAATGCCCCCCATAAAGGTGCCGCAGATCCCAAGAATATGAATATGCATAAGTTCAGCTAGTTATGAAAATTGCCCCTAGAGTAACATACTCCAATGAGCCTAGGCTGACTTTGTACGCAAAACACTTTTGCACAGACAAAAAAATACCAGCCTGTTGGCTGGTATTTTTAGTCCATACTTAATTCAGTCACAACTTACGCAACACCGTATTGATCACGGTACGCTTTAACTGCCGCTAAATGCTCAGACGCGCTACCTTGTTGCTCTAGGTAAGTAATGAGATCAGCAAGCTTAACAATCGACACCACTTCTGTGCCAAAGTCACGCTCAACTTCTTGAATTGCAGAAAGCTCACCTTTACCTTTTTCCTGACGGTCAAGGGCAATCAACACACCAGCTAGGTCTGCTTCGTTCGCCTTAATAATTTCCATCGACTCACGGATTGCAGTACCTGCTGTGATCACATCATCAACCAACATAATACGGCCTTTCAGCTCAGAACCAACAAGGTTTCCGCCTTCACCGTGCTGCTTTTTCTCTTTACGATTAAAGCAGTAAGGTACGTCTTTGTCATGGTGATCAGCCAGTGCAACAGCAGTTGTTGTCGCAATTGGAATGCCTTTATAGGCAGGGCCAAATAACACGTCATAAGCAATGCCCGCGTCTTCTAGTGCCGCAGCATAAAAGCGACCTAAACGCGCAAGGTCACGACCCGTGTTAAATAAGCCAGCATTAAAGAAGTAAGGGCTAGTACGACCTGATTTAAGCGTAAACTCACCAAACTTTAGTACCTGCTTTTCCAGCGCAAATTCAATAAAATCTTTTTGATACTGTTTCATAACTCACCTACTGTTTACGCTAATGCTTGTTTTTGGATATCGATGATCTCGCGAATAGAATGCTTGGCTAGTGCCAGCAACTCGTCAAGCTCTTCGAATGAAAAAGGTTCGCCTTCAGCAGTACCTTGCACTTCAATCAGTTTGCCAGTTTCTGTCATGATCACGTTCATGTCAGTCTCAGCTTCTGAATCTTCAAGGTACTCTAAGTCGCTGATCGCTTCACCGTTGTATACACCAACAGATATCGCGGCAATCATGAACTTAAGTGGGTTTGCATTGATCATGCCTTTTGCACGCATGTGCGTCAGTGCGTCAACCAAAGCCACACATGCACCACTGATTGATGCTGTACGTGTACCACCGTCTGCTTGCAGCACATCGCAGTCAATTGTAATGGTATTTTCACCTAGCGCCGATAGGTCAACCGCAGCACGAAGTGCACGTGCGATAAGGCGTTGAATTTCCATCGTACGACCACCTTGCTTGCCTTTTGCAGCTTCGCGGCCATTACGAGTGTGAGTAGAGCGAGGAAGCATGCCATACTCTGCAGTGATCCAACCTTTACCTTGTCCTTTCATAAAACGCGGTACGCCCGCTTCCACAGTCGCTGTACACAGCACTTTTGTATTGCCAAACTCTACAAGCACTGAGCCTTCAGCATGCATTGTATAGTTACGGGTAAATGTTACAGGTCTAATCTGATTTGCAGTTCTTTCGCTTGGACGCATCCACGTTCCCCTATCATCAAAGTTTCGCAATATTATAAAGGGATCCTTTGCGCTATGCCACGCAATACCAAAAGAAATCTTAGCTTTACCTATCGAGCAGCGTTTTTCTTAGGCTATAATGGCGTCGCAAACTTAATTAAATAGGAACTTTATATGATCCATAGTATGACCGCCTACGCTCGAAAAGAGGTAAAAGGCGATTGGGGCACTGGGGTTTGGGAGATCCGCTCAGTCAATCAACGTTATCTCGAAACATTTATCCGCGCGCCGGAGCAATTCAGGGCATTAGAGCCAGTAGTACGTGAACGCCTTCGTAAGCAACTGCAACGAGGCAAAGTAGAAGTCTATTTAAAATTTGCAGCAAATCCAGCTCACGTTGGTCAGCTGTCTATTAACGAAACCCTAGCCAAACAAATCTTAGAAAACGCTAAATGGGTGCAATCTATCAGCGGCGGCGATATTAACCCGACTGAAATCTTGCGCTGGCCTGGCGTTATGGAAGCTGAAGAAGTCGATTTAGATGAAGTAAACAGTGCATTACTTGCCGGTTTTGACGAAGTCGTACAAGACTTTAAAGCAGCAAGAGCCTCTGAAGGTGCAAACCTTGAGAGCATGATCACCACACGTCTAGACAGTATTCTTGAACAAGTCGCCGTTGTTGAAGGTCACATGCCAGAAGTGACTAAATGGCAACGTGACAAGCTCACACAAAAACTAGAAGAGCTGCAAACGGACATCGATGAATCGCGCTTAGAGCAAGAACTGATTTACCTTGCACAAAAGCAAGATGTGGCAGAAGAGCTAGACCGCTTAAAATCTCACGTCAAAGAGACGCATAAAATCTTGAAAAAAGGTGGCGCATGCGGCCGTCGTCTAGACTTTATGATGCAAGAGTTTAACCGTGAGTCGAATACACTTGCCTCTAAGTCTATCAATGCTGAGATCACCAATGCCGCAGTAGAGTTAAAAGTACTGATTGAGCAAATGCGCGAGCAGATCCAAAACATTGAGTAATGTTTCAGGCTGTTTCTGAGCGTTGAAATAGCCTTTAAAATCTAATAGTTATGAGTTTTACGTGTTTCAACCTGTTGCCCCGAATTGCTCTTTGTTTAGCAAAAGTGGTGACAGGAATGGTGACAGATTTTTCAAAATCTGAAAATCGTCCTAAAATTATAGGAATCTGTCACCATTTCTCACATAAGAGGTTGAAATGACAGTAAAAATCACAGTTCAAAAAATCAAAAGTCTTATTAAAAATCAAGCTGTTGGAAAATATGCAGTAGGGAATGGCCTATACTTTCGCGTCAGTGCTGAAGGGAGTGCTTTTTTCATTGTTCGTTATATGAGCCACGGTAAACGCAAAGAAATGACTTTAGGTAAATACCCAGACATTTCTTTAGTTGATGCCAAACTCAAAGCCGCACAAATTAAAGTCGATCTTAATAATGATGGTGTTGACCCTTTAGAAGAACGAAAGCGCCTCGATAACGAAACCTTAAAAACAGTCAATGATCTTGCCGAAGACTGGCTGCAAGAATGCGAAAAACGCTTAAAGCACCCAAATATCCCTAGACGTATTTATACCAAAGATCTCGCCCCTTATTTTGGTGGGTTAGCAATCGAAAAAGTAAACCCTAGAGATATTCGCGGCGCGATACAGCGCATAGCACAAAGAGACCGTCCAAGCATTGCAAATGACGCGCTCATGTACTGCAAGCAGCTATTCAGACACGCAATTAAGCTAGATTTACGCACCTCAAACCCAGCTGAAGCATTTAATGTGTCAGATGCGGGCGGCGTAGAGTAAAGCCGTAGCCGCGCCCTATCACTTGAAGAACTAGAGAAAGTGTATCAATGCCTGCGGGAAAACTCTGACCAATTTACCCGCGACAACTATTTAGCCTTTTCGCTGCTACTATGTTTAGGTGCCAGAAAAGGCGAACTGATCGCCGCAAAGTGGGCAGAGTTTGATCTTAAAGAAACGCTTTGGCATATCCCACAGGAGCGCAGCAAAACTGGCCGAGGCATCACCGTGCCATTAAGCCCCATCGTCATTGAATGGCTCAAAGAGTTGCAAATACGCGCCTTTGGCTCTGACTATGTTTTTCCAAACCGCAGAGCCAGCAAACGTTTTGGACATATCAGCCCCGACACACTCAACGCCGCCATTCAAAAGCTATTCCGTGAAGACAAAATGCCCGTGCCCCACTTTACCGTCCATGACCTACGCCGCACCTGTCGAAGCCTACTTGCAAGCAATGGTGTAGCTGGTCACATCGCCGAGCGATGCTTAAATCATAAGCTAAAAGGCGTTGAGGGAATCTATGACAGGTATGATTATTTGGATGAACGAAGAGAAGCATTAAGTCAGATTTATTGTAGATTAGCAGATATGATTTAGATAGCGATAGCTAAAAACTCCTACAATCGTTTCATTATTCAGACTGTCATGTAACACTCGTATGACAGCCTGAATAAAAATGCAAAATAGTATTTCCTTCACCCAGAAAATTTAATTAACATGGAAAACAACAAGATACTGAACAAGTTAAAAACAAGGAGTTAAAGTGTTTCAAGGCTTTAATCTTAAGATCAATAACGATAGCCATTTCGATTCACCTAGTGAGTATGAGCAAATATTAAAAAGTAGAGAGGAAAGCGTTAAAAAGTCACTAGAAAATTTCTACAATGACGAAGGCCTGCTCAACGGAGACGCCTTAAAAAAAGAATGGTTTCCTGAAATTGAGGGCAGCCATGTCTTTATCTCACATTCAAGCAAAGACAGAGAACTCGCTTTGAAGCTAGCCAACTGGCTTTATCATGAATTTAAAATTGAGTCCTTCGTTGACTCTACTGTCTGGGGTTTTGCAGATAAATTACTGAAGAAAATAGATAATAAATACGCATATCGTGAAGAAACAAAAGACTATAGTTATGAAATAAGAAACTATACAACCAGTCATGTTCATATGATGTTGTCAAATGCTTTGAACAGTATGATTGAGCGTTCAGAATGCTTACTCTTTCTAAACACTGAAAATGCTATTCGCAATATTTCTCTAGAAGAAGATAGGGAGCAATACACTTTTTCTCCGTGGATAATGGCCGAATTACAGACTAGTGCTTTAATTGAAAAGAAACAGTCGCCAAATTCAAAACGAGCTTTTTACTCACCTGAATCACATACAGCTGATCTTGAAAGAATTGTTGAAAAGGCTAAAAGCTTCCAAATGTTCCATAAAGCAAATGTTAAACACCTGGATAAATTAAATTATGAAAATTTAAAAAAGTGGGCTGACCATTGCAACGAAGACAAAGGATATGATGCTTTGACTCAACTATATAGGGATCATGCTAAAGGTTGCCAAAACCTATATAATCTTAAAGAGAAACCACTCGATGATACAGGGACTTGGTGAAAATGGATGAAAACTCAACTACACTGAAAGTGGCGCATTTAACCCTTATTCAAGGTGTTATCAATCGAATGGCCAATAATTCTTTTTTGATCAAAGGATGGTCAATAACCGTTCTGACAGCACTAATTGCTGTTGGCGGTGCTTTAAAAAATGAGCTTTTCTTCCTTTTATCATTACTTCCAATATTCTTATTTTGGTGGCTTGATGCTTACTTTTTTATGCTTGAAAATGTATACCGAAAGCTTTATGAAAAAGCTCTAGAGATGGAGTCAAATGATTTAAAACTAAATCCTAATCTAGTCACCGAAATAGATAGGAACTGCATATGTACACGGTTCAATTACTTGATGCGACGAGCTGTTAGGCCACTATATTTACTGCAAATCTTAATTTCAATATTCGGTGGGGTAATCATACGCTGCTTCTTATAGTAAGCTGATTGAGAATTAAACTTTGATTGGCAGTGTCTTAAATATATTAAGAGCTGCCCTTAAACACTATAAAATTTATCAGTCATAGCCTAATACAGAAACTGAAGCCCAACCAACCTTCCCTGCACAATCACCTTTTAAAATAGAAACTTCTTTCCACATTGGTATTCCATTCATGTCTGCAACTCGACCAGTAAGAGCAACAGGTGTATCAGCTATTGCATTACATACGAGCTTTGACTTATCGGTTGCTGCCATAATATTCGGCTCAGATATAATTAAGCTTACTCCCGTACTTCTATTTCGCAAAACTAGATCCTGAGATTTAGAACCAGTATCATTATAATTTATAGTTAACTGCCCAGAAACCTCACCTATCACCGTATTCTTTTCCCCATTAATAGTTTGATTAACTCTAGCTTCACCTGAAGATACAAAAGCGGAATACCCAGCAATTAAAGTACCAACTATTGTTGCGAAGGATGCAGCTACGCTCATTTTTTTTAACATACTCATTTTACTCCATTCAATAAATATACCCATGTATCAAGAAATCCTTTAGGATTAATTTATAGAAAAATCATGAAACTAAACAACTAACTACCTTTAACAAAAACACTCCAATAAATCTACAAAAAATTCAATTACAACGCCTGATACAGCAAAATAGGTTCGCTATATGCTATTGATAAACTTACTTGCATTTCTGTACCTTTGAGTAAAATAACTACAACCAATACTTTTTAACTTACCGCTATGTGACCAAAATCTAGAAGTGTGCAGTTTTGACAAGAAAACATCGCGATTCAGCTTGAGCTTTTTCAGTCAACCAAGAGACTCAACCTTTCTGAAACCTACGAAGCAATTCCAAAAGATGTGTCGCCGAATGATCCGCTGATCACATGGATCAATGAAGGTGTGGCAGAGTCCGTTGAAAGACCATTTACCATTGATGGCAAAGGGTTTATTGCAGAGATCTCACCTGCCAACTTTAAGAACAAGAAAAGTAAAAAATTTCAAAGCCATTTCCCGCATTTAAGAGAAGCACGTATTGAAAATGCGATTATTTCAATGGCTTCAAAACAAGCGATGCAAATTCAATCTGACGGCGAAAATAACAAAGTGTTTTATCTCAAGACAACCTACTATCAAATCCAAAAAGAAATGATCAACGCCATCAACAAAGTCGAAAACAAAACACTGAAGCCGAACGATTGCCCATACAACACTTCAAGCATTCGTGAAGCGTTAGAGATATTAAAACGCACTGATATCGCCGTGCGTAATGAGAGCGGCGAAAATCTGTATATTTTTAGCCGTATCAAAGATATTTACATGGAAGATAACAAAGTCGTCATAGAGCTTTGAAATATGATCACCAATTATATTCAAAGTGGCGACTGGAAAGCCTCAGATTCGGCCAGTATTGTTGCCTCAAAGTCTTACTACCTGATTAAGCTAAGAGCATTGCTAAACCTGAAATTTCGCTATGCCAGTGAAAAGGCAACTTATAACCCATCACTTAACTATCTTATTGAAAAGATTAACTTCAACGAGCACAAAGAAAAGCGTATTACACTGCAAAAGATCACAAAACTACTCGAAGCCATGCCAGAGATCAGTAAAGTAGAGATAAAGAAAAAGTACGAAGGCAGAAAAATCGCTGATGCGATCCTCAATATTTACCCTTCAAAACAATTTATCAGCACTATGATTGAAAACAACCAACTAACAAAACGTACTGAAAAAGCCTTTATTGCCGATGAGTCTGTAAAAGTAGAACCTATGGCGTTTGAGTACGATTCCAGCGCAACATTTCATCGTGAAAAAACAGCCTACAATATAGAGAAGTGAAAAATGCTATTTGGCAACAAGAAAAGATTATTTCAATAACCCAAACCATGAGAACCCATGACGCAAGACAAATTACAATCACTGATTACCTAGAACGTATAGGCGCAAAATTTGCCCGTACTCAGCAAGGAACTAATGGCCTGAAGTACGTTTACCACAGTCCAACAAGATCAGTAAACAAACGGCGTATGATTTAAGCCTGTTTACTAACTGACCATTTGACTTTGACCAATTTCTGATACAATAGAAGTAGACTTATTTTTTAAGAGTAGACAGTATGACTATTACTCTCCACGGTAACGTTGCCGAGCTTGTACAAGCTGAAGCTAACAACTCAGGATTTCAGTCGCCTGAAGATCTTATCTTCGAGGCTGTTTCTGAGTACGTAAAAAAACGCATTGATTCTGGTATAGAGCAAGGACTTGAAGATGTTGAAAGCGGAGATGTAGTTGAGCTTGATGCCAATAACATTTCAAAAATACTCTCTAAGTCAGCATCTCAATGGTAAAAGTACTCTTAACTCGAAAAGCTAAGCTCGATCTCGAAACAATTGAACATTTTATTTCTGAGGATAACCCGACCAGGGCCAGAAATTTTTGTGAAGAATTCTTGCATCGTGCTGTTGAAAACTTAGCAACTTTCTCTTTCTCTCACCCGCTCTACAACAAAGAAAAGAATATCAGGCGCTTTGTTTACCGAGACTACAATTTGTACTACCAATACGACACATCAAAAGACAGTGTTTATATCCTGCATATACTTCATGCCTCGGTATTTCAGAATATGTTGTTGAGAAATACAAAAAAATGATCATGTGATTCTAATTAGTTTTCGCAACATATTATATTTATAAAAATAAAATAACCCTCTCTCAAAAGTAACACACTCTTGTTTTAATCCATTGACTCACACCTACATCATAGATAGTGTTTTGTTCAACAAATAAACACAAGGACATGAAAAATGAAAAACTTAAAGACTGTTGCACTATTTACTTCAATGCTTGGCGTATCAATGGCTGTGCAAAGTAATGAACTACTCAACAATGCCTCGAATAACTGGGAGTTTGAACAATATAAAAATTCCCTTATTCAGGAAATTAAAGACACACACGCAAGCTATCAGACATTGATAAACGAGTCTGGTACTGTCCACACAATGGCACCAGCAGCCCCTTTGAGCTCTTTTGAAATCAGAGGGGTTATTTCTTCAAATTACCCGCAATGGGAAGGAATTTCTCCAAGTGCATTTTCCACCACGCAAGATCACGGCGGCAGAGAAGTATATATTTTAACGCGCGAGATCGGCTACGCGAACCCTTCGTCTCGTATGGCCAAGCTGAATGGTTCTTCACTATCAGTAGTTGACACACAGCCAGTCACCTCAGGCAGCAGCGTTGTTGGCTATTTAGTTGTTTGGAAGTACTCTGTTGGCACATTCACTTCAGGAACTGCAACAGCAAGTGCTCGCTCGATAAACTTTCCAAACAACCAAGAAGATGATCGACTGTATATCCGATAGCTAGGCACTTGCGTGGAATTTCCCTGCCCCTCCAAATTGATAAGCTTCTAATGTATGGAGCAGCTCTTTGGAGAATGCTATTTGAGAGGCCGGAGCACCGTTTGCAGTGGCCTCTCTTAATCGTTCCTTTTGCATTGCAATGACATCTACTTTCTCATTTTCTGCTTTAGATAACGCACTCAAGGAAACTTGTCCGTCTCCCTGGTTTAGCCCCGTTGCAGTTGCTGTATAATGTAATGAAAGCGATGCGTGTTGCCCCAAAGTTAGTACACCTTCGTCATACAAAGCTTTTGAAGCTTGGGACAGCTCTTTCATTGTCATATTAGTAAAGTCAAATTTATCACTTTCCGTATGGGCATTTGCCACCTGAGGTGGCGGCAATGTTTTGCCCGCTTTTTCACCAGCTACTGCTTGCTGGGCTTGAATTTGTTGCTGACTATATACAAACGATTGATTTTGAACCCTCATTGTACAATTCCTTCTAGTAGTGACTGTACAAACAAGGCAAAATTTATGCCTATATCGCTAGTATTATTAGCTAGACCCTTTTTCAGAGTCCTCATTACTCAAAACTTCTACTTTATAGAAGATATGAAACCCCCAACATAATGATGCCAACTGCCAGTAAAGCAAATGATTTGACAACTTATTAGGCTCAACTGCCAATGCATCAATACGACTTCTAATACCTAATAACCCGAACGAAATCAGACTTAACGAAAAGAAATATATAAATGACTTATACTCAAATAATTTTGTATCGATAAGATTAAATGAAGATTGTTCTTATTTTGAGTGGCAGTCTTGGACATTGATTTACGATAACTTCAAGGGGTTATTTATATAGCATGGGCCGTATGTTGTGGAGCGGTGTTAACCATAATGATCTGCTCTGCAAAATCGAATGGCTCTCAGTATAAGGAACCTCGGCTGACTTAAGAAGCTTTTCCACCTACGTCAGAAAGCAGTCATGAAAAAAACCAGACTAATATCTGGTTTTTTATTGGCTACTTAACCTCATTTAAGCGACATTTCGAGAAATAGGCGTCTTGCTCTATTCTCGGCACTTGCAGAGTCGGATGGATGATTGAGGCGAGCTCAGATATAGAAAAATACCCTAACTCATCTTGTTGTAATCCGGTCACATAGCCAAAGGCCATCTCCTGCTCAGGATCTAGTTCAATAACATACCAGGACGCACTACCATACGAGTCAAAGAACTTAGCAACCACTTCGGGGTTGTCGCTTTTTGACTGTGAGCCCAAAGGGTATGCCTGACATTCCGCAATGAATTCAGGTGTTATTAATCTGTTCATTTAAGCCTCCAAAAGCTCAGTTACTCTTGCGTATGCCTATCACACACAAGAAGCCCAACTTTTGATGGCGGTGTTAATCAAGTAAGGCCGTCTTTTCTATCAACTCATTTTTTATGAAAGTTGCGACAGGAACCAGCCCTGCTTTCTGTTTTACTACTGCAAGCTCTGAAGGGGTAAATCTTAGCCCAACCAATTCCGATTGTTTTTCGGCTGCGGGCTTTGCTGTTCTGCTGTTGGTTTTTACTGGTGATGGCTTATGCATCAAATTAGATAGTGTGTTTTTGTTGCTCAGCTTGATGTTTGTCAGGCTATTTTTTTGACTCATTTTTTGGGAGGATTAAAGAATAAATGGCATCGAATTGCCTACTCACTTCCCTATATTGAAACTTGGCAAGTGGTGATGCGGCTTGCAGCTGTGAGATCGATTTTTTGGACTTAAAGATCTCATCAAATACCTTGGAAAACTTCAGAGGCAGTACTGGAATATCTCAGCCAAACTTCTCATGCACTAGCGATTGGATATGAATAAAGCTCTCACATTCATGCCAGCTTTTCCCTCTGTCGTGTCGCGACTTTTGTAGTTTAGTTGCAACCACCAATACGTTTTGATTCAGATGCAGCACTTCTGCAAGCGTATTCAGTCAAGCAAGGATTGATTTGTACTCGTCGTAGATGGGTATAATCACCCAGTCCGATTGCTCGATAGCAGTGCTAATACTTAGCGCGCTATTTGAAAGTGCTCAGGCAAGATCAAACACTATATCAATATGCTCAGGGATGGTTGGAAACGGTTCGTTAAGATCAACGGCCAAGAACTGATCGTCCGGTAAGAGTTCATCATAGATATGGTAAGGCTCATTCGTACCCAAAGCAAAACCATGGTCATGTACTATGTTGGTTGAAATCGTAGATTTTCCCGCCCCTCACTTTGTTGTATAGACTGTTACTTTCATAAACTTGTGTTATCAATTAAATCTATCAAACTGATTTTACTAATATTTTAAAATAATCAAATTTACTTTGTTATTTCGCGTTACTCGAAATAATCGATTTAACTCGGGCACTCTATTAAATTGATTTACCGTGTTTTTTCTCGTCACTATCTTGAGATTGACGAAGTGTACCGAGCTTTGCTTTAGCTTGGTTAATTCGCATTTCATGGAGTTGTGTATCATCTAAGAGTTTTTGTTCACTGACTTTTTTCAAATCGCTATCACTAAAACTCATGATGGCCTTTTCCAGGCTAGTTGAAATGACTTTGTGCGCCTGTTCAAGTTCTTGTGTCGACCCCAACCGCTCAGCCCATTCTTTATCTTTGAATAGGTCAAGACTCAGTTCAATATTGCGCTTTTCCTTCATTACCGTGTGATAGGCATTAATTCGTGAAACCAGCTCATCATCTTTTGGCCGATAAATTGAATCTTGCTCTTTGGCTTCCATACATTACTATCTATATTGACTGATATATGAACGGTTTGAACCCTGAATCTTAAAATTTCAACTTTGTCAGGTATAGCAAGAAGGGAATAGAGCTTAAATATGGCGCATACGTTTACTCCACAAATATGTGATATGGCCGATAGCATGGTTATATGCCTTTATCAGCGTTTTTCTCAAGCTGAAGCCTCTCTTTTCTTGCATTGCACTATTGAAGCGCTCACAGAGTTACAGAAGCAGCATAAAATTGAGTATATCCAGGTTAACGAAAATCTGACGGAATTTTTCGGATTTCAACTTTTGGAGTACTTAGCACAACAAATCCAGCCCAGTAATGAACCGCCCATAACATCAGCCATGTTATTTAATGGCAAAAGATTAGCCAAAAATTAGGTCGCATTTTAAATACCATTGCCCGAAATGCGCTTGGCGTGTCCTTTAAATTGAGCCTTTAAGCTTTGGTCTTTATCTGTACATTTAAATGGCTCATATCATCAAGCAATTATCTAATTGTTCTACATACAGCTTGTACATAAGCTCTAGTTTTTAAAAGAATACGCCCAAAAACTAGTCGACACCCTAGCTGATCGAAACTATCCCGCCTATAAACTCATACAAAATTATCTAGCCTATTAAGCAATAGTTGAAATATTGAAAGACGATCGCTGCCACATACCAAGCTCGCATTCTGTTTAATTTAAACCACACCACAGCATTTCGATAAAAAACTTCATTTGAAAATTTAAATTGAAAAACATTAAAATACAGCCAAAAAAAATACTCTATAAAAAACAATCAATTAGTTCAAACCGATTGATATTTTGATGCAGCTTGGTAAAAAAATACTCTCCTGATAAAATTTTTAATAAAAACAAAATAGAATCAGATATTTACTCAACATCACTTCATTGCTAAATCCACTCACCTAAACCACATTTACAAAGCAATTTAATAAGGAGATAGCAATATGAAAAAAGAACTCATCAACTCAGTTTTATTCACTCTGCTGGTATTTTTTATCAACCTAACCGCACATGCAGATGACTATATTACTTGCCATAGCTGTTCATCTATTACCTCAAGCAGAGTAAAGCAAGGACATATATTTTTGACCAAACAAATGGAGACGGCATGTCCTCGGCCTACACCATTCACCTTGTCAGTATACCGCATGGATTAGCAGGATCGTTCTATGTCACGTCTAGACCTCAATTGGATCGGTTTGGCGAACTGGAAACCATTGTCACCGCCAGTAGGTCCACAACTCCACAATCTTTAATAGACCAAGCAAAGCGCGCACAATCTTATATGCACCTAGCCAAAAAGACGCGCGTCCCCAACTCTAGCGGCTATCGCTCTGCTTGGGAATTAGCACAGAATAGCAGTAGTAGAGACAGGTTTGATGACTGGGCTGCACAAAATGATTCTCTTAAATATTGGTCTGCGCAACTAATCTCTATTTTTGGTGGCTTATTTTATGATCCTGTTGCAGGAATTGAGCTACTATTTGAATTTGAAGATGGCTCACAACTGATCATGAAAGCAGCCACTTTAAGATCGGGTACTAAACTTCGCTTATCGTACATTAGACATAGTGCGATAGACTCTGATGGCAATCGTATTCCAGATGCAGGGTCATCTATTGAAGGTACGTATCAGTTTTCATCTCAGTATAAGCTAGAGCAATATATACAAAAAGCAGCAGAGTATGGTATTCGGCTAAGAGTTATACAAACAGGAGTGAGGGGAAGAGTAATCATTACCCCAATTGACAGGACTTAAAATATGTTAGAAATGCTTAGAAATGGTGAATTACACCTCATATCAGTGGCTTTTTTTGTGCAAGTTTTTGTTTGCCTTGCCATAAACTACTTCGTCGCACACAAATTCCGATATAGCAAAGTATTAGCGGTTATCACGGCAATTGTGCCTCTTATTAACACCTATGCGACTTGTGTATATATCGCTTTAGCGATATTTCATTCTAGGCACCCGAAAGTAACAAATAGCGAGAGCTAGTTCACAGTGCAACCAAGCCCTCTATTGGCTTGGTTTTTTAATTCATACCCCTAATATTCATTGCCAGACTGCCCACATGACTTAACGGTTCGATCAACCTAGCCCGACAAGCATTTAGAAAAACGCCATTACCCACCTATTCACTAAGAAAAGCCACAGTGCTTAGCGAGCAAGTTAACAAATTGCACCTTTTCCCTTTATTACACTTTTATGAACCTTTTTATGTCGACATAACAAACAATCAGTAAATTAATTCATAAATTCGCAATTTTCTTATCCTTAATTAATAATTTGAGTAGGCAAATTTGATATTCCAAGGATTCGGAGTACACAACTTTCTTGGGTAACAATATGAACTTGAGTAAAAAGCTTTATTTATCCTTTGGTTGCCTCATTGCACTGATGGTTTTTTCCAGTACAGTGGTTTGGTTTAAAGTCTCGACTGAGACTGCAAGAGCATTTGAAGTCAAAGGTGATGACCTGCCTGGTATGATCTTGTACAACCGACTGCTTCATTTAGAGTATCAGCTCAATAATATAGCACTTGAATACCTCAATGGTGATGTGAGCAAAGTTGGGCAATTCAACCAGCTGTTTGAACGATTCAAGTCCACGCAAAAAGAATTATATGGATACGAGTCAGCGAAGCAATCAGACAGGGACAAAATGGCCCGTATCATGGAACTGGCTGAAAAGTTTCACCGAGATGTCAATAACGAAATTTTTGCCAAGTATGACCCTCGCTCCTACGAACAAGTCAAAAAGCGGGTAGACAAACTCGATGCAGAGATGGGACAACCTCTGGAGGATTTACTCGACTCATTAAAGGAACAGGAATTTAATGACGCTTTGAAATCGTCCGATCTGCAAGAGTCGTTAAATGACGATTTACCCGGTGTGAGATACTACCTAGAACTGGTCGATGAAGGCGGAGACATGATTGCCGCTATCATCTCCCACACAACGGGTGCACCTGCTGCTGAAGCGGACTTTAACGATGATGCACAGAGCTTTCGACATTACCTAAATTTGTTAAAGCCACTTGAACAAAAGCCTAACGAATTGCGTGATATCGCACGTATCGAAGAGATGTTTGCTACCATTCAAAGTGAAGCAAAAGAGATTTTTCGAACCTACGACTCGACTGCGTACGTTAAGGCCCAACAAAAGCTTGCCGAGCTCACCTCTAATCAAATGGTAGAATTGTCTGAAATCCTTGAAGTTTCAAGCGAAGAAGAAAAAGATGACGCCACTAAAGCGCTTGACCTCTTAGTTGAAGGGCTCAACACCACTTTGGTGATCATCATCCTTATTACACTCGTTGCGGCCATCATAGCCATCGCGGTTGCTTTTGTGATCAGTCGCTCAATTGTGACCCGTTTGAGTCAAGTGCTCACCATCGCTGAAGGGATCAGTGAGGGGGATATCTCAAGACCACTGCTCACACATCAAGGGAAAGATGAAATTGACAGCTTAGCTGAGGCCACCAATAAGATGTCTAATTCACTGAACTCATTGCTGCAAGCCATCAGCAACGTGGTCAATGACGTTAAAACCTCCAGTGATGATATCGCTGAAACAAATAATCAAATAGCCTCTCGCAGCCAAGCATCTGCCGACCAATCTACGCAAGTTGCCACAGCCATTGAACAAATGAGTGCAACCGTTTCGGAAGTTGCTTCACAAAGTCAGGTTGCAGCGAGCCATGCTGATGGCGCGAGAAATCTCGCATCAGAAGGCGGCTCTACGGTGACAGCCACGGTAGATAAAATTAAATCGGCTTCAAATGAAGTGCAAGATACCGCTGAGAATGTGACTCATCTGGGTGAGTTAAGTAGCCAAATTGGTAATGTTATTGGCGTTATTGGTAGTATTGCTGAACAAACTAACTTGCTGGCGCTCAACGCTGCGATTGAAGCCGCCCGTGCAGGTGAGCAAGGACGTGGTTTTGCTGTGGTTGCAGATGAAGTAAGAACACTTGCTGAGCGCACATCAAAAGCAACCGAAGAAGTCGTCAGTACTGTGCAATCCATTCAATCCCAGACAGAGCATGCTGTTAAGTCAATGGAAAACAGCGTGGCGCAAGTAAACCACAGTGTATCTATGGCAGAAGATGCGGGGACACAGCTTGAGGGTATTGTCACCGGAGCCAGTGAAATCGCCTCGATGATCCAATCAATTGCGACGGCAACTGAAGAGCAGTCCGTGGTTGCCAGCGAAATGGCGCGAGATATTTCGCAAATAGAACAATCAAGCCAAAGTTCACTGCAAGATACACAAGTCGCAGCGCATTCAGCGCAAGAGCTAAACAAACAAGCCGAAGAGTTAGCTGTTTTAGTAAGTCGATTCAGACTACGTGGATAGCAAACTGGTAACTCGGCGCGCAAAGATTTAAAATAGAGCTTTTTACGGGAAGTAACAGGCTCTATTACTCCCTTTTGCGTACACAAAGGTTTCACTATGACAATGACTCGCGGTAATTTGTTTATTTTATCTGCACCATCAGGTGCGGGTAAATCAAGCCTGATCAAAGCTCTATTGGACAAGCAAGCCAATATCAAGGTTTCAGTCTCACACACAACACGCGCTCCTCGCCCTGGCGAAAACAACGGCGAACATTATCACTTCGTTACGGTTGATGAATTTAAGGCGCTGATCGACAAAGGTGATTTCTTTGAGTGGGCTCAGGTATTTGAAAATTACTACGGGACATCAAAACAGGCCATTGAAGATCAGTTGAACAAGGGTATTGATGTATTCTTGGATATTGATTGGCAAGGCGCTAGACAAGTTAGAGCACTGATGCCTGAAGTCAAAACCATATTCATTTTGCCTCCTTCTCAAAGCGAGTTGGAGCAACGCTTGAACAACCGTGGTCAAGATTCTCAAGAAGTCATTGCCGCAAGAATGGCAGAAGCGAAATCAGAAAGCAGCCATTATGATGAGTTTGACTATGTCATTGTGAATGATGATTTTGAAACAGCACTGACTGAGCTTGAACATATTGTAATTGCAGCGAGACTTCAAACGACAGCTCAGCAAGCTCGTCACAAAGCATTAATTGAAGAGTTGTTAGCGGATTAATTTCCCTGAATTAAGTGATAATTGCTTAATCACGATAAATTTTAACCATTCACTTGGCGAAGTAGTCTGTTTCAAGTAAACTAGCCCTTTGCTAAATGTATAATTTTTTGGAGTGCTTCGATGGCTCGCGTAACTGTAGAAGATGCAGTAGATAAAATTGGTAACCGTTTCGATTTAATCCTTGTTGCAGCGCGTCGCGCTCGTCAGATTTCTGTTGGTGGCAAAGATCCTATGGTTGAGGCTGAAAATGATAAGCCTACCGTTATCGCGCTACGTGAAATTGAAGAAGGTCTTGTAACTACAGACTCTCTAGACATGATCGACCGTGAAGAGCAGCAAAACCAAGAGGCAGCTGAGCTTGCAGCAGTAGCAGCCATTGTTGGTGGTAACCGCTAAAATAAACTTCTAGACGGCTTTAAAAGCTCAATCTAAAGAAAGTTTGATATAACGCCAGCGCAAAGCTGGCGTTTTTTTTCATTATATTGCAAAAGCATCGTGCCTTTGCGTTGGCTTCCGAGCCAATTCATCGTATATTCAATAATAACTATCTATTAACTTCACTGGAACATTGGAGTGTGAATGTATCTATTTGAAGGCCTCAAGAAAAAAATCTCAGAGTACCTAGCACCTGAAGATGTTGAACTAGTACAAAAAGCCTATGTCGTCGCGCGTGAAGCACATGAAGGTCAAACGCGTTCTAGCGGCGAGCCTTATATCACTCACCCTGTCGAGGTGACACAGATACTGGCCAGCATGAAGTTAGACCATGAAACGCTCATGGCTGCATTAATGCATGATGTCATCGAGGATACTGATTTTAGTCAGGCAGATCTGGCTGAAATATTTGGTGAAACCGTTGCCGAACTTGTCGCCGGCGTCAGTAAATTAGATAAGCTCGACTTTAAAGATAAAAAAGAGTTTCAAGCAGAAAACTACCGTAAGATGATCATGGCAATGACGCAAGACATTCGTGTCATTCTCATTAAACTTGCGGACAGAACTCATAACATGCGTACTCTAGGCTTTTTAAGGCCTGAAAAGCGCCGCAGAATTGCCAGAGAGACACTCGAGATATTCGCGCCAATTGCGAATCGCTTAGGTATCCATGATATCAAAAATGAGTTAGAAGACTTAGGCTTTCAGGCGCTTTACCCTATGCGTCACCGCGCACTTAAGTCAGAAGTTGCCAAAGCGCGTGGCAACCGTAAAGAGGTGATCAGTAACATTCAGACCGAGATTGAGTCTCGCTTAGAAGAGAGCGGTATAACAGCTTCCGTTAAAGGTCGTGAAAAGCACCTATATAGCATTTATAAAAAAATGCTTAATAAAGAGCTGCTATTCAATGAAGTCATGG
This sequence comes from Pseudoalteromonas luteoviolacea CPMOR-1, assembly GCF_001625685.1. Lineage (GTDB taxonomy): Bacteria > Pseudomonadota > Gammaproteobacteria > Enterobacterales > Alteromonadaceae > Pseudoalteromonas > Pseudoalteromonas luteoviolacea_K. The sequence continues at coordinate 114,803 of NZ_AUYC01000014.1, read as the reverse complement.
ATATTTATGCGTTCCGCATTAATGTCGATAACATAGATACCTGTTACCGAGTCCTTGGCGTTGCACATAACCTATACAAGCCTATTGAAACCCGCTTTAAAGACTACATCGCGGTACCAAAAACCAATGGTTATCAGTCGTTGCATACGTCATTAGTCGGTCCACACGGTATCCCTGTCGAAATTCAAATTAGAACACATGATATGGATCATATGGCCGATAAAGGGGTCGCTGCGCACTGGATGTACAAAAAATCTGGTGACAGTGCCGGTCATACTGCTCAGCAGCGCGCTCGTCAATGGATGCAAAGCCTGTTGGAGCTGCAACAAAGTGCAGGCTCTTCTTTCGAGTTTGTAGAAAACGTCAAAACGGAACTCTTCCCAGAAGAGATCTATGTATTTACCCCTGATGGTCGAATCGTAGAACTTCCAATGGGCGCAACAGCAGTTGACTTTGCTTATGCAGTGCATACAGATGTGGGTAATACCTGTGTTGGAGCGAGAGTAAACCGCAAACCTTACCCGTTAAGTAAAGCGCTTGATACAGGACAAACCGTTGAAGTTATCACCAGCTCTGGCGCGCATCCTAATGCCACTTGGTTAAACTTCATTGTCACCGGTAAAGCACGATTGGGTGTACGAAATTACCTCAAAAGCCAACATCAAGAAGAATCCATCCAACTTGGCAGACGTCTTTTAGATTCAGCTCTTGGAGAGCAGAAACTTGACGAAATTCCAACAGAACAGATTGAACGTGTTTTAGAAGAGCACAATCTAAATACTCTGTTAGAGCTACTCGTTGAGATAGGCAATGGCAACATCATGAGTGTACTGATTGCTAAACGACTACTCCAAGCTGATGACGGGCTTGAAAGTCTAGCAAAGCAAGCCAAAGCTGCGATCATAGGTACTGAGGGTATGCTGGTTACCTATGCTAAGTGCTGTCGACCTGTACCAGGTGATGCCATTGCAGCTTATGTCAGCCAAGGTAAAGGCTTGATGGTACACAGGCAAGAATGTCGCAATATTAGAGGCTGGGAAAGTGAACGCGCTAAATACTGTGTTGTAAAATGGGAAGACAACCCTGAAAAAGAGTACATCGCAGCGCTGAGAGTTGAAATCATCAACCACCAAGGTGCACTCGCTAAGCTCACCAATGTCGTTGCCAGTGCACAGGCTAATATTGTTGAAATCGCCACTGAAGAAAAAGAAAGTAATTTATATATTATTGATTTAGGCGTGACTGTCAAAGATAGAATTCACGTTGCGAATATTATGCGCAAAATACGTGTAATGCCAGATGTGCAACGCGTATATAGAAAGCGCTAAAGGAAGTTATTATGAACAAAGCGATCATTTCAACCGATCAAGCGCCAGCCGCAATCGGGACTTACAATCAAGCAATCAAAGTAGGAACTGCTGTATATCTGTCAGGCCAGATCCCATTAGTACCAGACACCATGGAAGTTATTTCTGAAGATTTTGCTGAACAAACACATCAAGTGTTTAAAAATCTCACAGCCGTGTGTGAAGCCGCTGGCGGGCAATTGCAGGATATGGTCAAAGTAAATATATTCATGACAGATTTAAGCAATTTTGCCACGGTCAATGAAATCATGAGCCAGTATTTCAAAACCCCGTACCCTGCGCGTGCGGCGATTGGCGTCAAAGAGCTGCCAAAAAATGTACAAATTGAAATTGATGGTATTATGGAACTGCCGTCAATGAATTAATGCACACCAGTTTAAAAGGCCTAACCACTAGGCCTTTTAAACTTACTTCACTGCACATTTTACTCAACTTGATAAAAATCTCTTCAAATTAGCTCTTCAACTTTGATCTTAACAGCTTGACTACATACTATTAATTAAGCAAGCTGATATCACAAAACAAAAATTGACACACACTTTGCCAGCCAATCTTTAGACACTGCAACAGAAAGTGAGTATTGGAATTTAATTGTTTTTTGGCTGTCATACTAATAACAGGAAAGAAACCGCTGATGGCAAACCTACACTGTTGTCAAAGCGTATAAAAAGGGTAAGGTTTAATGCGATCTCTATTACAGAGTCGCTCGGTCTATAAGGAATAGTCTGTGTTTAAAGTCACAAAAAATGGCCAAGTTTTAATGGACGTTGCATCTGCTACGCCACCCAGTCAGGCGTTTATTGTCGAGGCGCTTGAGTGCTCTCCCTATGCCGATTGCGAAGTAGATCATGACTCTATTGCTGCCTATTTTCAAAGTGAAGTTGCAGAACAGCAGCTCTTGGTCGCAAAGCAAAAACACGCGCAATTACAGATCTCAATTTCAGAAGATAAAATGCAAGCTACGGCGACATTAACCACAGCACAAGGTGGTAATCTGATAAGCCTTGATCAAGCAAAAAAAATCATCATTAAGTCAGGGGTGTGCAGGGGTTATAAACAAGCGCTACTAGAAAAGCTCCTAGCAAAGCAATTTGATGAATTACCTGGCTCCCAACATACTGGTATTATCGCTCAAGGCCGACCTCCTGAAAATGGCCTCCCCGCCAAGCTTATATCGCATGTATTGACGTTGAAAGAACGCTTGAAACAGCCAAAATTAAGAGAAGATGGTACCGTAGATATGCGCGACTTCGGTGCGTTATCAAGTGTTTCACCAGGCACATTACTTATCACTCAGCGCCCAGCCTCTCCAGGAAAAGAAGGCTTTACTGTAACCGGAGACAGTATAACACCCGTGCCCGGAGAGTCGTTTCAGCTAGTGGCTGGCGAAGGCACAGAGATTTCGCCAACCAATCCACTCGAACTTATCTCAACCATTGCCGGCTGCCCTTCTGACATTCAAAACGGCATGAGAGTAGATGATATTTTTACCATCGCAGATGTGAATGTGAAGTCTGGTCATATTGAATTTAGCGGCAGTGTCATTGTGACCCATAATGTAGAGCCAGGTATGAAAGTAAAAGCCAGCGGCGACATTACGATAATGGGGACTGTTGAATCCGGTGAAATCATCAGTGAAGGAAATATCGAAGTGCGCGGAGGTGTAATTGGCCACCTAGATCACAGTGATAATGACCAAAGCTTAACTTGCAAACTCATTGCCAATGGCGATATTAACATTGTGCATGGTCAATACACTTACCTTGAAGCGCGGAATATCTATATTCAAAAACAGGCGAATCACTGCGACATTAAAGCATTAAGAACAGTTAGAGTTGGATTAGAAGATAACCCTCGTGGCAAGCTCATTGGAGGAACGGTTTTCGATGCACAATCTGTGACGGCCGGAGAAATTGGTAGCCCGTCAGGTGCAACTATGTCTGTATACTTAGCCAACTCGGGGGTAGAGATAACCAACAAAACAGACCAATGTATACGAGAGTTGGGGGAGACAGATGAACAATTGGAAAACTTACAAAAAGCGGTAGAAAAAGCAGATCAACTTAAAGATATTGAAAGAAAAAAAGTGCTGATGGCAAAGATCAGTGCCACGCAAACTCACTATTGCCAACAAGCTGAAGCACTCGAAAATAAACTCAGCGAATTAGATCATACTTTACATGATTTACTTGGGGGCACCCAGCTGCAGGCAACTTCGGCATTGCACTCAGGTGTTGAGCTTCATATCTTTGACAAAACCTATACCACCAATCGCAGTTATCCACCCTGTACTGCGAAGTTAATTGATGGGCAAATTGAAATTGAGTTTAAGATCTAAAAGGGGGTCGCCCCCCCCTTTAGATCGCTTTATAGCACACCTTCTATTGACTGCTTTAGCTCTTCTGGCCATACGCCTACCTGAACTTGTGCAATGTGTTGCTTTTGCAGTAGTAACATCACTAATCGTGATTGACCAATACCGCCACCTATAGTCTGTGGTAAGTCACCAGCTAATAACGCCTTGTGCCAATCAAACTCAAGTCGCGCTTGTGCATCACTAATTTGCAGTTGATGAGCCAGAGATTCAGGAGATACGCGGATCCCCATTGAAGAAATCTCAAAGGCATCTTCTAATGCTGGGTTCCAAACTATGATATCCCCATTTAAGCCCTGGTACTTATCACAGGTAGCTGTAGACCAGTCATCATAGTCTGGAGCACGTACATCGTGAATCTTGCCGTCACCTAATTCACCACCAATCCCAATTAAAAATACAGCCCCGTACTCTTGTGCAATGGCCTTTTCACGCTGTTTTGCAGTAAAATCTGGATACATTGCGCGCAGCTCTTCAGCATGAACAAAAGTGATTTCCTCAGGTAAGAATGTCTCAATATCATATTCTTGTGAAATCACCTGCTCGGTGTGCTTAATACATTTATATAAGGTTTGTACGGTTTCTTTAAGCGTTTCAAGACTTCTTTGCGTATCTGCACAAATCACTTTCTCCCAATCCCATTGGTCGACAAATACCGAATGAATTGGTGATAAGCGCTCTTCATCTGGGCGCAATGCTTTCATATGCGTGTATAACCCTTCCCCGACTTCAAAGCCAAAATCACCTAGTGTTTTGCGCTTCCATTTCGCTAAAGAGTGGACAACTTCAAATTCACTGTCAGCAAGGGTCTTTACTTTAACTGATACCGCTTTTTCTGTACCGCTTAGGTTATCTTGAATACCATCACCCACCTTAGCAAGTATAGGGGCTTGCACTTCGACTAAGCCTAGTTGCTCCGTTAGCTGCGCTGAGAAAACGCTTTTAACGCGTGCGATTTGATGTTGTGTTTTTAAGTATTGTGATTTCATGTTGATCCCCATTCCAAACTGTCGATGATTTTTTGTGTATTAATTACTTGATATACCCATCGTCAACAAATTTCGATAAAAATTCAATATTCAAAAACAAAAATACACATACACAGCTTAAATCAATAAAAAATTAAGGTTATATTTATGGAAACAACAATTTTGGATGAAAATAAGTATGGAAAATTATCAGATCGATAATCTCGATAAATCCATCTTGCACGCACTTATGAATGATGCAAGAACACCTTATGCTGAATTAGCCAAGCGTTTCTCAGTGAGCGCTGGCACAATTCATGTCAGAGTAGAAAAGATGAAACAAGCAGGGATCATAGAAGGTACTAAGGTATGTATTAATACTAAAAAGCTTGGCTATGACGTGTGTTGCTTTATTGGTATCAACCTCAAACATGCCAGAGATTATCAAGATACCATTGCCCAATTAGAAACTTTTGAAGAGGTCGTAGAGGCTTATTACACGACAGGTAATTACAGCATATTTATTAAAGTATTGAGCAGTTCAATGGACCATTTACATGATGTGCTCGTCAATAAGATACAATCTATCGAAGCCATTCAATCAACTGAGACGCTGATTTCTCTGCAAGCACCAATAATGAGAGAAATACAACCATAAAACGTCCTACTCTATCAACTCAAATAGGTGTGTACTTATACAGTAATAATTTTGATATAATACGCCGTAATATTGTATTTAAGAGCAGTCCTCGATGAAAGAAAATCGCTTTCAGCGCGTAAAACGAATATTGGAACAACGCCAAACGGATTTGACTGTGTGCCTCGATGAAGTGCACAAACACCATAATTTATCCGCAATCGTAAGAACAGCTGACGCAGTGGGCTGTCACTATGTTCATGCTGTTTGGCCTCAAGATCAAAGACGCTTAACTAATAACACCTCTGGCGGTAGTAAAAACTGGGTTGATACTCAAATGCATGATGATATCGACCAAGCAGTTGCAAAAATTCGTGAACAAAACCCAGGGATCCAACTGCTTGCTACGAATTTGAGTGATACTGCTGTCGACTTTAGAGAAATCGATTATACCAAGCCAACAGCGGTGATAGTTGGCCAAGAGCGCTTGGGTATTTCCGATAGAGCACTTGAACATGCCGATCAGCACATTGTGATCCCTATGGCAGGCATGGTGCAATCTCTGAATGTATCGGTTGCCGCAGCGCTCATTCTTTATGAGGCACAGAGGCAAAGAGAAGAAGCAGGCATGTACCAGCGCAAAGATATGTTAGACCCAAAAGTAAAACACACGCTGCTATTTGAAGGATGCCACCCAATTATCGCCAACCGATGCAATGAAAAAGGCCTCCCTTACCCTGAACTAGATGACGAAGGTGAGATCATTGCAGATGAAACGTTCTGGAATACGTTGAAATTTAGTAAAAAGTAAGGATATCTATGTCTAGCCCTAATTTAGCTAATTACCCAATTACAGACTTAAAAGGTGTTGGCCCTAAAGCCGCCGAACGATTGGCTAAATTAGGCATAGCAAGTGTTCAAGATATGCTTTTTCACTTGCCGCTTAGGTATGAAGACCGAGCGAAGACATACTCCATCGCCACATTAATGCCACACATGCACGTCAGTGTAGAGGGAGAGATAGAGCAAGCCAATATCACATTTGGTAAACGCCGTATGCTCATGTGCCAGATCAATGATGGTACTGGTAGGCTTACCTTACGATTTTTTAATTTCTCTGCGGCCCAAAAAAATGCCATGCAACCGGGCAAAATTATGCGTTGTTTTGGTGAAGCGCGCCGTGGTCGCGTCGGTCTTGAAATGGCGCACCCTGAATACAGTATCAAAGATGCGACGCAAGAAACGAGTACAATAGAAGACACACTCACCCCTGTTTACTCAACCACTGAAGGCCTCAAGCAACTCAGTATACGTGCGATTGCAGAGCAAGCCGTTCAGTTACTGCACAAATATGATATTGAAGATCATCTACCAGCTCAATTCAGGCCAAATCAACTAAGTCTAAAAGAGGCACTTTTACTACTGCATGCGCCACCGCAGGATATCGATTTGAGCCAATTAGAGTTAGGTCAACACCCTGCGCAACAACGCCTTGCGTTTGAAGAGCTGCTCGCACAAAACTTAAGCCTTTTAAAGCTCAGACAAAAAAGTCAGGCAGTGAAAGCTGTCGCATTGCCGCCAACGAACCAAATTGAAGCTGAGTTTTTAGCACAATTACCATTTAAGCCGACCAATGCACAAAGCAGAGTTGTTAGTGAGATAAAACAAGATTTGCAAAAACCAGAGCCCATGTTGCGCCTTGTACAAGGAGATGTTGGTTCTGGTAAAACTCTGGTTGCCGCTCTGAGTGCTTTAACAGCAATATCACAAGGCTATCAGGTTGCACTAATGGCACCCACAGAGATCCTGTCAGAGCAACATGCACTCAATTTTACCAACTGGTTTACAGCGTTAAATATAGAGACCTGTTGGCTGGGCGGCAAAACCAAAGGCAAAGAACGTAAAGAAACACTCGAAAAAATAGCCACAGGACAAGCCCAAATGGTGGTCGGCACCCATGCACTTTTTCAAGAGCAGGTTAACTTTTCTAATCTCGCACTCATTATTATCGATGAACAGCATAGATTTGGCGTACACCAACGGCTATCACTCAGAGAAAAGGGCAAATTTGATGATTGCTACCCTCATCAATTAGTCATGACGGCCACCCCTATTCCGCGAACACTTGCCATGACAGCATATGCTGATTTGGAAACTTCGGTGATCGATGAACTGCCGCCAGGAAGAACCCCAATTACCACGGTAGCTGTTCCTGATACTCGCCGAGATGAGGTGATTAAACGGGTTAAAAGTGCCTGTATTGAGCAAAATAGGCAAGTATATTGGGTGTGTACATTGATCGATGAGTCTGAAGTATTACAATGCCAAGCAGCGGAAGATACCGCACAGCAGCTCACCAAGCTGTTACCAGAGCTAAAAGTCGCTCTCGTACATGGCCGCATGAAAGCCCAAGAGAAGCAGCAGATAATGGCTGATTTTAAGTCTGGTAATTACCATGTACTCGTTGCCACAACCGTTATAGAAGTCGGCGTGGACGTTCCGAATGCCAGCTTAATCATAATCGAAAACCCTGAACGTCTTGGGCTTGCTCAATTACACCAACTCAGAGGACGTGTTGGACGTGGCGCAATTGCATCACATTGCTTACTCTTATATCACGCACCGCTGTCTAATACGGCGCAAAAAAGACTTGGCGTGCTCAGAGACAGCAATGACGGTTTTATAATCGCTGAAAAAGACTTAGAGATCAGAGGACCCGGTGAAGTACTCGGTACTAAACAAACTGGATTGGTGGATTTAAAAATTGCCGATTTAACACGCGATAAGCACATGCTACCCAGTATACGAGGTATCGCGTTTTCATTGTTAAATCAACACCAAGCGTGTGTGGACCCTCTGATCACTCGCTGGATGGGCAACAGAAGTGAGTTTGCTATGGCTTAATTAAATAGGTCATTGCTCTCTATCACTTCAACCTGATAGCCATCGGGATCTGTTACAAAAAAGAACCTAGCAACCAGTTTATTCAGCTGTTTTAGCGTCTTAATATCCGTCGGAGCATAACCGCTTGACTGTGCTTTCTCCCAAATCTCTTTGAGATTATCAGTGCTAAATGCCAAATGCCCATAACCATCACCTAAGTGATAACCATCTGTTTTATCTAAATTATGAGTTAACTCTAATTCAAATTCACTCTCTTGATTACTTAAATAAGTTAAGGAGAAGCTTTCGAACTCTATAGACCTTTTTACCTCTAACTCAAATAATTCATGGTAGAATTTAATAGAACGTTTCAGGTCTTTTACTCGAACCATAGAATGTATCATTTTAGCCAATGGAGCCTCCTTCATGTGCGAACTCTACGCATCTCAAACACCAGAATTATACCAAGTCACTAAAAAGTCGATTCGCGTACAAGGCGTCGTCACGAGCTTGGCATTGGAAAACAAAGTTTGGCAAATACTTGAAGAAATAGCAGACCGAGAGCAAATCAGTGTGGCTCACTTTATCTCTACCCTTTATCAAGAGTCTATTGAAAAACATGGCCATGTTAATAACTTGGCGTCTCTTCTGAGGATCTCTTGCCTTACTTATCTACAGCATTGTACTGACTGAATCACCAAAACAGGTAGTACCCTAATACTACAAAAGGGTTTGCAAAAAATTTTTGTAACTCTTTCACATTACTACTAAAGCCTATAGACTTGTCTACCAAATATTTGACCGTTAAAGCACTTTAGCTATGAAATCTCAGTTTGGTAGGCGCGCCTTCACCCATATGGAACTATATAGCTTGTTTAATGGCTACATTTACGGTGACGAAAAGCTAAAGCGAGAACAACCCAAACACTGGCACTTTTGGCTGCCTATTCTGGCATATTATACCGGTGCATATAGTGATGAATTAGGTAGTTTAAACTTAAATGACCTTACTAAAGTTGGCTCAGTTCACACATTTAATTTCCATACTCATGGCAAAATTCAACATAGAATTGTACCCATCCATAATGCTCTCTGGCATGCCGGTTTAGAGCAATACATACAATTCGTTAAAGAGTCAGGTCACAGTCGACTACTATTTGATCTACCATCTAAGTCAAACCGTTATAGCGAAAAAGTACGTATATGGTTTTCAGGAGAAGGTGAACGATTAGGTTATTTGCAAAAGTGTGGTCTACCAAATGTTGATCAGCAAGGTCTTAAAACTGCAATTAGTAGCTTGAGGTTAAACTTTGAACAGCAAGTATATATCTCTGCGATTCAACTGGGCAATCGATCTGCAATGAGTTATTTACTTGGCTTAAAAGAAGGTGGGGATGTTGTTGAAGTGCCGAATATTGACTTGTTAGCTCGAGTTGTAAAGCCTGTGCGAGTGATAAATAACAATATATCCTGGCAAAGGTTCATCGAACGCCACTGACCATTAAAAATCGTAGTAAGCAAACTTATTCAAGCTCGCTTACTACGCTCACGCTTTATAACGACTTGATGTACTGAGTAAACTCGTTGCCTAATGTTTCATCCTTCATTGCATACTGAACAATCGCTTTAAGATAGCCGAGCTTATCACCACAGTCATGAGATATGCCACTCATATGGAATGCTTCAACTGTATCTGTTTCCATTAACATATCTATGGCATCTGTTAGCTGGATCTCACTTCCCGCACCGACAGGTGTTCTTTTCAAAAGCGGCCAAATTTTACTAGATAGGACATAACGCCCAACAACAGCTAGGTTTGATGGCGCTTCTGCTTGATTAGGCTTCTCAACCATAGACTTGATAGCCGTGCTTTGGCCTGGCGACAGCTCAATGCCACTAATATCAGCGATACCATATTTGCTGACATCTTCATGTGGTACTGGCTCCAGCATGATTTGGCTATTGCCATTTTCTTGGAAACGTTTAACCATTGCAGCTAAGTTTTCGCTTCGCTGATCAGCGCTATATTCATCCAAAATTACATCAGGTAGCACAACGATGAAATCATCATCTCCAACAATTGGCTTTGCACACAAAACTGCATGACCAAGGCCTTTGGCTTCACCTTGTCTTACATGCATTATTGTGACGTCTTCAGGACAAATAGAACGGATTTCATCCAATAATTTTCTCTTCACTCGCTTTTCTAATGTCGCCTCTAACTCAAAGCTTGTGTCAAAGTGATTTTCAATTGCATTCTTTGAAGAGTGAGTCACCAAAACAATTTCTTTTACACCAGCAGATACACACTCCTTTACAATGTATTGAATAAGCGGCTTATCTACAACCGGTAACATTTCCTTTGGGATTGCTTTTGTTGCTGGCAACATGCGAGTACCCAAACCCGCAACAGGGATAACTGCTTTCATATGTGTTCGCTATTGAATTATATTTTTTAAGGTAAAGTCTAATTCTATCTTACATAGCAATTGTGTGAAATGTTTAAAGTAAAATAAAAATTCGCTCAAATTGCTATTGTAAAAAAGGGGTCTTATGACCCCTTAATGTACTAATTTAAATTCATTTCTTGTATTATTTCATGCGCAATTTCTGGTGTTGTACTTACCGGCTTTTCATGCTTATTTGCTTTGAGTTGCCCTTTTCGATGCTTTAACGACGCATCTAATTTTTTTGCTGCATTCGCAATAGCGGGATACATAACATCATTGTCTCCCTTAACTGATATTCTAGATCCAGCGTAGTTTGTACTTATTTCCGTATAGAATTTTTTATGCTCTTTACTAATGATAATGTCGAGCGATAGCAATGAAGGAAAGTGATTGGCAATTTTTGAAAACTTTTCTTGTACATGCTGTTTCACTGCATCTGTAATGTCTACATGATGACCAGAAAGATTAATCTTCATAGGATCTTCCTTTTTTTATTTACCCTATAAATAAGTATTGGAGCATACCTTCCAATTCTCAAGGGCAAATTTAAGAAAATTGTCATGATGTGGTTATCATTTTGATTTAGGTCATATTAATATGCGACAAAAAATAGGGCTGATGCTAACTAGATGGCGATTGGGTTTTACGCGAAAATACCTCCCATTTAGCAAAGGGGGATGCTAACGTCTTTAAAACGATAACTTTAAAGTTTAATGCCGCACAGAGTAATTTACAGGCATTAAAAAAGCCCCCATTTAGGGAGCTTTTCATCAAAGCCAAGAATGAATTACAAACCAGCTCTTTTCTTTATCTCTGCAATAAGTGGCGAGGCACCATGTCCATTGCTTTCTGCCCAAGCAATATCTGCACCATCTGATAGCGCACTTTTTGGTAACCCTTTGACAATTAACTTACCAGTTTCAACGGCATTACTTGCAATAGCATGGCGAAGAATATTATTACCATTACACTGGATTGAACCAAAAATATTACGGACTTTCACACGTGAACTCTTAAGCGCTTTACGAACACGCCCTTTATCATCCACAGCGATGTACTCGCATAATGTGATAGCCAACTGATCGTTTGCTTTAGTTTCTGAACTAAAAGAAAACGCGCCCAAACCAATACAAACACTTAACAAAACAGGTACAAATTTCATTGCCAATTCACCTAGCACTTTTTTATTACATAAGGACAAACACTATTGTAGCAACACACACAACTGTTAGCAACAAAGTCATAATCCTTTATTCAAAGTTACGAACTTATAACGATATTTATTTCTGTCATCTGGCTCATGAACTTCGCTTTCAATTTCTACCCAATCACCTGAAGAGGTATGGTCTGGGAATCGCGTGTCCCCTTCAACATCCAGATCAATGTATGTTAAATACAACCTTGTACATAATGGTAGAAACTGATTGTAAATATTTCCACCCCCGATGATCATAACCTCGTCTATTTTATCCACTAAAGCGAGCGCTTCTTCAGTAGAAGTTGCAACCTCAATACCTTCGGCCTGATACTCTGTATTTCTTGTAATTACAATATTTCTTCTGCCGGGTAACGGACGACCAATTGATTCAAATGTTTTTCTGCCCATGATAACTGGCTTGCCTAGCGTTATTTTTTTGAAATGTTGTAGATCGGCAGGCAAGTGCCAGGGCATTTTATTATCATCCCCTATCACTCTATCCTTCGCCATCGCTGCTATCATTGATATAACCACAATTCTCTCCAGTAATAATTTTGTATTAAAAAAGGGCCAAACGGCCCTTTATTATCTTTCGTAGATAACTTCTACATCGTAGTCATCTTCATCCCAGTCATCCCAATCATCATTTTCTTGAGTTGCCTGACGATGATAAGTATCCCACTTAAACTCAACCTCTTCTTGCTGTTCCTCGTCAAATTTATCTCTTGGCAAGGTATCTAACAGGCCTTGTATATCGTAACATAATTGTTGGGTATTAAATTTATTCGCCGCAGATATACGGTACACTTCTTTTGCATCTAATTCTTGAGCAATACGTTCACACACATCTTCTAGCTCATCTTCTGCAAGTAAATCGATTTTGTTTAATACCAACCAACGAGGCTTTTCCGCAAGCTTAGGGCTGTATTGATGTAATTCATTGATAATCGCAAATGCGTTATCTACAGGATCTGTACCATCAACAGGCATCACATCCACAACATGCAACAACACTCTACAACGCTCTAAATGCTTCAGGAATCGGATACCTAAGCCTGCACCATCAGATGCGCCTTCAATCAAACCTGGTATATCAGCAATAACAAATGACTTATTCGCTTCAGGTCTCACCACACCTAGATTCGGGACCAGTGTAGTAAATGGATAATCAGCCACTTTTGGTTTTGCCGCCGATACGCTGCGAATAAAGGTTGATTTACCAGCATTAGGCAAGCCAAGCAGTCCAACATCAGCTAAAAGCATCAACTCAAGCTTTAAGTTTCTCACTTCACCTGGCGTCCCAAGTGTTTTTTGCCTCGGTGCACGGTTAGTACTGGATTTAAAACGTGTATTACCTAAACCATGGTAGCCACCTTTAGCGACAAGCAGCTTTTGTCCATGACGAGTTAAATCACCCAAGCTCTCTTGAGTATCAACATCTGTAACACGAGTACCTACAGGCACTTTCAAAACAAGATCAACGCCTTTTTTGCCGGTGCAATTACGACCTTGACCATTTGTACCACGCTCAGCTCGATGAAATCGTTCAAACTGATAGTCAATTAAAGTATTGAGGTTTTCATCAGCCTCTAAAAATACGCTGCCGCCGTCGCCACCATCACCGCCATCTGGACCACCATCTGGGACAAACTTCTCTCGACGGAACGAAACAACACCGCTTCCCCCATCGCCGGCTTCAGCACGGATCTCTACTTCATCGACAAACTTCATGGTTACTCTCTTACTGGATTAGAATAGCAACAGCTATTATAGCAAGGTACGCTTAGCTGCTGATAAATAATATGTAGCTATAAAAACAAAAAACCCCGCCTAAGCGGGGTTTTTATCAATCTTTACCGATTACTCAGCAACGATGCTAACGTATTTACGGTTTAAAGGACCTTTAGTTTCGAAAACTACTTTACCATCTGCTTTTGCAAAGATAGTGTGGTCTTTACCGATACCTGCGTTAGTACCAGCGTGGAACTTAGTACCACGTTGACGAACAAGGATGTTACCCGCTAGAACTGATTCGCCACCGAAACGCTTAACACCTAGGCGTTTACTTTCTGAATCGCGACCGTTACGAGTACTACCAGCTGCCTTCTTATGTGCCATCTTTCTGTACCTCTAAAAATTAAGCGCTAATGCCAGTGATTTTAACTTCAGTGAACCACTGACGGTGGCCCATCTGCTTACGAGAATGCTTACGACGTCTGAACTTAACAATCTTAATTTTCTCGCCACGACCGTGAGAAACAACCTCAGCTGTTACTTTACCGCCATTTACGAATGGTGCACCGATCTCGATCTTTTCACCATCAGCAACTAGAAGTACTGAATCAAATTCAATTGATGCACCAGTCTCAACGTCTAATTTCTCTAGACGAATTGTTTGACCTTCAGTCACACGGTGCTGTTTACCACCACTTTGGAAAACCGCGTACATAATTAACTCCGTTGTGCGCCCTCAAATCGACGCAACTTAATATTCTTCAATAGGGCGCGAAGTTTACGCTAATGTCGAACTACACGCAATACCCTAATGACAAAATAATGAATAAAAATTGGCTTGTTTGAGAGCATTAATTCATTTTTGCCTATTCTAGCTAAAAAGTTCGCATTGCTAAACTATTTTTTACTGCTAAAACTTCACATCTAAATACTTGACAGATCATAACAGTACAGATATCGAACACGAAAATGACCATTATTTAATCCAATCATTATTTTTTTAACTATCTATACGTTTAAAATTCGAGTCGGCTGAAATTTTAATGTACAATCTGCGGCGTTTATCTCTAACTGGGGCTTTAGCACGGTATACTATGGATATTAAGACTATCCAATCATTGATTGAGCAAGACATGCTCTCTGTGAATCAACTTATTTTTGAACAAATGCAATCTGATGTTGCATTGGTAAATCAATTGGGTCTGTATATTGTTAATAGTGGTGGAAAGCGGGTTAGACCAATGCTAACACTGCTTGTTGCCAAGGCACTTGAAGCTGAGCAACAAAATAAACATATCACTTTAGCTACCATCATTGAGTTTATTCATACTGCAACCTTGCTACACGATGATGTCGTCGATGAGTCAAACCTAAGACGCGGAGAGCCAACGGCTAATGCTGAATTTGGTAATGCCGCAAGTGTACTTGTTGGAGATTTTATTTACACTCGTTCCTTCCAGCTGATGGTTGGGCTCAATAACATGGAAGTCATGCAGATATTGGCAGATGCCACCAATATCATTGCTGAAGGTGAAGTGCTGCAATTAATGAATTGCAACGACCCAGACACCACTGAGCAGAGTTATATGCAAGTCATCTACAGCAAGACTGCAAAACTATTCGAAGCGGCAACTTTATTGCCAGCGGTTGTCTCTGAGCAGCCTGAAAACATCAAAGAAGCATTAAAACTATACGGCATGCATTTGGGTACCGCATTTCAACTGGTTGACGATGTACTTGATTACAGTGCCAATGCTGAATTACTGGGCAAAAATATCGGAGATGACTTAGCAGAGGGTAAGCCAACACTGCCCTTAATTTACGCAATGAAGTCAGGCACAGAGACGCAAGTCGCGCAAATTAGAGAGGCCATCGAATCAGGTAACGGCATCGATAATTTACCTGATATATTGCAAACACTTGAAGAAACAAATGCACTGCAAAAGACCATGTCAAAGGCTCAGCAAGAATCTGAAAAAGCTATCTCACAACTTGCATGCTTAAACGACTCAGCATTCAAAAAGGCACTGATTGCCTTAGCGAAGCTGTCAGTAGATAGAGACTACTAAAAATGAAAAAAGCTGCCTAGGCAGCTTTTTTTACTTTTCTGGTGGCCTATAGCCTTCAATTTCAACTTCTTTATCTTCAAATAAGAAGCCAACCATTTGCTCTTCTAATAACTGTCGATGTTCAGGATCCATCATATTTAAGTGCTTTTCATTGATCAGCATCGTTTGCTTATGTTGCCACTGTTGCCAAGCTTCTTTCGAAATATTATTGAATATACGCTCACCTACTTCACCTGGATACAATTGAAAATCCAAACCAGCAGCCTCTTTGTTTAATTTCTGACAAAAAACTGTACGTGCCATCTTCTCACCTATACTCTGTCTTTTTGATATGACAAGTTTACCCCATTGCCTTTAATACTTTAACTAACTTTTTAGTCGGCGCCGCAAGCCCTACTTCAGATGGGTGATTAATATCGTACCAGAGCAGCTGATTATCATGCACACAATCAGGTATTTGCTGTAATTCAACACAGACTGGTGTAATTGTGAGTTCAAAGTGAGTAAAAATATGAACAAATGGATCTAACGTATGAGTTGTGACCTCTATGCCTTGCTGAACCAAAAAAGCTTCTAAGTCAGCTAAGTTTGCAAACTCAAAAAAGCCGAATAAACCGCCCCAGATACCACTGTTAGGGCGCTTTTCCATCAGTACTTGACTGCCCACTTTTACCATTAGATGATAAGCAGACTTTTTAGGTTTTTCTTTTTTAGGTTTTGAATTTGGGAATTCCTTCACTCTATTATTTTTGTAAGCTAAACACTTTTCAACAAGTGGACAAGCCTCACATTGAAACCGTGAACGTGAGCACAAGCTTGCCCCCAAGTCCATCATCGCTTGGTTAAATTCTCTCACATCTCCAGATGGCGTTACCGCATTGGTCAGCTCCCATAAGTGATTCTCCACTTTTTTAACGCCATACCAACCTTCAACCATAAAAAAACGTGCCAATACACGCTTCACATTACCATCTAGAATAGAGTGGTGTTGACCTAAAGCAAGTGAGAGTACAGCACCCGCTGTTGAACGCCCAATCCCAGGTAAATCAACAACCTGATCAAAAGTTTCTGGGAATTTTCCGCTATATTTATCGCGTATAATTTTGGCTGTTTTATGAAGGTTTCTTGCCCTTGCGTAATAGCCTAACCCAGTCCAATGATGCAGTACCTCATCTTCATCCGCATCAGCCAAGTCAATGACTGTCGGAAATCTTGACATAAAACGCTCAAAATAAGGGATCACAGTGACGACTTGCGTTTGCTGCAACATCACTTCAGACACCCACACTTTGTATGGAGTCTTATCTATTTGCCATGGCAGTGTTTTTCTGCCATGAAGGTGGTACCAATCCACAACTTGTGTTGCGAACCAATCTGCTGTTTGACGGTCAACGGGCATCTTTATTCTCTATCTACTAGCTACAGGCGCCAGTGTAAGAAGGTTTTTAAAAACGTCAAGCTCTTGTACTTATCGACGCGAACAGGGATAATATGCGCCCAATTTTTACACCGCAGATGATGACAATGAACGAATCGAGTAAACAAGCACTAGAGCAGGCTGAGCAAGAAGGTAAATACATCCGAAAAGTGCGCAGCTTTGTAAAACGTGAAGGTCGCCTAACTAAAGGTCAAGCAGCAGCACTAGAAAAGTGCTGGCCAACTCTTGGACTTGAGCACAGCCAAGGCTTACTCAACTTCAATGAAATATTTGGCAACGACAACGACGTAGTTGTAGAAATTGGCTTTGGTATGGGGAAATCACTGGTTGAAATGGCCAAAAATAATCCAAACCAAAACTTTATCGGTATCGAAGTTCACCGCCCAGGTGTTGGCGCATGCCTTATGGAAGCAGATGAACATGGCCTAACAAATCTACGTGTTTTTGAACACGACGCAGTAGAAGTATTGGCCGATTGCATCCCTGATAGCAGCTTAAGTAAATTGCAGCTATTTTTCCCAGATCCATGGCATAAAAAGCGTCATCACAAGCGCCGTATTGTGCAGCCTGAGTTTGCACAAAAGATCCGTGCCAAATTAAAGGTTGGTGGTGTTTTCCATATGGCAACTGATTGGGAAAACTATGCGGAGCATATGCTAGAAGTCATGCAACAAGCAGAAGGCTATAGTAATCAATCTGAAAATCATGACTACGTACCTAGACCTGACTTTAGACCACTTACCAAATTTGAGCAGCGTGGGCACAGACTAGGCCACGGCGTGTGGGACCTCATGTTTGAGCGCACAGCTTAATTATCAGTAAGGGGCGCTCTCAGCCCCTTTAATTTCATGTGACACCAGCTAACTACCTGAGAACAATAATGCAAAAACTATCAAATCCTAGCTTACTTTTACTTCGCAATGAAGAGGAACTCCATGGCGAAAAAGTACTTGTCATTAATCATAGTGATGATGGTTTCTTGCCTGAATTAACAAAAATTAATTCCACATCTCAGGTTTATGCTTTTAGTTATAATTTCGCCGATCACCTTGCAGCTTCCAAGCACCAGCACGTGACTAGCTTTGTCGGTCATAGCTTACCAAGTATCGATGATTTGGACTTAGTCATTTATTACTATCCCAAATCTAAGCCTGAAGCGAACATGATGTTATCTAACATTCGAGCGAACCTAGGTAAAGCAACTCGTTTACTGGTTGTTGGGGCAAATAAAGGCGGTGTTAAATCAGTTGAAAAACAACTCAAGCCCTATGCCCAGGCAAGCTATAAATTAGATAGCGCCAAACATTGCATACTCTATGAGTTCAATGAACTCACTGAAGAACAACACTTTGACATTGCCGATTATCATCAAACATTTAGCGTTGAAGTCGCGGATCAAAACTTCGCAGCGGTCAGTGTGCCGGGGGTATTTAACCATGGCAAACTCGACATCGGGACAGAGCTGCTGCTCAACCATCTCTCTATTCCTCAAAAAGGCAATGTACTAGATTTTGGTTGCGGTGCCGGTTTAATAGCAACTTACATGCTCAACGAGCGACCTAACTTATCGCTATACTGCTTAGATGTCAGTGCACTTGCTCTTTACGCCAGTGAGCAAACGCTGAAAATGAATGGCCATACAGGACATTTCATATTAAGTGATGGTTTAGGGCAAGTGACAGAAAAATTTGACGCAATTGTGAGTAATCCACCATTTCATACCGGTTTAGATACTGATTACAGCATTGCTGAAACATTTTTAGCAAATGCCAAGCATATGATGAAAAAAGGTGCAAACTTGCAAATAGTCGCAAATAGCTTTTTAAAGTACCCACCTATTATGGAACAACATTTTAAACACTTTAAAACTGAGACCAAAAACACCAAGTTTGCTGTATACCATGCACAAAATAGTTAAGTCAGTGAGCTTTACCACAAACAAAAAGTAATACTAAATGCTTGGCTAACGATAAGATAAAAGGAATTGTCCGCTTTTTTGTTAACTTACTTAACTAAGCTGCTAAACTAAGGTTAGCTGTTAAGAGGTCCACCTATGAGCGCGCAATGGGAAAACACGCAACAAAAACAAGTATAAGAAAAGTTTTGATAAGTGCTGTTATGCTAGTAACAGCTTTGTCGCTCTCTCTATCCATTTCAATTTCTACTTATCTTGACGTCAAAGAGCAGAAAAAGTTAATCGTCAACAAACTGCAAATGATTGCTGAGATAATCGCATTTAACGCACAAATCACACTCATTTTTGATGATAGAAAAACCGAAGAAAAGCGACTCAAATCGTTTAATAAAGTTGAATTAGTTAAAAATATTCATATCTATGCCATTGATGATGTCACCAATAAGCCCGTGTTTTTCACCAGCTACAACGCAAGTAAAACGCCCCCAGTCCCTCTGAAAGTCAATGATATTGAGACACTCAAAGAGCCAAAAGTGTCCGCTGATTACGTCGAGCTGATCATACCTGTTGAATACGAAGGTAAAGTTGAGGGGTATGTCTATGTGAGAGGTGGTTTAGAACGGCTATCGCAGTACATTAATCAAAAAATACTGGTCGATATTGCGCTCACGTTGATCGTATTAGTTTTAGTACTGTTTGTCGCGCGCGCCATTCAAAAACGAATAGCTAATCCAATCGACTCTCTATCACTCATGCTGCAAGATGTGTCCAAAAATCATAATTATTCTGCGAGAGCGACAAAAAGCGACATTGAAGAAGTCAACATGCTGGCCAATAACCTCAATATCATGCTTGCTCGCACGCAAAATCAATTGGCTCGCCATCAGGCTGATAAACTCGAAATCAAGCAGCTAAACCAAAACCTAGAGGAAAAGGTGAACCAGCGTACCATCGCATTACGTGAAGCTAACCAAGAGCTACTCAACACCTTAGAGCGAATGCACCAGTACCAGAATCAAATTGTAGAAAATGAAAAAATGGCTTCGCTGGGACAAATGGTGGCCGGTGTTGCTCATGAGGTAAATACCCCTATTGGATTAGGTGTTACTGGTTCTACGCTGCTCCGGGACAAATTAGCCGACATCAATGCTGCATTTGAGCAGAAAACCCTGACATCCAAACAGTTAGAACGCTTTATTCATGACGGAATTGAAAACCTAGACTTAATATACCGAAATTTAAATCGCGCTGCAGAACTGATCTCCAGCTTTAAAAAGGTGGCAGTTAGCCAAGATGTTGAAGTTAGCTCTGAAGTTAATATCAACAAATTATTCCATGCTATTGTCAGCAGTATGCGCGCTGAAATTGACATTAAAAACGTGGTTTGGGATCTCTCGTGTCCAGAGCAACTGACGGTGAGAACCAAAGCTGGCTTATTACAACAAGTATTTGAACAGCTTTTATCTAACTCCCTCATCCATGGCTTTTTAGACCTCAAAGATAATCAAATCCATATTCATGTAGAGCAACACAATCAAAGTCTTGAGATTATCTATCAGGACAATGGGATTGGTGTATCAAATGCAGTCAAAAAACGTATTTTTGATCCGTTCGTCACAACTAAACGTGGAGAGGGTGGCAGCGGTCTCGGTATGCACCTTGTTTACAATTTAATCACTCAAGCTTTGGGTGGCACTATAACCCTGTCTGATGATAATAAAAAAGGTACGGAATTTATTATAACTTTGCCTCTAAAAGGGGTAATTTAATGAAAATAATGTACCTAATAGCTGCATTTATTTTTATTTTTTGTAGTTTAAACGTTGACGCAAAAACACCTCATGAAATTCGTTCCGCTTTTTTATACCAAATGGCAAAGTTAATCGATTTTCCGGAGCAAAAAAATAAACAAGTAACCAGATTTTGTTTTTATGATTTAAATCATGGACCCGGCGCTATTTTAAATAAAAATAATAACTTAAAAATACGTGGTAAACCGATAGATATAATAAAAGTAAACCTTTCTGACCCTTTTAGGGAACTTTCCAAGCGCTGTGATATCACATACATTGATGAAACAATGGAAGATGATATACTATCCTCTTGGACCGATACAATTACCTTAAATATGGTGACTGTAGGCGAAAGTATCGAATTTCTGGAAGGGGGTGGGATTGCTTCCTTGGTCCAAGAAGGGAGTAAAATTCGGTTATATATTAACAGACAAGAAGTTGCACAACATAACTTTAAAGTGCTCTCCAGGCTACTCGCAGTTTCTAAGTTCTATCCTGACTGATTTTACTTGTTAACAATTGAATATACTCCTATAATCGTTAACATTCGGTTTTATTATATAACACCGAAGTTTTTGTAAATAAAACATTCCGAAAAGGTTAATTAATAATGCAAACGCCAGTCATTCTAATTGTTGAGGATGAAGACGTAACTCGACTGAACCTCGTTAGTTTATTTGAAGCCGAAGGTCATAAGGTAATTGAAGCCATTGATGGCGATGATATGCATGAAAAATTGACAGCAAACGACGATGTCAACTGTGTAATCATGGATATAAACCTTCCTGGTAGAAACGGCCTAATTTTGGCTCGTGAGTTACGCCAGAAAAAAAATGTAGGCTTAATTTTCTTAACAGGTCGTGATAACGATGTCGATAGAATCTTAGGTTTAGAGATCGGTGCAGACGACTACGTTACAAAACCGTTCAACCCTCGTGAACTAACTATCCGAGTACGTAACCTCATTTCACGTACAGGGTCAACACCTGAAGAGTCAGCTATTGACAGTAACGGTGTTATCACGTTTAACGGATGGGAACTAGACGAAAATAGTCGCTGTCTAACATCACCAACAGGTGAATCTAAGCGTCTACCAAAAGGTGAGTACAGAGCGCTACGCTTGATGCTTGACTCTCCAGGTCGTATTTTCAGCCGTGAACAACTTATTAAGCACATGACAGGCCGTGAGCTTCGCGCTAACGACCGTACTGTTGATGTGACGATCCGTCGTATTCGTAAGCACTTCGAAACCGACAACAACACACCTGAGCTTATCAGCACGATTCATGGTGAAGGTTATCGCTTCATTGGTAAGATCGATAACACTCAACCATAGTTCGCTAAGAGTTTTCAGCGAGTTTTGCAATTAATGAGTGAAGGGCTAACTGCCCTTCTCTTATTAATTCTTCCAAATCTTCCACCCACACCTTTCGCTTCTGTGCATCGACCTCTGCACACTCTGTCTCCATCACTTTCGCATGTTGCTGAACAGATTTAAGTCCCACAGAGCCAGCCGCACCTTTAAGTTTGTGTGCCACAGAGCCGTACTCAGCCACATCATCCGCTAGGTTTGCTGTTTTTAATTCATCGCAATATGTTGGGTTTAGCTTAGCAAATAGCTCACAACTACGCTTGAAAGTATCTACTCCCATAGATGCTACGAAATCCGTAATCGTCTCAATATCGAGTAGCTCACGTTCAATTTCTAGTACTTCAATGGTGCTTTGTTGCTGGGCGTTCACTTCTTCTTTTACACTATCAATACCAAATAGCTCGGCAAGCATTTTATCTAACTTGGTGGTATTGATTGGCTTAGCAAGCGCACCTTGGATACTGATCCCCTGTAACTCTTGTTCTGCACTACGAACATTTGCCGTCAGTGCGACTATAGGCAAGCCGTCAAAATGACTATCATCTCTGATCTGCCTAGCCACTTCATCACCATTTAAATCAGGCAACTGCATATCTAATAAGATCAGATCTAAGTCGTCTTCTGTTTGTACAAGAGACAGCGCATCTTCGCCAGTCTCAGCCCATATTACTTCGTGACCACGTTGTTCAAGTAAGTTAGTTGCAATCTCAGCATTGAGCGGTACATCTTCTACAAGCAAAATATACAGCCCCCTGCCCGCATAACTTTGCTGGCTTGGCGCAGTACACAACTCAAGTGGTATTTCTACATCAAAGCGACTGCCTTGGCCTGGCATACTGCTGACCGCTATTCTGCCTTTCATTGCCAGCACAAGTGCTTTTGTCACCGCAAGACCAATACCAGAGCCAATCGCGTTGTTACCTTCAGCATCAGGCGCCTTGTAGTACATATCAAAAATCTTATCTTGCTGCTCTGATGAGATCCCAACACCTGTATCGATGATACTCATTGAAAGCCAAGGGCCGTTTTCACGATTTTCTCTGCGACACTCTAACGTAACACTGCCTCTATGCGTGAACTTCACCGCATTATTGATCAGATTCCAAAGTACCTGACGCAAACGAGTCGGATCGAGTAATGCATATATATCTAGCACACCGGAACGTTGAATTTTGAACTCAAGCCCTTTTTGGCCCGCTATTAAATCTGAAAAATTAACCACATCATTGATAAAGTCAGAGACATTAATACTATCCGTCGCAATATCTAGTTGCTCTCGATCAATCTTATCCAGATCAATAATATCATTGAAAATATTACCCAATGTCTCAGCACTGGAAAAGACTGTATTACACCAACTTTTTTGTTGCTGTGTTAGCTCAGTATCAAGTAGCATCCGAGTTAAACCCACAATGCCATTAAGCGGCGTTCTGAGTTCATGGCTTAGTGTGGCAATAAATTTCCCTTTGTCTTTATAGGCCGTCTCAAGTGCCTGTTCAGCTTCTTTTCGACTCGTGATATCACGACCAAAAGCAAGTAACCCGATATACTCGCCTTCGTTATTAATAAAGGGGAGTTTACGCATTTCAAACCAACGGTTTTCGTCTTTTACCGGATACTCTACATCGAGAGATAAGGTTTGCTGGGTTGCACTAACTTGCGTATCAGTCTCCAATACCTTGGGTACAACTTGGTCGATAAAAATCTCATCTGCGGTTTTACCAATCAATCCTTCGCTGTCGATACCAATGACCTGCTCGAATTTTTTATTACACCCCGCAAATACACCATGTTCATCACGGTAGTAAAATAAATCGGGGGATGAATCAACTATCGAGCGTAACAACATGCTCTGTTGGGCGAGCTCTTGCTCCGCTTTACGGCGCTCTGTTATTTCGTTCCGTAATTCAGCTATTGCACGATGCTTAGCATGCAATGCCATTTTACGTTCATCAATTTCATTATTAAGGCGGTTAATATTGTCTTTAAGTGTTTGGTTGAGCAGTTTTTCCTGCTGTGTTGCTGATTCTAAATACTCTTTTGAGCTTTCCAACTGCCGAATAGCAAATACGGCAACCGATATGAGCAAGGGTGAAGTCAAAGCGGCAAAAACTACGACCGAAAGTACATTGACTAATGTAACTGAACCCAGCGCCACATAAAAAAACATACAAGACAAAACCAGCGACGCAACCAATACCAATGTATAAGCAATTGCTCCGGCCTTGCGTTCACCATATTTTCGAACCAAATTAGAAAGAATTCGAGCCCAAGACCCAAATGAAGAATCAAGCATAATAATAGTCACCTTGTTAACGCCGCTATTATACCTCAGCTGAGCACATATGCGAGCGGCCAAGCGCTGGAACTTTGTTGAAAAATCTCAAACTTTTAAATTTATCACAATCCGAAGTAACCACATAAAAAATGTGATAATGTATCAAATATTGCACACTATATGACTTTTTCTTTATTCAATATGAGAATAACCACAGAAAAAAAACTCGATTTAGTGTAATATAAGAGCATTTCTGAGGTCGTGATTAAAGAGAGTTTAAATGCCAACTTCAATGCCAGACATTGCGCACAGTGCTGCTGCGCTGAAAACCGGAACGTTAGACTGGGTTGGAATGGGAGATATTGAATTACCATTTCAATTTGCCAGTAAAGGACTAAATGATATTCCTGTCACTGCTAAAGCTGATGCTTTCGTCAGTCTAGATAAAGCGGATGCTAAAGGCATACATATGTCTAGGCTATACTTAGCATTAGACAAACTATCATGTGAACAGTCTTTATCACCAGAAACACTTACGGCATTGCTAGACCAATTCATAACCACTCACGAAGGTTTGAGTGGCTCAGCCAGAGTCATTATTAAATTTGACCTGCCTCTGCGTCGCGCATCGCTACTCAGTGGTAAGCAAGGCTGGAAAAGCTACCCAGTTACTATCACTGCCACTTTAAAAGAACAGAAACTCAGTATCGAGCTTGCTGTTGATGTCACTTATTCATCAACCTGCCCGTGCTCTGCTGCACTGGCAAGACAACTGATTCAGAATGCCTTTGAAGAAAAATTTGCAGGTCAACCTTTGGACCATGAAAGTGTGCACGCATGGCTTGGCACTACTGAAGGTATAGTGGCAACCCCTCACTCCCAGCGCTCTATTGCCAATATCAAGGTGCAGCTACCACAAGGTGCTCCAGACTTTGATATTAAAGCGTTAATCGACATTGCAGAGCAAGAATTACAAACACCAGTTCAAGCGGCTGTAAAACGTGAAGATGAGCAAGAGTTTGCAAGGCTGAATGGACAGAACCTGATGTTTTGTGAAGATGCGGCAAGAAAATTAAAAGCACTGTTAAACCAGCAAAACTTTGCCGACTTTTTCGTTAAGATAAACCATTACGAGTCTCTCCACGCTCATGACGCCGTTGCCTATGCGGTTAAAGGGATCACTGGCGGCTATAAGGCCTAAGGGCCTATAGGCGTTAAATAACCTTTAGCGCCTACCTTAAAATCACTTCCGGCACACTCCTTGCTTGTAAATTATCAAAGTCAATTTGTTGTCGTGGAGTGATTTATGGAATTAACACTTTTAGCTATTTTAGCGCTCGTAGTTATTGCCTCTATCGTAATTTCTAAATATACCGACGTGGGTGGCAATCCTTATCCGTTTAACCGTAAAGAGTCTGTTTTTACGACTGTAGAAGCGTCCTTTTTGCAACTTCTCGAGCGAGCTGTAGGTGATAGATATAAAATTGTAAGCCGCGTAAAGTTAGTCGACGTCATTGAGTGCAAGCCAGGCTTATCAAAAAAAGCTAGACGCTCAGCCATTACCAAGGCGCAAAATAAGCAGCTCGACTATGTATTAGTAGATAAGAGTACACTCAATATTGTCGCCGCGGTAGATTTGGTTAATAACGCCAACAAGAATGGCCACAAAGCCCAAAAAGATTGGTTTGTTAGTGGTGCACTAGAGTCTGCGGGGATCCCTCATATTAGAATGAAGATAAAATCGGGCTATAAGAGTCCTGAGGTTCGTGCCGCAATCTTATTCAAGTTGGGTCAAAAACCTGACAAAACTAAGCCTATTCGCAATCGCAACAATAAACCTGCGGTGCTTTCACCATCACAAGCAAAGGCGCTTGCTGAAATCTAACATCATCCCCCTTGCTGCTTAAATTTTTAAGCAGCAAGTCCTACAGTTTTACCGACGAATTAATGCTTTCAAAATAAGAATGTATATAATGAACAAAAATTAAATACAAAGAGATGAATTATGAAAATTGGCATTATCGGTGCGATGGAGCAGGAAGTTACGATTTTACGTGACACAATGCAGTCACCTAAAACACTTACAAAAGGCGGGTTCACATTTTATACCGGTGAGCTTGGTGGCCATGAAGTAACACTTGTGCAATCAGGCATAGGTAAAGTAGCCGCGACAGTGGCAACAACATTACTTATCGACAACTTTGAGCCTGATTGTGTCATTAATACTGGTTCTGCCGGCGGGTTTGAGCCTTCTTTGAATGTTGGTGATGTGGTGATCTCAAGCGAAGTACGTCACCATGATGTAGATGTTACTGCATTTGGTTATGAAATAGGTCAAGTACCACAAATGCCAGCCGGCTTTGCAGCTCACCCAACTCTTATCAAAGCATCTGAAGCAAGCATTCATGCTGTGGGTGATATTCAAACTATGGTTGGTCAAATTTGCACTGGTGATTCTTTCATGTGTGATCCTGTGCGCATTGAAAAGACACGTCAGGATTTTCCAAATATGTTAGCCGTTGAAATGGAAGGTGCTGCAATTGCACAAGCATGTCACGTACTAGACACCCCCTTTGTTGTGATCCGCTCATTATCAGATATCGCAGGTAAAGAATCTCCACAGTCTTTTGATGAATATTTAGAAGTTGCTTCTGTCAACTCATCAAAGCTAGTGGTCGCATTACTTGAAAACCTGCAACAGGTAACCCTGTAAGTGACACTCAATTTGTTGCAAGCCCAAGAGGGCTTGCTTATCTTTTGTTTGGCCCTGATATGTGCATTTGGCTTGAAGCTTTCAAAGCTCTATCATCCCAATACAGTCTTTGCGCTACTCACTAGCAATTTAGCCAAACGCGTCGTAAAAAAACATAACTCTGATGCTCAACATACCCTTTCAGGCTCCCTGGCTTGCTTTTTACCAATACTGACTGTGGTTGTGTTGCTCTACGCCTTATCTTATATCTCTTTCTATCCTCAGTGGTTTGGCGGTTTAATCTTATTTCTATGCTTAGATACCCATTTTGAGACACGCGCTCGACGCATTGCAAAACTGATATCCCATGGTCAAAAAGGATCGGCAAAGCAGCTATTAACAAGTATTGTAAGTAGAGATACCGATAAGCTATCTGAAGTTGGGGTCATCAAAGCGTGTTTAGACTCACTAGCCCTCAACACAGTACGTCATTTTTATCTTATTATCATTTTTTATATTATCGCAGGACCCTACATCGCACTTACCTATAAGTTATTATTACTTTGCGACCAAAGCTGGAGACAGCAGCTAAGCATCAGACACCCATTTATGCGACCAGTTCAGCGTTCGATATATTTACTTGAGTGGCTTCCACTACGAGGGTTTGCTTTTATCATGGCCCTCACACAAAACTTCTCTAAAACAAGACACTACTTTAAACATTATGCACAGCATTATGTAAATAAAAACTCAGGCTGGGTCATGGCGCTGTTTTCTGCTAACTTGAATGTGCAACTTGCAGGACCTAGATTTTACAACAACGAGCGTTTTGACAACATTAGGATTGGTAGTGATAGACAACCGGTGGTTGAAGACATTCAGCATATGTTAAAGCTGTTAAGCAGTATGAGGTTATTTTGGCTGGGGCTAACTGCTTTAATTTGGTTTGCAATTAATTTGATATAGCCAAGTAGTCATCACTACTTGGCTATCTAATCAAGCAATTAGTTTACTGTTACTCTCGCAAACTTACGTTTACCAACTTGGTAAATCTCAGTACTGCCTTTCGCTATTTCTAGTTTAGTATCAGTGATTTTCTCTTCACCGTTAAGCTTGACTGCGCCTTGTTTGATCATACGCATGGCTTCTGACGTACTCGCTACAAGACCCGCTTCTTTTAATAAATTAGCAATAAACGTGGTGTCGCCTTCGATGTTTATTGATACCTCAGGAATATCGTCTGGCAATGCATTCTTCTGGAAACGCTTAATGAAGTCCTGATGTGCAGCTTGTGCGTCTTCTTCACTGTGGAAGCGAGCAATCATCTCTTTTGCGAAATCAATTTTGATATCACGAGGGTTACGACCAGCTGTCACTTCTTCTTTTAATGCTTCAATCTCGGACAAAGACTTAGCACTTAGTAGCTCATAGTAACGCCACATAAGATCATCAGAAATCGACATGACTTTACCAAACATTTCCGTTGGTGCATCTGTGATACCAATATAGTTGCCTAAAGATTTTGACATCTTTTGCACACCATCAGTCCCTTCAAGCAGAGGCATCATCAGAACTGTTTGCGGCTTTTGACCTTCTTCTTTTTGTAACTCTCGGCCCATCAATAGGTTAAAGCGTTGATCCGTACCACCAAGCTCAACATCTGCTTCCAATGCAACAGAGTCCCAACCCTGAACAAGTGGATATAAGAATTCATGGATAGCAATTGCTTGGCCGCCAGCATAACGCTTTTTAAAATCATCACGCTCTAACATACGAGCCACAGTTTGACGTGATGCAAGCTTGATCATGTCCGCACTGCTTAATTTCTCCATCCACTGAGAATTAAACGCAACCGTAGTTTTTGCTGGGTCAAGGATTTTAAATACCTGCTCTTTATACGTTTCTGCATTAGCAAGTACGTCTTCACGAGTAAGTGGCTTACGAGTGACATTTTTACCAGTTGGGTCACCAATCATGCCGGTAAAATCACCAATTAAGAAAATGACCTCATGACCTAAATCTTGGAAAGTTTTTAATTTATTAATTAGTACTGTGTGGCCTAAATGCAAATCAGGCGCTGTTGGATCAAATCCAGCCTTAATACGCAGCTTTTTCCCTGACTTTAATTTCTCTTTCAGTTCGTCTTCAATTAATATGTCTTCTGCACCGCGCTTAATTTCAGCAAATGCAGTTTCAATGTCCACCATTATCACTCCAACACAATATTCAGTTTATCGCTCGATTCTAGCCTATATTGCACGGAGTTTAAATGCACAAAATACTGGTATTAACGCTTTATTACGTATATGCTGCACTATTATTCATAAAATTTCTTGACAGCGAAAAAGGCACGTTATGGTACCTGCAGTAAATAAGCTTCCCAAAAAACACAAAATGCTTATTGTCGGCTTGTTGGCTGCAATGGTTGGGATAGCCTTGCTGCCCTCTGAAAAAGCCACTGCATCTAAAGATCATAAAGATGATGCATTAGAAATTGGCAAGCGATATGAGCTTCCAATTAAAGTTGAAGAGCAACAGCCAGAGCAATTAACGACACTAAGTGCTGAAGTTGAAAAACCTGAAGAGCAAGAAAATACAATTAGTTATGACTATGTAGATCATAAAGTACGCTCTGGTGATAGTCTCGCTGTGTTGTTTAAACGTGCTGGCTACTCAGCTCAAACGTTGCATAATTTAGTTAATACCAACGAAGAAACGCGCAAGCTGACAAAAATCCACCCAGGTGAAACCCTCAGCTTTGCAAGCGACACACAAGGTAATCTCGCACAACTGAAATATGTGCTTTCCAAAACAGATACACTGTATGTCACACGTACTGAAAATGGTAACTATGCCACACAGATAACCAGTAAAGAAATCGAAACGCGTGAAAAAACCGCTGGCGGTAAAATCCGTTCAAGCTTTTGGACTGCGGGTATCTCTGCTGGCTTGACGCAACGACAGATCATGAACTTTGCCAATATTTTTGGTTGGGATGTAGATTTTGCCAACGACATTCGTGAAGGCGATACGTTCACACTAGTTTACGAATCACATTATGTTGATGGTGAAGAAATTGGTAATGGTAAAATCATTGCCGCAGAATTTATGAACCAAGGCGACCGCTACACAGCTATTAGGCATACCAATGGCGAGTTTTATACGCCAGAGGGTCGTAGCATGAAAAAAGCCTTCCTACGTGCACCGGTAAACTTCAAATATATTAGTTCTAATTTCAACCCGCGTAGATTACACCCTGTTACGAAACAAGTACGACCACATAGAGGCATAGACTACGCAGCTAAAGTAGGCACCCCAGTAGTCGCAGCGGGCAATGGCCGAGTAACCAAAGCCGGTTTTAACCGCCTCAATGGTAATTACGTATTCATTGAGCATGGCAGCCAATACACAACCAAATACCTTCACTTGCATAAGTTGCATGTAAAAACAGGACAAAAAGTGAAGCAGGGCCAGAAAATAGGTACTGTTGGCGCAACTGGCCGTGTTACTGGACCACACTTACACTATGAGTTTTTAGTCGACGGTACACACCGTAACCCAAGAACAGTTAAATTGCCGAAGTCTCTACCATTGCCAAAACAAGAACTTGCGAAGTTCAAACCACTGGCAGAACAAATGTTAGTAAGGTTAGAGCGCAAACGTGAGTTAATGCTTGCTTTAAACGACAAGTAGACAAAATTCAAGCACAAAAAAGGCGAGGTTTTCCTCGCCTTTTTGCTGTTAACGACCCACAATTTTAAGTTTTAAAAACTCTTCTAATGCCTGTGGGTTTGCAGCCAAAGGCTGAAGCTGTAAGCCTAGCTGCATGAAGCTCGTATTTTCAGGAAACTGCATACTTACCTCAAGTGAAGACAATCCAGCGATAAATGATTGAATAGCCTGTTTTGCCTCATCACTTGCTGGCACATTCTCCATTTGCATCGCGATCATTGCCTTAAGCTGCTCATGATCAAGCCCGCCTTTTTGTAACTCATCTTCAACAAGAGATTTGAGCTCACCCTCATTTTTCAAAGAAAATGACATCTCAACTGGCTGTAAAGACTGCATCGTGGTGATCATTTTGCTCTGCATTTGCAACTCGGCTTCTAAAGTCATTTCGCCTTGATCGTGCATTTGCTGAATATCATGTTGCAACTCCATAAAGTCTCGGCTGTTGCTCAACGCGATATCCATACCAAAACTCACTACTTTTTCAGCCGCCATATCAAATTCTAATTGACTGTCACCACTGGACTCATCATAACGCATGGTAGAGTTGAGGTTATATTTAGCGTCAGATAACGCGCTTGGTATCGCTTCTACAGCGGTGGCTTTAAAATCATTCGACAATGATAAGCCTTGAACCTGAAGTACTGTTAAAGGACTTATCTTCCCTTCCTCATACCCTTTCAAAGAAAAGCGTTCAATCTCTACTAACCCCTGCTCTGTATCTTGCTCCTTAAATGAGATATTTTCCAACACTACCGTATTACTTAATAAGCTGTAATCTACGTTTTGATAGCTCACCGCGAGACCAGTTTGCTCAGAAAACTGCTGTATTTGCTGTGCTACAACTTCGTTTGCCGTTTTATTTGCATACCAGTTTACACCTGCCACGCCACCTGCAACAGCAAGTGCAACGCCTGTGAGAGCCGCTTTATTCATAATGATTCCTTAAAATAGCGCTTGTAATGCATCGTTTAAGCTGGAAACACCAATGACTTCCATCCCTTCGATATCTTCTTTCGGTTTATTGGCGACTGGTACAATAGCACGTTTAAAGCCGTGTTTGGCAGCTTCTCTCAGTCTTTCTTGACCGCTAGGTACTGGGCGGATCTCCCCTCCTAAACCTACTTCACCAAATACAACTAACTGTTTATCCAACGCGTAGTTTTTAAAACTGGATACTAAAGCGGTGATCAACGCCAAGTCGGCACTGGTTTCATTCACTTTAACCCCACCAACCACGTTAACAAAGACATCTTGATCTGCAACCTGCAAACCGCCATGACGATGTAAGACAGCCAATAACATTGCAAGACGATTCTGCTCCAAACCAACAGTCACACGTCGCGGGTTGGCTAACTGGGAATAATCAACAAGCGCCTGAACTTCGACCAGTAGAGGCCTCGTGCCTTCCCAAATCACCATAACCAGAGAACCGGGCGTTTGCTCTTCCCCTCGGTTTAAGAAAATAGCTGAGGGGTTATTTACTTCCTTAAGCCCCTGGCCCGTCATGGCAAATACACCAAGCTCATTGACGGCACCAAAGCGGTTTTTATTACCCCGAAGCGTTCTAAACCGACTATCACTACTCCCTTCAAGTAAAATAGAACAATCAATACAGTGCTCTAATACCTTAGGTCCAGCAAGCGTGCCATCTTTAGTTACATGGCCTACCATGATGATTGCAACTTGATTCTGTTTTGCAAAACGCGTCAGGTAAGCAGCACTTTCTCGCACTTGTGAAACACTTCCCGGCGCTGACTGTACATCCGTCATATGCATAACTTGAATAGAGTCAATCACCATGATTGCTGGCTTCTCCCTCAACGCCAGCTGACAAATCGTTTCAACATTGGTCTCGGCAAGCGTTTTTAGTTTATCTGTAGGCAACCCCAAACGCTTTGCACGCATAGCGACTTGCTGTAGTGATTCCTCACCCGTAACATATAGCGTCGGCATCGATTGCGCGAGCAAACACATCGTCTGCAATAGCAAAGTACTTTTACCCGCGCCAGGTTCACCGCCGATTAAAATGGCACTGCCAGGGACAACCCCTCCACCTAAAACGCGATCAAACTCTTTGAATCCTGTTGAAAATCTTGGCAAAGACTCTAGATTTACTTCATCTAGCGTCTGAATTTTTGCTTCGACAACACCTGCATAGCCAGTTGTGCCTGCACTGCGTGGAGCCGCTTTCACAGAAGGTACACGAAACTCTGTTACGGTGTTCCAGGCTTTACATTCAGAACATTGCCCTTGCCAACGAGCAAATTCCGCTCCACAATCACTACATACAAATGCGGTTTTCTTTTTTCCCATATATATCAAGGCATAGTTATTGCTTAAATGGAAAACCCAGTTAAGCTACAAGTTAAGAATGTAGCTATACTGACATAAAATTGGCGAAGGCTGAAATAATAACAAAGAGACATTGTCTGCGGACAAACTGCGAAAAGCTATGAGTGAAGATAAATTAGAATTACATCAAGACCTTATTAATGACCTAAAAGGAGATTTAGGCGATCCAAATTTTGATTTTATCTTCAAACAAAAGACCGCACATCTCACAAAACCTGATCAATTCTTATTAAAGATGGAAATGACGCGCCTATCTCAACCTGTTGCACGCTTTATTGATCTAAGAGGGCAGGTCTCTGGTGATGTAAAACCGTACGAGCATGATGGGAAGCAACACTTTATGGATGATCTCGCCATCAGTGTTTTCGAGCGAGAAGTTGCGCAACATGGCGGTTACACCATGGCTGTTTACGAGGCCGTTATGCACACCGACAATAACTACAAGGTGATGCAAAAGCAAGCTCAAGATCAAGATGACACCGAACCTTTGGTCGTTTTTGAGCATGAAGCACAATTGATTCGATTCGCTTCATATGAGAGCCGTATAGAAGAACGGATGAACTACTCAATCAAAATTACGGTTGAGTTAAAAAGTGGAACTACTATCCCCGCGAGTACCTCAGATATCTCATTGAGTGGGGCAAAGATCAAGCTTGGAAAAAACTATCATGTCCACCCCAAGAATGTGATCACACTTCGATTGGTCGGATTAGAGCAAGATTTTGAACTCGGCTTAAAAGAAGGGATTCAATACGAAGTAGTCGCCGTAGAAGAGTCAAACTCAGATTATAATTATGTCCGCTTAAAGCGTACCTTTGTAGAAAATAACTCAGGCTTTGATGAATTTTTAGAAAGCTTCATCCACGGTAATAAACGACGCTATAAAATTAATTTAGACAACACCATGGATGCCGTTGTTTGCAAAGGATACGAGCAATATTACCTTCCTAGAGTCAGCTCTCTTTTTGTATTTTTCAGTCGAGTTAATAACCTGCTTCTCCCCAGTATGGTACTCACTAACGAGAATAACGCATTCATCAATTACTATTTTGAAGATGAGCGAAAAACCTCCTGTTTGTATAGCGTGTTTAATAATAAACGACTGCAAAAATTACTGTTGCAATCAGCGCCAGTAAAAGAAGCCTATTGCTATACATTTACGCACTCTAACGGTGGTAAAATCTATTTTTACTCTGCATTTGACTGGGAACTAGAGCAACAGCCAGAGCTGAAGAGCTTATTTTTAGGGTTTGGTAGCGAAAAAGATAGCTGGCGAGTCTTCAAAGTGCAGCTTATGCCTAGCCACCATGAAGATGCGTTTATCCCGCTGTCATTACCAAAAAGTGCAGGAAAAAATGTTGAAAAGCTCAATAAGCGCCCTCCTCCTCGTGCACAAGGTCTTATTGAACCAGTCCATCACTTAATGCTGTTGACAGAGATCACTACCCCTGAGCTTAAGTCGCACTGTAATCAAATGTCTTATGCTCAAGAGAGTATCAACCGTCTCAAAGAATTTGGGCATGGTAAATCGAAAAACCCGCCCCCACTGGAAAAAGTCGCTTTAGAGTATGTCAATTTAAGATCGCATAAGCGGTTTTTATACCGTACCGCAGTCACCTTAAATATTTCTGATAATCAATCAATAAATGGCAATACGCGAGATTTCTCTGTGATGGGCCTACAGATCGAAGTTGAAAACGCCATAGATGTCACTAAAGGCGATTTAGTGACGATTGATTTACCAGACCTACAAAAGATAACTAAACAGCATGCTTTATCGGGTTTAAGATATGAAATCATGGCGGTGAGTAAATCAAAGACCATTATTAATTTAAAAGTCAAACAAGTTGCAGGTGTCACACACACTGCAATGGAGTTTTTTACCGCACTCATAGAAAATAATAAAGACAAACTTCAGCCGAGCGAAGAAGCCCCTAAAATACCAGGCCTATCTACTGCGCTGAGAAATATGGTTACAAAGAGCATTTGTCAACTGCCGCTCTATCTTCACAAAAAGGCATCACATATGGAAATTGGTGCAGTAGGTCATGGCCTATATCCCTCTCCACTGCATAATGTCCTGTTGCCACATCTCACGACTCACAATGGCCAAGAGCTACTGTTCCCAGATAAACTCTTTCCTGTTAATTATGTTGCTGAGCCTTTAACCGACTTGATGAGAGAAAAGTCCCGACAAGATAAACCGCTTAGGTTTACGCTTTTTGTTCATTTTGACGAAAAACAAATTAACGAACAAAACCATGGCGTGAAATCTCAGTGTATACCTTTTGGAGAGCCCATTGAGCCACTATTTTTATTTGCTAAAAAAGCGCTCAAAAATGGCATCCTATTTATCTGCCACCTTTATGTATCAAAAACAGGCCGCCCAGATATGGACCACTTAGCCAATGAATTGCGCTATGTCAGTCACTATGCTTTACACAAAGCAAAAGGTTTAGAAGAGGCGCTATGGTCAGTCAACGGGGTATGTGACGTTGTAGACGTGACAGATGTAATGATGCCTGTATTGGGACTAGAACCCCATTTAATTGAAAGAATGCAGCAGCGTAAAAAAGAGTGGCTTACTAAACATTTTTAATAAGCCACTAAAGTTGGCTTAGTTTAGGCCTGCAAACAGCGTCAGTGCAGCCACTAAAAACAGATAAAATAGTACATTGCGCTTAACTAGGCGCATCATGCAGGCAGCTTCATATGTACAGCCGAAGTACTGCTGCTCAATTTGCTCAGCGGACAACGCGGTCTCCGTGACCACTTTGCGATTGCAAGTTTTAAAATCCAGTAAATACTTAAGCCAGCTGCCAGTTCCTTTTGAGAAGTTACCAATGATGAGATAGCCAAAACCAGCAAGGCGAGCAGGCAACCAGTTTAGACAGTGAAATAATACGTCGAAACGGGCACTGTGAGGCGCCATTAATTCAGCACATTTTTGCTCTGCATGTGACGGCTCCCCGTTAACTTCGTCTTTAAGGACTTCAACAACCGCGCGTGTTGCTGCATACATAATGGCACCGGGTGCCCCAAGCACAACAAACCAAAACATCACAGCACAGTAATGTGTGAAGTTGATCCATGCTAAAGTTTGCCCAAACGTTTCACCGTTTGGCTCATCCTCAGTTTTAGTTTGGCCCATTTGCATTGCATACAAGGTTGCCGCCTCATTATCATCTCTGGCCAAAGCATTGAGGTAACCTTTATACGATTTACGATATTTGGCACAGCCAAAACAAACGAGCAAAACAACAACATTTAATACCAACTGCCACAGAACAAAATCAGAAAAGTTATACAGAAATGCAATTAGTAGCGCGGGCAACATAAGCCACAACATAGCGCCGACACTGGTCTTAAACAGCCAGTTTACTGCACTTTTTTGATAGCTAAAGGCTTGGTATTGCGCCAAATAATAATCAATTTGCCAGCGAGATGATTTGGCACCTAAACGCTCAATTATCAATGCCACTAATATCGAAATTAATATCATGTTTTTTACTCTATTACTCTTAATTCACGTTGTAATAAACTTAAATAGTGCTGCCAATCAAATGCATCACCGGGGTCGGTTTTACGCGTTGGCGCAATATCACAATGACCCACAATGCGCTGAGGCGTTATTTTTGGAAACCGTTTAATAATGGATTTACTCACTGTCACTAAAGAGTCGTACTGCGCTTGTGTATAAGGGGTTTGATCGGTTCCTTCAAGCTCAATGCCAATACTAAAATCATTACACTTTTGTCGACCATTAAAACTGGAAACCCCTGCATGCCATGCCCGCTTTAAAAATGGTACATATTGCAATACTTCACCATCTCTGCGAATAAAACAGTGA
Source organism: Pseudoalteromonas luteoviolacea CPMOR-1 (assembly GCF_001625685.1). Classification (GTDB taxonomy): domain Bacteria; phylum Pseudomonadota; class Gammaproteobacteria; order Enterobacterales; family Alteromonadaceae; genus Pseudoalteromonas; species Pseudoalteromonas luteoviolacea_K. Next base: position 77,701 of record NZ_AUYC01000014.1, on the reverse strand, counting down.
GCAGACACACGCACACCTTCTAAAGACGCAAAACTTTCATGGGCGTGACAATCAATCTGCCCCATAAAGAGGTCATCAACAAAGGAAGTACCAAACTGACCTGCTGGCAACGAAATATTATGAATAACCAGTAAATCGACCTCATGGTTATCAGGCCGCTCATCACAGTGAGGTGAATGCCTATGTTTGGCAAAACTTAGCCATTGCTGTTGATTTTCCATATAAAAAATTAGCTTTAAATTGTATCTCGCCTACCATATCAAGAATTAACTCGAAGCACTATTGCAATTTTATTTTGAGAAAGAACGCATACTTTTGTTAAAGAAAATTGTTTCATTGCGTTAATCACAGTAGAATTTAAGATAGTAAAAACAATGATGATCTACCTATGCAATCAGAACTTATTTCGCAACTTGTTAAAAATGCACTCGATGAAGACCTTAACCATCAATCCGCCGCACAAGGTGATATTACCGCAGCATTGATCCCAGAAGACCAGCAAGCCAACGCTTATGTGATTACCAGAGAAGACTGCGTATTTTGTGGTAAAGACCTTATTTTAGAAGTATTCAAACAAGTAGATCCTAGTGTTGAAGTCACCGTTTTAGCCAATGACGGAGACAAACTGACTGCAAACTCACGTATTTTTACCGCGACAGGCTCAGCAAGAGCAATTTTAACTGCCGAGCGCACTGCCCTTAACTTTGTGCAAACTCTCTCAGGCACGGCCACCACAACAGCACATTACGTAAAAGCCCTCGCTGGCAGCCAAACACAATTACTCGATACCAGAAAAACAATTCCAGGGTTGAGAGCGTTGCAAAAGTACGCCGTCACGTGTGGGGGGGGTAAAAACCACCGCATTGGCTTATTTGATGCCTTTTTAATCAAAGAAAACCACATTGCCGCTTGCGGTGGCATTGCAAATGCGGTTGCACAGGCAAAAAGCACGCATCCAGATAAGCCTGTAGAGGTGGAAGTGGAGAATCTTGATGAGCTAGAACAAGCATTAAATGCGGGCAGCGACATCATTATGCTAGATAATTTTACCGTTGAAGACATTCAAAACGCCGTTAGACTAACCTCAGGTAGAGCAAAGCTAGAGGTCTCGGGTAATATGACATTAGATATTTTGGCACAGTATGCACAAGCTGGTGTCGATTATATATCAAGTGGTGCTTTAACCAAGCACGTACAGAGCATCGATTTATCGATGCGCTTTGAATAATATAATCGCGCTTGTAATTCAAATGTAACTAAATGTGCATTTTTATGTTGACATTTATTTACAAAGCATTTTTAATAAAAAAGAATTAAATTAATGATTTAGGTTAATTCTTTTTAGTTATAAAAGCGCATACTAAAGTTGATCTACCGAGTCAGTAAATACACGGTGATCAGTGCCATAAGCACTAATTTAAAAAAATCCTGGTGTAAGTGAATACGGCCACCGGGTCTAACATCCCTTAGGAGACACATCATGACGCAACAACGACAGGGTGGTTTTACCCTTATCGAATTAATGATTGTGATTGCAATCATCGGTATTTTGGCAGCAGTAGCCCTTCCAGCTTACACAGATTATGTTAACCGAGCTAAAGCTTCAGAATTGCTTGCAGCTTCAACCATGCCAAAAGCATGTATTGAAGAAAGAGCACAACTAGGCACAGCACCTACTACTTGTGGTGATGGCTTTGCCGCTAGTCAATATGTTAGTGCACTAAGTGTAAGCGCTGCTGGTGCTATTACCATGACAAGTGCTGGCGATATTGCAGGTATCTCAATGGTATTAACACCATCAGCTGCCGATAACGCTGCTGCTGAAGCTGGAGACTTCACAGGCGGTGCTTTCTCAATTACCGCTTGGGTTTGTACAGCCACTATATCGGGTAATGCAAAAGCAAACTGGTTACCTGGTACGTGTACAGCGTCGTCTGGTACACCATAATATACTGATAAAGAAGGGACAGAGCATTGCTCTGTTCCTTTTGGCGTGAATAAACTCTATGGCACTCTCCTCTAAAGAAAATACAACAAAAATAGATACATTTGTCTGGGTTGGCGTGAGCGCTCGAGGTAAAAAACTCGAAGGTGAAATGACCGGCACCAGTGTTGCTTTAGTCAAAGCGCAACTGCGCAAGCAAGGTATCACTCCTTCAAAAGTTAAACGTAAACCTAAGCCGCTTTTTGGCTTTAAAAGCGTTCAAAAAATTACGCCCAAAGATATTTCTATCGTTACCCGACAAATCGCGACTATGTTGACTGCCGGGGTATCTCTAGTTCAGTCTCTCGATATGATTGCCTCAGGTGCAAAAAATAAAAGTGTAAGTAAGCTTATAGGTTCAATCGCTGATGAAGTGAAGGCCGGTCAACCCTTGGCAAAAAGTCTACGCTCACACCCGCGATACTTCGACGATTTATATTGCGATCTGATTGAATCGGGTGAGCAATCAGGCGCATTAGACAGAATTTTTGATCGTGTTGCTTTGTACAAAGAAAAAGCCGAAGCACTCAAGTCAAAAATTAAAAAAGCCATGTTTTACCCTATCGCAGTGATCACCGTAGCGCTCATTGTCACTTCTATCCTACTGATTTTTGTTGTCCCACAATTTGAAGATATCTTTGCAGGCTTTGGTGCAGAGCTTCCCGCTTTTACACGACTCGTTATCTCCATATCAGAATTTATGCAAGAATACTGGTGGATAATGTTATTGCTCATCGGTGGTGGCGGTTATGTCTATAAAGAGTTATTGATCCGCAATGCCAATGTAAAGCACGCCAATGATCGCTTTATTTTAAGGCTACCTGTCGTTGGCGAAATTTTAAAAAAAGCCGCTGTTGCTCGGTATGCGCGAACACTTTCCACAACCTTTGCTGCCGGCGTCCCTTTGGTTGATGCACTAGATTCTGCAGCGGGTGCGTCAGGTAATATAATCTATAAAAATGCCATTTTAGACATTAAAGGGGAAGTAAGCTCAGGTAATCAGATGAACTGGGCTATGCGTAACTCTAAAATATTTCCCGATATGGTTGTTCAAATGGTCGCCATTGGAGAGGAGTCTGGTGCGCTAGATAGTATGTTAGCGAAAGTTGCCAGTATTTATGAACAAGAAGTCGATGATGCTGTCGATGGTCTATCCACCCTGCTTGAACCGCTCATCATGGCGATACTCGGCGTATTAGTTGGTGGGTTAATTGTCGCTATGTACTTACCTATCTTTCAACTTGGTAACGTTATTTAACCTACCTCATTTTTTAACAATAATAAGAGTAGTGCAATGCAAGACGTCTGGCATTTAATGCAGCAACAACCCTGGTTTTTCTTATTGTCAGTGGGATTAACGAGCGCCTGTATCGGTAGCTTTTTAAATGTTGTGATATATCGTTTACCTAAAATGATGGAAAATGAATGGAAGTCAGAGTGTAAGGTCATACTTGGACAACACGATCAAAACTCTGATCAAACTGCCTCACATTCAAGCTCATTTAATTTAATCACACCGAGATCAACGTGCCCCAGCTGTGATACACAAATTAAAGCGCATCATAATATACCGATATTAAGTTGGCTTTTGCTCAAAGGTCGCTGCGCATACTGTAGTACCTCGATTTCCGTGAGATACCCTTGTATTGAAATGCTGACTGCCGCAGCTTCTTTATGGGTAGCATGGCATTTTGGCGCCACGTTTACCGCGCTGCTATACATTGTGATGACATGGGGCTTAATTGCACTCATTTTTATTGATATAGACAAGATGCTGCTCCCTGATCAGCTCACACAACCAATGCTGTGGCTAGCAATAATTAGTGCAGTACTTGGACTGACCATCACTGTAGAAGCTGCCATTTGGGGAGCTGTTGCAGGCTATCTCAGCTTATGGAGTGTTTATTGGCTATTTAAATTGCTCACAGGCAAAGAAGGTATGGGGTATGGTGATTTCAAACTGTTGGCTATTTTTGGTGCGTTACTAGGCTGGCAAGCGCTCATCACGATTATTTTACTTTCCAGTGTGGTTGGCGCTGTCATTGGCAGTATTCAACTTGCAGTGCAAGGGAAAGACAAGGCCACGCCTATTCCCTTCGGCCCTTATTTGGCGATTGCTGGTTGGTTATGCCTATTCTATGGTGATGCGTTAAAGATTTGGTATTTAAATTTATTAGGGGTATAGCATGTCATCCTGGATTTTAGGCCTGACAGGAGGCATAGGCGCAGGAAAAACCGCTGCAACGCGCTATTTTGAAAGCATGGGTATTGACGTGGTCGATGCCGATATTGTTGCACGCGAAGTCGTCATGCCGGGCTCAGTGGGATTAAAAAGCATCATAGCACACTTTGGCGATGAGGTTTTGACCACAGAAGGCACGCTCAATAGAGCCAAATTACGCAGCATTATTTTTGACAATGAAGCGCAAAAAGATTGGTTAAATGCATTGCTACATCCGTTGATCAGAGAGCAACTTATCACGCAACTCGAGCAGGCAACGAGTCCTTACGCTATATTGTGCGCGCCATTGCTCTTTGAAAACGGCTTACAGCGTTTCTGTCATAAAACCTTGCTAATTGATGTGCCTGTAGAGGTACAGATTGCGCGCACCAGTGAGCGCGACAAAGTACCTCAAGAACAAGTGAAAAATATTATTGCTGCGCAAATGAGCCGCGAAAATAAGTGCCAAAAAGCCGACTATATTATCAATAACGACAGACCATTGGCTGAAGTCCAATTAGATTTAGATAAATTACATCAAAACTTTTTAAACGCAGCGAAGGCCACTTAAACACTTTATTTCTTGAATTTTATATAAATCTCTAGAATGATTATAGATGGGCTCCATCACAATGAGCACATTTGCTGTTTATTTGCTACATTAATGTAAGCTGTTGAAGTATTAAAGGACATCATGGAACATCACTCTCCATTACTGAGAAAATTCATCACCTTAGGTCGGGTTACGCCAGATCAGATAAAGGCGAAGCAAACCGAAGCAACGACCACGGCAGAACTGATATGCCTGTGCAGTGGCATGTCTGGCCAGGAACTTGCGGAGCAATGCCTTGATTTATTTCGTGTTCCCTATTTTGATCTGAATGGCTTTGATGTTGAAAATGTGCCCAAAGACTTGATCAAAGAAAAACTGATCCGACAGCACTATTTACTACCTCTGGTTAAAAAAGATCGCAAACTATTTATAGCGACTTCAGATCCCACGGATTACGGCGCTTTTGAAAACTTCGAGTTTAGTACCGGTCTACAGTGTGAGATCGTGGTGGTGGATCACAAACTGCTCGAACAAAAAATAGATCAGCTGTTTGACTCAAGTTCCGGCTTATCCCTGAGTGAAGATGAATTCAAAGAATTTGCCAGCCTTGATGTTGAAGATGAACCTCAAACGCAACAGCAAGATGAAGAAAAAGACGATGCGCCTATCATTGTCTACATCAATAAAATCTTGATGGACGCCATTAAAAAGGGAGCGTCAGATTTACACTTTGAACCCTATGAAAAAAAATACCGTGTCCGCTTTCGTATTGATGGCATTCTACATGAGATGGCCAGCCCACCGAACACGCTAGCTAGCCGACTATCTGCGCGAATTAAAGTCATGTCTCACCTAGACATCGCTGAAAAACGTAAACCGCAAGATGGGCGTATCAAGCTCAAAATATCTGAGCGAAAAAGCATTGATTTTCGTGTCAGTACACTCCCGACCATGTGGGGTGAAAAAATTGTAATGCGGATACTCGATTCGTCTGCTGCCAAGTTAGGTATTGATGTACTGGGCTATGAGCCTGAACAAAAAGCACTATACTTAAGTGCGCTAGAACAGCCACAAGGGATGATTTTAGTGACCGGCCCAACAGGTTCTGGTAAAACGGTATCGCTCTATACAGGCCTTAATATTTTGAATAAGCCTGAGCGAAATATCAGTACAGCAGAAGATCCGGTTGAAATAAACCTAGAGGGGATCAACCAAGTTCAGATCAACGCCAAGGCAGATATGACGTTTGCCAATGCACTGAAAGCATTTTTACGTCAGGATCCTGATGTCGTGATGGTCGGTGAGATCAGGGATCTCGAAACCGCTGAGATTTCTATCAAAGCAGCTCAAACTGGTCACTTAGTCATGAGTACTTTGCATACTAATTCTGCGCCAGAAACACTGACACGACTCCTAAATATGGGGGTGCCCGCATACAATGTCGCAAGCTCGGTAAGTTTAATTATTGCCCAGCGTCTTGCGCGAAGGTTGTGTCCAAAATGCAAAGAACCGGAAGAGTTACCAAAAGAAGAGTTGCTCAAACAAGGATTCACTGAAGAGCAAGTGAAAGACATGACCCTGTATTCACCTAAAGGGTGTGACCACTGTACAGATGGCTATAAAGGCCGCGTCGGTGTTTACGAGGTCGTTAAAATTACTCCTGAAATGTCGCATAAAATAATGGCAGGTGCGAACTCTCTAGAGATCGCCGAACTTGCCGACAAACTTGGTTTTGACAATCTACGTAAATCAGGCTTAAAAAAGGCGGCCGCTGGGGTCACTTCACTGGCCGAAATTAACCGCGTAACTAACTACTAATCCCCCTCAGGCTCTCTGGTATAGTTTGCTGTAAAACAGTAAACTGTACCACTCTATAATACTGTGAGTATCTACTATGCCAACAACGGTCCAATGTCCAACATGCCAAAAAGAGGTTATCTGGTCGGCCCAAAGCCCACACCGTCCATTTTGCTCTAAACGTTGTCAACTGATAGATTTAGGTGAGTGGTCGGAAGAAAACAACAAAATCTCAAGCCCAGTGCAAAGTACTGACTTAGCCCAACCAGATCCACAAGCACTGATTGAAGATATTGAGGCAATGCTCGCTAAAAACGAAGATGACTTTTTTAAGTAAACTCTGGCGATTTAAACACCTCATATAGGGTGTTCATTCGCTCATGCACTTGCCAGTCTTGGCAGTAAAGATAATAATCTACGCTTGGTAAGTGCTCTGTGATTTCAATAAAGTCCACTTCAGACGCAAATTTGTTCATCATCGATTGCGGCACAATGGCAAAGCCCATGCCCGCAGCAACTAAAGACAGCGTCGTCGACTTTGTCTTCACCTCTTGGATCACATTCATTTGCGCTTTTGCTTGCGAGAATACCGCTTCTATTTTTTCATGCAGTTTCGGCTGCAATGCCTTAGGGTAATGAATAAATGGTTTACCACAGAACGTTTTTATCGATGTACTTTTATCTTCTATCTGCCATTGCTTTGGACAAGCAAAAACATAGTGTTCACTGGACAGGTAATGAATATCTTTGGTGGGTAACTCAGGGTCAAACAAACGAATTATCGCACCATGTAACTGTCCCGACTGACAACGCGCCACCAACTCGGCACTCGTCCCCTCTTCTAAGACCACATTTAATTTAGGTGAATGGCCAGACAATATCGCCATTTTTTTTGCCACCAATGCTTCAAACGCAAGACCAATGCAGCCCAACTTTATAGGCTGCTGTATGCCAGTTTGAAAGCTCTCAACACATTCCCCTAACTCTGTGTGGGCCGCAATTACTCGCTGCGCCTTAGCAACAAATAAAACACCAAACGGAGTTAAACTCACGGATCGCGTTGAGCGCTCAAAAAGCGCCATCCCCAAGTGGTTTTCAATCTGCCGGATCTGCTGACTTAATGGGGGTTGCGACATGTGTAATTTCAAGGCTGCACGGCTGAAACTCAGCTCTTGAGCAACCGTTACCACATAGTGCAATTTTTTTATATCCATCCAATTTATATTCATTACATATAAATCAATCAGTTTTTATATTTGTTATTAATTTAGGCACATTGTAACTTAACTGCAAGCTTTATCAGCAGGAGTCATAACAATGAAAACATTACTATTTTTACTGCTTATCTTTATATGTAGCACACTCAAAGCCGAAATTGTCAAAATACCTTTTCACTCAAAAGCGCTAGAGAACAGTTTGATCGGCACGAAAAGTACCCGCGATATACACATATATTTACCTGATGGCTACCATGAGAGCGACAAACGTTACCCTGTATTGTATATGCTCGGAGCCTACAGCTGGCCTATCAAATACAGCGAACGTATTGAGCCCATGCTAGAAAACCACAAAAAGAACGGTCAAAACATGGAGATGATCATTGTCATGCTGGAAGGTAACACACCACTGCGAGGCAGTTTTTATGTGAACTCTCAGGTACATGGCAACTTTAGTGATTATGTGATTAAAGAAGTCCTGCCCTGGGTAGACCGTACTTATCGCACCAAAGCACAGCCTGAACACCGTGGAATTACTGGGTTTTCGATGGGAGGTACTGGCGCACTTAGATTTGCTGCAAAGCATCCGAATCTGTTCGGTCATGTTTATGCGCTCAGCCCGGGTATGTTTGACGAAAAGGGCATGGCAAAGTCATATTTAACTTCAAAAGACGCCATCAAACGTTTTCAAACCTTTAAACAAAAATTAGCGACGGCGAAGAACCCCAAAGCCGTCATGGACGCTGAGTTTGCCTCCTTCCAAGGGCGTGAAATTTGGAACAATGGCCAAGCAAATAGCTACAGTGCATACCTCATGGCCTATGCAGGTGCATTTGCCGGACAACCAGACCAGCCCTTTGGCGTTCATTACAATGTTGACCCATCACAAAAACCACTGTGGTTCAGAGGTTTTGGGGAACTTGTTGAGCTGTATTCAACCCCCTCAGTAGTTGCGCAATTGGGCTCTGTTCGAATTGATGTCGGTGATAAAGACGACTACATCTGGATCACAGAAGGGGTGCTTGCACTGAAACAAAAAGCTCAAGCAAATAAAGTCTCGATTTCTTTCGAAGTGTTCCAAGGTGGACATAGTGACAAAGCCCTTGAGCGCCTCGAACACCATATGCTGCCGTTTTTTAACGAACGATTGTAGTCCTTCCCTAGGGGCATCCATATCGGGCCCCTATTTTATTTCTCATAAATCAGCAAACATTATCAATCCATCTTGCGCTACTTTAACCTTGTCGTCACAATCAACAAAACGTGTAACAACACTGAACAGCATTGAGTAGCACAATAATGAAACATAAGTTAAGCACACAACATTACTATGAAGCCAGAATGCTGCGCGTGATAGATTATCTTTACGAGCATGCCGGCACTGAACTTGATGTCAATACATTGGCTGATATTGCGTGTATGTCAGCGTATCACTTTCATCGTATCTATCGAGAATATGCCGGTGAAACAATCAATGTCACAGTGAGAAGAATGCGCATGTTGAAGGCGGCAACTTACTTAGTGCGCAGCGACTTAAGCCAACAACAAATTGCAAAGCAAGTTTGTTATGGCAGCGTTGAGGCATTTAACCGTGCCTTTACTAAACACTATGGCGAAACACCCAACCAATACCGCCAACAACGTGCTTATTCAGCGTCTCATGTCACTGCGTTGTACCCAACATCTTCCAAGGAGTATCACTCTATGTATCCTGTTGAACAACAAAACATTGAAACTATTGAGTTAATTGGCCTAAATCACATCGGTGATTATATGCAAATTGGCCAAGCATTCGAAAAGCTCTCGTTGATGGCCGCAAAAGCAGACCTTATCGACCAAAACACACGCTTTTTTGGCATTTACTTTGACGATCCAGAGTCTGTGCCACAAGCACAACTAAAATCAATGGCCTGCATAACGGTGGATAAAAATAAACTACCTGCGCAGCATGCGTTTAAACAACTCACCATTCCCGCAGGGAACACTGTCAGTATTTTATTCAAAGGCGATTATACCGAACTTGAAAAACCCTATAACTGGCTTTATGGTCAATGGCTACCACAAAGCCAATTTGAACTGGCCGATTTTCCGCCCTTTGAAGAGTATTTAAATGACCTCAAAGATACCGCGCCACAAGATTTACTAACACGTATTAATTTTTTAGTCGCCAGTTAGTCCCCTATGCATATAGACCTTCTATGCCGAGGGCCTATATGCTCATTTAGGCCTGATTTATACCCTCGGGCACCAGTATTTTTGCTATACAGCTTGAATTTAGAGCAAATAATCAATTAACTATATATTATTCTCTCTAATCCTTTACTCTTAATAATGATTAATAAGATAATCACGCTAAATTCATGTAAGTTGCGTAAACTTATTTAATATCAGTATCATTAGGGGAATATCATGATCGCAAGGAGTGTGCAAACCAGCTGGTTACTCATCTCTGTTTTATGGCTTTTAATTGGTTGGCATCACAGTGCGCTCGCACAATCTACAAAGCGCCAAACACCGCAAGTTGCCATCGTAGGCACTGGTCCATTAGTACCAAAAAGTGCGCATCAAGCGATCCCCATTAGTTATAAAAATACCACCGAAGTTGATATTGAAATTTTACGCTTAACAAGCCCACATGACTTTTTGCAAAAACATTATTTAAACGACAAAATTTATCCCAGCTCGCTGGACAGATTAAGTTACAGCTATGAAAGCGTTTTTGCAGACCGCTATACGCTACCAGGCAATACAAAAGATACAATTCATTCTGCCAAATTACCCATACCAAAAAATTTGCCATCTGGGTGGTACATTGTCACGCTCAAAGCCGCTGGACAGTTTAACGAACTCCAGGCAAAACATATGCTGCTTACAGAGCTTGGGATCCAAGCAAGAGTACAAAAAAACACAGCTCACTTTAGTGTCAACTACTTGCAAAGTGGTCTGAGTGTCGCTGATGCAAAAGTGAGTATTTATCGCGAACATGAACTCATTCGTCAAGGTAAAACAAACCCACAAGGCAATATCGATTTTGCTGTGACGTTAGAGCAAAATGATATTGTCGTTGCTGAGTTAGAAAAGAAAGACAATGCGCCTCAGCTCGCCATTTTGCCTCTAAAAGAAGTGCCTCTAGATCTCTCCGCTTATCAATTAGGCGGCCGCTTATTTCAAGAAACAGAAGCCTTCATCTACAGTAATAGAGACCTCGTTAGACCTGGGGATAGCTTACCGATAAACATATTATTACGAGATTTTGATGGCCGTAAGACCAACATAGATAACCTCACCTTGTCGGTAAAAAACTCTCGACAAGAAGAGATAATAAAAGAAACGATACAAACACAAGAGGCAGGTTTTTTTAGTAAGTCTCTCAAAACGGCTAATGACTGGCCAACCGGTCGCTACACCGTGGCTGTAAAACTAGACCCAAGTGCCAGAAGACCCATCGCAGAAATGACGTTTCAGTTAGAAGAGTTTGTCCCAGAGCGCATGGATCTCAAAATAGATACAGCGAAACCATTTGTCATCGCTGGCAATAAAAATAACCTTACCTTACACGGTAAGTATTTATTTGGTAGCCCAGCCGCTGGAAATACCTTTAAAACAGATGTCAGTCACCAGCCTATCAGGCACTACCCTGGTCCCTATCAGGCATTTGTGGTGGGTCAGGATTTCTATTTATCCGGTCGTTATAAATCTCTCGGCAACCTGCAACTCTCAGAACAAGGTAGCGCACAGATTAAGATAGCCACTCCCAGTGCAACGCGACTTAGAAGCCCAGTAAAAACACAAGTATTTATTGCGCTTCAAGAGGCGGGCGGCGCTGCAGTGCAACGCACCAGTACTTTTACCAGCTGGAAAAACGAGACTATCCCGGGGATTAAACCGCTTGCAAAAGACGTCCAATACCGTTCAGATGCGGGCTTTGAAATTGCTTTATTATCAGCCGATGGGCAAACACTCTCCAATGGTAGTATCAAGTTAGAGTTATTTTACGATCAAGGTAATTACTACTGGATGTATGAAGAGGGCATTGGTTGGCAGCGCCAAAAGCAAGACAGGTGGCGTAAGGAGCAACAAAGTGTCGTCGATGTAAAGGCGGATATCGCGCGTGTTGAATTACCTGTCAGCTGGGGGAATTACCGCCTTGAAGCCACTGACTTAAAAACGGGAAACAAAACGCGTTACGAATTCTACGCAGGCTGGTATCGTGGATATGGCCAATATGCGGTAAAGCCTGAGCATTTACAAATTACGCTGGATAAAGCGGCTTACCAAGCAGGTCAGCAAGCCAAGCTCACATTAACGGCCCCGATTGATGGCGAGTTGATGGTCACTCTGGAGTCTGATCGTGTGCTTTGGTCTAACAAAGTTGCTGTGAAAAAAGGACAAAATCACGTCGAGATCCCACTCGATCACACATTAGCTCGCCATGACCTCTATGTCACTGCCACCGTATTTGGTCAACAACACAATGCCCCAAAACGCTATTTAGGCGTGATACCATTACCACTTGACAGAAGTGATCGTCAGATCAAACTGGCTGTTAACCTGCCCAGTCACGTCGAGCCATTACAAACATTAGAGATCCCCATCACAGCAACAGAGCTTAATGATGACAGTACCACTTGGGTCACGGTTTCGATGGTGGACAAAGGGATAATCAACCTCAGTCGCTATAAGCCTAACAATCCTTTTAACTATTTTTTCGCTCAGCGTCGTTATAGTGGAGATATTGTAGATTTATACTCTCGTCAATACGACCCGCGTCCAAATCCATTTGCTCAGTCCCGTTTTGGTAGTGATAGTATTGAGAATAACACCAACCGCAACGACGACTTAGTTGAAAGTAAAACCATTCAATTAATGTCAATGCCTGTCCAAATGCGTGATGGTAAAGCCATCGTAGAGCTGACATTACCGGACTATAACGGGGAAGCACAGCTCATTGTCACGGCGTTCAATGACAATCAAGTTGGACAGCTGGTACATGACCAAGTTATTCGTATGCCGCTGGTTACAGAGCTGGCTGTACCTCGATTTTTAATCCCAGGGGACAACTCTGCTGTGACTCTCGATGTACATAATCTTAGCGGTGGAGCGCAAACACTGGATATTCGCCTCAGCGCGGATAACCATATCGCACTCACAGGGCAAACTGAGCACTCGGTGACCCTAGATCACGCGGCACACTGGAGCTACACAATCCCGCTTCAAACTACCGAGCAAACCCGTGAAGGGACCACGGTATTAACTTTGCGCGCAAAGGGAGAAAATGTCGACATAGAGCGCAGTTGGCGAGTACCGGTCAAACATATTGAGCCGTGGGTTACTCAAGCCAAAAACAGCCAATTAAGTCCACAGCAATCTATCCAATTTGATGAAAGCAACTGGGATGGCCTAAAACGTATAAATGGCAAAGAAGGTAAACTACTGATTAGCCACACACCTATTCTTAATATTGACCAATTTGCAACCGGACTACACGCTTACCCTTACGGATGTGCCGAGCAAACAACCAGTAAAGCCTGGCCCTTCATCTTACAAAACCCGAATCTCGCTCGGTTTCAGCAGCGCGCTTTGAACAATGAGGCCAAGCTCACTTCGAACAAAGCGTATATCAGTACCGCTATCAGTCGCTTGAAGACCATGCAAAAGACATCTGGCGGTTTTGGCACCTGGGGCAGTTACAGCAAAGAATCACCTTGGCTCACGGTATACATTACCGACTTTCTTACTCAAGCCAATACTCAGTATCCTGGGCTGGTGCCAACAGATATGCTGCAAGAGGCACAATATCGCGTATTGCGTTATGCCAAAGGGGACTTTGTCGCTACATTAACATATAGCTCTGAGTCAGCCATTGCGGCGACAACGTATGCCGCATATGTATCGAGTCAGTTAGGCAGGATCAGCTACAGTGATCTCGAGGCGCTTCAAATCACCGCATATCCGTCACAATTGAGCTTAGTACAATTTGCAGCAGCACTGGCCAATACAGGCGCGATTGCACAGGCTTCAGCCTTACTTAATCAATTTGATACACAATCTCGAGTAAGCGCTTATATGTATGATTACGGCAGCCAAGTGCGCGACAGTGCCATGGCTGTTATCGCCTTAAATGAAATGGCTAAATTGCAAGGTTTAAAAAGCAAAGCACAACGACTCGCCAATACACTCGCCGAAGATCTTCCTACCCTTGCTATTAGCAAGCAATGGTTAAGTACACAAGAACAAGCTGCACTGCTACGCTCAGCAGTTGCACTGGATAAGCAAAACCAAAAACCTCTCAAGGTGTTGATTGATGGCAAAGAAGTCACATCTCAAGGGCGCTTAGAACAGCCGTTGTTCCCAGGTTTAATGCTTAAAAATGCCACGAAAACACCTTTATATGTGCAACAGCTTCAGACCGGTTACTTGAAAGTAAATCCGATTATAAGTAACCAAATTAATCCATTTAATACCATCAAAATGAAGCACTTTTTGAGACGTTGGTACACTCTCTCAGGCCAACCACTTGATGAACAAGTATCACTCAAAGTTGGAGAGCGTGTGTTGGTGGTACTCAATGTCGAAACAAAAGAGCGCATTCATGATGCAATGATTGTTGATAAGATCCCGGCTGGTTTTGTGCTTGAAAACCCAGAGTTACTCCAAGATTTAGATATCCAGCAGTTGCTTCCAGAGGGAGTTGTATTAAGTCGTGTCGAACACCAAGAGTATCGTAACGATAGATATGTAGCAGTGACCGACCTAAAACCGCGTCGATATAGTCATCGTTATAACAGTGATAATTCAAGGCAACAATTTGCATATTTACTGCGTGCCGAAGTGCCCGGTACCTATGCCAACCCGCCCAGTTTTATAGAATCTATGTATAGACCACAAAAACACGTGCTCTATACACAATTCCCCTCTAATATCACTATCGAAAGGTAGCTTAAAGTGCCCCGACAGGGGCGCTTACCACTGTGACTTGGCCAGATGACATTAAAAAAAACCCTACTTATCGCTTTATCAACCCCGTTATTCATGGTGATGACCGCGATCGTTTGGCACACCAGTAACCCATTGCCACCGATGTACCCGGGAGGGCCTGCAACCCTTATTACTGCAAGTAATAACAAAACATTACGTTCATTTGGTGATAAACAGGGCGTGCATCGCTATCACGTCACGCCTAAAGAAGTGAACCCTTTTTATTTACAAGCCTTGTTACATTACGAAGACCGATGGTTTTACCAGCACTATGGCGTGAATCCTTTTTCTTTGCTGCGCGCAGCTGGACAATGGATAAAACATGGTCGTGTGATTTCTGGTGGTTCAACTATCACTATGCAAGTTGCACGTCTCATCGACCCACACTCCAGAACAGTGGGTGGCAAGCTGCATCAAATCGCCAGAGCAATTCAGCTAGAATGGTATTTTAGCAAAGAAGAAATACTCACTTTTTACCTTAATCTCGCGCCTTTTGGCGGGAATGTCGAAGGCATAGCTGCCGCCTCACATCGATACTTCGCTAAAGCGCCACATCAACTCACTAAAAACGAAGCCGCATTGCTGGTTGTGCTACCACAAAAACCTTCCCGCTATCGCCCAGACCGCTACCCCACCAAAGCAAAAGCGATGCGCAATAAAGTTTTATCGCGCCTCTATCAAGGTGCATTACTCAACTCAGCGCAATATCACTTGCTCATTAAAGAGCGCGTCAACCTTCACATAGGGAAGCAACCATTGCTAGCCCCTTTGCTTGCACGTTACTTAAAGCAACGCTATCCGAACCGACATAAGCTCCAAACCACAATAGACTATTCACTACAAAAACGTCTGTCGACATTACTGCACCGAACCAGTCAACGCCTGCCACATAAAGCATCGGCAGCCTTGGTTATTTTACATAACCCCAGTGCACAGATCCGCGCTTACCAAGGTTCTGTTAACTTTCTCGATGCCAGTCGCTTTGCCCACGTAGATATGGTGCGAGCAACGCGTTCTCCAGGCTCAACCTTAAAGCCTTTTATTTACGCTCAAGCACTGGATTTAGGGCTCATCCATAGTAAAAGTTTGCTCAGTGATATCCCCGCAGATTTTGATGGCTATAAACCGCAAAACTTAAACGGCACCTTCAGTGGGCCTGTCAGTGCACAGCATGCGCTGCAAAAATCCCTTAATGTGCCAGCGATTCAGCTGCTCAATCGCATTACGCCAATGCGGTTTGAGCACACCTTAGCCCAAGCAGGTATTCATCTTACACACAAACAAGCGAATTTATCTGTTGGACTAGGTGGAACAGGTACCCAATTACTCACCCTAGCGAAACTCTATCGATCGTTAGCAAGTGACGGGCATGTCGCGCCATTAAACGTGCTCAAAGACACTGTGAATAGTTCAGCATCAGTACAGATATTAAGCCCACAAAGTAGCTGGATCACCTTTAAAATGCTCAGCGCACAAAGTGCCCCAGATCGCGTCGTGCCTTCGGTACGACGTCAAATTGCATGGAAAACAGGCACAAGCTATGGCTATCGAGATTTTTGGGCTGTGGGTGTCAGCCGTGACTATACAGTCGCTGCCTGGGTTGGCCGCCCTGATGCAAGCCCAATGCTAGGTTACCTCGGCGCGACCCAAGCCGCCCCTTTGATGTTCGATGCCTTTGATTTACTACCACCAGACCAGCAACTGTTAACGAAACCTGCCTCGGTAACCAATACGCTCATTTGCTGGCCAAGTGGATTAGCACTTGAGCACATCCCAAACAATCAATGTGAATCTCAACATCAAGCACTCACAATCAACCATATGACACCACCAAGTATGGATATTTACGGCGACTTTACGACAAACATGAGTTGGCCAGAAAAGCTCGCTCACTGGCTAAACAGAAAACAAATCAATTATGGTTCTACCACATCACACAATACAGCTCTGTCGGTGCCTGATTATTCAATTGCCATCACTTCTTTAAGAAGTGGTCAGCACTACTATCGCTCTCAACTTAGTACCCTTACTTTAACCTCTTCGCACCCTACGCAAGTGAATTGGTTTATTAATCATGAACCCATTACCAAGCCGCAGATTGAACTGAGTCAATATTTAGGTGAAACTACCGTCTCCGCCTGTATCAACGCACACTGCGACCAGCAAACTATCTACATACACCCTTGAACGGATTGAAACTGTTGCTTTTTACCTAAAATAAACACACATCCATCTCCCTTAGTTTAGAAAAGTAAGGTGAGTCTGCTACACTCAGCTCATGACTGTCGTCTTTATGTCATAAAATGTGACAGCCTAAACTAACAGATTGAGAAAGGTGAACTAAACCGTGTCAACAGATCCTTGGAATGTATTAGCACTGGCGCCCACTTCAGATAGACAAGTAATTGAAGCAGCGTATCAGCAAAAACTCGAAGACTTAAAAACTGAATCCGAAGAAACTCGCGCTGAACAAGAACAAGTAATTCATGCCGCATATCAAGCCATTTTAACCGGCCTCGCTGAACCATTTTCTCCAGCCGCTGATAGCTTGGCAGATCCACTGTTTAATGAGTTTAACGATGAGCTGAGTGACCTTTTAAACAATGCACACCGACATACTCAGCTTTCTGCATGGCAGCTACTTGTTGATCATCCAGCTTGCGAAAACGTCTCACTAAGAAATGATTTAGCCGCGTTGGTATTTGATAAAGTGTTAACGCATCAAAAAACGTGTCAAGTTGACAAAGAAATGATATCCAGCGAGGTCCTTATTTTTCTGACCGAGCAACTCGAGTGGGCTTCTCGTGATGATTTAAAAGCACGATATGGAGAAGGCTTTTACTATCGAATGACACAACAAGAGATCCCTCAACAAGAAATCGTGCCTGAACCTATTGCTGATACTGGCAATCTCGCCAATATTTTCATTGGCCTCACCATTATTTGTGCCATTGGCTTGCTGATGATATCAGTGTAAATACAGATTTGGCCGGTTATGCTTCACTGGCCAAATTAAACGTATCGAATGATCTCCCACTGATGCTGCTAGAGCAAATACGGGTATCTGCGTTTTAATTAATCACCCAAGTTTAATTAAGTGACCAACTTCCCATATAATATTGGACATGTATACTGCTAGGCGTCCAGTTTGGAAGCCAAATTGACGATATAACCTAGTACAAACCAATAAATCAGCGCCAAATACACAGGCCGACTAACGAGGAAAAAACATGAGCATCACTCGTAAACATACTAACCAGCGTATGAGCCGCATTGTAGTACATAATGATACTATTTATCTGTGCGGGCAAGTGTGTAAAGACGCAACACAGGGCATCAAAGAGCAAACACAAACCATGCTCGACAAAGTAGATGCGTTACTTGAAGAAGCAAATAGTGATAGAAATCATATCTTAAGCGCAACAGTCTACATCAGTGACATGCAGTACTTTGCACAAATGAATGAAGTGTGGGACGCATGGGTGCCTGAAGGGCATGCGCCAGCGAGAGCCTGTGTACAAGCGGCTATGGCAAGACCAGAATTACTGGTTGAAGTCTCTGTTATCGCAGCTGTAAAAAAAGACTAATGACAGATTAATTAGCCGATTTTCATCGGCTAATTAAAGTTATATCACCACATCCGAGTTGACTAAGATACCCTGTAGTACCGAGTCAATGCGTGTGATGGCAAAATCGAAGGCTTCGCGGGTAGTCGGCCCACCAAGCGTAAAGCGGATCCCGTTTATATCACAAGCTTCATGAGGAGAGGCAAAGACATCAAGTGTACGTACCTCAACTAACTGCGCTTTGAATTGCCCTGCCACATAATGCATATTTAGATTTTCAGGCAAATACCAACACACATTCAAGCCAAAAAATATGGCTTCAAACCCATATTGCCGGAGCCCCCTATCTAAAGCGGCTTGTCGATAACGGATTTCCTCAGCCAACTTACTCTGAACATGCTGATATTCTTTGCTTTGTAATGTACGCATCAGTAATTCAAAGTTCATCATTGATACCGACCAGCACTGTGCATGCACTGTATTAATCACAGCCTGTTGCCAGAGCAAAGGGGTCAACATGTAGCCCGCGCGCAGCCCGCCGCTAAAATATTTTGAAAAACTGGCCAAATAAAAAACCCGGTCGGGTGCTTGCTGCCACAGTGGCAGTCGCCACTTTTCTGGCAAGCAATAATTCACATCGTCTTCAATGATAAAAAAGTGATACTTACGGCTCAATGCCAATAACGCGTGCAATGTGTCTTCACTGTAGTGCACATTAGTCGGGTTTTGACAGTTTGGTGTAATATAAATTGCTTTAACTGAGTGCTGCTGGCAAATAGACTCTAACCTTGCTAAGTCAATCCCTTGTGCATTAACAGGCACACCTTTTGAGTGCAGTGTTAAACTTTTACATGCTTTGAAAAAACCAGGGTATGTGAGTGCCTCATGTAATACTAGATCTCCTGGTTCGCACAAAGTCGATAAACAACTATAGATCCCCTGTTGCGCGCCTTGGGTAAAAATAACGTCATGCTGTTCACAGGCAAAACCACGTTGCAATAACCAATCTCGAAAAAACCGCTGGTGTCTTGGAAGGCCATTCAGCTTGTAAGTCATTAGCTCACTTAGTACCGAGTGACTTTGTGACAGCGCTTGCATCGCTTTTGCAATAATACTGTCTTGGCCCATTAGAGGCTGTACACTGGCTGCTAGGTCACTAATTTGTAACTCATGATGAGCGCTATTATTTCTTGATACATAGGTCCCCGCCCCTAACCTTGCACGCACATAGCCTCGCTGCTCAAGTAAAACATAAGCTCTAGTCACCGTGCCATGCGTGATTTTCAATGCATCGGCCAATGATCTTTGCGCCGGTAAACGCTGTTCAAATATCAGCTGTTTGTTATCTATCGACTGCTCAATCAACTCTGCCAACGCCATGTATTTTGGTTTGGTTGCTGCCAGTCGCAAAAACAATGCCTCATCGGGCTGCCAAATTGTACTCATAACAATAAATTAATTGATGTCTATTTGTACTCATGACAATAATTAAATATGAAACAAATAGCAACAATTGTATTGATACAATTAAGGAGTTAACTTTGCCACTGGTTGAACTATTTACCCTTTTTCCTGCATTGGTGTTATTCAGCTTTGCCGCATCTATCACGCCTGGGCCAAATAATATTTTACTAACCTACTCAGGATCGCAATTTGGTATAAAAAAAACGCTACCACATATTGTTGGGATCCGTGCAGGCATGACCCTCATTCATGTCGCTATGTTAATGGGGCTAGGGCACCTTGTATTGGCAAACCCACAATTGCATTTAACCTTTAAACTCTTAGCGACTGGCTATATTGTCTATCTGGCTTATAAAATTGCATTTAGTCCAACGAACTCACATAAGTTGCAACAGCAAAACCAACCACTTTCATTTATACAAGGGGCCTTATTTCAGCTGATCAATCCCAAAACCATGGCCACCCTGCTGTCTTTAACTACCGCCTTAACACTGCCTGGCGACTACTATTGGCACTCCGCCCTACTTGGAATACTGGTCTTTAATGTGGTTGCCTTGGGCAGCGGTCTAAGTTGGACTTATTTTGGAAAGGTGCTCAGTAAAAAGCTACAAAATCAAAAACACATGCGCAGATTTAACTATGTTATGGCTTGCCTACTACTCGCTTGTTTGCCGCTTATCCACATCAGTACTTTATAGGAGTTCATGTTATGCAGCTTGTTAATCGACTCACAAAATCCCAGTTTAACGATGCCTATCAATTTTTATCTAAAAGAAGTTATTGGAGCAAAGGGATATCACAAGAGAAATTACACATCGCATTTGAAAACTCGCTCTGTTTTGCCCTAGTACAAAACACACAACTCATTGCATTTGCACGGGTCGTCACAGACTATGCGACCTTTGCCAATCTACTCGATGTGTTTGTTTTAGAGCCATATAGAGGTGTCGGGCATGGTAAGCAACTCATCGATGCAGTTGTCACACACCCTCAATTGCAAGGGCTAAGACGGTTTACACTTGCAACTCATGATGCACATACTTTGTATCGTCAATTTGGCTTTAACGACGTTGAAGCTCCCCAATTTCTCATGGAACGCTACATACAGTCGGCCTACTCATCACAGTCGTAATCTCTGTTATGAACGAAGTGTATGGGCTTGCAATATAAATAGGTGCGAAGCTTCGCACCTAACTCAACGTCCTTTGATCATAAATGGGGGTTATTTACCAGTATGTGTTTCTGGCTTACATGGAAAATAGCAACCAGTGATCACGGCACCACCAGCCACTTTGTCAGTCTGGTGGTGGCTCACCACTTTATGAGATAAATTTGCCAACTTTTTTGTTTTAAGATTAAGTTTCATCATTATTTCCTTATTGAATTAAATGCTTATACCACCAAAGTGGTAAGCATAAGATATCCATTTAAAACGGAAACTCAAGAAATAAATTACCCCAAATTTTATTTTTCACGGAATAAAAGATTATTAACTAAACAGAAAAGTGCAATATGATAAACAGTCTGAAGAACGGTTTTATATCACCAATCTAGATGCTGCCTATCCCGCAGCGCTTATTATTCAATTCAGACATAAAACTACTACTTTAGTCTTATCAACAATGGTAATTCGACTAAACTTGATTTCGATCAAGCGAGTCCCATTCGACTACATGCTTGGTCAGCCTATCTCATAACACTTGTGTATCACAGGATTCACTTTTATGTTAGAAGCAATCAAAAATAATAGATTTTACTTATGAAACCAATCACAACTCTTGCCCTAAGCGGCGTGTTGCTCGCACTTGCCTCAACAGACAGTTCAGCGAGTACTACAACATTTAAATCTGATGATATCTTTGCACTCGAATACGCTGCGAGCACACAGATAAGCCCTGACGGTAAAAAAATCGTTTATGAACGCAGTAGCTATGACATTATGCATGATGTGCCTAAGCGCACACTCTGGTTATATGACATCGCGAAAAAAAGTCACTATCCTCTATTTGCCGATCACCATAGTTATGGTCAACCTCGCTGGTCTCCTGACAGCAGTAAAATTGCCTTCACTAGTAACAGCAGTGGCTCCCGCCAGTTACATGTCTATTGGGTAGCACAAGACAAACAAGCAGTATTAACACAGCTTCCAAAAGCCATTGGAGATATCACGTGGTCGCCAGATGGTGAACATCTCGCGTTTACAATGAATGTGCCTCAAGGTAAGTCTAAATTTGCAAAATCAGTCAAATTACCAAGCAAACCAAAAGGCGCAGAGTGGTCAGAGCCCGTTAAGATCTTTGAGAAAGCAAGATATCAAGCGGATGGACGCGGCTACTTAGAGCCTACGTTTAAACATGTTTTTGTCTTGCCAGCAAATGGAGGCACACCAAGACAATTAACCAAAGGTGACTTCCAGCATAGAGGCCCACTCGCTTGGAGTCCTAATAACCAACACATCGTTTTCTCATCTGATCAACACCCTGAGTGGGAATATCGTACAACAGAGACAGACTTATATCAGGTCAATGTCACTAACCAAACGCTCACGCAACTGACTGATCTGCCCGGTGCAGAATACAGCCCAACCTTCTCTACCAGAGGGGATAAGCTGGCATTTATTAGTCGCGGTAATGCACCTGTACCTTACATCAATAACCAGTTAACTTTAATGTCGATTAAAGACAGTAAACTTAAAACCTTAACCGATGAGCTAGATCGCTCTGTTGCAGATTATCAGTGGGCTGGTAAAGGTGACTTTGTAATTCAATATGATGACCAAGGTAAACGCGTCTTAGCAACTGTTTCCTCTCGTGGCAAAGTTAAACCCATCGTTAATGATGTTTCAGGAACGACCCTTGGACGCCCTTATGTGAGTGGCAATTTTACTATGGCAAATAATGGTGCATTAGCCTATACCCAAGGTAACAGTAAAGCACCAGCCGATGTTGCTTATTGGCGTAAAGGTAAAACGACCACGCTAACACAATTAAACCAAGATCTATTGACACATAGAACACTGGGTGAAGTACACGAGCTTAACTATAAATCGTCGTTTGATGGCGAGCAGATCCAAGGCTGGTATATCACGCCTCCGAATTTTGATAAATCCAAAAAATACCCTCTGTTAGTGGAGATCCATGGCGGACCACATTTAGCATACGGCCCACACTTTAGTGCTGAATTGCAACGTTATGCCGCTGAGGGATATGTCGTAGTTTACGTCAACTACCGCGGTTCGACCAGCTATGGTGAACGTTTTGCACTGCTTTTAGATGGAAAATATAGCTCCAAAGAAGACTTTGCAGATCACAACTCTGCTGTTGATGCCCTCATTGCAAAAGGCTTTATCGATGAGAACAATCTCTTTATCGCCGGCGGTTCAGCAGGCGGTATCGCGACAGCTTATGCGGTCGGTTTAACAGATAGATTCAATGCTGCCGCTATTACTAAGCCTGTTATTAACTGGATCAGTAAAGTGCTGACAGCCGATAGCTATCTTGGACAAATCCGCAATCAATTCCCTGGACTACCTTGGGAAAATCTGGCGCATTATTGGCAACGTTCGCCATTATCGCTGGTTGGTAATGTTACGACGCCATCATTGATCATGACAGGTGAGCTGGACAGGCGTACGCCCATGTCTGAGTCTGAGCAATTTTACCAAGCATTGAAACTGCGTAAAGTGGATACAGTTTTGATACGCGTTCCTGGCGCACCGCATGGTATCGCAGGACGCCCCTCTCGTATGATTTCAAAAATTGAACATACACTGGCTTGGTTCGAGCTGTATAAAAAGTAGCGCCTCAGCATAGCGTTAAATTGCCGGGTTATCCCGGCAATTTAACTATGGGAGGTATATCCCTATTAGACTCAACAAAAAGGTGGATTTGCCGATATAGAGGATCAGGCATGCAAACACTGATAAGGAATCATCATGTTATCGAAAATCCTCCAGCATACACATATCACGTCACAGCAAAATCAGAGTGAAACACAAGTCGCCTCATATGGCGCTCGCCACAAAATAACAACGCCGTTACCTGATAACATCCTCAAACCAACGCCTAAAACTCCCTCGATATATAGAGAAAATAACGACGAAAAAGAAGTAAAGCCACCCATTATTACCAAAGAGCTAGACCAAGAGGCCGCAGGGTACAAAAGACGAAACCCAGTCTTCAAAGAGCAGTATGAAAACTTGGAAAAAGTCGTTGAATTGCTACAAGAAAAAATACGTAACTTACAAGAAGAAATCAATGAGCTCAAAAAGCCGCCACTTCAACGGACTTTAACATTCCATCAGGATCCCACCGCAACAGCCGAGCAGCTCACTGACAACGAACAGCTATCTGAACATGTTGGCAGTCAAGCCTATAAAAATACAAAAGAAGAAGAGCAAATAGAAATACTTGAGCAGCAGTTGCAAAAGCTAAAAGGACAAGAAGCTGAGATCCGCACAGAGATGATCAATCTCATTTTAGAGGAGCGTAAAAAATCTAAATAACCAACGCTACCTCATTGAATTACATGGACAGGAATGTTCAACTCTGTCCACAAGCCTTCGTTTAAATGCCGCCTTTACTTCCAGAGCCGCTACAACTACGACTATTACCCATGACATGCTGTTGACGAATTTCGGATGGGGTCAGTACCCGATGATATAATGCAATTTCACCGATTGCCCCTTTAAATAGCCCCGTTTTAAAAGAAGAGCGACTGCCAATCCTCAGTGGCATTTCGTTACTGAGCGAGCCTTGTCGTCCAGTTGGATCAAACGCACTATTAAGTTTCCCATTAAGGTAAAAGCGGATCCCTTTAGCGCGATCTCTATCGATACTGACAGCAACATGATGCCACTGCCCATCAGCAACAAAGGCTTCAGAATCGTAAAACGTGCACGAGGAGTCCGGCTCTTGGCAATACCAACTGCCATCTCCATCGGCAAGCTGCAATGCCAAGAATCCATCATCAACATAAAACGCGTAACCTTGTACATCAGATACTTGGTCCTCATAGCGCTTATCTACAATAATGTGCTGGCCAATCGATGAGGTCTTTACCCACGTTGTCAATGAGAAGTCTCCTGTACTGACATCCAATTCAGAGTCAAACGCCTCAACATAATCATCAAAACCGTCAAGGCAAAATGCTAAATCCGATTTTTTATTAGCCAACGTTATGCTGTCTCCAGCATGCACAGACAGTTGATATTGCTCACTTTTCAAAACTTTTGGTGTGGACAAATACAACCAGCTCAGCCACACCGCTGAAACCACTATCAATAACAAGCCACTAATAACAAATGGCCAAACATTCAATGTATTTTCGG
The DNA here is from genome assembly GCF_001625685.1 of Pseudoalteromonas luteoviolacea CPMOR-1. GTDB lineage: Bacteria > Pseudomonadota > Gammaproteobacteria > Enterobacterales > Alteromonadaceae > Pseudoalteromonas > Pseudoalteromonas luteoviolacea_K. The sequence continues at coordinate 52,592 of NZ_AUYC01000014.1, read as the reverse complement.
TAGAGTCTAGCTTAACAGGTTGGGCGAGTAAGTACCCTTTACCCCGGATATTCTTAATGTGTTCTTGTTCATCCAAGGCTAAAAAGGCTTTTCTGAGAATGCTGATCCGCTGCTTAACATTTTCATTGCCTGTCACTACACCTTGCCACACTTTATTTTGCAGCTGGTCTGCTGCCAAAGGACTATGCTGATGCTCCACTAAAGTTAAAAGCAACGAAAAAGAAAGCTCCGACAACGGCTGACTCAAATCATCCTTGTGTAAAGTTTTAGTGTTTAAATCTGCATAAACAGCGCCAATCCATAAACCTTTACATTTTTCTAAACTTAATTTTTTTTCATCCATAAAAAATTTATCCATATATATCAAAGGGTAATACTTACCGAATTTCGGTAAAAGTAATTTTACTCTTTATTTACCCTATTTTTCTAGTGTTTTTTGTTTGTTGTTACCAATATAAACGCAAATTCTTATTCACTTTGAATCAACAATAAATTCAAACATTTGATAATGGAGTGTCCAATGACGAATACAAAAAAAACCACTAACACAGCTGTATTGCTGATTAATATACTCATAGCTGCACCTAGTTTTGCAACCGTCATCACACAGAAAAACAAAATTGATAAGACCTCTAACTTACAATGTGATCATTACATTAGCAGTCAACAACATTTAATAGATGGCAATAATATGTCGCTTAACCCTGGTGATACACTGTGCCTCGAATCAGGAATGCGAGGCCCACTCAGAGTGAAAAATGTGCATGGTTCCGCATCAGCCCCCATCATCATTCGTAATCAGAACGGTGTCGTCACATTCACACCTTACGAATACAGTATTGCAATTGAAAACAGTCAATGGCTCAGGCTCACATCCAATGCCGTTGAAGGGGAGTCAGAATATGGTTTGAGACTAGGTGGCACATTAGGTGTTGGCGGGTTAAGTGAACACGTCGAAATTGATCACTTAGAGATTTATCGTGCCAGATTTGCGGGTATGTTGATAAAAACAGATCCGACTTGCGATACGCGTACATGGGCTGAAAACTTTACCATGACAGGCCTTCGCATTCACAATAACTATATTCACGACACCGAAAGTGGTGAGGGCATGTATATTGGTTATACTGGTAAATCACGCACTCTAATGTGTGACAACGCCTTAACGACTGTCTACCCCCACAAAATCCAAGATGTGCATATTTTTGATAATAAACTAGAGAATATCGCGGCTGATGGCATACAGCTTAATTCTGTAGAAAGTAATGCGTACATTACCAACAACACTATTTATCGCACAGGTGTTAGTCCCTTTGATCCACACTGGCAAAATACCGGCATTCAAGTCGGCGGCGACAATGTCGAGGTAAGAAGTAATTTGATCTACCGCAGTGGCGGCAACGGTATGATGATTGATGGAGATGGAATTAAAGTACTGAACAACCATATTATGTACGCGGGTGAAAACGGCATCTTTGCTCGTAATGCGGCTCAGCAAGATAACAGCATAAGCAACGGTTTGGCACATGCTTACAAAGGGAATTTAATTGTCCACCCGGGTAGCTACGCACTGAAGCTATATGCGATCAACACCCAATCTGCACACCTTATCATTGAAAACAGCATAGAAAATGACGGTGCACTGGATAGCGCTGGCCGACCGAAGACTTTTTCTTACTTAAATGATGCGGTACTTCGCCACGAACTCAATAACCATCACTACGTGACCCAGTCAGCATACCAAAGGGCTCATACAAAGTAGGTTGTAATGTAATCGTCTCGCTGAGCGTACCACCTTGTCAGATACTCTTTGACAGGTACGCTCAGCATTTTTACGAAGCTGATAGGACTTCAATAGTTTTGCTGAGCGTGCCGCTTGTCATCCTTGCCAACATACCTGACTGGCGCGCTCGGCACCTCTATAACAGACATGAATATGTCTACAATATTTGCTGAACGTGCCGCTTGTCACCTTTGCCCAACAAACCTGACTGGTACGTTCAGCATCTTTTACAAAAGATATAAACATATCAACAAAATTTGCTGAGCTTGCCGCTTGTCATCCTTGCCAACATACCTGACTGGCAAGCTCGGCATCTCTATAACAGACATGAATATGCCTACAAAATTTGCTGGACGTGCCGCTTGTCACCATTGCCCAACATACCTGACTGGCACGTTCGGCATCTTTTAAAAAAGATATGAACATATCTACAAAACTTGCTGAGCTTGCCGCTTGTCATCCTTGCCAACATACCTGACTGGCAAGCTCGGCATCTCTATAACAGACATGAATATGCCTACAAAATTTGCTGGACGTGCCGCTTGTCACCATTGCCCAACATACCTGACTGGCACGTTCGGCATCTTTTAAAAAAGATATGAACATATCTACAAAACTTGCTGAGCGTGCCGCTTATCATCCTTGCCAACATACCTGACTGGCGGCGCGCTTGGCACCTTTACTCAAGGCCTACTCCCGCTTATCCACAATAACTTAGAACGACTCTGAAGCCTCGAGTTCTGGTTTAATTTGCGCGAGTAATTCCTTGGCAGTATCAAAGTCATAGTCATCAATTAATGTCGCTAATCGTTTAAATTTATCAACAAATTGTGTGCCGTCATACATAGGTAGTAACTCACTCACCAAATCTATTGCGTCAGTATCGTAGTCCTCAAGTAATGCTGTTAATTGAATTAACTTTTCCGCGACTTGCTGATCGGATAGGTGCGCATTTTTTGCGGCGTCAGAGTCGCTCGCAGTTCCCTCACTACTTAACACTTGTTGTATTGCAAAAATTAATGGCTCTAACTTTTCATGGACCTGATTTAAGGCAGCTGTATACTCGCCTTTATCAGCGCATATTTGCTCTAGCTCCCCAGCGGCTGACTGCACATACGTAGCACCGATGTTGCCTGCAGTACCTTTAAGTGTATGTGCACAGCGCATCGGCGCATCAGGATCGGTATGTTGCTGTTCAAGCGCTTCTTCAAAGTGTGCATGGAAATGCTGCTGGCGATCAACAAACCGGATTAATAAACGCTTAAAGAGTGCGACATCCCCTTGAGATATCGATTTTGCGATCCCCGAATCAATACCTTCTATGTCTGGATAGCCCGCTTCTGATTGCACGTTTGGCTGCACAATATCAATTTTGGCTGCTTCAGACACAGCGATCCACTTTCTTAGCGTCGCAAACATTTTATCTATATTCAGAGGTTTACTAATAATGTCATTCATCCCACACGCAAGCGCAGCCTCTTGATTATCCATCATGACGCTGGCTGTCATCGCAATGACAGGCAAAGACTCAAATTGACTTTGCTCCCTGATCTTACGTGTCGCGGTGTATCCATCCATTACTGGCATTTGGCAATCCATCAATACACCATCAAAACGACTGTTTGCCAACATCTCAAGGGCTTGCTGACCATGTTCGGCCACCTCCACTGTAATCCCCTTACTCGTCAACAGAGTAACCGCAAGCTCTTGGTTTAGATCGTTATCTTCAACCAATAACAAACGCGCGCCAGCCAACTGTTGTAGCTTGTGCTCGCCTTGCTCATTATGGTGCTCAAGCTGCTGAGTACTTAGACCCAATGCGCGCTGTAGACCCAAGTACACATCTTCAGCTAAAAATGGTTTCACTACATAGCTACTGCGTTCAAACTCACGCAAATAGGTATCCACGTTTTGCATTTCATACAACGGCATTAATACACAAGGCACATGGGGGTCTATGTGGCGTATCTGCTGTACATAATTCCGTGTTTGCTCAAGCCGCATATCGATGAAAATGACATCTTTATCTACCAGCACACTAGATAAATCAACGATATCAGAAGAAGCTAAAGCGTGCGCTTCAATATCAAAACGCGATAGGCAGGAAGATAAATAACGGCTGGCGCTGAAATTGTCATCAATGATCAACGCGTGCCTTAATTCAAGTTTGTCAATGGCTTCGGGCTCATGCAAAGCATCATCAAGCACCAGTGTGAAACTAAATGTGCTTCCTACCCCCTGTGCACTTTGGCAATGGATCTCGCCATGCATTAATTCAACCAGCTTTTTACATATGGCCAATCCGAGGCCTGTTCCACCATATTTGCGTGTAGTCGAAGTATCAGCTTGCGAGAAAGAATTAAATAGCTTTGCTTGCTGCTCTTCTGACATACCGATGCCAGAGTCAACCACAGCAAACTTTAATGTCAGTTCTCCAGCCAATTGCTGCTCCACACGCACATCTACCAATACCTCTCCGCCTTGCTCAGTAAATTTAACGGCATTACTCCCAAGGTTAAGTAAAATTTGTGATAAACGTAACGGATCTCCTATTAGCTTGCTGGGCACGGCAGGATCAATATGAGCACAGAGCTCTAACTCTTTCTCCTTTGCTTTAACCGCAATCAAATCCAAAGCACTACGCAATGTGTCTTCAATACAAAATTCAACTTGCTCAATATCAAGCTTACCCGCTTCAATTTTAGAAAAATCTAATATGTCGTTAATGATCCCTAACAACGATTCTGCACTGCGATGGATCTTTTCGACATAATTGCGCTGCTTAAAATTCAAATCGGTTTCTAACGCAAGGTAACTCATACCAATAATGGCATTCATTGGTGTGCGGATTTCATGGGACATGTTGGATAAGAAATCAGACTTGGCTTGCGTGGCGCTCTCTGCACGCTCTTTTGCTTGCTTTAAGGCCGCCTCTAACCCTTTCGAGTCGGATATATCCATATGTATACCAAACATTTCCTTACGCCGACTATCTTGATTCACAAACACACTTTGCCCCATGCTCAAAATCCACTTCCATTGCCCGTCCGCCGTTTTCATACGTAACTCACAGCGGTATGTCTCTGTTTGTTTTGAAAGATGGGCCTGTAGCGCATTTTCGACTATGGCGAGATCATCAGGATGGATCAGCTCGCGCCAGCGGTTAATGGTATCGCCATAACGCAGCTCAAGTTCACCCTCTTGATACCCCAGCATGGTTGACCAAATACCATTGGTGACAAGCAGATCACTTTGGCAATCCCACTCCCAAGTACCGGCATTTGCCCCTTGCATTGCTAAATCAAGCCGTTGCTCGGCCTCTTTTAACTCACTATAAGACAGTGAATTTGCCAGTGCGACGGCCACATGGTTAGCCACTGAACGTAATACGTTTAAATGGACTTCTTTGTACGCTCGTTGTTTATTTGATTGTACGGTGAACACACCTATAACTTTGCCATCTACAATGAGAGGGGCACAAAATACCGACTTGGTTTGTTCACCATAGAGATTGTTACAAGCTTTAAGCCCTACCTTCTGCCAATGGTCATCCGTCGCCGCATAAAACTCTTGCCCACTCGATACGCAATAGACATCAGCACTACTCACCACTTTGGTGTGACTTTCCAGAGCTTCATATAACTCACCTTGCTGCATCGCATAAATGTAATCGATATAGTGTTTTTCAGGGTAAAACACCCCTATAGCAAAAAATTCGCAATGCAATATATCAGTGAGATGGGCATAGATAGTTTCGCTTATCACGTGCATGTCATAGGTCGCAGCAACTTCTTTACCGACTTCTCCTAAGACCACAATATCGCGTGTCCGGCGAGCAATTTTGCGCTCTAACTCAATACTATTTTCACGTAATTGCCTCACTCTGAGCCAAAACCCTAATAGTAGAATAAGCACCACTAGCACCGGCATTAAGACACGAAACCACATCGTTTGATACCACGCAGGGACACTGATCACCTTAAGCTCAATCCCCACCTGATTCCAAACACCATGATTATTGCTGCCTTGGACACGGAAACGATATTCACCCGGCGGTAATTCCCGATAGTTAACGATGTGCTCTGGGGTAATTGCGCTCCACTTATCGTGATAGCCCACCAGCCAAGTGCGGTAGCGGTTATCGTCCGTTGCTTGATAATCAAGCGCTGCGAAATGAATGGATAAGTTTTTATCTCGATGACCTAAGCGGATCTCACCATTCGTTATCTCTATCGGCTTACCATCAATAAACGCTCGAGTGAATGCGACAGGCGGGGCACTGGTGTTGACTTTTACATCTTTGGGGTTAAACCCCGTAATGCCATCAATGCTGCCAAAAAGAATTTGCTCATCATTAAAAATAAAAGAACGTGCTAAAAAATGGTGATTTATTAAACCGTCATTGGTGGTAAATTGATGGAAAATACCGTAGGTGGGATCAAATTTAAACACCCCACTGGCGCTGGCAAACCACAAAAAACCATCTCGGTCTTGCGCGATTGATTTTACTGCAAAGTTCACTTGTGAAGCGGTATTCTCATACTGTTTGAACTGCTGTGTCGCAATATCGAACCGCGAGATCCCCAAGTTCGTTGCCAGCCATATTTGCGCACCTTGCTGCATCACATGCGTCACATAATTGCCATTTGGGCCAACTTGCTCTCCGTGCGCTGTATACTGCACAAAGCGTGAAGTGCTTGGATCAAGTCTAAACACCCCCTCTCCATCGGTGCCGGCCCAAATCATTCCTTCACTGTCATAGAAAGTAAACTCTAGGTCTTGTTCATTCAAGAAATGTTCTACTTGATTGGTTTCAATATCAAGGCGTGTCAAACCACTTCTCCCTGACAATACGACCCAAATGTAACCTTGCCTATCAAAGCTTATGTGCTCTACCGAGCGACGCGCGTCCTCCAACCAAGGTAATGGTACTAAGCTCAAGGATTTAGCTTCCTCATCGACCCGATACAAACCAAAGCTAGTTGCAGCAAACAGCATACCTGCTTGATCTCGTGCCATGCTATGAACACGTAATCGATAATTACCTTGTAATGTTTGTGCATCGGCAAATGGGGTAAACTTTGACTTACCATCAAAATGCACCAAGCCACGACCTGTCCCCAGCCACACACCGCCATGCTTGGCATCTTCAATCGTGAGCACTTGATTAAATAACCCTGACAGCAATTGATCGTTTAAAAAATTCTGCCAAGAAATAAATGCGGGTGGGTTAGGAAACACTTTTTGCACACCCGAATATCGTGTAGCGGCCCAGAGTAGTCCACTGTCATCTATCAAAATTTGTCGCACATCGCGATTTTGTAATAATGTAAGGTCACCACCCTCAACAACAGGAACAAATTCATTTTCGCGAGGAGAAAAACGATACACCCCTGCAAAGGTCGCTAATAAAATATCCTCATTAAAATGATGTAAGCGCGTCACGCTCGGCAGCGTGCCTGACGTCAAGTTATATATGCGGTACTCTGCGGTTTCGGGATTAAACAAACCAAAACTGGTACGCGTCGCCACCCATACCCTGCCGAGATCATCGACTGAAACCTGACGCACCTCAGCATGATCCAATGATTGTGGCGCTACCCCATACCCTTGAAATTGACCAGTATTTCTATCCAGTCGATACAAACCGTTAGATGTACCAACCCATATATCCCCCTTACTGCCTTCACTGATACTCCAAACCCGATCACTGCCTAAGCTATAGGGGTTATCTGGTTGTGGCATAAAGCGTTCAAAGCTTTGTAGATCTTCTTTTAGTCGGTTCAGTCCTCCGCCATTAGTACCCACCCATAAAGTCCCATCACGGCTTTCAAACAACGTCTGCACTTTATTGGCCCCGAGTGAAGTGGGATCCTGCTCATCATGTTTAAAGTGAACAAAATGCTGCTTTTCTCGGACAAATAAATTTAATCCACCTCCCCAAGTACCCGCCCACAATCTTCCTTGGTTGTCAAAAAGGAGCGTCCCTACGCTGTTTGCTGACAAAGAATTGGGATCATCCGGATTATGATTAAAGCTGACAAATTGATAGCCATCATAACGCTTCACCCCATCCGCACTGCCAAACCACATAAACCCTTCAGGATCTTTCGAAACCGCGTAAATTTGTGGATTGGCCAATCCATTGTAGGCCGAAATAGCCTCTACTTTTACCTCATCTGTGCCGATGGCACAGTCAGCGTAAACACAAAAACTAAGTAAAACTACATACAGCCGCCAAAGGCGCATATCTGACTCCTTGCTTCATCTCAATGACAAACCGAAACATGTGCTTTCCTCATGCTCAGTTAGCATAGTGCGTACTTTTCAAATTGGGTAAGTGTATGCATAATTATTAGACACTTTTCGATAACATGTGCAAAATAAGAAGAGTTAATTTTTGTCTACCAATCACTCAGTTATGTAGTCGCGTGTCAAAGACAGTCAATTAGCCTGTAATTTTCATTTAGCAAATTTGGCGCGGAGAACTCTATGTCTTGGAGTGACAATCATCAATCAATTACGGTTTTAATTGTTGAACCCCACGAAACCATTCGATCTATGATAGCCAGCACAGCTAAGAAGCTTGCGCCAGAGGTTACTGTGGTCCAAAGCTCGAATGGAGTAGATGCAAGGGAGAAACTCAACTACAACGACATCCAGCTGATCATATCTGAATGGAAGTTGCCCAAATTAGAGGGGATTTCACTGCTACAATATGTGCGCAGCAATCCTCGTACAGCACAAATCCCCTTTGTAATGACTTCTGCGACCATAGATCAAAGTAACGTAATGCAAGCTATTCAAAGTGGAGTATCCGAGTACATCGTCAAGCCTTTCTCTAGCCAAATCTTATTATCCCGCTTACAACGGGCATTGAGTAAGCCTGTACGGCCGATGAATGCAGTAACTACTGAGCAATCAGAACAAAAAGAACATGTCACACAAGTATTAGTGGTCGATGATGTTGCCGACAACATAAAAGTGATCAGCGATATATTACGTAAAGACTATAAAGTTAAAGCGGCACTCAATGGCAAAAAAGCACTGCAAATTTGCGCTATGGAACCACAACCTGATTTGGTACTACTGGATATTATGATGCCAGACATGGATGGTATTGAAGTCTGCAAGCGCCTTAAAGCCGATCCGAATACGCAGCATATTACGGTGATATTTTTATCCGCATTAGAGCAAACAGAACATATTGTAAAAGGCCTTGAGCTTGGGGCTGTGGACTACATCACCAAACCGGCCAATCCGTCCATTGTGCGATCACGGGTAAAAGCACACTGCCGCGCCATCGACTCTAATCGCCTGATGCGTGCGCAAATAGATACCATGATGGAAAATGCCAAACTCAGGGAGCAATTTGATACCGTAAACCAACAAGAAGTGGTCTCGCCCATAAAAGAAATACAAACCGCCAGCAACTCATTGTCAAACCACTTAAACGATCCCCAAAAAGCACAGCAATATTTAGACTTTATTCAGCAAAATTGTCAGCAATTACAACTACACTTGGATAATATGCAAGCGTTACAAAAAATTGAACGTAATGAATATGAATTGAAGCCCACTACACAGGCCATACACAACCTATTAGATAAGGTGTTGCTAGGATTAAGTCATATCATTTCTAATCAGCAAATCAACATCACCAACTCTGTGCCTGCTGACTTAAAGATCCGTGGAGAACAGCAACTCCTATTCGCGTTATTCACCCATTTAATACAAAACGCTTTGGAGGCCTCTACAAAAAATAAAGCCGTCACCATCAGCGCCCAAACTGAGAGCCAATTTCACATTATTGAAGTGCACAACTCAGACCCCATTCCGCAACAAATACGGCATCAATTTTTAGAAAAGTTTGTCTCCCATGGCAAAGGCAGCCGTTCAGGTTTGGGTACTTATACCGCTAAAGTACTCACAGAGCAGCAAAAAGGCTTTATTGAATATCGCAGTGATGAGCAATCTGGCACATCCGTTTATGTCAGTTTACCCATCGCCTAATGCGCTATTGAACCAAAGGTAATGACACCGTTTGCGTCACATCAACGCTAGGTTTTAACCAAGGTATGTGAACATAACTGGGGTAATTTTCATCGTGCAACACGCTAATAGTAGCGGCAGTCGCTTGCGCCATGGTTTGAAATGACACGGGTAATCCACTGTTAAAATGCTTTTGATGATGCCATTTTGCTGAGCGAAGAATAAACCTCAATTTGCAGCCTTTTTCGATGTCCCTTGCCACCCAATCAAAATCGTCCAACTTAAGCTCAAAAGGCGTTTGGATGGGGGTTGAAACGGGCATAGATAAACTTTCTCGATATTTAACGCGCCGATATGCTTGGCTCAATAGACGCACAGCCTCATCTTTGCATACTTCAAACGCATCTAAGTAGATATCTGTATCCACAACATCCATTTTCAGCCAGATTGAGGCGTTAAATTGGCCGAACAACCTGCTTGTTTTGGTCAATGAAGAGGTTTCAAAAACCACATAATCGCCCCCCTTTTGAGGCAAGTTGACTGTGCCTGTCATATCCAATTTTATTGGTAATGTCACCGCAGCTTTAGGATCATACACATAGCGACTTTTAGCCTGCTGATTGGTATCTGTGTTCACCAGCAAGTTGCGCAATAAGACCCGCTCTCCTTTTGAGCCAGATTGCAGTGGTTCTTGTCCAAACCAATACCCTGCCTTTTGCACATATTGGATCACGGGTGAGTGTAAATACGCTGGTTTGCGCTCACCTTTTAAAGTCCAATCAAACCACTCTAAATACAGCTTGGGCATATCAATCAAAGAATGGGACGAAAATTGCGCTTCATGAACCCGACTTTTTGGTTTTCTCGTCCCACTGTGATCCCAAGGTCCCATCACTAAATAATGATGTGCAAATACGCTAGGATCTCCCCATTGTTGATGAAGTTTGTAATACTTTAATGTGCCGCGTTGATCACCATCATAATGACCCGTGATGGACAATATCGGTGTAGATATGGCCGCATAATCATTGCGATTAGGCACCATATTTTACCAATATATATCGTAATTTGGATGTGCTAGCCAAGTTTGATAAACCTCAGATAAATGATTTTTTTGCGCATCTAAATCCTTAAATGCCGTGCCGCTATTCTTTTGCTTTACATATGCATTATCCCACCCATCTCCCGAGCCATAACGCTTACTGTCTGCTTTAGATAAAACAAAGTCCAGCCAAGAGATCGTATAATCTGAGAAGATATTATTTCGCATGGGAAAATCATACCCCGGGTATACAGAAGCAATGGCAATCATTGAGTGTAATGAGGACGGTCGATATTTCTGTATCGCCCATTGAGTAAACCCTCGATATGATCCACCTAAAGTACCCACTTTACCATTACTCAAAGGGTGTTTAGCCAAATATTCAATGACATCATAACCATCTCTCCCCTCATCTAAAAAAGGCGTGAACTGCCCCTGCGAATCGCCTAAACCGCGACTGTCTACAGCAACAAAGATATAGCCATGCGTACTAAAATACTCCCCTCTTTGCGTCGCTTCCGCGCGTCCATACGGTGTAAATTGCACAATAACAGGATATTTTTCAGTATGACTTTGAGCCTGTTCAGGTACGTAAACAGTAGCCGCCAACTTGGTAGTATCTCGAAGTGGTATGGTTACCTCTTGCACAGCAAATCCTTTAGCGGGAAACCATATGAGAAAAATCAGTAATATTGCAATACGCATAGTCCGTCCCTAAATAAACACCAATTTAATACGGTATAACATAACCATAAAACCTCAGCAAATATAAACGATTTATCAGCCTGATAACGCATACCTCAGGCAAATATCAGTGCAATGCATATGCATACGTATTCAAGAGATAATCCGACAAAGCATGCTAGGTTTATCTTGATAGGATGAAAAACACGCTAAATTTGCTTGTGCAAGGATCTGCTTAAATGAACACACTCGTTAAGTTACTGAAAGAAAAACCATATACGCTCGTACGATATGCCCTCTGTAGTGTACTACTTAGTTCAACTTCATCAGTATGCATTGCCACCAATGATGTGATGCTACAAGGCTTTTATTGGGATGTCCCTGTAGATGAAGAGAACAAAAATGGGATTTGGTGGGACCACTTAAAGCAACAAGCGCCAGGCTTATCTCAAGCTGGGTTCGCCAGTATTTGGATACCGCCTCCTTCGAAAGGGAATTGGGGTATTATCGATATGGGCTATGGCGTATACGACCACTATGACCTTGGTAGCTATTTACAAAAAGGCACTATCGAAACGCGCTTTGGCAGCCAAAGTGAACTAAAACACATGATCAACACACTTCAATCTCACCATATCAAAGTCTATGCTGATGTAGTCCTCAATCATATATATAGCAATGAACACGACAGTGAAATCAACCCAGCCGTCAAAGCGTATGCAATGGGTAAAGCGCATCAACACCTACATGTTGCCTATCCCAGCAATGAAATTAGCTGGCAGCTCAAAGATGTACAAGGGCGTGTCTTTATTAAGATCCAAGGCTATGGCTCAACCATGCCTTGGAGCCAACACATCAGTACCAGAGGATATACGCTGAGCATCACAGACGCTAACCACACTATTACGCCAGATACCATCCATGTGGAGCAAGAGCCCAATGACGGTCATTACGCACCAATACGCCCCGGTAGCAATGCTTTTCCTGGTATAAATACCTCGCTGAGAGGACAAATTATTGACCAAACCGATGTAGACGAGTATTGGTTGAATGTGCCTGAAAAAACCACGCTCTACATTAAGCTCGTGGCAAAAAAAGGCGACCCGAATAGTTCGACAGCTTGGATTAATGCATCGCAAAATAACGGCTTTTTTCCGGTTGAAGTTTGGCAACAGCGTGCACCTAACCAAGTGAGTACCAACATTACCAACTCACATTTATATGCCTACACCAATACACGGATCGCACCACCTCAGCGAGTACCAGGTGGTAACTACCCGAGCAGCGATGATGGCTGGCGATATAGTGACTTTCATCCTGTCGATGGTAACGATTGGCTTGGAGATTTGGGGAATGATGAAGTGATCACCAATACCAAATTTTTTGGTAATGATACCAACACCTTTTCACCTAGAGTCCAAGAGAAATTAATTGATTGGGGGAAGTGGCTTAAAACAGAACACCACTTTGATGGCTTTAGACTCGACTTTGTACGCGGGTTTCAGCCGGAATTCGCTGCCAAGTGGGTTAACAGCCTGCCTAAGAGCAGTGGTAAACAGCCATTTGTCGTCGCTGAGTATTGGGGAGGAGACAGCAGTATAAAATCGTGGATAGACACGGTTCAAAGTGCTGGTGCTGACATTGATGCGTTTGATTTCCCACTAAAATCTGTGCTTACACAAATGAGCAATCAAGATCAAAACTTTGATATGCGCACACTCAATAACGCAGGATTAGTAAGAAATGGCCACGGTCATCAATTACCTGGCACGTCGGTAGTCACCTTTGTTGAAAACCATGATACCGGTAAAGAACATGATAAATGGGTAAGCAAAGACCATAAACTGCCCTACGCCTATATTTTAAGTCATGAAGGTAAGCCGACCGTCTTCTACTCCCACTATTTTGGGGTCAAACAGCACGATTACCATAGGCCACACATCACGACAGAGGCACCTGCCAGCTTGCATCAAGATATCAAGCAATTGATATTTGCCAGAAATACTTATATGGATGGCGGATTAGTTGTACTTTCTCAACAAGGTGCGCCCTATGGAGACGTGCAACATGTCTATGTTGCCAGACGATTTGGTAAACATCACAAACAGGGGGCCGTTATCGTATTAAACAACCACGACACTGAGCGAAAAGGCGTTTGGGTCAGTACCCACGCTACTGGGTTTAGTGATTTGGCGGGACAAACCCTCGTGAATGCCTTTGACACCAGTGACAAAGTCACCATCTATGAGGATGGCAGGGGGTATTTCACCGCCCCTAGCCGAGGTTACACCATATACGTACCACAACGGGATTTTCAACCCTATACACTTGTCTCATCAGTCACTATGCATTAAATCACCACTAGCCCATACTTTGGGCTAGTTTATTTTCAATGGCTTGCAAGCACACTCGAAGGCTCAAAGGCACCTGCCGGTCAAATGTATGTAATGCAAAAACCGGATTTGGCGCCAAGCTATATCCAGGAAAAACTTCGCATAATTGAGTCGTATATTCAGATAACTTAAATTCTGGCACAAGCCCTATTCCCGCCCCTTGAGCTATCATAGCGAAGCATGTTTCAAAGGTATTTACTTTACAACTGGCAATGGTAGAAAACACTTTTTCGTGTCCTTTTCCAGATGTAAGAATATGCTCTATATGTCGCGGTTGCCACCCATTGGCAATGTACCTTAAATTCTCAGGAGGCTTTCCAGTCAGCAGTATTGGCGCTGCACACAACACATCTTTAAACTCCCCTATCCAGCGCTGTTTCGCATCGCTATTCTCTGAACGACCCACGCGGATTGCCAAATCAATACAGTGTGCCTGCAAGTCTAATTGCCGATCGTCAGCCACCAGCTCTAATTCAAGTTCAGGGTACTCTGCAATAACAGCGGCCAGTGCTGGGGCTATTAACGTCGTCATTAAAACATTCGGTGCCGTGATCTTGACTTTACCTTTAGGTATCTCATTGAATTGCGTCGCTTCCAACCAAGCTCGCTGAGCTGTTTGGTTGATTAACTTGCACTGCGCATAAAAAGCTTTCCCTGCCACCGTCAAGCTTTGCTTTCTTGTCGTACGCCGTAGCAGCATCACCCCAAGGTCTTGTTCAAGTGCTTTTAAATGTTGACTCAACACCGACTTAGACAATCCCAATGTATCTGCAGCAGCGGTGATAGAACCACTTTCTACAATTTGTGCAAATAAAGACATATGGCGCAATTTACTCATCAATTGTTTACCCCAATTAAACAATGCGTTCTTTTTAGATTGTTTTTCTAATTTAATTAGCACGCTAATCTAACACAAGTTTAATTTCACGGAGCATTAAAATGAGCATAAACACAACACAACTAGCGCTATGTAAAGCCGGTATTGCTGCATGGCAAGACGCATTCAACCGTCAAGATGCGCAGGCCTGTGCACAACAATATACTGAACACGCAACGATGAAAGCCTTGCCTTTTGGCGAGTTTACAGGTCGCGCGCAAATTGCCCAATTTTGGCAAGACATCATGAATCAAGGTTTTAACCGTGTTGAGTACAGTGAGGTTGATTGGCAAGTAAGCCCTAATGGCGGCTACATTTTGACGTCAAAGTGGACCATGAATAAAGCCTATGGCGTTGTGCATAAAGAGCACTGGATCGTCGAAAAAGATGGACAGGCACGCCTCATTTATGACGAGTTTGAAGTGTTAGGTGAGAAGTAACGCTTCGTCATGGCCGAACACGATTCGGCCATGAAAGTCATTTATTGCTCGCCTTTTATTGCGACGTAAGCCTGAGTGCCCCACAAAGGCACCGTTGATAAACTATGCTTAAAGCTGCCTGATGTTTCTTTAGTACTATAAGATAAATACATCAGTGTTTGGCTTTTGGCATCATAAATACGACGCACTTTCATACTTTTAAAAAAAATACTCTTGGACTTTTTAAATACCACTTCACCAGATTTAGATTTATCGATAGTGGCAATCATAGACAGTGTGATCTCACCCGTTTGGCGGCATGAAATAGCGCTATCACTGGGATCAGATAAGCTCAAGTCTGCTTCAACGCTGGCAACATGACATGTCACTCCTGTCACCACAGGATCAATCATGGAGTCTAATTTAATATCTTTTAGTGTAAACAAGCCCAATGAAACATCGCCGACCTCACTGTCAGAGCAGCCTGTGAGCAATAACCCCATTGCTAATACCATGTATTTTTTCATTGCCTTTCCTTTTTTGATAAGTCACCAACAAGTTGACTCTCTGATCCCATCTTACCTCAACCTGAACTAAACGAGATGACGTTTTTTATTAAATCGCCTATTTTCATTTCTTTCTGTTGCTAATACAGGAAAAGTCGATACTATCCACAGCCGCAATAATTTCATTTAAAATCTCAATAGGGATCAGAAGTATATGAAAAAATGTACTGCAGCTTTAGGCTTCATTATCGTCCTAAGCGGTTGCCAATCGACACCACCAGAGGCCGACCCAGGTTCAGTTCGCTTAGATAGTCCGGAAGTACACAGTCAACCCTTCAATGTAAAATTGGCAGTGGGCACAGATAAAGGCCGCGCAATACCAATCGATGGTACGCCACTTGGTTCAGATGACGTGGGGCATTACGCCAGTATAGAGATGTCTCTAGGAGGCGGCTTTTCTGCTAAGTACCAAGTAGGTAAAGCGGTTAAAGGCGCAATAAAATACCAGTTTGCTGGACAGCATGCAGAAACAGCACAAGCTGGTAATATCTCTCATGCCATTGCACTTGGATATTTATCTGACCAAGAGTCAGGTAGCCAAGATAAGAACGACAACTCCCACTCTATAGATTGGGAACTTGACCATGACCTTATTGATATTGCTTGGATAACAGGTTATCGCCTATCAGAAGAGGCACTTATATACGGCAGCGCATTTTATCAATTTGGTGAAATCGATGGCGCTTACTATCGTACCAACCTTAAGGGCTGCATCGAATCGCGAGTGCCAGAATGTGTCCTAAATCACTTTTCAGATGATGGATCTGCATATGGCCTTAGTGTCAGTTTTGAATATGCAATTACACAAAGTTTGCTCTATTCAATCGAAGTCTCACACAGTCGCACTAATTGGTTTAATCGCAACGAAAATGACACGCTCGTTAATGGAAGTATTACCTACCAATTTTAAGTAGCCATATTCTCAACACTCTGTGCTTTATCAAGTTCAACTCACACAACCTTTGATAAAGTACAGCGCTGTCAAGCCCCCTCAATGCGTACCCATATCAAGAACATGACCTTTATCCATACAGATGGCGTTTTTCATAAAACCGTCTATTTCCAATTAACCTTGTTGCTATTATGGGAAAATCCGATACCATCCAAAACCGCAATAATTCTCATTTTTAAATTTACCAAGGATCAGAATAATATGAAAAAATGTGCCGCAGCCTTAGCCTCTTTAGTCATACTATCAGGCTGTACTTCAACCCCGGAAGCTGACACCGGATCAGTTCGATTAGATAGCCCAGAAGTACACAGTCAACCTTTCCATGTAAAACTGGCAATCGGTCTAGATAAAGGCCAGCCAATTCCAATTGGTAATGCGCCACTGAAGTCAAACGATACAGGCCTTTTCGTTAGCGGTGAAATGTCTCTTGGTGCTGGCTTTTCAGCTAAATACCAAACAGGTAAGGCTGTCAAAGCAACTTTAAAGTATCAGTTTTCAGGACAGCATGCAGAAACATCGCAGGCCGGTAACGTTTCTCATGCTATTACACTTGGTTATTTATCTGATCACGAGTCTGGTGTAGAGAGTAAAGAGGAGAGTAACCTCTCCCCTGCGACCAGCAGAGCTTGGGATTTAGATCATGATCTTATTGATATTGCGTGGATAACTGGCTACCGCTTATCAGAAGAAACGCTTTTATATGGCAGTGTATTTTACCAAACTGGCGAGATTGATGGCACTTATTACCGAACAACATACAATGGCTGTGGTGAGCAATACGCAGCTGAATGCACACTAAACCACTTTTCAGATGATGGCTCTGCATTTGGTGTTAGCCTGAGCCTTGAGTATGCGTTCACAAAAAGCTTTCTAGGTTCATTTGAGGTCGTTCATAGTCGCTCAAATTGGTTCAACCGCAACGAAGATGACACACTTGTTAATGGTAATTTTATCTACCAATTTTAAGTTGTCACCCCTTCAATACTCTGTGCTTTATCAAACTGTAATTCACACAGTCTTTGATACAGTACAGAGCTTTCAAGTAAGTCCTGATGTGTCCCCATATCAACAATTTGACCTTTATCCATCACCACAATCACATCCGCATGGGTCACGGTTGCCAAGCGATGTGCAATAATCAGAGTCGTCCTGTTTTGCATTAATTCATTAAGTGCCGCTTGCACGTGAAATTCACTCTGCGCATCCAATGCACTGGTTGCTTCGTCCAACAACAAAACCTCAGGATCTTTTAAAATAGCGCGCGCAATTGCGATACGCTGTTTTTGACCGCCGGACAATCTCACTCCCTGCTCCCCCAAAAAGCTGCCATAACCATCGGGAAGTTGCACTATAAAGTCATGAGCATGAGCACGCTTTGCCGCCTCTATCACTTGCTCATCTGAGGCATCAGGATTGCCATAACGAATATTGTGCCAAACGTCAGAGCTAAATAAGACTGGGTGCTGTGGCACCATCCCCATCGAGTGGCGCAGTGCATTAAGTGACACCTGAGTGAGTACTTCATTATTGAATTTTATATCCCCTTGTTGAGGATCATAAAAGCGTTGAAGGAGTTCAAATAAAGTCGTTTTCCCTGCGCCTGACGGCCCAACCAAAGCGACAACTTTTCCTTTCGCAATAGATAAATTGATACCTTTGAGCGCAGGAGTGTCCGGTCTTGATGGGTAGTAGAAGTCCACATTGTTAAAGGCAATACTCACTTCGCCGGTATGCTGCATTTCAACGGGCTCATCAACATCTTTGATGGCACTATCAATTTTTAACAATTCAAGTAAACGACTGGCTGCGCCTGCTGCGCGTTGTAACTCTCCGTATACTTCAGCAATGGTCGCCACCGACATCGCGACCATAATTGCATAAAAGATGAAAGCGCCTAACTCACCGCCCGTCATGCGCCCCTCTAACACATCCATCCCCCCCACCCATAGCATCACGCTGATGGCGCCAAAGGTCAGGAATATGACTGCTGCGATTAAAAAAGAACGCTGCTTAATGCTTTGCCGAGCCACGTTAAACGCTTTTTCAACCTCACCGCCAAAAGCGTGTTTTTCTTTTTCTTCATGGGTGTAACTTTGCACTACTTTAATATGCTGAATGATCTCACCTGCATACGTGCTGATATCAGCGATAGCACTTTGGTTATTTTCAGACAACCTACGCACCCGTTTGCCAAAAATCATAATGGGGACTAAGGTGAGTGGCACACAGGCTACCACCAGCAAAGTCAGCTTAAAATTGGTAACAAGCAGCATGATCAAACCACCGAACAGCACTAATGCACTGCGCAGTGCCATCGAAAAAGAAGACCCGACGATAGATTGCAGCAAAGTTGTATCCGTGGTCAAACGAGACATCATCTCACCACTGCGATTCTCTTCAAAGTAACTCGGATGAAGGTGTACGATTTGATTAAATACCGCTTTACGAATATCGGCGCTAACGCGCTCTCCAAGCCAACTCATCAAATAAAATCGACAAAACGTCCCAACAGCCACTAAAGAGATCAAAACTACTAACCCAGAAATAGCTTGTGTCAATTGCGCTTTGGACCCAGCAATAAAGCCGCTATCAATGACAAATTTCACACCTTGACCAATGGACAAATTGAGCCCTGCGGTAATTAATAAAACCAACAACGCCAACATGGCAACCCATTTATAGGGTTTAATAAATGCCACAATGGGTAACAAACTGGCAATGGCTTTTTGCTGCTTTGCTGGGGTTGTATTGCTCAAACTGCTTCCTTTTCTAACCATTAAATAGGGTTGATATCTCTTTATGTGTTCAGTGTGCCATATTCATATCATGATTAAAAAGAACACCGTGTCTTTGTGGCTAAGCAAATTGCTACAAAAAGTAACAAAGCCAAATACTGACAACGGAGAGTGGCTAAAAATAAAGCTTAAATTCTATCCCAATTACATATAGAATAAGTTATAACCAAAAAGAATATTAAGTTCACGATTTTAAATCACACACAATAGGAGTAGGTAAATATGAAAAGCTGGGTAAAGCAAAGTATTGCAAAAATAGAAGCCGATCAGAATCGCTCTGCTGATACGCATTTATTTAAATTTCAGCTACCTCAGTTTAATGATATTTATTTATACCTCAAAGACGAAAGCACTCATCCAACGGGTAGTTTAAAACATCGCCTTGCCCGTTCACTGTTTTTGTATGCACTATGCAATGGCAAAATCAAAGAAAACACCACCGTCATCGAAGCCTCTTCTGGCAGTACAGCTGTGTCTGAAGCGTATTTTGCGCAAATGATAGGTGTCCCATTTATTGCGGTTATGCCTGCTTCAACGGCGCAAAGTAAGATAGATCAAATTCAATTTTATGGCGGACAATGCCACTTTGTGGAGTGTGCAACACAAATGCATGACACCGCAGTGGCGCTTGCACAACAGTGCAACGGCTACTTTATGGATCAATTTATGTATGCAGAGCGTGCAACGGACTGGCGTGGTAATAATAACATCGCCGAAAGTATTTTTAACCAAATGAAGTGTGAGCCCTATCCAGTCCCTAGCCTTGTCGTCATGGGCGCGGGAACCGGCGGGACTTCTGCCACACTCGGCCGCTACATACTTTACAAAGGCTATGAAACTGAACTCATGGTTGTAGACCCTGAATTTTCCGCTTTTTATGAAGGCTATCAAACACGCAACGAGTCACTTTGCACTGGCCGTTCTAGTCGAATCGAAGGGATAGGTCGACCCAAAGTAGAGAAGTCTTTTCAGCCCGATGTCATTGACCATATGATGCGGGTGCCGGATGCGGCCAGTATCGCGGCGATGTTATGGCTCGAACAATTCACAGGCCGTAAAGCGGGGCCATCGACAGGCACTAACCTGTGGGGGGCTTTAACGAGTGCAGAGAAAATGAAGAATCAAAATAAAGGCGGGGCCATCGTCACTTTAATTTGCGACAGTGGCGAGCGTTACTTAGACACTTATTACAATCCACAATGGGTGAAAAATAACATCGGTGATATTACGCCCTATCAGCAACAACTCGCAGCTTGGTTTGACGCTTAATGGGCTTTTGGCAGTGGCATCGCCACTGCTCAACAACGGCTAAGTTACTAACACATCAATCCCAAACATCAGATGCCGTTTCGCCTTGTATCACAACATCTCCTTTGCGAAATGAGAGGTTTTCCCCCTGTTGCTTTTTATTAAGATAGTCATGAGTTAAGCTGATTATTGTTGGAGTGAGTAATACAATCGCATAGACATTGACCAACGTCATTAAACCCAGAGACATGTCTGCCAAGTTCCATACTTGTTGTAAGCTGGCATTTGCGCCCCACACTACCATCGCCAAATATATGCAGGTATAGCTCAACTTGCCCACTTTATTGTCAAGTTTAAAAAAGTGCAGATTACTCTCAGCATACGCATAATTGGCAACCACTGAGGTAAATGCAAATAACGTAATGGCCACAGCAATAAAATCATCTCCAAACTCGCCAAAGTGCACTGCCATTGCTTGCTGTGTAACACTGATCCCCGCCATTTCGCCACTGGCTCCCACACCTGCAAGCAATACAATGACCGCTGTGCAGCTGCACAATACAATGGTATCTACAAATACACCCAGCATCTGGATGTATCCTTGTACGACAGGATGATTAGGATTAGGCGCTGCTCCTGCAGCTGCATGTGGCACACTCCCCGCACCAGCTTCATTGGAATACATGCCTCGCTGTATCCCACTTTTTATTGCCGCACCTAGCGCCCCCGCAGACGCCTCGGTTAATCCAAATGCGGACAAAACAATATCACTGATAAGTCCAGGCAATTGCGTAAAGTTCACAGCACTAATGATAAGTGCAGTCAGAATAAAAGCGGCCCCCATCCAAGGCACTATTAATTCAGCAAAACGGGCTATACGCTTAAGGCCGCCAAGCACAATCATACCTGCAATTACAGCGATAGCGGCTCCACTCAAATAAGTGGGCACCGCAAACGTGTTGTTCAATGCTTCTGCTATGGTATTTGCCTGCATTGCACTAAAGCTTGCACCATAGCCTAAAAATAAGCACAGCGAAAACAACACCGCGAGCCAAGTTTTACCCAACCCTGCTCGAATATAATATGCAGGACCTCCGCGAAATTCTTTGCGGTTATCTTTCACTTTGTATAACTGACCAAGCACGCTTTCTGCGAAACCGGTTGCCATCCCAAGTAACGCGATGACCCACATCCAAAATACAGCCCCACTGCCGCCCAAAGAAATGGCCATGGCAACGCCTGCCAAATTTCCCGTCCCCACGCGCGCACTTAAACCTGTGCACAAGGCCTGAAATGAACTGATCCCATTAGAGTCAGCACTAGCACTGTGCCTCGCAAGCGAAAACATGTGCTTAAAGCCTGACAGTTGAATAGCGCGCAGCTTAAATGTGAACCAAGCGCCGGCAAACAGCAAAATATAGATAAGGAGCTGACCGTCACCCCATAATAATTGATTAATAAACGCGATGATCTGCTCGAACATAGACTTCCCGATGAGTAGTGACACACCATGCGCACCCATTACGCTGTCAAGGTGAACACAATTGACTATAGTTTACTGATTGTTAACATAACAGTGGGGTGAAAAATATACAAACGCATAAACTTGTGTGACAACATATTCATTCCACAATTTAGCGATTCAATCATCATACTAATCCATACTATTGAGACCATCATGTTAAATAGAGTGATCCAATTATTTCCCCTATGGGCTCTGTTATTGAGTACCGTTGCTTATTACAGTCCTGAACTTTTTGCGCCGTATAAATCTGCCATCATTCCTGTCTTAACCGTGATCATGCTTAGTATGGGGTTAACACTCACCTTGTCGGACTTTAATAAAGTCATGCAAACGCCGAAAGCCATAGCCTTAGGCGTGTTACTGCAATACTTGGTGATGCCTTTAGTTGCCCTGACCATTGTGTATACATTCAATTTAGACGATGATCTGAGCCTTGGAATAATCTTGGTAGGCTGTGTCGCTGGCGGGACTGCCAGCAATGTGATGTGCTTTTTAGCTAAGGGCGATGTTGCTTTGTCTATCACAATGACCGCCATCAGTACATTATTAGGCGTGTTAGTCACACCGTTTTTAATCTCATTGTATGCCCAACAACTGGTGGATATTCCTACTCAAGCCATGATTTTAAACCTGCTAAAAATCGTCCTGGCACCTGTCTTAATTGGCTTATTACTCAACACCTTTTTACAAAAGCAGATAGCTAAAATACAGGCCATTTTGCCCCTGGTGTCCATGACAGCCATCGTTTTTATCATTGCAGTCATTGTGGCACTCAATCACGCCCATATTGCATCTGTCGGCCCAGTCATATTATGTGCCGTTATTTTACACAATGGGATTGGCTTATTAAGTGGATATTGGGCTGCGAGGTGGTGTGGGTTTCAAGAAGTGGTCTGTCGGACCATTGCCTTTGAAGTTGGACTACAAAACTCAGGCCTTGCAGTGGCTTTAGCAATGAAGTTTTTCTCACCCGCAGCGGCAATTGCGGGCACTGTGTTTTCGATATGGCATAACATCAGTGGTTCTATACTGGCGAGTATGTGGAGCAGACGAGCTTTACCAGCTAAGCCATCATCAACACCCGTGCAGGTATCAGATTAATTGGTCGTTTTTTCAAGCTTCAGTGCGACATGAGTCGAGACCGCAAACCCCAACGTGTGGCGGTCTTGTCTCAGCTCGCAATACAATCGGTAATTGCTGGCGGATTCAAAGTTAAAAATCCCTTCCACACTGCCTTGATGCTGCTTGTTGGCACACTTTGCTTGAATGCGATAAACACCTGGTGATATGTTCAAGCGGTCAAATGTAGCACTGACATAAGGCAAACGGCCACTCAACTCCTCGCCTTGCTCATTCCAAATGTATTCAATCACAGCAACATAATCATCGGCAAACTGTCGTGGGCCTTGCTCTACGGCAACTTTGGCTAGGCGGCTGTGCTCGGCCCCTTCCGGGTTATAGGTAAATGGTGCTGATTGACAACCTGCTATACCGATACACAACAATGTAAGTAAGCACTTCCTTCTCATTATATGATTCCAATCTGTTGATACAAAAATAGCCGCTTAAAAAGACTTATTTTATGGCTCACCGCTCGCTTTACGCTGCCATAAAATAAGGCTCTTGGCCTTGATGTTTTGCTTTTCGGCGAAAGCTGCCTTTTCCTTTTTTGGCTTTTTCAACCTTGCTTTTAAATACTGGACTGGTTACCAATGCCTTTAAGGCATTGTCTTTGATATCGCCTCGATGATGCTCGTGGCTGTGAGATATTTTTTTACTCATCATTGATCCTTTTTAAGGTTAATACATACAGTAGATACCTAAGATAATACGTGTCTTCTATCAACGTCATTTCCTTCTAGTCACTGTAATCAACAACGAGTATACACGTTTATAAAACAAATTAGTTCATAGGCAATTGGTCTTTTTATGCCTAAACTGCACACAGGGCTTCATTCATTAAATCACTATGAAATCAATCTCAATTAGCAATCATATTTCTATCAGTTACCAGGATGAAGGAGATAAAAAACATCCTGCCATTGTATTAATTATGGGACTGGGTGCACAGATGACGCTCTGGCCCGATGCGCTGTTTTATGGCTTAGTTGATCAAGGGTTTAGAGTCGTTCGGTTTGATAATCGCGATGCAGGCCTGTCAACCCAATTAGAGCAATATGGTACACCTAGCCTCTTTAAAACTTGGTTAAGTGCACGTTTGCCTATGCGTACCAAAGCTCCCTATACGCTAGATGAAATGGCTGAAGATACATTAGCCTTAATGAAAGCGTTAAAAATAAAAAAAGCGCACCTTGTTGGCGCCTCCATGGGGGGAATGATAGCTCAACTGATTGCCGCTAAACAAAAAAAGAAAGTGCTAAGCCTCACGTCTATTATGTCATCACCATCAGCTTTAAAATTGACGCACTCCAACCTAAAAGTATTTTTACAACTTGCAAAAATTCGCCCAGATAAACCCAATAGAGAGGCTGCAATTCGCTACAATATCCGCCTCAATCAATTGATAGGTAGCCCCGCCTACCCACAAGATGAACGCATACTCAAAAATCAGGCGATTGATACGGTTGAGCGAGCGCACAACCCACATGGATTTCATCGGCAATTCGCCGCGATGGCCGCAAGCGGAGATCGCCAAGATCTCATGACCAAAGTTAAAGCCCCTACCTTAGTGATCCACGGTGAATCCGACCCCATTATTCCAAGCCAAGAAGGCGTTAAAACCGCACAGCAGATCCGTAAATCAAAACTCAAAATTGTCCCCGGCATGGGCCACAATATCCCGCCAGAGTTGTCGCCAAAAATGATCAAATGGATAACGAAGCACGTCCGTAAAAGTGAGCTTAAACGCGCTAAAAAGCAGGCACAGAAAAAACAAAAAGCGCACTGGGGCTCAGCCCCTCTGTAGAAAAAAAGCCCATTCATGAAAGAATGAGCCTCACTGCTTGGGAGGGTATAAGTTACATTTAGAAAAATTTACTGTAACTGAATGATATAAAATCTAAACCAGGGTTGGGGCTTTTGAATCCCGCATTGGAGTAATGGAAATAACGAAGAGCAACTGACTGAGAAAAGTTTTCCCCGAACTTCATTACAATGCCTAGCCGATCTTCAAACTGATAATGTGTACTCACATTTTTTCCCGCAAATTGAGTATCATCCAATAACGAAACACCAATCCCAAACTCTAAGAACAGCGGATAAGTATTGAGTTTTGTGATCGGATAACGGATCACAGGGGATAAGGCTAATACAAAGTTTGAGTCATGATTGTTATCAAGGCCATATTCCCAAAAATTGATACTTGATTCAAAATATAGATCAAGTAACTCACTGTATTGGGATAACCAGTCAACGTGGATCTGATAAGCAAATTTTACCCCCTTTACATCGCCTTCCCCTTGAAGATAATCCACAGAATAGCTGTGTCTGACTTCTTCACTGTGACCGTAAACCTCACCCGTATAGACTAAGAGCAATAGCACCAAAGCCATCAAATATTTCATTTTAATATACCTAATAAAACTCTATACGAGCAGTTTAATTAGATTATTATGAATTAAAATCAGTTAAAAACCCATAATTCATTCTTAAAAAGTGAACATTTGAATTGTCAATCAATTGGGGTTGCCATATGTCGTTTAGTTATTCACGGCGTAAGCATGATCATTTGAGTTTTTTTCGTGTAACATTCTTTTAAATCTATCATTAAACACTAATTCCTTAATGGGGTGGAACATGCTTAAAGTAACGCTCGAGCAGTGGCGTATGTTTAAAGCCGTCGTCGAGCATGGCGGGTTTAACCAAGCTTCGGCTCAAATTCATAAGAGCCAATCAAGTATTCACAACGCCGTGAATAAAATTGAAACCTCTCTTGGCGTAAAGCTATTTCGTGTCGAAGGCCGTAAAACGCTCTTAACGCCTGCCGGTGAATTAATGCTGCGCCGGGTTGACTACCTGTTAGAGGAAGCTTCAAAAGTCGAAACCATTGCAGAGAATCTCGCAGAAGGCATTGAAACTAAGCTGCGTATCGCCATCGATGCCATTTTCCCATCGCACTTACTGTATAGGGTGCTTGATAAAGTCTCACAGGAATTCCCATTTCTGCGCATCGAGCTTGTCGAGTCTGTACTCAATGGGGCCAATGAGCAGTTGCAAGGTGGCTTAGTTGATATCGCCGTTTCTGCTTTTACCCTTGAAGGTTTATTTAGTGAAGAGTTGTGCCAAATTGAGTTTATTGCCGTTGCCAGCCCCGAACACACTCTCAATCAAACTGAAAAAGCACTGACCTTAGAAGATTTAAAGTCTCATCGCCAGATTGTCGTGAGGGACTCTGCGGTATCAAAAAATCATGACTCAGGCTGGCTTCAAGCCTCACAGCGCTGGACGGTCAGCCACATGCGCACCTCTATTGATATGATAAAAAATGGCTTTGGCTTTGCGTGGCTACCAGTGCCTTTAATTGAAAAAGAGCTGCAAAGTAGTGAGCTTGTGCCACTCAACCTGCAATCGGGGCAGACACGAAAAGTACAACTTCACCTTACCTTTGTCGATGGTGATAGCCTAGGCCCTGCGGCCAGAGCATTTTTAGGCGAATTGCGATATCAAAGCATGATGATGCCAACTGCAGAGACCTCTAGCTCACAGTAAATCGCCACGCGATATCCACGTCTATACTAGAAAAGGTGTCATGATAATTAGGGACAAATACATATGAATGAAAAAGAATTGGCAACCCAACTGTATCGCGCATATTCGTGGTCTGTTCTAAACGAACCCATAGAGACATCCACTGAGCGTGCTCTTGAGCAAGACTCAATACTCTTAATGCAGGTAGCCAAAGGCATACAACCTGCGACGGTTCGACTCTGGGAGTGTCCGCAGTCATTGATCGTCAGTCGTAAAGAAGCCAAACTACCTATGTTCAATGATGCCTGCGATACGCTTGCTCAATTAGGCTGGCCAGTTTCAGTAAGGCAAAGTGGAGGGACAGCCGTGCCACACGGGCCGGGCATTTTAAATTTTTCGATTATTTTTGCACAAACTAAATCACAAACTTTGGACCTCGATGCCATTTATATCGCGCTATGTGAGCCCATTCGCAGTGCACTGCGTAGTCTTGGCTTGCAGAGTGAATATGGTGAAACCCCTGGGGCCTATTGTGATGGTCGCTTTAATCTCAATATTGATTCACTCAAAGTGACCGGTACTGCACAGCGAGTTGCACTGTCCCCCAGTAATGAACACGGCCTTTACCGTGCAGTTTTAGCACAGGCCATGATCATGATTGAAGCTGACCCCCACGATACCACCGCTGTCGTGAATCAGTTTTATCAACTTGCAGGCGCCGACAATCGTTACGATCCGCACGCCTCAACCAGCGTTGATAGACACCTTGCTGGCCACTACCCCACAGGGCACCTTACTCAAATACTCAGAAAAGAAATCCTCATCGCATTAGAGGAGTTTACCGCCTCTGTATAAATAACTTAGGCATACTTGGCGCTAAGCTTCACGTCTATTTCACACCTCGGCCTGCACAGTAAAACAAAAAGGAGGCCGCTTTATGTTTCACCACATCCGATACACTACTATTCTTTGCGCATATTTTTTACTTTCAACGGCGGCTTTGGCTGCACCCAACGAACATGTCAGTATGGTTGAGTCCGCACTTGAGCACTTTTCTCAAACCAATAAACAACATTGGTCTTATACCATCCACAGTATCGAGGTCGAAGAAGGTAACAAAACCGAACTACATGCCAAACACCGCCCCCATGAAGATACCAAGCAGCGCTGGCATCTACTTGAGCTCAACGGTCAAACGCCATCCCAAAAACAAGTCAAAGAATTCGCACAAAAACGTGGCAATGAAGGGTTTTCAATCAGCATTAAAGAGCTAGTGAAAACGCAATCACTGGCAGTAGAAAAAGAAACACCACATAGCATCACTTATAGTTACCCTGTCGAATTGGCTGATCTTGGGAAAGATGCATTGGGTAAATTAACAGGTCGTATCCAAATAAATAAAACTAGCCATAATATTGAGACTATTTCTGTCCACAATACGGCGTCGTTCAGCCCTGTCGCGTTAGCAGACATTCATGATTTTAAACTTTCTATGAAATTTATAACGGTGAACGACACCATCCTTGTACAACAAACTAAAATGGATATGCGGGGTACCTTTTCTTTTTTTATCGATATAGAAGAAACCTCCACCGTTACCTTTGATAACTACCAATACCGACCATTCGCTAAACACGAAAAATAAGCTTAATTTTCATAACTATAAGCACCTATTAAAACTCTATCATCTAAAATAATAGGTAAATGTTAAGACGCGAATCCTCTCAGCGACGCATACTCTAATTACGCCGTGCACCCGAGTGACATGTATATGCAACGATTGAAATCATGAGTCAATTGTGTGCAGATAAAAAACGCTTTTAGGGTGCATTAACCATCTTGCATGAGGATTAATAATGACAACACGCAATCGCCGTCACTTTATTCGCAATTTAACGCTGGGCTCACTGGCTGGCTTACTTGGCACACAAGTACAAGCCCGCACGGTCACCCCAAGGGAAATGGAGGGGCCTTATTACCCAATAACACCACAAAAAGACAAAGACGCTGATTTAACTCAAGTGGCAGGTAAAATAGGCAAAGCCAAAGGCACCGTCATCGAAATATTTGGCCAAGTGTTTGACAACGACGGTCATGCACTTGAAGACGTCACTGTCGATCTGTGGCAAGCCAATAGCTTTGGTAGATACCATCACCCCCATGACCGCAGTGATGCTCCCATTGACGAACACTTTCAAGCCTGGGCAATTATACAAACAAAAGCACAGGGACACTTTCGCTTCAAAACGGTTTTTCCTGGTGCATACCCGCTCAATGCATCACAACAAAGAACCCCGCATATTCACCTTAAAATTTCAAAAAAAGGTTATCATTCTCTACTGACACAAATGTACTTCCCAGATCATCCACTCAATCAGTCTGATGGTTTATTTAACAGTAAAACCGCTGTAGAACAAACCTTAATGACAGCTAAAAAAACCACCGCTGCCAACCAGTACCGCTACGATATTGTGTTGCAAAAAGTATAATTTCAACGCTTACTTGTACAGCTAATGTGACCTTAAACCGCTGTCAATAAAAATGTCATAAGGTCATGTTAGCGTTAACTTATTGCCAAAAAGCATCCCGTTTTAGGCTTAGTATAAGTAGTTTGAAGTATGCAAAACGTCATAGATATTCACTGGTGGCAACTGGTGCTGTTTAGTCTCACTCTGATCATTCCCTATTATATTAATCAGCACTATCAGCTTGGTTTATTAAAAGAAACCCTTATTAGCCTAACAAGAATGACATTGCAGCTGATCCTAATCGGCATTTATCTCGAGCTGCTATTTGAACTCAACAGTGTTTGGATTAATTTAGCATGGATGTTTGCTATGGTATTGGTGGGAGGCAGTGCCATCATCAATAAAGTACAATTTCCAAAACGCATTGTCTTGTTGCCAATTATACTTAGCCTAGTTGCCGGGCTCATTCCATTAATGGCCATCTTAATTTTTGGCATCATACAACCGGACCCTTTTTATCATGCCCGCTATATGATCCCACTAGCGGGCATGCTGCTTGGCAATAGCATATCTAGTAATATCATTTGTTTGCAAAGCTACTACAGTGCACTGCAAGAGCGCTGGCCAGAGTATCAAGCAGCTTTAGCACTGGGCGCCTCACCAAGCGATGCGACAAAGCCATTCGTACAAGATGCACTAAATAAAGCACTTTCACCAATACTTGCCACCATGGCCACGACAGGATTGGTCACAATCCCAGGCATGATGACAGGACAAATACTCGGGGGCGCATCCCCTATCGTGGCAATTAAATATCAGCTTATGATTATGTTGGCCATCTTTGTCATGATGAGCATGACGATTACTGTCAGTTTATGGTTGGTTGCCAAACGCAGCATTTCAGTCGAAGGTAAGCCACAAGTGAGCCTAGCTTAAGACAGGGCAGCAAAGCGCTGCCCTAGTGTGGAGTTATTTGTCCGCTTCTCGGTATTTTTCAAACCAAGCAATGATGTTACCCACTTTTTGGATTAAATTACTCGGTCTTGCAGCAATACCATGCCCCGCTTTGGGAATACGTACCATGGCAGTTTCTACATTGCGCAGCTGAAGAGCTTGATAATATTGTTCCGTTTCGCTCATCGGTGTGCGGTAATCATTTTCGCCTGTCAGTAGCATGGTCGGTGTTTTTACATTACCCACTAGTGACAATGGCGAATGCTTCCATAAATGCTCGGTGGCCTCCCATGGCATGCCTGGCATCCAATACTTCGTATAATAATTATATGCATCTGCTGTCAGTGCAAAGCTTATCCAGTTGATCACCGGCTTTGCAACCACTGCGGCTTTAAAACGATCTGTATTGCCAACGATCCAAGCGGTCAAGACGCCACCACCTGAGCCACCTGTAACAAATAAGTTATCGTCATCAACAAACTTTTTCGCCACCATACCATCTACAACATCCATCAGATCATTATAATCTTGCGATGGGTAATTATGATGAATTAGATTTGCAAACTCCTGACCATAAGATGTGCTGCCTCGTGGGTTCGCCCAAACCACAACATAACCTTTGGATGCCATAAGCTGTACTTCTGTGCTGTAATTTGGCCCATAGGCAGTGTGTGGCCCACCATGAATTTCCAAAATCATTGGGTATTTTTTAGAGGCATCAAAATTTGGCGGAAGCGCATACCAAGCTTGAATATCACGACCATCCACTGATGATTTCACGGTGATTGGTTCAACCTGAGCGATATTTTTATGCCCCAATAAATCTGCATTTAAATCCGTTAACGCCGTTACTTTCTGACGCTTATCAACCAGCGCCAGATCTGCAGGTCGCTCAGTGCTTGCCGTTGTCACAACCAAGCGGCCACTTCCTGCTACAGCAAATTGTCCTGATGTGTATGGGCGCCCGAGTGACTGACCACCTAATTGAGCCAACTTTTTGGTGACTTTACCTTTTAGGGTCACGTGACCCACATATTTTTGACCATGATCGTCATAGCTAAAATACAGCCCACGCCCTTTTTTATCCCACTGATGTGAGCTGATTGGACGATCTAAGGATGCGGTTAAGTTGACGGCATTTTTACCATCTAAATCCATCATATAGATATCAAAATTTTGACTTGATAAGCCTTTATTCTCATAGGCTAAATAAGCGATCTTATCCCTTTGATGGTTTATTTTTGGAGCATATTCTGGACCATCCACATCGGTGATTTGGGTGATCTGCCTATCAGCAATATCAACGCGATAAATATCAGACTGACGGGGTTTAGTTTGCCAGTCATCATGACGATTAGCATTAAAATACACAGACTTGCCATCTTCACTCCAAGTGATAGATGATCTATGATGAAACGCACCTTGGGTTAATTGGCGTGGTGTTCCCCCTTCAGAAGGGACCACATAGACATGGTGATAACCTGGCTTGACAAAACCTCCGCCATCGCGCTTATAAACCATCTCATCGATATAAGTCGCATTACCCGCCCACTGAGCACCTTTTGGCATTTTTGGCATTTCTTTAAAAATCCCACTTTTACTCTGTGGTTTAAACATCGTAAATGCAATCCACTTGCCATCTGGTGACCAACTAATGTTCGCCACACTCTGATGCACATTGGTCACACGAGCTGTTTGCCCTGACTCTAACCAACGCACATATAACTGGTTATCGCCTTCTACATTTGTAATGTACGCTAACCGCTTTCCATCTGGTGAATATTTTGCACTGCGAAACTGATTTATGCCAGACAGAACAGGTTGGTGTGTTTTCGTTTTTAAGTCTACTTCCCACAAATTTATCCGCGTACTGTCAGCCATGATATCCATAGCTCTGCGCTCATAAATAACCTTGTAGCCATCTGGGTGAACTTCTGGCGCTGCTGCGTATTCTATATTAAATACATCTTCATACTGCCATATATCATCGGCATCAATGTCATTCGCTAACGCAGGCAAAGCAAGCATTTGAACGCCTAGCATTGTCATTGTTAGCATATTTTTATTTTTCATGTTCAGACTCTTAATGTTTAACTCATCACGGTAACACCATGTAGGTCATATACGTTCAAACGCGATAAGCTTTGTTATGTTATATCAATTTTATCACCAACTCTAAGATGCCTTAAACGGGCAAGTGATTCAAAGCAACTGCGACTAATTACCATCACATTCGATGACTTGGCCTCTTAATGCCATGATGAAACTTTGATGAACATTGCAATCCGTGTACCACATAAGCTTAAAGTGTGACTATCAAAAAATTGCAATTGACTGCTTATGGTGAAATTGTGACTCTAATCAAGCAGTACAAAAAACAAACAAAAGGATATAACATGAAATTAAAACTCAACAAGAAAGGCATAAAGCAGCTTAGCGAAAAGCGAATTCATTCAGATGTCACTAAACAAGTGGGCGGTGGCGCAATTGCATCTAAAGATTATTGGTGTCAATCTGGACAAATGCCATGCTGGACAAATGGCCCATGTATCACAACCCCTTATAAAGGCTGTAACAGCAACGGTTGGTGTCAAAGTCACTAACCTCTAACAGATTCCCCTTTTAACAAATGCCGATATGCGTTGTGCGGCATTGATGTTTACTGTCGCGTTTTATACTGCAACAGCTGCTTACCAATCACAGCGCGCCACTTTTTCAAACCAAGGTCGATTAAATCTTTTCGCTTTTGGCTTACTCAAGGCCGGTATTGAGATATCCATGCCCGCTGTTAAATGCGTCGACACCAATGCCCGAATCCTGTCATCATCTAGTTGCCCGAAAGCCACCATTAACTGCGCTTTTTCACCTCGCGTTAAAGGCTCTCCATGCATGTGTTTAAAGCGTGTATTGAGCCATAAAAGGAGTGCTTGTTTAGCTGTATTTGGAAAGGCGAGCGCCAATGTTTCGGTCGGGCTATACAACCTTTGAAAATTAACCCACTGTTGCTGGATCACAAAAACAAACAACAAATTCACTCCAGCTGATATTTGCCCGGAACGTTTATCAATATTTTGATAACCAGCCAGCGCCGCTCTAAAATGCCGCTCAGCTTGCCCAATATTGCCTTCTTCCAACGCTATCATACCTTGATTATTTTCTATGATGGCCAACAAGTTTTTTCTATCTGCGATACGCGCAAGCTGCTTAGCTTTTGCATACAGGGCTTTGGCTTTTTCTAACTCATCAAGTTGCCGTGCTAGCAAGGCAAGGCTATTGGTGATCGTCAATTTTTGCCTGTCATTAATGGCATGTTTATATGAGCATTCAAGACTAATTTGTGCATCGTGAATGTAATGATTTTTACGCAACCAGATCCCCGTTGCACTGGTGATTGAGACTAATTTATCTATAAAATAAGGGTGTTTTTGATGATGAAAAATCACTTCAAGAGAATCAATCAGTTGCTCCATATCCCCAGTAGGGACTGACGCCCTCATCGCGGCAATATGCCACCTTAATTGCTGAACATCAGTCAGAGAGTGAAGTTTGGGTATCGCATTGAGTAATGTTAATGACCGTGATGGGTCGACACGCAGGTAATCCTCCGCCTCCTTCAGCGTGTCATCGAGCGGTGTTGCGACTACTGATGCAGACAGCAATCCAAGCAAAATAAGTTGCATAGCTGTTCGCACATCACCTCTCCACTATTTTCATATTTATAAAATATAGATAGCTGACGCACAATATTCAAAACCATCCAAGCACTAACAACCAACAAAAGCCCATTAATGCGATTCATGTTGAACCTCATAAACCCATAGGATCAGCACCATAATTGGCACATTTTTAGTCACTGGGCCAAATGGATGTAACCAAAAAGACGCATCTATCCAAGTGAGTAGCAGGCTGTATATCACAATCACACTACACTGTAGCATGCAGCATAATTTAGTGTATCGCTGCGTTAACAACCACACACCCAAACACACATCTAAGATACCACCGCCATATACCGCAGCGTCCGCAAGTGTGCCCTCTATGTTTGCTCTCGCTAAAATATCAAAACCAATGTCTGGTGCAAAAAATACCGATGTAAGACCTGTAAATATCCAGATAAATGCCAAGCTATAACATGCATAAAAGTAAAGTTTATGCGTTTTCATTTTCATCGCTATACCACCGATAAAGGCTTAAACACCATAAGAGCAAGCAAAATCAAAATCGCAGCAAAAGCAGGGATACCCAGTAACGTCCACCGCCGCATCAAATGTTTAAACTCAACCGAGACTTCACCTTGCTCTTGATCTATGGCGGCTAACGCACGCAAGCGATATTGTATTTTCAAAACAGGAAGCCAGCACAGCCCGATAAATGTAAATAACCCAGCAACCGTTAAAAACCATGGCGATTGAAATGAATAACCGAGTAAGTGCATCAAATATAAGCCACTGACAATTTGTATAATCACCGCAGGGGTTGTAAAAAACCAATCACCCAATACCACATGCCGAGTGGTAATATAAATCGCTTGGGGGTTATTTGAGCGGTTCGCCATAAACATAAAAAAAGCGATGCCTGCCCCAGTTCCCATGACGACAATCGCCGCCAAAATATGAATAAACTTAGCAATAAAATAAGGCTCCATTATATGCCCACCTGCGTTTTTTGGTATATCTCAAATGATTCAAAATACGGTTCAAATTCAGTTAATTGTAACAAGCCAGAACATGGTAGTGCACCGCTTTGCGTCAGCGTGCCAGCAAGTAATTTTTCCGCGAGGATAATGGTTGAGAGCGTGGGGATATAAGGCCCTTGTCCGTTGGGCGCATAAAGGCGCCAAATCACTTTATGTGGCTGTGCATCGGTACCTATGCCAGCTATCGCGACCTCCATTGCGCCAATATCACTGCCAAAGCGCAAAAAGCAATTACTGAGCGCATCTAACTGCCTCGCAAGTGGTGACCAATTTTTCACTACCCGCCACTTTGCCAGTGCCGCCATGCCGACCATTCCCCAGTGCAGTAAAGGTAGTTCCAAACCAGCTTTAAAGCTCACTCGTTCGGTCACATTGTATTGGTTGGGAAATAACGCTAAATCTGGCACATCGACATTAGCCAAGAAGCGACGCTTGGCAATATCGCCAAAGTCGTGACTGTGCGCATCCATCCAGCCATAGACTGGCTGCCACTTTCCTGCTTTAAATACCTCAAAAGGGTGGCCTGTATAAGTCAGGATAGCTTTAATCGTTGCCACCCCTCTTTGCGCTTGATTGCCCGGTGCAATTGCAATATCAATGGTCTCAATGCGCTCAAAAGTCCCGTAGTAATGATCAATCACAGCAGAGGATAGCCCCGGTACTGAGCTGGCACCGCTGACAATCAGCACCCCCTTTTTGCTCGCAGCACAATCTAGTGTGCTGATGTCGCACACAAACCGCCTATCGTCAGCTAAGTCAATATAATGCGCACCAGCCTCAATACATGCGTTTGGTACCGTGTAACCTTGACCTTGATAAGGCCCACTGGTGTGGATCACCATAAATGGGACTTGATCTGCAAGCTGTTTAGCAAAATCATTAGCGTGGATATCTATCTGCCAAGGCTCTATGACGGCCTGAGCATTAGGCATCAAGCGTTCAATACACTGCTGAGCTTTTGCTTTACTTCTCCCTGCAATGACTAAAGTGATATCGTGATGTTTCAAAGATTCAGCAA
This sequence comes from Pseudoalteromonas luteoviolacea CPMOR-1, assembly GCF_001625685.1. Classification (GTDB taxonomy): domain Bacteria; phylum Pseudomonadota; class Gammaproteobacteria; order Enterobacterales; family Alteromonadaceae; genus Pseudoalteromonas; species Pseudoalteromonas luteoviolacea_K. Next base: position 16,533 of record NZ_AUYC01000014.1, on the reverse strand, counting down.
TGCGCCTGCCGAAATTCCCATAGCCACCGAGTATAATAACCTTGTTTGACACTGGCACTCCTCAAAATCCAATTTTAAATATATCAGCAGTTTATCTTTTTATAATTCGCAAGCAGTCGGTATTTTTACCCTCTGAACACATACCCAATGTACCTAAATTAACAATTCTGATAAAGGCTTAAATGGGTCAAAGCCGCACTTTCTCACGGTCAGAAAAAAACCTCTCAATTCACATTGCAATGCCTTAAAACACGACTACACTTGCTTTGATTTTAATCAGGACAAGGAGTTATTTAATGACGCTTAAAACAACAGGAAAGGTTTTCGCAGTTCTTTCTCTCACTACTTTGACCGCATGTATGAGCACATCATCGTCACCCTATTTAAAAAGCTCTATTTCTGAAGGAGTAGGACCGCTTGAAGTACGTGCACCGTATGCTAATTACGTCAATTATTTCGGCTATGTGGATGCCACAGTAAAACCTGAAGGTGTATATAAAGGCAAAGATACCTACTATCTTTATGCTTGGGTACCCGCGGCAGTAGATGAAATTGGTATTTCCATGCAATCTCCCGTTGAGTCAAAGCCAACTGAGCAGGACTTTGTTCATGCCAACTTTACATCTGGTATGGAAAAAGACAAAGCTAAATTTTTTGATACCTATATCGTGTTTGATCGCCTCAATATCATAGACAATAAAAAAATTGCACAGGGCGGCAAGGTATTGCAACCTCTTGGTTATAATGACGATACTCGAGAGTTACCTGCAAACCCAAGCGGCGCGCACTACAATTCATTGTTAAGACAAACCACAAACCTAAATAACCCGACAGAATCTCTAGTACGCGGGGTCTATCGTATATCTTTCACCTCATTCCGCTCACAAGTTGAGGGGTCATTTGAGGCAACCATCGGCACCAATGTACCGGGGGTAAAAATTGCGGCATCACTTGAAGAACTGCATAAGCTAGTGAATGACGGTAATTTATAATACACATAAAGGTGCTCATTAAAGAGCACCTTTGCAGTATCTCGTAAACAGGTTCCACACCTAAGCACAGTCGCCAAACCTCTATACTTTGCTTGTCATATCCACTTCACAAAGCGCCTCAATAGCTGCCTCAATGTATAAATAAACAATTTACTCTGCCTAGTGTATGTTGAATCAGATAAGCGTAACGCCACGAGTATTAAGTTGATCTTTGATAATTAAAAATATGAAAAAAGTCATAAAAATTAATAAAGTAACAAACATCTCCTGCACCTAACCGAATATAAGGGCCTCTCATTATTTTGTCATAATTTTGGAACCAACTTGCCATTTTTTCTTAGCTTATTTGTCTTTTTCACTCTCTATAGTAGCGGCACTAAAATCGATAAATGAGAAAGGAATATGAAAACAAAATTACTGCCGCTGGCAATTTTATGTGGCACAAGCTCACTACTGACCGGGTGCTTTGACTCAAGTGACAATGAAGTGAAGGCAAAAGTACCAAACCAAGAAGTCGTTGCAGGCACAACTATCGAACTTCGTTTGCTTGAAACCACAGACTTACACGCCAACGTTTTGAACTTTAATTACTTCTCAGATAGTCAAGATGACAAAGTCGGCTTAGTGAAAACCGCTGCGCTAATCCACAAAGCCAGAAATGAAGTACAAAATTCAGTCTTGGTTGACAATGGAGACTTGATCCAAGGTAGCCCACTGGGTGACTACATGGCAAAAATTAAAAACCTTCAGGATGGTGACGTCCACCCAGTTTACAAAGCCATGAATACCTTGGATTATGACGTTGCTAATATTGGTAATCACGAATTCAATTTTGGTTTAGAGTTTTTACAAGAAGCCATCGATGATGCAAACTTCCCATATATCTCAGCCAATGTCTTCAAATACGATGGCGATGAGGATGACAGTAACGACGAACCGCTATTTTCTCCTTACCTGATCCAAGATAAAGCGTTCGTAGACACTGATGGCAACACACACACGATTAAAGTGGGCTACATTGGATTTGTGCCGCCACAGATCATGCAATGGGATAAAGCGAACCTTGAAGGCAAAGTCATCGCCAAAGACATCATTGCCATGGCCAATAAATATGTCCCAGAAATGAAAGAAAAAGGCGCGGACATTATTATTGCTATCCCGCATTCAGGGCTTGATACCTCAGCACACACGGATAAAAAAGAGAACGCCAGTTATCACCTGTCAAAAGTGGAAGGCATAGATGCAATTATGTTCGGTCACGCTCATGCAAACTTCCCAAGCTCGCGCTACGAAGGCATGGAAGACAAAGGTATCGATCTTGAAAAAGGCACCATTAATGGTGTGGCTGCAGTGATGCCCGGATTTTGGGGTAACCACTTAGGTGTGATTGATGTCACCTTGACCTATCAGGCCGGTGACTGGCAGGTCAGCAACTCACAGTCTTCATTGATGCCCATCTATGAGCAAGATGCCGATAGAAACATCACGGCTTTGGTTGATAATGACGCTGATGTAGAAGCCGCTGTGCACCATGAACACGAGGAAACCCGTACTTGGGTTAACAAGCCTTTCGCAAAAGTGACCAACCAAGTAAATAGCTTCTTTGCGCTAGTCAATGATGACCCATCAATCCAAATCGTCACCGATGCCCAGGCTTGGTACACGCAAAAAATAGTTCAAGGCACAGAACTGGATGGCCTACCAATCCTCTCAGCGGGCGCGCCATTTAGAGCAGGTCGCGGAGGCGCGGACGACTATACCTATATCGCAACTGGCGACATTGCATATCGTAACGTGGCAGACCTGTATATCTATCCAAATATCTTAAAAGTACTCAAACTTAACGGTGCGCAAGTTAAAGAGTGGCTTGAAATGTCTGCGGGTCAATTTAACCAAATCAACCCAGACTCTGCCGATATGCAGTCTTTGATTAATCCTGACTTCCCGTCTTACAACTTTGATGTTATCGATGGAGTGACTTATCAAATCGATCTCACTCAGCCTGCAAGATACACCAGCAAAGGTGAAAAGATCTCCGATGGAGAGCGTATTGTGGCACTGTCTTATCAAGATAAGCCGGTGACTGATGAGCAAGTATTCCTTGTGGTTACCAACAACTATCGCGCATCCGGCGGTGGTAACTTCCCAGAGATTGGCGCAGATAAAATCGTTGTCGACTCTCCGGATGAAAACCGTCAAGTCGTAGCAAACTATATCACGCATCAAAGTGAGGCAAATGATGGCAAAGGTCTTGATCCATCAGCTGATATGAACTGGTCATTTACTGCGATTGAAAACGTCCAGATCCAATTCACAACCTCTAACAGTGATAATGCAAAAACATACAGTGAGCAGTTTGGTCATATCCAACCACTGGACAAAACCAATGAAGATGGCTTTGCACTGTATCAATTGAACTTATCTCAAAACCAATAATAAAAACTCAGAAAAAACCCAATTGAGGTATGCCCAACAGCATACCTCTCCTCCTCTACAGCTATTTGGAAGTTGGCTGTAACAACAAACCAAACCAACGGGAATTGAAAAATGACTGTAAATAAACTGACCTTATCGGTATTGCTCAGTGCAGGTCTTCTTGCGCATTCAAGCTTTGCCATGGCCGCAGCCTATGATTGGAATAATACAGCGCCAGTCAAAGTACCGAGTGCCGCAAACAATAACGGCAAAACGGTATACTTTGACGTATCTCATGGCGGTGTTGAAGGCAATGCTGACTGGGTTATCGATGGTGCGTTTTCAGATTTCGCAGATGCACTCGTTCAGCAAGGTTACACGGTAAAAGAGTATCGCGGCGTAGATTTGAATAATGATGGCCGCATTCGCTTTTTTGACGATCGCACAGGTAACCAAAACAACGAAGCCATCATTACTTATGATGCCATTAAGGATTCGGATGTCTTCGTACTGGCTGAAACCAATAGACCTTTTACGCTTGCTGAGCAGGCAGCGCTTGAACAGTACATTGCCAGTGGTAAAGGGATCTTTTTCGTCGCTGACCATTATGATGCTGACCGCAATCTCAATACATGGGATGCCACTGAAGTCTTCAACGGTTATAACCGCTCAGATTTAAGCAAATACAACATGGGTGGCGCATATGGTGATTGGCGTAATCCAAAATCAGCCGATGCTGGTTGGTTAGTCGAAAACTTCGGCATCCGTTTTCGCTTCAATGGCGTAGACTACAAGCAAGGTGTCAGTGGTGTAGAGCCAAGCACACAAACTGAAGGGATCACTCAAGGTGTTGAGCCAATTCTGATGGCCGCAGGCGCAACACTTGCGATTGTCGACCCACAAAAAGCCAAAGGCTTAGTGTATTTTTCAGAAACAGATACCCCGGTAAAGTGGCGACATGCCAAAGACGACGGATTATATTTTGGTGGCAAAGCCGAAGGGCCTTATGTCGCGATTGCAAAATCTGGTGCAGGTAAAGCAGCCTTTATTGGCGATTCATCACCAATCGAAGATGCCACCCCGAAGTATCGCCGTCAAGACAGTGGCAGTACCAAAAAAACCTACCCTGGATGGACAGATCCAGGTCACGCCTCAGTGCTTGCAGTCAACATCATAAACTGGCTTGCCACACCTGAGAGCTACCAGTACTTTGATGGGCAAAATGGCCATACGAGTGGTTTTGCAACACCGACCCCCATGGACACACAAGAAATGTCCGATCCAAATAACGGGCAACCTTGGGGCACCCCAGCCAATGGCTTTAACCCTTGGGATACGGATACTTACAAAAACAACTCATTTAATGCCCCTTACGGCGATGGTCAAACCAATCCAGATCCAGACCCAGATCCGACGCCAACACCGGGTGATACAGTCTCAGTCAGTGATGCACTCGCTGCGGCGCAAAACACGTCACTGGTTGTCATTGGTAAAGTCACGAATGCCATCAACGGTATTTATGGCCTAGAGTTGAGCGACCTAAACAACCCATCAACGCACATTTATGTGAAGTTGGAAAGCAGTCAAAGAGCTGACTTTAACCCACAGCTAAACCCTGCGATTTTAAATCAAAACATCATAGTGACAGGTAAGCGTAATAGTTACATGGGTGCGCCGGGTATTCGCTATGTCACTGATTTACAGATTGCACCGTCTTTCATGTCCGTCGAGCAAGCTTTGGCAACGGCACAAGGTGAGTCGCTTGAACTGACAGGGCGCGTAAAGTCTGGTCTAAATAATATCTATGCACTGATTTTGGAAGATCTGAACGACCCAAGTTTTACCATTAATATTAAGCTTGAAAGCAATCAACGTGCAGAGTTTAGTCCTGTGCTCAACCCAGATATCCTTAATGCAACGCTTGTGATCAAAGGCGTACGCGATAGTTACATGAGCCAACCGGGTGTACGTCAGGTATCCAGTATTACTCAAGCATCAAGCGACAATGGCAGTAACCCTGACCAAGGCAATGACTTGTCAGTATCTGAGGTGCTTGCAATGAGTAATGGTCAGCCAGTTGTCGTTTCAGGCACCATCACGGCCCCTATTAATAATAAGTATGCACTTGAGCTGAGCGACCCGAGTAATGCAGGTAATAAGCTATACATCAAGCTGGAATCATCTCAGCGTGATGCATTTAGTCCGTTATTAAACCCACAGCTTATTGGTAAAAGCTTAAGAGTTGAGGGTATTAAAAATGACTATATGAGTCATCCCGGCGTGCGCAGTGTCAGTAAATTAACACTGTTAAATTAATCATCTGATGAATATGCAAAAGGCGGTTTCAGCCTTTTGCATTCTATATACAAAGCAAGCAATCAGTTACGTTGACTAGTGTTTAACACCTGCATGTGGTGTTGAAGAAAAGTTGATGTACTCATTGAGCACCAATTGCCCGGCTTTGTCAGTAAACTTAATATACACGTTATTATCTTCAAAAAAGAAGCTATCTGAAGACATCGCTATCAACTCTTGATAATTTTCATCACCACGATGGAAATACAAGTCGCCTTGATAATATACGACGCTATACATTGCGCCACTTTGCATTGCGTATTGCCCTTCAAATACTTTTAATTGTGCATCTTCTAGCGTCACTTCTTTAAAGCTTGGCATGTGGATATCAAGGGCTTTTGCCGCTAATCGCTGACTCAATAACTGTGGATTAATATCCGTATTATTAGTGAGCACCGCCACATAGACCGATTGCTCGGGAACATAAAGCGCGTCAGATACAAAGCCATTAATGCCCCCACTGTGTGTAATCACTTGGTAATCACCTAATGTTGATACCGCGATCCCATACCCATATGTCGAAATTCGACCATCATTTAATGTCACGGGCGCCAACATTTGCTGATAACTTTCTTTAGAGATCAATTGCTCATTTGCAAGCGCATGATACCAAGTATTCAAATCAAACACATTGGATGACAACGCACCTGCAGCATGGGGCCAAGCAGTGTCAATATGGATGGTATTCACATAGCCATCCGCTGACATATCATAACCGGAAACATGATGCTTGATGATCTGTCTTCCTGCATAGTGGCTGTTTTTCATCCCTAGCTTTTGAAAAATATGTTCGCCAATAAACTCAGCATATGATTGACCACTCACCACCTCGATTATTTTTCCCAGCAGCACATAGCCCGTATTTGAATACGCCATGTTGTCTCCTGGTTGAAACTTCATCGGGTGCTGTGCAAACCGAGCAAGGATTTCATCCAAGGTCGCAGGTGCCGTGGCTTCTTTGAGCATTAATTGATGATCTTCAGTGTAATTCGCTATCCCTGAAGTGTGGGTTAACAAGTGCTCTATGGTCACAACATGCCCTTCCGTTGGGAAATCAGGCACATATTTGTGAATGTCATCATGCACAGATAACTTGCCGCGTTCGTGTAAAATCATAATGGCCGCAGCAGTGAACTGCTTGGTGATAGAACCAATTTTAAATACACTTTTTGCTTTTAAAGGCACATTTAACTCTAAATTAGCGCGCCCTATTGCCTTTTTAAACAGCACTTCACCACCTTGGCTAACAAGTGCTGCAGCACCAGGTTCATTTTTACTTAACTCACTACGCATGACTTTAAGGTATTCTTTTTTAGGTGTGTCTACATCACTCGCTATCACATCTGCAGCAGTTAAAGAAAAAGTGGCTGCGAGTACAGTAACGATCATCGAAAGTTTCATCTTGCTATCCTTGTTGATTTGTAAGTCACAGCCATTGAAACACCGAGTGCATGACAAAGCTGTTTAATAAACGTTCGCTCTTGTGACAAAGTTTATAAAACTGTCAGTAAACACATGGCATCAACCCTGCTTAATTTTTACACTCTACGAAAGCAAAGGATATGCAAGCCATGAATGTAAACAGCACACACCATACTTTTTATGCGCCACATACCCCATTAAACAAGCCCTCGGACGTTGAGATACCAAAAAGCACCATGCAATCGGCTTCCACCCAAGTGCAAATCAGCGATAACGCAAAACATGCCCAAGAAAAGTGGCAATCTATTGCCAATCAGTACGATGTTCACAATATTTCAGACGCCGAGTCTGCCAACATGTCTCATGAATTATTTGATGCGGGCTTTATCAATACCACACAAATGATGATATTGATGGCCCCTTCTTCTATGAATGAGTCTCCACTGAAAAAACATGACCTGCTCAATGATATGAAGCACACCTTCAAGCTCTCAAACGCCCTCGGAGGCCACACACAGGCATCAAAAAACGCTCACGCCAGTGCCATTAATATTCTTGAGCGCCTCGATGAGACAAAACATAATGGCTAGCGTGTCGCATTTTAATTGCTGGTGATTTCACCCCTTTTTGGACGCGGTGTCGTTTTACCCATACTGAATAGCCATGTTTAATGACGTAAGGTGACAATGATAAAGAAAAAATATCAGCCCAAAGCTCCTGCTAATTCGGATGTAGACATGAACCCAATGCTCGATATTGTGTTTATTTTACTTATCTTTTTTATCGTGACTGCCAGCTTTCAAAAAGCCCATGTACTTGATATTAATAAGCCCGCGAAATCAAATCAGGCCTTAAACCAATTAGTCATACCACAGTTTCATATTGACCAGCAAAATCGCATCTATTTAAATCATAAGCGCATTGAAGTTGATGCCATCGCAGTGAATATTGCTCGACTTGCGGCACAAGGAGAGATCACATCGATTAGTTTGAAGGCACATGAGCAGAGTGAGCACAATACCTTGGTGAGTGTATTAAATGCGATCAAATCGCAAACCTCAACGCCTGTGTCTCTGGCCAGCTCATAGAATAGATAAGGAAAAGAATGGCCAAAGTGCCGCATCACCTAACACTTTGGCCCTGCAAATTAAGGGTTAATATGATGCAGTTGTGTATCAACCAATTTGCCTTCAAAGTTACGATGTGCATCAATGCGGGCGAAGAAAGCTTGTGCATTTGGTGTCACAGGGATAACGACTGAATAGAATGCAAAGTTTAAGCCCGCCACAACTTGCTGCTGCGCCGCTAAAATTTTGTAGCTCACGCCGACTAGCGACTCAATTTGCTCAGCAGCGTTTTTCTCCGCTTCGGTGAAGTTTTCACGCAGGGCTACTGAGTCAAATGAACCAATCGGTGGCACTAATACTGGCTCGCTGAAGGTACGATCTGACAGTTGAGTAAAGTGCTCCCCCTGCTGATTGACAACAATCAGCTCTAGGCGGTTTACTTTAGGTACATTTGGTGCAACCACAGGTGAAACAAAACAGTAAAATGCAAAGTTTTTACCATTAACCACTTGAGATTGTGCTGCCAACGGTTTTATTTCGACACCATCACGCTTGTTGATGTGCTCAAATGCATTGATGTACTCTTTATCAAAATCCTGTGCCAAAACGATTGGACCAAAACCACCTAAAATACGATTTGCTTCAGACATTGTTTTATCCTTTTATGTCATAGATGAATGGGTGCTCCAGTCTGTGGAGCGACTTTAGATGCGACCTAGTCTAGGCGCTTAGAGGCCATTTGTTAGTATCAGTTTAGTATCACTTTGGTATCAGATAAAAAGCGTAAATTTCACGCAACTTTTACGCCTTGTGTGTACACCAAAACGCACACCCATTCAGGGTGAGGGAATTGGCGAAAGTCATTGCTCATTGCTAGGCTTTAGGTCCCTACTCAAGGAGTCAAATAATGGATGGCAGAGTAAAGCTGGATTGTAAAATCCTTAAGCAACTGAGACGTAACATGGGGCTGAGTCAAGAGAAACTGGCTTGTGCCTGCCAAGAACAAGCTCTATGTGTCTCAATCGCAACACTGAAACGCGCAGAATGCGGTTGTAAGGTCTACCACCGCACCGCCAGAGAGTTAGCACGCTTTTATCAAATCCCCGTAACAGACATACTGTGTGAGCGAACCGGCTAATTCAATTTGAATCGATTTGTAACAAAATTCTTATTCTCAATCTGCTCGCTTTCCCCTAATCTAGGCTGAGTAAAGCAAATGGAGAACGCGATGAAAGAATTACAAAAACTGGTCAGTGGCTTAAATAAATCAGGCGCACTCAGCGGCTTTTTAGGTGGCATAGCCGGCGGTGGAGCCACCAGCTTGCTCAGCGGTAAAAAAGGCAAAAAAACAGGTAAAAAAGCCGTAAAATATGGCGCGCTTGCAGCTGTAGGCGGACTCGCTTGGAAAGCTTACAAGCAATATAGCGAACAAAATGAAGCAGCCGCACAAAAGCGAGACAGTGCAGCCTTTGATAAAGCCATGGCAACACGCTCACAACCAGCGCGTCACTTCGACTTTAAGCCTGCCACCATACAAGAGCACAGCTTCGAACAGGTCGTCGAAGATGAAACTGGCTCTGGGCAACTCTTACTTATGCGAGCCATGATAGCAGCCGCGTATGCTGATGGGCATATAGATGATAATGAGCGCCAAAAAATATTTGCCCAAGTTGAAACCATGACGCTCAGCGTGCAAGAAAAAGCCATGTTATTTGATGAATTAAGACAACCTATGAGCCTTTCTGAGCTGGTGCAAGCAGTGCCTAATGCACAAACAGGTATTGAAGTTTACGCTGCTAGTGCCAGTGCCATCGATCTTCAGCAAACGATTTCACAGCAATATTTGCAAACTCTGGCGGATCAGCTTTGCATCCCAAAAGAGTTGGTGCACTCTATCCATCAACAGCTAGCTGAGTTCTAAGTTGCCAGTGTGATGTTTGGCCTTTTCGTTATGCGTGCTTCGGAGTAAGCACGCCAACCACCAAATCTAAACGATTAAGGCTTTTTAACTACTTTAGGCCGCTTGCGATTAGGATAGCAAGTCGTGCACATGGGGCAAACTGTGCCGTCACACCCTCTTGCTGTGCAAAATTCTCGGCCATAGTAAATAAACTGCAAATGCAGATCATTCCAGCATTCTTTGGGAAACAGTCGCTTTAAATCTTTTTCTGTTTGCGCCACATTTTTACCATTGGTCAATCCCCAGCGCTGAGCTAAGCGATGAATATGAGTATCCACAGGGAAAGCTGGGACACCAAATGCCTGCGCCATCACCACGCCTGCCGTTTTATGCCCAACCCCAGGCAGCGTTTCCAGTGCATCCATGTCTTCGGGTACAATGCCATCATAGTCTGCAACTAAGATTTCAGAGAGCTTTTTAATAGCTTTTGATTTCTGCGGCGACAAACCACACGGACGGATGATCTGCTTAATATCTTCAACCGATTGTTTTGCCATATCAAAGGGGTTATCTGCCAACTCCCATAACGATGGCGTCACCTGATTCACACGCTCATCGGTGCATTGCGCAGAGAGTAAAACGGCCACGAGCAAGGTGTAAGGGTCTTTATGATCTAGAGGAATAGGCGGTTTTGGATAACGTGCTTGTAAATCTGCCAAGATATACGCTACGCGCTCCGCTTTAAGTAAGTTTTTTTCCGGCACAAGTATTATCCTGATGTACTTTCTTCATTGCTATGTGCCTAATTTACACTGACGCCCAAAAGACGTCAGCATAAAACCGTTAAAAAATCCCTTTTGACATCATAATGCTAAACGCTTAAGTGCCAAGGTATTGCCCCAAAGCGATGAAAAATGGTACGCCCAACAACACATTAAATGGAAAAGTGATACCCAGTGACGCCGTGATAGACATACCAGCGTTGGCTTCAGGCAAGCTCTCTTTCATTGCCGCAGGTACCGCAATATACGAAGCACTCGCCCCCAATACGGCCATCAGTGCAATACCTCCCGCGCTTAACTCCAATAGCACGCCCAAACCAGTCCCAGCTAAACCACCTAACATTGGCATCAATATCGCAAAACTGATTAAAAACAAACTGTTCTTCTTTAAAGTGCCTAATTGCTCACCTGCCACCAATCCCATTTTTAATAAGAATAGCGCTAATACGCCTGAGAATAGCTCAACAAAAAATGGCGTGAGTTTTTGTACGCTATCGCCGCCAACAAAGCCAATCACCAAGCTACCCACCATGAGTAAAATACTCTGATTTGCCACCAGCTCTTTTTTGATAAAGGCACGGTTTATGACCTTCAAGTTACCTTTAGCAAGCACTAAACCCACCAAGATCGCAGGCATCTCTAGCAACACCACAAACAAGGGGAAATAAGCTTCATACGCGATATTGCCCGCTTCAAGTAAAGCGACAGCAACAGCATAAGTGGCCACACTGACCGAGCCATAATGCGCAGCAATGGCGCCTGCATTAATTTTATCTAACTGACCAAAATAGCGTAATAATGGGTAGGCAACGAGTGGTAACAATAAACCAAAGGCCACAACGGCGATAGACATGGTTAACAGCGCAGGATCGACATGCTGCTGTAATGCGATACCGCCTTTTAGGCCAATCGCGACCATCAAAAAAAGACTGAGTGTTTTATATAACCCATCTGGGAAAGGAATTTTTGCACCTAATAATTGTGCAATGATCCCCAGTAAAAAAAAAGCGACGACCGCATCTATCATGACCTACTTTGCCTCTTTTAACTGGCGAGACGGGGCGCGCATTGGTGCGTTGCTATCACGTGAAGATTGTATCAAACTGACGATTGAAAAACTGAAAATAGATAGAGCCAGCAGAATAAACCCCGTACTACCATGACCAAGTAAACTGCTCAAATACGAAAATGCCAACAGACTTAAGCACGTTATTAAAGGTAATGCCAAACTTTTAAATGTCATAACTCTCTCCTCTGTATTTTTGAGGATTTTACAAAAGTCCAAATATAGATAAAAATAGATAGTAACTAAGGCAACCATAGATAAAACTCTAATTTAAGGATTTAGTTGCAATATGGCTTCAAGATTACATGCCCATATAGGGACTTTCAGACAACTTGAAATTCTCTTAGCCTTACATCAAGGCGGTAGCGTTAAAGCCGCGTCAGAAAAGCTATTTTTAACCCAGCCAACGGTATCCATGCAGCTAAAAAAACTGGCCGAGGCAATTGGTTTACCGCTTTATGAGCAAGTCGGTAAGCAGTTAAAATTTACCGATGCAGGCCTTGCTACCGTTGCGACGGCAAAGCAAATATTGCAAAGTTGCGAAGAGTTAGACATGCACCTCTCTAACCTGAGAGGACTCAAGTCAGGTACATTGAGGCTATCCAGTGTCACCACGGCTAAATACTTTATCCCGCATTTACTCGGGCCCTTTTGCGAACGATATCCAGGCATAGATATTCAATTTACGGTGGCCAATAGACAACAAGTCATTGAACGCCTTGAACAAGGACTAGATGACTTTTACGTATTCAGCCACCTGCCTGAAGGGCTAGATTTAGAAGTCATTGAATTTATGTCCAATGACTTAGTCGCCATAGCGCCCGCTTCTCATCCATTTAGCCAAAAAGACACAGTGTCATTAGAGGAGTTTTGCCAAGAGGATTTCCTCATTCGAGAATCAGGTTCGGGAACCCGTTACGCCACAGAAGCATTTTTCAAAAACCAAGTTGTGACGCCAAACATAAAAATGACCATCGCCAGTAATGAAGCCATTATTCATTCCGTATTATCACGATTAGGCGTTTCTATTTTATCGTCTCATACGCTAGCTTTTGGTGAGATCCATGACGTCAACGTGATCAATGTCGAGTCTTTACCCATTCGATCTAAATGGTCATTTTCATGGACTAAACGCAAAACGCTGTCGCCCATCGCCAGTGTGTTTTTAACATATGTAGAGACCGAAGGACGTGAGATCATGCAAAATGCCATTAGGATTTAATATTTTGTTTAAAAAAAACACAAAATATTGAAAGTGGATCTGATTTTATAAGGTCTGTTGAAAAGATGACAACTTTACCGCTTGAGGGTTTGACTATGGTACATCCGCTTAAATTAGCATCTTTGTTTATGGTATTTGGATTAACCGCATGCGGGGGCAGCAGCAGCTCGTCGCCCGCCTCGACGCCCACCAATGATTCGGCATCGCAAAATACCTCAACGACAACGACGTCCTCAACTACTTCATCTTCAGATACCTCAACTCCGGCACCTGCTGCGACCTCAGTAACCTATGAGTTGAAATTTACCCAAACTTGGGAGCGAACCACTTTTCCAACCAATTATCCTAATGGCACCCATTTCTCTCCCATGATCGGACTGACACACAATGACCAAGGGCGTATTTTTCAGCGCGACAGTACAGCAAGCGCCGGCATTGTCAGCATGGCAGAAACTGGGTCTAAAACACTACTTAAAGGCGAGATCAGTGATATACAAAACCTTGGTCACTCAAGCTACCTGATTGATGAAGCGGGGATCCCACATGGCAGTAAAAGTGTGACGCTGACCTTTGAGGCAAGCCAAACTTATCCTCACCTCAGCATTGTCTCTATGGTTGCACCGAGTCCGGATTGGTTTATCGGGATTGACAGCCTATTGCTTTTTAATGACAACCAATGGCTAGACGAGCAAACCATACAGCTTAAAGTGTATGATGCAGGCAGTGACAATGGCGTTACGTTCAGTGCAGCAGACTCAACCACAGATCCACAGACCCCAATTACTTTACTGAATAGTGCAAGAAGCGATACAGACTTCACCGAGGGCGTACATTTTAACAGTGGCGAAAACATCGGTTTTATCACCATTAAACGCATGGAATAAAAATACCAGCCGCCATCCAGTATGGCGGCCAGTTATTGCTGTGCCATCAATGACATCAACAATGATCTAAGCCATATGCTTTTATCATCACTGTTTTTACGTTGAAACCACAGTATCGAAATATCAAAATCCGGCACCCTTATCGGCGGGTCAAAATAACGCAGCAGGCTCTGCTCGCAAGCGACATCAGCCATTTTCTTCGGCACAATGGCGATCAACTTGCGGCCTTTGAGCAAGCTTTGAATGGTCATAAAATTACGTGTTGCCACTGTGACTTTACGAATTAATCCCTCAGCTTGCAGTGTATCATCCACCCCCGTTGCTAGGCGTCCATCAGGGCTAACTAGCGCATGTTCAATGTTGGCAAAGTCATATTTTGATAAACCTTGCTCAAATGCGATGCAATGCGGATCGGCAATACATACATGTCTTTCTGTGTATAAACGCTGGGATTGAAAAGCGGGATCAGGCGCAGTAATGCTGCCAATGACGATATCGAGATTTTCCTGCTCAGCCAAAGCAAGGTAATTACTGCGATTGACGTTCACAAAGCTTACCTGCGCTTTTGGCGCCTGTAATCTGATAGCATCAAAAATGGCTGGCGCAAATATAAACTCGGCATAATCAGTGAGACCAATACGACAAATGCCATCATAGTCAGCAGGATCAAATGGGGCACTGGTCAAAAGATCATTACTCACACAATCGAGTAACTTGTTAACCATGGGGGCTAATTGATGAGCGCGCTCTGTGGCCATCATTTTATGTCCTTTGCGCTCAAATAATACATCAGCAAACAAGGTCCGTAATCGAGATAAACTATGGCTCATTGCCGATTGGCTCACATAGCTTTTTTCAGCGGCAATACTCACACTTTGATATCGATACAAATAAGCAAAAGCAACCAGTAGGTTTAAATCGATATTGCGCCACGGCACATCTGTAAAACTCATCCTAATCCCATATTATTCATGTTTACAATCAATACTATTAATTTGATTAATTATAATGCATTTTCTAACCTAGTGGCATTCTCAACAGCAGCATCCAACACGGTGCCAAACATGTTTACCATATTTAAACTCTTTTTTATGCTCGGCTGGGTTAGCTTCGGCGGGCCCGCTGCACATATTGGCTACTTTAGACAAACCTTTGTTGAAAAACTTAAATGGCTTGATGATCATGAGTATGGTCAAATCGTCGCTCTGAGTCAGTTCTTACCCGGTCCCGGTTCTAGCCAAGTAGGGTTTGCTCTCGGTTACAAACGCGGCGGACTGCCTGGTGCGCTCGCAGCCTTTTTAGGCTTCACGCTGCCCTCAGTATTAATCATGATCGGGTTGGCTGTTGTGGCAAGCCAAGTAACGCAGCACGATGTATTTCAAAGCATCGTCCATGGCTTAAAGTTATTAGCCGTCGTCGTTGTTGCTGACGCAGCTTGGGGTATGTACAAAAACTTTTGTAAAAACACCCTCACCACTAGCCTCTGCTTAGTCACCGCCATTGCTTTGCTTATCGCCCCCAGTATCTTGATGCAAATCGCGGTCCTATCCATCGCAGCCATTATTGGTGCCTACTATTTAAAAAGCGCAACTACGGAACAAGTCAATGCCACATTTAAACCTAGCTATGTACCACTGTGCTTGTTTATCGCGCTGTTAGTTGGATTGCCTCTCGCCGCACATATTCTGCCGTCAATTGCTTTATTCAATGACTTTTATCAAGCGGGTAGCTTGGTATTTGGTGGAGGCCATGTTGTCCTCCCTTTACTGCAAAATATTGTTGGTGATCAGCTTAGCCAAGATGCCTTTTTAACTGGGTATGCGGCCGCACAAGCAGTGCCTGGCCCCATGTTTACCTTTGCAACCTACATTGGCTATGAGCTACTACCTAGCAGTCCAATTATGGGGGCTTTAATTGCAACCATCGCGGTCTTTTTGCCTGGTTTTTTACTGCTTCTCGCGGTGCTAAAAAACTGGCAGGCACTGGCACAAAAACCAAAAGTAGCTGGCGCACTCACTGGCGTTAACGCTGCGGTTGTCGGACTATTAGCTGCGGCTTTATATCAACCGGTGTTTATCAGTGCGGTATTTACGCCAATCGATATCGCGTTGGTACTTTTTGGCTTTTTCTTAATGAAACAAATAAAACTGCCAATTATCTGGTTGGTCGTCACTTTCATGTCGGCGGGCGCGCTAATGAGTCTCATCTAATTTCTTCTACCGCAAACAGGGAAGTTTGCAGCAAATTAACGTTACTTTAGCGATTTACCCTCTCAACCTTTATTTACGCTTTGGCGTATGTGCTCATGATGATTGAAAGCAAAACTAAATATATCCTGGTTAGGGGTTTTAATTCAGATACAATACGCGTAGACTTGAATGATAATTGTTATCATTCAAGTCTACGCGTATGATTAAAGATTTTGCTA
>NZ_AUYC01000013.1:0-30312 GCF_001625685.1 Pseudoalteromonas luteoviolacea CPMOR-1 | reverse complement strand
GGAGCCAAGGTGGCATAGGATAGCGCACAGGATGTGCAGACATAGGAAGTGTCGAAAAGGGATAGGAGCGCCGAGGACTAGGCGAAGCGGAGCCAAGGTGGCATAGGATAGCGCACAGGATGTGCAGACATAGGAAGTGTCGAAAAGGGATAGGAGCGCCGAGGACTAGGCGAAGCGGAGCCAAGGTGGCATAGGATAGCGCACAGGATGTGCAGACATAGGAAATGTCGAAAGGGATAGGATAGCCTAAGGAAAAGGTGTTTAAGGGAGATGAATACATAGGATGTACGGGCATAGGAAGTGTCAAGGGATTAGTTTGGAGCGCACAAGGACAATGCGAAGGGGAATGAGTGTAGGATACACATAGGATGAAGGCATGGATGAAGATCGGGTGTGATTGGATGTATACCCGTTCAGGGGATGATGAATGTTGGCGGCTTGCTTGTATGTTGTAGGCAGAGGTAGCGGATACCTCAAAGGGACATCGTCGGATTGGGGCGTGACAATCAGGGTTACGCCTTAGTTTCTTTTAAACCACTATTTTACCTTCTCAACGCAATTATTCAACGATGCGATGTGGCGGCACATCAACTTTTACCAACGTTTGATTTTCTAAATACAGAGTCGCTTTGTAAGCGTTATCCCTGTCTGAGCTAAACTCAAACAGGAACTCACTTTTAATACCCAATTGGCCATTCTTTAAGACACCTAAACGACGTTTTTGGCAGGCGACACTGAGCAACTGAACATTAAGTTTTTCACTCTGTTGTGTCGCATGATCCCGCGCAGCTTCAGCAATTTGCCGACTGAACCAAAAAAAGCCGCATGATGAAAAAATAAGTATAAATAGCCAAAGTGTGATCATTTATGAAAATAGCCTTCCAATTGCCCTTGATAGTGTGTCGCTGCGATTTTGCGCTCTCAGTAAACCTAATACATGAGGACGAAGCATAGGAATTGCAACCAAATCGGCAAAAATACTTTCAAAAATGCCCTCTATTTGACTATTTTGAGCGGCTTTATCCATGAACATGTAGAGTCTGTCTGGATCAGTCAGCGTTTCCCAACCTCGTCCAGCAATGGTCAATAAAATATCCGCTTCTAGGCTTTGCGGTGATGCGAGTAGTTGATCAACCGATTGCGCAATGAGCCCCAGGCCATGGCTTCCTGACATGGCTCTAAAGCTATTAACCGCACCAGTTAAATTGTGCTCTGATAGGTGCGTGTTTAATTGCATTTGTAAAAACTCAGTCAACTCTGTAGAAATGCTGACATGCTCAAGCATCGCGGCTAGTGGGCTTTGTACTTGCTCTGGTAAAGCCGGCCAAAGTGCAATGAGGTTTTCCTGATTTTGACCATGTGATAAACGCATCGCGAAATCAGCAAGACCTTGCAGCGCGATGCTCTGCCAATCGGTTTGCCCCTGTGACGCAAAGTAGTGCTCTACAGTTTCATAATATGTGGAGGCAGGGCGCTTTAGCTCACATTTCATTAGGGCATTGAAAGCCGCTAATTTGTTGGCATTAGGCGTATACACATACGGGTTGTTATCTAATTTCCCTTGTGCAGCTTCGCCGGTCAGCTGTGTGCCGAGTGCTTCTATGACCATGGATGCAAAGTGATCCCGACTGGCGATGTTAAGCTTGCTTTGTTCATCCAGTGGAAATTTTAAAAACCAAACATAGGGATCAAGAGTAGCCTGATTATCCCAAAATTGAATTGCCAAAAGTGCATGTCCACCTAAAGGGTATGGGTATGGGACCTGCGTGTTTTCAATTTGGTCAAATTGCTTTTTGTCTATTTTCGTTATGCGACGACCAATGTCATATACTCGCCATTGCGTGCCCGCTGAAGTTAAAAGTTCACCTAAGGTAGAAATATGTGTCGTCATTATTTGCTCACGAAAAATTACAGTGGGTACAAGTATAACGATATTTGCTGCGGGGAGTAAGGGGAGGGAGCGAGGTTGAAGTCTAATACTTGTATTGGGGAAATGTGCATAATTGACACAAGTGGTATACTGCCAACTTTGATATTGAAAATAGAGGCGTGACAGTGAGTCAATTGGTTTTACAGCATCTCGCTGATTTAGAAGTACAGTTAAAACATGCTCAACTTTGGCAAGCTGAGCCGATTGATGAGCAAGCATTGGCGTCTGTACAGCCCTTTTGCTGTGATACGTTGAGGTTTGAGCAATGGCTGCAATTTGTCTTTATCCCGAAAATAAAGGCGATGATAGAAACAGGTGTACCTTTACCTACCAACATTGCGATTTCACCTATGTGTGATGTGGCATTTGCACAACACCCTGATCAGCAAACCTTATTCAAGTGTTTAAGTGAGATTGATACGCTCATTTCACGTGGGGCGTAGTGAAGTATGCTAGAAATTATTTATCAAGACGAACACTATGTGGCTATCAATAAGCCATCAGGCCTACTCGTTCATCGTTCTTTTTTAGATAAACGAGAAACCCAATTTGCAATGCAGATGCTCAGAGATCAATTAGGTCAGCACGTATTCCCAGTGCACCGTTTGGATAGGCCAACAAGTGGGGTCTTATTATTTGCTTTGAGCTCTGAAGCGGCCAGAGATATGAATCAAGTATTTATTGAAGGCAAAATTCAAAAACGTTACCTTGCTTTGGTACGTGGTCATAGCAAAGATGAAATCTTTGTGGATAAACCATTAAAAGAGCAGCTGGATAAAATCGCAGATAAATTTGCAGATCAAGATAAGGCACCTCAAGAGGCGCAGACCCTTGTGAAGTGTCTACACAAAGCAAGCTTGGATATTCCTTTTGGTAAATATCCAAGTATTCGTTACTCTTTGGTAGAGTGTTTTCCTAAGACAGGTCGAAAACATCAGATCCGCAGGCATCTGAACCACTTATCCACACCAATAATCGGTGATGTAAATCATGGCGATAACAAGCATAATCACTTTTTCCGTGATCATTTTGACCTGCAAAGGTTGATGTTATTTGCAACTGAGCTAAAGTTTTTCCATCCTTATACTAATGAACCTATATTAATTCGTGCCAAGTTAGGTGAGGCAATGTTGGACATTTGCCGTCAGCTAGGTTGGCCGTCAACGGAGAAGGATTATCAGTAATGGCATCAATCACCTTATTTGTAGGCAGTGTTTACGGCAATGCAGAGAATTTAGCTGAGCAAATACAGACTCATTTAAATGCTCAAGGGCATCAAGTCGATATTGCAGAGCCTGCAACGTTAGAGCAAGTAAAATCAGCCGAGCATGCTCTGTTTGTGTCATCGACGACTGGGCAAGGTGATATTCCTGATAACCTATATCCGTTATTTATTCAAATGCAGGCGCAAATGCCAATGTTGACGAATAAAAGCGTGGGTGTAGTCGCGCTTGGAGACCGCAGTTATGGTGATACTTATTGTGGTGCTGGGCGTCAAATTGATGCGCTGCTTCAGCAATTAAATGCCAACGTTGTACAGCCAAGGCTGGATGTCGATGCCGGTGAATACTTTGAGCCTTGGGAGGCAGTAGAACCATGGTTGGCTCAGTGGATAGCAGGTTTGTGAACGTGAATAATAAAGGCCTCAGATGAGGCCTTTCTTAGTTATGCGCGCTTAACATCAACTTTGAGTTTAAGCTTTTGTCCTGGTTGTAAATACTTTTGCCCAGCGATGTTATTCCACTTAATAATGTCTTTGATGGTGACATTAAATTTAGACGCGATTCGTGCCAATGAGTCACCTTTACGAACTTTGTAAGTGATTGTTCGCTCGGTTGTTTTGAGCCCTGCAGTTTTTGTCTTTGGCTGTGATTTATAAATAGTGAGCTTTTGACCAAGCTTTAGTACAGCGCTGGTCTTGAGTTTATTCCAAGCGGCTAACTGCTTAATGGTGACGTCGTGCTCTCGGCTAATATCCCATAATGTATCACCACTTTTTACAGTATGTGTATGCTTGTTTTTCTGGGCTTTATTGGCGACTTTTCTCACTGACGTCGGTAAATGCTCGCTTTTAAGTTCACCTTCACTTAACGGCACCAGTAACTTTTGACCTACGCGAATGATGTGGCTATCAAGTTTGTTGAGCGTTTGAATTGCCGATGGACTGGTATCAAATTTATTCGCGATGACTGATAGACTGTCTCCGCGGTTGACCGTGTAATATTGCCAGCGCAGTCTGTCTTGCATTGGTGTATTGGCCAACTTGGCCTTAAACTGTGCGATTTTATCTGTGGGTA
Organism: Pseudoalteromonas luteoviolacea CPMOR-1; assembly: GCF_001625685.1. Classification (GTDB taxonomy): domain Bacteria; phylum Pseudomonadota; class Gammaproteobacteria; order Enterobacterales; family Alteromonadaceae; genus Pseudoalteromonas; species Pseudoalteromonas luteoviolacea_K. The sequence continues at coordinate 26,085 of NZ_AUYC01000013.1, read as the reverse complement.
ATAATAAACTATGTGGACCTTTAGGGTCCGTCGCCCAGCGGTTGAACCCCGGGTTTAAACGATAGAGTTCAGTTAATGAAATTCCCGCCATATCTGCTGCGAGTGCTAAATCAATTTGTGTGCCGACTTCTACGGTATCAACAACTTGTGCGTTGATGATTTTGTTCCATGTCACTTTGAATTCTTCTTGACGCATTAACAGGTCAGAAAGGGCCAGTAACTTAGGGACATAAGCCGTGGTTTCTCGCGGTAAATCTAAAGACCAAAAATCCGTGGGTAGGTGCTTTTTGCGATTTTTTCTAATCGCTCGCATAACTCTGCCTTCACCTGAGTTATAGGCTGCAATGGCATTTAACCAGTCACCATCTAGTGTTTTGTGCAAATAGGTTAAGTAGTCCAATGCCGCACGAGTTGACTGCACAATGTCGCGTCTACCGTCATACCACCAATTTTGCTTGAGGTCGAAGCGTTCACCAGTCTGTGGCATAAATTGCCAAATACCTGAAGCACTGCGATGTGAGTAACCAAATGGGTCAAATGCACTCTCCACAATTGGTAGGAGCGCAATTTCAATTGGCATTTGGCGCTTTTCCACTTCTTCTACAATAAAGTACAAGTACGGTTCTGCGCGTTTAGAGATCCGATCCAAATAAGATTGGTGGCGCTGATAGTAATTTCTTTCTGCCACGACGGGACGATTTTGTGGTACCGGAATGGACAGTTGATAACGGATCCGTTCCCATACATCATCAAAGACTGGTGGTGGCTCGTCCGCTTCAATAGGCTCTTGAATGGCATGAGATAGTACGTCACTTATTTGAGCAGGACTTGCGTGATCACGTACATCAGTTTCTTGGGGTTGCGTTGGTGTTAATTCACAGCCTGTGATTAAACTCAAAATCGCAATTATCAGCAGTGGCTTTTTCATAAATCTCTTTTTGTCGGGCAAAAACTCGACGATTCTACCTTTATCTGAGTTAATTGGGAAGTTATCGTATTTTTCTTACTTGAGGTGTTTAAAATATTTCAACAATAGGACCTGTAGCACTATTAACACTTGAAATAATTTAAATGTGCCATGGACACTAGATACCACAGCGGCTTGTTCGCTGTGGTAAACATTTTATTAAAAGTTATCTTTCCATAATCTTAATTTGGCGAAGGATTGCCAGTGTTGGTCTGATAAACCCTGTAAATCGGTGGGTAAGTGGGCCAAGATATGTGCTTGGTCGGCACGTAAAAACGGATTAATGTGGCGCTCTTTTTCCATATTTGTGGGTAGGGTAGGCAGGTCCTTTTCTCGCTGCTGGTGGCACCATGCGATATAATCGGACAAAACTTGGTTTTCTGGCTCTACCGCTTGAGCAAAGGCAAGGTTTGCTAAGGTATATTCATGAGTGCAGTATATCTGGCAGGTGTCGGGTAATTGTTTCAGCGACTCTAGCGAGTGCCACATTTGCTCTGCGGTGCCTTCAAAAAGGCGGCCACATCCCCCGCTAAATAAAGTATCGCCTGTAAACGTTATCTGCTCATTGGTATAGCATATATGATCAAGCGTATGCCCGGGCGTTTCCACGACCTTAAATGTAATGCCTGCTATAGTTACATTGTCATTATGCGAGAGTGGGTGTGTTATGCCGGAAAACTTTGAATCCTTAGGGCCATAAACGGGAATATCAGGAAACTGTAACAGCAACTCGGCGACGCCATCCGTATGATCCCAGTGGTGGTGGGTGATCAGTATACCACTAAGTCGACGGTTGTTTGCTTTTAAAAATGTTAACACGGGTTGGCTTTGACCAGGATCGACCACCCAAGTTTGCTGTTCATGTTGACTACATATGGCCCAGATATAGTTATCGTTAAATGCCTTTATCGGTTCAACTTGCGCCATAACTCATTGCTCTATAAAGTGAAGGTGTTAGTAAGTATAACGAGCGTACGGGATGAAACCAGCATTAAGTTTTCAGCAAGGACCTAAACCACAATCTTGGCAGGACTTTCCTCACGGAGAGTACCTAAAAGCGGGCATTGAGCGGCGTATGGCGCGATGGCTTCCCCGGATGTTTGGCTATCATATGCTTAAGTTGGGGTGCCTCAGCGGGCAGCTTGACACCTCTGAGAGCCTCATCGATCATCAAGTCTGTATTTCTTCGAGTGGCCCGCATGCTGGCGTGATAGCTGAGATAGATGAACTCCCTTTTTACGAACATAGTGTTGATGCGTGTATTTTATCTCAATGTCTAGAGTACCACTCAGACCCCCATCATATTTTGCGTGAAGCACATCGTACCTTAATCCCCGGTGGTTATATTGTGATCACTGGGTTCAACCCGTTCAGTTTATGCGGGCTTGCGCATATGTTGCCGTTTAGCGGCGAAAAGCTGCCTTGGTCTGGGCGTTTTTTTACGCCTTCGCGTGTGAAAGACTGGTTAAATTTACTCGGTTTTGAAATCATTGCTGATGAGCGTTTTATTCATGCTTCTTTGGCGAGAGGGTCGCGGCTATCTCGATTTGCACCATGGCGTCGATTTTGCCGACATTATTTAAAGCCCATGGGAAGTGTGTATATGCTCGTTGCGCGTAAACGCGTCGCTCCGTTGACGCCGATTAAACCTAAGTGGCACGCGAGGCCTAAATGGACGCCAGCGGTTAAAGGCGCGAGATTAAAGCACAGTCGCAGCCAGCAAAAAGTCAGTGAAAATGATTAAGTAATATAGCCGGTGTCTTCGAGTAGAGCATCTCGAGAAGCCGCTTCGCGCGCGAGATCGTCAACCAGTTCATTGTACTTGTTTCCTGCGTGACCTTTTACCCAGCGCCATTGTATATCATGGCGTTGACATGCCTCGTCTAGTCGTTGCCACAAATCGACGTTTTTTACTGGCTGCTTTGCTGCGGTTTGCCAATTCCGTTTTTTCCAATTGGCAAGCCAAGACTCAATGCCTTGTTTAACATATTGACTGTCGGTGTAGAGTATAACTTGGCAAGGGCGTTTCAGTGTTTCCAGTGCGACAATGGCTGCCAACATCTCCATTCGGTTGTTAGTCGTTAGTTGGTAACCTTGGCTGAGTTGTTTTTCATGGCCTTGATAGCTTAAGTACACACCGTAGCCACCAGGCCCTGGATTGCCAAGACATGAGCCATCGGTATAAATTTCTACTGTTTTTTGCACGAATTCGCCTGTTTTATGTAGAATGGGCAGATAGACGCTAACCATAGCAAAGTTAGGCAGCCAACGGTATGCAAAAAAGACAAGTAGTACTCGATACAGAGACCACCGGCATTGACCCCAAAGCCGGACACAGAATCATTGAAATAGGGTGTGTAGAATTAGTTAACCGACGCCTTACCGGTAATAACTTCCACGTGTATATCAATCCGCAACGAGATATTGAAGAAGAAGCCATTGATGTACATGGTATTACCAATGAGTTTTTACGTGGAAAACCATACTTTCATCAAGTTGCACAAGAGTTTCTAGACTATATTGAAGGTGCTGAACTGGTGATCCACAATGCCCCGTTCGACGTGGGCTTTATGGATCATGAATTCGCAATGCTTAATCAGGGCTTCCCAACGACCAATGACGTGTGTGAAGTACTTGATACATTAGTTATGGCCCGTGGCTTGCATCCTGGTCAAAAGAACAGTCTTGACGCGCTGTGTCGACGTTATGATATTGATAACTCGAAACGTACGCTGCACGGCGCATTACTGGATTCTGAGATTTTATCAGACGTTTACTTGGCCATGACAGGAGGTCAGAAAAAACTAAATCTGGCACAACAGCTTGAAGGTCAACAACAGAGCGATACTGGAGGGATTAGACGATTGGCAGCTGATAGACCAAAGTTGCGAGTGATCCATGCCAGTGAAGATGAAGAGATTGCACATAAAGAAAGAATGGAAATAGTTAATAAGGCATGTGGCCAAAGCCTATGGCAACAATAACGAGGTAAGATTAATGCGCATTTGCTTAGCAGTGTTGTTTACGTTTTTAAGTTGGTTGGCTTATTGTGAAACGCCAGACATTACGATGTTAGAACGTGATGGAGTATCAAATGAAATCCCGCTGCTAGATAATCGATTTCGCATTGACTACAACGTTGATAAAATCACTTTGCTATTTTTTAGGGCGCCTGGCGCCCCTGCCGTGGTGCTTGTGAGGCCGGATGGCAGTAAAATTTATTCTATTCACTCTGTAAAAGATGAAAGTCTAGAGTGGTTTGATGAGATTAGTTACGACCTCATTATTATAGATAAGCCAATGCCCGGGCCTTGGCAAGTCCTTGGGCAGATCATGCAAGACAGCCGAATTATGGTATTAGGCGAAATTGAGTTGGCTGTCGATCCCTTACCGCCGCTACTTTTTCGCGGTGAAATGTTGAAGGTGAATGGCCGGGTGACCAATGACGGAAAGTCGATTGATGTGGGTTACTTCAGAGATGTGGTCACTTTGTATGTTGAATTTGTCAGCACCAATAATGAGCAGTATGCGAACTTTGGTGCGGGCACACAAAGTGTGACTGAGTTCAGAGATGATGGCCGAGATTTTGATGAGCGGCCACTCGATGGAATATTCACAGGCGAGTTTAGGCTGGTTTTCCCTGCCGGAGAGTGGCAACCCGAGTTTTACATTGAAACACCGATCTTAAAAAGGCGAGTGGTCAAAGATCCTATTGTTATAGCCGAGCCGCCATTTAGCTTTGAACTGCAATTGGCAGATGATGAAGAGTTTGAGCACGAGCTTGTGATCAAACTTAACCGCGAAATCGTCAAACCAGAGACTGTCATTTTACAGGGGAAGATCCTTTACCCTAATGGCGAAGAGCAACTATTTACGCTCGATGAGGCCGAGCGATTTTATCGCCAACTGCAAATAAAGAATTATGATTGGGGGCGTTACAGCATCCAGCTATCGGCATTTGGTGAAAATATCAATGGCCGTGAGTTTATGGCATCCATACCGGACTATAATTTCGAAATAGAGCGCCCGATTGAAAAGGTGCCTGAATTAACTAAACCCATAACGCCTGCCGAATTACTAGAACAGCCAGAACCGGTTGAGCCGGAAACAAGTCCTGTGCTCATCGTTACGATTGTCGTTGTGGGTAATTTATTGGTTTTACTACTGGGCTGGTTGGCAATAAGAGTGTTTGTGCAAAACAAGCCACTGAAATTCTCAATTCCGTTACCGACTTCATTACCATTTTTGAAGAAAAAATCGAAAGATGAGGATGACGAGTTGGTCGTTGGTGAGGAAAATAGCGCCGAAGGGGGTGACTCCGACTCAGGTGATGTACTAAATTTATCCATGTCGGATGATAAGCGATAACTTTTTTAGCTCAATGAGTACAACCGATGTGAGAGCCATAACCCGTATAGTCGCTTTTTTTGATTGAGTTCTATACAAGGTGATGTAATTTTCATCGTGCAACTGCATTTATCGCTAAAAATTCAGTTTTTTTCAAAAAAATAGTTGACTCTGAAAGGGGTCATTCGTATTATTCACGCCGCTGTCAGGGAGCACACCTTGTCAGTGAGATACAAAGTTATCGCGGAGTGGTAGTTCAGTTGGTTAGAATACCGGCCTGTCACGCCGGGGGTCGCGGGTTCGAGTCCCGTCCACTCCGCCACTTAATTTTGTATCGCGATGTAAGCTGGAGTGGTAGTTCAGTTGGTTAGAATACCGGCCTGTCACGCCGGGGGTCGCGGGTTCGAGTCCCGTCCACTCCGCCAACTCGCTTACATCTGTGCATTGCTTCTTTGGAGTGGTAGTTCAGTTGGTTAGAATACCGGCCTGTCACGCCGGGGGTCGCGGGTTCGAGTCCCGTCCACTCCGCCATTTAATTAAAGAAGCAAGCTAAATCACTTGGAGTGGTAGTTCAGTTGGTTAGAATACCGGCCTGTCACGCCGGGGGTCGCGGGTTCGAGTCCCGTCCACTCCGCCATTTGGCTTTTTAGTGTTTTAGCAAAAAAATATGACAATACGCTTACTGCGGAGTGGTAGTTCAGTTGGTTAGAATACCGGCCTGTCACGCCGGGGGTCGCGGGTTCGAGTCCCGTCCACTCCGCCATTTAGCGTAAAAAGATATCTCTGCGGAGTGGTAGTTCAGTTGGTTAGAATACCGGCCTGTCACGCCGGGGGTCGCGGGTTCGAGTCCCGTCCACTCCGCCATTTGATATCTTAAAGAACATATACATACCACTGCGGAGTGGTAGTTCAGTTGGTTAGAATACCGGCCTGTCACGCCGGGGGTCGCGGGTTCGAGTCCCGTCCACTCCGCCATTTATGTTTTTAAAACATATTTCTCCTCTTAGTTTTTAAATTCCCTTAAAATTCTATTAAATTGTCTATTCAGAACCTAAATTTTTAAGCATTGGTTGAAATTAAATATTGATGTCTGATCTACTTATCTCGTTGGGTGGAAGCAGCAGGGCTGCTTATATGCTTTTAAAGGGCTATGATTGAACAGGGCATCCATGCCCATTGTTGACTAGTTATGGCCGTGGATAGCGCTCATAAGCGCTCTGAGGACTTGCTGATCGCGCTCTTGTTTGAGTAGTGGTTTGAGTTTTTCTTTAATCTCTTGATTATGAGGCATTTGCTTTGCGGCTGCATTGATGGCTGCAACTCGTACTGTATTACTTTGTTGCTTTTGCGCAAACCCAATGACTTTGTCTATTTGTGGCTCGGAGAGTTGATTGTTCCCCATGGCTGAGAGCAAAGCTTGCTGTGTGTCTGTATTAGGTTCATTTTTGAGTGACTTTTCTAAGTAGCCTAGGCTTACCTCATTTGGCATGTTTCCCAATGCTTGTGCGGCTTTCGCGCGAAGCTTCGCATCATCATTACGCAGGAACTTAGAAATACTCTCTTGATGTGTCGCATCTGCACTATTGCCTAATGCCGTTAGCAAAGTGGCCTGCTTTTTAGTATCGCGGGTGGTCACGAGTCTATCTGCAAGCGAAGCGGTTAGCGACTGGGCAAACTCACTGCCCGCTTGGTTGCTTGCTATAACGCCCAAGACCATTAGCGCTGTGCGTGCTAGTTTTTCGTCGCTTGTGGTCAACTCTTCACTGTCTATATGACTGTAAATAGAATCAACGAGTTTTGGTGACAAAGGTTGCTCGCTATATTTCAAGGCCATTAAGCTACGAAATCGTTGATTGGCATCGAGTTCCGTATCTAGGTATAGATCAGCTAATAATTGATGGGCATACGTAAAATCACTTTTACCAATCATGAGTAGTAAACGACTGAGCTGTTTATCTTCGAAGGTGCCTTGTTTTATCAAGCTGTGTAATGCATTTAAATGTATTTGGTTATCATAGATAAGCTGTAGCAATGCCTCTGTAGATAGAGCGCGTAAGTCTTTGCTTAACAATAAATTAGTAAAGCTTTTTGCGCTAGCAAGTGGCACGGGCTTTGGTTTAGGGTAGACACTACTTTGGGGGAGTTGAGGCCACTGTTGTGGTGACAGCGGTAATGACATTAATGCGATATCGGCGGCAATAGGTTGCTGTTTTTGCTTATATTTGATCGTTTGATAGACGTTGATATTAATATCGCCTTTTGCGCTTTCTACCAAGGTATTGTTGTAGCCTTGTAATTCACTTATCCAACAATCTGTGATGTTTAAAGTAAATAAGTCCTGTTTTATCTCCGGTTTTTTGAAGGAAAATAACTGAGTACCTTGGGTTGTTAACGTATAGCTCAGCTTTTGCTTTTGAATTGCCTGATTAGCCAGAGTTTGGTAATGGACTCGATAACGGCCTAAATTGTCTGTTTCTTCGAGAATTTTAGGTGCGCTTAAATCGACCTGCTTTAAGTGCTCAACATGAAATTGCTGATAGATAGCCATTAACTTTTGTTTATCTTCAGGTTTGAGCTTGGCAGCAAAATGATAGTCTAAAATATCGCCTGATGAGGCAATTTTGACTGCAAACGGCACGCCGTAATACAGTGCTTGGATAGGCGTATTGTCGAGCTGTAATACAGCAGAGGATAATTGTAAACCTAGCCAGTAATGTTTATCCGTTTTTAGTAATGGTCGGTATACCAAGTCACCTGAAACTGAGAGTTTATTTTGACTCGGTGTATTAAGAGTGGTCATTTTTGTATTTGCATGCGTTGAAAACTCGCCCCAGCGTGCACACTCTTGGCTGGCATTAACACTGCCAAAAGGCAGTGTTAATGTGCAAAGTAATAATGGAGTAACCCGATTCATACTTTACTCGTTTAGAACTTAAAACTATCGCTGTAATCTAGCATTTGCCATGTTTTGTTATACAAAGCACCCGTGTCATACAGTGTTTTTGTTGCAGTTTTGGTTGGGAATGAACAGCAGAATTCATAACCTGGGTATTTCACCCATAAGTAGAGTTCGCCTTCGATGGCTTTCATATGGTTGCTCACATCAATGCCATAGGTGATCTCAGAATCACTGATGGCTTTACTGATGTCAGTATAGGCTGTGGCAGATAAGGTTTCAGAAATAATTAAGAAGTCGATACCGATACCACCACTGGCAATTAATAAATCAATGCCTGCTGTCGCATAGGCATCTAGACTTGCAGTTAAGATATCGCCACCAATGCTAAAACGTTGATCTTCATATTTGAGCTCAGCACCTACGCCAACTTCACCTTTGATACCTGCTGAGACGCTGACCGGGACAATGGCAATGGTAAAGGTGGTTGAGAACAGCTTTTGTTCTTCACTCCAGTCATGTGTATAGCTTTCGTCCAATGCGCTGACGGAGTCTGATTCAGAGATGAGAGACTTACCTAATAATGATACGCCCATAGAGTAGCTAAAAGTACCATTGGCACCATCAGCAATTCCACTGGCTCCAGCGGAAAACAGGTCGACGCTGTCGTCAAACATATACAGATCAAAGCCACCGCCGCTTGATGCCCAAGCGTAGCCGCCATCTGTGGCTTTTAAAATAATCAGAGACAGGAAGCTTGGCACCACAGCGACCTTAGACTTATCACCATAAGTATTGCCAAAGAGGTCTAACAGGATGAATTGTTCAGCTGTTTGTTGGTTAATCGTGAACGCCAGATCATCGGTTGGCATGCTGCGTGAAAATAGATTCTCTGGCGCTCTATTGCTCGTTGGGAGATTGTGTTTTTCTAGTATATCGTCACTGGGCGTGGTGTCTCGATATAGGCTGTACGGCACTTCTAGTGTGTAGCTATTATTGTTTGTGAGCGATTCATCAAACTCTGAGGTATCGTGCAATGTAAAGCGGATATCAAAGGTATTATCACTAGAGTTTGCATCGTATGCTTGTCTGATTTTGTGTAATAACGCGCCGTTTACTGCGATGTCGTAAGGAAAATAGTGACTTTGCTCAAACTGAGCAAAAGTGATGCGCATTTTTTCAGCGTAATGTTCCTGTCCTTCTTGCCAGAAGTGGGCGGTATATGCTTGATCTTCAATGATGATTTCGGCAGTAACGTCTGCAGAGTTGACCGTGTTACCAAATTTACTGGCATCGATATGACCGATGATGTCAGAGCGTTTTTGAGATGGGTTACCTTCTGACTCAGCATCTCTAGGGCCAAGTTCTGGGAACATGGCAAAGCCATCACCGACAGTCGCTTTATCAAGCACAAAGTCATGATAATGTGACGAGTCAATAGTGATTTGAGCATAGGTCGTTAAATCATTGCTGTCATGGCCACGTGAACGGTTATCGTCTAGGTTAGCCTCGTCAACAATGCTCTTGGCACTGTCGACGTAAGCACCAATTAAGTATTCACCACTGGGCATTTGTTCATTTGGAAACATGAGCGTGGCTGTGAAGCTTTGCGTGCCGGCTTGCAGTTGTTCGATATGATGAACCCCTAAATTAAATCCCTCAGGTGCATCTTCAGTCTCAAGTTGTGCAACCTTATCCTTCGGGATTGCCATGAAAGTAACACCAATATTTTGCGTGTCTAACAACTCTGAGCTAATCGTGTAATCGAGTGTAATCGGTTGACCTGGCTGGTAAAGAGTTTGCGAAGGGGTTCTTAGTTCGGTTAGAGCCACATTTGGCACCGGATCAGTGTGCGTGCTTATTTCAGGCGCGATGATATTGAGTTTATTGTCACTCTCACTGAAACAAGCGGTGAGCAAAAAGGGCATAGTTAATGCAAAATACTTAGAGCGCATCATATTAATTTCACTATTTCTAATTATATTTCGGCATTTTTATCATGAAAAAGAGGAATGATTGTGGAGAGTTATCAGGTAAATGTGCAATTTTTATGAAAGGTTGGCTAAATTTTTATAAGCCAGCGTTATTCTGCTGGCTTAAATATGTGGGCCTTTAAGTGCTGGGTAGTTGTGGCGTAATTCGTTTTATATCAGCCTCTACCGATTCCATTTTTGCGACTCTAAGTGCGCCATCAGGCGTGATATCATAGTGCCAAATTAATGGTTCCTGTCTTATTTTTGTCAACTTATTAGGGGCCGATAAGGGCAACTTCCAAATGATGTCTGTTTTTGACCAAGTGGATTGCCAATATAACTCGCCATTAACTAGCCGAGGGTTTTTAATCATGTGGACGGCATGTTCTGGTAGTTCAATCAGCGGCTGCTTATGCACATCAAAATTTGCTAGAGACTGAGATAAGTGTAGCGCATTGCCGTGTAGAACAATCCAGTTTTGTCGCTCGGAGTCAAAGGTCAAAAAGTCAGATGCAAACTTTGTTCGGCTGAGTAAGTTACCATCTAAATTAAACGTGTGAACAAATTGCGTGTCACTGGACCAGATGTTTTGCTGATCTAGCCAACCAAATTGTGTAGGCATTTTATTGTGCTGACTATCAAAGCTGACAATGACATCTTCTCTATCATAGAGAACAAGGTTTTTGTCACGGTTTGATAGGATTTTACTTAGTTGTGGATCCCAAGCTAAAAAGCTCACTAGCTCATATCCTTTGTGAAAGGATAGCTGCTTTAACTGGTTGTTCGAGTGAAGGTAAATTTCGCATTGTCCGGTTCGACGAGACATGAAAACGGTTTCGCCTAAATTATTAGTAACCGGAAGAAAGTCATTACTAGAGCTTGAAAAAATAGGCAGGTTGTCTTGATCGCGTATATTCACTTGCCATGTTTCGGCCGCAGTATAAATATCACCCCGTTGATCAATAGAGAGGTTGCTAAACATGCCTTGTGATGTGGCAAATATAGGATATGTCTGACCGTTTCTAAGTTTACCGATTAAGTTGTGATGCGCACTGTCATCATTACTGACAATACTTTGCTTGTCTGGGTCAAAGTTAAATAACCATACTGGGAAATCCCAAGTCATGTGGACTTTGCCATCCAAACTAACTAAACGAGAGTTATGTTCAGTATCGGTAATAAGATAATAGATTTGTTCTTCCCAAGCGCGTATTGCACCAACATACTTTTCATCCGTGGCTTTAGGGAGTGGGATCTTGACTAACTGTTGCTGTTCAATACGGTACAAGTAAGCGTTATGACCCGTTTTTTCAATGATGGTCAATACGAGCTCATTATCAGATTGCCACACAGGCGGGCGGATCAAGTAACAGGGGATAGGAACGCTGCTGTGTAGTGTTTTTGCCTCATCATTAATGACATGTAAGATGCATTTGTCTCCTTGATACTGCCAAAAGGCAAGTTGCTTTTTATCAGGGTGCCAAGTGGGATGCGCTATGCGTGTATCAAATTGACGGGTGTGTTGATATTTACCTGTTTTATCAGTGATTTTTAAGACATTAAATTGTTCAATATATGCTAGCAAATCATATTGAGCGTGTGCTGTGACATTAAATTCAACACCTAATTCATAGGTGATGTCTTCACGTTCATAGTGCGGTGTGCTGATATCATCAGGAGTTGATGAAAAAAAAGCGATGGCACTAAAACAGGCACCCGTGGACAGCGTCAGTGCCCAGCATCGTTTCTTGGTCAATAGCTGTTGGATTTGACTCGATAGAGTTGTTTTGGCTTGCTGTGAAAGTACTTCTGCTGTGGCAACGTTCGAGGTGTTTGGGAAGGGACGCTCGGGTATATCTATGAGCGAAACCTCGGGTAAAAACATATATCCTTTTTTTGGTATTGTTTTGATATAAAGTGGGTTTTTAGCGCTGTCCTGCAGTTCTTTTCTTAACTTAGTCAGTAATTGATAAAGGCTGTTTGCTTCCACAATTGTGTCAGGCCAAAGCTGGCTATTCAGCATGTGCTTGGTAATGACTTGGCCCTGCTGTGTTATGAGCAAGGTGAGTAAACGCGCAACCTGCGGCTCTAGCTTACTTACAGAGTGGGTTTGTGTATTCCACAACTCATCCTTGTCATTAAAAAATTGCCAATGGGCAAACTGAAAACGAGAGTTTGTTTTATTACCAATCTGTTTTTGGCTGTTTTCAATAGCAGTACTTTCACGATCCATCTTTCAACCTTGTTGTCATATTAGGCTCAATCCAAAGGTAACCATGTTCAGCTTAAAGTCAATCTTGTTCAGCCATTTAAAACTAATCTTCAGAAAACCATAAGCTTTTAAACGATAAATATTTGCTTATATAACAGCCTTCTATAGATGTGGGGAAAATTGAATGAGCGTATTAAAGCACAGTTTTGCCGTAGTGATAGCGGGTTTATATCTGCCAGCAAGTCATGCTAATTCACTCATAATTGACGGTAAGCTTGATGAACACGTTTGGCAAACAGCACACAATATTGAATCGTTTTTTCAAGTTGTGCCAGCTACACACGCTATGTCAAACGATAAACTAAGTGCGAAGATTTTTGCTGATACTGCTGGCATATATATCGGTATTACTAATTATCAAATTGAGGGGCGTCGTAAGAAACAGTTTAATTTGCAAGATGGTTTTATGCAGGCTGAATTCAATCGTATTTATCTCGATTTCTCTGGTGATGGCAGTAGTGCCTATCTCTTTGCGACCACATTGGGCGGCGGCAAGCAAGATGCGGTTGTAACGGCACAGCGATCAACAGACCACGATTGGGATGGTGATTGGCAAAGTGCTTACTATGAATCTCAAACGTATTGGAGTAATGAGGTTTTTATTCCATGGCACAGCGTGTCGTTTTCGCCAAAGTTAAATGCGGCAGGGTTGGCTTCTATCGGTGTGGGGATCCAGTTATATGAACTGCATTCAAATCATATTTTTGCGAATCAAAAGCAGACGATTGCTAACAGTGACTTTTTCCTGAATATGCCCAAGGTAGATATCGCAATACCAGCTCAATCTCAGCTAAGTTTTGTGCCTTATGTGACACATCAACATCACTTTACAGAAAGGCAAAATAAACGCAGAGAATCAGATGTGGGTTTTGATTTGTTTTACAAACCAGCTCACAATCAAACTTTGTCGATAGCCGTGAATCCCGACTTTGCGCAGGTTGACAGTGATGATGTTGATGTTAATTATTCCGCAGTAGAAACGTTGAGAACCGATAAAAGACCCTTTTTTACGCAAGATATTAGCGTGTTTAACATCGACGTATTGCAGGATACCAAATTGATCCACACTCGCAGGATCGGTGCTGGAAGTGATGATGGTAGCGAGCTTATAACGCCGATTGATGGGGCTGTGCGATTTGTTCATCAAGGTACACATAATCAGTGGGGAGGCTTTGCGGTACACGAAAATAGCCTCAAGAATGAAGCTGGAAAGCAATTTTATGCAGGTCGTTACAGCTATCGCAGCGCCAATTGGCGAACCGGTCTACTAGCGGCACATGTCGACCGGCCTTGGTTTAATCGCCAAGCGCACAGTTTGGCATGGGACAGTCAGTTTCAAAATGAAAAGTGGTCGATGCAAAGCGCTTTTTTAGTTAGTCAAATTGATGAGGTGCAACGCAAAACAGGTAATGGTGCGTCATTCAATCTAGGTTATCAATTTTCAGCAAACACCCGCGCCTCTGGAAAGTACCTGCGCTTAAACAAGCAATTTAATAGCCGTGATATGGGGTATATGAAGCGCAATGATTGGCAATATATGAGCCTAAATCTAAGTCACGCAACCAACATCAACAATGATTGGCTAACGCGAATTAGACATACCTTTGAACTGTCGTATGAAGCCAATACTCAAGGACTAAAACTGTCATCTAAGCAGGGTTACCAGTCAGAGCTTATGATGAATAATGGCGCACAGTGGACAGTGCGAATAGATTATCGTGATACAGGATGGCAAGACAATATTGGCGCGCAGAGTGAGCCCTTCATGCTGCCGAGTGCTTTGGAAACTCGCGTACTCTATCAAAGCGCTTACAATGGCAGTTTTAGTTGGGCTGCGAGTATTGAATTTGATCAAGAGGGTCTGTCGGGGCACGCTCAACAATATGCGCTTGATATGACCTGGATGCCGCATGAAAATTGGAATATAAAGTTCAATAATTTCTATCGTATTGGGGACGGCTGGTTGGTTGCGAATAAGCAAAACCAAATCACTGAATATGATAGGCGCTATTTTGTAAATAGCATCGAAATATCGGCGTTGTTAGCGGATAATTTAGAACTATCGGCGAATGTTCAGTGGTCGGTTTTAGAGGCCGCCAGTAAAGATGTTTTTCAAATCACAGAACAGAACTTAGTCAGATTGAATGAATTGGATACCAGTTTTGTTGATAAAGGCCTGATGTCTCAGTTTAAATTACGCTACCGTCTGGGCGCTTATTCTGATATTTATCTTGTTTACCGCCGAGGTGGGCGAGACATAGCGTCTTTACAGCGTATGCAGGTCGGCGATCAACCATGGCTTGAGGGGATTGAAGAAAATTGGACTCAGCCAGATGAAGACAGTGTGATTTTTAAAGTACGTTACCTTTTTTAGTCTGTGACATAAAGACGTGAAGAAATCTCAATTCACAACGTAGTAGGCAAATTGCATACTGAATTTTTTACCAAGGAGCGAGCGATGAGAGTAATTTTGGGCACTGTGTTGTTAATGGCTGGATTGGCTGGTTGCCAAAGTCTAGAGCCATCTAATGAGGTCTTATACCAATCTCAGGACTGGATAGCTGATGGCGTGTTTACATCAGGTATTGAAGGACCGGCTGTAGATGCGCAAGGCGTACTATACGCGGTGAATTATAAAGAGCAGGGTACGATCGGTCAGATCACAGGGCAAAATAATGCATCGTTATATGTCAAGCTTCCTAAAGGCAGTATAGGTAACGGTATTCGCTTTGATAAAAAAGGCAATATGTATATTGCGGATTATACGCAGCACAATATTTTGCAAATCACACCGCAAAAGCAGATCCGTGTTTTTGCGCATGAGTCAACAATGAATCAGCCTAATGATATTGCCATCGCCAATGATGGCACCTTGTATGCGAGTGACCCAAATTGGCAAGGTGGCAATGGGCAGGTATGGCGCATTAGTTCGACAGGGCAAGTTGAACGCTTAAAAGCAGATATGGGCACAACCAATGGCATAGAAGTCAGCCCGGATAATACCGTGTTGTACGTGAATGAAAGCGTTCAGAGAAAGATTTGGGCGTTCGAAATCAGTAACAGTGGGCAACTGGGTGAAGCAAAATTGTTTTATCAATTTGCCGACCATGGCCTTGATGGAATGCGTACCGACGAACGTGGTAATTTGTATGTTGCGCGCTATGGAGCGGGTGAAGTCGCCATTTTATCGCCTCAAGGCGTATTAATGAGAACCGTTAAATTGAAAGGCCAATACCCTACAAATGTCGCTTTTGGAGGAGTATCAGGTCGACAAGTTTTTGTAACAATGCAAAAACGTGGTGCCATTGAAAGTTTTTATAGTGAGTACGCAGGTAGCGCAGTAACGTCGCTATAAATGAATTGTTTAGATAAATTTTGCAACACTTTAGCGATTTAAAAGTAAGTGGGCTACTTGTTAATATGCACTAAAAATAATAAGTAGTCTGTGTATGATCAAAGTTGAAAATCTATCTAAAGTGTTTGTCCATAAGCCCATTTTTGAAAAATATCATATCGAATTTAGTGCCCCTAAAGTGTGCTTAGAGGCCCCGAATGGATTGGGTAAAAGTACCTTGTTTTCCATTATTGCAGGGCTTGATCGCGCTTATGCGGGCATAGTGCATTATGATGGTGAGCGCCTTAAGACACCACAAGATAAAGTCGCTTTAGCTTCAGATAATATTAAGTTTCCCGCTTTTTTAACTGCAAAACAGCTGTTAACCATGACTCAGCAAAGCTGGCAATGTCCTTTTCCTGAGCAATTAATCGAATTACTTGGCTTTTCTTCTTTTTTAGATACCACATTTAGCGCGCTGTCGTCTGGTAACCAAAAGAAGTTACAGTTAATAAATGCTTTGATGCGTCAAACTCCTTATCTCATATTGGATGAACCAAGTGCTGCTCTAGATCATCAAAGCACTCTTCATCTCATCGAATATTTAGAAGATTATCAAGGGCAGATCCTGATCAGTTGCCACGAGCCCAAACCGTTTTTTGATATGGGGTTTGTGCCTCAACCGCTATTTTCAAGCTAGGAGGGCACTTGGTCCATTATTATCGATATAGATTTAGCGCGTTTAAGGTGGAGCTGAAAGAACTACGTCGTCAGTTGGCTGAATTTTCTTTGCTGTTAGCGACGCTATTTTTTGTTTACTTACCTGGTTTGGCCTTAGGGGTCTTTTTTGCGCTTGGCAAAATTGTGCAATATGAATCAGAGTCGGATGTGATCTATATGACATTTGGCTTTTTACTTTTGCAAAGCCTGTTGCTGCATACCTTAAAAAGCGCTGTGCTAGATACGGCGCATCGCAACTACCATGGTACTTTACTAAAGTCGAGAATTCATCAATGGGTAGCTGATCAAGGGTTGTTACTTCTGTGCCATGTGCTGTTTTTATTTGCTTTATTTTTAGCCGTATCAATGGGGCTACAAAATCTACTTCAGTCACCTCAGCTTGTGATGTTTATGCTGGCTCAATTGGCATTAGCAACGGCTCTACTCTATCGCCCAATCTCTGTATTTGTGGTATTGATTACAGCGTGTTTATTGATGTTTGTATGTGAGAGTTTCACGACGTATTATGTTGCTTTGGCTGTGATTTTTGTTGGGTCTTTATTACTTCCTTGTCATTACAAAGCCGTGAAGTTGAGCAAGGTAACTGCGCATAGTTTTTGGTGGCAATGGACAATAGAGCAGCCTTGGGCTGTGATCTGGCGTCTTGGTGTGACGATTTTAACCTATTGGTGTATTTGGATTATTGTTACAGAGCGCCCCGACCTGAAGAGTTATTATGCGGTTATGGCACAGCTATTTACCGTGCTGTGGTGGAGCAGTTTATTAATAGATACTCATAAACAGGTCATTAAATATCGTAGCTATTGGCATGCTTTATCTCAGTTTACACAGGTGCAACGCAGCCAATGTATGTTTGTTTTTAGTCTGACATTTATGATGTGGTTTAGCGGTTTAGTATTATTGGGAAGCGGCATATTTGAATTTTTAACTGTGCTTGTGACGCCGGTGATGATGTGGGTTATTTTGCGGGCTGCGCGATATATGGCACTGACGTGGGCTGTTGCCGTGGTAGTACTCATGTTAACTAAAGTATTAATAGCGTAGTTGATAAAAAAGGCCGGATATACCGGCCTTTTAAGATTTAAGCTGCGGCTTATGCTGCGTCGACGTTACTGTCGACTACTCGGGCTTTACCAGCTAGCAAGTCAGCTGGATCAAAATCATCGACATTGATCACCGCAAGTCTTTTGGCCTCGACAGCGGCAAGACTATCTGCTTCTTGTTGAGTAAGGATCCCACTTTCAAGCCCCATACTAGCGACTTTATCTAGTTGCATAAACGGCAGCTTTTGGCCTTTAGCGCGGCACACTTTGTCAAAGATAGGCTCAATGGCCAAGATGTCTTTCAATGTTTGCTCTTGCTTACCGATCAAATTAAGCGGCTCGTCTGTGGTGTAGATGTAATTGGCTAGACGGTCACGCGTTTCATTCGGTGTTTGCAGTAGCTTGGCGATATCGTGTTCCATCTCATCCGTTGGCTTACGCACTGGACGACCAAATGGGAACAATACTAACTTTAACGCCCCACGAAGTGCCATCGATGGCATATTATTAATCAGGTCCGCCAATGCGCGTTGACATAAGTACAAGTGTTCCTGACAAGCCCACTTGACTAGCGGTAGGTCTTCTTTTCTTCGGCCTTCATCATTGTATCTTTTCAATGTTGCTGAGACTAAATATAAATAACTCAGCAGATCACCTAATCTGGCAGAGATGCGCTCTTTGCGTTTTAAAGACCCGCCAAACACCGCCATACAAATGTCAGACATGAGTGCCAATGATGCACTGTAACGCGCAGCATTGCGATAGTAGTCTGCAGTTTCATCATTAAATGGCACGTTGGTAAAGCGACCGCCTGTGATTGCTAACCACTTAGTACGTACAAGGTTAGAAATCGTAAACCCAATGTGTCCCATGAGTGCGTTATCAAAGCTGTCTAACGCTTCTTGTTTGTCTTTGATGTTACATGCGTTTAATTCAGCTAAAACAAATGGGTGGCAACGAATAGCGCCTTGCCCATAGATGATCATATTACGAGTAAGAATGTTTGCGCCTTCAACAGTGATAGCGATAGGCGCACCTTGGTAACCACGGCCCAAGTAATTGTTTGGTCCCAAACAAATCCCTTTACCACCATGGATATCCATGGCATGAATGGTCGCGGCGCGCATTTGCTCGGTGAGATGATATTTCAAGATGGCAGAAATGACCGAAGGTTTTTCGCCTGAATCGACCGCCCCCGTAGACATGCTCAGTGCCGCATCACTGCTATATGCATAGCCACCCAGCTTTGATAGTGCTTCTTCGATACCCTCCATTTTACCAATCGGTAATTTGAACTGGCGGCGGATACGGCTATAGGCACCACTTGCTAATGCCAGTGTTTTTATACCGCCTGTTGAGTTAGAAGGCAGGGTGATGACTCGGCCTACAGACAAACATTCAACCAGCATTCGCCAGCCTTGCCCAGCCATTTTTGGACCACCAATGATGAAATCTAAAGGCACAAAGACATCTTTACCACGCGTTGGACCATTTTGAAACGGCACGTTTAATGGGAAGTGTCGACGGCCAATTTCAACACCCGGTGTTGAAGTTGGAATAAGTGCGCATGTGATACCAATGTCTTCTTTATCACCTAATAAGCCATCAGGGTCTTGCATTTTGAATGCTAAGCCCAGTACCGTCGACACGGGTGCAAGCGTAATATAGCGCTTGTTCCATGTTAAACGTATCCCAAGCGTTTCTTTTCCTTCCCACTCGCCTTTGCATACTACGCCAAAGTCAGGAATAGACGATGCGTCAGATCCCGCTTCAGGTGACGTTAGTGCGAAACAAGGGATTTCATCACCTACAGCGAGGCGAGGTAAATAGTGGTCTTTTTGCTCTTGCGTGCCATAGTGTTGCAGTAATTCACCCGGACCTAACGAATTTGGAACGCCGACGATTGAGGATAGCAAAGTTGATTTACTGGTTAATTTTTGCAGCACACAAGATTGGGCATACGCTGAAAACTCCAGACCGCCATACTGCTTCTTGATGATCATGGCGAAAAACTTTTTATCTTTTAAGAACTGCCATACATTTTGAGGTAAATCGGTTAACTCGTGAGTTGCTTCCCAGTCATCTAACATGGCACACACTTCTTCAACAGGGCCATTTAAGAACGCTTGTTCTTCAGCAGTGAGTCTAGGCTTGGCGAATTGGTGTAGTTTATTCCAGTTCGGATTGCCACAGAATAAATCTGCTTCCCACCAAGTTGTCCCTGCATCTATCGCAGACTTCTCAGTTTCAGACATCGTCGGGGTGACTTTTTTAAAGGCCTTGAAAAGAGGAGCGACAATGTATTGCTGACGGATGTTAGTGACAGAAAATGGGATTGCAATGGCTAAGAATATTAACCAAGACAATGCGCCAAAGGCGTTGGCAAAAGTGCCCACTACCAAAGTTACGGCTGCAATACCTAAGCAGGTATTCCAGCTGGCGCGATGATAACAGGCCGCACTGACCAAGGCTATCAAAGCGATAGTAAATAAAAGTGTCATGTTGTTCTTCCTTATTAGAGGTCTGACCACATGATTAGGCTAGCTTGTCTGACCAGTTATTTCAAGCAAAAAAGCCTTCCAACAATTATTTTAGAAGTCATTTTTTGACCGTACCAGTGTGTTGCGATACTTAAAAATTGTTCAATTGCCAATTTTGTAAACTTATCTATATTACAAAAAAGACCTAAGGAGGGGGTATTTATGCAATTGGGGAATATAAGTATCATCATCATTTCTTTCACTTCCATGTTGCTCAGTGTTGAGGCTTTGGAATATGCAATTTTTATTAATTTTATCAGTAGTGTAGTGTGTGCAGGCTATGCATATGGTGGCGCTCACTATACCGCGCTGTTACTTGCATGGTGCAATGTACATGCATTTGTATTTAGTCCTTTAATCAACGTCTCCGAGCAGCCAAGTGTCAAGGTATTGGTGTTGTTTTTACTGAGTTTAATGTTTGTTGCATTTGGCATAGGTGTAAAGCGGAACTAGGGTCTACACGAGAGCTGAGTTACAATAGAGTTCCGTGCGACGTTTAGGAATAAAATTACATGAAGATCTTGGCTGATCAGAACATGCCTTTAGTGGAAGAGTTTTTCTCAAGTTTCGGTGAGGTGACACGCTTTGACGGGCGTGCCGTGAGTGCAGAGCAGGTTCAGGCGGCGGATGTGCTGTTAACGCGCTCAATAACCCAAGTAAATCAACAGCTACTAGAGACGGCAAATAAATTAAAATTTGTAGGCACGGCCACGATCGGTGTGGATCACATTGATCAAGCCTATCTAGCGGAGCGGGAGATCGCGTTTTCTAGCGCCCCTGGGTGCAATGCGATTGCAGTGGCTGAGTATGTGATCAGTGCTTTATATGCGTACAGTCAAGATCGCGATGTTGAACTGCGTGGTAAAAAACTCGCAATTGTCGGTGTGGGTAATATTGGAGCATGTTTACAACAAAAATTAGCGCACAGTGGTATTGAACTGATTTTGTGTGACCCTGTCCGTGCTGAGCGAGGTGAGTTAAATGAGCACGTCGACATAGATACTGCATTGGCTCAAGCGGATTTCGTGACTTTTCATGTCCCTCTAGTTAAAAGTGGGGCGCATCAAACTAAGCATTTATTAAATAAAAAAAGAATTTCGAAACTTAAACGCGGTATGTTGGTGATCAATGCCAGCCGTGGTGATGTGATTGATAATCAGGCGCTTTTAGAAGCTAAACAAGCAGGGCAAGCATTAGAGTTAATTCTAGATGTGTGGGAAAATGAGCCGAATATTTTGACTGAATTGATGGCGCACTGTTTGTATACGTCAGTACATATTGCAGGCCATACACTAGAGGGGAAAGCACGGGGAACACAAATGCTTTATCAAGCCTTGTGTAAAACCCTAGGCGTTGCACCAACCAAGCAATTGTCTGCTTTTCTACCCGTTCCCGCAGTAAGTCAATGCCAGCTCAATGAGACATTTACTGAGAGAGATTACGGACGTATTGTACATATGATCTATGATATTCGCCGTGATAATGGTTTAATGCGAGCCAATATAGAAAGTCAGGGCTTTGATGTATTGCGCAAGCAATATCCGCCGAGAAGAGAGTTTTCAACATTGAACATCTTATCGCAGCCAACCCATACACAAAAGTTACAGCAACTTGGCTTTCAAGTCGAAATGAATGAGGAATAAACATGTCGCAGAAATTTAACGTGGCGGTACTGGGCGCAACTGGCCTAGTAGGCAAGCAAATCATTGAAACATTGGCTGAAAGAAAATTTCCGGTTGATAAACTATATCCGCTGGCTAGTAGCCGCAGTGCGGGTGAAGAAATTGATTTCATGGGTGAAAAAGTCACTGTTTTAGATGTTGAGGAGTTTGATTTTGCAGACGCTCATATTGGTTTATTTTCAGCAGGTGGCAGTGTATCTGAAAAATATGCGCCGATTGCTGCAGAAGCAGGCTGTGTGGTAATAGATAACACATCACATTTTAGATACGATTATGATGTGCCTCTAGTGGTGCCAGAGGTAAACGCAGGCAGCCTAGCTGATTTTAGAAATCGCAATATTATTGCGAATCCAAATTGCTCGACCATCCAGATGCTGGTGGCATTGAAGCCAATTTATGATGCATATGGCATTGATCGTATTAATGTGTCTACGTACCAAGCAGTATCTGGTGCAGGCAAAGAAGCGGTTGATGAGCTGGCTAAACAAACAGCCAACTTGATGAATGCAAGACCGATGGAAAATGACGTATTTCCAAAGCAAATTGCGTTTAACGTTATTCCACAGATAGATGCATTCCAAGATAATGGCTATACCAAAGAAGAAATGAAAATGGTGTGGGAAACACATAAAATCTTGGGTGATAGTAGTGTGATGGTAAACCCTACCGCAGTGCGCGTCCCGGTCTTTTTTGGTCATGCAGAGGCTATTCATTTAGAAACTCGTATGCCTTACGACTTAGAGCATGTAAAACAATTGCTTACAGAGGCTCCTGGTGTTGAGTTAATTGAGAATGAAGATGATTATCCAACGCCAGTCAGCGATGCAAGTGGTAATGATACCGTCTACGTTGGCCGTCTAAGAGCGGATATTTCGCATCCGATGGGATTAAACTTGTGGGTTGTGTCTGATAATACCCGCAAGGGGGCGGCGACAAATAGTGTACAAATAGCAGAAGAGCTGGTAGCAAATTACCTTTAATCTCATAATTGGGCAAAATGTGATGGCAGCATTTTGCCCCTCTAAATACACAAATCTATCTTTTTACCACCTCCCTGATTTATAAAACATTTTCATTCCAATCCTAAAGTGCTAGGTTGATGTTAAGATTCACTACGCTGACAATGGATATTCCCTAATAACTGGTTTATAGTTTGCAATTGGAATAGAGCTTGCAAAAAGCAAAGATGAGCAAATTTATTATTCACTTACTGGTTGAGTAAGTGGTCACCTTAAACAAAGGAACAGCATGCGCGGTTTAGCCTTATTTTGTATCCTAGCATTGGCTTTCATAACGTCTCCGGCACACACTCAAGTTGGCACAGTGTTGAAGGGTCCCAAGGGTGTCGATTATGGCCTTGAAGGTCGTTCTGTTGGCCCAATTAGGTCTTCGGACACATTGTGGCGCGTAGCACAGAAAATAAGACCCGATGATTCGGTTACGATTTATCAGGTTATGAAGGCGTTGTATGACAAAAACCCTGGTGCGTTTTTAGATCAAAATCTCAACCATATGCGTGATGGCGCATACCTCCGTATTCCAACTCTTGCAGAGATCAGACGTGTCAATCCGGGCATTGCGAAACAAAAGTCGGACCAGGATGACGCGCTGTGGGAACGCAAGAAAAATGGCACTTTAAACCAGTCAGACATAGATGCTGCCAAAAAACGCGTGACGCAGGCGCGTAAAGAAGACGTTGAACAGGCGCAAAAAGCGTTGACCAATCAACTTAGAAATCTGCGTATGGAGCAAGACTCCAAGCTGCTCGACTTACAAAATCAGTTTAAGTCTTCAGTGCAGAATGTGGAAGAAATCTTAGAAGAAAACAATCAGCTTAGAAAGCAACTTAGCAGTATTTCTGATGAGCTGCAAAATGTTCGAGAGCAGCTCGGTAAAGACAGTGAAATCCAGCAGCAATTAAAAGTCGTAATCGATATGCAGAGCGAGATGATTGCTCAGCAAGAAGCGGATAAAAAAGCCGAACAAGAATCAAGTTTTAGTAATGCTTTGTCTAACCCGCTTGTGATTGCCTTGTTGGCGACGATACCAGCTTTGTTGATTGTTGGGCTTGGGTTGATGTTTTTCTTACGTAAACGTAAGCAAGCAGCTGACAGCAATGCTGAAGACGACGAATTTTTACCGCAAGCACCTGTTGCTGCAGCAGCGACAGCAGGAGCCGCTACCGCAGCGGCAGCTGCTGATCCACTTGATTTAGACATGCCAGTAACAGATGACATCGCTCCATTAGATGAAAGTGTTCAACTTGATGATGATATTCTGCCTGAAGATGATGACATCGTATTTGACTCTTTAGACGATGAAGATGATGGTTTTGAAACTGGCAATAGCACATTGGATCAAGATGAGTTAGACAGTTTACTCAATGATGACATTGTATTTGATGACGAATCACCTGCCGAAGAATCTTCAGATGATATCGATGACTTCTTACAACAAAGTTTTGACTCTACAGACGATGCGCTTGGCGATGAAGTAACGTTAGATGTAGAGGAGAGTGCTTCAGATGGGGACGATATTTTAAGTGCGGACGACATTGATGATTTATTTAACGAAGTCGGTGATGAGCAAGACGATACATTAGATGTCAGTGATGATGCGCTGGCGGCGTTGAGTGAAGAGCTTGCAGAAGAGCCTGCGGCATCTGGGTCAGGTGATGATGAGCTTGATTTGGATGATATTGACAGTTTAATCGATGAGGCCGCCGCGGAACCCCCAAAGTCTGATGAGGCTGAGGGAGTAGCTGATAACGATAGTATTTTAAGTGCTGATGATATTGATGATTTGCTTGACGGTGCGTTGGATGAAGAAGAATTAGACGCTGATGATGACGGTTTTGAACTCGATGATGTTGATGGGCTGATCGATGAAGCACAACAAGCTTCAGAAGAGCAACAAGATATCGATGATATGATCTCTCAGGCTGAGCAAGACAACGAGTTGGCTGATGACGACGATATTGATGCATTATTGGCTGAAGCTGGCGAAGAGACCGCGTCAACGAGCGCCCCAGATGATGAACTAGGTGATGTAGATGACATCTTGGCCGAGGTCAGTGACGGTGATTTAGACACAGAGCTTGACGCGGAAGTGGCAGAACCTGCCATTGAAGATGAATTAGGCGATATTGATGACTTGCTTGACGATGTGGGTGAAGACGATTTAGGCACAAAACTTGACACAGAAGTGGCAGAACCCGTCATCGAAGATGAATTAGGCGATATTGATGATTTGCTTGATGATGCGGGCAAAGACGACCTAGGTACAGAGCTTGACGCAGAAGTGGCAGAACCAGCCATTGAAGATGAGTTAGGTGATGTTGATGACTTACTTGCAGAGGTGGGCGAAGACGACCTAGGTACAGAGCTTGACACAGACGTGGCAGAACCAGCCATTGAAGATGAGTTAGGTGATGTTGATGACTTACTTGCAGAGGTGGGCGAAGACGATCTAGGTACAGAGCTTGACGCAGAAATGGCAGAACCCGTCATCGAAGATGAGTTAGGTGATGTTGATGACTTGCTTGTAGAGGTGGGCGAAGACGACCTAGGTACAGAGCTCGACGCAGACGTGGCAGAACCAGCCATTGAAGATGAGTTAGGTGATGTTGATGACTTACTTGCGGATGTGGGCGAAGACGATCTAGGTACAGAGCTTGACACAGAAGTGGCAGAACCCGTCATCGAAGATGAATTAGGCGATATTGATGATTTGCTTGATGATGCGGGCGAAGACGACCTGGGTACCGAGCTTGACGCTGACGTTACAGAGCCTGCCATTGAAGATGAGTTAGGTGATGTTGATGACTTACTTGCGGATGTGGGCGAAGACGACTTAGGTACCGAGCTTGACGCTGACGTTACAGTGCCTGCTATTGAAGATGAGCTAGGTGATGTTGATGACTTACTTGCGGATGTGGCCGAAGACGACCTAGGTACCGAGCTTGACGCTGACGTTACAGAGCCTGCCATTGCAGATGAGTTAGGTGATATTAATGACTTACTTGCGGATGTGGGCGAAGACGACTTAGGTACCGAGCTTGACGCTGACGTTACAGCGCCTGTTATTGAAGATGAACTAGGTGATGTAGATGATTTATCAGGTGAAGAACCATTTGCCGTATCGAACGTTGAAGCTGGTCACCTCGATGGAATGGTAGATGATGAGATTGATGTTCCAGATATTTCGAGTATTCAATCTGATCCGGATGTAGAAGTAGAAGCAGAGCCAGAACTCGAAGCAGAGCCAGAGCTCGAAGCAGAACCAGAGCTC
>NZ_AUYC01000012.1:0-306938 GCF_001625685.1 Pseudoalteromonas luteoviolacea CPMOR-1 | reverse complement strand
AACCACTCAGCCATCTCTCCGCAGCGGGGCGAATAATAGGGAAACCTTTTTAGAATGTGAAGCTTTTTTTTTGCTTTTTTTATCGTTTGACTAAATTTCGACTCGTTTGTCGACAATTCCAGCTAACCTGACGATTTTTTTATCAATGTTTTGTTATCTTTGAACTATTTACCTCAAAAAATGGTCTACTATTCGAGAAAGGTTTGCTCAACTATGTAACTCTTGGTAATCTTTGGAAAGTTTAATTATCGGAACATCGTGTTTCTATTAAGGAGCTATAATATGGCGTTCAATCATTCGTACACTACTGAAAAAGCGGTAATGTCAACGACTGAAACAAATAAAGTGCTTAAGAGCACTTACTTTCTTTTAGCAATGACTTTGGCATTCAGTGCCTTAACTGCTGCAATTTCAATGACTATGGCATTGCCTAGATTTACTGGCCTTGTCTGTTCTCTTGTTGCTATGGGTCTCATTTTTGTTATCCAGAAGAAGGCTAACTCTTCTTCAGCAATTGGCCTGGTGTTCTTGTTCACCGGTATTTTAGGTTTTGGTTTAGGTCCAATGCTTAACTCATACTTAAACTTACCAAATGGCGGGCTTCTTATCGCTCAAGCACTTGGCTCAACAGCATTGATTTTCTTTGGCTTATCAGCTTATGCATTGACAACTAAGAAAGATTTTTCTTTCATGGGTGGTTTCCTAACAATTGGTATTTTAGTAACTGTTGGTATTTCAATCGTAAATATCTTCATCGGTAGTCCAATTGTATTTATTGCAATTAATGCTGTATTCGTACTACTTATGTCAGCAATGATTTTGTTTGAAACAAGCAGAATCGTTAATGGTGGCGAAACTAACTATGTCCTAGCGACTGTTGGTTTATTCGTTGCTATCTACAACTTATTCACTTCGCTATTGATGCTACTAGGCGTTATGTCAAGTGATGACTAATCTTATCATTCTGATAAAATAAGCCCCATTAGGGGCTTTTTTTATAGGTTTTCTTTGAGCCAATTTATTATTTCCGTACACTTTGGTCCTGCTGACCATGACGCTTTACAATGTCTAGAGCGCTTCGCACGTGCCGTGCTTCAGCAAAAGCACGCTATAAAGTGTGTTTTTTTATACCAAGACGCTGTACTACATGCCAATCAACACTTCTCTCTTGCCAGTGATGAGTTACAAGTAAGCACGGTATGGCAAACACTTCATGATCTAGGGATACCTATAAAATTATGTGTTACAGCTGCAGAGAAACGTGGCCTAAACACATCTAATACAGGTTTGTTCACCGTCGCAGGACTCGCTGAATTTGCCATGGAAACCTGTAAAGCAGATAAGTGGGTGCAATTCAAATGACAAAAAAGATTTTAGTGGTTTGCGACGCAGCGCCATTTGATGCGCAAATTATTCGAGATAGTTTAGATATGGCTCTGATTTTTGCAGCTGTTGATCAAGAAGTCAGTTGGTTATTTAAAGGCGCATCGGTACTTGCCTTAAAAACAGCTCAACACCCCAATCAACTCGGTATTAAAGATTTTTTAAAACAGCTAAAAACATTAGAAATTTATGAAGTTGACCGTATTTTCGTTTGTGAAAATGCCCTTGTGGAGTTTTCGATGTCGGCTGAAGCACTTGCGATTGATGCCGATACAGTCAATATTCAGCAGCAACAAGCTTTACTTCAACAACAAGATCATGTGGTTAAGTTATGAGTTCAATAGTACATATCTTCTCAAAACCAAGAAGCTACTATCACAATTTTGATATGGGTTTAATCAGTCAAGACGATAAAATATTGCTTCAACAAGATGCCTGCTATGATCAATCAAAGTTTTTAGTAAATTGCCCAGCCCCGATTTTTATGCTGGAGACATGCGCCTTAGCCCGAGGTGTTTCACCTCTTGAGTCAATTACCTTGATAGATGATTTGAGTTGGGTCGACCTTATTGCAAACAGTGACAAATCTATAACGTGGTAACTATGTTAGAAGTAAACGATAAAACAATTGAAACAGATAAAGAAGGCTACCTCTTAAATCATTTAGATTGGGAAGAGAGTCTAGCGCCAATTATTGCATCTCAAGAAAATATTACATTGACAGATGCGCACTGGGAAGTCATTAGATTTGTTCGTGGTTTTTATGAAGAATATGGCACAAGCCCTGCCATTAGAATGTTAGTCAAGGCAATCGCTAAGAAGCTTGGCGAGGATAAAGGAAAAAGCATTTATTTATATAAGCTTTTTCCTAAAGGCCCTGCGAAGCAAGCTACTAAAATTGCGGGACTGCCTAAACCAGCTAAATGTATTTAAAAAGAGAAGGCATTGCCTTCTCTTTTTATTTGTCACTCATTACTCGGCCAAGAAAATGGCACTACAGGCACAGATAACCCTCTTGCTAATACTGATTCAGCAACCGTCAAGCTTGGATCAGTAGGTGACCAAAGATCAGTGTTGAATACTTCAGAAGCTGATTCACTGGCTATATCGCCTAAAACACCGCTTGCATCAATATCGAATACAAACGTACCCGTACCGTCATACCCACATGAATTTGTCGGTGCATACTCAATATTTGCGCGATGTTCAGTGCCTAAATAGACATTTGTTGAAGAGTCGAATTCAAAAAACTGCCTTTGGGTAAAATCTTGAAGATTATGACTACTCCCAGGTCCAGCCCAATTACAAATAAACCCTTGGACCAACCCATTTGTTTCATCAATATCCGCCCCATAGCCAAAATGAGCCTCACCATTTTCCAGCGAATCATCATTAAATCCGATGTTTAATATGCGGCTATTAGAGTCATTGACGCCCGCTTGCCATACATAAGCATAATCACCTGCTAGGCTAGTCAAATTAAAGTTAGCGCCAAATATTGCAAAATTTTCGCTCCAACCATCAGGGTTATCAGTATTATGATATTTGTTGTCCACATCCACTTGCTGGTCGCTATTAAATTCATTCGCAACACTATGACCACAATTAGTCGCCGATCTAGACTGCAGAGACATCTGCTCTCCACTGCGTTCATAAGCCAGAGAGCCAACTAAAGTACGTTCATTTTGACTGCAATTTCCTCCAGGAAACTCTATGCCTGACACACCAACCTCCCCCTCTACAGTAAAGTTGAGTAAACCGGTATAGTTCACGGCATCAGAGCCGGGAGTATGCATCATTGACATAGTAATGTCATAATTTGAGCCAGAGACCGTGTAAGCTAAACTTACACTGTATTGCCATACACCTGACGCAAGCTCAATTATTGCACTATTGAAGCTTATATCTGCCAGCCCTTTGCTATTCATTTGTGAGGTTAGATCAATTGAACTGCCCTCTGTAGGTAAGCCAGTTCCATCGTCAATCGCAGCAGACACCATGCTAGCTAGAGTCATGAGTGCCATTCTTGAGCGCTCTCTGACAGCCCGTAATTGCGCATTTGTTTGCGCTACAGCACAAGCGTTACCATTGCTTGCACTCGCTAGCCATAAACCTAAATCTCCGGTGGGTAATGTACCTGAACTGGTTGCCGAACTTGATGCATCAGGATGTCCTTGATAACTCACTTGCGGACCAAAACAATCTGCATTCGTGCTGTTTCTATAGAAAGAACCGACCCTGAATACATCTCTTAGAGGTGTTTCACCACTTAACAGTGAGTTAATTCTCCTAGTTGCCCAAAAATAAGTAGGTGAAGCAGGACCTCTAGACTCAAGCGCTCTGTATGAATATTGCCTATCTTGCTCATCACTGCTATCAGAAAATGGCGATGCCACTGCCAAAGACTGAGGGAAGTATATTCCTCTATCTGCACTGCCATCGCTATCGTTAGTTTCATCACTGCCTTGATCAGTTGAATCATCAGAGTTGGATGAATCATTATTCACACTAGAATCGGTGCTGTTACTCGTATCTGAGCTACTAGCCTGACTACCATCAGATTGTTGAGATGATGTATCTTGCTGTGCTTCAGTATTCAATTGGCTTGAGTTATCGCTTTCAGATGATGAGCAACCCATTACTAGAGAAGCCATAATAAGTGGAATGTAAGATTTCATAATTGCATACCTTCTTTGCCTAACCTGTACAAATAACTTATGCGAAAAAATACAATTGGACAAAACGGCGAGTGTTAACACTTGTCAGTTACTGTTCAAAAACCACCCACTTTAGAATGAGATTTAAACCAGTAAATGAGAATAATTATTCATAAAAAATGATAATTAGTTAAAGAAAATCCCTAACGCAAAGAATTAACGACACTTTCCAATATTCTTAAATGTTAGTTCATAAGAACATGCTTTATACAATTTCTTACATCAATAAGTGAACTTTTTTGGAGAGCATCTCGTTTAAAGGAAAGTTATGGAAAGCGAAGTCAGGCCTTGCAGCCTCATACTAACCTATAATTGAAACAATCATTTCATCTAAATGTGGTAAAGGATGAAACGAGCGCGCTTATTTAACGCGCTTCCAAACCTCGTATTCAACGAATTTGCCATCCTCAACAAGCTTGTGGTGCCAAAGATCACCCTTCACCTCATAAGTGAACGCCATTTCTCGACCTATCAAACTGTCTACATTACCCAGTGTGACTGTTTCAATAAAATGATTATCTTTGAGTACATATGTGCCACCCCCAGCATAATGAAACTTATTATCGCTGCTAGTGATATAACTAAAGTGAGTTTTATTAATGATTTTAGTCGAAGTGACTTGAGGTGCCGAGGCCTTAATACGTCCCTCTTTAGTGGCATATTCTCCACTGACAAACTCCCAAGTGCCTTCGAGCGGATTTGCTAAAACAAGTGGACTAACTAACGCACAAATAATCGATAAATACTTCATAACCTTTCCTTATTTCATTTTAGTTATTTTTCACGATTATAAAGTTTTGATTGTTCGAAACTCAAATGCGGATTCTTCAAGTTGAATGCGAAATAACTATACTGCTTCGCCGCAGTCAGATTCGTCTATCACTTTGTTAATCAAATCAAATAGCCTTGACAGCGCTTTTTCAACATCTTGTAAATTGTCTTGCTTTAGCAAGGCATCAATCTGTGAAACAGTTTGGTAAATATCATGACAATCGAACATTGCTGAAGTACCTTTTAGAGCATGGATAGAACGTGCTAACCCCTCATAGTCCTTATATTTGAGCTGATTCTGAAGCTGTACTAACTGTTCATGCAACCCGTCAATATACTGCATTTTCAATTGCTTGAATTCTTCATCTGGTAAGTTTAAATCATCTTCTACGGTTATATTTAAATAATGAGAGATTTTCCTCGCAAACTGTGCCCTATCGATTGGCTTTGCCAAATGATCTGTAAACCCAAGTTTTATATATCTTTCAACTTCATGACTCATTGTATTCGCCGTTAATGCGATAACTGGCGCCGTACAGCCTGTTGCTTGAATAAAATTAAACGCCTGCTCTCCATCCATTACTGGCATTTGAATATCCATCAGGATCAAATCAAACTCATTGTCTAAAACGGCTTGCACTGCTAATTGGCCGTTTTCGACCGCAGTCACACTCAATCCCATCCGTTCTAGAATTCTGGTGATTAGTCTACAATTATCACTATGATCTTCAGCAAGTAGTACTTCACCCTTCAACACCTCTGCATCTAGCTCAGAATCAGATTCAACGTAAGTTTCATGTTGATGATGTATTTCTTCAAAAGAGTTTACCCACTTTGTACGCTCAGTGGTAAACAAACTCAGTGATAAGGTAAAAGATGTACCCGACCCAACTTCACTTTCAACTTCGATATCACCATCTAACTTTTGCGCTAGACTTTTTGAAATGTTCAAGCCAAGACCTGTTCCACCATATTTACGCGTGGTGGAAGAGTCAGCTTGGTAAAATGCACTGAATAGCTCTTTTTGCTCTTCAGTCGTCATACCAATACCTGTATCTTTAACGCTAATATATAGTCTGTCATCCTTGCAGCTGACTTCTATGGAGATTTTACCCACAGAAGTAAATTTCAATGCATTTGATGTGAGGTTTAATAATATTTGACGCAGCCTAGTTGGATCAATCACGACATAATCAGGTAAAGGGAATTGGTAATTCAAGTCAAACTCAAGTCCTTTGTCTCGTATTTGCTTGCCAAGCAATGACTCAACATGGGCAATTGACTGAAACAGATTAGCTTCTATTAATTCTACCTCAAGCCGATTTGCCTCAATTTTGGACATATCAAGAATATCGTTTATGAGGCCAAGTACATGACGAGAGTTTTGCAGTATTACCGTGATCGCATGGTTACGTTCATGTGGCTTTATATCACCTAAAATTATACCATCTGCATAACCAATAATCGAAGTCATTGGTGTCCTAATCTCGTGGCTCATATTGGCTAAGAAGCGGCTTTTGGCTTCACTTGCATCACGGAGTTCAGAAGCCAGCTGTTCAAGCTCATAAGTACGTTTTAAAACTTTCGCTTCTAAGTTTTTATTCAGCTCTATATTTTCTTCGCTGGTTAACCTCACCTTATCAGCTACAGCAAAAGCTAAGAACATAGCATCTAGCGCTACCCCAACTAACCCAATTAAATACAAATTAACAGCTATGGGCGGCAGCAACCCAAGGTTAGTAAAGTTCCCAATCATATTTGGTACAGCCATACAGACATAAGCAAGTATAAAATACCTTGCAGGCTTAAACCCTTCAGAGATCCTTAGAATCCCGATGTACAAACCTAGGCATAAAGCCACACCAGTCGATAATGTTGCCCATAAAAAACCAAAGCCTGGAAATAAAATACTAAATGGAGTACCAATTGCAGCAATCACACCAACCCAAATAGATGCTGAGGATAAATTAGGGTGTTTCTCTTTAAGCTTAAGCAAGCAATTGTAAAACAGTGCATTACTGATTGGTGATAAAGTAAAGCCAAGCCAGTGTAAGTGCGCCGAATAAAACCCAAAAAGCTGGTCAGAGATATGAAAAAAATGACTCCATGCAAAAACCATGGTTGCTGCGAAAATTGCATAGTAAAGGTGTGTTAAATCTTTAGAGCCAATATAGATAAGCAGGTTGTATAAACCCAAAACTATCCCAACGCTAAAGCAGATGATCATAATTAAATTATCAATGACGACCTGCTCTTTAAAATCTTTTATTGGTACAAGCTCTAGTTTAATTGGTGTATAGAAGTAATCACTCTCAAATAGAGTGACTACGTAGTAATCTTTATTTGGCATCAACTCAATGGTATTGCCATAATGAAAAGCGAATTCATTCTGTACCATACCACCTGAATAATACCGTTTTACATCTGTTGAGGAGTATATTCTTGTTTCTATATTAGATAACACCGTATTGTATGGGTACAAAACTAACTGCTCATAGTCAGAAATGTTTTTAATTTTGGTCACAAGCCAATATCGACCAGAAAACAGAGCTCGCTCTTTTTGGGGGGGTAATTGACTAGCCCAACTTTCAACCTCATCAAATGAATCAGGGAAACGAGTGTCATCTTTTGCAGAAAGGATCAATCCCTTGTCATGTAAATTAACACCCGTCTCAATACCATCATATACGTATTGTTGTGCGCTCACCGAGAGCGACAAACACAACACAATAAAGCTGAAAGTTAATCTAATTAGATACATTATTGACCTAAAAACCCCTATTTATATGCTAATACAGCACTAAAAGTTATACGTAATATCAACGCCAATTCTCTGTCCTTCTCCTTTAAAGTCTTCCAACATGCCAAGAAACGACCTTAAATCAAATTTTAAATGGCTATACTCTTTGTCGAAGAGGTTTTTGCCCCATACGCCTAATTGCCATTGCTTATACTGATACGTAATATTTGCTCGCCATAAAGCGTAACCTGACTGCATTGCGTACGGGTTTTGATTTTGATCAAAGTAGTACTCTGACTGATAATCAACACCCACGACTGAACTTAATTCGCCTTCATATAAAGGATATGTATATGCAAGTTCTGCTGCTATATTCCACTCTGATGTAAAAGGTAAGCGATTATCAGTGAGCGCAACACCGACTGGGTCTATAAACTCTTCAAAATTAGCCTCTGGAATATACCCTATCGCCAATCGTGACGATAAATGCTTACTTAGCAGGTACTCAAACTCTAACTCGGCGCCATAGATTGTTGACTTACCGACATTTTCTAGCAGCTGAAGTGGCGGAGCATTCGGCGTTGATGACGCCTGATTCATGAACACTTGCTGTTCTTTATAGTCGTAGTAAAAAATAGCGCCAGATAATAAGTAAACATCGTCGTTGGACAATTTAAACCCTGCTTCATGTGCTATCAATTCTTCGGGTTCATAATCTGCAAATTCAGCTTGCTCTGGAGATGACAGCAAACCACCGTTATATCCCCCACTTTTTGTGCCATTTGCCAGTGAGTAATAAATGAGTAGATCATCATTTGGTGAATAATTCCATGCAAGTTTGCCTGATATTCTGTCGTCTTTTACCTCGCCACTTGCCGTATAAAACGGAATAATAGTACCGTCGAGCTCACCTGGAGTGGTAATAAAGTTCAATCTTGATATTGAATCATATCTGACGGATTCGTCCGAATAGCGCGCACCGAATGTGATCATATGCTGTTCACTTAAACGCCATTCATATTGAGAAAACAATGCAATTGTCTTAGTTACAATTTCATTGTCATAAAAAAATGTGGTTGTCAGCTCTGGTGCCAATATTCCGCGTAAATCTCTTAGGATATCATTGTGGTTGTTTTGGAATATACGCTCTTCAAGGTGAAATAAACCCACCGTCCAATAATCATCACCAAATTGGCCTTGATACCTAAGTTCATTGGTAACAAGCTCACTTTTTAAACCCAACTCCCCTTCACACAATCTCGCAGGACTACCGTCACAGTTAAATGCATGATCTCTATCTAACCGATTAAACCCATTTATATAGGTCAAGTAGGACCCTTCTTGCATTTCCCATTGAAGTTCAAGCCCCCAACCCTTATAAATACTCAAATGCGGCGAATCATTATTAACGCTCACCGCCCAAAAATCATCACTTCCATCATTGAAACCGAAACTGTCAACGCACCCTAAACTACCCGCCTCTCTAGGAGAGCAAGATACAGGGTTCTGAGGGTTTGGATCTTTAAAAACACCAATATTTCCAACTGGTTGCACGATACCATCCCAATGACCATAATACCCTTTAACAAAAGCACTCCACTTATCCCACTCCCCCAAATAACTGAGCCTTAAATCGCTTTGTGTCAGCCCAGCTTCTGGAGAGGTCTCAAGTAAGTTGTAACTCGTATATTCATAGTCTGTGTGATTGAACGCAAACCTGACCGCACTCTCATCATTTATTGTCGCATTGTAGGCACCTTGTGCCCTATACCAATCATCTGTGCCAGCACCGAGCTTAACATAGCCATAATTACCGGCATCAGGTCGTTTAGTTCTCACTAAAAGTGCACCACCGGTGCTATTTCGGCCAAATAAAGTACCTTGTGGGCCTTTTAAGACCTCCACTTGTTCGATGTCAAACAAGTTCGCTATTTGATTGCTTGCAGATCCTACTGAGAGTCCGTCAACATACATAGCAACTGGAGAAGTGTTTGCAGTGTTGTAATCCAACAAGCCAACACCTCGAATATTTATTGCTGGTGGCGTCCCTTCAGCAGCATTTTGGCTGATCTTTAAGTTTGCAACGAAGTGCCCAAGTTCAGTCGCATCCTTAATGCCTTGCCGAGCAATACGATTAGCCCCGATAGTAGAAATAGAAACACTTACATCCTCAATGTTTTGCTTCCGTTTCTGTGCATACACCTCGATGACCTCCATAGAGTCGTCAGCAGCATATGATAGAATTGAACTAAACATTATTGGAAATATAGATATTGAAATGGCAGAGAGTTTAAACATGTCCGTTCTCGATTGTGTTTGCAGTATTCATTTTGCACTACTGAGTATAGTCCAAAAGAAAAGACCTCCAATAAAATTGCAGGTCTTTTCTGTTACTTACCTAATATTATCTATTAAGTACCATCCGGCTCAAAGCCATTTTCGCCGCTAATTTCTTCTGGTAAACCGCAAATAGCACGTGAGGTTTGCATACCGGCCATAACAGCCGCTTCTACACAACCAGCATTCACACCCGTTTTGATCCAATCACCTGTTATAAATAAGTTTTTAAACACGGTTCCATCAGTCGATAACCTGAAAGCACTACTTCCAGTGACTGAGAGAACATATCGCTCACTAGGATCAACGTTAACGCGCCAATATTGTGAATCAAACCTTTCTTCTGTTGGCGCAGCGACAGGATCATACACAACACGCCAGTCGAATTCATCTGCTTCATTATAGGCATTTGGCCATAAAGGTTTCATTTCGCGGTTAAGCTTATTAAGTGAATTCACTTTAACTTTAGCGGTCTGTTCAATAGGAAACGAATGCTCAGACGCAGGTGGGTAATAATCACAAGTAAAGGCACTACAAAAATATGCGATATTACATGGACCAGATGAAGGCCAATCTTCTACGCCCAATAAATTCGACATGGCAGCCCATGTATCAAAAGGCTGAGAAAAAGCACTCAATATGGGCCGCTCTTCACTTGCAGGTGTGTAGTTAAAGCCAAGCTGTTCATCTGTTTTGTTCAACCAAACCTGAAACGCCTGTGTTGCCACCGTTTTTACTTTGCGACTTTGCTGCTCAAAACTATAATCCAATGCTAATAACTCTGGACATAAATGCTCGAGTGAACCCACTGAAATGCCAAAAACAACTTTGTCAAAATCTCGCATTCTTTTCAGAGTCTTTCTCGGCAGGGGCTTTTGATAGTGCTGCTCGTAGATACTTGGCCAATCAGTCCAAAATGACTCTAAGTTCACCTTATGTTGTCTAATAAGGTCAGCTTGTTCATCCACAATTTGATCTAAGTTTGGCTGAGAAGGCCAGCAAGGCAAACCTTTAACATCAACAAAAGGCTGATATTCACCATTTTTAAGCTCAACCTGCTCAATGATTTCAATCTCATCGACGACATAATTTCCATTTTCATCTTGACCAGGCTTAAGAGACTCGACTTGATTGAAAAATTCGAATTGTACGCCCCGCTGACTGAGTAGCTCATATATTGGTGAGAAAATTATGTCGCCCATGCCTGCTTGCATCTTCCACATGACGCCGCCTTTATAACACAGCATAATCCGAAGCATTGCTAACGAAGCTACCCCTGCTTCAACGTCACCTTCTTTAAAGTCACCATCCACAAAACCAAAAACGAGATCATAAAATCCGCGCACAGGAGCCGACTCTACTGCATATTCCTTATCTGCCCCATTTCTGGCTAACCAAAATTTAAAATCATACTTATTCAGGACCCCAAAACCATTGGCATGCACCCTATCCCTAATCATGCCAACCGTCATTGCAATAGCGAGATCTGCACAGATATATGCGCGTCTTACTGCGGGGTTATCATCAATCAGCTCTAACGCCTCTGAGCGCAGCCAACGCTTAAGCTTTCTAACGATATACCAAGTAACGAGTCTATCTTTCGAATTTGACAGCTTTTTATCGTTAGCACGCAAGCTCATCAGATCATGCAACTGTGAAATTAGCAGTTTTGGGGTTGATAAGATGTCCTGAGCTTCGTCGACAGCACTATCAAAAAAAGACTTTACAGAGTCTTCAACAGTGTCAAATGCGTCAGAAATCTCTCCAGCTAAATGTTGTAATAAGCTCCGATCCCGTTGTTTGGTTGTTTGCAATTGAGTCTTTTTATTGGCAGTTTCAATGGCTTCTTCCAACTCGTCTATCCATTTGTGCAACCATGCAACGACTAATTCAATTAACTGCCAAAAATGTAAATCTAGCGTGCCATCGGCAGGGTTCCCATCAATTATAGGAAAATCGACAGGCCATGTTTCCCATTGATTATCGATATACTCCTGTAAGACAACAAAGCTATGTGGTTTTAACGCCTGTTGCCATGTATGGATTGGTACGGTTGAAGGCCTATCTAACTTGTCATATACCGTCTCGATTGCACGAAATGAGTTAACATATGCGCCAAACCATACATGTAAACCGTGCTCTTCAATACGCTCACCAAAATAAGGGTTTCTTCCACTCGCCCCCTTTCCTCCTAACCTCCAGCCTAACTGATACACGGTAATATCATATAGATCGTGCCAATTCTCTTTTTCAGTTAAGTATACAGCGGCTGTCATCGCGGACACGCCACCACCTAAGATAGCAATACGCTCTTTAGTCATGTGATTTCCTTACTCAAGTTACAAATCGGCAGTGACGATCTCTTTCGCCCCGTCTTGATCAAAATCCATACATAAAAAGTAAGGTAATTTAGCGAACTGCTCACCCACCTTAATCCCAAACATTTCTTCCAATGGAAATGCGTCTACTTGGTTAAAGGTCACTTTATACTCGTCTTTTAAAAAACCGAGTTTATGAACCTTTTTCACTGTAGAAGGCGAATGAACGACAGCGCTATATACACTGTTTTCGGCATAGCCATCAGGGAATTGTTTAAACAATATTTGCGCAAGCTGGGGATTAGTAAACCCACTAAATAGCTGTTTGAAAAAGTCTATGCTGACCCCTAAGTCATGTACGCTGCCATGAATCAGTTCAGCGACTTCTTTGCCAATCTCAATGGCCTCTTCAAACCAGGTATCATCATCTGCTACGCGATCAATAGACAGGAGCTCATACCACGCCATTTTTTTATCCGCTTCAAATGGCTGAAACGTCTCTAAGCTCAACGAAAAGTGATCTGCTCGATGCTGATTGTCGGGCATTTGATACTGACACAGGTATTTGTTGTAGCCCCAAGTTTCACGCCCATTAACTAACGCATTAATATTGTTAACCGTTATAAAAGCCGGATACCAATACAAATGGGTCATTTTATTTTCTTGCTTACTGATCTGAGCAATGGGAAGCCATACAATAATATCTGTCTCTTGCATGTAGCCGTAATTACTAAACGGTGGCACTTTAGACGCAATATTTTCAATATCGGTAAAGGTTAAGAGGCAATACGATGATAAAGCTCTAAAGGCGATAGACTCACTGGGGACGCTATTAAGGGTTGAGTCAACATAATTTTGGATGGTATTCAATTCCCCCTTAACAAAAAAGCCATACATCATTGCGTTAAGCATTCTGCATGGCGGTTTAGCTATTGGGTTACCGGGAAAGTGTCTATAAGGAATACGAGGCTGATCTGACATACATAACTCCTTTTCATTATGATTTACATAGTCAATTCTAGTCCACTTTTTATCCTTCGGTTGGCTAATTTCAACTTAATTGCTTCATCAATGTTACACTGGCATAGTGCTGTAAAATGTTGCAACGCTGCGGCATTAAATTGAGCTGACAGTGAATTCATAAAACCGTGTTCGTAACGTGTTCGATAACATTTAACCCCCGGTACTCCTGATAAATGTTGTATAACAGGTGTAATGTCAAAGTGCTTTTCTTGATAAGGGAAATAAATGTCAACATCACATCTAGGTTGAAGTTGTAGGTGGTTTCTGATCTGCCCTGGATAAAATGCGATAAGCTTAGTCGTGCTCTTAATTGGCATTGCCCCAAGCGCTCTCCAACTAGCAACAGCGCCTGCTGAAAACCCAATAACCAA
This sequence comes from Pseudoalteromonas luteoviolacea CPMOR-1, assembly GCF_001625685.1. Taxonomy (GTDB): domain Bacteria; phylum Pseudomonadota; class Gammaproteobacteria; order Enterobacterales; family Alteromonadaceae; genus Pseudoalteromonas; species Pseudoalteromonas luteoviolacea_K. The sequence goes on along the minus strand of NZ_AUYC01000012.1, from coordinate 293,278 downwards.
GTCAGGCTGTTTATCAGAAATTGCCTCAACAACCTTTTGGAAGTATTTATCATGGCCTACGGAACTTATAAACTGCTTGTAAGCAGTCTCTTCATCCCGATTTAAATGCCCTTGCCTAAAGGGATAGGGGGAACAAATAGCAGTGTTGCCGTCTAGTTCATTGGCGAAGCTTTCTAAGCACTTAGTTTGCCCAAAAATATCACTGACGATAAGCGTATTCATAGTTTTCTCTTGTTATTGAAATTAACTTAACTCGCCAACCTTGCATACTATACCAAGCACGACTTTTAAAACACTTTTAATTACAAATAAAAGACCAATCCCTGTTAAACCACATTGGCCAACACTTTATTCGCTTAAAGGCTGGTGTTCGTCTTTCAATGTAGCAAAAAGAAATAAATTGTAAAATGAATTACAATTATTAAACAAAGAATTTAATTTATTTACTGCTTTACATGTTGGCAATTCAACGTTCTTTGCTAAGCTTTAAGAGTGACAATTAGAAGAGGTATAAGTGTGCGCAAAGCATTGCTATTATTAATATTGTTATCCGGTATCGCAGAATGCAAAAGCATCGACTGGATCATCACTGACTTCCCACCCTACTACATGATAAATGATGCAGATGAAGGCACAGGCAGAGATGAGTTAATCATTGACTTGTTTCACCAATATTTGCCTGCCTATGAAAATAATAAAGTCTACTTTCCAGCTAGTCGTGCTATCCGGGCTCTCAGTGATAAACGCAATACATTTTGTATGCTCTCATTATACAAAACACCCCAGCGTCAAAAGTTCATACGCTTCAGTGAAAACTATACCACCATTGGTTTGTCACCAACCATCGCAACGACGACTACAACACTTCAAGCTCTTGGATTGAAAGACACCGCTAAAATCCAATTAAAACCCTTCATAGAAGAAAACAAACTGGTGCTTGGCGTTGTTATGCAACGTTCATATGGCAGGGTATTGGATCAAGCTATTACTTCGATTCCAAAAAGTCAGGTCGTTATTCGACCAGGTCAAGATGCACTTGAAAGCTTGACGTACATGCTCAAAAAAGGACGTGTCGATGCGGTCATTGGTTACCCCAGCGAACATTTCTACCTTCACAAGCAAACAAATACCAAAGAAGTGGTGCAACTCATCCTTGAAGACGTTGACCCTATAGTGCATGGGTATGTTGGCTGTACTGATAATGATCTTGGAAGAGAAATCATTAAAGAAATTGATTCAGTTGCTAGTACCGTGGTTAACAGCCAAGAATTTAAAACAGTTATGCAAAAGTGGTTGCCAAGTTATCTAGAAATAAAGCTCAGTAGGCTAATGAAACATAAGGAAGCTGGATAGAACAACACCAAGTACCGCTGGCAGCGATACTTGGTAAAATATCATTTAGACATTAGTGACATCAATAAATAGTGATTCGTCGATATTGGTAGAGGAAACTGTCGCTTCGCTGAACTGATACTCGTCACGCTCATTTTCTCTATCAATTGGTAAATTTTCAAAGTCAAACAAGTTTGTATCTGCCAACTGGCTTGGACTGACATTTTGAAGTGATTTAAAAATACTATCAACGCGACCTGGGGTTTTCTTATCCCACTCAACAAGCATTGCTTTAATGTTTTGTCTTTGCAGGTTTTCCTGCGAACCACACAAGTTACATGGAATGATCGGGAAGTCTTTATGCTCCGCGTATTTAATTAAATCTTTTTCTCGGCAGTAAGTCAGTGGACGGATCACAACATTTCGGCCATCATCTGACCTCAGTTTTGGCGGCATTGCTTTCAATCGAGAGCCATGGAACATGTTCAAGAACATCGTCTCAACAATATCATCCATATGGTGGCCTAACGCTAATTTTGTAGCGCCAATTTTCTCTGCAAAAGAGTATAATGTGCCACGTCTCAGGCGAGAACAAAGGCCACAAGTAGTTTTACCCTCAGGTACTTTTTCCCGAACAACTGAGTATGTGTCTTTATCAACGATATAATAAGGAATATTTAAGCTCTCGAAGTATTCAGGCAAAATATGCTCTGGAAAACCCGGTTGCTTCTGATCTAGGTTGACTGCGATAACTTCAAATTTAATCGGTGCGGCTTTTTGCAGGTTCAGCAATATATCAAGCATTGCAAAAGAGTCTTTACCACCACTAATACAAGCCATCACAACATCACCTTCTTCGATCATGTTGTAATCTTTTATTGCGTTACCAACATTTCTGCGCAGTTTTTTCTGCAACTTATTAAATTCAAGTACTTCTTTTCTATCGTCTTTTTGATTCATCACGACTTCTCAAGCCTAAAACGGATGGCTTTTTTAATTGCTACGGGTAAAAATTTTGAGGGGTGAATTATACGGATTTTTAAACAAGGTTGGAACATATCTGTGTAGATAAACAAAATACAATGCAAAAAAATTTAACTCAAATATAAAAAGCCCCAAAAGCTTGCGCTTTTGGGGCATGTAAAGGTCTTTACAAAACTAATTTAGCGCATAGCCATCATCATTTTTGCAGGTTCTTCTAAGTATGACTTCCAAAGATTATTGAAACGCGCAATCGTTCCGCCATCAATAACTCGGTGGTCACCAGACCAACTCACTTGCATGATAGAGCGTGAAACAACGTTACCATCAGCATCAAAGCGTGGTAAATGTTGTAACTTGCCAAGTGCCACAATAGCGACCTCAGGCTTGTTTATAATTGGTGTTGCAGTCGTCCCACCAATAGCACCTATATTCGAAATTGAAATGGTGCCACCTTTCAGATCATCCGGTGATACACGCCCTTCCCTTGCTGCATCAGTTAATTTAGTTACTGCCTCAGCAACATCAACAATAGACTTGTTTTGACAACCTTTTATATTTGGCACTAAAAGACCTAACTTACTATCAACCGCCATACCAATATTATGGTCGTCAAAGTATGTAAGTTCTGTGCATTCATCGTTGACTTGTGAGTTTAAGATTGGGAACTCTTTAATTGCCAAAGACAACGCTTTTATAAAGAAAGGCATCATCGTAAGTTTAATACCTTGCTTAGCATATTGCTCTTTTAAAGAAAGTCGCAATGCAATAAGCTCTGTTAAGTCAATTTCATCACTGTATGTAAAGTGAGGAATGGTAGACACAGAAGCAACCATTTGCTTCGCCATGGCAGCTTTCATGCCACGAATTGGCTCAACTCTTGCGCCACCCGTCACAGTGTTCGCTGTATTTGTGGTAAGCTGAGGTGCCGCTTCGCTAACAACTGGTGCAGCAGGTCTCGCGCCCGCGCTCAGGAACTTTTCAAGGTCTTCTTTATAGACACGACCGTTCTTACCACTTCCAGGCACTTGGCGAATATCAATATCCATTTCGCGTGCACGTCGTCTTACTGCAGGTGAAGCGACCGCTTTACCGTTAATGATAGGCTGTGTCACAGCAGGAGAAGACGTTGAAGATGAAACAGGTTGAGGCTTATGAATTGCAAGCTCTTCTTCAACCGATTTAGCCGGTGCCGCTTGAGTACCATTAGAGTGCGCTAAGCGTACTTGGAATAATGGGCTATGTACTTGTGCTATATCACCTTTTTGGTAATACAGTTTTTCCACTACACCATCATATTTAGCTGGAATTTGAACAAGCGCTTTATCCGTCATCACATCGCAAACCGCTTGGTCTTCTTTGATTAACTCACCTTCACTTACTAACCACTCAACAATTTCACATTCAACAATACCCTCACCAATATCAGGCAAGATGAAGTCTTCTAAGTGACTGCCTTGCGTTGCTGCTGGTTGCTCTTTTGCCGTTGAAGCCTCAGCTGTCGCCTCTTCTACAGGAGCATCACCTTCCACATTCATCGCAAACAATGGCTCGTGCACCTTTGCAATATCGCCTTTTGCGTAATGCAATTTAGTAATAACACCATCATGTACTGCCGGGATTTGTACCAAAGCTTTGTCTGTCATTACATCACAGATTGGCTGATCTTCTTTGACTGTGTCACCAACAGCGACTAACCACTCTACAACTTCACATTCAACGATGCCTTCGCCGATATCTGGTAAAATAAACTCTTTAGACATGACTTATCCTTAAAATTCCACTGACTTCTTGATTGCTTCAAACACTTTTAAAGCATCTGGTACATATTCTTTTTCAAGAGCTAAAGGATACGGGGTATCTAGACCACATACGCGTTCAATAGGTGACTCTAAGTGCAAGAAGCACTCTTTTTGGATAGTCGCCGCGATTTCAGCACCAAAACCATTTGTAATTGGCGCTTCATGACTGATCACTAAACGACCTGTCTTAGTTACAGACTTAATCAGTGTGTCAGCATCCCAAGGTAAAATTGAGCGAAGATCGATAATTTCGCAGCTGATACCCGCTTCTTCTGCTTTAACTGCGGCCTGTTCAATGATCTCCATTTGTGCGCCCCAAGCAAGTACAGTGATGTCTGAGCCCTCTTTGACAACTTCCGCTGTACCAATTTCAATTGTGTAATCTTCTTCTGGTACTTCACCAACTGATGCACGGTATAAGCGTTTAGGTTCAAAGAAAATAACTGGATTATCATCTTTGATACAGGCTCTCAATAAGCCTTTTGCTTGATAAGGGTTACGCGGCACAACCAATTTCAAACCTGGTGTGTGAGCAAAATACGCTTCCGGAGATTGCGAGTGATATAAACCACCGGCAATACCACCGCCGTAAGGCGTACGAATAGTCAAATTACCAACATTAAACTCATTACCAGAGCGGTAACGGAATTTCGCTGACTCATTTACGATTTGGTCAAACGCAGGGAAGATATAATCCGCAAACTGAATTTCAGCTAATGCAGGTGCGCCAAATGCAGCAAGACCATTAGCAAAACCAAGAATACCTTGCTCTGTGAGTGGTGTATTAAATACACGGTGCTTACCATACTTTTCTTGCAATCCAGATGTTGCACGGAATACACCGCCAAAATAACCCACATCTTCACCGAAGATACAAGCCTGAGGGTGCTCTGCCATACTAATATCAAGCGCCGAATTAATGGCGTGTAACATATTCATTTTAGCCATTATTTGATTCTCCCTGCTGTAATTGGATAGGCATCTGGATATTGTTTAATATGCTCTTTTAATTCTTCGTATTGTTTTTGTAGCGCGGGGATTGGCGTGTCATACACATCAGAAACAAGCTCTTCTAAAGCAGGTTTTTGTACCTTTTCAGCAACTTTTAATGCAGCCAATATCTCTTCGCGGATCTTGTCTTTAATTGCTTCGTCTTCTTTTTCATCCAACCAGTTTTGTTTCAGTAGCCATGCTTTGAATCTAGCAACTGGGCAGTTATTCTTAAATTCTGCCTCTTCATCTTTAGTACGGTATCCTGATGGGTCATCAGAAGTAGAGTGAGCGCCAAGGCGATATGCAATTGACTCGATGAGCACAGGCTCACCTGTTGTGACTGCTATTTCACGGGCTTTTTTAGTCGCTTCATACACAGCTAGTGTATCAGCGCCATCAACACGAATAGTCTTAATCCCGTAGCCAACACCACGTGCTGCAATACCGTCACCTTTAAACTGCTCATCCGCAGGTGTTGATATGGCGTAACCGTTATTACGGGCAAAGAAGATAACAGGAGCTTTGTGTACTGCGGCCATGTTAAGGCCAGCATGGAAATCACCTTCTGAAGCAGCACCTTCACCGAAGTAACAGATAGTCACATTATCGATTTCAGAATTTAATTCACCAGACTCTTTATCAATATGTTTGAGCTTTTGGCCATATGCATAACCGGTAGCTTGTGGAATTTGAGTACCAAGTGGGGAAGAAATTGTCAGATAATGTAGTTCGTTAGAGCCATAATGCACCGGCATTTGACGACCCTTACCCAAGTCTTTTTCATTTGAGAAAAGCTGGTTCATGAATTGTTCTAGTGTAAAGCCACGATAATGCAGTGCAGCCTGCTCACGATACTGAGCCATGATCATATCATCTTGCTTTAACGCAGCAGCACTCGCCGTGATCGCGGCTTCTTCACCTAGACATTGCATATAGAAACTAATACGGCCTTGGCGCTGAGCGGCTTGCATACGTTCATCCAACAAACGGATAAATCTCATCGTGCTATAAATTTTAAGTGCGGTTTCTTTATCTAATTCAGGCGACGTTGCGCCATCTAAGATCTCGCCTTGTTCACTTAAAATTTTCAATGTTGGGATGTTAAGCGCATGGCCGTCGATAAATTCGAGTGCATGGCTTATGTTTAACGATATGTTATTGGGGTTAGTCATAACCTACCTTCTCTTGTTGTCATCGCCAATTTGCAATACTTGCAGTCAATAGCATTGACATAAAAGCCCGCGTGTTGAGTTTTGAATAATTAGTGCGGTAAATGCAAATTACTTAAATTAAAGCTTTTGCCACTTTACGTTAACGTAAACGGTTATTCAACTAATCCTAGATGAATAACCGATAATTTGCATTTTTATTCTGGAAAGATTTCGATACGGTTACAAAAAAACTTTTATTTCAGAGGGTTAAACAAAGTTTTCGTTCACTTCCATGGGGATCACGGTTAATAATGCACGTTGGCCAAGGGCAACTTTAGCATTTGGGAATATAATAGCTTCGCCTTCTACTTCAGCAAAAATCTCAGTGTTTCCATCTGTTGCCAGTAGCTCACCTTTAGCGAATCCTGTAAAGTTTACAGCAGAATCAGGGAATGGAAATGAAAACGCTTCACAAGTTCGGTTAATCGTTCTATGCACAGTGAATAGCTCAAAGTCTTTTGCATCGAATTCTTTATATCCAACTTCTTTTTGGCTAATTAATGCACAAAGCGTCTGCTTTGTCGCTTCGAAGCTTGCCATATTATTTTCACCAAACGGTTTAACTTGGCCAAGCTCAACGGTAAATGCATCTGCTTCAAACTGTTTTGATGAGAAATAACTGAAAGTAGTTGCAGCCGAGCGCATCATCAGAACAGTATTCACACCGCAAGATAATAAAAACTGTAATTGTGATTTTTTCCAAGGTTTGCCATGTAAAAAAGGATAAACCGCAAATTTTTCGTTTTTAGAGCCTCGAATAGCCGTGTGAAGATCATAATGCGCACGATAGCGACCTGTTTCAACACTCGTGAAGAACTCTCGCACATAGTTTTCTAAATTTGCTGCGCGTACCTGCTCCGGGTTATCCGACTTATTTTCATGAGCACCATTAAAAAGACGATTTAAGTTTTCGTCTACAAATCGCTTGCCAATGTTAATTGATTTTGGATTGCCAAAAATAAATAAAACACGTTGCTTAAGTTCAAGTTTACCCATAATGATCTTCTGGATAAGCTCATCGCAGATTTCGATTGGCGCGGTTTCGTTGCCGTGAACAGCACTCGAAAAGACAAAATCTTTTTGTGTTTCACACGCTGGAGTAAATTGAATTACACCGGTATCTATTACTTTAACCTCAGTACCGTTTTCCAATGTAAATTGGCTCGATGCTAATTCAAACTCATTTTCACGAGTTATGGTTAAAAAGTCCCCTGTTGCTTTTAATGTATCAAGGTACATACTGTCACCTTATGAGAGATGTAAAAAAGAAAAAGGCCATGAAACATGGCCTTTAATATTTGATATTTTAGCTGATCACACTATCTACTAGTGCTTTCGCTGCACTTTCAAGCTCAGCGAGGTGCGCTTCGCCTTTGAAAGATTCTAAATAAATTTTGTAAATATCTTCTGTGCCAGACGGTCTCGCTGCGAACCAACCAGAAGCAGTCACTACTTTCAAGCCGCCAATCGCTGCGCCATTACCTGGTGCATGCGTCAGAATATCGGTAATTTCATCACCTGCAAGCGTTGTCGCTTTCACATCATCCACACTGAGTGCTTTAAGTCTGGCCTTTTGCGCATCATTTGCTGGTGCATCAATTCGTTTATAACTTGGCGCACCAAACTCTTGTTCAAGCTCTTTGTATCGCTCAGAAGGTGTTTTGCCTGTGACAGCTAAAATTTCAGCGGCAAGTAAACCAAGGATAAAGCCATCCTTATCAGTGTTCCAAACATCACCATTTTTTCTCAAAAATGATGCGCCGGCACTCTCTTCACCACCAAAAGCAAGCCACTTATCACTTAAGCCTTCAACAAACCATTTGAAGCCCACTGGGACTTCATATACTTCATTGCCATGACTTTGCACAACCTTATCAATCATGCCGCTTGATACTAGTGTTTTACCGACTTTGATGTCTTTTGCCCAATCTCGGTGTTTTAATAAATAATCAATGGCAACAGCTAAAAAGTGATTCGGATTCATTAAACCATCTTTTGTGACAATACCATGACGGTCATAGTCAGGATCGTTACCAATGCCAATATCAAAATCGTCTTTAATTTCAATTAAATTTGCCATTGCAAACGGTGACGAGCAATCCATTCTAATTTTGCCGTCTTTATCAAGAGGCATAAATGCAAATCGCGGGTCCACTTCATCGTTTACGACCGTCATATTGAGCCCAAACTTGTCCGCAATCACAGGCCAAAAGTTAATACCTGAACCGCCCAATGGATCAATACCGATAGAAACGCCAGCTTTTGCGATGGCTTCTAAATCAATAACATTTGCCAAATCTTCCACATAAGGCGTGATTAAATCTTCGTATTTAATAAAACCTGAACGCTTAGCTTTTGCAAAAGGGAACAATTGAACTTCAACCAAATCTTCACGCAATAACTGATTTGCACGTTGCTCAATCCAATTTGTTACATCCGTATCTGCAGGGCCACCATTTGGTGGGTTGTATTTAAACCCACCATCTTCAGGCGGGTTGTGCGATGGTGTCACGACAATGCCATCTGCTAGTTCATTTGGGTGAGTTCGGTTATGGCATACAATCGCATGGCTTATCACTGGTGTCGGTGTAAAGTCATCATTGTCCTGAGTTATAACTTGCACTTCGTTAGCGACCAGGACCTCAATAGCTGAGTTAAAAGCAGCTTCAGACAATGCATGCGTGTCTTTACCTAAATATAGAGGACCAAAAATATTATTGGCCTTACGGTAATCACAAATAGCTTGTGTGATCGCTAAAATATGTGACTCATTAAACTTGACGTTATATGAACAGCCACGATGGCCAGATGTACCAAATGCCACACAATGTTCTGGATTTGTTTCAAGATCTGGCTCATTCAAATAATAAGCTGACACCAGCTTCGGAATATTTGCGAGCTGTGATTTAGGAGCTTTTTTGCCTGCGTTTGGATGGTTTGCCATCACATTTCCTTATAGGTAGTCTCGAACTGTTTCTGCCTGCTGCTGAGTGTAGCCTAAAATCAAAGCTACCTCGTGCAACATCATCTTTTTACGCGTGGTGTTTGAATTCGTCATGACCCAATACTCACTGTCGGTGATATTTTTTGGGTTCATACTGCTCCCGCTTTCAAGCAACGCTTCTTTACTTGTTGCAAAGTAAATTCGGTCTCGCCCTTTTATTTCGAGCACTTTATTAAATTGCGCTTTGTGAGTGCGATGAAATGCAGCCAAAATAAATAAGAACCGCCCAACTACGCCTTTTTGCATAGCAAGCTCTTCTTTATTAAGAATGTTAAATACATTCGCTGACTCTCGTACTGGCTCTACTTTATCTTCAACTTTACTCTGAGCTTGAACTGGCTCAACTTGTTTTTCTTCGACCTTTACAGCGACCGAAGCGCCCTGAACTGGCTCTAACTCTAGTAAACGACGCAGGATCTGTGAGGCGCTCTCACCAATACTTTGCGTATTGCTTGCAATGTACTGATATAGTTCGTCATCTATTTCTATTGTTTTCATGCTTGTCCTGTCATTTTATACATATACTGCATTTGGGGGGATTATATCTAAATTTTTCTTCTTCCTCTACGGCTTTGAATTTTGAATTAAGACTGGCAGAATAGCGTCGCAAACTTGGAGGTAGTATGTTACTCAATTTTAAACAAAGTGGTTTAGACCAAAAAAGCGCCAAAACAGTGTTCTTAATTCATGGCCTTTTTGGTTCGTTAGAAAATCTCAATGTCATCGCCAGAGCACTAGAAGCTAACTTTAATGTTATCAATGTGGATCTGCGCAACCATGGACGCTCTTTTAAAAGCGACGATATGGACTACCAGTTCATGGCACAAGACATCATCAACCTGATTAACCACTTAGGTTTAGAAAGTGTCACACTTGTTGGGCACTCTATGGGCGGTAAGGTAGCCATGCAAGTCGCTATGCTCGACGAACAAAAAGTGACTAAGCTGGTCGTACTCGACATAGCACCTGTGGCCTACCACCCGAGGCATGACTCTATTATTGCCGCATTAAATCAAGTCTCTCTCCATGAACCAAATAGCCGTAGTGAAGCTGATAAGGTTATGGCTGAACATATAGATGAACTTGGCGTGAGACAGTTTTTGTTGAAAAGCTTGGCAAAAAATGACTCAGGAAAGCTTGAGTGGCGATTCAATTTATCCGTAATTGAAAAAAATTATTCTAAGATTATCGCCAACATAGATACACCTCGTACCTGTTTGTGTGATACGCTATTTATCAAAGGTAATAACTCCGACTACATTTTGCCAGAGCACAAAAATGCCATCGTGGGCGCATTTACAAAAGCCCGAGCAAAAGTCATTCAAGGTGCTGGGCATTGGCTACACGCTGAAAAGCCTGAAGCAGTCAATCGTTCAATTATTGATTTTATTCAATAATTGTCGGAGATTTTTGTATAGCGAAACTTAATTTATTGTAGTTAGGTATGCTATAGTAGCCGCCGTTTAAGGTTTTAGTAGTGCAAAGATGATCAGTCAATACATAAATGAGTTTGAAACTCTTGGTTTTTACTTTGCGCTCGCATGTATATTCTTTCTTATTGGAATGGCCATACAGGACGTTCTAAAGAAAGGTGATGTGCCTAAATTTGGTCGATACATCGTTTGGCTGGTGTTGTTTTTAGGTTGTTCAGGTTTCATAGCCAAAGGTGTGATACAAGTGTTTTGGCAAGGTGCGGGTGTTGGTTAATGGCCAAGTCTGAATTAGATAGAACAACTATCGACTTATTTGAAAACGAAAAACGCCCTGGTCGGCCCAAAACAAATCCCTTACCTAGGGAGATGCAGCTAAAGATCAACAAGCGTAATCAAATTAAAAGAGATAGAGCAAGAGGTTTAAAACGCGTAGAGTTCAAAGTGTCTTCGGAACTTTACCAAGCGTTAAGTGATATGGCCGAAGAGCAAAATATTAGCCGTAGTGCACTTATAGAAACCATTTTGCAAGAGAAATTAGCGATTAATAGATAAAGGTAAGTAATTAATGGCAAGCGTAGGTATTTTTTTCGGCAGTGATACGGGTAACACCGAACACGTTGCTAAACAGATCCAAAAAGAGCTAGGTAAAAAACTAATCGATGTAAAAGACATCGCTAAAAGTAGCAAAGCAGACATCGAAGAGTTTGATCTTATTCTATTTGGTATCCCTACTTGGTACTACGGTGAAGCGCAATGTGACTGGGATGACTTTTTCCCAGAGCTTGAAGAAATTAACTTTGAAGGCAAGCTAGTCGCTATCTTTGGTTGTGGTGACCAAGAAGATTATGCTGAATACTTCTTAGATGCGATGGGCATGGTAAACGACATCGTAGCAGAGCGCGGTGCAATTGTTGTTGGCCACTGGCCAACTGAAGGCTACGAATTCGAAGCATCAAAAGCACTTGTTGATGACAACCACTTTGTTGGTTTAGGTATCGATGAAGACCGTCAACCAGAGCTTACTGAGCAGCGTATTAAAGCTTGGTGTGCACAGGTATATGACGAAATGTGTTTAAGTGAATTAGAAGATTAATTCATTGAATTAATAAAACAAGCTTTGACTTGTTGCCCGTGCACGTTATTCTTAAGAAAATGGTCGTGCTTATTCTTAAGAATTGAAGTAAAAAGATAATAGATTGAGACAGATTAAATGACTGATCACAACTTAGAGCTTAAAAAGGCGGGCTTAAAAGTCACCTTACCGCGTATTAAAATTCTAGAGATTTTGCAATCTCCTGAAAATCAACATATCAGCGCAGAAGATGTTTATAAAATTTTGCTCGACAAGGGCGAAGAAATTGGCTTGGCTACGGTATATCGTGTACTGAACCAATTTGATGATGCCGGTATTGTGACACGTCACCATTTTGAAGGCGGCAAGTCAGTTTTTGAATTATCAGGTAGCACTCACCATGACCACTTAGTGTGTTTGAAGTGTGGCAAAGTTATCGAATTCGAAGATGAAGTGATTGAAACTCGTCAAGTAGAAATTGCGACCAGCAATGGCATTAAGCTGACGAACCACTCTCTTTACCTTTATGGTGAGTGTGTTGACGAAGAAGAGTGTAGAAGATTTACTGAATCTGACGAATCTTAATAGCAAACTGCTTCTAGTTTGTTATGATTAAGCCAGCAAGTTTGCTGGCTTTTTTCTTTGGTATTTGTATAAAAAACGCTTAAATCGTGCGCTTATTTTCACGCCTTTTCGATGCTGTAAAGTGCATCAGCAACCTGTTTCAGATCAACCTCACCTACAAAATCATTCGATAAAGTTAAAATAGCATTCAAATTATTTTTGAGTTTTTCATGACACATTGGTTCAGGTTTAAGCGCTGTTTGCAGCAAATGCAAAGACATATCGGCTATCAATAATCTTTGCTTCTCAGACCAATCATCATCTCCTTCAACGGCAGTGTGATGGACGATTGCTTGCTCAACTTCATCGTGGATCCCCCAACTCAAGGTTAAGATCTCCTGTCTTTTTACTTTATCCATAGCTCCCTCCTATTTCTTAAAAGGTTGCTACATACTCAGCCAAATTTCAATTGACAATTCGTCATATACTAGTTCAAATTTTACTATTTATTTTAAAGCTATTAACACTCGCATTCCCACTCTACGACTTTGGATTTTTTGGAAAGTAGTTATCCGGTTGCTTAGGACACAATTCAAATTCTCGGGTATTTTTGTAAGGCAGCTTCATAAACCCTGCTACACCATAGTCTTGAATACTCACTGTGTATTGAATAATCTCCTTTAAAAGCGCTGCAAAGGCGACTTCTTGCTCAGCATCAAGCAATCGATAATAGTAGTGAATTTTCAATCGGTCACTCAATGACTCAAAAATAATACAGCCTGTATGGTGAATTTTATTTAGCTCAAATACACACTGGATAATTTGCTTAGGCAATTGCAGTTGCTCATCAGGGTCTTTACCATCTTCAAAATAAGAATGAGGTCGCGTCACCTCTGACGCAGCCACATGACTCACTGTATACTGCAACTCAGGAAGCTGCTCAAAGATATAAGCACCTGTTTCGTCTCGTTCTAATTGAATTGTTTGCCTCGCATCAAATAAACAACACTTAAAAAGACCTTTTTGCTCAATCCCCTGTGCCAGCATAACGGTGGCGTTGACTGCATCTGTAAACGCACTTTGTAAACTATCATCATGCAGCATCAAACTGGACTCAACAAATAAAGACGCTTGCTGCCAATGAAAGCTCAGGCCCCCTACTACCGGATATTTGGCTAGCCGACTAATAGAAGCTAAAAACGCCTTTTCAGTGTCCCCCGTATCAAATAGAAACTCTTTATAATACCTATCTAGCTGTGCATCATTAACATCGAGTAATTGTTGATTATGATCGGCACGGCGCAAGAACTGTTTTCTTGAACTATAAACTACAGTATCTGGCAAATCAGTTTGTGAAGAAGTCCAAAATGGTATATCCGCTTTGAGTTGAGGCGAGTCAATATCAGGCAAATATACTTTGGCCATCGCTGGCATATTACGCATAAAATAATCACCTGCAGCATCGCGGACCGCTTTATCTTTACTCAACATCCCATCTATAACTCGTGAAAACTCCATGGGTAACCCCAAGCTGGTTGCAGGAATTACTTGCGCACCAAAGCGACATGATTGTGCGCTTGCCAGCGCATAGATAGTCGAAGCAACGCCTTGCTCATCAAAACGTGGAGAAGATCGTGAACCCGACATTTGCTCATCACCAATAAAATACACATCCCCCATTCGAGCATTCGTACTGGCGATATCAGAGGACATTAAATCCATGATATTACTGGCGACAGGCTCGCCATGTACATCTATTTGCGCATAAACAGAGCTACCCCAATCAACTAAAGAGAAAGCATCAGATTGCTGATCCCAAACAATATTTGAAGGTTTTATGTCTCCATGAACCACAGGCTGTAAGGACATACCATTTTTTCGTTCTCTCAAATCTAACAACACATTGCGTAATTTCAGGGCCAAATGAACCAAGATATGTGGCTTTAGCCGCCCTTGTTTCAACGAAATTTGCTCAAGATCTTCACCTTGGGCTCGGGCCATCATTAATATTCCCTGTTTTTTCACACGTTCAAATGCGAAAAACTCTGGCACCATAGGATTATTAATTTGAGATAACATATAAGCTTCATCTTCAAGCCGATCTCTTACACTCTGCGCCAATGTGATACGAGAAAATTTAAATACCCACTGTGCGCCACTGTCTTCAACACCTGCGAATACAAACCCAAAGGCACCAGAGCCTATCAGTTCAACATCTTGATACCCAAGCAACGACAATTGCTTTTTACAAATGTTTAGCCATTGACGGTGTTTTTTTGCATCATGGTGAGAAAGCAAATATATCGACTGCTGTTCATTAATGTAGAAATTGTGAATTGACTGTTTGCTCACGGCACGACTTAATAAAACTAATTTGATGAATATATTGAAAAAAAGGCCGACAAATGTCGACCTTTTTTAATAAAAAATAGCGTTAAATTAAACTGCTTTACGCTTTTTCAATTTTTGCCCATGAGTCACGAAGACCCACCGTTTGGTTAAACGTCAAAGCTTCAGACTTGTTGTCTCGGCTGTAATAGCCTAGGCGCTCAAATTGAAAACCTTGTTCAGCATTTGCTTTAGCAAGTGAAGGCTCAAGTTTTGCATTTGCAATCACAACCAATGAATCAGGGTTTAGCGTAGTTGCAAAGTCTTCTGCAGCAGCTGGGTTTGGTACATTGAATAGACGGTCATACTGACGTACTTCCGCTTCAATACAATGTGACGCTGAAACCCAATGAATTACGCCTTTAACTTTACGGCCATCTGCTGGGTTTTTACCAAGCGTGTCGGCATCATATGTACAATAAATAGTTGTAATATTGCCTGCATCGTCTTCTTCAATGCGCTCAGCTTTGATCACGTAAGCATTACGTAAACGCACTTCTTTACCCAACACTAAACGCTTAAACTTTTTGTTCGCTTCAACGCGGAAGTCTTCACGTTCAATGAAGATTTCACGAGTAAATGGCAATTCACGCTCACCCATTTCTAATGTTGGGTGATTTGGAGCAGATAACATTTCCACTTGGTCTGCATCATAGTTTTCGATAACAATTTTAACTGGATCTAAAACAGCCATCGCACGTGGTGCATTTTCATTTAGGTCATCACGGATACATGCTTCAAGCATCCCCATTTCAACCATGTTATCTTGTTTTGTAATACCAATACGCTTACAGAATTCACGAATAGATGCCGGTGTGTAACCACGACGACGTAGACCCGCAATGGTAGGCATACGCGGATCATCCCAGCCTTCTACTTGACCGTTAACAACTAAGTCATTGAGCTTACGCTTAGACATCACAGTATATTCTAGGTTTAAACGAGAAAACTCAATTTGTTGTGGTTGACACTCAATGCTGATGTTCTCAAGTACCCAATCATATAAACGACGGTTATCTTGGAATTCAAGTGTACACAATGAATGCGTGATCCCTTCTAGCGCATCAGAGATACAGTGCGTGAAGTCATACATTGGATAAATGCACCACTTGTCACCAGTCTGATGGTGATGAACAAAGCGGATACGATAAATAATCGGATCGCGAAGCACCATAAACGAGCTTGCCATGTCGATTTTTGCTCGCAACACACACTCGCCTTCTTTAAACTCGCCGTTTTTCATTTTTTCGAAAAGTGCTAAGTTCTCTTCAGGTGAGGTATCTCTGTGTGGGCTATTCTTACCAGGCTCAGTCAGTGTGCCACGATATTCACGTGCTTGTTCGGGAGACAAGAAACAGACATATGCTAGACCCTTTTCGATCAGTTCTACAGCATAGCTGTATAGCTTGTCGAAATAGTTTGATGAATAGCAAATTTCACCATCCCACTCGAAGCCTAGCCATTTTACATCTTCTTGAATTGAGTTTACGTAATCGATGTCTTCTTTTTCTGGGTTAGTATCGTCGAAACGTAAATTACAAAGACCTTTATAGTCCTGAGCAATGCCAAAATTTAGGCAGATAGACTTTGCATGGCCAATGTGTAAAAAACCATTCGGCTCTGGCGGGAAACGCGTATGTGTTGATGCGTGTTTGCCACTTGCCAGATCTCCGTCAATGATATTTCTGATGAAGTTTGTTGGGCGATTCTCTGTATCCGCCATAGGAGGTCTTTCCTCTGAATTTGTAGCTTGTTAACTGACGCATTATTACAAATTAATCAGGTAACTTACAGCGCTTATCGACCCTTAAAGTCGATTTATTTAATGTTTTTTGTATGCTGCACAATTTACATACAACTTCATTAGTTGTTCCTTCCAAGCGGTTTTTCAAGTGGGCTTCATGCGATAACAAATATCAAAATAATTTTTAAAGAATGACACCGCGCTAACTCACTTTGCAACTCACTTTGCAACTCACGCCATTAACACCTTCAAAAAACCAAAATGATAACTCCCAATTTATCACTTGCCACAGCGCATCATGCTTATTCACTATTTAAGTTCACTCGCCACTTATTCATTAATTATGGATAAAGATAAGTATGTCAAAACCCTAATGCCAAAGGTATGTAACACTCATAGAAGACGGGTTGTTTCATCTTTTTCTTATTGAAACACTTAGCTACAACAGGCTCCGCTCATTAAAACTAGAAAAAGTACAAAAAACAGCCTTATGTCACTATTAAAAATAAAGCTTACAATTTTTTGTTCACTTTTCATTCATAATGTGTTTTATTTATAGGGTCTAATCCAACTTAAATGGAAATAGGTTGGGCAGTTAAGTTAATTAGAGGTAATCAAGGAGATATGATGATGAAAAGTATGTTGGCACTCTCACTAGGTTTGAGTGTGTCCTTTAACGCTATTGCGAACAGCTCAGAAAAAGAAGCTCAGAACGCTAGCTATAAGGTTTGTCATTATAAGCTCGCTGCGACCAAGACAAAAGCATCTTCATACCCTTTATGGGAAAGAAAAAAAAGGCACACGTGGCAAAGCTGTCCACTCAGTTGGACACTGTCGGAGCCCGAGAATAAAACACCTATTGGCGTTTATATTTATCTTTATACGACATACCACTAAGCTTACTTTATCGCGAAACCTGTCATATTTTGGTGTGTTAAATAAAACAATACTGCTATAACATCATTTTATAGAGCTCAATAACGATGAGCTCCCCGGTCAAAATACAATAAAAATTCATTAATTTCTAAATGTATAGAAAATAAAATAAGATTCAAAAGTATTACTTTTTGTGATTTTAGTATGTCTTATTTTTCTTGAATATGCTTACACTTTTTTAGACATATACAGCATGTAAAGGAAAACTAAATGAAGCATATAACAAAAATATTGAGTATTTTGGGATTAACGACCACATTAAGTACTTCATTCGCCTATGCTCAAGGCCATGAAAATTCGGCCATTCGAGTTATGATAGACCAGCAAGGGACCCCCTATCTCCACAAAGACGATAATGTTGGAACATGGCAAGCAATTCAACTGCCCTATTATCAAAAGGCCATTGCCGCTTCCGGTGGTTATTTTCACTATCGTCATGAAAGTTACAACAGTCCAGGTTATGCCTTCGATGAAGAGGCCACATTCGCAGTGGGTGAATATGGCATGATATTTAGATATCAAAACGATGCATGGCAACACATTTTTGGATGTTGGGATGCTAGGGACGTCTCATCTCATAGCCCTAAATACGCTTATTGTGTTAATGCTAGTGGTGATTTAAAACGCTTCAACCTTAACAATGGTAATTTTGGTGGGAGCTATGGCATCGACGGCAAAAAAATCACCAAAGTAGATGTCAATTATCAAGGAGATGTTTGGGCACTCACACAAGACAACGAAGTTTACGTGCGCAGAGGTGATCACTGGTCACAAGTTGAGGTTGTCTGTCCTAGAGCGTGTTCTTTTAAAGACATTGCCGTCGGCGCAGGTCAAATATACCTCACGGCTCATATCGTTAAAAACACCTTAGGCGAGCAACAAGTTTACCAATTAAATGGCTCTAAGTTAGAAAAGTTCGGAGATTTTTATAATAT
Organism: Pseudoalteromonas luteoviolacea CPMOR-1; assembly: GCF_001625685.1. Classification (GTDB taxonomy): domain Bacteria; phylum Pseudomonadota; class Gammaproteobacteria; order Enterobacterales; family Alteromonadaceae; genus Pseudoalteromonas; species Pseudoalteromonas luteoviolacea_K. The sequence goes on along the minus strand of NZ_AUYC01000012.1, from coordinate 274,883 downwards.
CGAGGTTGATAGAGATAACACCATTTGGGCGATTTCAAATGAATCTAAGACGCTGCACTACAAACACCCAGGCATGATTAACTTTATTGAAGATCACCGTATAAATAGTGTCTCAGCCAGCGACATAGGTGGTTAGTTGTACTGTGAGCTTATATAGCTTGAGCGCCTAACGCTAAAGGGGGCCAAGCTATGTGTGTTTAAAACCGAGCGCATTGAACTTATTTGCCACTTGCTCTCCACCACACCATTAGAAAAAAGATGACTAAGCCAAAGGGTATCAAAGCAGTAACACTACTCGCATACCCTTGAACATGCACTAGCTTTTCAAATGGTGCAATGACGCGCCCATTTTGAGTGATATTTACTATTTTATTATTGTTTGAAGCATCATACCAGACTCGTACTCTGCCAGTAGGCAACCCTTGTTTAACTTGTCTATAGAATGGAAAATATTCATTGACAGTAAAAGAGACATTCTTAATCGTAAATTGAATACGTTCAGAGCACTTTCGTCGGTTGTTGCACGGTATTTCTTCTACAATGACTGGTGCAGCTTGAGACACAATTGAGAAATCCGCCAGAACCGGTCGATTAAGCTCTGTTAAATATTGTACTAAAAAAGTAGCTATTAACCCTGCTACAAAGATAACAATAGAAATTGTCACTTTTTGCATACTTGCACTCGCTTTAAAACGCGACATTCAAAATCGATTCTAATTGTAAAAAGCTGCCGAAGCAGCTTTTTTTACGTTGTAGTCAAATAGGCCAAACGCTGCTTAAATCGCTCACTTGGCACCGTATTCCACAGTTCTCTATCGGACATCTCTTTACTAAACGCCTCTAGGTCATTTTGCACTACATAGCGCTGAATTCTCCTGCGCGTTGCTGGGGTGTAATCCCCTCGGTAGCGTAAATCAATCAAAATTTCCTTTATCTTAGGGTGAAGATTTTCCCAGTCCACGGGCCCATATACTTCAACACAATCTGCTTTATCACATATTCGCTTGACGTCTTTTGACATGGTTTCGTATGTTTGTTCGAATAAAATCACTTGCTCCTTTGGGCTCACTTCAAAGCCTTCAAGACCATGGGCCTTTATAAACTGCTGTGCCTGCGACCCATATAAGCCTGAAGCTTTTGCCAAAACTTCTGCATCTTCAAGGGCAACGCCAGCTTCACTAAGCGATTTGAGTATCTGTTTTGAGCTGCGGTGTTTGAGATCAAATCCTCGGCCAATTGTCAGGCCAGAATACTTTGAAGGCACATGTAACACGCGACTATGGTAACGCCCACCTTCTTGCCCTTCTTGTTCAAAGGTAAATTGACCAACTTTCGGCTGTTGTATTGTCATAGTGCTTTCCTTAATTGTTCTAGTTCATTGCTTAAACTAGCAGTATAAATGACTACCTATATTGGGTAATAAACTCATAATTCAAGTTTTAATAGCATGAATCATGTTTTCTAATCGCCTATTTTCAATGAGCGAGAAATAATCAACTGCAGCTGCGAGCCACTCAATGAGTTTGTTTTCAGGTAATGTATTTATCTGATTTAAAGTACACGCACACATTTGGCTACTTAAATTAATATTAAAGTAGTTTTGCATTTCACTGAGTATAACTGAGAGGTAGCCTTGAGCATTGATTAATAACAGTAACCCTGCGGCTTGTTGATTCTGGATCTGCTCACCTTTGAGCTCTGACCAAAGTTCAAATGCATAAATATGTTCAAATATTCGTTGAACCTCTTTTGCACTAAACCCATGGTTATACAGACTTTGCCAGTAAATCAGTCGGTCTGAATTACAATATAAGCTTTGACGAATTTCGCTCGTGTTAGAAAACGCATATTGAAATGCCTCTTGATAATTTGCCACAGTGACTCTCCTTAGCATATTTAAACACTGACGCAAGCAGATAAGTTTTGTGACAAAAAACCAAGACTTGTATTTGACCTTTTATTAGCTTAACTTCCCTCTGATCTGTAAAAAAACCAGGCTTAGAAAATCCGAGGCCATGGACTTAAACTCACTGTGGTCCTCAAAATTGGGCGGAAATGGTAGGTGTGGAAACTGCATATCCGCAGTCGGTATATTTTGATAGTAATAATCATCAGCAAAAAATAGAGGCTGAGTCTGGCTGGTAACGAGCTCTGTAATATATTTTGCATATATAAACGCATGGTTCGGCCTTGTAAAAATCAACAACCTATTTTGTGTTAAACCAATATCTTGGTCGTCTTGATTACCTGAGAATAATAAAGATACTTGCGTGATCACTTCAATCGCTGAACTTTCTTCATATAACGTCTGCTTTTCTATCTCGATATCTGCGGTATACCCTTGTTCAATGAGTAATGATTTTACTAGCTCTAGATGTGGTAATACCCTGCTTGTAAATAAGTTATTCAAATGTTGGAGTAAATACCGACGATTATACTCCAAATAAGCTTGTACTTTATTTTCCGCAACTTGATACTGCTGTTGGCGCACCTGATGTTCCTCAATTAAGGCGCGTAGGTTTGAATGATTATTTACAGGCATACACTTCTCCATATTGAATTGGGACTGGCTCAGAGTTTGCGAGTCCATTTGATAATTGGTTTTGGGCGTTGAAGCGCACCACGTCAAATAATGCGCTTTCATTTTAAGTTTTATTGTGAATTTAGGGTCATGACTTGTAGACGCTATACTAAAAGCCGTAATCCCACTCGATGTTAATAAGATCGGTGTCTAACCAAGGTAACTGCACTATGCCTAAGCCCCAAGGTAGTTTCATAAGTAGCACATCTTGAGGTTTGTTCTCGACAACAATACTCACACCATTGGCAGTGAGCTTCACTTCTCCCCTCCTCTGCAAGAACATATGTCTAAATGCATCGATGGGCATATCTTTGAGCGCTTCCCAGCGGTTTATCGCGGCTTTAATAAGGGTGTTTAATTCGTCTTGTGCTTCGCTATCTAAAACAAGCGCTTCTTCGTCAAACTCATGGTCAAGCGCTAGGCCTAGCAAAGCATTAATCGCATATGTTTCTGCACTATTTGCTTCTATCCCTGCCAGTTCACACAATAGAGCATGCGCCTTTTGTTGAGCAGCTAAATCCGCAAACGTGATCTGACCGTTTTCAGCTGTAATGAGTAACTCTAACTTAGTGAATAAAATTTCTAAAAATGGCCACAGCAACACCACACCGGCGTCGTCACTAATAAGACTCTCTGTTGATTGCTGATATTGATGTCGTAGCTCATTTAGCATGTGTTCACTGTGCGCTTTTAATGGCTCTATGCCAGAGCGTTTCAGGTTATTTTGATACCTATGTACCTGCTTTAACAGGCGTGCGGAAATATGTTTGACTCGATGCTGCTCTTGTTGCCACAGCGACGTCTCTTTTACGACTGAGTGTGACTTTCCCTTTTCAACCACCTTAGGATTCAATTTATTGCTCATATCTGTGTGTGTCGCAGATAACGATTTATTGGTACTTTCACCCTGCTCTGCGCTGTTCAATGCAACCACAGCGTCATCAGCCGAATCAGCCTCTCCAAGCAAAACGTCTCGGTGCTTTTTAGCTGCTTGAATCCGTTCCTCATAATGGGTTAATAATCGAGTCACGTCGGCAAAAGTTCGAGCCTCAACATACTCACTGATATCGTTTATCGTAATCACGTTTTGAGCGGAACTCATATGGTGCATTTGCTGATGATTTTCTTCGTTCAAGCACCCACCTGACGCGCTATCATAGTTCGCATTTTCTAAGGCGCTTGAGGCATCTTTTGCAAAATGACTATCAGGTGACAGTGACACATCTAACAACTCTAGCCACCACATGTGTCCTTTCTGTGCTTGAGTTTTCAAATAAGGGTTTAGTTGATAGTTCTCCTCCCGCACAGTATTCAGTTTGATAATTGCACTATTTAATATCTCATTTAATGAAGGTGTACTTAGCGATAGACTATGGGTTGAACACACTTTTTGCCAACTGCGCAGGTATATCACCATATACACAACCAGTTCATGATTATCATGCAACTGGATACTCGCTTGATTGACTTTGATAGTGTGTTTAAGTGCATCACAATAACGTAATAATTGCGAGGCGATACTCAACATTCTGGCCAATTCAAGACTTGAAGGTTTAGACAGCGACTGACGAGCCACTTCTGGTACCGCTCCACTGCTACTTGATTTATTTTTACTACTTAAACTCTGCTGCGACTCACTCAGGGCTTGCTGCTGCTCTTGAGCTTGTAACTGCACTTTATCAGCTAACTCACTTTGTAATTTTTGAACGTCACGGATCTGATAAATCGCCTGTTCAAGGTCTTGACTAAGCTGTTCACAGACAGAGAGCAAACTTGCAATTGACGACAGGCTTTTAGCAGTGTGTGTAAAAACATCGTCGTAACACTGATTGACATTTTGCGTTGCCAAAACCGCCGTTGAACTCAAATCTGAAGCATATTTTCTGAGCAGCGATTTTAACTTTTCTAATCTTGCACCTTTAAATTCGGTATTCAATCTCAATCTTTTGCTGTCATTTAACCGTGGAGAAACCGCCAACAACGTTAATCTGATCTGTGCAGCTTCTACCTGATCTAAATATTTTTCAGATGTGCTTCCACACACAGTTCGCAGTGAAGGGCCAAATTCACTTACGTTACTGAGCGCCAACGGTGTTGCAACTTCAGATCCGTCCCCAAGCTCATTAGTATTTCTTTCACGCCACTCTATTAGATTTGAAGTATCGTCTTTTAGGGGCATATCATTGACCACTTTAGCTTCGCAGATACGAATGGCACTTTGCTTATCCAGTATGTGTTCATCACCTAACCAGCGCTCAACCTTTTGCAGCAGTTTTTCATAGCTAGAAAACTCCACCGCAGATATAAGGTCACTGGTTGCATGAATTGAAGGTCCGAACATACGCTTAAATTGATCAATATATTGCCATGGTATATTTTTGATTTGGCACAACACGGCATATAAACGACGAGCGTATACCGGCCTAGATTGAGTTACATTTTTACGCTTTATCCATCCGTATTCACGAGCGATCAATGCCAATGCATAATTGACAGCTCGACGCTTAGACAACAAGACTTGCTCAGTACCGAGCTGAGATCTCAACAAGTGCTTCAAAGGGGTCAGCAAAGATGCTGGTAAGCGCTGCTCAATATCATGCTGAGCAATAAACTCACACCACAGTACTTGACTATAAAAAGGTAACTCGCCGGTAGTAACAGCAGTGTTAATGAGCTTAATCAACACTTCTAAGGCTCGAATTGTTTTTCTACAACCACTACCAAGCTGACTCTGGAGCTGAACAAGCAGATATGAAGCCTCTTTTTGACGCGTTTGGTTAACTGTCGTTTGTGGCTCTCCAACAGGACTATAATGATCCAACAGTTTAGCTAAACAACTAGGCTGATAAGGGGCTATAAGCGCGCGAGCGCTTGCCACAGCCTTTTCCTTAACCTTTGCTTTATCTATTAGGTGCACTAATGCCTGACAGTCAGAATGCGTCAATTCAGTCGAAGCTTTAACCGTAAACCAAGTTGATAAATAGCGAAGGGATAAATTGCTGTTTATTATTCCGCTGACCACACGCCTTCTTATCTGCTCTGAGAATTCTGACTGCGCTACATACATCTTAAAGCTTTTTAACACGAGCGATAAGCTGTGCTGGCGAGTATTCAAATCTGATGCATGTATGATCCGAAGTGTTTCTATATCCTTCCATAATTCAATGCATTCAGGCTGTGACAACTTGGACAAAAATGCCTCAGCGTTTCTGGAAATAACCCCATCACTGATAACAGAGAATGACGCGACAAGATATTCAGGCTCTTGATATATCGCCTCGACAAACCGTTTTCGCATACTCGGCCATTCTGCACTGTTGAGCACCTTCAAAAATAACGCTGGCTGGTGCTGTAAACTGTGCCAACAAGCCGCCAATACTTTTTGCCAAATATGCGTGCTCTGCTCGCTTTTCCCGCGTTTTAATACGTCGTTTAACATTAGCGGCGCCAAATGGTAATTCTGTTTTTGAGCGCCACTCAAGTGCTTAATAAATTGCTGCTCCAAAGCAGTATAAAAGACTGGACTAAATACCCTATTAAAATAACTACTTGGGTCACGCTCTAACGCATTTAGGTCAATATCTGGTAGCTCTATTTCAATATCATCCAAAGTCACAGGCACGGTACCTGATACCGTCATTGGCCAGTCTAATTCAAGTTTATTTATTTCCTTATACAACCAGTTTTTGAACAGTGACTCTAGGTCAGCAATACTGTGCTGACCTAAACTCACTAAGTGTGCAGGGGCTTCTAATTCAGCCCCTATTTGACCTATTGCTAGCTTCATGGTTAAACGTGATCGTTACGCCAGAAGAAGCGAGAGTGATTCATAGGCTTGTCTAAATACAGCGCATGCCACAAAAAGTCACCATGGTGTTCTTCTTGCTCTTCGAGGTGATAACAGCCCATGCTATATATATGGTCTCCGTCACCTTGTTGTGCCGTATTACGTCGCCAGAATCCTTTACAGATCAAGTTTTGACACTTATAAGCGCCGCCACCATGCAGCTGTGCAGTATTATTGATTGCAACCACTTCACTGTCATCACAATGCGCGACAGCACCTCCGCGTTCAGCTTGACAATTTTGTGCTTGAATATTGGCATACCTCAAACCATAAGCCGCCCCACCTTGACGACCTGCTCGACAGTTGCGGATATTGTTCGCGGTGATGTTAGTCACATCTTCACCATAAATCGCACCACCATCACCACTGACTGCATGGTTCTCAATCACACAATTAAGTTGTATTTGATCGGCGTAGCGTAAGTTAAATGCACCGCCATTTCCTTCATAAGCACTGAGTTCTCTCGACACTTCGTGGATCGCACCATCAAATGTAAAGCCGTGCATTTCAACATGTTTGACCATCGCGTCTCTATCACCACGGATCAAGAAGCGGCACCCTGCATGTGCTTTGACAATGCGCGTTTCACGTTCATTAAAGCCCACGATACTTAAGGTTGAACCGACCTCAACGGCATTTTTCAGTTTATATGCTCTAGAAACCTGACGATGACCATTGTGTGGGAACAATAAGATCGTCATATTATTCAAGCAATCTCTCGCAAATATCTCGTCAAACTCTTCTTGATTGTGGACGGCAACAACCTTCTTACCGCGACCAAAACGCCATGCATGTTCATCCACATAGGCTTTAACAGCAGCTTGAGTGGCAAGTACATGATCTGACGCCATATCACCGCCAAGTTCACAGTCTGACGATATTGCGTCAATCTGCGGCCCTTGCGGTAATTGAAGTTGCTGTGGCGCAATTTGGCCTTGAACAGCACAATCACCAACAATTTCCGCCCCCTGTTGTAGGTTAAGCTTACTTTCGAGAACTAACTCACCAGCCACAGTCAACGAGTCAGATACGCGCGCATCGCCACGGACATCTAACTTGTGCTCAGGTGCTTTACAGCCAATACCGACATTTGCATTACCATCAACAATCAGCTCTGAGTTACCACGCACAGCCACATCTAGTGCAGCTTCCCCCTCACTGGTATTAACTGACACCATCGCGCTGTCATTATGTGAAATACCCACTTTAACACTGTGTTCTACCGCTACGCTTGCTGCACTCACTGCACCACTGATATACGAATCGCCTTTCACATGCGTGTCGTTACCAAAGTTTGTTTCACCTTGCACGGCTAAATGACTATGAATATCCACATGCGGTTTAAACACGACCTGATTTGCCGCATCTAAACCTTCAACGACTAAGCTGCCACGTACCGTTGTATCTTTATCAAAGTGAACCGCCTCTTTAAAGAATGCATTACCCCTTACTGTTAGCTCCTCACCTATATGCAAGCTTTTAGCAAAGTCGGCGTCAGCCAGAAGATTTAGTTTACGCTCTATGGTTGTTAGGCCCTCAATTGTGACAGTATCTTTAAATAAGGCATCATCGTATACGGTCAAGTCAGAGCGCAGCTCCACATCACCTAAAATCTTCGCGCCATCTAAACACTCAAGTTGGCCGGTACCACGCAATACCCCATTGAGTTCAATATCACCTTCGACCTTAATATCACCTAAAATATCCAGCTCAGCTTCCGGTTGTGCATTGCGGATCCCCACTTTGCCATCTTGGAACACAATTGGGTTAACCCCTTTATGATATACGGCTAAACCATACTCAAAGTGGTTTTGCTCTACACTAAACTGGGCGTTACGGCGTGTTATAGATGCGTCTTCATCTTGCGCGTGCATAGCCAGGCCAATTCTGGTTTCACCCTGTAATTCTGATGTGCCATAAATGTTCACATTACTTCTAAAGCTGGCATACTCATTTACGTGTAGACTATCATCTATTTCGACGCGGCCATTGACAGTCAAATCCCTTCTAAAACAGGCATCTTCCCCTACATCTAAAATGTAATCTGGACGCTCAACACCTAACCCTAAATTGCCATGGCTAAACACCAACTGTGCCTTACCACTTGGGTCATCTATACGAAGTGCTTGCTGATCCGTCTCGCAGATATGCACTCGCGCAGTCGCTTGATATGGTGCTAAGGACAAATTCCCCGAGATAGTCGCGTCGGCTCTAAAACTAGCATCATTATTTACAGTCAATGCATCGCGGCCTTCAGTGCCCTCAATTTCGACACTACCACCAGCATAATGCTCGCCAGATACTGTTAACTTTTCCCCAACTTGAGCATTGCGTCTCACTGCCAAGTTAGATTTGATTTCGCTATCACCATCTACCGTGTGATTAGCATCAAACTGCACGTCACCCGTTGTATGTAGTTCACCCTCTAATATTGATTTTCCAGATACTGTCAGAGCAGCGCGCTGTGTATCTCCTGAGTTGTTAGTCACACTCACATGCAGTCCGTTTTTCAACTCTGCATGATCCATCAACTTAGATTTACCGTCTACTGTTAACGCAATCCCATTATCTCTAATGGTTAATTGGCCCGTAATATCAGCCAAACCAGTAACCGCAAAATTAACGCCACCTTCTGGGATCATTTGATTAATAGCAAGCTGACCTGCAGCTGCCAATATTTCCGCATCTTGTGCTTGATTAGTGATTCTAAATACGGGGTTTTCTGATAATTGAGTGAGCTCAAATTGGCTATTCGTAAAATTGACTGCGATGTGATCGTTTTCAACAATGGTAAACTCATCAAATAAATGTGTATTACCATACACGTGCAAATCTGCGGACTTCTGCTCAGTACCCACTTGAGTTTGTATCAAGGACGCACTGAAACCACCAAATTCACTGTTCTCACTGGCAACATAAACGCCTTTAAGGGCCGTGATATCTTTATCAAACAATGCAGATTCACCGACATGTAAGCTCTGCTGCGGGTTATTTTGGAACAAACCAATTTGCTTGCCCGTTGCATTGATGACTGACGTTGTATTTAAACCGTCAAAAAAGCTGACGTCCACACTTTGTGGTTGGCCGTTGTGGGCTAGCACAGCCAATTTTGCGTTGGTTGTCCAGTCACTTTGAACCGTATTAGATGCAATCACCACATGTTCACTAAAGTCCGCCTGGTAAATAGTCGCCTCATGAGAAACGTCTAGATCAGGCGTTGTGATATCCCCTTTAACTGTCAAAGATTGCGCTTGGCCTGTACTCCCCATCACTGCTTGGTCATTATCAATACGCAGCAATGGGTTACCTTCTTTATCAGCAACTAGCAATGACGGGTGATTTGTCGCTGTACTTTTCACCGTCAACGTCGCATCATGGTTGCCTACCTGCTCACCCACAGTTAGATTGTGCTTCACTACACCGTCGGTTGCTTGGACTAAGGTATCGGTCGTAATGTCCTCACTTGCATGCAATGATTTAAACGTAGCATGTGCAGTTACATCGAGAGTGGTATTAATAAGTGCGCCTGCATCTGTTTGTACCGGTGTGCTAGGCGTTTCGCCGACTTGAAGCTGGCGCGTACGTGTTTGACCGCTAACTTGGGCATCTTGATTAATCAGCAGCGCTTCAAGCACCGTGCTACCCGCAGTTAAAGTATCTGTAACCTGCACAGTCTCCGCATTGACTTGTCCAGCAGCAGTCAAATCATCTGAAATGTATGTATGTGCAAACATATTGATCGACTGTTCACCTGCAAGGGGCATATTCGTGACTTTAACTAAATTACTATTGCCATCGCCAATATTCAGTAAGTCACCACTGCCAGCCTGAATATCTACTTTTGCACTCGGTGTTTGGGTTCCCACAGACAGCTTGCCGTTGACATACGCATCACTTTCTACGTTCAAATCGCCCGTAATGTCTGCTGCTTGCTCTATGCTCACAGTCCCAGAAAAATGTGCACGCCCGTCTTCATTTAGTGAGATGTGAGGCTGGTCTTTATCTTGACCAACTAATACCGAATCAGCAACATGGAAGCGCGCTTTAGGCACACTTGTACCAATCCCAACTTTACCTTCAGGGTTGATAATAAAAGGCGTGTTATCTTGGTTTAAATCATCCACTCGGAGTAGATCGCTCGTGTCTGATGAACGTTTGCCAATATGCAATTTCGCCAAAGTGCTATTTTCATCTAGGCCAACACCTAACATCGGGGCTTCTACATGCTCTGTAAAGATTGCATTTTGCGCACTGAGCTCACCGAGTAACATGGTACGCTCTGCGACCGATAGCATCTGAGTTGATGTATTACCGCTCACATTGGCATCATTCGCAACGGAGATTGAATCAGCCTGAATTTGACCTTCAACAGCGACATCTGCGTTTACTTCAACATCACCATAAGCGGTAATTTTTGGATTATCATCATCATCCAAGCCCGCTTCCAATGTCTGAATGGTGCCTTTACTGACAGACAACGCGCCCGCTCTTAAGTGCTGATTGATATCCGCCGTTTGTGACTTTAAGCCCTCTGTTAACTTTGCGCTACCCGAAACTCGTAAAACCTCTTCTGCGTCAGGTAACACTTCGACTTTGCCATACACAGAAACGCTTTGCGCATCGGCACTGAGCACCTGCATTTCGCTTTCACCATCACAAACAACCAGTTCGTGATCAATTTTGACGGCATCAGTATCTACGCGTAAACGCGGTGTCTCACCATCTGGACTGACTGTGAGGGGCGATGTAACCGCTATTTCTTGAGTTTCTCCGACTCTCTCTACCGCGATAGGGTCATCTATTTGATTAAAGCCTGAGCGAATAAGAGATTCAAAATCGTCCCCTGTAGGCGTTTTGAGATCGTCAAACTTTTCAATTAATTCTGCGCGGCTGCGCTTAGTTACTATAGATGTTTGGTCACATTCGACTAACACTTCTTGGTCACTGACTTTGTTCATTCTTCGTTTCCTTCAGGATCTATGCGATTTGGCACGCTGGTCGCCACGATAAATTTCGAAACCACCGCGGTATTTGAGTTAATTTGTGAAAAAGACACAGGTAATATTGGTTTAAGAAAAGGGAGTGGAGAGTATCCAACCGTAAACCGAGTATTGCTTGATTGTGCAAATGCATTAGGTGTACAAATGTGGTCGATACACAACTGTGTGGCTAAATACAATACTTGATCTTCGCTAAATCCATCAGGATAAAGCGCACTGTGTTCATTGATAATTTGCGCAACCGCGCTGCGTACTTGCGCATAACTTTGCTCATCAATTTCAATTTCATTGGGCAAAGGTTCATATGCGTACTCAGACAATATCTGCACAAGATACACTTCAAGTACTTCCATACCCTGAGGCTTAGCGAGTACGTAATTAATGATGTTTTCAATCATGGTATCTGGCTCAGATACCAGTACAGTTTCCAACAAACTGCCGATATCGGCTGCGACACTGGCAATATGGTCTTGACCCTCTGCAAACCTTTCACGTTGTGCCTGACCGTAAAAATTCAACCAACCAAAATATAAGCGTTCAAATAAACTCATCTGCTCTCGCGTTAACCAGACACATTGAGCAGATAGATGCAGAGGCTTAAACTTACCTATTTGACTTTCCACTAACACTCTAAACGCGGTATTTTGTAAACGAGTCGTCCAGTTGGGTAAGACACAATATAATTTGCCCGTCGAGTCATTCCCCAGTAGATCGCTTTCCAATAAATAAAAGCTCTCTCTGTTATGGGTCGCTAACGGCATCTGGCCATGGTGCGAAAAGCCAAGGCTGCGCATCACTAAGCGGCTCAGGCTCGCAATATGCGCTGTTTTTGGATCTTTCGATAAATAATCAAAACCGCGACAGCGATTTTCTCCCAAAGCGCCAATCTCATTGAGTAATCGACACTTATCAATGTACTGGCGCAGCAATACCAGACGTGATAATAAATCCTCATGTTCGCTCGGATCATTCTGGCAGGCACCAATCACATTGACATAAAAGCCAAATACTTCGCGATATTTGAGCAGGTTTGCATTCGGTAGTTTAATGGCAACACGTGCCAGCAAATGCGCGATACTGTCGTTCAAACGCGTCAACTGAGCTACTGAAAAGTCACTTTCTAATTGCTGCTGTAAACCTTGTTGTTGATACGCGTCTAATGCCAATTTCACCAGATGATTGACGCCACTAATGCCTGTGACCGCTTGACTCAATTGTGTGTGTGGTAAAGCTTTGACTCTGTGCCAAAACTCATCAAGAAGCCCTTGCGAAAGTGCTTCGCTGGACAACATTCTATCCATAATCTGCCCTAATCGCTCGAAATGCGTATATTGGGGCAATGCCAAAATATGAGGTAAAACATCAAGTTGCTTGTGCTGATCAGCCAATATTTGATCAAACAAGTGTAAATACCCTTTAAATTGCAATAATTGTGCTTTTTGATCAGAGTCAATATCTCGATTTAAAGACTGCTCTGTCAGCGCATAAACTTGTGGCAATTCATGCTGCAGTGAACGGTATTGGCTCAAGGGTAAGAATCGATGTGGCTCTTGATCAACTTGCTCGGTTAGCTCTGACGTTTGTTCAAGGATTCGCTCGCCGATTGCGTACCTAATTGAAGCCATTTCATCTTCATCAAGTACATAACTTTGACCTTCAATGACTAAAGAAATAGCATCAAAGAATTGCGTACTCAAAAATCCTAACTCAGGTGCCAAGTTCACTGAACTAGGGTCTAAGTCTTGAACTTCAACTTGCCAGTATTCATAACCTGGCTGAGCACCTTGATCTACGATAAATCTAAACTCTTCAATCTGTTCAATATTCGGGTGAACTCGCAGTGCATCTAAAATATCTGAGCTATAGAGGTGCTTTTTAACCGGTGTGCTCTCTAAATCTTCGTCTAAAATGAAGCCATTACTTAACGATGGACCTACGTAGATATCCTCTACATACATCCCTTTATCCAATAATTCCTGACTAGTGTAACGGGTTAAATTAGGCGATATTTCAAGAGCGACTTTACTCAAAATATCGGCCATCACGTGTACAATGTCTTGCGCATCTTTGAGTACCAAATGCATACCCAATTGCACAGGTACAGCTTGATAAAATTCAATCTCACCCAGCTGGTGTGTTATACAACGAGACGCAGAAAACGTGTGATGGATTATTTCTCGCAGGCGGTCTTGTGATACCTGTGACGACGGTGAAGCTAAAACAATCACATCAAAAATTGTCGCGCCAGTCGCGCGTTCATCGCGAACAGAAATCGTAATGTTCTTTATCTCTGTGATATCAAGCAACAAACGCCTATAGTCAGCAAGCGTAACGCAATGGCTAAACATCACTTGCTCCGAGTTTAAAAACTGCGTCGGTGCAAGAGACTCCCCAGGCTCAACCGCGATAAGATCCTCAACGGTATAATTGAGTTTATAGCTTAAATCCGATAGCACATAAGCCAATACTTCAAGCAAGGTAATGCCTGGATCAAATACATTGTGGTCGCTCCATGTATCGGGTGCGAGTTTTTGTAGCTGCGCAATCCCCTGTGCTCGCAAACCATCTAGATCTTGCCCAGGGTTTAGCACAGCATCTGAAGCAATTTTCAGTGCGTTGGTTTCCATGATTTTCCTTTGGAAAGTAAGTCGATATGGGAGATGACGCCAAACCTTCAAGATTGTGAAACAGTTTATTAATTTGGCGTCGCTTTAAACGTAAATAGCTTATTGCACAACGAAATTATGCTGAATTTTCCATTTTCCAATCCCTTCAAATACGTCACCATCTACATTCGTTAAAGAGATTTTATGATTGCGTGTCGGAACTAAAATTTCGCTGCTTTCATTAGGCGAAATTTGAGAGTATTGCCTTATCAGATCATCCATGCGTTTACCTCGGATCACCTGTACCATGTTGACCGCTTGATGGGCTTCTAACGCCTGTGCTACATCCGACAAATAGATGGTTTGAGATAACTCAGCATCCGGCTTGTTCCATGGGGTTAAGGTATCCACAATTAAGTCATTTAGTTCAACTACGGTGGTCTGAATATCAAATCTTGGGTCAATCTGAATGATGATTTCTAGCTGCACTTCAATGTATGTTGGATCTTCAACTTTAACATTGAGATATGGCGCACAGCGGGCTGTCACTTCATCCTGTATTTTACGCATCAAGTAGCGAGGTACTTTGGGTTGTAAAATATCTACATCATGGTTAAGTGGAATGACGGTGATGTTCACACCATCAGCATTTTGATAAGCATTCACAGAGTGTAATTCAGGGAAAGTCTGCAACGTAAAATGCTCATAATCCCACCCTGTTTGAAGCCTATCTCTGTGTCTTAAGCGCTCACTGACACGCCTATATAAACGACTATCATCTTCTTTAACCTTGGCACCAAAGCTATCAAATGGCTGTTCAATCGACGCGATTAAAGGGTCCGTCACTGTTAATTTACTAATGCTCCCAGCTGCCAACGGTTGTAAATAATGAGATTGAGCATGTTCAGCTGAATTAAGCGTAATTTGGACAGCCTGAGCATAGACGCCTTTTAGTTTTGAATAGATGGGGTTTACATAGTCATCTTGCAGCATCTCTGAATCAATGACGGCTCTTATCCAGACCTTACCGTCTTGATTAAACTGATCCGCTAAATCAAATTCTGGTAAAGAGAAAATAATGATCCCCGAATCTAGCAAATCATAGGTATTGTCTTGTAATATTCGCCCTTCTTCCCCGCTACCTTGAGAGTCTTCTCGACTAAAGAGGTGCCATTGCCCCTGATTGTAGTATTCCCACTTAAACTGCGGAGACTCGGAAAAATTGTAGCCATCAACCGCTTCTAGTTGGAACAGCACGCTGCATTGGCCGGGTGTCGGCAGAGCTCCAATGGCAATATACAAATAACCCAAATCGTCTATTTTCGGCATTAAATGAAGCGTACTTTGCTGCTCCAATATTTGTAGCTGTCTGCCAATAGGTGAAATATGCTCTATCCATATAGAATTACCTATGGCAGCCCTTTGCGCCCGAGAAATACTTTGCGTTCGATAATGTAATTTGACTGAGTCTAATAATGGGGTATACGGCTCTGGTACCTGCGTTGGCATAAAATCACCATCCGCAGGATTCCAGTTTGCCAACTTAATACTATTTTGGAACGCATAATACTCAGATACCTTAGTATATTGCGGGTGACCAAAATCTTGATTGGATAAAGCCAAAGTGTACCATTTGGGCCATAATTTGGCTTGGGTCAAATTGAATGGCAAAGACAGGTAATCCACATCACCATTGTCGTCATCGTAAGTAAAAACCAAGCGGTTAGTCGCAATATTATTCACAACATCAGGTAATTCACCGGTGTTGTCTTGCACTATCAACGTGTGCTCATCAGGTGTTAATTCATTATCAGACGCTTGCCACACCAAGTCGTTATAAAATAGGTCCGCAACCAATTTGCTCTGCTCACTGCTATAAGTCATGTCCGATTGCGATATCAATACTTGGTTTCTTGGCCAAGCCTCACTGGCAGGTTGCGCAGAGTCAGCTGGTGGTGTCATTGCACTCTGATAGTCCATATAAGTTTGGTAATGCGCATCAAAATCTGCCGGTCTACCCACCCAATTAAATTCAATACTTGCCCTTGTCACTCTTTTGCTTAATAGCTCAGGGTGCGTGAATTCGAACTTCTCTGCCAGCTGAGGGGTAAAACCAAATGGCTCAAAGGGCTTAGTGGTATCTAAAAAGCCAGTACCATTATTGGCAACCAAGCCACTTGCACCGAGTACGGTTACAGCCATTCGCACTTCTTGAATTTCACTGACAGCTAAGTTTGCCAGTGCCTCCACTCTTTCATTAAGATCCAATGCATACAGCGCGTCGTATTTTGTCTGCTTTAACACAAAGGCGATATAAGGGAGCACCATGTCTTTGCCAATCATTAAATCAGCGACAGGGGCAATTGGCGCAAATAGCTCATCAACATGAATAACCAGTTCACTCTCACCATTGAGGCTAAGCTGTTCTGAGCCTAACAACACAGCTTCTTCTTTGGTACTTACCCAAATATCAAAGCTCTCAATCCAAAGTGATAAGTCAATGGGCGTTTCGCCAAATTCATCGGTAGAAAAACGCAGTGAGATAATGCGTTTACCACTACTCAAAAAGAGATCCTGCGAAGCAACTTTAAACCCAATCTCTACCGGTAATTGAGTTTCTGACATTTGTTTATCGCCAAATGTCATTGCACTGCTTTCAAGCTCAATACCCAATTCAGTATCCAGTAAGACATTGCGACAGATCTTCACGCCACTTGCAAAGTGCGCTTTGTTCACCGTTGTCACCGTCTCTACCACTGCGCGATTTATCGCACTGGGTTCAGCCAATTGGTAAATTCGCTCTTCGCCGTTGTCATCTTTGCCGCCATCAAACTGAGTTCCAGGTTGCAGCGTCAGCGACTCGACCTCGTTCAGTTCGATTAAAACATGGGCTGAATCAGGCGTTGCACTTTGCAACTCAAAGCCCAATATATCGCGATAATAATGGTCAAGATGGCGTTGAACAAAATCGTTAAACTGCTGCTGGGTATGCTGTAACAGATCAACAAAAGTAAGTAGTAAAGACAGGTCTGGTCGGCTCGCCAATCGAGTCATAAGTTCGCCGCCGCTTCCTACCAGAATTAATTTAGCCAGTGCGGCAAACTTATCTGGCTCAGGTAACACTTTGTACCAAGTTTGTACTGGCTGCCACGTTGCTTGACCAATAAATTGGGTGTGTTGAGCGACAGAAGACAAGTAAGACAGCCATTGCTCAATCGTACGCGGTTCGATACTGAAAAAATCACTGGAAAGCTCGGGGATCTGTCGTGCGGTTTGACTTAACCCTTTACCGTTGCCAGAGATAAGTGATTGACTACGAGACTTAAAAGTCATGAGATTACCTTATTAATGTTATTAATGAGCATACCTATGCACTACTAAGTCTTGGTAAAAGGATAAGCGGTGCGGGTCTGCATATTGCTTGGCGAGCAAGGTCGAAATGGGTGATTCTGTGGGTGATACCAAATGTTTTGAAACGCGGGTTTAAACAGATTGCTCGGCGAGATAAAACGGAAACACCATATTGCTGCGGCTATTGGTTTTACGGATCAAATAAGTGAGCTCTATTAATAAGGCACCTTCGTATACATCTGACATATCAAACGAAATATCCTCAAGGATAATTCTCGGTTCATAGTTTAAAAGCACCGCAGAAACCTCTTGCTTGAGCGTGACCAGTGCCGACTCACTGACATCCTCAAAAACAAAATTAGATAAACCGGAACCCAGCTCGCTCCAATAAGGCCGCTCGCCTTTGAGTGTATTCAGTGCAATAGAAATGGCCTGTTTAACCAATGTCTCTCCGTCTTCCATATCAGGTCCAGAATCCGGGCTGGTAAACTTTGGCGGAAATCCCCACCCTCTACCCAGAAATGAATTGTTCATAGCTACCTCCTCGTTATCCTATTTCCATCTTGTCTGTGGCAACCACCACTTTTGCACTTTCAATGGTAATTTTACTATCCATTTTTATCTGACTATCATCAGGTGTTTTAATCACCACATCCGTTTTAGCAGTCATACCCGCCTTGTCTTTTTGAGATAAAGCATAACCCGAGCTTTCGCCTAAAGAGATTGAGTGATCTTTACTTCCTTCCATGATGATGTGTGGTTTTTTAAAGGTGAACTTCAGCGCGGTGGCCTGTTCTTTAAACAACAACCCTCTAACATCATATTCCTGTTTGTACCCACCCAAAGGAGGAATGGCCACTGGGTTGTGACATGCCCCGACAATCACAGGATGTCTGGCATCCCCCCCGATAAAGTCCACCAACACTTCAGTGTCTGGATTGGGGGGTAAAAACAACCCTTCTTCTTTGCCAACATAGGTTGTCAAAAGCCTTGCCCAAATAGGTTCCGTGGTTAATGTATTTAAGGTGATGGGTATGCGATGTAATTTTTCTTTATCGTCTTTAAACGGCGCAACGGTGGCAACCAACATTGGCGTAGCTGGCAGCTCAGTCCATTTAGACCAGCCACTTTTCGTTAAAGATAAACCCAGTGTAAACTCACAGAACCAGCCTTGATTACTTAAGTGATGATGAATTTCAGTCACCAAATAATCCGCTTTGTTGTTTTCGCCAGCTCCCGATACTTTGATTGCATCGAGTAGTTTCAGTTTATGTAGAGTGATGGCCTCAGACATATCGACTTGGATACGGCCTTGGCTAGTGTCTAATAAACGATAAACTTGCTCGGCTTTTGCTTTAGCAGCGAGCTCGACTTTATCGATGGGCGCTTGTGATTTGATGACGACATCTGCGGTCGCGCCCTCTTTTTTCTCACCCGAGTCATAGTTTTCAAGTAACATGGCTTGGGTTTTAATATCCCATGCACTGTGGTCGACTTTTTGAGCGTATGAACTATTGTCCATACAAAGCTCAAATTCAGTACACCCATCCATCGCTACATTAAACTCCGTCGCTGCGGGTTTGTGCGTCGTCAAATCAACGATGTTGATCCCTTCTTCTTCATAAAGCGCAAACCCATTGGTCAGGATACGATTCATGATCACTTCCCACGGTTTTTTCTCAACCATGAGATATTGATAGTGCTTTATTTTACTGTCCGCCACGGTTTTTTTGCCGCCACAGAGCTTGAGTAAATCATTGATAATGTCTGTGTCAGTAGAGTCTGGCTTGTAGAGCTTACTTATTTTGGACTGACAGAGCTTATTGGCTTCACCTTTAGCGAATACGGTAATATAAGGCTCACTACAATAGCCAACTTTGCCTCCTGTTATGGCACCAACAAATAATGTCATTTGCGCGTCGTCGCCAAAACCGGCTTTGACCTCGATGGACTTACCGGGCTGAAAATCTTTATTCAGATCTAATGTAAAGCTTTCCTCAGCCATATCGCCATCTTCGAATACAATTGACAACTCAGAAACCTGGTTTAGCCCACGATGGGTAACGACTTCACGTACGCCGACTTCTAGTTTCTTTTCGCTACCATCAACTAATATTGTATAACGAATATCCATGTCATCGCTCCAATGGTGGATAGGTAATATAGTCACCCACTTCAGCACTGCGGAGCGAGGGCAGTCTATTGACGCTCGCTACTTGATGAACATAGTTTGCTTTCCCGTATATAGAGGTGACTTTCGAAACCAAACTGTCCCCATCTAAAAATTGTAATTCGTGCGTGAGATCAGGCGAGCTTTTACCTGTTCTGAGTTTAATTTCTTTGCTCGATAGACACTCAGAGATATTACAGACAACCTGAGCTTTTACTCGATTGCCTTTGGAGTTAACCAACTCAGTAATGACATTAATATCGCTAAACATGCCATGAAAACCGCCATCGGCACCATGGTTAAGGACCATGTTCAAGGGCATAATAGTGACGAACGCAGGCAAGTGCGTTTCCCCTTGCACTGCAAGGCCATATTTTAACATTTCCTGAATACTGTCTTCGGTTGACGTTTCACCGCTCATGGTCATTGCATATTGAGAGGGAGTTTCAATAATCGTGTTATCGAGTAAAAACGTAATCGTTAAAACGGACGGGGGTGATTTTTGATAACGTGCAGAGCCGCTTTCCGAGCCAATGGCCTTCGAATCTTTTAAACAATTTTGATGAGTGACATTGAGTGATTTCGGATCATACGGAAGCGTTAACTCACCCAACTTATTGCCATCGCCACGCTCAATTTTTTTATAAAAAGTCACTTTGCAAAGTGGTAAGCCACTTGCGTTAATGCCGTCTGCTTTATTCATAATTAGGGCCTCTTTTCCTTACCTTGACGTGCAAATCTAAACTCAATATGTCGTTTTAAATCTGACTCTAACTGGTGTAATAAGTCTTGTAGTTCGGACCAGCTTACTGCGTTGCTATAAAACTCAGACTGCGATGATTGTTGCGCCTCGTCGCTGGACACACCGGTAGAGTTTGCCACCGTTGACTGGGCAGGTTCATCAGCACGGATCCGTGCTTTAACTCGAACATTGTTACACTTAACTTCCATCTATTGAGCTCCTTACACTGGCACACCTGGAATAGGCACAGCCACCAAATCGCGATAACTAAAACTAAGAGACTCAATAAGCACATCATTTCTACTCGCATCAATCCCCTCCCATTCCCAGCTTTCTAAAAATGCATCTTGTACAAGCCAAGCTTGCGATGGTAAGTAGTTATCGTCTAAGGTGGTGATCAAAATCTGATTTTTTACCAAGTAGGTATTCCAAGCATCACCAAATACAAGAT
This sequence comes from Pseudoalteromonas luteoviolacea CPMOR-1, assembly GCF_001625685.1. Classification (GTDB taxonomy): domain Bacteria; phylum Pseudomonadota; class Gammaproteobacteria; order Enterobacterales; family Alteromonadaceae; genus Pseudoalteromonas; species Pseudoalteromonas luteoviolacea_K. Next base: position 254,135 of record NZ_AUYC01000012.1, on the reverse strand, counting down.
TTTGCAACATCAACGGGCTACCACCTTGGAAAACGCCACGTTTTAAAGTGAGTGTTTTCGCTTGTTTTTGATTCGCAATGCTAACGCGGTTATTGGTATAGTCGATACTTCGGTTCATTTTTAGACCACTGACTTCTTTAAACAAAATATCAATGGGGTTAGGAATGCCTGCGGCCACAATACCAACTAAAAATCGATACCCGACCATGGGAGTTCTAGGGTCTTGAAACATATTAGCCACCTAAGCGGGCACTTACGTGCCCTAAAAGAGAGTTAAAAATTAATGGAACTCAATCTTGATGTCATCTGCCATCATCTCTAAAGACTCAACACTGGCTTCGTTAGAACCACCGTTGATACTCGGTGCGGTCAGTTTTTTAGGAAATGCATTAATCACTTTCCATGTCACCAATGGCTGAGATCTGTCTTCATTGGTCAATGAAATTGTGATGTCTTTTTTATCAACTAAGTTCAAGCTGATAGATGAGATCCAATCGTAGAATTGGCTCTTCTGTTTAACCAGACCACGCTTCAAAGTAATGTTGACGTCTGTTGGTTGCCCAGGCATGTGTTTTTTGCCATAGCCATCTTTATACGTAATTGTTTCAACGCCGATGTCTAGACCAGATACTTCTGAAAATGGAATGCTCTCTTCGCCGAAGCTGACAACAAATCGATAGACGGGAATTGGATATTCTGCTGCGATATCTGCTTTAGTAGTAGCCATGTAATAACTCCAAAAATTCGGTATTTACAGCTGTGCTGTAGGAAAAATAAATATCTATTTGACGCCAAGATTCAGCGCCAAATAGCAATGTTTAATTAGCTAATTGCCTTTAGGCGCAAGAATTAACCTTCAAGGCTCTTATGAGAGAATGTTAGTACGATGAATTCAGCTGGGCGTACTGCCGCAAGGCCAATTTCAATGTTCATTAAGCCATTGTTGATGTCATCTTCAGTCATTGTTTGACCAAGGCCAACGTTGACGAAAAATGCTTGTTCTGGTGTTTCACCAAAGAAAGCACCTGAGCGCCAAAGCCCTTCTAGATAACTTTCAATCATGGTTTTAAGTTTTAGCCAAGTGAACGGTGTGTTTGGCTCAAATACTGCGAAGTGGGTTGCTTTTTGTACAGACTCTTCAACCATGTTAAATAGTCGACGTACAGACACATAACGCCACTCGTTATCGTTACCCGCTAGCGTACGCGCCCCCCACACAAGCGTTCCTTTACCGACGAATGTACGGATAGCATTGATAGACTTACCTGAAGTTGCATCAACATTGAGGTTTTCTTGATCTGCATTATCAATTGCCAGTTTAGGCATTAATACTTGTGCAAGTGCAGCATTAGCTGGCGCTTTCCAAACACCACGATCTTTATCTGTTTTAGCCATCACACCCGCGATTGCTGGTGAAGGTGGTAAATCAAGGTAGTTTTTACCAAGTTCTGCTTTTACTTGGTTATACACATCTGCTGATGAGAATGGGTAAGCTGGATCACCAATGGCTGCAAGCTGTAGCTTTGGAAGCGTAATATTAATGAGTTCGAAGTCATCCGTGATAGTAATTGCAGAACCACCTGGTGTTGCTGTTACTTCGCCGTTTGCTAGATCAACTTGCTCACCATCTGTTAGACGGTAATAATGAGTACCGTCTGTTGCAAATACCGTTTCTGGCACTAAATAACGGTTTCCTGATGGATCATATGCTGCGTCAGTCTGGTCGTTCGCCCCAGCAGGATTATATAAGTAATCCTGACCAATCGGTGCCCACATACCATTGTCACCGACACAAACAAGTTCATGAGAAGCCGCTTTTGGCCACCAAGCCTGCGCCGTTAAAGGCGTACTTAGTACCACTTGCTTCGCATCATAAGTACGTGCCATCGTAGTTGTTAAATATGGATAGTAAGCCGCGCCATATTTAAGACCCAGTGTTGCACCTGCTCTCAATGCTTTCGAGTCGTCTGCAATTGGGTCAATGCTACTTGCATCCGCTTGCATTTGAACGTCAACAAGGGCAAAACGATCCATTCTCTTTTCTGCGTGGACGAGTGCTTTATTTTGTACTTCGTAATGCTTAACTGTATTCAAACCAATCGCTTCAGGACAAGAGATGAGCGTGACTTCATCTACTTTATTAAGCAATGTGATTGCAGCAGTAAAATTGGCTGCTTGTGCACTTTGTAGTTCGTTATTTGTGATGAGCGAAGCACTAGCCTCACCGATACTCACCACATAACACGCACCACCACCATTCGCAAAAAAGTGACTTACTGCTTGGTGTAAAAAGAAAAATGCATCCGCAAGCATTGTGCCATCTGACGTGACATTGAAGCCACCTGTTGACTTGGGTGCAACTTTAAAGCTCTCTTGATATGCGCCACCAAATACAGCTTCAAATTCAACCATGCTCGTAATACGAGTTGGTGAATTAAGGTAAGCAACATTACCAGCATCATCGAGCTTTGTTGTATAACCGATGAAAGCTGGGATAGCAGTAGCCACTTCTGCAACTGACGGAGGCAGAGTTGACTTCTCTTGGACGTAGACGTCTGGGGTTTTATATTGAGGCATAGTTTTTCCTTACGTTGATAATTACATTCTAAAGAGCCGGTTAGGCAAGAATTTTGTGGGAAAAGAGGCACAAAGCTGTTCGGTCATAACAGTTCAGGTGGCAAATCAATGGGAACAAACCCACCCTTTCCTTTGCGCCTCTGAAATCGAAGAGCCTTTGCACGGCTCCGCCACATCAGTCCCAACTGATGTGTATGTATTAATTAATTTGTACTGCTATGACGCCATGGCCTAAAGGGTGTGAAAATTAAAATGAAATTTTTTTAAATGATTGATTTACAGTTTTTTAAATGCATATTTCGCTATGAAATAACACACACCAATATCCCTTTACTGGCGATATAAGGAAAGTGGGTGTAATAATGATGTGGAATGTGAAAAGGACTAAATTGAATAGAAACGATTTGAAAAACCAGTTAAATATACGCTCATAAGTAGTGCGTAGGCACTATGCAGTGACTGGCATAACTCAATTTGAGTGAATGACAAATTCACTTGATGACAATTCAACTGTGCTTGACTAGCAAGTAGATCAAGATATTCTCTGTCAAAGCGGTTATTAATGGCTTGCGCCTGTAACCAACTGTCTCTGTTAGTCGCAATAGACACATAATTAAGTTCATAACTGTCAATGAGTGGCTCACTGAAATTTGCAAAAAGCGCATTTAAAACAAATCGTTTGTCTCCATAGGCCGTTATGTTTCTGTAGTCCGTATATTCTACAAACTCACCTTCCTCGTTAAGCGCTTCCCAATGTTCCAACGCCTTTTGCTCAAAGAACCTATGAGGTGACTGGTTCAAGGTTACTTGCTGCTTTTTATCAAGCATCCTTGCATGATACTGCAGTTCGTAAAAGCAAAGCCGACATAACGTTGCACTTCTGGCCAATAGGTAACCTTGGGCATCAACGTATAACTCGGCCCCTCTGGGTATCGCAATATTAATGCCGTAAAAAGCATCACTATAAATATCAAAACTCAACGAAGATATATCGAGGATAAAGTTGCCATAAACTGATTTAAATAATTGGTCAACCTGATCAAATTCGTTGGGTGTGGCACTACTTAAAGCCAGTTCAGCGAGCGTGCGCGATTTCACTTTAACAAATTCAAAGCCCTGATATTTAACAGAGTATAATGGTGGCAATAATTCATTATCCGTGTCTAATTCAGAGCCTGCATGCGCTTTAGTTACAAACAAATTTGATAAACGAGGTAGTTGCACCATGTTTCGCTTTCTGTGCTTCGGCTGTCTTTGAGCTTTTGTCACTTTATCTAGCGTGAACAGCTCAGAAGTGCTTTTTAACCCTTCGGGTAATACCCTTAACTTAGAATTAACCAGCTTAGCTAAATTGGTCGCTGGGATCACCCAACTGACATTAGCGGCGCCATTTTCTAACCCACCGTTCCCTATACCCACTAACCTGCTCTGGCTATCAAATACTGGTGCGCCTGAAAAACCAGGCAATAGACTGCCGTCCAAGTAGTAAATAGGAAACTCAACATCGGGTATATTGGTTTTTGCTAATGTATCGACGGCATAAGGTGGTAAAAACTGCTTTAATATTTCTGGCTTTGCGTACCCTTTCAATAATTCACGTGTACTCATCGCCAGCGCGCCATGGTGAAATCCCAATGCAGTCACATGTTCTCTGTACTCAGGCTTCACTTGCTTAATTTGATTTAAAGGGCGCCACCCTTTTGGTGGGTTAACGACCTCAAGCAAGACTAAATCTGCTTCAGGGAAAACACGAGACACCTTCGCTAGACGTCTTTTCTTCCCAAAGTCTATGATAATTTTACTCCTTGGGTGCGGGTCCATCACGTGCAAAGACGTCACGACCCAATGGGTTTGTTGCCACAAAAACCCTGAAGCGACTCCCATTGCATTGTTCGGTTTTTTGACAACGACTCTGACTGTACTCTTGCTAAGAACATCAGGATCTAAACTGGCAAAGGCATATTTAACGGAAAAAAACGTCAAAAACAGTGACAGCAAAAACAGTGACTTTGTCATATTATCAACCTTGCTTTTCTGGACAGACCATTTCATGAACGTACTTCAGCACATGGAGCTTATTCACCTCTGATAGTCTTTGTTCATTTAACTGTTGCAAGGTTTGATGCCAAGCTTGCGACAATATATGTTGGGCTTCATCAAACTCAGTTATATTTGCAAGTTCCGTATCATCTAAGCAAGGCTTTTCATCGCCGAGTTCACCACAAACCGTATCCCGTACCGCCAATAAAATAGACTTTTGGTCGCCCGGCTCAACTTGACGCACTACTGACTCACTCAAAGTCGCCCACTCATCGCCAGTGAGAGTCAAATTATTAATCACCTCTTCCAGCTCAAGGCTACGATCTGTATATCTTAACTCCTCGCAACCCGTTACAGATACACTGGCACTGAATAACACACTATTATGCTGATTAGATAACAAGTTTGCATGCTCTGAAAAGTGAAAGATTCCGCTGGATGATGCGTCTTCAGCGCGACTGGCATGCTCTAGTGTCATGCCAAACTCTTTTAAGGTCAAAAGTTGTAGGGCTTGCTGCTGTGTGTAACCTGCTGCTAAGTATTGTGCTTTAAGTTCCAACAACGAAGGCGTAAATACATTGTGGGCACGTACATAAATCCCCATGTACGCCCCAATAACACAGGCAATCCCGAATGCACCAATACGCAGCGCCTTAGCATCATTAAAGTGACGATCATTCAGTCCTAAGATAGCAGCCAGTACTGCCGTCAATGCACCGAGTAACACTGTCACTGTCGGCGTCACACTTGTGCCCATAATTACACCGAACAAAAGGCCAATACCTGCCCCGCCAAAACAGGCGATTTTAAGGTTTGCTTTCCTTTCCAACGTTATTTCCTTTGACGCGTTAATTACCTTATTAACAGATTAGGGGTTTTATACTTTCGCTTACGACGCTTGGTATTTTTTCCACCAAACTTATATTCATATTGTGCCGAGAGTGTATGCGTGTGCCCGCTATCACTCAGCCATAACTTTTCGAATTTGATTGTGATCAACGTACTTGCATCAAAACGGTATTCGGCCTCTGACATTAACGCCTGTTGTGATTGACTACCCCAGTAGCTCCGCTCAATGTGGTTTGGAAAAACAGAGTGCCGGCCACCCACATACAAGGTTAGTAAATGCGAAAATTGATACCCGTACTCAATAAGTAAAGAATGATAAACCTGACTTGTGTCGTCTAACGACTCACTCTCAAAATCCAACTCTCGAAAGCTTAGTACATAAGCTAGATCAACCTTTGCATTTTCAAAACGCCGTTGATGACTCAATAAAATAGCACCACCTAACTCTTTATCCGTAAAGCGACTTTGTTGATGTTGGTATTTTTCACCACCAGCATACACATCAACCCCAAATGCGTATCCATGGGTTAGGTCATATTCGTAAAATAGTTCGAGCCTAGATTTATGTCGCCGATAATTCACTGAGTCAATAAATCTCGCTTCGCCAGCACGACTTATTTGGCCTTTAAGCTTGGTGTGTTCTAACGTTAACTCCGCATAAATAGATCCACTCGAAAACAACTTACCACCCGCACTGAAGCGTCCTTCAAGTGTATTGGAATCTCCTGAGAAAACATCACTGCTTATTACTTGGTTAACAGGCTCTCTGCTCAAAGAAATCGATTGATTGTATGCCGAGATGTTACCAAAATAGTTGACCTTTTTATGCCAAGGCATACTGGTTGAACGCTTTTCTTTTTGCAAAACAAGAGGCTGAGCACTCAAGCCCATACTCATCAACAAAATGCTGAGTAAGGCGAATAAGACCGATGCTGTTTTTACATCGCATGGAGACTTTATCTTAACCATTTCCACCAGTCACCCCCGTCACATTCACAGCCTGAATTTCTGCTTGTAGCTGTATATTTTCGGCTTTCAATAAATCAAAATTAATCGGTTGGGTTTGTGCCTCGTGCAACCGGCGATTGATATCGTCTGGAATATTTTTCACTAATCCACTTTGCGCTAACTTAACGGAGCTTGCCATCAGTGCCGTTTTTAACTCTGATAACTTATCTCGGTTCGCTGCATCTTCTGGCTGGGTGCTAAACTGCTTAATTGCTGAGATAAGCGGTGATAATTGTGTGGTATTTTCGGCTACCGCCGCATTAACTAAACTCAATAGCATCAGAGTCTGTTCTTGCTCAGCACTGAGTTGGTCTACTGGCGTTAGCTCAGTAGCCAGTATATTGCGTTGCTGATCAGGCAAATTAAGTGCCGTCAAAACCACTTGACTGGCTTGCTGAGCAATCGAGTCAAATTCACCTAAGCTTGTACCTTGGTTTAATTTATTATTGATCTGGCCATATACCAAACTCGTTAAAGCATTTATTTGCACAGAGCCAATTAAATGATTGGATGAAGCCATATAATTTAGCTGTAAGTGAGCAAGCTCAGGGGCTGTGACGACTTCTTGGTAGTTAGCAATTAAGCCTCCATCACTATCGAAGCACTCAACTGCATCACAAACCATTGTTGTGTCGTCTATTACTTTTACCTCAATATAAAAAACGCTGTTTTCGCTCACACTAAACTGACTGTCAAATGACCCAAATTCATCACTTTGGCCTTGCCAAATGGTCGCTCGTTTTGCATCAGAAATAATAATAGAAGCATAGGCCATCGTGCCTTTAAGCAAACTGCCATTTATTAAGAGTTCATTACTGCCTCTTATCATCCCCTCTTTGTAACACCCCAGCGGTATACATATCAGCAAAGTGATGCTGAGAAAACGAGACAACTTTACATTATTCATGAGATTTCCTTTCATTCCCTTTATAAATGGGCATTTAAGTATGTGTATAAAATGAAAAAAGTGCAGTAAATTGACTTTTTATTTAGAGATAACAATCGGCTGGGTCGGTTCATATTTGACCGTAAGTTCAGTCGGAGGACCAGGATCCGGTACTCCCTGAGGGTTAAGTGCGGGGATCACGCTCAATGCGCACACAATATCACCTTTAAGTACAATTGGCGCGCCGCCTTTAAATGTCACTTCGGATAAAACAATATCGTTAATTGCGCTGAATGTGACCGCTCCACCGGCCGCATAGGCACCATTAATATAAGGCGACATATTAACCTTCTTGGTCAAGAATTTTTCTATGTCATCTTGTACGGCTATCTCCCCTTGGCAAATTAGTCCTTTGGAAGCCACTTCTAAAGGGCCTGCGGTTGGAACAACCAAGACGCCTTTATCTAGCAACAAATTAAAAACGGTACTTTCATTGAGAATTTTTATCATTATTGATACCTAGCGCAATGCGATAAACGGGTGTGCTTTAGAGTTTTTATACTTTTACTCCTCACAAAGTCACTACTCAAAAGCTGATGGAGATGAACGCCTTTGGGCGACTCTAGATACAACGGCGCTGAGCCTAAGTTGTGAATTTTATTTTCGCAATGAACTTATCCGTTGCGAAATAAGGCTAATAACCAATCTTTATGATAATCGACCAAAGTCCTAATTACAGTTTGAATTCCATCCCATAACTTAGAAGTGTTTAATTTTCAGCCAAAAGGACCTTTATGTTGACATCAAATACGTTAAAAACCATTCTATTCAGTACAAGCTTATTGCTCACTTCGCACCTACATGCTGCTCCCAAATCTGAAGAGCCACCACTGCTGTTAATTGGTGCTTCATTCGCGAATGCAAAAATGCCTTATTTCGATAACCTTGAGGCCCCACTAAACGGTATAGCAATCAATTCAGGGAAGTACTTATCACTGGGTAATGCCTTGATCAGAGAACCTCGACTATCTGGGCACCTGATAAACGAAGGCCAAGCTGGTGCCACAACATTTGACAGGCTCACTTGCTTTCCGGGGCCAGAATGCGTAGGCCCAGGCTGGGAAGGGTATGAAAAGCTATTTACCAAGGCTTTAAGTAGAGTAACTTCATTTTCCGGTGAAGTCTCCGCAGAGTATATCGTAATTATTCGCGGTAACGATTGTAACCACCCAGATGCATTCGGTATACCAATGGCAGACACATCAGAATGCACCATTGAGCAAATGAACTCGTACATTGATACATTTGTCAGCGTCGCTAATCGAGCATTAGATGCTGGGATCACTCCCATATTTTCAAAAGCACCGAGCTATGACGCCATAGATTGGGAAACGTTGCGAAGCCGATTCAACTGGCCTTGGATAATCAGTAAAGAAAATTACGAGACGTTTTCTGAACTCAGGCTAAACCGCCTCCGAGCTGAAGTGCCCGATGCCATTTTTTTGGATATCTGGAAAGGCTTTGAACCCATGGATGACGGATTACACCCGAATAGGAAAACCATGCAACGCGCGGCTAAGCGTATTGCAAAAGCCATTAAAAAACACCGTAAGCACAACGAAAAATAAATACTAAACTGCCTATTATATAGGGCCGCTTACCCCTTCCGTGCGCGTAAAGCGGCCCTCTTCGCCATGATTATTGCGATCTAATATTGCTTGCGTGCCAATCGGCGTAAATATTTTTGCTGCACGGCATCCACTTTAATTGCGTTTTTTACCCAAGTCTCAGCAACGCTATTTAACTGATTGAACGTATTAATGCTTTTCTGATAACGGTATTTCTGTAAAGCCGCATGTCCAATATCACAAGCTTGCGCTCGAGCAACCAGACTTCTGACCTTCTTCTCTCCTTCACCGACATTGACTAACACATCAATCAAACCGAGTTCATACAGCTCTTTGGCACTGAACCGCTTATCTGAATACATGACTTCCATCAAGGCACTGCGCGATGTTTTGTGCTGTAGCTTCGCAATTAAAAGATGCTCTAAGCCATGATTAAACATCGTAGAAGGATACATAAAGACTGCGCCTTCCTCTGCTACAACACAATCCGCACACAAAGCAACTTCCATACCTGTACCGTAAGCACGGCCTTGTATCAATGCGATACTGGTCACATTATGTTTCGCGCCGTGTAAAATTCGCTGCAGCAGCGTCATATAAGTAAACGCATAGTCTTTGAGCCAAACGCCATCTTGCTCAGACACACAACTTGCTAAGCTACCTAAGTCTCCTCCCAAACTAAATACACCTGATTTGTCGCTGCTGAGGACCTTAATTACACGCTTTTGTGTATTAGATTCTGGTAAAAAGAACTGGCTAAGCTGTCTTAATAGCGACTTTGTGAAATAAGGCGCCTTATTTAGCTGCATTGTTGCCCAATGCAAGGAGCCAGTGCGCATAATTGCCAAAGGCTCACTGTTATAAACGGAAGTTGCTCTCACCTGCACGAATTTTTTACCCTTTCAAATTAGATCGATAACCCGACGTACTAAACTGAGCTTTGTGAACAATTCGTTAAAGTAATGGCTAGATAAAGTCGACACCCTACCACTGAGCTTCTACTTTTAAAGAAAACACACGGCCACATGCAATGAAAATTCAACTTTTAAGTTTTATACTTTTTTCAAGCGCCTGCTTAGCTGATGCGCAAGTCGCTAAGGTCATGCTTGCTAAAGAGCAAGTCATGGCCACATCGGCTTCGGTTGAGCGCAGATTGAGCCGAAAGTCCCCGGTCTATCGCGCAGACATACTAAAAACAGGAAAAAATGCCCGAGCACAATTTAGGTTTTATGATGGTACGATTTTGTCACTGGGTGAGCATACTCAGTTTATTGTCGATCAATTTGAACATGAAACAGTCTCTGAAGCGCACTTTGAATTTATACAAGGCGCATTCAGAGTCGTGACAGGTCAAATCACTCAGGTTACCAATCCCGATTTTAAAATTAAAACACCGATGGGCTCTATTGGGATCAGAGGCACAGACTTTTGGGGAGGCAATTTATATAGCGAAGACACAATCGATGTTATTTTGCTAGACAGTGAACACCCGCTTGTTGTTGAAAATGAATACGGCCGAGTCACCATATCAACCCCCGGGTTAGGTACAACGCTGACTTTTGGCAAGCCACCAAGCAAACCAGAGAAATGGTCAGATAAAAAGTTACAAGATGCGGTAAAAACCATTCAATAAGTTTCTCTCTTTGATGAGCTTTAAGTCACTTCATAAAAATATAGAAAATATTTATTCCTTTGTCTGTCCAGCCTAATTATTGCACTTTAGAAAAGCACAATAATTTACATTAAATTAAAATGGTTGATTATTTTTAAACAATGAAGTCATCAGTAAAGCTAATTGAAGCTTATGAATTGCATATTTAGTCAAATTAACTAATTAATTAAACCACTTGAAAAAACCATCAAAACATTGATTTTTATACATATAAATTCTCAACCTCTACAATTTAACTTTTACATATCACCAATTTGCTGATGTTCATTTTGTTTGATACTTTGCATCTCGTTAACACTTTGGGCCCAAGTGATAACTCACTAAAACTAACAAGTAATAAACAACTGAATTAAAGAACGACCAAAGGAAAAAAAATGAAAATGTTTAAATTAGGTACACTTGCAGCTGCTTTATTAACCACAGTAAGTGCCGTTGCTGCGCCTATCAACGTTGCTGACACAAATGGCTATGACCGCCACACTGTTTACTCACAGGGCCCAGTAAGCCGCGTCGTGATCACCAGTGAGTTTGCGCACAACTTCTCAGCTGACATTGAACTTCGCGACGGCGCGCGTTGTGATAATGGTAACCTATATTCAAACGTTGACAGCAGCCATGTTGTAAATGTTGGTGTTCAAGCAAATGCGTCTAACGCAAATGCAGCAACAATCGGTGTGACTAACGCAATTGCAGAAGACAAATTAACACACAACAAAACACTTCACTTAAGCTGCTATGATGCAGACAATACTTGGTATAACGTTCTGGTAAACGTACCTGGTGCGCCTATTGTAAATTGGGACATTACAGTTGAGCCTGCAGGTGAGTTCGTAAACCAGCCATACTCATTTGGTTACCATTCAGCATTCCGTGTTAAGAGCACGCTTAATGTGAACAACCAAAATAAGAGCCAGTCATACTGTTACACAGTTGCTAACCGTGGTCTATCTCTAGGCCTATTCCACGGTAGTGATACTTCGAATACTTTCCATTCAGATGTATTCACACAAGACAAAGTGTACAGCAATGACACTGCACAACCTGTTCTTTACCAAATTGTTCAGTGTGAAAATGCTGCTGGTAAAACAATGGCTGTTAAAGTATTCAACTTAACAGATCCAAACGGTATCTACACTTATGAAGACCAACTTATCGTTAAGTAAGTAGTGACCAGAAACGATTTGAAAATGGCAGCTTAAATTAGCTGCCATTTATTTTATATCTTAAAGTTGAGAATGATTAAACGTGGATACGGAAATAAATACACGGTGGCCAAGCGCTTTTTTATCAGGGCGCTGATAAACATAACGTCGATATTCAGAAAGGCTTGCTGGTGCCCCATCAAAGCCAGACAACATTACACGAGAATGATCAGGTCTATTCTGCGCAGGCAAAAAGGTCTCATCACCAAAACTAAAACTCGGTAGTTCAGAAACCAAAGCACCAGAGACGTGCCACTTTATTGGGTACTTGCTCGTATCAAAACTAAATTCCCATGCTGCGCTCTGAATACGTGTATCTAACCCAGTAAAGTCATAACTTACTGCATCCCCCTGCTCTAGAGAGGAAATAGCCACAGTTAATTGCTGCGCCAGCTCAGTAGATGCAATTGGAAACGTCAATTCGCCAATTTGGTCTAGTTTATCAAAGCGCAGTGTCACGCCATTTGATATAGCGACAGGGAGCCCCTCATAATGGAACAATATACTCTGGTAGTTACTGAGTTCATGCTCAACAAACCCTGTTGGGTACATTTTTAGATTGACACCACCTTCAACTGAAAAATCAAAATCTTGAAAAAAGTGATTGCCTATCTTATCAACAGCACTCAAATAGACTTTCGATTTTTGCTCAAATTGTGATGTCGATAAATCTGCACTGTGGTGCACAAAGTCACTACCATTTACTGTGATTGTATTTACACCTTCGGGCACATCAATTACCGCTAGTAGGCTAGAATCATAGCCTGGTTGATCGATAGTGTAATATACCTTTTCGTCATTTCCACAGACCTTTACAACATCTTGATAGTCTTGTATATCACCACCGTTAGATCTTGAAACACGAAACCTGCTATGTGTTACTTTAAGTGCACTCAGATCAACGTCTATTTCTTTACATTTACAATAAGCAGACAGGTCCTGAAATTCGATTGTCGTAAAATCAGCGCCTGAAGAAATATCTAACTTGGTATATATTTTTCGAATATTTTCAAAGCCACCGTTATTCTCCATGCCAATAATAGAGGCATGTTTAGCGCCAGTGGGAATTTGCTGACTAAAATACCCGCTACTATCACTAGAATGTGACGCAACAACTTGACCGTTGTCGTCGTGAAATACAATACTCGCATTAGGGTAAGCAACCAAACCGCACTCTGTACGCTTTTTAACATTTAATGTCAGAGTTGGTTGTGCATCTGGCTTTGTTACAACAGGATTATTGTCTTGTTGATCACTTGAAGACCCACCGCATCCTGCCAGCACAAATATCGAAGCCAAAATAGGGGTAACTGTCAATTGGTTTACTTTCATGAAGTTCATAACTAAAAAAATTTTTCGAATTGTACACGAAATGCAACACGCTTGTATTTTATTTAGAGACAAAAATAACGCACAAACTCATGTTTATCAGGATATTAAGTACTTTACGTACCTGGTACCACACCCATAAGAGCGTATTATGATGTAGTAAACACAGATTAAACCGAACTATTGTCGTGATTACGCTTTAAATCACTCGTTTTAAGTAAACGTTTTTTGCCTGTGTTATCACACATTAATTAAAAAATCAGAAAATATGAATCATTAAAAAATGATATAACACCATAAAATCAATAATTTTATTTACTAGCTTAACTTCACTGTAAGGGTGTTACTTTTTCAGTTAAAACGTAGTTATTGATAAGTGCTATTCTCCATTTTCAATTTCTAAGCACGGGCTTTCAAAAGACGTCGAGACCCGTATCTTACCTACGAGTAGCAACTTAATTGATGATGGCTATCGCTTTACTCTAATTGATAAGTCTTACGATTATGGTAAATATAGACAATCTACAGGGGATATTAACTTTACAGGAAGCTTAATATTAAGCATCCCCAATTGGGCTCACAAATATATTGGTGGAAACCCAAAAGGTTTATACTTTGAAATAAAAAATGGTGGGCAAAAAGGTATAACTAATTTTTTAACAATGGACTACTATATGCCCAACCACCTAGTTAGTATTAAATCGTACTGTAAGGATGCGCTGTTAAAAACGTGTCCAAACCAAAAATGCAGCTATAAAAATATATTAAATTAAAAGTAAACCTCTTTTTTGGGGTTATAAAAAAAGCAGCCATCAGGCTGCTTTTATTGAATCAAAGAGCGAAGGGCCATCTCTGACCGCGTGTGTGTATCGCCAATTAGGCTTTGGCATGGATCAATGTTCCTTTTACATGTTGTATCGATACGAGCAGTTATGAACTCACAGCCACTCAAATCTAACTAGCAACATAAAGAACTCACTAGCCAATATCTATTACGCCTTATTACACTCATTGTCATTTTTTCAATTATCAGAACAAGTTAGTTTGTGACTAACAGATCATTACATTAAAATGAGCCTTTCTTTTTCAATACTCTCTAAAAACTCCCCGGCAGCTTCTTTATTTTCTGCGTTTTTCGAGCGGTTTTTGCGATAGTCCGAGGCTATCTCTTCTAGCTTTGCAAGTAACAGCCTCCGCTCTAAAATAGAGTGCGTTTTGTGATATTTATCCAGCTTATCCGCCACTTTTGCTTTACTCTTACTCATTTCGAAAATCCAGAAACTCTTGCGCTGTACCGCTTCATTCCAAACTTTAGAGGTCCAAATATAAGTGCCACTGGTCGGTAACTTATCCCTATCAGCTTTGGTTTCTCGATAAATTTCAGTGAACTTGTTTTGCTGCGATATCAACTTGAGCAAATGAGTATATCGCTCACTTACATCCTCTTTTTGCATTGGACTCAGGTGACTATATACCGTTTTACGTGCAACCTCAGGTAACTTTCTTTTGGCTTCATCTTCGGTGTATTCAATATGAGTATGATCTTTTTCTAACTGATTAACCCACTTATCTACTGGGAGTGCCTCCTTAGTTACCTCGGCAGGTTTTGGTTTGCCTTCGGTAAACTCCCCTTTAGAGCGCTCAACGATATACCCTTTCCCATTAGGATCTTTCTTGATTTTACCATTAAGCGTGTACTCACCCAGTGTCCAATCACCAATAGATACCGACGCAATTTCTTTTTCAAATGTCAGTACTTTGGCTTTTATCGATGCACCTACTTCCGCTTCTAATGAGCCGGTTAGGCTAAAGCTCGCCTCCATTGGATAATCACTATCAATGGCAAATTGACCAAAGCTATCACCGCCTTTGCCACGCGTGTATTTCAAACGCCCTTCTGTTTCAACCTTACCTTCAACACCACCTCGGATCTCACCAAATACACCACCTTGAACCTTTGCAAGATAAGGGACCCCCACAAAAGCACCAGCCTCAATTCTCGCTTTAGCTTTGGCACTGGCCGAAGCTGCACCATTCACAGAGAAAAGCATTTGTGTCTCTGTGTTATGCTGCTCTTCATTTTTAAGCTTAGCGCCGATACTCGCACCAAACTCAAACCCCCCGGTAATATCGACTCCAACACCTGCAACACCAGCCGCAACGGGAAAGTCCAAAGAGAAAGCCGGAAAATCAATCCCTTTGTGCCATTCTCCAGTGATCCCACCTTCACGATCTTTTCTATTATAGTAAGCCTCAAGGCCTAAAATACGTGCCCTAAGTAACTGCAAGCCATTGTTGCTATCCTTCTCGTAGGAGAATTTACCACCAGCAAATTTAAGCGCGTTTAACCCTTGGTGGACTTTCAACTGCTTAAGCTCAAACACTTTTCCAAAATCGAAGTTTCCAGAGAAAAAGTCTGACTCGACAATGGCCGTTTCATTAAGCACTTTGGCATTATCATGATCGAGATCCATAAAAGCATTTTCAGCTTCAATTGCATCTTTTGTAAACTTAGCCTTAGTCATGGCCAGCGTCATTGTAGTGTGTTTGCTAATTGGGATCTCCACATCAGCCTGCTCAATCTCACCGCCTAATTGCTCATCGTGATACATCACTTTTGCTTGCGTAATTGATGCTTTCACACCAGCGGGTAAGCCGTAAAGCGCAGCGTCAGTACTCACCTCAAACTCTGGTGAAGCATCTTCTTTAACTTCTACTTCACCACTCGGGTTGCTGATAGACAAAAACTTGGGGATCACTTCGAATGTATCTTTAGAAGATATTTTGGTCCTGCCTGATTTGAATTTACCTGCAGTATCCAATTTTAAATCAAACTCACCATCCAGTTTCTTTTTATCCCAAAGCGGCACATGTGCATCACCTGCAAAATGAACTTCTTTTTGCTGCTTATTGTAATCAAGTGACATTAAATCGGAGTAAACCCGCTTGTTCGCAATGTTTAGCCCAACAATGCTTGCTTTAAAACGAGCAAGGCCTTCTTCATTAATGGTCAGCTCATCGCCCAATACTTGATGCGCTTCAATATAACCACTAAAACCCACCCCTTGTTGGCTTGCAAAAACCGGAGATACCGCCACTTCCCAGCCACTGCCAAATGGTAATTTTACATCTATATCACCACCAAATTGCTGACCAAGCAGATTGACCTTGGCAACACCCGTACCATGTAATCCAGCGCGCTTGGGCTTACTTGCCCCCTCTTCCCAGTCCAATAATTCAGGTTGGTTTATCCCCAATGAAATGAACTTATTATCCACTATGTTAGGTGATGTTTGTGCATCTTGATCCGTTTGTTGCTCATCGCTTTGCTCTTCTTCACTACTTGAATTCGAGACACCAATTAAACGTGCAACGCTACTGGCAAGCTTATCTTGAATATACTTGACCCATGCTTTTAAATCATCCACGAGTGCCCGTAATGCCCCATGTGCATCACTGCCTTTTTTTAACCATTGATAAATATATGGCTCATCAATATCTCCCCACGCAGCGGCTATCCAACCACCGTTATAAAATTTATTTGCAGCCCAAAGCCAGATTTTGCCAATGGCCCATAAAACAGCGGAAACAACACCGGGCGGAACTTTTGCCAAAAGTAAAAGTGCTTGTGAGATTGCCGTCACCCATGGGTTCAAAGACTTTAATGATGCCACCGCATAATTAAATACACTTGAGATAATCAGCTTAGCTGTTGCATCGCCATTAAAATGATCCCAAACCACTTGTGAGGCATATCGCTTTGCAACATCAACGCCCGATGAGAGTAGATCAACACTCACAGAATCAGAGTCTAGTGCATTGCTCACTGATAACGCAGTGCGCGTGGGATAACTTTGAAAGGTAGGAGCTTGCTCCTGTTCTTGTTGTTGCATTTCAATAATTTCCTATTGTTGCTTGTGTAAAGAATAGAAACTTAGAAGAGGTATTGAGTAGAAGCGCAAATGCATGTGTGAAGCGGGTATTTCTAATATCAGTGAGAGTTAACTTAGCCTTTTAGTGCCGTTTTAAGCGCATCAATCCGTGTTTGGTCCCATGTCCAGAACTTGCTATTTTTTTGCTTATCTGTCCAATCTTTATAGTCTTTATCACGAATGTGTTTATCATCTTTATGTGCAAGACCCAACGGCTTAATAAGCCCTTTTCTCGTTGTCCAAGGTCGCATATATGCCTTACTGTCAACCGTGTTGTCTTTGCTTTTAACCGCTTTGTTTGTAAATGCCTTTAAAGTCGACACATCTCCTGTGGAGGCATGTTTGGTTTTGTATTCAGATGTGATGGTCACTGAAAACGACCCTTCAGGATGGTAATTACTCGCCGCATCCGTACTGATATCACTTAAAATTTTTACCTCGCATACTAAATTTGCCTTGGGCGCAGCGCCGCTTTTATACCCAGGGGCGGTTTCTTTTTGATGAGGTGCAGGGACAGTTGGTACAACTTCTACCTTATATTCAACAATATAACCGGCTTCGACGAGGTTTTTTACATGAGATTCAACTCGAGCGTGATGCTCTTTATTCGCAGATCCTGTAATAGGATACAAATTAAACTTCAGTGCTGAGCCGCCTAGGTTGTCATTGAGAAGGTGGCCACGGATCCACCCTTTTTCATTGGCATTATTCCCGTTGTTATTATAAACAAGCTTATTCTTCATCAAATCGCTTTGATCGGCATTGACTTCAGCAGACTCGCCTCTGGGGGCTAAACGAGATAATCGAGCCTCAACTTTATCACCAACAATATTACTAATCGTTACATCAGCACCGGATGCATTATTATACTTAAAGTCTTTGGCCGCAAAAAACTTAATTTTTGTATCATTTATCGAATCTGAACCAGCAGTTTCACGTACCCTTTCTTCGCTGCCTCCAGCAGGTATGGCTATATTCCATGCAGGGTTAATTGAGAATGAAGTCCCTATTAAATATGGGTTGTATTGATAAGCAAAGTTTTGAATTAAGTTAACTCCGGGCATATCTTTTTGAGCCACTTGATTGATGACTTTGAACGCAAAGTCAACATCCTTGCTCTCTGGAAGAAGCAGTTTGTAAATGTGGCTAAGCCTCGCGCCAACGACTTGATAGTACCGTTGTGCGACATCATAAACTTGCTCCTCATCCATCAACACATCAAAATGGCTGCTACCGATGACTTCAACTGCTTGTTCAACTTTTTCAGTCGACGTCAAATCAGTCGAGTACTGATCTAATATAGGAATAAAATTGTCATACTCATCTTCTGAAATCGACTCACTGTAATCTAAATCATCAAGCACAATTGTTTCAATATCCTCTTCTTGCATACTCATATCTGAGTTTTGCCGAGATAGGTTGTGCTTTGGCTCCCGAATAGGACTACGTTCTCGAAAACGAGAAGACGCTTCTTCCGTTCGGTTTCTTTTTTGACGGCGGGCTTTGTCCCTTTGCTTCTGTTCTTCGCTATCAAGCAAGTATGAAGCATCCATATCTGACATCATAGTGGGCGGTCCTTTAGTAGTTTACGAGTATTTGAGCTCTGCTATATGAGGTATTTCTGAATAAATAAAACGGAGGGTATTGTGCTCATTGACTTTAAGCATGGGTGCTTACCAATGGTCAATATATTTCTAGATCGACTCGAAACAGCTTAAAATGAGTGCTTGTTTCACTTTCTAATTCACAAGTGCTAATTGATAAAACACTTCTTGCTCAGCCCCTTCGCCTATGGCCTCTTCCAACGCGTTAAATCCAACTTGCGTTAAAATGTGCCGAGAGGCCGTGTTATGTACCCACGCAGAGGTCTTAATATGAGAGATGTTCAGTTTGAGCGAGCGCTGTTTTAATGTGGCTACTGCCAAGCTAACCCCTATTTTTCCAAAACCACGATGCTGGTAATCGCACCCCACCCAAAACGATAAGTGTGCATGACGTTGCGAATTTTGATTGTCAATCGCATCCGGCAGCGGATAAAAGTCCACAACAATTGCCCCCACAAAACCAAAAGACTCATGAACGAGTGCAAAATGCGCCTTTTCACCACGCAGTCCCTCTTCAAGCCAAGTCGGCCAAACTGCTTGTAAGTGATTAAACTGATCAATTTTCAAACCACGCAGGCGTTCGGCAATATCATCTTGTCGATACTGAATATAAAACTCACCTAACTGATGTGCTCCAAGTGGTAAAATTCTGAGCCCTGACACTTCGCATCGAGTGCACCTAAGTCCTTTTTCAAACCAAGATAGTTGGTTAGTTTGCTGCTGATAAGTAGCAATATCGATATTAAGCTGCTTTACTTGCGCATCTTCAGGACTGAAATCAAGTGCCAATTCTGCGCTTTGACTCGCCACTTCTTGCTCCCCAGTAGCCCAAGCCACTAATGCCAAATTGTGTAAATATGCTGTACTAGGCCCATTAACTTCCATACAAGCCAGCATACAGTTTTTCGCTAACTCCCAATGGCTAAGATCAATGGCCAACAAGCCTAGTGCAAAAGCAAAAGACTCTTGTCTACAGGCAACAATGTGATTTTGCCAAACTTGAGAGAGTACACCGCACCACTGTATACGATTTTCAACAGACACCCCCTGCTTGAGCAATTGTGGGAGGAAAATCTGCAACACATTTGGATCATATTTGCAGAATCTAGCAAACGCTAACATTTGCGCCTCAGTTAAGCTCTCAGAGCAGCTTTTTAAGCTTTCATAGATATTTACCTGGCAACTGGGTAAATGCTCAGAGCAGGCTTTCTCAAATATATGCTGCGTGTAAATAAATTCCGCTGGGTTTTGATGGCCTAACCTCATACACGTCGCCATCTCTGTGCCTTCGTGTTTTTTTATTTGGGTATGGGTTACAGCCGAACTCACATAACTTAATGCCTTCAAATCTAAAGGTAACTCCACCCCAGTTTGTGTAATCACTGTTGGAAGATTAAGCCCGTGCTCTGGCGTCAAATGATCGCTAATTAAATGACATACCCCTTTGTCAAAAGCCTGCTCTAAACGCATACATACTTGTACCGCATTGATTGGAAGCGCGATAGGTTTACAGCTCCCGCTTGCCAACTCTTTTCTCAATATGTCGTCAAATAGCAAAGCTATGTCGCCGTGCCCGACTTCAAGATCTATACTCGTCTTGAACCACTGATATGCAAGTCGAATTTTATCCTCAGCTTTATCCGAGGGTGAGTGCGCTTTCATACGCCAAAGTAGCGGCAGCTCTTGGCTATTAGCCTCTTCAGTGCTTGCGGCACTGTTGCTGGGGCCGATATTTGCTATCTCGGCTCGGTAAAGATCTTGGTAGTGTGTATGATATATCGCCTGTGGCAACTTAGAAAGCACACCATGAGCTATCATGAATGCTGGATTTGCGCCTAATGCAAGCATCGTTTCGTCAATATCTTGATGCGGTAACGGCTGTTCTGAAGATATACTCCAATCTAGTATGTGTGCTTTTCCAATCTGATGATAATGGCTGAAATCGGGGTGGCGCAAAAGCTGTGCCTGTGCCGTTTTGTCTGTTTCCATCAACAACAAACACACATTGAATTCTTCCAAGCCTTGTTGTGGCCCCTCTTCCAAAAGTTTATTCATTAACGCCAAACCAAAGGCGTAACGCGCCTCTCCAAGACACAATAGATATATTGGCTCAGACTGGTTTAACAGATTATTGCCTTTTATGTCGTGTAGCCAAGCTGTAAGCAGATCAAAATAAAGGGCGATCCAAGCTTGATTATGCCAGCAATCGTTTTGTGGTGACGGGTCTTGTGCTGACCATATATCAGCCTCTGGCGCTTTGTTAAATACACATTTTTGTTTTTGTTGTTCAGTCAAAAAAGTCGCTTTGGGTGCTGGCTTTAATTGCGCATAACCGACGCCATTAAACACCTCATTAAGCTTTTTTGCACGTGCTTCTTCTGTCATGTATATGCCCTGTTTTTTGTTTTGTGACGTCACGGCAGTTTAATTATGTAGTGAAGGTGGTCAGCTCCACCTGGCGGGGTATTTAGCAGTGGTCTTCCGTCTTTACCATCGCATAACCCGTAGCCTAGCGGTATTGACTGACCGTGGTATAGAAAAACGGCCCCATTTGGCACCCCATTTGTCTGCGTTGCTTTTGTATGTAGCGATGCTGTTTGTGTTTGTTCAGCAAGCCAAAATGTGCCTTCCACAATTAAACTGCCACTGATCTTCAAGTTTTGAGTGATTTCTAGGCCCGTGCTACGCTTTGCAATACCATCTTCACCTTGCAATAAACATGCATCTAGCCACTGGGCAAACTGTGATTCTGTCGGCTTTGCGCCGCGCTTAAAAAAAGATTTAAGCGTTTTTCGAAGCTGCATTGCCATTTACACTCCTTGCATGAGGTTAAGAAAGTTTAAGACCACTTGCCGTGCTGATCTCATTTTTAGGAAGGTGAAGTGCTTGCCAAACCTGGCCTGTATGAGATATTTCAGTGACTTTAAAGTAACTTTCAGCGCCCCCATTTTGTGCTGTATTTACTGACACTATGTTACCTAGCTCCAGCTCAATAGCTGCACGTTCCCACAGACCAGACGCACCTATCACATATATGCCATTCTCTGTTTTATCTCTTTGTGCTAGCAGTAACACATACATTTGCCAATAGCTTGGGGGTAGAGGTAAATCTATATTCTGATGAGTATCGAAAACCACATCTAAGACACCAATGAACCCAACAAATCGTTCTATATGACGTTGGTGCCTCATAAATCTATCTAGTAATTGATTAACATTGACGTACCCTGCAGCCATATTCATAACCCCGCGTAAATTACTGGCCAAGCATATCGCTTGACCAGTTCATAATTAAACTGCGATCGCGCCGTCACTTAAGGTGACTTCACTCCACTGATCGCCTTCCATCAATTTATAAAACACAGTAGATGAGGTCGGCGGTGTACCAAGTAACTCAACTAAGTTACCTAGCTCAATGTTTGGATACGTCACTTTGTTAAGTGTGTCAGCAATTCGTTGATACACACCATTTTGAGAAGGCGTAGATTGCTTGGTAAGCAAAATCTTGTCGCCATCGGCAAGATTCAACGTGTTGGTTAAATAGTTGTCATTGTTTGCTGTCGACAAATCGACATTCGTATCCTTTTTAGCGCTATTCACACGGTCAATAATGCCGGTATAACGATAAAGTGATTTCGTTGCTGTCATATTCACTGCAATTTGTTCAGCATCAATCGCTGCGAGAATACCAGAGAGCGTTTTTTGAGCCATAAGGCCTCCTTGATAAATGTTGCGTGTATAAACACACGCAACGGGTTAGAAAATCGAATTAGCTATGGGGAACAGTCCTAACTGGACGGCGTAATGGTGAAGTACCTGTGATGAGTGAGGTTAAAAGTGAAACTTAAGGGATATATTCAAAAAGACGATAATCTGCCACTTGATAATGCACAAACGCACTGGTGCCATTGTCATTACCTATGCTTGTGATAATGCCAACGACTCCCCCTTCGAATACCACAGTGCCCCCAACAAAATCGGTAATCGCTAAATCTATTTGATTATCAGTAAACCAGTTACGACTACCAATGTTATTAAAACCCGGGTTGCTATTGTGGTGAGTATGGGCTGAGATAGATGAAACACTCGGCTTATCTTTCAGATAATTTTTTTCTTCTTTGCCCTTTGTATATAGTGCTAACATGCGTCGACCGGCAGGTGCCCCATGTTGTGATAATGTTTGCTCGGCTAATATATACTGCCTTTCATCTAGTATTTTGGTTGTATCCCACACACTGTTTTCTACTAAGTTACCTAGATAATTAACTTCATTTGGAGATATTAAGAAGCGTTCTTTACTTTGCGGATTATATGCTTTTCGAACGTAGCCAAGGTGAGTTTGGATACTGCCAGACACTCTTTGCCAGGTACTGCCTACATATTCCCAAACATCGTTATTTTGTGCATCATATATTTTTGATACATCTAGGCCACCCCGTAAATCGATATCAAGATAAGTGGAATTAGGCTGAGAGTAAGTAATGTAGCCATAGGATTGCTTACCCTTGAAGCGATGCAAATCAGTGTCATTATTTAAATCAACCACAATTTCGCTGGCCGACTGAAAGCTGCCAGTTTGATCCCAAGGAGTCACATAGAATTTAAAAATATCCCCTTGACGCTGAACCTTTACACGAACCCGTTTATTGCTCCAACTACCACCGGTTCCAATATTATACTGTCCTAAAAGCTTATCAGACCCAGACCCCACTCCAGCATAACCAAAATATACACCACACCCTGTCGCGTTAGGGGGAGTACCGCCTGTATTCAAGACAATAGTGAGTACATAATTTATATTCCCCTCTCTGACAAACGCGGCAACCACACCAATGGTATCATTGTCTGTACTATCAGAGGATAACGTCGCTTCTAGTGTATAGTTATCAACTTTTTCTGCGGATACAAACCCGTTCGCAGGTGAAACATTAAGTGGCATTACAACACTGTCTGTAGAAGCTTGGTAGAACCATGCTTTTGCGTTAGCGCTATTGCGATTTTCTGCGTCTTGCTTGTTTAAGAAATACTCATTGCCGTTAAATCTCGCCCAGTTGTTGAATATATCTTGTACCGTCGGCGGTCTGTAGTCTTGTCGTGCTTGATCAGCTTGTTGCTGAGTGCGGTATATGTATGACTCAAGCTCAGGCAATGGCGTAATATTTATATAGACGACGCCTGTTTGCTCAACACCGTGGCCGTTGCGCACTTTATAGTAAAATTGCGCTGGTTGCTCTGCAAGACCCGTAGACACAAAAGTAATTGTATCGCCACTAAGAGACACTGTACCGCCCTGTGCATTCGATACACCGATTAAAGACAAGCCAGTACCAGAACCATCTTCATCATTTACAATGAGTTGCTGCTTACTGATAAATACAGACTCCCCCTGTTGCAAACTAAACGTATCAGGGTTACACACGATAGGCGGAACAGCAACGACTGACATTGTGACGAAGTTTGTTTTTCGGATCCCTATACTATTTTCTACCACATAATCAAAGCCTGCCGCGCTTCCGATCCCACTATTTGAAGTAAACTCGATGTTAGCTCCCTCTATCCGCACTGTGCCAAACTGAGGTGTGTGTACAGCTATCAACCGCACTGGATCTTGCCCGTTGCTATATTCATCAAAACTCCCTTCAAGGATATTAGCAATTGGAATGATTGCTGTGCGCTGCGTATAAACTTCAAAGGTTTTCAATTCTAGGCGTATCGTTTGTGCAGATTTCCCATAAAATTCACTAATTGCAATCGTATCTCCAGGTACTTTAGTGACGTGTTCACTATAAAAACCAAGCTCAAAAGGCTGAGTATCACGGTATTCATCACCGATATCTTTAAGTGATATTGGTCCACTCGTTTGTAAAGTCATTATGCTTCACTCCCCTTAGTTAGACTCAAGTTTCACTATTTTTTGCTCAAGCCCCACCACTTTCTCATTGAGCTCTTTTATGCTTTCAACTAACAAGCCAACTAAATTACCATAAGCCACTGACATATATTCATCTTGCTCATAGACAGCTTCAGGTATGACTTGCTCAACATTTTGTGCGATCAGTCCGGTATAACGTCTACCAGTATCAACATCTGCTCGTTCAAACGTAACACCTTCCAGCTTATGAATCGAAGCCAACGCATTTTCAATCGGTTTGATATTGGATTTCAGGCGAGCATCAGAGAATGCTGTGACATCTCCTGTTGCTGTTATCGCGCCTGTGACAGCCATATCGCCCGAGAAGGTCGCTTGGGTAATGTCGACGGAACCAACTAACTGCGTATTGACCGATTTCAAAAAGCGTTGATCTGACTCTGTTTTAGTATAACGATTCGTAGAGTCCGCAGTTCGGTCGGTAACTTCTTGCTGCAAAGCACTCTGTAATGTAGCAACTTGTTGGCTTCTCGTATTAGATTCATTTGCTAACTCTGTTTCTATCTGAGCGCTGCGGGCATCATTTGTTAAAACGTAATTGGCAAAAGCTTGATCCGACTCAGTGTCGACAGAGTTGATAAGATCAACAATTTCTTTAAACGAGTCCGCATCGGCATCACTGGCTTCTAAAATACTGTCAATTCGCTCCTTTTGAACCGTGATTTTAGCGTTGTAATCTGCTTTTAAAGCATTTGAGCCCGAAGATTGCTGCGTTTTAAATTGCGCAGCATCCAATAATTTATCTGCCAGTCCCGCCTCGATATCAGCTGGCGTCGCAATATCAACAGAAATTTGGTTGTTAAATGCTTTTAAACCAGCGCCAACAAGTGCAATCTGCGACGAGTCTTGCCAGTGATTTTCACTTTTACCAGAGTGATTAATAAATTGAGAGGTCAATACAAATACTTTATGTTGGTGGGAAGTACCTGCAGAAATTGAGAGAGCAAGGCCCTGATATAATGAAATAGCCGCAGCAGGCACAGCCAACGATTTATCTAATTGAACTTGCCAAATTTGATTTTCAGATGGGTCATCTTGTGCGGTTAATAAAATTAGATCCCCTACCTGAAGTACAATATCATCCAGAGTATTAAGTGGTAGCGAGACATCAATATTAATAGACGTTTCAGCACAAGTGATCATCACTTCATTGAATGTATAGACGCCCAAAGACTCTACTTTTTGATTTAACCACTGACCGTGATCTGCACTGAGTATTTTATCTGTGCCGCCAGATTTTAAATCATTTGTATCTGCGAAATTTAACCTTTGAGGCGGCACTTGTCCAACAGTCAATTGCCCTGCATCTAAATCGGTCAGCGAGCCACCATGTCCGGTTATACTTTTTGCGGTGATACTTGAGTCACTCGCCACTTGTGTCAAATCGATATGAGCTGGAAGGTGAGCATTATTTAGGTTTGTGATGCCTTCACCATCCCCAACCAAATAGTCTGCCGTCAACTTACTATGTGTAATATCTCCTTGCTGAGTCAAATCAACTTCAACAGGAAAACGCGCGTTTTGAATATGCTCTGAGTAATACTCAGGTACGTCAAAGTTTTCAACTTTGTACCAATTCAAGTTTTCGCTGGTTTCGTTCAGCATGACATAATGAAAGTAGCTGGCACTGTTATCCAATGACCTATTAGCCTTAATTAACATGCCTTCATATTCATTAATGGTTTGCTTGGTCAACGTCGCGGCGCTTTCTATTGAAGATGCATCGTAAATGTAGACACCATTTTGAGTCACGTCTTGCTGAAGATATATGATCACTCGCTCACCAGGTACTAGTGAGTATGGTGATAGAATTTCAGTCAAGTCGGATTGCAAATCAAGGTTGGACTCACTGACTGCGCAATCTACTGTAGTGCCGAACAAATGGGCCAGTAAGCTAAATGTTGTCGAGTTATCCGTTGCCGCATCTATGAGCTTACGAAATTCCTCTTGTGTAGGAATGTCTCCATTTTCAAAATAGCCGCGTAACTCCGTATTCAGTTCTGAATGTTTCATAGTTAACCTTTGATAATTAGTCGTGTATTGTGGGGACTTGCCACTGGAAGGGAGGAAGTTCAGTAGCAAGAAAATATTGCGGGTAAACAAAGCTAGGATTAAACCGATTTGTTATCCATTTGCGTTTCAATATCTTGAACAATCGGCAATATATCTGGCGTGAATACTGGCACAGGTACTGACAAAGACAGCAACAGTGTAGGCTTGGGTGTGGACCCTAATGCCTGCCAGACATGCCCACTTACTTTTTCGCTATGTTCATTACCAAACAACTGCGTTCGAATGCCATAAGGCTTATCTTCCACGCCATACATCGTAAGAATGTCCTCTGGTAAAAAGTCATAAGCCCCTAAGCCACACAGTAAGTAACTCAGCACCATATGCTCTAACTCAGCACTTCCCATCTCCGCTTTACTCCAGACCGTCAGCATATAAGTTAACGATACAAATCGAGGCTCTTTATAATGCACTCTATGAGTCTGAGCTGTATTTAGATAACTTCTCGGTGGCTCACTTTGTCTGCGTGTCGTGTCCTCTGCTACACCAATTAGATAGCAGTTTACTGTCGGTTCATCACTCACCTGTTTGTCATAAAAGGCCTTATCGGGCGCGACAAAACTCAATGCAATATCCCCTTCTAACTCGGTATCTCCGCCTTTGCTCATAGACAAAATCCGCTCAGTCAAAAACGTCTTCAGTGCTTGTTGAGTGTTATAAACAATTTTTGGGTCCATCTTAATTTCCTTGCAACCAAGCTTTAATTTCATGCTGTGCCATAAACCCTTCATGCTGTTTCGCAAGCTCTCTTTTGAGCGCTCTGGCTAATGATTCCGGGTCAATACAGCTATGCTGTTCTATCAAACGTTGAAGTAACGCTGACTCTGTAATATTGATAATTTGTGCTGCACTTAACTCAAACCTTTGTGCCAAACTCCCAATAGATTTGGTCAACGCATCGTTTGAAATACCGCTCAACATACGCTGCCATATCTCTTCCCGATGCTGAGCTGAAGGCATAGTAAACTCAATCACATTATGAAAACGCCTCAAAAACGCGTCATCTAAGTTTGATTTTAAGTTGGTGCTTAACAGCAGTAACCCGCTGTAGTGTTCCATTTTCTGTAAGAGGTAACTGACACCCATGTTGGCATTCTTGTCCTGACTGGATTCAACAGCACTACGTTTTGCAAACACAGCATCAGCCTCATCAAACATCAACACTGCATTGTGTTTTTGAGCTTGATCGAATAGCTTCGCTAAGTGCTTTTCAGTTTCACCAATCCATTTACTGGCAATATTAGCTAAATTAACGACATATAAAGGAAGCTGTAGTTCACCTGCAATTGCTTCAGCAGCCATTGACTTGCCTGTACCAGGACGGCCCCAAAAAATTGCCTTACAACCTGGCGTAAAGCGCTGAAGTAAGGATTGTAATTCGGCTTGCCTGTCAATTCGGCCGACTAATTCATAAAGTTGGCTGTGTATTGCTGGAGACAGCACCATGTCAGACAACTTGAACCTTGGTTCAGAAAGTTTCGCTAGGTCTTCAGGTCCTTTATTTAGCTCTTCCAAACACCGAAGCTGTAATTCACGCCAAAAATCAGCGTTATTCTGAAGGGTAACTTTAGCGGCTTGCGCTAGCCCTGACATTAGATAAATTGGCACAGGGTACCTCGTAGCGATACACTGCGCTTTTGCTTCATCAGGCTCTAAAGACAGTTTCAGCCAGGCGCATACTAACGACTTATGTGAAGGCGGTTGACACTCGATCACACGAAACAAGCTTTTATCTCGATTCGTGTTTGAAGCCTCTAAAGTAAAAAAATACAATCGGGTTTGGGCACCCTGTCCATGCTCCAGCATTTTTTGTAGTGCATGGGCATGTTTTGTATGAAGTTTTTCAATAAATATAAACACGCATTTAGAATTCGCATTTAATATTAGTCCAACCAACGACAACATGATTTCTGACAAAGTCAGATCTTGCGCTTGCTCATCTGAAAAATAACCAAAATCCCCTCCTGATAACAAAGCCAGTTGCTCTGTGTACCACTGAGCCATCCGAGGGTCAGTTGTGCCAAGTTCGAATAACTGTGAGTCACTTAAGTCAATGTTAGGGTTGAAACACGATGTAAAAGCCACATCCTGAACGGTAGACGAGCCCAGCTTTACAAAGTGATCATTACTCAAAGTGACTTGACCAGTATGTAAGAATTGCCTGAGTTCGATATGTAAACTGACACTTTCAGTCAGCAACTTTTTTTCGGAGCATTGCAATAAACGCCAATCGAATACTTGACCACATAGCACATTTTTAGAAATTAAGGCTCGTTTAGAGCCTCGCTGGCAAAGGAAAAGCAATTTATCGAGACTTAACATTGGCCCTTGCTCATACCAACTCAGGCCGATATAAGGCATTAAAATATCCGGCTCCAGAGTTTGAATGTAGACAAGAGCAATCAACCTAATTTCATGTGATGTGAGAGAAAAACGCCCTTCAACATACTTAAATCTAGAGGTGTTAATCAGTGTACTTAATGCTTCATCAAGTTGACTTAATCGCTCCTGTATATTGTCATCATCATTAGCTAGCGCTATGCCAACCTGAAAAAATCGCAATGATAGCTGCTTTTCGGCTTTAAATTGTTTTGCTGAGTCGTCATGAATTTCCATTTGGTCACCCATGTTTCATTTGAATAGCGAGCTCCATCGCTCTATCACAACACGTGTCTACCCAGCCACAGTGCCAAACCTCATGCGCAGCCAATGAAAAGTCCTCGACACACAAGGCTGCTAATAGTTTTTTCAATCCTTTTAAGCCATCGATACCAATGCTAAAGGCCATATTAAGCAGGACCAGCTTTCTAGACTCATTCAAACGATTGAAAATTGGTACCTCTACCGAAAGAGTGTGAGCTAAATAGGCAATATCGTTTTCAAGCATATATTCCGCCTCTTGTTCGCTAATACCTACCTGCTCTATTTGCCTACCGACACCGACAACGAGTACGCCGTCGCTGTTTCTCACCGGTTTAACAGTAAGTCCTTCATGGCAAATCAATTGTACCTTCAATGCTTCAAGGTTTTGACGCGAGACACCGTGAGTCATGACACCTCCTTCGAAAGCAAAAGGTCTGAAGGCACTGATATCATTAAGCTTTGCTCCAATCCTTCTATCTCGATAACAAATACGGAGTCATTTTTACGTTCAACGAGCTTTCCTTGGTACCCTTTAAGAGTGCCCACAGTAATTTCTACAACGCTCCCAACGGCAAATCGAGTCGGTACTGGTTCGCACTGGTAACCTGACGACATCACCGTTTTAATTTTTACAATTTCTGAATTACTCACCATGCTAGGTTTACCGTTAAATTTAATAAAATCGACAAAACCACTAAGTCGCTTTACATGGTGATATTCAAAGTCATCGACATAAACAAATACATAAGATTTGAATAAAGGTTTCGCTATTGATTTAATTCGGTCGCTCCACTGTTTTTTCTCGACTATTAATGGTAAAAAAACCTCACAGCCACTCTTTATGAGTGAAACCTGCTCCGCGAATTTTTTTTCAGTATTCGGTTTGGTGTAAACTACATACCAGTTTCTTATTGTTGTCATCACAAATTCCAGATACGCTCCGCCACATCACCCCCAATATGAAGCAACTTAAACGGCAGTTAGTTTTTAGCTATAGCAATAAAAACTTTTCGATTTCCTATTGCTGGTTTAATACTAAACAGACGGAAATAGTTATTTTTTGTGAAAATTAAATTTTTAATAGTTTGAAAAAAGTGACCTTACATAATAAGGCCACTTTACAGGTTGGGCTTATGTTCAAAAACCTATCAAGGTATAAACGTAAGACTGAGATATGTGTGAATTTATTTATTGAGCTTTTAGGTTAAATATTTATATTAAAAAATTTATACGCCACCAGACTATCAAAAATCCGTTAGCTATATCTCTTATATTCTTCTTTTAAACTTGTCAGCTGTCTTCTCGCGAGTTGCACACGTTTTCTAACATTTTCTAGTGATAAGTGAAGGCGCCTGGCTATTTCAGGGTAATCCATTTCATATATAAATTTATATTGCATCACAAGGCGTAAATCCTTTGGCAAAATAGAGATTTCATTTACTAGCCTTGTATACAAACTAGAATTCCAATGATCGCTTTCTAGCGAAGTAGATTGATTATCTGCGAAGAAAAAATGGTCTGGTAATTCAGATACATGATTAACAATATCTTGGTGTTTTGCTTTAGCACGATGTTCATCCATGCAGAGGTTGTGAGCAATGCGACATAACCAAGCGAATTCATTCTCGATAGTATAATCAGCACGATTATATGCTCTAAATGCCTTTTCACAGGTTTGCGCAAGTACATCTTCTACCTTATCGCTGTCATTTCTTAACCACCTATGACAACAACTTAATAATTTATCTTTGTTTTCAAGCCAAACTTTCCAAAATTCACTATGTCCTTTTAGCTGCCTTTGTTTTAAGGCAACCAACTCCCCTGTATGTAACATCATTTCTCCAATAAAAAAATTTATATCGGAGGAAAGACGCGCTATTACCATTTATGTGAAAACAAAATTAATACAATATATAAACCATTGTTTATTTGATGTATAACTCTATTCTGTTTAACACTCAGTATTTCAAATGAGAAGCAAAGCGCGTTGTAATGATAAAACTTTACAAGAAAATAGGTATTTAGCTTGATATTGGATAAAACATCCCATCCAATTGTAGGGGGCATTATCCATATCCAAAGTGACTAATTGCGAAGCACTTATGACATTTAAGTATTCAGCGCTGCTATCTCACGTTCAATCGAAGGCGTGATCGATAACTCTACCTCACCCCTATGAGCATATGAAATACGCAATCGCCCCTGGTACGTACTGGCAACTAACGCCAGACCAGCAGGTGGCAATGGTACACTAAAATTATACACATCAATAATCTTAAAAGAGCCAATATAGCTTAAGTTAAACTCCAATTTACCTAGGTTGGACAAGATCACATTACCATTGAGAAACAACCTTTTATAACTTTCAACAAGTAATTTAAGCGCAGATTTTGGTACTAGATTTATTGAGTAAGACTGAATCTTCTGCTCGGCTTGATGCACCTTATACCCTTCAAGTTTCAACTCTTGCAAACGCGCCTGGTACGCCTTAATCCAACAACTTTCGCCTCCGATCTCTGAACCGAAAGGCATAATTAAATTATTATATGAGGCAGCAAGATCCTTTTTCGCTATTCCCCTGAGCGAAATAGTTTCAAGTACAGTGTATTTTTGACCATTATTCAGTGCTTTATTTAAGACATAATTAAGCGCGACATTCACAGAAACCTGATGCCGTTTAGACCAGGTTTTCAGCGCTTTAGTCGCGTCCAAACCGAAGTCATGATAATCAACACACCAACACTCTGAGTCTGCAATCGCAATTCTTTTTTTCGTTCTAAATAAATCAACGGCTAATCTAACACCAGCATGAAACAATGCTTTTGTACCAACTTTATCAAAAAGCATATGCTCTTCACAAAAGCTATTATCAATACACGAAATAGGCTGGTTGAGTAAAAGTGAATGTAACTGTTCAAATAAAATGTAGCCGCTGCGGGCATCTGATGCAGTATGTGAAGAAAGAAATAACAATGCGCTGTACTGTTTAAACCGGATACAGACAAATTGAACTGGGGATCCAACATATGGGTCAACGGGGTTGTCAATCGCGTACTGTCGCAGCGCGATATGCCATTGCTTTAAGTCTACAAAGCGATCAGTCCAATCCAGTTGCAACTTTTCAGGGTAAAGCGTTTCATCATACTCCCAAAAATACTTTAGCCCTTTTCTGACAATGCGACTTTGCATTATTGGATGTAAGCTTGCAATTTTATCCACACAGTCAAACAACCGTTGCATGCCATAATGGCCTTCTAAAATGACAAGGTCGCAAGAGTTAGCATTGTTATTATTTGCTTCGGCTAAAGCTAAAAAGTTGAGTGCTCGATCACTCAAAGGTAATAGATTCATTTATCAAGTTCCTATTTAATACACAAAAACTTTAAACGAGAATCATTTACTTGTCTAATCTGTTATCCTAATTTGCAGCACAAACATGATTAATTTCCTACGATTAAATATAAGAACAAACCCAAGTTTTGTGACAACTTTTGTTCCAGCGCAATAAAATCGTCACGTAAATTCAATAATATGAAGTCAAATTAGGTGTATCGTTAAGGATTAAAAATGGCATCATTGAATTTACATCGCGTCTATATTCCAACCAATGCTCGCAATAACCACTACATTCTGGCTGAGTTTAAACCTGATGACTCATTTTACAGCCATTTTGATGACTTAGAGAGTGCATATCAAAGGCTTGCGAGAAAGTTATTTGCACTGTGTGATGAATATGAACTCTATAACGTTCAACTTATCGTGAACGACAAATTACCAGTTGTCCGATATCATGAAGAAGCATATAGCTTACAAACAGATAAGCAAATACTGTTTTTTTACAACCCAAAATACCATGAAGCCCATAAGATCTATCAAGACGAAGGCCACAAAGCGAGAAAGATCCGTTTGTTATTTTTAGCAACGGGTGATGAATTAAGAGCAAATGCAGCGGCATTTCACAGCAAAGTAAAGCGCACCTTAGATGCTTTACAAACACAATACGAAAAAGAGAACATGTGCTTTAAAGTAAGGGACCATCAACACCTAACTTACGATATATTCTCGAAAATAAAAGGACACAGAGAAACATATGGCTATAAGTTAAGAAGCTTATATCCAAGATATCAGGCAAGAAACTGCTCACTGCCAGAGGCACACAGTGAAATCACTTATGTTACTTTTTCAGTACCGATCACCAGAGCGATAAAGACTGAATATCAACACTTATTGAGACCAGGAGATTATTCTGGGTTTTACCGACATATTGAAGACAAACTATTGACAACCTGTACTCAGCTACAGCTTTCTCATGTAGGGTTTGTGGCTGATGGTCGAATGCCAATAATAAGAAACAGTCAAATCGATAAGTCGGCACACAATAGAGAGCTACAAAAGTTAAGCTTTGATACATCTTTAGCAGACGGTCAAACCCATACAATTTGGGACGCGCAACATTTATGTGATGTCATGCACTTTGTCATCGTGGCCAGTGATGCGGATAACAAAGATGCTGGCTATGGAAAATTTATGAATAATGTAGAAACGATGGTTCGACGATTTATTACTCAACTACCTATAAACCCTGAGAAGCAGGATGTAACAATGCGGTTCTTCCAGCATATTAGTTATACTTACTAATCAAATAAGGCAATCTAAAGCGGGTGGTCAAAATGCGACCACCTGCCCTTTTGCAGTCCGTTTAACATGAATTAACCGGCTCTCTAATTCAGCAAAGATATTACCAAAATCCCCTTCCTCCGAGCATATCAGCGCCCCTGACATTTGCAGTGCCGTTACATTTTCTTGTGCGGCAAATACATGCTGTAATACCGCTAATCTTTTTTGTAAAACAGGCTTTTTCATCCCTTCACACAAAATGACGAACTCTTGCCCACTCACTCGACATACAAGATCGCCATCATCCCTAAACTGCATAGATAGCTGTTGTGCCGCAAATTTA
This sequence comes from Pseudoalteromonas luteoviolacea CPMOR-1, assembly GCF_001625685.1. GTDB lineage: Bacteria > Pseudomonadota > Gammaproteobacteria > Enterobacterales > Alteromonadaceae > Pseudoalteromonas > Pseudoalteromonas luteoviolacea_K. Next base: position 219,806 of record NZ_AUYC01000012.1, on the reverse strand, counting down.
ATAGACTTGGCATCCATATCCGAGGCAGACATAGTTTCACTTTGTTCAGGACTGATCTCAATAAGCGCCATGGCATAATCGAGATTCTTCTTTGAGATCCCTTCAAACTGCTCAATAAAATACCGCCTGTTATATAGCCCTGTTACAGTATCTTTATAGTTCAAAGATTGTGCTAAATTGTGTTTAGAGCGCCTATAGTAAATAATCACAGCGCACAAAGTAACAATAAGCAGTGCGATAATAATACGGGCATGCTTAAGCGCTTTTACAACTTCGTCTTCAGCTGCCGTGTTAACTTGGCGAGCTGATCTGATTGGTTGCTCGAGTACAATTGCTTTGTGTTCAGGTTTGCTTTGTGTTTTAAGTTCACTTTCTTCAAGCAAGCGAATGTAAGTACGCAGCGTAGAAATTGTTTGCGGCAAATCTTGTTTCGATTGATAAACATCGGCTTCAATTTTTAAAGTTTGTCGAGTATAGCGATTATTAAGCGCACTGTTATACGACTTTAACACTTGCTTAGATAGCGCGATTTGCTCTAACGCTTGGTCGAATAACTTCATCTGAGCAAACGCATAGGCTAAATTATTATGTAACACAATGATGTGTGCCGGATTAATAATGGCGTTATGCTGTGTTTGTCGAGCAGCTTGAAGATATTTAATCGCATCAGTAAAATTTTTATTTGAAAGCGCTATTTTACCGAGCCCAGATAAGGCCCAAAACTCGTATCTAGGCAAATTATGTAACTCAGAGACGTTATACATTTTCTGGTAACACTGCTGGGCTTTTTCAATCAGTTGAGCACGTAACAATGTTAAGCACAAATTATACTTAATAGGGAGTCCGTCTAACAAATTGTGAGACTGCTGAGCCAAATCCTGTGCCTGATGTGCATAACCCAAGGCTTTAACATAAAACTTTAACGTCGAATAATAAGCTGTGGAGCTATCATATACCATCATTCTCGTAATGGGGTCGGACTTATTTTCGCTCCGCGTGAGCAGCGCTTGAGCTGATTGAAGTGACTTCAACGCAAAACTGTATTCCTCACGCCAAACAGAAATAATCGCCTCCATTGCATAGGTTCGGATCAGAAAATCGGTTGCTTTATTTTGTGTAAAGCACAACCTAGCTTGTTTGATATATTGCTTTGCCTTGTCCAACTCTCCCTGCTCTATGGAAAAAAAAGCACGATACAAGAACCAATATCCAGACGATAGCTTTAAAGGAGATGCTTGAACTTTTACTTTTCCCGAATCATAAACAGCTTCAGCCGTTTCAATATCTCCTCTAAAAAAAGCGGCGCGTGCTTTCAATGTGAGCCATAAGACTTCATCAGTCGACTCTGGTGGTACTTGAGTCGAAAGCAGCGTTGATGGCGATGTTACAGCTTCAGCTTCGTACTCCAAAAGCTGCTTTTTTGAAACACCGAATGCAGAACACGTAAATAATAAAGAAACTGCGAAAAAAATGAATAGTTGCAAATATAAAAGCCCGTATAAAATCTCTCGCTTTAAATGTAATCCTTTATTACGAAATGTACAATAATTACGGGCTTGATATCCAAAAGAATGCTCAATAGATTTTATAGATACTAAGGCTCCATTAAAGCCGCTTTAGATTTGCTAGCCGATGTTTTTATCGTGTCATGAGTCGATTTTAACGTCTCAGTACTCTTCTGCTGAGGAGAATGAGGCAATGGTGCTTGACTGTATAACGAAGGTTCGCTCTCTTGTGTAATTGTAGACATGAGCTGCTGATTTAATCGTTGGCTTTGTGAGATAGTATCTTTGATATCTTTATTTTGCTGCTGCAATTGCTCAGCGAGATCGGCTCGGGTTAGCCCATTTTTTACTTTATCTTTGGTTCTCTGATCTGTGCTGCCCATCAGCTGGTTAACTACTTCAACTAATCGACTCAACACGCTGTATATCACATCTGCTGAAAAACCACCGAGTAATGCAGCGAGCGGCTTATGAAAGTCACCCAATGAAGAGTGATTTTGAGTTATCTCTTGGGTTGGGATCAGCTCTGCAATCATCAATCCCGCCATAAATCCCATAATCACCATAGACCAATAAGTAGAATCAAACTTGGGATCGTAATTGCATAATCGAATAAAATTACGAGATTTATGTAAACAAGCAAATGTTGCCCCAAGCCCCGCGCAGCAGAGCAAAAATAACTGATTCAGTAAGAGCACCCTGCCTTCTGAGTTAAATAAACCTTCATTAATTGTTTTCTGATTGACCTCAGGTGATATAGACAGCGAAATAATAGAAATTAAAAAGAAAAGCGCCAGCAATGACATATGCCGAACTAACTTAACAGGCCCTAAAAACCTTAACCAACTAACCGAAGTAGACTCCTTGTCCATAATAGCAAGCGTCAGTGGCTTAGCTGGATAAACCAGTAAAGATAACTCTTTATGACACTTCGTCAGGGCAGTTAACTCGTGCTCTAACATTAAGCTATAACTATCTCCCTCTCTCACCTCTTGCTTATTTTGTAATTGATAAACTGTGTTCGGGATATAGCTTGGCATGGTCTTTCCTTCGCCTGAAGCATAGCGGATCATGACATCGCATTCTGTCAGTAAATGACTAACAAAGTCCTTCTTGGACATAGTGTTACCTATATTAAATGGCATCGAGTTGATGTTTATAACAGGGAATATAGTGTCACTTCAAGCACATTTAATTACAACTAACTGTAAAAGATAAATTAGGTCTTAGTTTAAAATAAAAACTAGTAATAAGAGATGAAAGACACCAAGTCAAGGTCGTGCAGACAAGCTTAAGCTTTTGAATAATCTGTTAAAGGTATTCGTCTCATTAAACAATAGTGCGCTCCTCGTTTTGTGTAACTAACTCAACCTCTAGATATTATGTGGGATCAATGTAAATTGGGTTTAATCGCAACTTATGACGAGTCGTAGATTGGCTCGCCTTTTAATGGTTCTTCTAAGACTCATTTAATTGCTAAATAATAATCGTGCAGAGTTTGCTTAGCTAGTGATTATATTACGCTCTCCAAATTCAGTTTGAAAAGTATGAACGCTATTTAGAACGAGTTAATAAAAACAAAAAAGGCTCCCTAGGGAGCCTTTTTTAACTGAATGGTAAACGATTACCAACCAGCTTTTTCTTTAAGTGCAGAACCGATCTCAGCTAGAGAGCGAACAGTCTTAACGCCTGCTTCTTCTAGAGCTGCGAACTTCTCATCAGCAGTACCTTTACCGCCAGAGATGATTGCACCAGCGTGACCCATACGCTTGCCCGGAGGAGCAGTAACACCAGCGATGTAAGAAACAACTGGCTTAGTCACGTTGTGTTTGATGTACTCTGCAGCTTCTTCTTCTGCTGTACCACCGATCTCACCAATCATTACGATTGCTTCAGTCTTTGGATCGTTCTGGAACATTTCTAGTACGTCGATGAAGTTAGTACCTGGGATTGGATCACCACCGATACCAACACAAGTAGATTGACCGAAGCCAGCGTCAGTAGTTTGCTTAACTGCTTCATAAGTAAGCGTACCTGAACGAGATACGATACCTACTTTACCAGGTAAGTGGATGTGACCAGGCATGATACCAATCTTACACTCGCCCGGAGTGATAACACCTGGACAGTTAGGACCGATCATACGAACGCCAGTTTCTTCTAGCTTCACTTTAACATCAACCATATCTAGTGTAGGGATGCCTTCAGTGATACAGACGATTAGCTTAATGCCACCGTCGATAGCTTCTAAGATAGCGTCTTTACAGAATGCAGCTGGTACGTAGATTACTGTCGCTGTTGCGCCAGTTGCTTCTACAGCTTCACGTACAGTGTTGAATACTGGAAGACCAAGGTGAGTTTGACCACCTTTACCAGGTGAAACACCACCAACCATTTGCGTACCGTACTGGATAGCTTGCTCTGAGTGGAAAGTACCCTGACCACCAGTGAAACCCTGACAGATTACTTTAGTATCTTTATTAATTAGTACAGACATTATTTGCCCTCCGCAGCAGCAACTACTTTCTCTGCAGCATCAGTTAGTGATTCAGCAGCGATGATGTCAAGACCAGAGTTAGCTAGTACTTCACGGCCAGCTTCAGCGTTAGTACCTTCAAGACGTACAACTACAGGTACGCTTACACCAACTTCTTTAACTGCACCAATGATACCTTCAGCGATCATGTCACAACGAACGATACCACCGAAGATGTTAACTAGTACTGCTTTTACGTTGTCATCTGAAAGGATGATCTTGAATGCTTCAGATACACGCTCTTTAGTCGCGCCGCCACCAACGTCTAGGAAGTTAGCTGGTTTACCGCCGTGTAGGTTTACGATGTCCATTGTACCCATCGCTAGGCCTGCACCGTTAACCATACAACCAACGTTACCGTCTAGAGCAACGTAGTTTAATTCAAAGCTTGCAGCGTGAGCTTCACGTGCATCTTCTTGTGAAGGATCGTGGAATTCACGGATCTTAGGCTGACGGAAAAGCGCGTTGCCATCAACACCAATCTTGCCGTCTAGGCAATGTAGGTTGTTTTCGTCAGTGATTACTAGAGGGTTGATCTCTAGAAGTGCGAAATCGTGATCGATGAACATGTTCGCTAGACCTAGGAAGATCTTAGTGAACTGTTTGATCTGTGCTGGGTTAAGACCAAGCTTGAAGCCTAGCTCACGACCTTGGTATGCCTGAGGGCCTACTAGTGGATCGATTTCAGCTTTGTGAATTAGTTCTGGCGTTTCTTCAGCAACTTGCTCGATTTCAACACCACCTTCAGTTGAAGCCATGAACACGATTTTACGTGAAGCACGGTCAACAACAGCACCAAGGTATAGCTCATTTGCAATATCAGTGCAGCTTTCAACTAGGATCTTAGCAACAGGCTGACCTTTTTCGTCAGTCTGGTAAGTTACTAGGTTTTTACCTAACCAGTTTTCAGCAAATGCGCGGATCTCGTCTTTGCTATCAGCTAGCTTAACACCGCCAGCTTTACCACGGCCACCCGCGTGTACTTGACATTTAACGACCCACTTGTCGCCACCAATTTTACCAGCAGCTTCAACTGCTTCCTGAGGAGTGTCACAAGCGTAACCCTCAGACACAGGTAAACCATATTCGGCAAAAAGTTGTTTTGCCTGATACTCATGCAAATTCATGATGCTTTATCCAATTTTTTATACTAAAAATGCTGAATATTTATGCAAATAATCAGCTATCCCAAATTGCGCACATAGTATAGATCCCACGGCGTTTTAATAAAACCCCAGTTAGACCAAAGGCGCAAAAAAAAAGCTGTATGTTGCTTAATTGCACGCATACAGCTTAAGATTTAATCTTTTGATTAAACGTCTAGAAGTAGACGTGTTGGATCTTCTAGTAATTCTTTGATTGTTACTAGGAAACCAACTGATTCTTTACCATCGATTTGACGGTGGTCATAAGAAAGCGCTAGGTACATCATAGGTAGAATTTCTACCTTACCGTTTACAGCCATTGGACGCTCTTGGATCTTGTGCATACCAAGAATTGAAGACTGTGGTAGGTTGATGATAGGCGTAGAAAGTAGTGAACCAAATACACCACCGTTTGTGATTGTGAAGTTACCACCAGTCATATCATCAACTGTTAGTTTACCATCACGACCTTTAAGCGCTAGCTCACGGATACCTTTTTCGATTTCAGCAACAGATAGCTTGTCACAGTCACGAAGTACTGGTGTTACTAGACCACGAGGTGTAGAAACAGCGATGCTGATGTCGAAGTAGTTGTGATAAACGATATCATCACCGTCGATTGATGCATTTACTTCAGGGAAACGCTTAAGTGCTTCTGTTACTGCTTTCACGTAGAAAGACATGAAACCAAGACGGATACCGTGACGCTCTTCAAATACATCTTTGTACTGCTTACGAAGGTCCATGATTGGCTTCATGTTTACTTCGTTGAACGTAGTAAGCATTGCTGTTGAATTCTTTGCTTCAAGAAGACGGTTAGCAATTGTCTTACGAAGACGTGTCATTGGAACACGCTTCTGCGTACGATCACCTACTGGTGCTGCTGGCGCTGCCGCTTTTGCTGGTGCTGCTGCTGGCTTAGCTGCTGGCGCTTTAAGGAATGCGTCAACATCTTCTTTGGTGATGCGACCACCTTTGCCAGAACCTTTAATCTGAGAAGCATCTAAGCCTTTCTCAGCGATTAAACGACGAACTGAAGGCGTAAGCACATCTGCGTTTTCGTCAGATGTTGCAGGTGCTGCGTCAGAAGTTGCTGGCGCTGCAGCTGGTGCACCACCTGCAGAAAGCTTACCAATAACCTGCTCACCAAGTACTGTATCGCCTTCAGCATGCAAGTGCTCACCCATTACACCGTCTTCAGGTGCAACAACTTCTAAAACAACTTTGTCTGTTTCGATGTCAACTAGGTTTTGATCACGGCTTACTGCCTCACCTGGTTGAACGTGCCAAGTTGCGATTGTAGCGTCTGCTACTGACTCTGGAAGTACTGGTACTTTAATGTCCACTTCTTTACCTTCTGCTGCTGGCGCCGCTGCCGCTGGCGCTGCTGGTTGTTCATTTGATTGAGTTGGTGCCGCACCCGCAGCACCGATTTGTGCAATTACTTGCTCGCCTAATACTGTTGCGCCTTCTTCTTCGGAGATAGCAACAATTACACCATCTTCAGGTGCGACAACTTCTAAAACGACTTTATCCGTTTCGATGTCAACTAGGTTTTGGTCACGGCTTACCGTATCACCAACGCTTACATGCCATGTCGCAACGGTCGCGTCTGCAACTGACTCAGGAAGAACAGGCACCTTAATTTCGGTTGTCATCTCTTATTCCTTATTTTTTAATTGTTAATGCGTCAGCAATCAACGCGTTTTGTTCTTTAGTGTGGGTAGACATATATCCACATGCCGGTGCAGCTGATGCCTTACGGCCAGCATATGTTAGGTTTGCACCTGCAGGGATTGCTTCCCAGAAATGGTGTTGAGAACAGTACCAAGCACCTTGGTTCTGTGGTTCTTCCTGACACCATACGAAATCTTTAACATGCTGGTAACGAGCCATGATCTCATCCATCTCTTTGTGAGGGAATGGATATAACTGTTCAACACGTACAATAGCAATATTGTTTAGTTCAAGCTTACGACGCTCTTGAAGTAGTTCGTAGTAAACCTTACCACTACAGAATACAACACGCTCTACGTTTTCCGGCTTAATCTCATCGATTTCATCGATCATATTGTGGAAAACACCATCAGACAGTTCTTCAAGACTAGAAACCGCTAATGGGTGACGTAGCAATGATTTTGGTGTCATTACAATCAATGGACGACGTAATGGACGTACTGATTGACGACGCAGCATTGCGTAAACTTGCGCAGGTGTAGTTGGTACACATACTTGCATATTGTGGTCAGCACAAAGCTGCAGGTAACGCTCCATACGTGAAGAACTATGCTCTGGACCTTGACCTTCGTAACCGTGTGGAAGCAACAGAGTCAAGCCACACAAACGGCCCCACTTTTGCTCACCAGAACTTAAGAATTGGTCAAATACAACCTGTGCGCCGTTTGCGAAGTCACCAAATTGTGCTTCCCAAAGAACCAATGAAGTAGGCTCTGCAGTAGCGTAACCGTATTCGAATGCTAATACAGCTTCTTCAGAAAGTACTGAGTCATAAACCTCAAAAGTACCCTGCTCTGGGCTGATATTTTGCAACGGCAAATAAGTAGACGCATCGTTTTGATTATGAACAACGGCGTGACGGTGGAAGAAAGTACCACGGCCAGAGTCCTGACCAGTTAGACGAATGTCAGTACCTTGGTCAACCATAGTTGCATATGCAAGCGTCTCTGCCATACCCCAATCGAGTGGCTTATCACCTTTAGCCATCGCTTTACGGTCATCGTATATTTTCTTAACACGAGACTGTGCTTTGTGATCTTCTGGGTAGCTAGCAACCTTTTCACCAAGCTCTTTAAGCTTATCAACAGAAACTTCTGTCTCGTAAGGCGTATCCCAGTCATGACCGACATACTTAGACCACTCAGATGAATGCTTCGTTTCTGGCTGGATTTCAGAAACAACACACACACCATTGTCTAAGCCATTTCGGTAGTCATCAGCAAGCTGTTTTGCTTCTTGTGCTGACAATACACCTTCAGCGACAAGTTTGTCAGAATAAAGCTGACGCGGTACTGGGTGCTTTTTGATCTTTTGATACATTAGAGGCTGAGTTGCATTTGGCTCATCAGCTTCGTTGTGACCGTGGCGACGGTAACATACTAAATCAATAACAACATCACGCTTAAACTTGTTACGAAAATCAAGCGCAATTTGTGTTACGAATGCAACTGCTTCAGGATCGTCAGAGTTTACGTGGAAGATTGGTGCCTGAACCATCTTTGCGATGTCAGTACAGTATTCTGTTGAACGTGTATCTTCTGGTTTAGATGTTGTGAAACCAACTTGGTTATTCACAACGATACGAACAGTACCGCCAACGCCATATGCACGCGTCTTAGATAAGTTAAACGTCTCTTGTACAACACCTTGACCTGCAATTGCCGAGTCACCATGAATCGTAATTGGTAGTGCCTTAGAGCCACTTGCGCAATCTAAACGGTCAAGACGTGCTCTTACCGAGCCCATAACCACTGGGTTAACGATTTCTAAGTGAGACGGGTTAAACGCCAATGCCATGTGAACATCGCCGCCTTGCGTCGCGAAATCAGAAGAGAAGCCCATGTGATATTTAACATCACCAGAACCTGCAGACTCGCCATATTTACCAGCGAATTCATCGAATAATTCTTGAGGGTTCTTACCAAGGACGTTAACTAATACGTTAAGACGACCACGGTGAGCCATACCGATAACAACTTCTTCTTGGCCACTTTCACCAGCTCTGTGTACCAGCTCTTTCAGCATTGGTACAAGTGCATCGCCACCTTCTAGTGAGAAACGTTTTGCACCTGGGAACTTAGCACCAAGATATTTTTCAAGACCATCTGCAGCGATTAAACCTTGCAATAAGCGTAGTTTGTTTTCTTTGCTAAATTGAGGCTTAGAGAAACCGGCTTCTAAGCGTTGTTGTAACCAGCGCTTTTCTTCGGTTGATGTGATGTGCATGTACTCTGCACCAACTGAACCACAGTAGGTAGACTTTAACGCAGCGTACAAGTCTTTTAATTTCATTGTCTCTTTGCCACAGGCAAAAGAGCCAACGTTGAATTCTTTATCGTGATCCACATCATCTAAATCGTGGTAAGCCAACTCGAGTTCTCTCACTCGGTCACGTTGCCATAAACCCAACGGGTCTAGATTGGCATTTTGGTGGCCCCTAAATCTAAATGCATTAATAAGCTGCAACACACGCACTTGTTTTGCATCTGCCGCACCTTCTGCAGAAACTACTACTTCTCTGTGTTTGTTCTTAGCAAGCTCAGCAAATTGTGCTCTTACATCGGAATGTTTAATATCAACATCAACACCTTCTACTTTAGGCAGTTGATCAAACACTTCTCGCCATTCTTCTGGCACTGAAGCCGCATCATCAAGATACGCCTCATATAAATCTTCTACATATGCAACGTTACCGCCGTATAAGTGAGAAGATTCCAGCCATGCTTTCATCACACCTTCGTGCATTTATTAGCCCTTTTCTCTAGCGCAGAAACTTAAACTTAAACGAAAACAAGATGGCATGCTCAGCATGCCATCTTAAGATAATAATATGCTTTAAACCGAACGGTTTAATAGCATAGATTTAATGTGTCCAATCGCTTTGGTTGGATTCAAACCTTTCGGACAAACGCTAACACAGTTCATGATACTGTGACAACGGAATACGCTGAACGCGTCATCAAGACCAGCTAAACGCTCTTCAGTTGCTGTATCGCGGCTATCTGCCAAGAAACGATACGCATGAAGAAGGCCCGCAGGACCGATAAATTTATCTGGGTTCCACCAGAATGATGGGCATGAAGTAGAACAACATGCACATAAAATACACTCATAAAGACCATCTAGCTTTTCACGGTCTTCAACAGATTGAAGACGCTCTTCACCACCAGTTGGCTTATCATTGATCAAGTAAGGCTTTACTTTCTCGTATTGAGTGTAGAACTGACTCATGTCAATTACCAAGTCACGAATTACTGGCAAGCCAGGAAGTGGACGTACGATAATTTTACCTTTGCCATTCTTTTGTAGAGCAGACAATGGAGTAATACATGCAAGGCCATTTTTACCATTCATGTTTAGACCATCAGAACCACAAACACCTTCACGACATGAACGACGGAAAGAAAGTGTTGAGTCCTGCTCTTTTAACATAAGTAGTGCGTCAAGCACCATCATGTCACGACCTTCTTCAACCTCAAGTTTGTATTCCTGCATACGAGGTGCAGTATCAACATCTGGGTTGTAACGATAAACAGATAATTCTAAAGTTGCTGTTGCCATCGTCTAACTCCTAGTACGTACGAGCTTTAGGTGGGAATGCTTCACGCGTAGTCGGCGCAAAGTTAACATCACGCTTTGTCATTGACTCACTTTGAGGGTGATACATTGAATGGCATAACCAGTTCTCGTCATCACGCTCAGGGAAGTCAAATCTTGAGTGCGCACCACGGCTTTCCGTACGGAAGTTAGCAGCAACTGCTGTTGAGTATGCTGTTTCCATCAAGTTATCTAGTTCAAGACACTCAATACGCTGCGTGTTGAATTCAGTTGACTTGTCATCAAGACGCGCATACTGAAGACGTTCACGGATTTCTTTAAGCTGCTTAAGGCCATCAGCCATTGCATCACCTTCACGGAATACCGAGAAGTTAAGCTGCATACACTCTTGCAGATCTTTCTTGATTTGAACCGGGTCTTCACCCTTACCAACTTCAGAAGTTTCCCAACGATTGTAACGAGCAAACGCTGCATCAACATCGTCTTTAGACGCTTCACCAGTTGACTCAAAGTCTTTCAAGTAAGAACCTAGGAAGTTACCTGCTGCACGACCAAATACAACTAAGTCAAGTAGCGAGTTACCACCTAGACGGTTTGCACCGTGTACTGATACACAAGCAATCTCACCTACTGCGAATAGACCTTCAACGATACGTTCGTTACCGTTATTGTCTACGTCAAGTACTTGACCGTTTACATTTGTAGGTACACCACCCATCATGTAGTGACATGTTGGGATTACTGGAATTGGCTCTTTAGCTGGGTCTACGTGTGCGAATGTTTTTGATAGGTCACAAACGCCTGGTAGACGAAGGTTAAGCATCTCTTCACCAAGGTGGTCAAGTTTCAACTTAATGTGAATACCCCAAGGGCCTTCACAACCACGGCCTTCACGGATCTCAGTCATCATTGCACGTGCAACAACGTCACGACCAGCAAGGTCTTTAGCATTAGGGGCATAACGTTCCATGAAACGTTCGCCATCTTTATTCAGAAGGTAACCACCTTCACCACGACAACCTTCTGTTACTAGCGTACCAGCACCTGCGATGCCTGTCGGGTGGAACTGCCACATCTCCATGTCTTGCATGCCGATGCCAGCTCGCACTGCCATACCAACACCGTCACCAGTGTTAATGTGTGCATTTGTTGTTGATGCATAGATACGACCAGCACCACCAGTTGCAAGTACAACGGCTTTAGACTTGAAGTAAACAACTTCACCAGTCTCGATCTCAATCGCTGTAACACCAACAACGTCGCCTTTGTCATTTTTAACTAGGTCAAGGGCATACCACTCAGAGAAAACGTTTGTTTTGTTTTTAACGTTTTGTTGGTATAGACAATGAAGAAGTGCGTGACCAGTACGGTCAGCAGCAGCTGCTGTACGTGCAGCCTGCTCGCCGCCAAAATGCTTTGACTGACCACCAAAAGGACGCTGATAAACACGGCCATTTTCAAAACGAGAAAATGGTAAACCCATGTTTTCTAATTCAGTAATAGCTTCAGGACCCGTTTTAGTCATATATTCGATAGCGTCTTGGTCACCGATATAATCAGAACCTTTGACAGTATCGTACATGTGCCATTCCCAGTTATCTTCATGAGAGTTGCCAAGTGCTACCGTAATACCACCTTGCGCAGATACTGTGTGAGAACGAGTTGGGAATACTTTAGAGATAAGAGCACATGTCTTGCCTGACTCAGAAATAGCAAGTGCAGCACGCATACCCGCGCCGCCGGCTCCAACAACTACAGCATCAAATTCACGGACATTATATTTCACTTAAACACCCCACAGAACAAACAAACCAACAGCAACATATGCAAGTGCCATTAGATTTAATACAAAGCCTAAAACTGAACGCATTGTTGAACACTTGACGTAGTCAGTAAGAACTTGCCAAAGACCAATACGAGTATGAACCATTATACAAACTAGTGTAATAATAGTTGCAGCTTTCATAGCCAAGTTGTCGAACAACCCAGTCCATGCTTCATACGTTAATTCAGGAGTTAACGCTAAGTAGCCCACGATAAATACAGCATATGCTGCAATGATTAATGCTGTTGCGCGAAGTGATACATAATCTTGTACACCATCACGTTTCAGAGTTGCTTGATTTAAGACCATATCCACACTCCACCAAGAATCGCAACGATTACCCAAATGGCGATTGCAATTTTAGCACTTGCATTGCCCGACTCTAACTCTTCCCAGTGGCCCATGTCTTGGATCATGTGACGGATGCCGCCAATGATGTGGTAAGACAATACAGCCAAGGTGCCCCACGCAATGAATTTTGCAACAAAGCCAGTCATAAGCTCTTTTACAAATTCAAAACCTTCAGGAGAAGAGAGAGATTCAGACCACGCCCAAATGACAAATGTCAGCGCGAAGAACAACGCGACACCAGTGACACGATGTAAGATCGACGCCTTTGCCGTTGCTGGCATAGATATAGTCGTAAGATCTAGATTTACAGGTCTTTGCTTTTTCACAGTTACTTGCCCATCTTTGCTCGATAAGAGCTTCATCTACTTGTTTTTATCAACCCACTTGCACGACATGCACAAATGGCACACTCTAGATAAACCTGTTTAAACACTTAAAAGATCACTTGCCTGTAAAACTTCGATGTAAAAATAGGTTTACCCACAGACGACACGGTATAAAACCGTTGACAGTATATAAGGCTGTGCGTGTTTTTACAATTCTTGTTTAGTTTCGTACGCTTGCGAATTAGCCAATGGTATAATATTTAATCTAGTTAGAATACTTATTATACATTTTTGCATAATTCTTAGAAAAATTGACTTTTCACCCCATTTATAAGTTACAATGATCTGAATTTGCTTAACATTAGTATCACAACATAACAATCAGAATGTTGTTATTTCATAGGAGATAAGATAGATGGCAGATAAGAAAGCCACAGTCCATATCGATGGGCACGACCCAATCGAACTACCGATCCACTCTGGTACAGCTGGCCAAGACGTTATCGACGTTCGTACTTTAGGTGCTCACGGCTTCTTCACATATGACCCTGGTTTCATGTCGACTGGCTCTTGTGAATCATCTATTACTTACATTGATGGTGCAAAAGGTGTACTTCTTCACCGCGGCTACCCGATTGAACAATTAGCAGAGCACTCAAACTACATCGAGCTTTGCTACTTACTTCTTAACGGTGAACTACCAAACGCAGAGCAACTACACACGTTCTCTGACGAGATCACTCGTAACACTATGATGCATGAGAAGATTGCTGCTTTCTTCCAAGGCTTCCGTGTTGATTCACACCCAATGGCAATGCTATGTGGTGTAGTAGGCGCACTATCATCTTTCTACCACGATGATTTAGATATTTCAGACTCAGAACAGCGTATGCGTTGTGCAACTAAGCTAGTTGCTAAACTACCAACTATCGCTGCAATGGCATACAAATATAACGTAGGCCAACCTTTCGTATATCCTCGTAACGATCTTAGCTATGCAGAAAACTTCTTACACATGATGTTCTCTGTTCCAGCTGAAGAGTACAAAGTAAGCCCAGTGCTAGCAAAAGCAATGGACCGTATCTTCATGTTGCACGCTGACCACGAACAAAATGCTTCGACTTCAACTGTTCGTCTAGCTGGTTCTTCAGGCGCAAACCCTTATGCGTGTATCGCTGCTGGTATCGCTTCACTTTGGGGTCCTGCGCACGGTGGTGCAAACGAAGCTTGTCTAACTATGCTTGAAGAGATCGGCTCTGTAGACCGTATCGACGAGTACGTAGCAAAAGCAAAAGACAAGAACGACCCGTTCCGTCTTATGGGCTTCGGACACCGTGTTTACAAGAACTTTGATCCACGCGCGACAGTAATGCGTCAAACGTGCCACGAAGTACTTAAAGAATTGGATATCCAAGATCCACTTCTTGACGTTGCAATGAAGCTAGAGCAAATTGCACTAGAAGACCCATACTTCATCGAGAAGAAGCTTTACCCGAATGTAGATTTCTACTCAGGTATCATTCTTAAGGCAATTGGTATTCCAACAAGCATGTTCACTGTAATCTTCGCTATGTCTCGTACAGTTGGCTGGATTTCACACTGGAATGAAATGCTTTCTCAAGCTGGTCACAAAATCGGTCGCCCTCGTCAGCTTTACACTGGCTACACTGCACGCGATTATCAGGACCAAGGTGAGCGTTAATCACTCACTTTATTTGAAAAAAGAGGCTTATTAGCCTCTTTTTTTATGTCAAAATTCGCCCTTTTTTGAGAACATTTCAAATACGTAAGCTTTACTTTACATATATATTCGTGCGTAATTCACAAAAAATATGCTCTTTTCAGAGTATTTCAAAGCCTTCTGACATGACCTCATCGATGCTTTCTTTACTTATTGATGCGACCTTTGCCATAACTGGCCCTTTTTTTAACCATGCTTCGAGTGCTATGATGTCCTCTTCCTGACCAGTCACGACCACTTCCACACTTCTATCCGGTAAATTTTTGGCAAATCCCGTTAACCCTAAAGAGCAAGCTTTAATCTTAGTGTGATATCTAAAACCAACCCCTTGAACGACACCGGTGATAATAAATTTGCTTGAGTGCATAGACAGTGCTCCTTCAATTATTACTCTAAATAATAGAATCGATACGCAATTTATTGAAGAAGCTGTTACGAGAAGCGTGCTTTTAACACATCTATTGCGTTTAAAAAGCAGAAAAAGGCCCCATGATGCAGGACCTTGTAATTGACAATTTAAAGGGGTTAGAATTTGTAAGCGAACTTTAAGTAGGCCTGGCGTCCAAGCACGCTATGGGTTTTATTGTCTACGCCCATAGATTCAGATGGCGCAAATGGCGCTTCTTCATTTGTTAAGTTAGAGGCACCTACTGTTACAGTTAGTTGCTCGTAACCAATATACGTGACACTCGTATCTATGGTCGTCCAAGAGTCAATTTCAAATTTGTTGCCGTCACTATCTGCTAAGTCATTATATGAGTCTATATAATTGACGCTGAAGTTAGCGACCCAATCGTCTAATGTCCAATCAACTCGCGCATTCCAACGCAAATCTGGATGTTGATACTCTCCATTTTCATCTTCTATGACTGTGATCTGATTACCGTTATCATCTGTTTTTGATAACTCTTCATCGTAATTAAGCACATATGTAACGTTGTAGCCAAATTTAAACTCACCCATGTCTTGGGTTTGCAACCTATACTCTAAATCAATATCTATACCGTCAGTTTTTCTGCCACCAATATTGACGAACGTATCATTAATTCGGCGGATACGACCCGGCGTACTTCCAGTGCTTGGATCCCTTGTGACTAAACTTGTGTCATCGCCACAGCAATCCACTATCTCCTGCGCACCAATTTTCTTGATTAGATTATCTTGATCGTAATTCCAATAGTCCAAACCGATACTAAATTCATCGGATGCCTGCCAGATCACACCCAAGTTGTAGTTAGTAGACTCTTCAGGTTGCAAGTTTTTATTACCTGCCACATCAGCCGTATACTCAAATGGTTCACAATCTAAAGGATCTTTCGTGATTTTACAGCGCTCGCGGTCAATGACGCTTGGAGACTCTTCTGTTTTACCTAAGTGTAGTTGCACCAATGAAGGCGCTCTGAATGCGGTACCCCATGAGCCACGTACGACAATTTCCTCAAGAGGCGTCCAACGAAATGCGACTTTAGGGTCCGTCGTGTTACCAAAATCACTATAATCTTCATAACGTAATGCAAGTTGTAGTTCTAAAGTTTCAGTAGCTGGCACATTAAATTCAGCAAACAAAGCCGTATTATCACGATCACCATTTGCTTGTGTCGCTTCAGTCCCGAAAATTTCTCCATTTAAGTACTGACTGTCTGGGTTATCTTCAATTTTTTCATACCGGTGCTCTAAACCAAATGCAGCCACGACATAGCCATCACCAAACTCAAATAACTCACCGGAAATGGTCGCATCGAAAGATTGCATAGTCGATGCACCATAACGGGTCGTCGTTGTTTCTATTCTGTCTAATGTTTCTTGTGAGTTTTGACTAGGTTCAAATGGATTCCAATTACCATTATCTATCTCAGCTTGTGCTCTAATTTTGTTTGGAAAGCCATCAAAGCCTTTTTCAACTGCACTCGAACGGATAGCAGAATAGGCAAACTCCCAATCCCATTCTTTAAACTCACCACGCATCCCCATAACTGCTCGATAGTATTCAGAATCGACGTCTTTTTTACGATTGCCAATATCAACTGTTCGTCGTCGCATAGAAATATCTACGCCATGCAGGAAGTGATCAGGCTGATTTGCAAGCGGATGATTAGGATTATCACCTGACATAAATAATTCAGTAAAACTCGGGCTGGCCGCGCCTTGAATAAACGTTGACGTATGCTGCGCAGAAAATTCAGCAAAACCTTCTACACTGTCAGTGATTTCTTGCACGCCGTTATAGTTAAAGCTGATGCGCTCTGTAGACGGAATAAGGGTCATATGCGGTGCATAGTCGTAACGACAAATATCACCAATGATCATATTTTCAGGACATGTATCTGAACCCCATACATCAGCAAACAAGGTTTGTCTTACTTTAGTGCCATCATCTTCAACACGGGTTACAGGCAACGCTTCCCATTGAGCATCAGTAACGGCAGACCTTACTATTTCAATACTGCCTGGTATACCAGAAGAACTCAGTGCGTTATTGCCACCTCTAAATCTTTGATCTGCCGTAGATGCATAGTCTCTATCCGCATAAAATACATCGCCGCGTTTGAAATAATCCAGTGAGAAATTGTGGTGTCCTTTATCGGTCGAGCTACCCCATAAAAGTGTAAAGTTTTCCTCTTTTGCACCACCATCGGCAGTATCAGATATTTTGCCTGCGACTTCGAACCCATCAATATCATCTCGTAAAATAATATTAATAACACCAGCGACAGCATCAGAACCATAAGTTGCTGACGCACCGTCTTTCAAAACATCAATTCGCTTAACCGATGAAACTGGAATTGTATTTAAATCGACAAAAGATGTTTCAATATCTTTCGCAAATGGACTCACTGCAACGCGACGACCATTGATCAATACCAAAGTAGATGAAGCACCTAAGCCTCTTAAAGCAACGCTTGACCCGCCATTTGCAGTATCATCACTTGAGTTACCTTGTGTACTGAACGTACCTGCACCAGCGACTGGCAACTTTTGTAAGGCACCGATAAGGTCTGTAGATCCTGTTGCTGCTAGGTCGCCTGCAGAAATTGTTTGGATTGGCGACGGCCCTTCCAAATCAGAGCGTTTAATATGTGAGCCAGTTACTTCAATTCGCTCGACCTCTCCGTCATTTGCAAATGTTGGACTTGCCCCTCCAAGCAATGCAATACCGACCGCAGATGCTATTAGCGTAATCCCCTTTTTCATTATCTTTCTTCTCCGTAGTGTTATAAAAAAACATCTCGACAACATTTATAACACATAGAAAAAACAATAAAAACACATTTAACATGCGTTTAATTTACAAAAAATAAACTAATGGGAAAAGTTTAAACTTGAGATGATACAGTCAAAATAAAGACATAAAAAAACCCAGCAATAATGCTGGGTTTTTAATTTTATTAAGCAACTAATTACATAGCTGTTTTGTTAACCTGTTGAACAAATTGCTTAACTGGTAGATTATTACACTTTAAGCTTCTAGCTTGACCGCGATATGTTTTCAAACTGTCTAAGCCTTCTTTAGCCGCCTTTAAACACAATTCAGTTGCTATTGATGTGTTTTTTGCCACCAACTTTGACTGGGTCGTTTGTTTCACTATTTGCATTTCATTTTGAGATTTAGCAAATGTACGAATGTCTTCACCGTTACATTTTACCGTTTCAGAGAAACGAGAAATAAACACACCGTGTTGTGCTCCCTCTTTTCTTGCAGCACTTAAACCTTGGTTTGCAGCAACCTCGCATACTTTAGAAATTACAGATGCATCGCTTGCTTTAAAACTCTGAACTTCAGATGCAAATACACCAGTTGACGTAAGAGAAACAAGTGCAGCAATAGTGAAAGACTTAAACATAATCTACCTCAAAAGAACGAATTGCTGCGCATTATATAATCAAAAAATAGTCTGTAAATGATAAAAATAAACTTTTTTGACTATTTAATGATCAATTAACAACTTCATAAACATGTCGCTTTAACTGGCGAGAATGGTAAAAAAAATTAACAATTCAGAAGCCTTCATCAGTAAACTTTTCACCTATCTTATAAGCAAAAGTGTTACACTCATTTTTATTTACCAATAACTTTTATATATGAAAATTATCTCCTTCAATATCAATGGCCTTAGAGCTAGGCTGCATCAACTACAAGCACTTATCGACAAACATCAGCCTGACGTCATCGGCTTACAAGAAATTAAGGTGCATGATGAAGCGTTTCCTATCGAAGACGTGGAATCAATGGGTTACAACGTATACTTTCACGGTCAAAAAGCGCATTACGGTGTAGCTCTGTTATCTAAGAAACCTGCAAAGGCTATTCTTAAAGGGTTTGCAACAGATACCGAAGAAGCTCAAAAGCGCATGATCTCTGGCGTATTCGAGAGTGATAGTGGTAAAGAAGTCACTGTCATGAATGGTTATTTCCCGCAAGGTGACAACATCAGCCACGAGACTAAGTTTCCGTATAAACGCCAATTTTATAAAGATTTAATGACCCACCTCAATACTCATGAATCTGCAGAGGATAATCTTGTGGTTATGGGCGATATCAATATCTCACCTACTGACAGTGATATTGGTATTGGCGATGCCAATATGAAGCGTTGGCTAAAAACTGGCAAATGCTCATTCCAGCCAGAAGAACGTGAGTGGCTTAAAACACTGATGGATTGGGGATTAAAAGACACCTTTAGAGAATTAACACCAGACGCACAAGACAAATACTCGTGGTTTGACTATCGCTCAAAAGGATTTAATGATAACCGAGGATTACGTATCGATGTCGTGCTTGCCACAGAAAGCTTAATGGCGACCTGTACCGAAAGTGATATAGATTATGAGCTCAGAGGCATCGAAAAGCCATCTGATCACGCACCAATTTGGGCCACTTTCGATATTTAAGTACAATAGATAGCAACTCCTTGCAATGACAGGTAACAGCCAATGGCAATTATGTTGTTTTCATTGCTCGCATTTGCAGTGAGTTTTGACAAAGTGCAATTTTTTGCACTTCTCAAAACTCCGCAAAGACAAACTGGCGTATTTTGCTGTGCGCTGGTCATGGCTATATTATGGCAGATTCAGGCTGGTATTTTGCCATTTTTAGACATCCATATTTTGGCCATTACCACTGTCACTTTAGTATTGGGCTGGCGGTTATCCCTAATAAGCACATTGCTTGCCTCTTTATTACACTTCATCTTCACTTCGACCCAAATCGAATTTTTCACTTTTTGGTTTTTAACCGGCATTATTCCTGTATATATCAGTTACGCAATTTTTCTACTTTGTTATCAGTATTTACCGAGGCACTTTTTTATTTATATATTTGTATGCGCATTTATTTGCGCAGGCATTGTCGCAGCCTGTAAAATACTGCTCACCGGTGTCTATTATTGGTCAGTAGGTCTATACGACTGGCAGACACTGCAATACAATTATATGTTTTACTCAGTGATCATGTGGTTTCCGGAAGCAATGTTAAATGGCATGGCAATTACACTGATGATCACCTACCGGCCTAACTGGGTTAGGACCTTTTATGATCAGGAATATTTAGATAGATGACATTAGATTACCGTTGCCCCATATGCTCAGAACCACTATCACAAACAAACAATACACTGGGCTGCATAAATCGTCATCAATTCGACTTTGCAAAAGAAGGCTATGTCAATTTGCTTCCAGTGCAGTTTAAACGCTCAAAGCAACCCGGTGACAATTTAGATATGGTGCAAGCTCGACGCGCCTTTTTTGCAACTAATCACTACGCCTTTTTACAGCAATCGCTAGCCAGATTAGTCGCATCCAAAACCCCCAAAGCGGTGATAGACCTTGGCTGCGGTGAAGGGTTTTATACCCAAGCTATCGCAACAGCTGTCACAGACTCGACCGCAGTCTATGGATTAGATATTAGTAAACCAGCAGTCAAATATGCAGCTAAGAGATATACTAAGCCAAACTTTAGCGTCGCCTCTAGTAAAGATGCACCTTTTAAAAGTGAATATGCTGATGTTGTCTTGAGTATTTTTGCTCCTGTCTTTACACAAGAATCTGCACGCCTATTACAGCCAGATGGCACCTTGATTGTCGTAGGCCCAGGCCCAAAACACTTGTTTGAGCTAAAACAAAAGATCTATGATGATGTTCGTTTACACGAAGCACCAGAATGTCCTGAAGGTTTTGAGGTCGTAGAGCAAACTCTAGTCGAAGATAATCAATCCGTTGCATCTGATATTGTGGAACATTTAATTAAAATGACCCCATTTGCGTGGAAATTCAAAGACTCTCATTACAATGAATTAGCGCAAAGAAAAGCCCATAACGTGACCTTTTCTTTTTTAATCACCCAATACAAAAAAATTACCGAATGATTCACTAAATGGCCCTTGCGCATAAAGCGATGGGCCATTTCAATTTCAAACCTACTCTTTCCTTACAGAAAAACTAAACTTAAGGGGGTTATCCCCATCACTTTGAGACCATCCAAAGTCTAAATTCATATTTTCAACCACTTGAATGTCCTCAATGACCTCTATCACTTCTTGATTATTTTGATATACATTGAGTTTGATGCTCGTTACCTGTGTTTTGTCAGGAAATTGATAATCAATAGTGCGTCCAAACTTGATCTCATTGTTTATTAACCACTGAAATGTCATCTCATCATTTATATCACCGGAAGCGCTCACAGAGAGCATTTGGTTATGCTGATGGACATTAATCGTTATGTTTGGTGTAGTTGATAACACATTCACGAATGTTTGAGCTGTGAACTTGGCACGCCCCTCAACAACAAGAGTGACACTGGCTTTATATTCACCTAGTTCAGAATAACTATAACTCATTTGCTGTGTATCAGTTTCTTTAACAGTGCCATCACCAAAGTCCCAAATGTACTTTAATTCCTTTGCATTTGCCTGATGTTCAGCCAAAAAAATACGCTTTAAGCCGGCACTATGGTAACTAACCTTCAAATTAGGATCGCTAACATGAATTATACTTAGCGGCTTCTCCAGTATCGTTTCCCCATCTTTTTTCAAAATGTAACTGACGCTATCCTCTGGTGCTAGTCCGGCTAGTTTAATGCCAGCTAAACTGTGCGGGTATTCAATATCGTTTACAACCCAAACCAAAGAGTACCCCTTCGGAAGCGTTTGAGAAATATTCAAAATAAAGTCAGCGTTTTCTTGTTGAACGTTAACCTCAAGATTAATAACTTCTTTTAACTCGATAGATTGTGACTTTTCAAATATGACTGAGGCACCCTGAAAAATAAGGGATACAGTCACATTTTTAAGCCCCGTCGTACCGAAGTCATATACTAAATAGCGATTACTACTCGTGTAGTGCTGATCATCTACTCGCCAAGCAAACCTTACAATATTACTCGGTAGCTCACCTTCTATTGATAACTTACATTCAGTACCGTTTTGTTGGCAGTTAATACTAAACTCAGGCTCTGATGCAACATTCACCGTTTTAGGCAGGCGGTTAACTTCCACATCGTCTCGAAGTAATACTAAGGTAACCTGTGATGTTTGGTGTAGTGATTTAACAATATGATAGTCAGAGGTCACGACTTCCTCCTGACCAAAAATCCATTTAAATGTATAGGCATTGCTAAACTGTTGCTTAACAGATAAATGTAGGTCGTTGTTTTTTTGTTTAAAGCCGAAATCAATGCTGGGTGCAACATACTCCCCTTCATTTAAGGTAATATGTACATCTATGATTTGTGATTCATTTAAGCCAGTACAGCTCGATGTTTCTTGTTGTGCAGATAACACAAATCTCACCACACTTGGGCCAGTCTCTAAGTTTTGGAATTGGCTAAGGTCATAAACAACTTTATCCTCAAAGTCATTCTGATTGATCAACTTTTCACTATCTGCATCAAAATAGCCGTTTCTATCCGTATCTAAATAGGCAGCAATGGTTGAATAGCCATCAAGTTTAAACATGTCTATTTTAATAGGTGATTGCTTATATACAGGGTCGGTCAATATGATGTCACTGGTTCCTGCTTTGATTTCACTTTTTTGACCATTGAAAGACAGCTCAGATATAAAACGTTCAGTAGTTTGGTCTGGTTTACATAAAGGCGATTCAAATAGACTCAGTAGCCGTTTTGATGTCAATTCGGAGCCATCGTAAAGCTCAACATGCCATGATAACGCATGCTCTCCATCCCCAAAAGTATGACGTATAGACTTTACATCCTCCCACAGCTCAGCACTTTGCGGTGTCCATGAAAGAAATGGCTTATCATCCAGCTTCACTTCTAATTGAGCAATATTATCCTGCGATATTCTCGAGTCGCTAATATCAAACTGTGCTTCTCCATACATGCGCTTTACAATTACTTCAAGTTGGTTATCGGCCTCTGAAGCCGCAACAAAGCCAACCTGCTCAGCAAGATTAGTGATATGTTGTTTATCATACTCATCGGCTGTAGCAATAAGACACTGTGACGCCTCATACATGCCAGCATTGGCAGGAAAACACCCTGTCATCGCTTTTAAAACCAGTCTATACGCACGTTGTACATCCCAACCGTCGCTAGTGGAAATTAAATAAAACAATTTATTTAGTGCCCCAGCGCGCTGGTGGGATCCCCTTGTTTGTTCATAATCTCGATAGTCATCCATGCTAATGCCGTCTAGTCTAGGCACAGATACATGGCGCAAAAAAGAATTAGCAAGTCTGCTATCATAACCGATAGCCCAAAACTTATTATCATAGTGATACAATTCGGAGAAAATAGCAGTCTGTATCCAGTTAGAATCTGAAGGTTCCGCTTGCAAATGACGCGCATAATAATCTTTCACAGCAATGGCTGTAATATCAGCAAAACTCTCATGTAAAGCACTGCGTTTCGCGCGAAGTTCAGCTGATTCACCGCCAAAATTCAAATCAGAAAGAATATTGCCAGTGTTCCACTCTAAAATTGCATGCCCTATTTCGTGTGCAACAATGTCTAAAGAACTACCATGAGGAAATGGGCTTCCTATGGTGCCACCAGCATAGTTCGTAAACTCACCGTCCCAACTACTTTGATAAAGGTTACCAGCATCAATGCGCTGTTTAATTGTATTTAGGCAATAACCCGCTTTTGCGTCGCAGCGGTTTTGTTGGTTTGGAAAGAGTGCATTAAAATGCCAGTGTAAAGTTTGCGCAGCCACACCACCGAAAAAGTGCCCATCGTTAACGGCTTTAAATGCACCTTTCAAGAAGTAATAAAAATAAGGGTCGCCATCAATGCCATGGCTTTCCACTGCTCCATTAGGGCATGCATAAGAATATGGCTCTAAGGCACTGCCTTGATATGTTTCAACCCAATTATTCTTAAAAATGCACCGGTTGCTTTCAAGTTTTACAACCATTGGGTAGCCACTAAACTCGTCAAACGCGCTAGTTGCTTCGCCTCTAAAATAAACATTTCTTACACTTGGATAATTAGGAAAATGTTTTTGTGTCAGCGGATGCTCCATTGGTAGCACCGTATTTTGACACTTTTGCGTTGTCATATTTGGCGCTTGGTGGCAATTTAAGCCTAACTTATAATTACCTGTGGTTGTTGCGACCGCGTGATAGCTTTGATCATGATGCCCATCAAATGCGTAATGACTTGCCGACGAACCTAACTGCTCAAGTGTTTGACCATCCAAAATTAAAAACAGACGATTATGCTGCTTTGATTTCACCTCAACTCGATACACAAAGTGAGAGGCTAGATTTTCTTCTCGAACAATTAAGCGTTCGGTGTTAATAATATCTAAAGTTGATGGGTAGTGCTGATATACGTGTTGAGTAACTGCTTCATCTGAAAACGTAAACTTACTTTCTATGCTCGTTGCATGTAATTTATCCGATGCTAGTTGGGTAGTTAACCTGGTATTTCCTGAAATTAGTCGTGAAGCAACACCCATCGTATTTTGAAAAACCAAAGTACTATTATATAACCGTACACCTTGCCAATATAACTCATAGTGCTCAAAACGAGTGGCACTATCAGCCTGCTTAACTTTACTTAATTTATACTCAAAGCCTGACAATTTTAAGCTGTTAGCTTGATGAACAAAGGATAATTGCTCTTTTGCCTTCGCATTATACGTAAAGGTCAGGGAAGTAATTAAGGCAACAACAAGTCGTAAGTTAGACACTGAGACTCCTTTCTGAAGTTATTTTATTCAAATAAAACTAATAAAAAATAACCAAAAAAAGACTATTAATCCAGATTAAAAAGTGGAGCTAGGATAATATATAAACAATTTCATAATATTAAAGTATGTATTTAAAAGTTTTTTTAAGTGTATTAGATTAATAACGTTTTTGACTTGCAAATAAAGTTCTGTTCTATATTTGAAAAGTAATTAATAAGAGCTTAAAGGTGAAGGGTTTAACTTATGTCGATTAAAAGGAATACATGTATAGCAAGTTTGATGTATTGCATACCTTACCTGCTTATAGCTCAAGAAACTGCTTATTTATGGGATTTTGGAGATGGGACAACAAGCACCGAAGAAAGTCCGACGCATGAATATAGCACACCTGGTATTTATACCGTTTCACTCACGGCCTCTATCAATGAAAAGCTGAGTTATAGTCAGCAGTATGAAGTCAACGCCATTTCCCCTGCAATTAAATCTATTAGCTTGGCTTTACCTGACATGATTGAGGTAGGAAAAAGAGTTAACGCAAGGGTCTTACTCTCATCAGATTACGACCTCTCATTAGACTACCAATGGGAGTTTCCAGGCGGTTTGTTCCATACTGGACAAGAGATTGACTTTATATTTGATGAGGTCGGCACGCACGCTGTGAGTGTAAAAGCATATTATGATGATGTAATGGTTGCACACGATAATTTTGAGTTTATTGTAGTACCAAACAATGAAAATACTTCAGATCCAGTTGAGCCAACAGCCCCTTCCAACCAAGTGCAAACATCAACAGCTGAATCGAGCTCAGGGGGTACACTGGGTTGGTTAACCCCCTTACTTCTGCTAGTCACGCTGAGGAAAAGAAGTGTATATGCAAATGCCCTTAATTAGCACACCTTGAGATGTGCATGGCTTAGTTATAAATTTTCTTTGGTAAACGCTTTGTCCATTTTATCAAACATATCTCTGAGTAACTTTGCAAGCGCTCGATAAGTTGGTTTCCCTGTACACATATCGCCTTGATACCCATTAGCCACCATTTTTTGGTAAAGCTCCCTATACCAAGAAGACAAAGCTGGACTTAAAGACGTATCACAGCGTTTACCTAGCCACAACAGCCCCTGCACAGGTAATGTAAGAAAAAATAAAGCAATTGCAATCGACTGAGGTAAAAACTCCATACCTAATAGGCTGGTTTGAAAAAAAACAGTAAAAAGCGCCAAAATTGGCATAGTTTGCAAAGCAAGTTCCGTAGCCTTAATCACTCTAAACTCAGGGAATAGAGGCGCAAGTTCCTTACGCATTGGCCATTCTTTAGCATATTGACGGCCCAGTTGCACTTGTGAAATAAGACTTTTCTGCATCATAACTCCTAGGTGCTAACTTTTCTTAAAAAAATAAGGTAAAATTACGTCATTCATGTCAATTATACCTTAGTATTAAGTGTAATGCTGAATGAACTTCACCATTTAGCTTAATACGCAATTACTCTTATTGTCAAAACGGAAAGTCATTATGTCATCGTCGCATGTTTTGGTCCTCAATTGTGGCAGTTCTAGCCTCAAATTTGCAATCATAGATTCAAGCTCTGCAAAAGAGCATTTATCCGGCTTAGCGGAGCGTTTAGGTGAGTCTTCACCTCAAATTAAATACAAATTTAATGGCCAAAAGCACATTATTTCTTTATCCAGCGGTGATGCCCACGAAGTCGCTATCAATAAACTGGTCGATCTTGTTAAATCACTCAAGCTTGACCAGCAGTTAGTTGCTGTTGGCCATCGCGTTGTTCACGGTGGTGAACACTTCACTAAATCAGCACTGATCAACGACACAGTGCTAGATGCTATCAAGCAAACAGCGACACTTGCGCCTTTACATAACCCTGCAAACTTGCTTGGCATTGAAGCTGCCAGCGAAGCATTTGCAACTTTACCTCAGGTTGCTGTTTTCGACACTGCTTTCCACCAATCGATGGAACCAACTGCATTTTTATACGCGCTACCCTACTCGCTATATGAAAAGCACAGCATCAGACGCTATGGATTCCATGGTACTAGCCACTTCTACGTATCGGCCCAGGCCATCGAACAATTAGGCTTAACAAACAAATCTTCTAAAATTGTTACCGCGCACCTTGGTAACGGCTGCTCTGTCTGTGCTGTAAAAGATGGAAAATCTGTCGATACCAGTATGGGATTAACCCCATTAGAAGGCCTTGTTATGGGCACTCGCAGCGGTGATATAGACCCTGGGTTATTTGCCTACCTAGTTAATCAACTTGGTTACTCAGCTTCACAGATAGATACTTTATTAAACAAAGAAAGTGGCCTGCTAGGGATCAGTGAACTATCAAATGACTGCCGTACTATTGAAGAAAGTGCAGCTGACGGACATGAAAAAGCACAACTGGCTCTAGATATTTTCTGCTTCAGACTCGCCAAACAAATCGCCAGTTTCGCTGTACCTCTTGGCGGGATTGATGCATTGGTATTTACAGGTGGTATTGGAGAGAACTCTGATGTGATCCGCGCAAGTGTTGTTGACCAATTAAGCTTCTTGGGCTTCGAGTTAAACAATGAACGAAATTTGGCAGCCAGATTCGGCAGCGAAGGCGTCATCACTGAGGACTCTTCTAACCCTATTGCGATGGTTATTCCAACCAACGAAGAGCTAGTCATCGCACAAGATGCAGCCATGCTTGCTGGGGAGCAATAAATATGGGTCGTAGAATAATGCTTATCCCAATCTCAACTGGGGTTGGTTTAACATCTGTTTCTGTCGGTTTAGTGCGTGCTCTAGAGCAAAAAGCTGTAAAAGTTAACTTTTTCAAGCCTATTGCACAACCTCGCAATGCTGATGTGGGCCCGGAGAAGTCGACGTTAATTATCAAGCAAGGGTCTTCAATTGCCCCTCCTACCCCATTTGAACTGCACTATGCAGAACAAATGATTGGAGATGGAAAAGGGGATGACCTTTTAGAGGAAATCGTTGAGCGCTTTGAAAGCAGTGTTCAAGACGATGAGGTGGCCATTATTGAAGGTATGGTGCCAACTCGAAAACAACCATACGCCGGCCGTGTAAACCGGGAAATTGCGCAAACCTTGGGCGCTGATATTGTATTCGTATTAACACCAGGTAATGACACGAATGATCAGCTTGAAGACCGCCTTGAAATCGCTTCTGGTAACTATGGTGGTATTGATCATGCAAGAGTGTTGGGTTGTATCTTTAACAAAGTCAATGCGCCTCTTGATGAAGACGGACGTGCTCGCGCCGACTTGGTAGACCAGCATGAGCCTGAGCAACTAGAAAACGAGATGAACCGTTTGGCATCACTGCCAATTTTCCGTAAACATCCGTTTATGTTGTTGGGCGCCATCCCTTGGGATTTTGACCTTGTAGCACCTCGAGTGAGAGATCTGAGTGAATATCTGCAAGCTGAAGTCATTAATGAAGGGGACATGGCGCATAGGCGTCTGCGCCGCGTTACATTTTGTGCGCGTACGGTATCCAATATCCTAAATCACTTTACACCGGGTGCGTTATTAGTAACACCAGGCGACCGTTCAGACATCTTGGTCGCTGCGTGCCTCTCTGCAATGAATGGTACAAAACTAGGTGCAATTTTACTTACCGGAGGCTTTAAGCCAGAACCAAGAATTATGGAACTGTGCGAGCAAGCTATGAATACGGGCCTACCCATTCTTGCAACTGAAGCCGATACTTGGAGAACGTCTCTACTGCTGCACAACTTCAATATGGAAGTACCTGCAGATGACGAACAACGAATCGATAAAGTGAAACAGCACAATGCGGATCACATTGACCCTGACTGGCTAGATAGCTTATCACAGGGTGTTGCTCGCACCAGAAAACTGTCACCTCCTGCATTTAGATTTATGTTGACGGATCTAGCTCGTAGAGCCAATAAAACCATCGTACTGCCAGAGGGCAATGAACCACGGACAATCAAAGCCGCCGCTATCTGCGGAGAACGTGGTATCGCCAAAACCGTTTTATTGGGTGATCATGACGAAATACAACGCATTGCAGCACAGCAAGGCGTGGTATTAAACGAAAACATCACCATTGTTGATCCTAATGAAGCCGTCGATAAGTACATAGCACCTATGGTTGAGCTTCGTAAGAACAAAGGGCTTACCGAAGTTGTGGCTGCTGAACAGCTGCAAGACAACGTAGTACTAGGGACCATGATGCTTGCAGAGAATGAAGTGGATGGCTTAGTTTCTGGGGCAGTTAACACCACTGCGAATACGATCCGCCCACCACTACAGCTCATCAAGACGGCACCAGACTCTTCTTTAGTCAGCTCAGTATTCTTTATGCTATTGCCTGATCAAGTATTGGTTTATGGTGATTGTGCGATTAACCCTGACCCTACCGCCGAGCAACTTGCTGATATCGCGATTCAATCAGCGGACTCAGCTGCGGCGTTCGGTATTGAGCCCAAAGTTGCAATGATCAGTTACAGTACAGGTACCTCTGGTCAAGGTGCAGACGTAGACAAAGTGCGAGAAGCTACGAAACTTGCACAACAAAAACGCCCTGATTTGGATATCGATGGTCCACTACAGTATGATGCTGCGATTATGGAAAACGTAGCCCGTAAAAAAGCGCCAAACAGTAAAGTTGCTGGTAAAGCAACTGTGTTTGTTTTCCCTGACCTAAATACAGGTAATACAACCTACAAAGCGGTACAGCGAAGCGCAGACTTGATCAGTATCGGTCCAATGTTGCAAGGGATGCGTAAGCCGGTCAACGACCTGAGCCGTGGCGCCCTCGTCGATGACATTGTTTACACAATTGCTTTGACTGCTATCCAGGCAGGCCAACGCCCATAACAAGCCTTTTTTAAAGCTATCAAGGGAGTAGAAATCTCTACTCCCTGAATAAAAGGGTTTATTTTCTTTTTGCTTGCCTATACTATGAAAGAGTCGGTGCAGTTAGAGCGCAAGTATGTCCAAACAAACGCTACAAATACTACAACAAGACTTTACAATTCACAGCCTCGATAACGATGCTGAAATTCCTGCAAATGTATTGCAATCTGATATCTTTTTCATTGCAAAAACAACGGAAGAATTGTCTATCGTTTGCCCATCTGATATCAAATTAGAAAGCTTCGCGGCTGAACCATATTGGAGAGCGATTGAGATTATTGGCCCACTTGGTTTTTCATTGACAGGAATTATGTCAAACATTTCTGGAGTACTTGCCAGCGCAAACGTTTCTATTTTCTCTATTTCTACATACGACACAGATTATATTTTAGTGAAAGAGCAACAGCTCAATAACGCCATTCAAGCGCTCAGAAAAGACGGTTACCTTTTTGTTTAATGATATTCTCTAAACCTATTAATTACGCACCTATAACGCAAATAGCAAACCCCCTTTTACATATTGCGAGTCCATTTACTGGTAAAGTCTTCCCATTAACTCACCACCCTTTACCCTTGTTTTCAACTGGGATGATTGGCAGTGGTGTATGTGTCAAAATGAACCAAGCATTGATGATGTCACCATGTAATGGAAAAGTGATCAAAGTCAGTCAGCAAGGCTGTGAATTTGTGATCAGAGCAGAATCAGGGCTTCAGCTACTTCTACACTTGCACATCCCAAGTGAATACCGAAAGATGGAAAACTTAATAAAACATAGCGTTGGTCAGAAACATATCATCACCGGTGATATTCTTTGCTATTTTGATGTACCTCAAGAATTGCCCATCACTGGTACATTGTTAATTCTCAATGCAGATAAACTAGGGCCATGTTATTATCCGTTAAATCAAGTGAATGCGGGTAAAGAACCGCTAATTACATTATCGAGAGCTAGTAAATTATGAGTATAGTTTTATACGGTATTCCAAATTGTGACACGATTAAAAAAGCCAAAAAGTTTCTGCAAGAACAAAATATTGAGTTCGATTTTCACGACTACCGCAAAGATGGGTTGACACCTGAACTGCTTGATCACTTTGTTGAGAAATTAGGTTGGGAAACCGTGTTAAACAAGCGAGGGACGACTTATCGAGCTCTGAGCGATGAGCAAAAGCAGAGCTTAAATGAAGCCTCAGCCAAACAGCACATGCTTGACGCACCAGCAATGATTAAACGTCCGATTTTAAAAGTGAACTCGGATCTACATATCGGTTTTAAAGCTGCACAATATCAAGAGATTTTCAAATGAGCCAACCCCCTCTAAGCGAAGTTGTTGAACTCGCCTCAGCACTAATCCAACGCCCTTCAGTCACACCAGAGGATGCTGGGTGTCAGAGCTTAATTAACAGCCGTTTAGAAAAGCTAGGCTTCAAGATTGAAGAGCACTTTTTTATTGATACGCTCAATACATGGGCAAGAAAAGGTGTTCAAGGACCTCATTTTTGCTTTGCAGGACATACTGACGTGGTACCTGTTGGCAACGAACAAGACTGGCGCCATCCTCCTTTTGCAGGCCTCGTTGAAGATGGCATTCTGCACGGAAGGGGCGCAGCTGACATGAAAGGCTCTTTGGCTGCGATGGTCGTTGCCACAGAACGTTTTGTTGCAAAACACCCAGATCATGACGGCTCTATCAGCTTTTTAATTACTTCAGATGAGGAAGGTCCATTCATTAACGGTACCACTAAGGTTGTCGACTTACTTGAGGCGCGCAATGAAAAAATCGATATGTGCCTAGTTGGTGAGCCTTCTTCTAGGGATACATTAGGAGACGTGGTCAAAAACGGTCGTCGAGGCTCTTTAACAGGGCATTTAACCGTTAAAGGTATTCAAGGGCATGTTGCCTACCCTCACCTTGCAAAGAACCCAATTCATGATGTGGCTCCCGCACTTACTGAGTTAAGCACTCAGGAATGGGATAAAGGAAACGACTTTTTCCCAGCAACCAGCTTTCAGATTTCAAATATCCATGGCGGCACAGGCGCTGGGAACGTGATACCTGGTACTGTCGACGTGCAGTTCAATTTTAGATTCAGTACTGAGTCGACCGTTGAACAACTGCAACAGGGCGTCAACGACATTTTAAAAGCCCATAAGCTTGATTATGACCTTAACTGGACAGTAAATGGACTCCCCTTCTTAACTGAGCCAGGAGAGCTGCTTAACGTAACTTTAGAAGCAATCAAAGAAGTTACTCGTATTGATTCGACTCCTGAAACAACGGGTGGTACATCTGACGGGCGTTTCATCGCGCAGACAGGTTGTAAGGTCATTGAACTTGGACCTGTGAACAAAACTATTCATCAGGTAGATGAGCAAGTCTGTGCCAAATCGCTGGATGATTTAGCACTCATTTATGAATCCATTCTTGAAAAGCTGCTGGTGAAGGCATAATGACCTCCATTATAAAGCAAGCTTTAGGTTTAGATACCACACATCTTGTCGAGTACCAGAGCAATCTGGTACACGCACAAATTGTTGATGATTTAGATGCGCTTAGCAGCGCAGCACGCAGCGCAGGATTTGAGTTTACAATCGCGTCTGCTCACCGAGATTTTCATCGACAAGCTCATATTTGGAATGCGAAGTTTAGTGGCCAACGCCCTATTTTCGACCAAAACAATCAAGCGGTTAACATTGATACCTTAAGCGATGAAGCAATTGTTGAAGCCATTATGCTTTTTTCAGCTTTACCAGCTACTAGCCGCCACCATTTTGGTAGTGATTTAGACGTCTATGCCAGTAATTTCCTCAACCCGGGTCAATCGCTTCAACTTGAACCATGGGAATATCAATCTGGTGGGCCATTTTATGAATTTTCTTGCTGGCTCGAATCTTCATTATCTGAATTCGGCTTTTTTAAACCGTATGATAAATATCGAGGTGGTGTTGCCGCTGAGCCTTGGCATATTAGCCATATCAAAACTGCGAACATGATGACAAAATGTGTTACGCCCAACACAATACACGATGCCATCGCAAAACAGGATATACTCGGTAAAGAAGCGATATTAGCAGACCTACCAAGGCTATATACTCAATATGTTACTAATATCGCAAAAAACTAATTAAATCGGTAATAATTTCCGACCAATATGTTTACTGTCGGTAATGGTCAAAAAAGCGTTGCATAGATTGCAGCGCGGGTTCAAGTTCATCTTTATGAGGCAAAAATACCAGCCTAAAATGATCTGGTGATGGCCAGTTAAATGCGCGACCATGTACGAGTAGAATTTTTT
Organism: Pseudoalteromonas luteoviolacea CPMOR-1; assembly: GCF_001625685.1. Lineage (GTDB taxonomy): Bacteria > Pseudomonadota > Gammaproteobacteria > Enterobacterales > Alteromonadaceae > Pseudoalteromonas > Pseudoalteromonas luteoviolacea_K. The sequence continues at coordinate 186,730 of NZ_AUYC01000012.1, read as the reverse complement.
CTTCTCTGAGTAAATCCAAAACCATCAGCTCATCATTTTTCACATTAAAATGCTTAGTATCGATCTTAGCAAATGCATATAATGCCCCTTTAGGTTTTACGCAAGATATGCCTTGAATATCATTTAAACCTTCCCATGCAATATTACGCTGTTCGTATAAACGTCCACCAGGCAATAACAAATCGTCTATCGATTGCACTCCACCGAGCGCTTGTTGTATTGCGAATTGAGCAGGCACGTTTGCACATAAACGCATTGATGCCAACATGTTTAGTCCTTCAAGTAAATCTCGCATTGCTGAGACCTTGCCACTGGCAACCATCCACCCCATTCTCAGGCCGGCAGCTCGGTAGGTTTTTGCCAACCCATTGAAGGTGATCACTGGTAGGTCATCACACAAGGATCCTATGGAGAAATGCTCGGTACCATCGAACAGGACTTTCTCGTAAATTTCATCACTTAAGATAAGCAAGTTGTGCTCTCTCGCAACCTCAATAAGCGCCTCTAACAACGCTTTGCTGTAGACTGCGCCTGTTGGATTATTAGGATTAATCAACACAAGTGCTTTAGTTTTACTATTAATTTTATCTTTAATATCCGCAATATCAGGGAACCAATCCGCACACTCATCACACATATAATGCACAGGAACACCACCAGAGAGCTTAACTGATGCAGTCCACAGCGGATAATCAGGTGCTGGAATGAGAACCTCATCACCATCATTGAGTAGTGCTTGAGTGACCATTTGAATGAGCTCACTCACTCCATTGCCAATAAAGGTATTGTCGACACTAATATTTGGGAAGTTTTTTTGTTGATAGTATTGATAAACGGCTACGCGCGCAGAATATAGCCCTTTTGAATCACAATATCCCTGACCCTGACGCAAGTTTCTGATAATGTCTCTGTGCATATCCTCAGGCATATCAAAACCGAATGCGGCAGGATTTCCAATGTTCAGCTTGAGTACTTTTACGCCTTCGTCTTCCATTTTCTGTGCTTGAGACAAAACCGGCCCGCGAATATCGTAGCAAACCCCATTTAATTTATTGCTTTTACTTATTTTATTCATTCTTTTCTCCCTCATTCCTAGCCTAGCATAACCATGAATGAGGGAATATGAAAGTATCATTTGGGGAATATCAACAGCACATACCTAAATACTGCGTTGGCAGAATATTTGACTGTTTACCTTACGTCACTAAAGCATGATAACGGCTTTTGTATAACTAAACTTTTGTTGAAGTTAACCAACGCTGTAACAAAGCCTTAGAAGCATCAACTTCGCTACATAACACACTCACCTGTGTTTTAGCATAATCAACATTGCCTTCCACCAATGCCATCTCTATACTTCTCGACACATCAGCAAGACTCATAGCACCGAACTGGGCTGCATTAGACTTTAAGCTATGCGCATTTCTCGTTGCGGCTTCCAAGTCATTATCAATGGTTGCCCTCACTTCATTTGCTAACCTATCAAATTCGCTAAGGCAAAACTCCAACGTATCGCTAAACTGTTCGCCCAACAGCGCTTGCATGTTTTCCAAACAAGTTTCATCAATTTTAGTTTCCATAAAAGTCCTTTATTGTCTATTGCCCGTATACTGTTTTATACCTATATGCTAGTTAAGAGTATCAACAAGAGCAAAGCCAACTCTAAATTATGTTAATATATATACCAATTAAACCTGTTAAAAGCCTCTATGAAAAGAAGTACTTGCGATATTTGTCACTTTTCAACAAAAACATGTGTGTGTAGTTATGTGACAAGCCCAAAATTGAGTAATCAAACTAGGATTATAGTATTACAACATCCTAGCGAAGTACCCGTTGCGAAAAACACTGTTCGGCTTTTAAAGTTGCAATTGTCTGCTATAGAAGTGTACGTAGGCGAAAGTCCTTCGGATTTTAAAGTGCCTCAAGAAATTGCTAGAACATATAATTGCGGGCTTTTATATCCAGATCCAAATGCCATTAATGTTGAGTCAATCTCATCAAAATCAAAGCCTGTCGATGTGCTCTTCGTATTAGACGGCACTTGGAAAAAAGCCAATAAAATAGCTTTGTTAAACCCATGGCTTAATAACCTCAACAAAATTACGTTCTCACAGCTACCTGAAAATAACTACTCAATTAGAAAAGCTGAACAATCGTACAGTCTCTCAACGTTAGAAGCTTGTGCCTACTTCTTAGCATGTTACGAAAACTTAGAAATAGAACCGTTACATCATTTACTCGCTGGCATGATCCACGAGCAAACAAAGTTCATGCCTGACGATGTAAAAAAGCGATACCTAAGTGAAGACAACTAGATTACATCGGCAATTTAGACGGCTTGGTCCTGATTACCGCTTTGGTGATCAAGTTTGTTTTGATGAGTTAAAGTCAACTTTTGGCTTTAAGACTATTGTTCTTGGGAATTGGGTTTCTCAACAAGAACAGCACATTGCCGCAAACTTGATTTATGATGCACTGGCAGATCTTGCTCAAATATTATCATTACCACCAAAAGCAATGGGGCTGCGGGGCACATTAAACTTAGCTTTCGGTAGTGGTGGTCAAAAAGGTGTTCAAGCACACTATGCACCCGCAAAACGCACTCTGGCCTTAGCTAAAAATGCTGGTGGCGGTGCACTCGCGCACGAATGGTGGCACGCATTTGACCACTACATTTGTAAACACCTGTTCACGCAAAGCAAAGCCAGTGATTTCGCCTCTTCTTTATGGCTAACATCTTCTCCAAACTTATCGCACCCGCTTAACCAATTGCTTAACGAAGTCTATAAATCAATATTACTCACAGAAGATGGTGCTAAACCAAGCGCGTTTTTTGAACGCGCAATCGCTTTGGATAAACGAGCGCAGCACTTATATTACAGCTTACCTCAAGAGCTCACTGCACGCGCTTTTGAGTGCTATATTGCGCACGACCAAAGTATTCAAAACGAATTTCTTGTCTCAGATGTCATTCAGTCAAAATTAGAGTCTGCCGGCGGATTTCCACTTGCCGAAGAACAAGTAAAAATAGCGCAAAACATTAGCTATTATTTCCAAATACTAGGTAAAGCCTTGCATAAAGAAAGCAATTAGCACACCCGTTAAAAATAAAATATAAAATTGAAATCTGTATTTTTTAATATAGTATCACCATTCTATACTTAAGATATGTCACTGCGGTTACTGACCGGCGGCCCAAAAAAAAGGATTTATGCTAGTGAGCTTTTTAAGACGATTCCATAACATCGTGTCACAGCAAAACATAAGTACAACAGAGAAAATTCAGTTATTACTTAAATTTGGGCTTGAAATCTTTGATCTGGAGATCGCCATTGTCAGTGAGGTTACTGATGCAACCTACACTATATTATATGTTGAGTCAGACAACGCAGAGCTTACTCCACAGTGCAAATTTGACTTACAAGGCACATACTGTGTTCATACGCTTAAAGCCAACAAAGCGCTGTCATTTCACCATGCTGGTAATAGCGACATCTCAAAGCACCCCTGTTATACGCAGTTTCAGTTAGAATCTTATATTGGCGCGCCTATTCGCGTTGCTAACCGAACGTTTGGTACAATCAACTTCTCTGCTGCTAAAGTTAGTCAACCTTTTACAGCTGAGCACATTGATTATGTTGAATTATTTGCGCAGTGGCTAGGCTTTGAACTTGCTAGAATTGAGTCAGAGGTTAGGTTAAGAAATAATTACAAGACGCTAAAAAAGGTTGAACAAGTTGCCGCCATCGGGAGTTGGAGGGTTAATATGTCCAATCAACAAGTATTTTGGAGCAATGAAACAAAGAAACTTCATGGTATAGACTTGAATACGACCCCTTCCCTCTCTGAATGGGTGAAATTTATTGACAGTGAGTTATATCAACAAAAGTTTTTACACGCAGTATCTCATTCCAAAAATGACGGTGAATCGTGGGAGTTAGAGTTTCCAGCAACAACACAGGATAAGCGCAAAATTTGGCTTTCATGCCATGGCGAAGTTGAATCTAAAGACGGTGGGTGCATTAACCTAATCGGCTCACTTCAAGATATCACCAAAGATGTTCTACTGAGAGAAAAGTTGAAAGATCAGAAGCTAGAAGCTGAAACACTTTTAAATGAAAGAAGTTTATTACTAGCAAAAATAAGTCATGAAATGAGAACACCATTAAATGGAATTAATGGATTGCTCTTAAACGCAATGGATGAACCTGAGCAAGCAAAAGTGACCGAAAATATACAATTGGCACTGCGCAGTACAGAGATATTAACTAGCTTAGTCAATGAGATATTAGATTTTTCTAAAATTTCCCAGAAAGGCCTTTCTCTGACTTATCATCATAGTAACATCACGCGTATTATTTACGATGTCGTCGAGCTATCAAAGCAATTAGCTAACAAAAAAGACATTGAGTTCTCATATAGCATCGACTTACCGCCACAATGTTGGGTCAAATGTGACCCTGTTAGACTGAATCAGATCATCACCAACCTGGTCAGCAATGCTGTAAAATTTACCGACTCCGGTGGCGTTGAATTAAGAGCATATTCAAAAGAACGGCAACCAGATATAGATTTATTTATTGAAGTCAATGACACAGGTATAGGCATGTCGTCTACCAGTATCAAACATTTATTCGACCCATTCAAACAAGGTGAAAACGAGGTTGGTAGTCATTTTGGAGGGACCGGTCTTGGCATGTCCATTGTGAAAGAGCTCATCGAGCTGATGCAAGGCACCATCGAAGTACACAGCATATTAAAACACGGTAGCCAGTTTAAGGTGTGTATCCCATTAACCAGTGCACCTGAGCCTAAAGCTAAGACCCTACCATCCACTAAAGAGTTTGACGCCTCAAAATTAGCGGTCCTAGTTGTCGAAGATAACGATATTAATCAAAAGGTCATCAGTGCTTTTTTAAGCAAGTTTAATATCACTCCTGATATTGCTCCCAATGGTAAATTAGCAATTCAACAATGCGAGCAAAGCACATACGACGTTATTTTTATGGATAGTATAATGCCTGTTATGGACGGACTGACCGCGACTAGCACCATTTTAGACAAAGGCCTAGTAGCAGAGCATTGCCAAATTATTGCCATGACAGCCAATACAGACGAACTCAGTCAAAAGCATTTTGCAGCTGCTGGCATGCATGACATACTTCCCAAGCCCATTGACTTTATGACACTTGGCCGAATTATCGCTACTTGTATCGAAAAAACACCGTAAATAAGCGCAAAGACTAGGACGTCAAATAGTGAATAACATCTTCGACATCGATCATTCTTTGAAGCCATGCTTTATATTGCTCAAATGGTAAAGGTCTTGATATAAAATAGCCTTGCCCAATATCACAGTGATAACTCTGTAGCTGTCGATAGCTCCCCTCACTCTCAATCCCCTCAGCAACAACAACAGAGCCTAAGCTGCGGGCCATGTCACATGTAGCCTTACAAATGGTCTGATTGGTTTTCGAGCTTTCTACATCCATAACAAAACGCTTGTCAATTTTAAGTTTATCAAAGCCCAGTTGGCTCAAATAGGCCAGGGATGAGTATCCTGTACCAAAATCATCAATGGCAACGCGTAATCCTATGCTGCGATAATCAGCCAAAGTATCAAACAGTATATTTTCATTTTCAACGGTTGCTGACTCCGTCACTTCCAATACAATTTGTGATGGTGCCAATGCATACTGATTCACCAGTTCAATGAGTTGCACCGTCAGTTCTTTACGTCCAACATCTTTTCCTGAGATGTTCAGTGATAAAGTATGGGATGGCAATAATTTGATAATCTCCGCCTGTTGCTTTAGACCAGTTTCAATGACCCACTCTGTCAGCTCAAATACAATACCTGAAGACTCGGCGATCGGGATAAACTCACTCGGCGGTACAACCCCTAACTCTGGGTGATGCCATCGAAGTAACGCTTCTGAACCATATACTCGGCCCGTGCCTAAGTGTAATTGCGGCTGTAAATATAAACTCAATTGCTCACGTTCAATGGCCACTTTCAAAGCCGACGCAATTTTTATACGCCTTTGAGACACAATGGAGTTGCCAAAATCAAACAATTGCCATTTATTTGTTCCCGCTGGCTTTGAAGCCATTGCTTGCATTGCACACTGGATCAAAGAATCTGAATTTGTTGCATGAATAGGATTACTTGCTACACCAATTTCCAATTGGTCAACTAGCAAATCACCTCCAAAATCTACCCCTTCTTCAAAACTGGCCGACAACACACAAACAAACTGCTCTACTTGGCTCAACTCGAATTTACCCAGCAAAATAATTGCAAACAAGGAATCATCCAACCGGTATATTGAGGTATGCAAACTATCGTGCCCTGCAATCACTGCATTTCCATACGTGTTAAGCTGTCCACTCACTTTATTGAGTAACTTTTTTAGGTGCGCATTGGCGTAACTCCATCCCATATTTAATCGAATGGTTTGTAATACCAAGGGTCTAAATAACAATAAGGTATGATCTTTATTCTTATTCCCCAAAGACTCTAAACTTTGCTGCAGCATATAGCGGTTTGGCGCACCGGTATCCTTGTCATGTGTTGCATAAAAGAGCAGCTGTTTTTTCTTATTCTTGTCATGCCAATATAAAAAAGAAGCGAGCAAAATGATGTGTGTAGTGATTAATACCTGATTTAATATCGATGTGTCTAAGGGTAAATAAATACCAAATTGATTAACAAATACATAGGCTTTGAACGCAAATACAGGTAACCAAGTAATCACAATCGCGAGTACTTCACTTTTATGCAGCTTGAACTGGTTCGCCAAAACAAGAAAATAAACGGCACCACACACTAGGCTTCCGAGAAAGTTAAACACGAGAGAATGCTGGGCTTTTAAAGGAGCAACCAGTACTATGAGCAACCCTAGAACCCAAATAGAAGCGCTCACCAAACGAGTAAATGCAGGTTCTGCGCGTTTAACCACCATAAAATAATTGAGAAACAACACAGCAAAAATGAGAGATAGTAAATAAACTTGATTCTGGTAGAGGGCAAAATAACTTGCGACCTCACTTGGAAAAACAAGATTGTTAGCCCCGGTAGACACACCGCTTTGAATACTAACGCAAATAAAATAAGCCGTTAAAGCAGCAAGGCCCTTTCTAGATTGACTTGCCGCCATTAAAAAAACAAATAACGTGATAAAGTAATGAATACCACTACTCACCCCTATCACAAACAACCGTCTGTTTAGTGCTTTCCCGTACTCTTCTGTAGACATAACTGACAGCGAGAGCATACCACTATACTTTGCCTGAACCTGAATATAAATATCGTAACTTCTGGTATCATCGGCCATGGCTATTGACGGTAATATATGCGCATTGGGTGCTAAATGCGCCATTTCTGGTGATACGAGTTTGTATTCTGTCACCTTACCATCAGCAACTTGATATAGCTTCAGGGTCCCCTCTATCGAGCTAGTAATAACAACCAATTGATCACTTGCCGCGCTTGAACTGGTGACTTTTACCCAGAGCGTTTCTCCTTTGACAAATTTAACGCCCTCGTTCGCAGTCTCAAAGCTGAGCTTTCTATCTATAACCGTGTCAACCGTCAATTGATTTGATGTATCGGTAAACTGTTTAACCGTAATTTGTTGTGACGCAAGCGCACACTGCCCGACAACAATAAGCCAAATAAATAAAATTAACTTTTTTATATACAACCACATACCCACCTCCTTGAGTAAGTGATTTTGATCGGCTATCCAAGAGGACTATCACAATCATGCCTACCTAACACATATCAGCTAGGTACCCTAAAACTTCATAGATAAGTATGTAGGCTGAGAGCACATTTGCCAGTGTTTGTAAGAAATAAAGTGCGCAATATGTTCTAAACGCGAAGTTTAATCATCGGTAAAAATAATTTCCACGCCTGCCGACTGCGATGATTGAAGGTTAAGCATGCTACTAATTAGTTGCGCACTGTAGATGTAATGGTCAGCAATATTATTGCCTTGCTTAATAATGTTATCACCTTTTTCCGATCCCTCTCTGATATGAATATCCAACGGAATTTCAGCCAATAAAGGGACGCCATGTCGCGCTGCCAACTCACTGCCACCGTCGCTACCAAACAACGCATTTTTTTCACCACAGTGCTGGCAGTTAAAATAACTCATATTTTCAATCAAACCAATAATCGGTAAGTTCACCTGAGAAAACATGGCAATACCTTTTTGTGCATCAGCTAATGCAAGATCTTGAGGCGTTGTTATGATAACCGCGCCGCTCGCTGGTAACTTCTGCGTCATCGTGAGTTGGATGTCACCCGTACCCGGTGGCATATCTACGATGAGATAATCAAGTTCTCCCCAATCAGTCTCATTTAACAACTGGTTGAGTGCTTGAGAGGCCATAGGGCCTCGCCAAACCGTCGCCTTTTCAGCAGGTACCAAATATCCAATCGACATCGTATTTAGTCCATACTTCTGCATTGGATTAAGCGTCTTATCATCTTTTGCACTAGGCTGCTCACCCACTAACCCTAATAATGACGGAATTGAAGGCCCATAAATATCCGCATCAAGCAAACCGACCTCAGCGCCTTCCTCTTTCAAAGCAAGCGCTAAATTCACCGCCGTAGTTGATTTACCTACACCGCCCTTCCCTGATGCAACAAGAATAATATGTTTGATTTTTTTAAATTGATACGTATCCGGTATATTGGTTTTAATAGAGATATGAACATCTTTAATGTGATGTGCAAGCAAGTATTGCTCAAGCTGTTTGCTCTGGGTACAAGCTGCAAAAGGCAACTCAATTGCAACATTGTAATAAGATGTATCCTTTTTAACAGATATTATCCACTCCGTTAAAATACCCATAGGAAAAATAGCACTGCGATACCCATTTAATCGCGTAACAATCTCAGTTTCAGTTGGATCTTCTTTACTAAAAAACTTCTTGATGCCAAACATACAAATAAAACGCCATCAGGTGATGAAAAGAACGCAGGAATTATGTAACATTCGATAAATTAAGACCAGTCAAAATCGCGTTATTAGGGCATAATCCAGTTGGACAAAAAAATTGTTCTCAATTTCACCGTCAAATTGAGCGCAAAGTTTACACTGGCGTTAGCCATAACGGCTAATTAACCATGGGAAAACTATGACAAAGAGAAAAATTCTCATTACAAGTGCATTACCATATGCAAATGGCCCAACACATTTAGGGCACCTACTTGAATACATTCAGACTGATATTTGGTCTCGCTTTCAAAAAATGCGTGGTCATGAGGCTTACTACGTATGTGCAGATGATGCGCACGGTACGCCAATCATGTTAAACGCCCAGAAGCAAGGGATCACGCCTGAAGAAATGGTCAAAAACGTAAGTATCGAAAGACAACGTGACTTTGCTGACTTCAATATTGTTTTTGACAACTACCACAGCACCCATAGTGATGAAAATAAAGCACTGAGTGAGTTAATCTATACTCGCTTAAACGACAAAGGTCACATCAAAAAACGCACTATTTCGCAGCTTTTCGACCCAGAAAAAAACATCTTTTTACCTGATAGATTCGTAACTGGTACATGCCCTACATGTGATGCAGTTGATCAAAATGGCGACAGTTGTGATGCTTGTGGTGCCACTTACAGCCCAACAGAGTTAAAAGATCCTCGCTCTGCGATGTCTGGTGCGACTCCTATTTTGAAAGACTCTGAGCACTTTTTCTTTGACCTGCCTGCTTTTGAAGGCATGCTTAAAGAGTGGCTTCACTCTGGTAGTTTGCAAGCTGAAATGGCTAACAAACTAGAAGAGTGGTTTGCTGAAGGCTTGCAACAGTGGGATATTAGCCGTGATGCACCTTATTTTGGTTTTGAGATCCCTGGTGCGCCTGGTAAGTACTTCTATGTATGGTTAGATGCGCCAATTGGTTACATGGCGAGTTTTAAAAACCTATGTGATAAAAGTGGCATCGACTTTGATGCGTTTTGGGGGAAAGACTCAGACGCAGAACTGTATCATTTTATCGGTAAAGATATTATCTACTTCCACAGCCTATTTTGGCCAGCAATGCTTGAAGGTGCTGAATTTAGGAAACCGACCAATGTATTCGCACACGGTTTCGTAACGGTAAATGGCGCTAAAATGTCTAAGTCAAAAGGTACATTCATTAAAGCTCGTACCTACCTAGAGCATTTAGACCCTGAATATCTTCGCTATTACTATGCGGCAAAGCTAAACAGTGGCATTACAGACTTAGATTTAAACCTTGAAGATTTTGCACAGCGTGTAAATTCAGATCTAGTTGGTAAAGTAGTAAATATTGCTAGCCGTTGTGCTGGTTTTATCACTAAAAAGTTCGCAGGTAAGCTAAGCAATGAAATCATGGACGAAGCGCTTCTAGCAGAGTTCAGCGCAGTTTCGGATACCATTGCGACACATTTTGAGAATCGTGAATATAGCCGTGCCATCCGTGAAATCATGACACTTGCAGACAAAGCAAACCAATTCATTGACGCGGAAGCGCCTTGGGTATTAATCAAAGACGAAACGACTCAAGAACGTGCGCATCAGGTGTGCTCGCTGGGCTTGAATATGTTCAAGATTATCCTGACTTACTTGAAGCCAGTCTTACCGGGCATGAGTGCAAATGTTGAGCAGTTCCTTGCGACTGAACTAACATGGGAAACAGTTTCTCAGCCATTAGTAGGCCATGAAATCAATAAATTTAAAGCACTAATGCAGCGTGTAGATTTGGATAAAGTAAATGCAATGGTAGATGCTTCTAAAGAAAGCTTAGAGCCTGCTAAGCCGGCTTTAGACCCTAACAGCCCGCTGGCTAAAGAACCAATCGCAGACGAAATTGAATTCAATGACTTTGCTAAGGTTGATTTACGAGTAGCTAAAATCGCCAAAGCTGAGCATGTTGAAGGCGCGGAGAAGCTACTTAAACTAACGTTAGATTTAGGTGGTGAAACTCGCCAAGTATTTGCAGGCATCAAGTCCGCTTATGCACCAGAAGACATTGAAGGCAAGTTGACCGTCATGGTTGCTAATCTTAAGCCTCGTAAGATGCGCTTCGGCATGTCTGAAGGCATGGTGCTTGCAGCAGGTCCTGGTGGCAAAGAAATATATATCTTGAACCCAGATGATGGTTCTGAGCCAGGTATGCGCGTAATGTAACCTCATACCTAACATTGGGGCATGGTAATGACAGCCATGCCCTGTATTTAAAAACTAGAATCTATTCCTCTTGAATCTTATTTATAATATTCCCTTCGTTATTATCCTGCTTCTTTATAGTACTTTAGTATTTCCCGAATTATTTGTTACTTAGCTCTTTATAAAAGTATCAGGGTATACCCAAATTAGGTTATCACGTTCTTACAGTTCAATTATTTCCAAACATAAAACAATTAAAAAGCAATCATAATTACCCTATCTAATAATGCTTTAACTAAAACACATCTCGCGATAAAGTAATTTTTAATAACATGTAAAAAGGAAATTATAATGAGAATAAAATCAGTGCTACCTATCGCGATAGTCATCCATACAACCGCCGTTGCTGGTACAGTGATTCATGATACCGATGGAACACCTGGCAGAGTAACATACTATAGCCAAGCCTCCATAAACGTTATGGTAACGCAATCTAGTTCTGCATATGATGTTCGCATATACACTCCCCATCCCACGAGCAATATACCTTGTCAATCTGCGGCCGTTTACACGCTCAATGATCATCGTTTACTAACAGGAATGGAAATTCAAGGCAAAATTCTTACAGGCAAAATACCAAAAGGGTATGAAAATAAAGAAAAGTACGTTGAACTTCGTTGCACTAATGAAACTAGTTCAACTGAACATATACGGCATCACATTGCACCTGCGCCCAAAATCAAACTAAAGAGTCAACTAGATGCAAAGCATTGGCTTGACGGCGATCACCTTTATCCAGGTTTTTATCAAGATGTCCGATATCGTGCAACCCTTAATATTGACAATAGCGAGCCAGCTGGCTTTTGTATCGCTTCAAGTATTGAAAGTGACTCTCCGCTACAATTACAACCATGGCACAATGATGGATTCACTGATGACATAATTTCATTTGATGAGGCAGTTTATTATGATGCCAGAACAGGCAGAATTGCGACGCAAATAATTTGTCGAAATACGGGAGGCACCACACGGCTATTAGAGTATTGGAATATACGGCAAGATAATATCGACCACGATATTTTCATTACAGTAAAATAGTGCATTTAACCCATATAAAATTAGACTGGTTTTACATTAAGTTTAATGAGCGCTGGTCTATTATGTTTATTTACGCTCGTTCACTTGCCGAATAGGTACTTTCAATTTCACTTCGAGCCCTTTGCCTGGCTTTGACCATGCTGATATCTCGCCTTTCAGTAATTGCGTAACCAAATTATAGACAATGTGCATACCTAAACCACACCCCCCTTGACTACGCTTAGTCGTAACGAATGGGTCAAACATTGTTTGTAAACTGCTCTCTCCCATCCCTACCCCGTCATCTTTATAAGTTAACGTCCAAAGCCCTTCAAGCTTCTGAACTATCACACTTACACTGCCTTGATCTGCTCCCTCAAAACCATGCAATATCGAGTTGTTATATAAGTTTGTTAGTATTTGATACAAAGCGCCCGGATAAGTATCCACATCAATACTCTCATCTCCATCAATTTCTAATATAATTTGCTTGCCATTGGCTAATGGGCTCAAAGACTTGAAGACATCCTCTACATAACACTTAACGTTTATTTCCCTTTGAACTTCACTTGAATGATCGACTGCGACCTGTTTAAAGTTACTGATAAGCTCCTTTGCCCGATCCAAATTTCGGCTCATCAGTAAGTAACCTTCCTGCTGCTCCTCGATAGACTGCTCTAAATCTGATTGCTTCAGTGTCTGATTTTGCAATTTAGTTGATACTTGCTTAAGGCTTTCCTGATTATATGAAATAGCGGTAATAGAAATCCCCAATGGTGTGTTGATTTCATGTGCGATCCCAGCAACAACATTACCCAAGGAGGCCATTTTCTCACTTTCAATGAGCTCTTGTTGAGTCCGTTTAAGCTCAATCATGGCTTGTTCTAATTTTTGGTTTTTTTGGTAAAGTTCATCGGTACGAACCGCAACTTTTATTTCCAAATCTTCATTCAGCAACTGCAAGGCATTTTGATGTGCTTTGAGCTCTGCAATATCCTTTAGCGACCCCGCCAACCGCTTCACTTTTCCATGGCTATCTCTGCTGACCACCTTGCCTCGCTCGAGCACCCACGTCCACTTTTCATCAATTGTTTTTACTCTAATGGCAATTTCATAAGTATCCTGCTCACCCTCTAAACATGCCTCCAGTTTTTCTTCCCACCCGATGTAATCTTTTGGATGTATAAATTGCACAGCATCATGGACAGACATCTCAGCCTGACAATGGCCATATTCAATCCTAGGCTTTACACAGTGACGATAAATCTTATCGGTATCGATATGCCAATCCCACATTTCATCTTGGCTGGCCCACAAAGAAAGCTCTAGCCGTTCTTGCAGCTCATTCATGATTTTATTATCGTTAACGACTTGCTGAAAACGCTTTTGCCTTAACCTAAACCAAAATACAAGTAACATGGAAGCGATTAAAAAATAAATCGCTTTAGTATACTTACTCCACCACCATGGAGCGTTAATTTGAATATCAAAGTGATGGATTGGAGATGTTTGATTGAAGCGATTAATGGTATAAGCTTGTACTTGATAACTACCAGGACTTAGCTTCAACAAATTAATTTGTCTAACCCCATCGGCAAGTTTTAACCACTGCTCACTGAGCCCGACAATTCGATAAAAAAACCTTAATCCTTCAGAGCCATAATCCAAACTAGAATAATGCAAAGACACAATATCTTGATCATATTCTAATTCAAGAAAAGTGGTCAGTTCAGGAGCGAGTTTTAACTCACTGTGAGTAGATGGGTGTAACGTTCTTCCTAACAGCTCAATATTAGAGGTTAAAAGGGGCCTAATTATTGGGGATATTGTAATTTGCTCTGGGTGAAATTGATTAAACCCATTAGAGCCACCAATGAACACGCGCCCATCTGGCGCTAGCCAGCTCGCGTTATAATTAAACTCATTGCCCTGAACACCATCAACCGGTAAGAAGTTATCAATTTTAAAATCATGAATGCTAATTCTGGACAGCCCACCACTCGTGCCAAACCACACGTGGTCCTGTTTATCAAACAAAAGCGCCCAAATTGCACTGTTGGCCAACCCATCGGCTTTTTTAATGACTTTAACAACTGAGAAAGTACTATCAATGACAGAAAGCCCAGTTTCACTGCCAGCCCAAATACGCCCAAAACTATCTTCTTGGAGCATAAACACAATATCAGAAGCCAAAGAGTCAGCTATCGTTAACTGTGATAACTTACCATCTTCATATTTAAAAAGGCCATCACCAATACTACCGAATATGAGCGAATTGTCTTGAACAAGTAATGATGAAACATGGCTTGGTGCATTATCCATGGCTAAGAATGGCTCAAGTTTACTCGTAGCCTCATTAAAAAATAATAATCCCATCGTACGGGAGCTAACTAACACTCTCCCCTGAAACTCGATAATATCGTTAAAACTTAATTCAGGTCCTTTCCCAACATCAGGAATGATATTGAGTAATTCGCCCCCTTTTAACTTAAACCGATAAACACCTAATCCGCGAGTCGCAATCCACATATATTCATCACGAATAAATAGCTTGGTTATGAATGCGTTCTCAACGACGGACAGTTCAGGAAAAACATGATGTGCTTGTTTAAACCCCGTTCTATCAAAAAAATACAGACCAGAGGAAGTTGCAAGCCAGAGTCGATCAAAACGATCAAGAGCAAAGTTCCTAATGTCGGGCTCAGGTAATGGGCTATGTGGGTAGTTATATTCACTAACATGACCAAAGTTCTCACTGAGCTGGCTAATAAAGTGTAACCCGCCAGTTTCGGTACCGAACCACAAGTCATGATTACTATCAACTAATACAGACATAATGCTATTGTCTTGCAACCCTAACCCTTGGCCCTCATGCTTGAACCAATGCTTCTTAAGATTACCACTTAAGTCATACAAATATACGCCATAATTACTGCCTACAAACAACCGGTCAGTTGAAATGTGGAGGTTATTCAGCTCTAGTCCCATCCCCGTGCCTACTTCTATTTCCCACAAAGTTCGCTCGTACAAAGTGTCATAACTCAGTAGTTTGTTATCCTTTGTGATTAAAAAGACCCTTTCGCCTCGCAGTGCCATATACTTGAACTCACCCGCTAGCAAAACTGCGTTCCTGTCAGACTGCATGTGATAAACCATAAAGCCACTTTCGGTTATGTAGTAAACTTGGTTGTTGTACGCTATTGCATGGCTTGGAAAGCGCCCCTGTAAATTAAAGGATTGGACTTCAAACGTACTTTTATCAATCAGATAAAACTCGTGGTTTTCTGTTGTAACAGATATAAAGTTACCATTGCAGTTAAGGGTTTTGACTCGATCTGAGGTAATCGCTTGATAGTTATCTTTTAAAAAGCTCTGAAACCGCCCAGTCACGGTGTGATATGCGCTCAAACCTGTACTGGTGGCAATCCACACGGTTTCGCCGCTGTGACATAATCCAGTCACAAATGATCCCGCTAACTCTGACGCATTTTGTTGTTTACTGGTGAATTGTTTGAATTCATGGCCATCAAAACGGTTGAGCCCCGCTTGAGTGCCAATCCAAATGTAGCCTAGTTGATCTTCAGTCAGTGCCATGATCGTCACTTGACTCAAGCCTGATTCATAATCAAACCGCCTCATAACCTGAGACGTATCGGTAAAAACAGGGCTCGCAATAGACATGCTGGGACTGAGCAGAAAAAGCATAACGCAAATAGTTATACATGCTGTTTTACTGTTCAAAGCGGTTACATATAAGCGCAGGGTCACTAGAATAAACACCACTTAAGTCTCTATAGTTAAAGGTAACTATAGCAAAAGCTACGTATCGCGCTTAACTCTGTGCGGTTTAGTTCAAATCAAACTGAGTGACTTCTCCAGTTCCGTGTAAAAGGGTGTAACCTTTGAGCTTGCCATTTTCCATGTTGACTAAACTAATTGCAGAGTCAGACACTAGATAACGACCATTTTCATAGTCGGATTTGTGTTTTGAAACAGCAAGTTGCCAACGCTTTGTGAATAAATTAAACGGGCTCCATGGAGCGAATAATGCAATATCTAGCTTCTCTAAAATCGACAATAAGCCTTTGGGGAACTCATTTTTTATCCCAGATGCAGTGAGTTGCCAAATGCGGTTATGATGTCGACCAAACCTTGCTTGCACAGAAAAACAAAATGAATAATGTACATCTCCGGATAAGATAATCGTCTCTTTCGGTGTGTCTTCTCGTTTAAAAATATTGATGAGCTTTCTGGCGGCACCTTCGTGAGCCATCCAATTTTCTACATCGACAACTAAAGGATCACCACAAGAGTTAAAAATTGATTGAATAGTCTCAATTATCTTAACTCCGAACACCGGAGCTGGGCTGACCAACAACACACTTTCGTGATTAACAAGCACATCTTGGAGCTCCATTAAACTTTCCCAGTCCAATAGTCCACTAGGCTCATCAAAATCTTGTTCACTTCTCCATCTGTGTGTTCTGGTGTCGATCACAACCACTTTTGGCGTTGTATCCAAGCAATAATGCCACTGACCAAAACGCGCGATCTCTTTATCAAAGTGCTTAAAGTCCCATGTTTGTTTATGCAAAGCGTGATGGAAACTTGCCAGTAAATTTCCCGATGCTTGCTGAGCATCATTTCCTAGCCCTTGAAACAGCCAATAGCTAATCAGTCCATTGTTAATTATGCGCTTACTAACGGCTGAATTAGCAATATTCTGTTCCCATCGAGGGGTTAGGTTCCAATCATCTGTCACATCGTGATCATCAAACATCATCAGTGTAGATACATTCGCCATCAACCTTTCCACTTTTGGTAGAGTAGAAATAAAGTCCTGCAATGCTCTAGACTCAGCTTCAAAGCACGTACCTTGCTTGTTATTAAGCGTACTGGTGTCAAATTCAAAAGGAGATACAAGTTGCCAAGCTTGCGCGCTAAAGTTTAAAACATAAAAAGCAATAAATTCTTCAATTGTAATGAGGTGATTGGCAGCCTTCACACTTGAAAAATGTGGCTCATCTTTACGCAGCCAGTAACCAACTGAAAATTTACTTCTATTCTTCCAAGACTCTTTTGGCAGATGCAAGTCTCTGCTGTAAAGCTGCTGGTCTAGCGTTTGCGGTAATGAAAGACTCAGCGGCACTTCTTTATAAATCCCCAACACATCGATCAATTGATGCACTGCAACCAGCATTGGACCCGCAACATCATCGGCATAAACCTGATCGCCTGACAATATCAGTAAACCCGCCCTATCATGGCTATTTTTGTAGCTGCGTGCCATGTAAGCATCCGCTTCAGCGAGGCTATCCTTACTCGGATGATGTGGGTTACGGCAAGAACCATGCAAAACGTTTGAAAGTACTTTTGGCACAATCAAAGCCGCATTGCCTTGGTAACTGAACCCCGTCATATCGATCGGGTTATTGTCACTAAACACGTGATAAGGCAGTTCAATATCTGTGGCAAATTCAGCGTCGAGTGGCTTTACATTAAGTAAAACGAGAAACAGAGACTCACCCAGCTGTATGTCAGTTTGCTCAGATTGCGTCTGATACCCACTAAACTCAACCCTCAAGCTAACTTTTTGAGTGGTCAAAAATTGAAAGCTTATCTGGCTTGATTCAGCTCTGCGGGCCATCGGCCCGCTTAAAAAGGTAGGTAGGTTAACTGAGTTAACTGCCATTACTGCGACTTGCTAGATTAAATAGCTGATAGAAATTATCTGTCGTTGCGCGCGCAAGCTCTTTATATGAAAGGCCTTTTAGGTCTGCAACAAAATAAGCGACATCTTGTACATAGGCTGGTTGATTCGTCTTGCCTCTGTGAGGTACAGGTGCCAAATAAGGAGAATCAGTTTCTATTAATAACCTATCCAATGGCAGCTTTTTCACAACATCTTGTAACTCTCTCGCATTTTTAAACGTTGCTATGCCTGAAATAGAAATGTAAAAACCCATATCTATGGCTTGCTTGGCCATATTCCAATCTTCAGTGAAACAATGTAGTACACCACCACAATCCTGAGCATTGTTTGCCTTCATAATATCGATGGTGTCTTTTCTGGCATCTCGTGTATGAATGATCAGCGGCTTTTTCAATTCATTAGCAACTTCAATATGACCAACAAAACTATCTTGTTGCACTTGATGCGTGTCTTTTGAGTAATAGTAATCTAACCCTGTTTCACCAATCGCAACAACCCGAGGGTGCTGCGCTAATTTTAGCAGTTGCGCTTTATTCAGAGCATCCTCTTGGTTGAGTGGGTGCACACCACATGAAGCTGAAACATCATTAAAAGGCTCAATAACCTTTAGCATATTTGGGAATTGGTCCAGCGTGACACTTACACATAAAAAGTGCTCTACTTGCCTGTCGCGGGCTGCCTGCAATACTTCAGGCAATTCAATATTTAGCTTGCCGAAATCTAAACGGTCAAGGTGACAGTGTGAATCTACAATCATTACTACTTCTTACATCGTATAGGTTGGTTTGTCTAAGTTCAGTGCTGTACCCAGCATTTTAACTATCTTATCGTTTATTAATTCAAACTCAGCATCGAAACTTACGCCAATGCCCGGGGGGTTGGAATTTTGAGCACCTTGGGGAGTGATCCAAACAACTTTACCAGTCACCTCCTCCTCTTCCAGTGCGTCAGGTAACATCACCCTCATTGAGACCGGAGTCCCCATATCAAACCTACTGTTTGTTTTAACAAAAAGGCCTCCGTTCTTTAAGTACGGCATGTAGCTTCGATACAACTCATCATTGTCTTCAATATCAACTAATAGTTCTTGCATGATATCAATCCTGTTTCAATACGCACTGAAGTCCAAACACCAAATTAGACAAGCTAAGAGTTTTATTTATACCTAAAATCTTGTGGTGATCGGACATGTATTTTTCAATCTTTTGGGTGCAATTATGAAACTGCACAAAGTTTATTTGCCCGACAGCCAGCTGCTGCTTGAACGCCTCAATTAAAAAGCGAGTAAAAACAGCATGTAAGCTAACGTCTTTCGATAGTGTACTCTCTAACGTATTTATATCAACAACGCTTGTAATATCATGAGCAACTTTCCACAATTCATCAACATCAGATATTAGCCCTTGGTTAGCCCAAGCCTCTAGCAGTAATGGCTGCTCTGAAAACGTGTCAGCCCAAAGGTATTCTTGGCTCGTTATGCCTTTAGATACTAGCCATTGTTGTGACTCGGTTTTATTTTTAACTGCAACTCGCACTTGATTACATCGACTCAATACGGTTGCTTTAACCTTAGATAAGTCGTTACAAGTCATCAAAATATAACGTTTAGAGGCTGGCTCCTCCAACGTTTTTAACAATGCGTTCGCTGCTGACTCTGTCATTTTTTCTATTTGCTCAATAACGACAACCTTATTTCCTCCCTGCTGAGCAGAGTGAAAAACAAAGTCATTTAATGCACGTACCTCATCAACACCAATACTGCCCGTATCGCCAGCCAAATAAAGTAAGTCAGGGTGATTTTGTGCACGTAACAACAAGCAACTCTTACATTGCCCGCAACTTGAAAGCACTTCAGCACTACGAATACACAATAAATCTTCGCTCAGTTTACGAACAAATTCACTTTTCCCGACGCCAATTAACCCATGAATTAATTGAGCATGATGAAAACGATTTCGCTCGAAGCTGTCTTGTAGTTGTTTACGTACCAAATCAATCCAAGGGTACATTATGCGACGCCTATATTACAAAAATACATCATATTTAACGCACCATAAGCTCATCTACAACCTCAATGCATCGCTTAAGCACTTCCTCTTGAGAATAACTGGCATCAATGACAGCAAATGATTCCGGCGCAGCTTTTGCCTGGATAAGATAACCTTCACGTGCTCGATTAAGAAAATCGAGTTTCTCAACCTCAAGTCGATCTAATCCTTCTCCTCTTTGCTGCACTCGCTGCAGACCCAGTTCAGGATCAAGGTCTAGAATAATATTGAGATCTGGTTTAAAGCCATTTAATGCAAGGTTGTTAATTGTCTCAATCGTATGGAGATCAATGCCTCGAGCATAATGCTGAAAGCTAAAAGTGGCGGCATCGAAGCGATCAGAAATCACTACTTTGCCCGACTCTATCGCTGGTTTGATTTTTTCTTCGATATGCTGAGCTCTTGCCGCACCAAACAACATCAACTCCGTTAGATCGGTCATTTGCGGTGTGTTCGGATCTAAAATAACTTCCCGGATCTTTTCACCGATGTCTGTACCACCAGGTTCACGAGTTAAAACAACTTCATACCCTTTTGAAGTTAAATACGCTTCAATACCTTTAATAACTGTCGTCTTTCCTGCACCATTGCTGCCATCACAGACTAACATGAACCCTTTGCTCATTATCACTTACTCAAATTTTTATGCTCTTATGTAATACACCTATACTACCGCCTTTTTCATGTTTAATCAGTAGATCCCGTTTCTTTTGCTTATTTCTCATCCAACCCGATACCAATATAAAGAATGAAAAGTTAAACCAAAAAGATTAACAATAGATCAATAAATTAACAAGGTAGAATAAAAAACAGACAAAATATTACCTTATCGTCAAGGTGACCCAAAAATGACAACGTTATCAAATTGATTTAAGTCTTTATTTTGTTGATTTGTCATTGAATTGTGTACAGTAAGACCTTAGTATTGTTCAAAATAAT
Source organism: Pseudoalteromonas luteoviolacea CPMOR-1 (assembly GCF_001625685.1). Classification (GTDB taxonomy): domain Bacteria; phylum Pseudomonadota; class Gammaproteobacteria; order Enterobacterales; family Alteromonadaceae; genus Pseudoalteromonas; species Pseudoalteromonas luteoviolacea_K. The sequence continues at coordinate 165,790 of NZ_AUYC01000012.1, read as the reverse complement.
AATACGAAATATTTAGTTTTGAGCACATTAAGCAGATTTTTCTTACTTGAAGAAGAACAAAAACCACGTGTAAACGTCCCGACATGGCGTCTTAGTGCCCTTCGTATTATTTTAACCACTGGCCTTGTGTTATGCCTTGGTATTTTCCTTAACAGCTTGCCAGCGGCTATCGACTATAACTTAAACTATGTCATTGCATTGACTTCAGGGTTCACGATTACGTTAGCTGCTTTACTTTTATTTAGCAGTCGCTCCTTCTCTATAACTGCGCACTTACTACTTATATGCATCGCAACCGCTGGTGTGATGATTAAACTCTTTATCCCCAACCTACAATTAGCGCACCTAGGTTCCATATTTGTCTATATCACACCTATCATCGCATTAATTCTAGTTGGCAAAAAAACGGCTACCTTTTACGCAATATTAAATATCATCCCTTTCGTTCTTATATTAAAAAACATTAATATTGCTATCGTCCCCGCTGAGCAAAGAATGTTAGTTGACGCCGTTTTACACATACAACTGCTGCTATTTTTCTTCCTTAACTGTTGTATTCCTTTGGCAGTTTGGCGTACAAGCTTGGCGGCTAGTCGCTTAAACAAGCATATGCTCGAAAACAATACCTTGTTAGAGTCGCAAAAACAGATTTATCAACGTTTTTTTCAAAAGTCATTCAGCGCCATCATTTTGGTAGATCAAGACTTCAATATTGTGGAGGCCAATGACAAGGCTAAAAGGTTATTGAGTATTCAAACACTCCCTTTACCACTGTCTCTCAAGCGTATAACACCTGATAATATTGAGTATTTATCATACGACAACGAACTCTTAGACTCAGTCTCAAAAACATTTACTGTTGAGGACAAGTGTATAGAGGTTGCAGCGCAAGAACTGCATTCTAATGAGATCAAAGCCTGGTATCTTCAAGATGTTTCTGATCAACAACAGCTTCAGCAAGACTTGTTAACGCTTGACGTTGCACATCAGCAAGCAAAGTACTTTGATAAAGCAACCAATTTGCCAAATAAAACGTGGCTTCTTGAGCAGCTCCAAGCGCATATCGATAGGGGCAAACCTTTCGCCTTGCTAATCGCAGACAATTTAAATAAGCACGTTCTTGATTATATGATTGATGGCGAACAACACCGAACGCTTTATGCACGTATCAACCAGATTGTAGAGCAAGATGCTGAGCTGTTAGACCAAATCGCATATATCGGTGCAGGCCGCATCGCGATTTTAGTCGAGGCTAAAGGCCCACTTAAGGATATTGCAAGCCGCTGGCATAAAAAGCTAGATTTTTGGATAAAGCTGGGCCAGCATCAATTCCACTCAAAATATGCCATCGGTATTGCGACATACCCAGAGCATGGCTACATCGCTGAACGACTCCTAAAAAGTGCATTGCAAGCCTGTGAATTAAGGGCACCAAACCAAATAATTACCGTATTTGATCAGCTCACACGAAGACAAACATTAGCCAGACATGAAATGGCACTTTTACTAGAGAAATCTATTGAGCTAGGTGAACTAAAACTGTATTTACAAAGCAAGCACGACATCAATAAAAGCATCATTGGTTATGAAGCCCTTGCAAGGTGGCACAATAGTTTGCTGGGTTGGGTACCACCATCACAATTTATTCCTATTGCAGAAGAATTTGGCCTTGTAAGCCATGTAACCAGAACCATGTTGGACCGAGTCTGTCAATTTTTGACCGTTAACCCTCACATCAATGTCCCAATTGCCATAAATATTAGCTCCAGAGATATAGAAGATCCCCTTTTTATCTCTCAAATACAACATATCACTGGCAAGTATGGCATTGCGCCAAGCTCAATCGAGTTAGAACTGACCGAATATAGCTTTGCAGATGACCATAATCACGTAATGGATCAATTGGATGAATTAGGATTTATCTTGAGTATCGATGATTTTGGCACTGGTTATTCAAATATTGCACGCGTACTCGAATGCCCGATACAGCGCTTAAAGCTTGATAGAAGCCTACTAACAGACATAACGGACCTTAAAAAGCAGCGTTCGCTTCTACTTGGCCTCAAGACAATATGTGAAAACATGCAGATATCTTTACTTGCCGAGGGGGTTGAAACGCAAAAAGACTTCGACCGTTTAAGCAAACTTGGCATCACTGAGTTTCAAGGGTATTGGTTTAGTAAGCCCTGCTGTGCAAGTGAATTAAACCTAAAGACTATTGAAGAAAACAATAGTGTATTGTCATAAATCAGTAATATTAATAGCGTTAAATATACCTGTCTAAACATATTTGTTTGACATTTGAACTCCCCCTTGGATTATTTAGCGCTTGATTTTCAGGCGCCTTTTCTTTTTTAACTCACAAATTTACAAGATTTAAAACAAAAAAACCCAGTCACAAAGTAACTGGGTCTGTGCGCTTAATTAATTTTAAAATTAACCAAGTAGTTCGCCTAATTGCTGACTTACAGCGTCAACAGCTTGTGTGCCGTCTAGCTTGTGGTACTTAGTATTACCAGCGTCAGCTTCTTTGTTGTAGTAGTCAACAAGCGGTCTTGTTTGGTCGTGATAAATACCTAGACGCTTGCGCACCGTTTCTTCTGTATCATCAGCACGGATAATTAGATCTTCACCCGTTTCATCGTCTTTGCCCTCAACCTTAGGTGGGTTGTATACAACGTGGTAAACACGACCAGAACCAGGGTGTACGCGACGACCGCCCATGCGCTCTACGATGATTTCATCAGCAACATCAAACTCGATAACATGATCAATATTGATTGCATTTTCTTTCATTGCGTCAGCTTGAGGAATTGTGCGTGGGAAGCCATCTAATAGGAAACCTTTCTCACAATCAGGCTTTGCAATACGCTCTTTAACTAAGCCAATGATGATTTCATCAGAAACTAGTTGGCCAGCATCCATCACTTTTTTCGCCTCTAAACCTAACGGTGTGCCTTCGCTGATAGCAGCGCGAAGCATATCGCCGGTAGAGATTTGAGGGATACCAAATTTTTCCATAAGAAATTGAGCTTGAGTGCCTTTACCGGCACCAGGCGCGCCTAAAAGGATAATGCGCATATTATGTTCCTCGATTCTGAGTTTACTGTATTTTAATTGGTTGGAATTTTTTCATATTGCGCGTTGATACTCAAGTCACTTATACCAATTGATTAGAGGTTTTGTACCCTATCTCAAAAGAGCATGAAGATAATCAACAGATTGCATGAAAACCACTCACTTAATTCGTATAATCATCAAAATAAGTGGCATGGTAGAACAACACGCATAAAAAAGCCCCGCACATTTTGCAGGGCTTCATTTTAATACTTAGTTGCAATTATAAATTATAAGAATGCACCTAACGCTTTAACTTGGTCAATCATACGGTTTGAGAAACCCCACTCATTGTCATACCAAGCCATCACTTTAACCAGTTTACCCTCTGCTTTAGTTTGCGTCGCATCAAATACTGATGACGCTGGGTTGTGGTTAAAGTCGATTGAAACAAGTGGCAAGGTATTGTATTCAAGCACACCCGCCATTGCACCTTCTGCGGCAGCTTTAACAATTTCGTTCACTTCTTCAGTAGTTGTTTCACGCTTAGCAACGAAGGTTAAATCAACTAAAGACACGTTCACTGTAGGAACACGTACAGCCATACCGTCAAGTTTACCAGCAAGCTCAGGCAATACTAAACCAACCGCTTTTGCCGCACCTGTTTTAGTTGGGATCATTGACTGTGTTGCACTACGAGCACGGTATAAATCTTTGTGATACACATCACATAAGTTTTGGTCATTTGTGAATGCATGAATCGTTGTCATGCTACCCTGCTCTATACCAATGACATCGTTTAGCGCTTTTGCAACTGGCGCAAGACAGTTAGTTGTACATGATGCATTTGAGATAATGTTACTGTTTTCATTTAACACATCGCTATTAACGCCGTGAACAACAGTCGCATCTAAATCTGTACCAGGCGCAGAAACAATTACTTTTTTCGCGCCCGCTTCGATGTGCTTAGCCGCAGCCTCACGAGATGTGAAAATACCGGTACACTCTAGTACGATATCAACATTTAATGCTTTCCAAGGAAGATTTGCAGGATCACGCTCTTGAGTTAGCGTAATTTCATCATTACCGATAACGAGTGTATTACCAGCAAGTGTCAACTTTTCATTAAAACGACCATGTACCGAATCGAATTGAGTTAAGTGTGCGTTTGTTTCTGCTGGAGCAAGATCATTGATGGCAACAATCTTGATTTGGTCATTTTGACCTGATTCGTAAAGTGCGCGTAGTACGTTGCGACCGATGCGGCCATAGCCATTAATTGCGATGTTGATCATGATTACATTCCCCTAATTATTTAACTTCACTTGCTTGTTTTGCAAGCGCTTCGATGGCTTGCCAGTCTTTATTTGCAATTAGCGATTTATCCAACATCCAAGTACCGCCAACACAAATTACATTGTTTAACGCCAAGTATTTAGGCGCGCTTTCAAGCGATATTCCGCCCGTTGGGCAAAATGTCACTTGTGGAAGAGGTCCACCAATTGATTTAAGCATGGGTGCACCACCAGCAGCTTCTGCTGGGAAAAACTTCAAAAACTTAAAGCCATGCGAGGCAAGTTCCATTGCTTCACTGGGTGTAGCTGCACCCGGTAAAAATGGAATATCAGTGCTTTTAGCAAGTTCTAGTAATTCTGAGCTCACACCAGGGCTTACCATAAAGTCTGCGCCCGCATTAACCGAGGCTTCGAAAGAAGCTTTGTCAACAACAGTGCCAGTGCCAACATAAGCTTCTGGTAACGCTTCTTTAATTTGCTTTACCGCTTCAGCTGCAACAGGCGTTCGAAGCGTTACTTCTAGAGCACGCAGACCACCATTGTATAAAGCACGCGCCAACGGAATTGCATCTTCTAATTCTTCTATGACAATTACCGGTACTACGGGCGCTGCCGATAAGATCTCTTGTATTTTCATATTTACCCCATCCCCAATGTTGTTATTCGTCGATACCAAAGGCGCTAGCACCCAAGTCCGCACTGCTCACCATGTTTCTAAACCCGGTGAATAGCTCTCGGCCAGTACCAAATGTGAGTTCTGGTTGTGTTAATTCTAATTCGCGCTCTGCGAGTTCTTCATCTGACACATGTAAAATTAAATCACCATTTGGCGCGTCAAGCGTGATCATGTCACCTTCGCGGATCTTCGCGATAATGCCGCCTTCAACGGCTTCTGGCGCTAGGTGAATAGCAGCAGGTACTTTACCTGACGCACCTGACATACGACCATCTGTCACAATCGCAACTTTATAACCTTGGTCTTGCAAGGTTGCCATTACTGGCGTCAATTTATGTAACTCAGGCATGCCTTTGGCTTTAGGACCTTGCTCTTTAATCACAGCAATAAAGTCTTGGTTAAGTTCGCCATTGGCAAACGCATCTTGAAGAGATGCTTGTGAACTAAATACTTTTGCAGGAGCAGAAACAAACTGGTGTTTCTCGGCAACGGCTGACACTTTAATTACCGCTTTACCCAAGTTACCTGTTAATAGCTGCAAGCCACCTTGCTTGTTAAATGGATTAGATACCGGTCTAAGCACATCTTCGTCTAAAGAGTTTTCAGGGCATGGTACCCACTTAACCTTGCTTGGGCCTTCACTGTTGGTCATGATCACATTGGTATCAACATCTAAAACAGGCTCTTTGGTGTAGTCGTCTAAGCCTTCACCAACAATGGTTTTAACATCATTATGCAAATAACCCGCATCGCGCAGTTCGCGCATTAAGAAGCCCATACCACCAGCTGCTTGGAAGTGGTTTACATCCGCTGAACCATTTGGATAAATTCGAGTTAAAAGTGGCACTACTTCTGACAGCTCAGCCATGTCTTTCCATGTGATCTGAACGCCAGCAGCCTTCGCCATTGCAACAAGGTGTATTGCGTGGTTAGTAGACCCCCCTGTCGCGAGTAAACCAACTAACCCATTGATAACGGTCTTTTCATCAACAATCTCACCAATTGGGTTTGCCGATTTAGTTTCAATAAGTTGTTCAAGCATCATTTTCACAGCACTGGCTGTTAGACCATCTCGTAACTCAGTGTACGGATTAATGAATGAACTTCCTGGCAAATGAAGACCCATGATCTCCATCAACATCTGATTTGAGTTTGCGGTGCCATAGAAAGTACAGGTACCCGCGCTGTGATATGATGCACTTTCCGCTTCTAATAACTCTTCACGGCTTACAAGACCTTGTGCAAAGCTCTGACGTACACGCGCTTTCTCTTTGTTAGGAATGCCTGACTCCATTGGTCCGGCTGGCAAGAAAAAGATTGGTAGATGGCCGAAAGAAAGTGAACCGATAAGCAGTCCAGGAACAATCTTGTCGCATACACCTAAGCAGAAAACACCGTCAAACACATCGTGTGACAAGGCCACTGCAGTAGACATCGCAATAACGTCACGTGAAAATAAAGACAGCTCCATACCGTCACGACCCTGTGTAACACCGTCACACATCGCAGGTACACCGCCAGCAACCTGTGCTGTGGCGTCATATTTTGTCGCTATCTTTTTAATTAAATCTGGGTATTCGATATAAGGAACATGTGCAGAAAGCATGTCATTGTAAGAGTTGATAATCGCTAGGTTTGGCTGATCGTCAGCTTTTAATCTTGCCTTATCGCTACTTGAACAAGCAGCCATTACGTGCGCTAAGTTACCACACCCAAGTCCAGCTCTTACGCGTGTTTGTTTTTTTGCTTCTTGTATACGCTTAAGGTAGGCACTACGAGTTGTCTGGCTGCGTTTAGCGACTCTTTCAGTAACTTCTTGAATTCGAGGATGCAACATAATCCGCCTCTCTGCATGTTTAGAGGAAAAAGGCTCAGCACATCTCACATGTACTGAGCAGCTTTGATTTACCCGTTCAAAGGTACGCTGGCAGGTTGTCTCTCACCTCAACCTGACACCGGTGTCACTGTATTAACTCACACTTATGACACCGGTGTCAACCCATTGAACATTAAATTTAGATTAAATTCGGTCCATATCTAAATTATGGACAAAAAAAGCCCAATCGCTAGGGATTGGGCTTTGAACAAGTAGATGTAATTGTAAATGGGTTACTTAGCAGCGGTAGACTCTCTGGTAATGAGCTTGGCTTCAAGTACTTTTTGATAAACTTCTGTTGAAGGATCAGATATTTGTAATATAAGTTGTTCCACTGCTTGACGCGTCATTTCTTCAACTGGCTGTGCAATTGTAGTTAAGCCAGGCCATATATGTCTGGCGATAGGTGCATTGTCAAAACCCGCAATAGAAATATCTTCAGGCACCCTAAGCTTCCTTTGAGTCGCTAACTTGAGCACGGCTGCCGCCATGTAATCATTTGATGCAAATACTGCAGTTGGCATCGGCTCTATATCTAAAATCTCTTTCGCACTATCAGCACCTGAGTGGTAACTGAAGTTACCCTGCGCGACTAAGCTTTCTTTAAATTCTATGCCATGGTTCAGTAATGCATTCTGATAGCCACTAAAGCGTTTTTCCGTCGCACTATGGTCTCTGTGACCTTTAATAAATGCGATATCTTTATGACCGAGTGAAATTAAATGCTCTGTTAACTCGTAAGCACCTTGCTCATCATTACTGCTGACTGAAATAGATGACTCATCTTCTAAAGCCGATGCAACACGAGCAAAAGGCACATTTTGCGTTTTCAGGAAATCAATTAGCTCTTGTGAATCGGAAAATGGCGGGGTCAAGACGAGTCCATCTAGTCTGGAGGTCGTCAATAATTGATCAACGTTGTGGATCAATTCCTCGCCTCTGAGCTCACACGGGTGAATAAGCAAGTTATAATTGAATTTATGACACGCTTCTAACGCGCCGCTTTGTACCCGAGTAATATAACTTTTACTCGGATTGTCATATAAACAGCCAATAATAAAGCTTTTGTTTCGCGCTAATCCACGTGCAATCGGGTTCGGCTTATAGTCCAACTCTTTAAAAACTTGGAGTACCTTTTCACGCGTAGCTGGACTTACATTAGGTTCATTATTAAGTACCCTAGAGACCGTTTTTTTCGAGACTCCAGCATACTCAGCTACGCTGTTAATGGTTACTTTTTTCATATTTATTCCAATTTACGAAAATTGGTTACGGCTGTGAAGACACGCCGCCGCACCAATTAAAGGAATATTATCCTGCACAACTAAAGTTACTGGAATTTGCCCAGCGTACTGAGACATTATCCCTTTTTCTGTAAACCTTTCAACAAATCGACTAGACATTAGTCGTTCGGTCATGCGGGGTAAAATTCCACCGCCAATAAACACGCCACCTAACGCCCCAAAGGTTAACGCAAGATCACCTGCAACACTGCCAACCCAATCACAAAATTGATTCAGCGTTGCATCACATACTTCACACTCTTGCGCTCTCGCGCTTATCTGTGCAGCATTTAAATCTTCAGCTTGCACACCTTTTACTTGAGCCATCGCTTTATATAATCTGGCAAGCCCCGGGCCAGAAAACACAGTTTCAACAGACACATGCCCAATACTTTCTTTTAAAACATGCAACAATTGTCTATCTAACTCAGTCACCGCAGCCAAACTTATATGGCCAGCTTCACAGCTCAATACTGAACTACTGTGTATATCACTCACATGACAAGCGGCGCCAAAGCCCGTACCAGGACCCATTACAGCGATGTTAGCACCCGGTGCAGCTTGTCCTGCCTTGATTTGTATATTGTCTTCTTTTTTCAAGTAAGGCGCAGCATAAGCAAATGCGGCAAAATCATTTATGACCGCACACTGCTCAAAACCAAACTGAGTCTGTACTTCTTGAGTATTAAAATTCCAGCCTAAATTGGTTAAAAATACCTGATGACCTTTAATTGGCCCGGCGACTGCAAAGCATGCTCTGGAAGGTTTTGAAATAGTGAGTGAATCGAGGAAAGCTGATAAAGCTGATTCAAAAGACTGAAACTCTGCACTTGGAAAAGTGAGTTGATGGGCAATTGTAAACTGGTTAGAGTCTAAATCGTATTCTGTCACGACGGCAAATCGAGCATTTGTACCACCAATATCGGCAACGATAATCGGCTCGAAGGCACGGTCATGACCATTAAAACTGTTAAGTGTTGTCTGGCTCATGCTGTTTTTCTCTGTTGTTGCGGTGTTCCAAACACCTATTTGGGGGCTACCCCAGTTGTTATCCCAAATCATAATCAGCCGAAACTTTGCACGCAGGCTGAAAAAAAGAGCTGCCCTAATTTAGGGCAGCCAAATACGTTTTGACAACAAAATGATAAAACATCTACATTATGACACCGGTGTCAAAGTACATCAATAAAAATTTACGTCTTTTATGAAATTGGTTGCAAAAAAAAAATAATCAAAGACAATGTTCACGACGCAATTAAACTAATTTTGAACATGAAAACAAAAGGTAAAGCGACTTCCTTTGACATTGCGCATTTTGCAGGTGTCTCACAATCCACAGTGTCTAGAGCACTGCGTAATAGCCCTCTTGTCAACGAGGAAACCCGCAGGAAAGTGTGGGAAGTAGCTAAAAAGCTTAATTACAAAGTAGATAAAAATGCCAGCAATTTACGCACTCAGCAAAGTGCGACTCTGGCAATATTGTTATTTGAAGACCCGACAGGTGACGAGTCTCAAATCAATCCGTTTTTCTTAAACATGCTAGGTAGCATTACCCGAGCATGTGCGAAAGAAGGCTATGACCTGCTTGTTTCTTTTCAATCTATCAGCCAAGACTGGCGGGCAGAATACGAAGACAGCCACCGGGCAGATGGCATTATTTTACTAGGCTACGGTGATTATATGGATTACCAATCGCGTCTTCAGAATTTACTCGCACAAGATACCAAGTTTGTATGCTGGGGTGCCAAAGTCGAAGGCCGACAAGACTTAACCGTTAGTTGCGATAACTACGGTGGTGGTCAACTTGCTGCCAAGCACTTGATCGCCAATGGAAGAAAACACTGCGTTTTCATCGGTGATGCGTCCGAACACAGCCCAGAGTTTTTAACTCGATTTAAAGGTTTTAAAGACATATTAGAGCAACACAATATCCCATTAGGCGAGCGAAATATTGCCAATGCTATCTCCACTGAGGACTCAGGCTACCATGCTACACGATCCCTTTTAGCCAACAATGTTAAGTTTGATGCCCTTTTTGCCGCAAGCGACCTGATAGCTATCGGTGCAATCAAAGCGTTAAAAGAAGCGGGGCTAAAGATCCCAGAAGACGTGAACGTCATAGGGTTTGATAATATCGCAGCAGCAAATTACATCACGCCTTCACTGACCACAATTCAACAAAACACGACTTTGGCAGGCCAAATGCTAGTCTCTAATTTACTCTCTTTGATTAGAGGTGAAGAAATCACCGATACTTTGTTGCCACCTAAATTAATTATTCGAGAAACCACATCAAAGTAGATGTAATAGGAACATATAGCTATAATTGATTGTTTTTAATTTAGAATTTCATTTTTTCACAATCAAGATAGCAACAATGAAACGATTAGCAATACTCGCCCTTTTGTGCAGCACCAATGCAGCAGCATTTAAAATAGATACACACGTTTGGGTCGGACAACAAGTTATTGAAGACTTGGAAGATGGCAAATTGGATTTTGATATCGAGGGTCAAACCATATCAATTCCTGTTAATAACATCACTAAGGACATTATCCTCAACAATCAAAGTTACTACAGAGCGGGAAACATTGGCCCAGATATGTCACCAGATGTATTTGTGGGTCAATCCCAAATCCACACTGAAAATAAATTAGACAACACCATGTGGAATACCAATTCGTGGTTAAACTTTATTGATCGAGTCGCTGAGAGCAATTCTGAGCGCGCTTTTGCATTGGGCTTTAAAGCACATGCTTCAGCAGATATTTTCGCACATACCTATGTGAACCGATATGCGGGTGGTGCCTTTGATTTGGCTGATGGAGAGATAGATGTCGAGATTCGTCATATTTTAATCGAAAACCTGATATCTAAATACACTCCAAAAGGCAGCTATAGCAACCAAATTAGTGTCCCTACCACTTTTATACGAGACAAAATAGTCTATCACCAGGACACTCAAGCACAGTGGAATTCGCCGTCAGGCGCTCATTTATACGCTATCAATAACCTTCGTGAAAATGTTGATAAACTTGCTAATTCAAGTTTATGGCACGATCTAAAGGTGGAAGCGGTAAAAGCCATTGCTAGAGCTCAACTCAAGATACAATTGAATGATTCTACAGCTGAAAAGGTCGTTAAACTGGGTGAAGAAATCAATAAGGCTGGTAACTGGAGTATCGACCGCGCTCAACACGTCAAAGACTCTGTTTCAAGTTTGCAAAAAGAATTAAATCGAGGTCACGAAAAACTGATTCATGAGCAACTGAATGCCCTTGAAAATTCAGCCGATGCTATCGTCAATCTACACAGTGAAATTATATCAGCGAAAACAAAAGCCCTCGAGTTACAAAACAAACTTCATAGTATCCCTGAAAAATTATACAAACAAGTTGAGAAGAAAGTCTGTATAACCATAGTACTTAGCAAGATATGTGAATTAGATTGGGTTGACAAACTAATTGGCATAAACCCTGCGTACACACTGCAAAAAAAGCTCATTAAAGAACAGCAAAACTTAATTGATAGCCTTGGACGCTCAGTATCGGAGCAAGTAGATGATGCAAAAAAAGCTTCTAAAGACTTGCACGATATTATTAGCTCCACCATTGAGCTCGAGAATCAACTAAGCAATAACCTAATAGAAACTTTACAACAATACAACTTGACCTCAATCAGTCCTGTTGAAGCTTTCCTCAAAGCGTGGGTTGACAATATTGATTTAGCAACATCACGATATATACATAACCTCAACTATGCTGTCATCTACTCTGTGAGTGACAAAGCACACTCGCAAAAGCTAATAACCCAATGGGTGAAATGCAATTCGAGCGCCCTACTGGGTGCTCCATTCCACCTAACCGACTCGCAGTGTATAGTGCATAATTACTTAAATGAAATGATCAGCAAACTTGGAGATATTGCACCTATCATCAGTCCCGCGGCTGCCATTCACAAAAAAATGAGCGAACTTAAGGATAAAGCAACAAAAGAAGTTGTTGAAGTACTCATTAAAAAGCTCACTAGCGATGAGCTGTATCAACTGTTTAAGCATTTGCAATCTGACATGGGAGAAATTGCCCTACAGAATGCCTTCAAAGTAGATAATTCAGGTAAAGGGTTGATGACTACACATGACATTGTGACCCGAATTAAAGCTGATATGCATGTAAATGGCGGGAGTCAATTTGATGTCAATCGATTCGCAGCAATTCGCAACGCTGTTACATTGGCAAAATTAAGCATCCTAAACCATAGTGAACTAAATACTCTCATTGCAAAGTTTGGGCTATCCACGAGTACACATTATGGTAGAAATTTTTACTACGCTGGCGAAAACATCTTAACTTCAGCGGTTCGTTCACTTGATGGTAATCATCAATGGCAAGAAACTGCACCGCAATATGTGCGCCGAGATGGATATCAAGGTGTACCAGCCAATGAGCGTATTTTTGGCTACGCACGCAACGATGGCAGGGCTGGATTTAAGTTATGGGAAGATAACAATGCGCGTCGCTCTATATTTAAACGCTTGTTTATTGGTCCACTCGTACCAGGCATTGATGCCCCGCATGAAGTCGGTCTATCACCACTCAAAGGTATTCAGTACAAATTAGATACGTGCCATTTCGCACCATTTCCAATTGATGAAAATGATAGAACCTGTACAAGTATCAAACTACTACCTGTACTTATAGTTACTTCAAGATAAAAATATTAGCTGTTTAAACTTCAAACTATCAATACCTCTAATAAATCGGGCCTTTAGGCTCGATTTATTAGGCTCAAGATGATTTACAACGACTAAACAAAAGCTGCCAGTTTTCTTTATTCATATTCACCCACTGTATAGCAACTTCCTTCACAGTTAAGCGCTCAACATCAACTTTAGCTGACAAGTGTTCAACTTCATTTTTGCTCAGATCGAGTTTTTTTATGCCACTAGCCAAACAAGGAAACATTTTAGCAAACCGATTACTAGACACCTTTTTGAGCCAACCCGCTTTTGGATTGCCACAATCATATGCCAGCTTTGAATTCACACCCCATTGCTTGTCTTGTTCACACGCTTTGGAATGTGCGGGGAACTCAACAAATTCGCCGGGGTAGACAGCCCCAACCCAGTTAGGCGTCCAGTTGAATACCAATATCGGGCGCTTATCAGCAATTGCCCCTTTCAGTTCTTGCCAAATTGCTTCTCCGTTATCCAGTTGCTTTACTATAAAATTTAAACCTAATGATTTAATTCGCGCCCTATCTGGCTTTTCCCAAGGCCCTGAAACATAGACCCCCTTTCCTTTTGAACCAATCCTTGCAAACACCCTATCGCACTTTCTAAGCGCTCTCCAATCAGGCAGACCTGGGCACATATCTTTGACATAGAGTGGATACCACCAATCCTCTCGAGTCACCATTGAATAGTTTCCAAGGTCCACAATTGCGCCAGCTCGGTGCAATTGAGTAAATTTATCTTCCATCGTTCCCTGCCACACTTCTAATTGTAAGTCGGCTCTATCGGTCTTTAATAAAAACCACTGCATATCAACTGTGACCTCTATTAGCTCCACCTCATAACCAAGCCTGATAAATATTTGTTCGGCAATATTGGCTAAGATCTGTTGGCTCGTCCAATCATTCACGACAATCCGGATCGGTGCGGCCAAAGCATAACTATTAAAGAGTAAAAGAAATAACCAAGCTCTTTTCATCATAAATATTGACTTTGCATTTAATAAATAACCAAGCTCACTAAGCAATGTAGGTATACCGCTACATTTTTACTCTTATTAAGCCTGTTTCACTAACGTATAAATATATGCAAAGCACATCTCTCCAGATGCTTTTTTTACCTCACATATTTCCCTTTTATACTCAGAGCCTTCAAATCCATCTAACTCCAGCAAATAATCTGCAAGTTGTGCAGAGTAAAATAATTGACCCTTTACCCATTTGCCTTGATCATCCAGCTCAATACCCGGGTACCCCATAGCAGCGCCCCAACCTTGCTCGTATAGTTTTCCTTTTACCCAGCCTGTTTCAAAATCACCATCCAAGGGACTCAAAACATGCTCGTTTGCACACCCCGGCGCCAAAGAGCCATAGACAAATAATTGATTAAGTGCTTTGTTCATATTTCTTCCTCAGAAAATATGTCATGTATTACTATAGAATACCCCTCCTATTTAGCCTTATCTCGTGCACGTAACCGCGCGAATTAATGCAAAAGTCAAAACGTTTGCTAAGATTTACGTAAGCTGTGCATGAAGCTACGTGTAAGATGTTAATTGAGAACACCTCTAGAATAATCAAAAAAGGACACTGTAATTAGTGCAAGTTCATGATTTAACCTTAATGCTCTCCCTGTTTTTCGCTTCGATTACCGGCGCAATTGTCCTTAGTGCTATCACAAAAATGAGCCAAACAATTGAGGGAACTCGATATTGGGCAATTGCACTCGGCATATTATCCATTGCCTATTTATCTCAGCTCTCTATGCAAGGCATGCCAAGGTTTGTCATGGTCATCACCTTCAACACTTGCCTGATCCTAGGGCATGCATTTTGGTTAATCGGTGCTTGGCATTTTGTCCACAAGCCACCCTCTAAGCAAAAAATATACCTGCTCATCATCCCAGTCCTTATCTTGTCATTGGTTTTTACTGTGCTAATACCAGATAGGTCACTGCGTCTACTCGTTATTGGTGTCTGGCTACTGCTAGTTAGAGCGAATTATGGTTGGGTTCTATGGCAGTATGCAAAACATGACAGAAATGAGTATATAGCCGTCACAATAACGGTATCTGTAGTTCTATTAGAACTTATATTAAGCTTCTTCTACACCCTGTATGGTGCTTTTGGTGCACTGCCAAGTATTGGCGAAAAGTTCAGTTGGGTCGGAGGATATACTTGGGTCGTTGCGTTAATCGGCATCATCGCAGGGGTCCCTCTTCTAATGCTACTCAGTGTAGGCCGGTTTGTTCGCAAACTAGAATATGCTGCACATCACGATGAACTGACAGATTTGCTCAATCGCAGAGGCCTATCTAAATGTTTGGATAGCATCATGCCTTTATCCCAACGCAAGTGTCGTTCACTGAGTGTTATAATGCTTGACGTTGATCATTTTAAATACATCAATGATGAATTTGGTCATCAAACCGGCGACCAGATACTCGCACACGTTGGCAAAAAGTTAAAATCGTCTGTTCGCGCTTCTGATCTCGTCACTCGTTGGGGGGGAGAAGAGTTTTGCATTGTCTTATTTGACACCTCTCCAGCGCACGCGATGCAACTGGCAGAAAAAGTCAGAGCTGCATTCTCTGAAAGTTTAGAGCAACTTAACCCTCAATTAAACAGCGTGACCCTAAGTGCTGGAATTGCCAATACTGAAACAGTCACCAAAGCGGCGTTTGAAGCAACACAACTGCAAGCAGATAAAGCGCTCTATCAAGCAAAAAGTAATGGTAGAAACCGAAGTGAAATGCATTTAATTGAAGATGTATAAATCTTGTCAAAATGGCATATTGGTAGAGATTTCTTTTAAGCGCATGGAAAAATAAGTAGCTTTGTCTTTATCACCGTTTGCTTCGTACCACTGTACAGCAAGTACATAACACGCTTTAATCCGGTTAGTTAGCTCAAGTTCAGAAAAATGTGCTAGCGCCATGTCGATTGCAGACCGAGCTTGTCTATCTTGTTCTTGCACACGCCATTTTGCATTGTAATAAATGGCGAAAGAGAGTATTTCAATGTTACTTAAAGTGCCGTTCGATTTAAGCTGTTTCAGTGTATTCAAATCACTGTCTACCCTCTCCCAATCCCATGAATTTTCTCCAGAGTACAACCAGCCTAACCAGCGATAGTATATGTGCTTCTCGATGTCATTTTTATATTCAACACTTAACTCATTGGCCATATTTTTAGCCAAAGAGGCCTTACCAAGTGCATTTGTAAACTTCGCTTCGACTGAACGAATGGGTAATACAATGTCAGCCCCCTCATATTGATGAAGCGCTTTTGCTTTATCGATAGAAGCTAGCGCTTGTTCAAACCGGTTTTGGTTTATATAAATGGTCGCTTGTTTAAGGTGTAAAATGCCCATCAGTGTCAAATCATTTCGCATGTTCGCGTATTTATAACTCGTTTGATAATTACTCAAAGCAAGAGCGAGTTTTTCTTCTTGACGCTTTCTATCCCCTCGGGCCATCCACGTATTTGCGAGTTCCAAATATTTGGTAACACGATATTGCTTTTCGGGTGCACTTGAACATCCAATATTTATGAGTGCAAACATAACAAACATTACGGTACATGCCAGTTTAATCATGCATTTCCACTCCCGTGGTCCGAGGCTGCTTTTCTATGCCATCTTTTAACATTGGATGGTTGTTTAACGCCTGTAAGGTCTTATCCATTTTATCCAATACCTGTTGCATGCTATGAATCGCTATGGCGAATTGCTCCCTCTCACTGTGAACATCTTTGAGCATAATCTGCATGACAGTGAGACTCTCATTTAAATTGTTTAAGACAATGGGTAATTGCCTCTCAGTGACATCACCAATTATCTTTGCTGGCTCTGCATAGTTGTTTAATGTAGAACCAGCTTGTCCCATCAGCCGCTCAGTGGTGAGCAGCGTTGTATTGATTTGTTCCAATACTTTTGGCATTTGCTCTAATACCTGCTGACTTTGCGCCAGCGTACGCTCAGCGTCAGGTAGCAAATCGCTACTTTTGACTTCTTCACTCACCACCATCAAATTATCACTAATTTTAGCCACACGATCTAAGACTCTAAATATTGCTCCCGCCTCTGGGTTGTCTTCTTTTTGAAAGTTTTGTAGTAGCTGGTTGATACTGCCCAAGATACTTTCAATATCATCCCCTTTTTGTGCAATCAGACCTTTATTGACATAGTTTTTACCAAGCTCACTATTGATATGGGGGATGTAGCTATCTGGCGCTAGCTCAATGTATTCTTTCACGCTACTAAGATCCGGTAGAATAAGCTCAAAAGTCGTGACATCATCAAAAATTGGATGTTGTTCACCAGCCAGTACCGCATACTTTACAACTTTGTTTTGATACTCCCTAAATACCCATAGCTCAACTTCAATTAAATTAGACTCATGGTCCAATCTGAATCCGTCTATTCGACCCACTTTTAGGCCTTTAAAATAAATAGCAGGTAAGGCACTTAACCCACTCGCATCTTGTAATACCGTTTTATAATAGGTTTTGTCGGCGAAAGTATGGTTGTTCACTAGGATCATCGCAGTCATGATTAACAACATAAATATACCTGCCACACCAAAGAGCAAGACGATATTATTCGTTTTTTTTACGCTGTGCTGCATCAGTTAAAACTCCGAAAAGCAGAACAGTTCATTCAGCTCTAACTGCTCATCAGCTAACGTTTCAATGACTTCTTTACGATTGGAACACAAAATTAATGTCGTCCCCTGAGCCTTTAATTGCACTAACAACTTAAGTACATACTCTCCCCACTGCTCGTCAATCTCTGCCATCGGGGCATCCCAGATCACCGCGCGGGGTTTGAGTAAAAGAGCACGAGCAAGGCCCGCTAATGAAGCTTGTCCCGAGGACAGCATCTCTGTACGCTGCGGTAAGTAGTGCTGTAATGCAAACTCCTCAGCAAGGGTATTGATCCGGTGATATTTTTCAGATTTATCCAATTCTTTGTAATGACGATTCAAAGGCAACATCAAATTCTCTTCTAATGTCAGGTTGGAAATTAGCCCTGACAATTGAAATACCACGCCCACATCGCGTCTAAAATCCGAGTAATCTTTTGCATTCAATGTATTTACATCACGTCCATCAACCAAAACTTGGCCACTATCAGGTCGAATGATGTCGCTCGCAATACTGAAGAATAACGTTTTGCCACACCCAGAGCGGCCTGAAACAACTAAGCAACGCCCACTGCTTACGCATGCATTTAAGTCATTAAAAATGGTTTTGTTTTTTACAGAATGGGAGATATTTTTAAACTCAATTTGCATTATCACCGCCCTGTTATTATCACGTATAGCAAAGTAAGTGAGACGTGGATCAAACAAATTGAAATGAGCCCCCTGCCTACCGCTTTAATATTTCGCTGCGGCACTTCAGTAATAGCCCGATTGACTGTTAGCCCGTGATAACTTGCAATCAGACTAATAAAAAGACCTGAAAATGCGACTTTTAGTAGCATGATGACGATATCAAACCAATGTAACTCACTGACAAGCTTTGCAAAAAAAGTACTGACCGGTATTGACTGAAAAGCATTGCTGACTAAGTATCCGCCAAAAATACCACATGCCACAAAGTAGCTCATCAGCAAAACCAAAGACACTATCATCCCCAAAACACGTGGTGCAACGAGATAAGAAATAGGTGATACTCCCATTGCGATTAGCGCATCAATTTCTTTACTGACTACCATGTTACCGAGCTCCGTTGTGATAGCCGTGCCAGAGCGCGCTAACACAATAAAGCAAACAATAAACGGCCCCAAATCTCGCACAATCGTAGAAATTAAGATATCGTAAATCCAATTTCCCTGCCCAATGGCCGCTAGTAACGGGTAGCCTTGAACTATGATTAACGCACCGATCAGCATGGCGATAAGTACCACCAGCCCTAATGCTTCAACGCCTGTAAATCGAACTTGCCTGACAAGCACATCAAAACTGATAGAACGATTACGGTGGAAAAATATAAAGTCTGAAATAACGTAAGCTGAAAAAGGCAAAAATCCATATGCAATCATAACTGTACCTCGTTATCAAAGTTCAGTATATCAAGCATCAATGGTCTTCTTTAACTATGAGTCATATCATTAAGATTAGCAGAACAAAGCAAATAATGACCGCCATTCATATAAAAATTATCTAGGCTACTGCGCTTCGGTAACGGAAAATTAAAAGCTATTTTACCAGCGCCTACTTATTGCTTATTTTTATAAAAGCCTCATATAAAATATCAGCAAAGCAAAATTTAGAATGAAATAGCAACCTACAGGTGAAGTTTGAATTATCTAGCCCATTTATTTCTCGCAAAGGAAACTGCTCAATCATATCACGGTAATTTGCTTGGTGACTTCCAACGCGGAATAGATACCACAACGCTGTCGCCTAGTATGAAAAGTGCACTAGACAACCATGTTTTAGTCGATAAATTTACCGACTTTCATCCTCTTGTTAAACAGTCAAAATCTCTATTTAGCGACAAACGTCGGCGATTCTCTGGTATTGCACTCGATGTTCTCTATGACCATCTACTTATAAAACACTGGACCCAATTTAGTCCGACTTCATTTCAAGAGTTTAAAGTGCATAGTTATCAGCTCCTCAATCAACAACTGCCTATGATGCATTTACCTATGCAACATGTGATTAAAAACCTAATTACCAATGACTGGTTCGAGCAATATTGCACCCTCATTGGCACTCAGCAGGCACTTAGTAACATTGTAAAAAGGGTACGGTTTAAAAACGAATTTAGCGGAATTGAGGTTGAAGTTGCTGACAATCTTGAACAACTTGAAGCGTCATTTCTGTGCTTTTTTCCAGAACTTATTGAGCATATTGCACAATATGGCCCAGAGAACGAACACCGACCTTAACCCTGGTTAGACTTTATCGTTTACAAATCAATCACCTTCTGAAATTATGGTGATACAACAACCTAGCATCTCATAACGATAATGAACTTAAATCAAGTCACACTACCAGTACATAATATGCCACAGGCCGTTGAATTTTATCAGGTCCTTGGTTTCAAACTCATTGTTGATACACCGCATTATGCTCGCTTTGAATGTCCAACAGGCGGGAGTTCATTTTCTCTATCACTGGAAACGGAAACGTTTAAAAATGGCGCTGCGATATATTTTGAGCACAAAGAACTTGATGAATGGGTGGAACAGCTTGTTGCAAAAGGCATTCAATTTGAACAGTTACCAACGATGGAAAGGTATCTCTGGAAAGAAGCCATACTCATTGACCCATCCAATAACAAAATCAAGCTTTATTGGGCTGGAGAAAACCGTTTAAACCCGCCTTGGCGCGTTAACTAACTCGCCTATGGCTTGTTATATCCGGGTATTTTGTCCGTGTCTATTTCATCTATTTGTTCGGGCTTTAAATACTGATTTGCATAATCTAAATAAACACCTGAGCTGACAAACACATCGAACAAGTCTGGATCTATGTGATCGCCCAATTTCATCTTACCCATAATAAACAAGCATTCACTGAGCGGCTTCGCATCTTTATATGGCCTATCAGCAGCGGTTAACGCTTCAAATATATCGGCTATCGCCATGATCCGTGCCGGTACAGACATTTGCTCTCTGGTTAGGCCCTTTGGATACCCTGTCCCATCCATTTTTTCATGATGCCCCCCTGCAAATTCAGGGACTCTTCGTAAATGCTTAGGAAATGGTAACGCTTCAAGCATTTCCAGCGTGATATCCATATGTTTATTAATCACCAACCGCTCTTCTGTGGTGAGTGTGCCTCTTGCAATACTTAAATTATAGACTTCCTCTTGAGATAACAGTGGTTGCGCTAAACCATCAATCACAACGTTGTAATTGTCAGCCAAGCTCTGAACCCGTTGCTGATCAGCTTCTTTCATGAATTCGCCACCGATATTAGCCCGAGCTAAGAATGCACACTCATCTTCTAATTTGTCCAAAGCCTGCTGTAACTCCATTTTCAGCGTCTTGACAATTTGCTGCTGATCCAAAGCTTCAGCTTTCATTATCCGCTTGGTGAATTCTAGCTCTATGTCTCTTTTTGCTATTTCAATTTTAGCAATGACCAATTCAATTCGATCGTATACTGAATGAAGCTTAGTAGCCTTGTCCATCACATATTCAGGGATGGCAATCTTGCCACAGTCATGTAGCCAACCTGCAAGAGAAAGCTCATGCCTATCCGCCGCTGTCATTTTAAAATCAGCCATTGGCCCTGTCTTTGCTTCATGAACCGCACTGGCTATCATCATGGTTAGCTCTGGCACTCTTCGGCAATGTCCTCCCGTATAAGGAGACTTTTCATCGATTGCTTTAGCAATTAACCTAGTAAACGCTTGAAATAATGTTTCCATATCGTCAATCAGCTGTCTATTGGTCAAAGCCACCGCTGCCAATGAGCTCATTGAACATATCAACTCAACCAGATCAGACGAAAATCTCACCACTTTGTCCTTACAGCGAGGGTTTATCAGCTGTAAAACGCCATTTAAGTCTCGCTCGTGATTCGCCATAGGGACCGTTAACACAGATTGAGTGTGATAGCCTGTTTTCTTATCCATCGCTCTGGCTGCGGACAAGTCATAATCAGTGCAATCATAAACATCATCAATTCTGATCACATCTTTCTTTGCTGCGGCGAGCGCTACTAAAGCACTTTCGTTGGGCGAGCCATCTTCTAAATATATAGGGATTGCTGGAAATGGTATCTCTTTGCCTGATGTCCCTCCCATATGTAACCCAAGCGGCTCGTTAATCAGCGTTGCAAACTTGAGCTGCGCGTCTTCTGAGACCGAATAAATTGTACCGCCTTCAGCATTACTCAACGCAATTGCTGACTCTAAAATATGCTCTAATAGCCTGTCAGTATCATGTTCTGATGACAGCTCAATCGCAAGCTTAAGCAAATGCTTTAATGCAACTTGACTTTCAATGATGTCTTCTTCAGCTACTGTGCTACGAATTGACAGATCCATGGCCCTATACACCCATACTATTTCGATTTGTGCGTATAACTTCCATCCCAGTCTTCACCGGGAGGATGAGATTGCATTTCACGCACTCTTTCACAAAGAAGTTGATAAATTTTTCTTTGTGGTTGTAACTCTATTAGTTTAGTAAAAGCTGGCAAAGCTTCCTGCCAAGATTGCGATAAATACAACTCCCAAGCTCTTTTATGTGCTTTAAGCTCCTCTTGCTGAGCCTCAGTTACCTCATTTTTAAGTGCAATAGGCTCAAAAATAGTCACCGCGAGGTTTTTCCCTTTTACCTTTACTTTGTCAATTGGCCGAAAAACAATACCCGAACATTGCTCATAGGTCATCTCGCTAACCAATACCCCCACCCCATAAAATTTTGTTAACCCCTCAAGACGCGATCCTAAATTCACCGCATCACCAAGCACTGTGTATGCTCTTCGATATTCGGAGCCCATATCCCCCACATTCATGTCTCCAGTATTTAGGCCAATACCGATGGCAAAGGGCGGGAAACCTTGCTCTATCATCTGCGCTTGCAAATCATCGACTTGACGCTGCATTTGCATAGCACACTTAACAGCAAGCTCTGGATGTTCATCAACAAGCAACGGGGCATTCCAAAAAGCCATTACCATATCACCGACATATTTATCAATGGTGCCTTGGTACTCGAAAATAATTTTTGTGATAGGTGAAAAATATTGGTTTAAGTATGCCTTTAACCTTCCGGCATCAAGCGACTCAGAGATGCTTGTAAACTCTCGTATATCAGCAAATAACACGGTCATTACACGCTTCTCACCTTCCATAGAAGCCTGATCAGGTTGTTCTAACATCGAAGCAATATGTGCAGGCGGTACATATTGGTCAAATATAGATTTAATCTGTACGCGCTCTTTATGCTCTCGCACAAAACCAAGGCTACCCAAGATTGTCGTTTGCGAAATGGTTAAGCCTAAAATTGCGACTTGCGGGAAGTCTAGCCGCCAAACAACCCATGCATAAAAGCTAAAAAAGATAAAACATGATGTGACAAACAAGGCTAGCAACGTCATGCCCAAAACCCCCAGCAGTGGAAGTACAACAGACATTGCTAACCCTAATGTGACAAGTAAGACAACGACCGCGCCATCGATCCAATCAGGGCGAGAAGGCAGCAACTCCGGAAACACTAACCCCTCTAATACATTTGCATGGACTTCAACACCCGGATATTGCACCCCTACCGGAGTGGTTCGCAAATCAGCATGACCAACTGCGGATGTCCCCACAAACACAATGGCCTGATCAAACATGCTTTTATCTATATTTCCATTGATCACATCAATGGCCGATATATAAGGGAAACTAAAGGCAGGGCCTCTAAAAGGTATTGCAACGCGGCCATAGTCATCTGTCGGAATAAGCGTGGTGCCTAGCTTAATTCCCTGTACGCTGTGTCCCTCACCAAAGGGCTTGGCGACTATCTCTACAGTATCCGCTAAGGTATACAACCTAGCCGCTTCTAAAGCCAATGCAGGATAAGCCTCTTTATCGTGTTTAATCATTAGCATTGAATATCGCACAAACCCGTCACCATCCGGTGCACTATTTATGAAACCAGTTCCCGGGCTATTTTCCTGTAACACTTTTACGTTCGCGACATGGCCAGCAAAATCTGGAATAGGTAGATTATCAGGGGAAATCTCACTGGCGAAAATAGGGTCAGGAAGCTTGCCAACCAAAATATCTTGTTGGTGCTCAAACAACATACCTAAAACCGTATCTGTTGCATCTAGTGTTTTAGAAAAAGCGATATCGGCATCAATATCTGGGGCGATCGAACGCAAGATTTCGTTCGTCTGTGGATCTGTTGCGCCTATGTGTGAAGCCACTTGCATAGCTGGATTTAATTCAGGTTCAGAAAATAAGACATCATATGCAACAACAGATACCCCTGCAGCAACGAGTTGGTCTTGCAACTTTCCCATTACGTGACGGCTCCAAGGGAAGCGACCAACTTCAATCAAACTTTGCTCATCAATATCAACGATCACAATGGGTAAAAATGACCTTTGTTGCCAAGGCAGTGATTCTTTGAGCCTCACGTCATAAGCTAGCCCCTCAAATCGTTTCAACACTTGTCCATAAGGTGCTGCAGGTGATAGCGCAAGCATATGGAGTAAGATAAATAAAAAAGTAATGACACTACCTGTAGCCCACTGAAGCCGGTACAGCTTAAAGTGTTTGGCAAGGTTCATTTAATCACTAAACCTTCATGCGCAATTATAGTATTGAACTTGAACCCTTTTTGACCAATGTCTATTGCAATTTGGTTCAAGTCTTTGTCAGTTCTAGCCGGATCATGGCTAATAATCACTAAGTTTTTTACTTTTCCTTGTACCGCCAGAGCCAGAGCATCTTTTATTTGAGAATGCCCCCACCCCATTTTTAATGGGTAATCACTGGGAATAAACTGCCCATCGTGGATTAAGTAGTCAACTTCTGCTACAAACTCCACCCACTCGTCAAAGCTCGTAACAGGGTCATTCGGAGGGTACAATTCATTATCAATGGCATAAACAATTTTTACTCCATCGACGGTTAAGCGATAAGCACTCCCTCCTCCTGGGTGGTTCATCGCCATACGTTCAATATAAATATCTTGATAGTGCCACGTATCATTATGTTGTGGTAAAACTTTCACAATTGAGGGCAAATCAGCATATTGCACTGGAAAGTAGCTACCATCCATTTGCCTCAAAATCGCATCAGGCGCCTGTGACTCAGTTACACCGGGCACAATTGTGATCTTCCTATTTGGCATATATGCAGGGACAAAGAATGGAAAGCCTTGAATATGATCCCAATGATTATGGCTGAGTAAAATATAAATTTCTCGACTATCTTTTATGAGCTCATCGCCAAGGAGCCTTATACCAGTGCCAGAATCTAAGATAATGTGTGTACCGTTCTGACTTTGCAGAGATACACACACTGTATTACCACCATATTTGACTGTGTCTGGTCCCGGTGTGGGGATAGACCCCCTCACACCGTAGAATTTTAACTGCATTCTATATCAACCTCGCTAGTCAGCTATCTCAATAATGCCTGCTTGCAACACAATGACCTTCGGCTCATCCTGTTGTAAAACAAGTACAAAACTATCACCATTATTCAAACTAATAGCAGAGGAAAGCTGTCCTGTCATGGAGATTGAGAAGTTTTGATAACCGACAGAGTTAAACGTCGTATCGAAAGTGCCTGCATCATCCGTCAGTGTAACCCGAGCGATGTAAATGCCTTGACCGCTTGATTCTTGAAGGAATAAGACTAACTCCCCAGTGCTTTGCACCCAACCTTGTTTAACCACAACTGCAGTTGTACCTAACTGTTCAAATATCAATACACCGCCTGAGCCAAATGAACTGTCAATAGAGCCATCAGTATTCACTCTCAGCACAAAGTTTTTACTGCCACCCGTACCGAATATGACGAACTTCCCTTGCGAATCAACAAACGATCCCTTTAAGTCCATCGTTTCGCCAGATACCAGTCCAATGTCTAAAGCCGATACTCCTGCAGTTCCAAACGATGTATCTAAATCACCTGTTAAATTAGATTTAGCTAAAATCACACGAGGTTCACTAAATACTTGTTCATCAGTGCCAATACCCACTAATTCTGTCGTTGACACAGGATGTATAAAATCAATCCCTCTAGCCGTGGTACCGCAAGAAACTTCACTGGGAACAGGGTATTGGAAATGCCCTAACATCAAACCGACACTCGAATAGAAAAATGCATGGCTCTGGTCAATGCAGCCGTCATTAATTTTCGCAAATGCGATAAAATCTGTGGTCGGTAATGTATACAGCTTAGTAACTTCAATTGTACTGCCCGTACCTCCATAAGCAGAGGCGGAAATACCGATAGCAGTTGCACTACTGCCAGGTATGAAGTCAAAGTCTTGCTGGCCATCATTTTTGACGTTCACAATAACCGCTTGATCAACCGTCTGATTGCCTGCCAGTAAGATATTGCCTGCCAACGCTTCTACAGCAGTGGTGGTCGTGACTGAAGTACTCAGCGCGAGCTGCATTTTGCCAAGATTACCAAAACTAGCCACTCCCTTACCTGTATTATCTAATTTGTAGACATAAGGCACTTCGCTGTTTTGCCAAGTCGATGCATTCCCTGTCAGAAGCAATTGACTCGATGAAGACTGAACGCTTAGCCCCTCAGTAAAGGACTCGTTTGCATCCCCTGTGTCTAAATTGACTTCACCTGCTGAACCAAAGTTGCTGTTTAAAGCTGCGCTGAGCGTAAACTCCCCCATCCATTGAGAATAGAAAAAGTTATTTCCTACAGAGCGATACTGATAACCATAAACAAAGAGTCCCTGACTAGTACGATGCCAATCAACTGGGGCCAACAAAAATTGTCTATAGGCTGTAGGCCCACCAGACTCAGGTAACCAACTTGTATCTATAACACCGTTTAAGTCTGTTCTAAATAGCTGTACTGCGTTAGAAGACGTGCTGAATTGCCCTCGGCCAATCCCTACATAGTAATGTGTATCATCCGCATACAAGCCAAAGCCATAAGCATTCCATACTGAAAAGTCCTGTCCATCAATGCCGGATGCGGGTAGCTGATTGAGCTCATATAAAATATAACCGGTAGAATTGAATGAGGTATCCATTGAGCCATCACTGTTCAATCGCATTACAAATACCGATTTATCACTCCCACCAGACAGGTAAGAGTCTCCGGTTAGCAGCAGCTTGCCATCACTCAACTGAATAACATCATGTACTTGATTGTCAAAAGCCGCGCTATCAATATCAATTTGTAAGAATCCAGCTGACTGGAAGCTGGTGTCAATTGCTAAGGTTTCCTCTATCACTCTTACAAATAACAGGTCTTTATTTCCCGCCTCTGACATAACTTCGCCAAAGACCAGTAAGTTACTGCCCAAATCGATCATACCGTCAGCGTATTGAGAAGAGCTAGGCGCAATATCCAGTGACGATGTTATGTTCCCAGTGGTATCAACTCGAGTAAGCTTGATACTGGTATTTTCACCCACCGCAACATTACTTAGCACAGTGACAATCTGAGCATCATCTACCGAAATAGATATCGGCGTTACTCGTCCACCGGTTGTGAGCGGCAATTTTGTATAACCTGAGCCTGCACCATAAGATGTATCGTGCACACCCGAAGCTGTCAGCCTAAATATTAATAATTCTTGTGCTTCTGTTGCACCAAAATCAGCATATCCTGCAACGTAAATGCGATTACTGCTGTCTACAGCAACAGCCTTCGCGACTATATTTTGTGGCTGATCAGCAACTTCAATCCCAAAATAACTGGAAAATACCCCCTGGCTAGCAAAGCTTGTATCAGGATGTCCATCAGACAGCACTTTGGTTATCGATGCACGATGGATATTTCTAACTAGGGTTTCATTCCAATACCCTACTCCACCAACAACCAGCAAAGTACCATCACTGAGCAATAAAGATTGGCCAGCTTCATGAGACTCCATTGACGCGCGAAGTCTCACCACCTTTTCACCATCTGAGCCAAACGTAGTGAGTTTGTTTGCAACATACGTTGTTTGCGCAACACTCACATTAATCGTTATTTGTGCCGACGCACACAAAGCAGGAGAGATGTCGTCACATACTTCAACAGTAAGCGTATAAACCGCTTCACCATTGCTACTGATTTGGCTCGCATTAGCAACCGTCACTTGGCCATTACTTGCGATTGAAAATAGACTGGCGTTTGTGCCACTCAATGTATAGCTGATATTATCACCATCCGGATCTGATGCGCTTACCTGCAATACAAGGTCGCCATTAGACACGTCGGTATCAATGTTTGCTGAATTGGGTGATACCGTCGGTGGATAATTTTTTGGTAGCACTGTGATGGTCACAGTTGCCACATTCGATGTCTCACCTAAGTTATTCATAACTTGATACGTAAAGCCATCAGTACCAACAAAGTTAGTCACTGGAATGTAACTAATGTAGCCTGTAGAAGAGTCAATAAAAGTTGAACCATGGGCGACAGCGCTAATTATCTCAATACTTGATAAATTTAATGTTTGCCCTTTGGCGTCATCATTAGTGAGCACATCTATCATTACAGACGTGTTCTTATCAAGTGACGCTGTATCTGCATTGGCAATTGGCGTGGTATCTGGTTCAACAATATTTATAGAAACAAGTGCGATATTAGAGAGTGCACCAACATTATCTCTAACGCGGTATGAGAAACTATCTGTGCCAACCGCCGTACCTGTGTGCATGTACAAAATCTCTCCGGTAGACCCAATATTAACCGTACCTTTGCTTGGATTTGCAACAACCTCTACCGTACTCGCATCAATTGTACCATCTGAGTCGGTATCATTTTCTAGCACTGCAACAGTCACTGACTTACCAATTTCAACCTGTGCACTATCTGCGTTTGCGACAGGTGCCTGATTGACAGCTTGCACTGTCACAGTAACAGAGGCAATATTAGAAAACTGGTTTTCATTGTCTTGTACACGGTATTGGAATGAATCTGTACCAGAAAACCCTGAACTTGGGGTATAAACCAACACACTGTCGCTCGCATTTAAAGTCACTTGCCCATTGGAGGGGTTCGTTGTGATTTCAATCGAATCAAACACCAATGTGCCATCTGAGTCTGAATCATTCGCGAGTACATCAATATCTACAGGGACACCTTGGGAAGTGCTGGCAGTATCATTCACCGCCATTGGTGCTGTATTCTCCCCTGTAACAAAGATTTGAACAAACGCCTCGTTTGATTTCGCACCTTCATTATCATCTACCGTGTAAACAAAATAATCAGAGCCACGGTAATTGGCATCGCTTTGATATATAAATTGCCCTGTACTTGAATCAAAAGTGACGCTGCCATGCATGGGCTGCATCACGATTTCTAATGTCGATAAAACGAGTTCACCATCTTTATCACTGTCATTGCTTGTGACATTTATTGCTGTTGGCTGACCCTGTGCAACTTCAATAGAATCATCTATGGCCATGGGTGGGTCATTCACACTCACAACGTTGATAACACCAAATGCACTTGCACTCAAACCAGCTTCATTTGTTATGGTATATATGAAGTAATCTTGACCTGCAAAGTCAGCATTAGGGACATATCTAAAACCTCCCTCTTCAGTCAACTCCAACGAACCGCTGATTGTCATCGTCTCTATACTAATTGACACAGAACTAAGCGCTTCATCAGTATCATTTTCTAAAACGCCAGGCGAGCTGACAGATAAAATAAAGTCTTCACTCGTCTCAAACGCATCATTAACCGCAACAGGCGGAATACTAGTAACGTCATCTTGCACAGAGATAAAGACTTCAGCCAGTTGCACCTCACCCTCGTTACTGCGTACCCGGTAAACAAACGAGTCTTCACCTATGAATTCACTATTCGGTACATACGTGAAGCTACCTTCAGCGTTAAGCGTCAAAACACCATTGGTTACATTTCGCTCTGGCTGGGTATCAATTTGCAGCGATTGATCTAATAAATGCACATCATTGACTAGTACCCCTCTGCCAGAGACAGCTAACTCTGTGTTTTTCTCAACCCTGTAGGCGTTGTTAAGTGTCAATATTGAGATTCTTACAGCTTCTATTTGTAAAGTCACAGTCGCCTGAGCTGTCGCACCTTGTGAGTTTTGAATTTGATATACAAAGCTGTCAGTACCAAAAAAGCTATCACTCGGGGTGTATGTAAAGTTACCATTTGCAGAAATATTAACTGTACCACTGGATGGTGCCGTGACCAGGTTGCTCACAACCTCGATGGGTCCAAAGCCCAAGTCTAAGTCATTGGTTAAAACATTGCCCGAAATCGATTCAAACTGTAAACCAGTAAAGTCGTCATTATTAGCAATCGGTGGAGTTTGTTCGGTCGCAGGGAGTAATATTGATTCGCTGAATGCACTTTCACCACTGCCATCAATACCCGTAACTAAAACATAGTAATGCTTTTTAGGCTCTAAACCTGAAAATGACTGAGAAGTATTTGATAATGCAACAAATCGATTATTCGCAGGGATCGCATTGATTGCAGATCGGCTGTTAATCGGTTCCTCTGAGAGATAAACATTATACCTCAGTGCACTTTCAAGCGGCTGCCAATTAATTTCGACAGAGCCATCTTCTTGTCTTTGCGCAGGCTCCACCACCACACTTTGCGGCTGCCAATTAAACTGCTTTATGGCCACCACACTCAGATTACCATTCAGATCCTCAACCCATACCTGCAGGTTGACAGTGCCTCTAGACTGACCGAAATCATATGGATTGACACCAGTCTGAGTAAATTTGAACGGAGAGACACAGTTTTCACTACATAATTCTATCGCCTGTTCAGCATTATCAAAGCCCAACAAAACACGGCCAATGCCGTCAGGATCTTCAATATTATCAACGGCAACTGTGATATTACCACGCTCAGTAACCTCTCCTTGTGGGTGAGTCAGATCGCCTGTCCCGTTAATCATCAACTCATCTACTACTTGCGTGGCCCCTAATCGTGCATGCCTAAATTTGGGCTGATAAGAAAAATCTACGACAACAGGTGCATTCGAAGACGTGTTTGAACTTGAGTTGTTGGGCAGTTCAACTGCCCCAGAGGTATTACCAGCTTGTTGAAGTGGTTCGCTATCGCCTCCACCACCACAACCTACCATCGCGACTGCGAATATGAGTGCGATAAGACTACGTAACATTGCGCTTAGGTTCATCATGTTTCTCCTAAGGCTGACCTAAGAGAAAGTCGCCTCGAGCAGAAACACTCGGATTGTCTATTTCTCTTAAATTAAAATTACCACTTAGCTTATCAAGTCCATCTATAAATCGACTTTGAATCGTCCCATTGGCTAGATTATTACCATGAGAGGCAAAATTAACACCGAGATCCATGCCTTCGGTCGTGATCAAGCCATTAAATGCTGCAAACCATTCACCACCAGAATCTTGAAAGGACAAAGCACCTTGCTCAACAGTTCCTCTGTCAAAATTAACCGTCATTTGCATATTAATGGCCGTGACAGCGCCAAGACTTGAGCTGGCATCTATGCTTTCAAGTACTGTGTAAGCGGTACTTCCCGTTCGCTCGGAAATCAACTCGCTAATATCTTCAGTCCCCAAGCTATCTAACTCTTGCTCATTGATGTATTCATTTTGTGATACATCATTGGCCACTTGAGAAAAACTCCCTTCTAATATCGGTGTGGGCTGTTCAGTTGGGTCTAATTCCGCACTCGCAACCGCAGTACCTTGCTCTTCTGTGTCATTTGACTGTGCAGATTCACTGACTGAGGAAGACAGAGAAGACAGTTCTGAAGGTGGTTTGAGTAGTGATGTAACGGCGCCACTTTCACTCACTTTTGCAAAAGAAAAATCTCCGCCTTTACCCAGTAATACGGGCCCTTCAGCTCCTGTCGCATTACTCATATCCACTTCAATGGTCCCATCCCAAACAGCCAAGAAGAGTTCGTTATTTTTCCACTCGACTTCATAATGTGTGCCACGGATCCCGATACTGCCAACGGGTGTTTTCAGTTTATAGTTGCTCTTATCACCTTTTATTTCACCTGTGATAGTGCGCAGTCCTCCTGAAATAAGCTCCATCACCACAGAGCCCCCTTCTGCACCACCCAGATTATATTCTTCAATCTTCAATTGAGTCTGAGCTTTGAGCGCAATCAGTGCGCCGTCCTGCATTCTAAGTTGGGCCTGACTTGATTCGCCCGTATTGACAACATCGACATCATATATCGGGCTACGCCTTTTCAAGGCTCTGTTCGATTCATTGCTGGTATCAGTGGCAATAACGTTACCACGAGACATGATAGTTTTACCGGCTTGGTCAGCAACAGCGCAAAATGGCAAAGTCAACGCTAAAGCCATTGCAGTTGATACAAGGGTAAAGGTAGCAATCAACTTAAAATTAGAATTCATAACGGACTCCCGTGAACCATTCTGTTCTATCGTAGCTATATAAGGTAATTGAGCTATGTTTGTCATAATAAGAAGCTGATAAATCAATACTCAACGCTTGGCTCCATTTGTATCGCCAATTTAAATTCAAGATCACGAGCTCTTCATTTCTTGTCGATAAGAAAAGAGGATGATCTGCACGATGCTCAATATCCCTGTATTGCGCTTTAAAACTCAGCAACCCCTTTTCACCGGTTTTATGGCTAACCGAACCCGAGATAAAGTTATAGTCCCGACCGTAATGTTCACCCTCTTCATACCTTGCAGGCTGCCAGGTGTAACCCATATCCATTCTCAGCAGCCATAAAGCAGAAGAATATCCTGCGGAGCCTTGAATGGTGTAAATACGACTATCGAGATTACGGTCTTGAACATTGTTTTGCGAAAAAACAAAACTGCTTAAAGCAGTGAAATATTGGGGAGTTATGTTGTATTGAACAGATCCATACAAGCCAATATCTTGTTGGTAGGTATTATCGTCGAGCGTTAAAACTCCAAACTGACCACCGGTTGACAACGTTAAACTCTCTTTTTTATGCTCATAGCCAAACCTGATTGACCCTTGGTATCTATCGTACTGGTCGGCGTCTTTATGGCGCTGATCGGAGAAGTTAACGTCCAGTTTCCAGCCTTGATATTGTGTTTGCTGCCAGCTTCCCCGAAAACGATATTTAAACCGCATGAAGTTGTCTGATGTTTTCAAACTGCTCTGGCCTAGTGTAAGAGGCAACCCACCTATGACTATTCTGTCATCCAGTGCACCGCTATTCACATTGGAGTCATGGCCCAGTGCAAGCGAGATTGCGTGGCTAAATGACTGTTCAAGCTTTTGCGTATTTCGCTCAACCGCGTCTAACGCCCGACTTATCCGCTCACGCATTGTCGGGCTTAACTGCGCATTTAACAAATTTGAAAAAACGCCACTGGCTTGACTGTAGTTTTTCTGTTTCGCATAGGTTAATCCCAGTAAATAATGACTGGGAATGTGCTCAGGCCAGCTAACTAGCACTCGCTCCAGCGCGAAAATAGCTTCATCATATTTAGCGTGCTCTAACGCGGCTTGCGCATAAAGAAAATCAAAATTCGGCTCGCCAGCCCACTCATCAATTTCCGCTTCCGCTTTTTGATATGCTGACCGGTAGTTTTTTTGAATTATGTGAGCATTAATTTCACTGAGAATTTTTTTCAAGCTCTCATCAGATTGGGATGGACTGTCCAGTGCCAAGCATATTGAACTAAACAGACTGGCAAGGGGTATAAATACGTACTGTGCGCATCGAAGTAATAGTGACATAGCTAATCACCTATCATTGGTTATCGTATGTTCATCACTACCTACTTCAAGCAAGACCGCTTAATCCTAATTCAAGACCCGCTAGCAACTAGAACACTAAACATGCCTAGATAGAGATAAGCAAAGTATAATCAACGATGTTAAAAATTCACTTTTGATTTTGGGTACATTTTCAATTGATTTAAAACAGTGCAATTTAGACAACTATTGGGCAAGGCAGAAAATATAAATCTCACGTTCGCGAGATGAGAATGCCCAAATGTCCAAATGCCAACAAGGTTATAAATGACCGATATTAAATTTTAAAGGCGGCATTAAAGAGACTAAACATGGGGAACAGAGGACTATAAGTTTGAAATCGGTCAAATTCACTCGATACTTTTTAGGCAACCCGCAATAAGTAGCCCTCACTTGAATGGTAGACCCCCTTTATGCAACAAGGAGGTTCACTGGATTTCTAGCCTCTTTGAAAGTCATACACGGAGCCAAGTTGTAAGATCTGTGTTAGTTCATCTAAGGCCGAGTAACTCTCTAACAATAACGTATGATCTGCTAAATCGTACTCACTCAACTGGTCGCGATAATGCTTGTTTATCCACGCAGATAACCTTAAATAAAGTTGCTCATCCAACAAACAAGCTTGATTCGCAGCTTTAAGTTCAAGCTCAGATAAAACCACACGTAACCGTAAACAAGCTGGTCCGCCTCCATTTTGCATACTTTGCTTAACGTCAAGATAAATAACATCATTAACTGGGTTACTGGCCTGCTTGAGCGCACTTAAATACGTTTCAACTTCATTAATTTTTTGACATTCGCTTGGGGCGATCAGCGCCATTCCTCCGCTCGGCAAACTCACCAATTGACTATTAAAAATATAACTTTGCACCGCTTGCTCGACACTGACGTCATTACTAGATACTTCGATTAAGTGCAGGGGTCGACTGCCCTTATAAGCTTCTCGAATTTTTTTAACCGAGTTTTGCTGATCATAAAACGCCTGTTCATGAAATAAAAAGACATTCTCATTCCCTATCGCTATCACATCATTATGAAATACCCCTGCATCTATCACATCCGGATTTTGCTGAATAAACAGGCAATTTTCAGGTTTTATCATATGACTACGTGCTATTGCTTCACTTGCTTGACGCGTTTGTCTAGCTGGAAATTTAGATGGCCTGATATCACTTTGGTTATCTTGTCCATAGACAAATACAGCCAAACCGGAGTGATTATATGAGTCTGCCAAACGAGTATGATTTGCCGCACCTTCATCACCAAAAAGAGGATGCTGAGGCAACGCTTGGTGATGAACAAAATATGCTTCATCTTTAAAAACTTGCTTTAAAATGCGTGAAGTTGTATCTACTTCAATGGCGCGGTGTAATTTATTGTTCAAATTTGCGGGTGTAAAGTGGACCTTTTTATCCTGAGTATCGCAGCTTGGTGTAACCGTTGCCGCATTTGCAGTCCACATCGACGACGCTGAATAACATGCTTTAAGCAATTGAGGTTCGACTTTTGCAGCTTTAGCAATGACTTCACCATCAGAGCCACTAAACCCCAATGCACGCAACGTTTTTAAATCTGGGCGAGCATTTGGTGCCAACACCCCTTGATGTAAGCCCAGTTGTGCTAAAGCATACATTTTGTCGAGCCCTTGCAATGCCGCCTGTTTAGGATTGGAGAATTTTTTTGCATTGGCTTTTGAAGCGACATTTCCATATGACAGGCCTGCATAATTATGTGATGGCCCGACAAGTCCATCGAAATTAACTTCATAGAAGTTCATTATTGCCCCCTTTTGGTGCATTTTGCACAATTTTAGTTAGATTCATTCTATTGATGAGCTCGCATTTACCTGCTTAATAACAAGGTAACCAGAGATACTGCTAGCAGAACCTGCTAACAGCTTAGAGCATCAAGTTTAGTGCCAAAATGAAATATAAGCGGCAATTATGGATACATTCAGAACATATGTAATATAAAATACATGAATATTAATTTATACATATTGACAAAATGTGTGTTACAGGTTGGCCTGCTGTTTGTGTAGTTGCCACCCGCCCAATGCGTAGCTCATACCTATTGACAAACAAATTAAAGAACTCACAAGCCAAAACGTGAATGAGTTTTCAGGAAACAAAGGCATAATAAACGGAAAAGCAACCCCACGGGCAATAAAGACTAATGCAACCATAAAGATAACTGTTCTTAAGAAAGGTAATCGACGTACCACACCAGCACCTGATAGCGCGAAAATTCCCCATACACTTAGTGCAGAAGCAATCACCAAAGTCGTCAACGTAGGTTCCAGTTTCCCAGCCTCAGCCATCTTAGCCATATGCTCTCCCGCCCCAAAAAAACGATACCAAGGTGCACCAAATATAATGCAGCCGAGATGTAAAAAAGCGGCCAAAAAACTGGAATAAGCAGCAAACAATAAATATTTATTTTTCATACAGCAACCTAGATATAAATATTGAACCGATATTTTATACTAAATTAAAAAACAAATAGATACACTGATAATATCAGTTTTATATTAATCATTTACGTTTGACCTGTTTTAAAAACCTATTTGTTATCAACATAAGCTTCGAATTGAGATCGATACTGAGTATACTATTGAGATGTAAGTAGTATTGAAGGCACAAACAATGAGACCAGATTGGGACGAATACTTCATTGATTTAGTTGACAGTGTTGGGCAAAGAGCCACCTGTGACAGAGGCAAATCAGGCTGTATTATAGTTAAAGATAAAAGAATAATATCAACAGGTTATGTGGGCTCACCCTCTGGTTTACCACATTGTGATGATGTCGGTCATCTGATGAAACAAGTCACCGATAGCGATGGCACCACAAGACAGCATTGTGTACGTACAATTCATGCAGAACAAAACGCAATCTGCCAAGCCGCTCGCTATGGTGTGCCATTAGATGGCGCAACATTGTACTGTACTATGGAGCCATGCCGTGTTTGCGCAATGTTAATCATCAGCTGTGGGATTTCAAAAGTCGTCGCAAAAAAGCGATACCATGCAGCACAAGAGACTAGAGATATGTTTGAAATGGCTGGTGTAGAGCTTGTTGTAATAGAACAAGAAATTGCAACCTACGACGACCAATAAACTAAACATAGAGGTGTGGTGGTTAGACAATCACTCCTCCACACCTATTTAAGCCATCGACACTCTGTCGAAGACATTTTTGTTAAAGTTTTCTCCAGTTATACCATGGCATTTTGCTCTATCATGATTAATTCTTTTATTTGCTTCTTTCAATTGATTAATAAACTCATCAATTTGGACATTATAATATTTAAATACTCCCCGAGTTAAAGCCAGATTAACTTCATTTTTATTGACTTCATCAGATGCACAAAATTGATGCTGAAAGAGTGCTTGCGTAGGTGTCTCTAATGACTTGTTAAATCTAAATACTGCTGCATTATCAATAGCCTTCACTCGAGTTTGATTGCCAAGCCTCTCCCATCCGACTGCGCAAACAGAAAAAGTAAATTCTTCGCCAAACTCGTTTACAAGATCGTCTAATGGATTGGATGCGTTTTTAATAAATGAATTGATATCAAACGCATCAACACTGACCATCCCATATCGGGATTTATAGCGTAATTGCAAAGTATTCAATAAATAAAAAACTTCGCCCGTACTTTGCCAAATAGGCTCAACTACACTTCGTACAATTGGCTTTGTTACATCTGTACCTAATAGCTTCAGTATCCACTTTTTCATCTGCACCTCCAATTCGAATAACCACAACTGTAAATGATAACAATTCTTATTGCTATTATTATTTAATGATCATAAGCTAAAAACATGAGTTACCAGATGTGCTCGTAAAAAAGCACCCAACAACAACAATCGATGACAAATTTGGAGGTTGAAAATGCGCCTTATCATCGGCATTCGTAACTTTGTCTTAAAGCTACTTTACAGAGCGGTGCGTCCGCTAATATTCCTGATGGACCCTGAAGATGCTCACTATATGTTTAAACGCGTAGGAGTTATACTGGGCTCAAACTTTCTTACTCGCTGGATCACTTCATTTTTCTTCAACTACGGGCACCGTAGCCTGAGAATCGAGGTTGACGGTATCAAATATAGAAACCCATTAGGTTTATCTGCTGGCTTTGACAAAGATGGCGAGCTGACCAAAATATATCCTTCAATTGGGTTTGGTTTGGCTGAGCTTGGTTCATTTACTGGCGAAGTTTGCCCAGGAAACCCAGGCAAACGTTTGTTCCGAATGGTCAAATCAAAATCAATTCTCGTTTGGTACGGTCTAAATAATCAGGGTGCTGAAAAAATTTCATCACGATTAAAGGGAGTTAATTTTGGCAAGTTAAAAGTGGGGATCAATGCTGCTAAATCGAATATAACGCCCGAGTTCGACTTACAAGACTCTATAGATGACTACACCAAAACAATGACGCTATTCAAAGATATTGGTGATTATTACACAATCAATATCAGCTGTCCTAATACACAAGACGGCGAACCGTTTGTTGATAAAGACAATTTAGACGCACTACTTGTCGCAGTAAACAAACACAGAGTAAAAGGACGACCTATCTACGTCAAACTCGCGGCAGACATGACTTTAGACGAAATTAACATCATTGTTGATGCGTGTGTTGAGCATAAAATGGACGGTGTTGTATTAACTAACCTAGCAAAGCCAAAGTTCAACCAAGAGTACGTTAAAGATGAGCTGCCTTTCCACAAAGGCGCTATGAGTGGGTTACCTCTACAGCGTATTTCTACCAACGTGATCAGGCACGTATACAGAAGAACACGTGGAAAATTAACAATCATCGGTGTGGGTGGTGTATTCACTGCCAAAGACGCTTATGAAAAAATAACGTCTGGTGCAAGCATCTTGCACATGATTTCAACACTCATATTTGACGGCCCACAAAATATTAGCGAGATCAATCGTGGACTTGTCAAATTGTTGAAGGCCGATGGCTTTAATTCTATCGAAGAAGCGGTTGGTTCAAGAAACCCGCTGCCTAAGCTAAAGGCAGTCAAGGACGAAGAAACTAACAAGGAAGTGAGCTCTGCAGCATAAGTTGCAATCAAAAGTTGATGCTACGAGTGGTGATAACTTTTTCATTCTCCAAAGTTTATCACCACTCTTTTTACCGATACTACGTGAGGTCAATCTGGTATTGGCGATGCTAAATTCGAGCTGTCAGCTAAAAATTGTGCTTTTGGGTGACCTTCGAGTTGGGTTTCTACCTTGTGCGTTTGAGACCGCTCAACGTCGATAATAATGATTACGTCACCGGCATCTAAGTGCTCATTGACGAGTAATTGAAAATATTCATCGAATGATTTGCCAGCGAGTTTTACAATGAACATAACCACAAAGCCACCAATAATACTTGCGGCAAGTGCTTGTAATAAAAATTTATTGGTTAAATCGGTAAAAAAATACATAAATGTGAGCAACGCTAAAGCGGTCGCGCCTGCGAGCAAAAAAGCGCGCTTTCTTGCTGACAAAATTTGCGTTTTCTCTATCTGAGTAGAGCCGTGCAAATGATGTGTTTTAATCCCGCTTTCATCCCGAGATAGTACGTAAAAATGGTGATCATCAATGCCTAACTGATGTACTTCGTCCGAAATCATTTCTGCATCATCCAAGCTATCAGTGGAATAAAATAGTCTTTTCATATCGCACGCTCCAGAATTATTTTTGACGGTGTCAATACGAAGTCTAGACATAAATCGCTCAAAAAACATCTAAATTTGAATTTAGAACGTATTGATGTAGGTCAAGTCAATCTTGAATTTTAACTGTATTCCCTATAACATTCCCCTCCGAGAGGGGTGTAAATGGAAACAGTTCTCAATTGCATTAATCTCGTTAATTTATTCAGGCAGGTAATGGGGTAATTACCCGCGATATCAAGTAGGTTGAATATGCTGAAAAAGTCCTTGTCACTCGTAATGGTTTTTACGATGGCGTTTCTTCTAACAGGTTGTGAGCTAGCGCTTTTTGACCCTGCGGGTCCAATTGGTGAGCAGGCGAAAGACCTGATTATAATTTCTGTGGCTTTATTACTTATTGTAATAATCCCTGTATTATTTATGTCTATTTACTTCCCGTACAAGTATCGTACTAGCAATAAAAAAGCTGAGTACAAGCCGTCGTGGGAACACTCAACAAAAATCGAACTTGTTGTTTGGATTGTGCCTTGTATGATCATCGCAGCACTTGCATATTTCACATATGTCACGTCTCACACTCTAGACCCGCGTAAGCCGCTAGGTAAAGACAAAGACACATTGACTATTCAAGTAGTGGCAATGGACTGGAAATGGCTATTTATCTATCCAGAGCAGCAAATTGCAACCGTCAACGAAATCTCAATCCCAGTAAATACGCCGGTAGAGTTCCTAATCACTTCAGACACAGTGATGAACTCATTCTTCATTCCGCGTTTGGGTAGCCAGATTTATGCGATGGCTGGTATGGAAAATAGACTTAACCTGATGGCATCTAAAGAAGGTACCTTCCGCGGTATGTCTGCCAACTACAGTGGTTTTGGTTTCTCAGGCATGAAGTTCAAAACTCACTCTGTAGATCAAGCTGGCTTCGATGCTTGGGTTAACAAAGTAAAAGCATCAGAGTATGTGCTAGACGAACCTACTTACAAAGCGCTTAGCGAGAAATCAAAAGACCATCCTGTAGTTTACTACTCGGATGTCGACCCTCTGCACTTTAAGAAAACCATAGAGAAATACACTGGGGTTCAAAATGGCAAGTAAAGCTACCATAATCACAGATCCGGATCCGCTCACGGGTAAATTGACCTGGGATTCTATTCCTGTTCATGACCCTGTTATTTTGCCAGTAATGATCTGTGCAATACTTGGCGGTATCTTCCTATTCGCACTTATTACCAAAATGGGTAAGTGGAAATACCTTTGGGAAGAATGGTTCACTTCAGTGGATCACAAAAAAATAGGTATTATGTACATCATCGCAGCGATTGTGATGCTGATCCGTGGTTTCGCGGATGCAATTATGATGCGTACTCACCAAGCGTTAGCAACCGCTGACAGCGTGGGAGCGGGCTATCTACCTCCTGAACACTATGACCAGATATTTACTGCTCACGGTGTAATCATGATTTTCTTCGTAGCGATGCCTTTAGTTGTTGGCTTGATGAACATTGTTGTACCTCTACAAATTGGTGCGCGTGACGTTGCATTCCCATTCCTGAACTCTTTGAGCTTCTGGTTATTCGTGGTAGGTGCATTACTAGTTAACATTTCACTATTCGTTGGTGAGTTTGCTGCAACTGGTTGGTTAGCATATCCGCCGTTATCAGGTATTGAATACAGTCCCTGGGTCGGGGTCGATTATTGGCTCTGGGCACTTCAGATCTCAGGTATTGGTACTCTACTAACGGGTGTTAACTTCTTCGTTACTATCATCAGAATGCGTGCGCCTGGCATGAAGCTTATGCAAATGCCTGTATTCACATGGACTTCTCTGTGTGCAAACGTATTAATCATTCTGTCGTTCCCTATCCTGACTGTAACTATCACGCTTCTAACGCTAGATAGATACCTAGGTACAAACTTCTTCACTAATGACCTTGGTGGTAACCAAATGATGTATGTAAACCTCATTTGGGCATGGGGTCACCCAGAAGTTTACATTCTGATTCTACCTGCATTTGGTATTTTCTCTGAAATTGCGGCTACATTCTCTCGTAAACGTCTGTTCGGTTATACATCACTTGTATGGGCAACTGCCGTTATCATGGTTCTAGCAATGGTTGTATGGCTACACCACTTCTTTACAATGGGTGCAGGCTCAAGTGTAAATGCCTTCTTTGGTATCGCCACCATGATCATAGCCGTCCCCACCGGTGTTAAGATCTTCAACTGGCTATTCACTATGTACAAAGGCCGTGTTGAATTCACAGCTTCTATGTGGTGGACATGTAGTTTCCTATTCACATTCACAATCGGTGGTATGACAGGTGTAATGCTAGCAGTACCTGCTGCTGACTTCGTACTACACAACAGCTTGTTCCTAATTGCACACTTCCACAATGTAATCATTGGTGGTGCAGTATTTGGTTACTTCGCAGGTCTTACTTACTGGTGGCCAAAAGCAACTGGTTGGATGCTGAACGAGAAACTTAACAAGCTTTCTTGTGCACTATGGACAATCGGTTTCTTCGTTGCATTCATGCCGCTATACATCCTTGGTTTCAACGGTATGACTCGTCGTCTTAACTACTATGACAACCCAGAGTGGACGCCACTACTGATCGTTGCAATGGTTGGTGCATTCATCGTTGCGGCTGGTATCGCGGTTCAGTTCTACATGGGCTACGTGAGCTTCAGAGACCGTAAGCAAAATATGGACGTAACTGGTGATCCGTGGGATGGTCGTACTCTTGAGTGGGCTACTTCGTCACCGCCTCCATTCTACAACTTTGCTAAGCTGCCTAAAATCCATGACCGTGATGAGCATCATTACAAGAAAGAGCATGGCATTGCTTACCAAAAGCCTGAGAAGTACTCAAAGATCCACATGCCTTCAAATACATGGGCTGGCTTTGTGATCAGTGCATTCTCACTATCTTTAGGTTTCGGTTTCGTATGGCACATCTGGTGGATGGTTATCGCTAGCTTCATCGGTATCGTAGCTTCTTGGATTGCGTACTCATTTGATCGCAACAAAGACTACTACGTACCAGTAGATCAAGTTGAAGAAATCGAGTCAAAGCACTTGGCAGCTGTTGCAGAACACGCAGCTAATAAAGGCAAGTAGAGGAAAGTTTTAAATCATGTCAAACGATCACGTAATCGCAAACGACGCTCACGATCATCACGATGATCATGAGCATCATGATACCGGTGGTGATACTATATTCGGATTCTGGATATATATCATGAGTGACTGTATTTTGTTCGCAACATTGTTTGCAACATATGCAGTACTAAGTGGCGGCTTCGCAGGCGGCCCTACACCAAAAGAGTTATTTGACCTTAATCTAGTTGCAGTTGGTACTGCGTTCCTACTATTCAGTAGTTTTACGTTTGGTATGGCAATGCTTCAAGCCAACCAGCGCAAGATGAAAGGCATGATCACTTGGTTGGTCATCACATTACTTCTAGGCCTTGGTTTCCTTGGCTTAGAAATGTATGAGTTCTGGCACTTCAGTACACTTGGTGCTACGCCGCAAACAAGTGGTTACTGGTCTGCATTCTATGCACTAGTAGCAACACACGGTTTGCACGTATTCGGTGGTATCATCTGGATGCTTGTTCTATTCGTTCACTTCAAGCGTGACGGATTTAGTGAAGATAACTTGGTAAGACTATCTTGCCTAAGCTTATTCTGGCACTTCCTAGACATCATCTGGATCTGTGTATTTAGCGTTGTGTACTTAGTAGGAGTGATGTAATGGGCCACACTAATAATGAACATGGCACTGGCGGTGCATCTCACGGTAGCGTTAAAGAGTACACGATAGGTTTACTTCTATCTCTAGTACTAACTGCTATTCCGTTTTTAGTTGTAATGTACGATATGGCATCTCCAGCTATCACGCTTGGGATCATCCTAGTTACAGCTATCGCACAGCTATTTGTACAACTTGTATTTTTCTTACACATGAACTCATCTTCTGAGCAAATATGGAACACTACTTCAGCCGCGTTTATTGTGTTGACAGTGGCCATAGTTGTGATTGGCTCCATTTGGATTATGGAGCACCTAAATCACAACATGCTCATGGGACATTAAAATGTTAAGAAGTTACCTGTTAATTACAAAACCAGGCATTATCTTTGGTAACTTAATCACTGCGGTTGCGGGCTATGTGCTCGCAGCCAAAGGTAATATTGATTTTGTTACATTTACAGCAATGATAGTGGGTACAGTTTGTATCATCGCCTCTGGTTGCGTTTTTAATAATGTGATTGACCGTGACATCGACCAGTTGATGTCACGCACAAAGTACCGAAAGCCACTCTTAGAGTCGATTTCGGTGAACAAAGCTTTGGCTTATGCAACCCTTCTGGGTTGCATAGGTTTCGCCTCATTAGCACTGTATGCATCCATGATGAGCTTTTATTTTGGTGTGCTTGGCTTCGTCGTGTACGTTGGCCTTTACACGCTTTATTATAAAAGAAAATCGATCTACGGTACGTTTGTAGGCAGTATTTCTGGCGCATGTCCTCCTGTTATGGGGTACTGTGCTGTTAACGGTCAATTTGATATTGGCGCCGCTGTTATCTTGGCAATTTTCTGTATTTGGCAAATTCCGCATTCTTATGCGATTGCTATTTACCGCTTCAAAGATTACAAAGACGCAAATATTCCAGTTTTACCAATCGTCAGTGGTGTTGAAGTTGCTAGAAAACACATGATTGGCTTTATTGTTGCCTTTACTGTACTTGCACTATCGCTATTCACGTTAAACTATGTCGGTGCTATTTTCGCGTCACTTACGTTTATCATTGGTTTGATCTGGCTATTGAGCACAATTTTCGACTTCCACCGTATGGACAATCATACTTGGGCAAAACGCGTATTTATTTTATCGCTTGTTGCCATTACTTCTATGAGTGTCTTGATGTCAGTCGATTTTGCTCACATTGACCCAACCACTTATGTAACAGCAAGGTAGAGTTATGAAGCAGTTTAAAGCCGCTCACTTACATTGGATTACGTCTTTTCTTGGTATCATTGGACTCATTTGGTTTTATTTATCAACAACCACAAAAGACTTTAACGAAACAAGAAAATCATTCGATGAATTGGGTGGTGATTTTACGCTGCAAAGCTATGCCGGACCTGTTTCGCTCTCTGATTATAAAGGCCAGGTCGTGGTCATGTACTTCGGCTATCTGTCTTGTGCAGAGGTATGCCCTAACTCACTCGCAGTAATGACAAATGCATTTATGCGACTTGAGAAACAGGGATTTGATCAGGTGCAGGGCTTACTAGTAACAGTAGACCCTGCGCGTGATACAGTAGAAGACTTAAAGGAATATACCGACTACTTTCACGAGCGTATTACCGGTTTGACTGGCAGCGCTGCGCAAACTAAAGAAGTTGGTGGATTATATGGTGTTTATTATGATGACGAAAACCTTGAAGAATCGTTTATGGAGTACTCTGTAGCGCATGCATCAAGATTTTATATCATAGATAAAGAAGGTGATTTAATTA
Source organism: Pseudoalteromonas luteoviolacea CPMOR-1 (assembly GCF_001625685.1). Classification (GTDB taxonomy): domain Bacteria; phylum Pseudomonadota; class Gammaproteobacteria; order Enterobacterales; family Alteromonadaceae; genus Pseudoalteromonas; species Pseudoalteromonas luteoviolacea_K. The sequence goes on along the minus strand of NZ_AUYC01000012.1, from coordinate 121,280 downwards.
CCGCTATGAGCCATACAACAACGCCTAACGAACTTGCAGCTCAAATTAAGGAGTTGATGCTATGAAGTCTCAATTATTCATAGCTGGCCTTTTATTGGCAAGTACGCAGGTTGTTGCTAAAAACTCGATTGAAACGATCATTGAAAAATATAATGTTGAACATTGTCATAACGAATTAAAGACTATGGCAAGTGACATTATAGGTTCAAAAAAGCATCGTTTATTGGTATCAAACCAAACTAACAAAAATGAACTTGAAACTTTGTTGGTAACGGGTGTGCTTGAATATAAAGACAGACAAAGCCATATTACTTTTTCTATGTCTCACAGTGGCGGACACTGTGAAGTGGCTTATAAAGAAAGCTTTGCTGTTAAAAACCCATGCATTGTGGTGCGTGAGGAAGTATTCAAAAAGTGGCAATTTAAAGGTAAATTAAACGACGAGACACATGTTTTTTCTCATAAAAGAGATGAAAACTTTGTTGGCTATATGACCAGCACAAAAGACGGTTCATATTGTTTAGTTAGCCGTCAGAAAAAGACTTCTTAGTCTGTAAAGTTTCAGTGCAGTATGTTTTACTGCACTTTCTTACTCCCCTTCCCTGTTAACCTTCCCTTTTTAACGCGGCACAAAACGTTCAGTAAAGAGCTTTATCAACATATTAGGTAGAGGATACTTCTTATAAATCACCTGCAGATAGGCCTGCCATGCTTCATCCTTGAGCTTTTTGATTTCATCAGCAGGTAATATTCCATCATAAATAGCAGAGAAGTCCTTTAAAAACTGTACATCCCGACGTCGACTGGTTTTTGCATACCCCTTGCCAGCATAGTGAATAAAATCGGCTTCTAGATAGCCATCACTGCCGAACATATCCATATGATTAAATGTTTTATCAATTCCTTGATGCTTAAAACCATGTTTATGTAAGCAATAATTAAAATAACTTTGCTCATAAAAAGATATCTCATTACAAAGACGCTGTAGTTCTTCTAAATTAGTCACCTCAAATAACCCAGCCTCTCTAGAGGTCAATATCACCCCAGCATTATAGTAAGTGAGCATATTCTTTTCTGATGGCCAATTTTGCTCTCCCAATACATTACAAATATGAGAGATGTCTGCTTTACGGTCTTTAATTAGCCCCTCGTTTAACCAATAAGTTGTATCTAAATCTTGATACATTTCAAATATATCTCGCGCATCAGGTTGAATGATAATATCAGAGTCAACATAGAGTACTCTGTCATATTCTTTCAAGAGTTCTCCAATACGTAGCTTTTCTGTCCAAGCAGGAGAAGCATTAAACTTAGGGTCAACGATGTCTATTTTATAATGTAACTGATCAGACACGATTAAATCAGCACCGATCTTTTGAGCATAATGTTTAAAGCTATGTAGAGCGGCTTTATACATCGGGTTATTACCAATGGCGAGAGTAAAAAGTGCTTTTTTCATGAAATTATGTGCTTCCAACCTCTTGTGACTACTGATTTACCTATTAGGTATAAACACAAGGGTTCTAAAAATATGCCAGAGAAATTAGTGGGATTATATCCAAGAATGCGATTTAAATGAAGTAGTAGACTTATAGGCGCTCAATTCACAAATTAGTGTTCTTTTACATTTAGTATCGCCTAGCTGCTTTTGAAGAAAGAGGTGTAAAACCCGGATAATATTTAAAGGGCAGTTATTACAACTGCCCAAAAACTTTATTAGTGCATTGAGTGAGGAACCTCACCGCCGCCGCCACCGCCGCCGCCGACATTACCGCTACCAACACCAGTAGATGGTCTTGAACAGCGGCCAGCAACTACACGAACTGAAGACATTGCATCATTAAAACGATGACTTGCAAGAGTCGCTACATTAGAGCTGAATTCTTTTTTCGTGCCTCTAAAATGATGGTCTTGGTATGCAATTACACAAGAGTTTATACCAACTTTAATTGAAGTTATTTTATCGTTAGCATGGTAGACTTTTCTACCACCGTCTCTTGTATGCCAATATCCACCTTCTAAATCTCTTAGGTAAGTATTTGGTGGTAATGAGAAATCACCCCCACCTTTTCTATAGTCTCTATGAGCATAAAAATGAGTCATAACTGAACTATCGCAACGGTTGCTTCTAAATACCTGAATTGAGCTGGTTTCATCATTAAAGCCTTGGTTATCTAGATCTACATACTCTCCGCCAGAAAAGTATTTTGCAGTAGAGCTATAACCTGCATCTTTATATAAAACAGCACAAGTACCGTAATCCACCTTTAAAGAAGAAATTGAATCGTTCGCAAATACTTCTCTTTTTCCAATGGCATCAACCATTTCACCATCGTGAATTACCGTTGATTTACCACGAAAATGGTGATGTTCGTACACAGTCACACTCGCGTGTGATGCTGCCGAAGTCAAAATAGCCAAGCAAGCTACTGTAAACTTATTCATTAATTACTCCTTATTAACACAACGATTAAGTTTCGCAGCAATAATCCACACTTAATAAACCAAAGTCAACATTGAATTTAATAAAACAATAAAAAACCAATAAAAAAGACAAATTCAACCCAAAATATAACCATTAAGTTCAATAAATAACCAACCCAATAAATAAAATAATTAATTAGAAATCAATATAAAAACATTAATAAACTAAAAATAAAATCACCCGCATGAAAAATAAACAACTAAATGATTAATTTAAGAAAAATAAAAAACACTTTTGCTTAAAACTTTCCCACCATTAAATTTTAAATACTTAAAAAAATAAAAAGCTCAACTTAAAGATTAAACCAACCCAACAAAACCATTAACTCATATATAAATATTTTTATGCATTGAACAATAATTACACCAAAATAGATTTAAATGGGTTCCAGTAAGATTTACTTACTTAAAATAAATATCGTATCATCTATAAAGGTAGTGTAGAAAAGGTATGCAGCAACACAGAATTGTAAGCTCTTTTAAAACTTAATATGCAGTGGAGTGGTCCAACATCACCAAGATTGGTTTCGCAAACAACCGGGCCAGTTTTAGGCCAAGTTATCGAACTAGGTCATAAGAGAAATTTGTATTACTGATGACTCACCAGCAAAGGAAGGGGTTGAGTTATAAGCTACCATTGGTCGTTATGTAGAGAAGTGATTCAGGTAGCTTAATTCTTAAAAAGTTTATCTATTGGGGCTCAATTTTAGCTACCAATATTAGTCGACACCTTATAGCTCATTTGCACATCTTCGACAAATTCGCTCATGCCAGGGCGTTTCAGAAATAGTGTGCGTGTATAGTTTGAGATAGCCCATATGACGCCTTCTCTATCGACATCGATATTATAAAATGAGCCAAATTTAACCAGATTGCCATTATTCAGCGTATATACACTCTGTGGTCCATCATTGCTGCCATAAATGCTTGCAACAACGTACACTTGACCACCACCAACAGCGACATCAACCAATGAGCATAAATTTCCACAAGCTACCTTTTGTTGCGCCCATTTTATGCCATCAAACTTAAACAGCTTGTCACTTTCAGTAATGGCCCAAATAACCCCACCTAGCGCAACATCAATTTTTTTAATTTTTTCATTGCTAATGGCGTAATAGCCTTCGAAGCTATCACTGACATCATTAAACTTCTTTAAAGTACCATCACCATTCACACAGTATGCGTGGTCAACTGTAAATGAGCTTACATCCTGCGCGCCCCAACAGCCGACGACAGATTGCCAATCATAATTTTGGTATCGATATGCGTTGCCATTTTCACCTACTGCAAAAGTAGCGCCTTCATAATATGCATACCCTTTATCATCAGGTCCGGTACCAAAATGATAGTGAAAATAGCCTCCCGCTGTTGCTATGGCTTTTTGACCATGTGGCAATGGCTTTTCACGCCACAGCCCAGCTGAGTCATCTTTGTGCACCCAAGGCACACCTAAATGATCAATCGCGACACGCACAGGTGAGTTTATTTCTGCTTCAGCTTGCGCGTTGCCTGATAGCGCCACGCCCAAAGTTGCAATCACAGCCAATGTTGTGCTTGTTAGTTTCATTTCCTTATTCCTTTTTTGATTGTTGTCACGCGAAAAGTTTACATAATAATTACAACTGCATTTATACCCACGTATCACATTCAGGTACTTTTCAATCCAATTGGCAAAAAACTTCCCACAAATGGGATGGAACTTTCCATTCAAAACGAGTAAGTACAGGTGATAATTCAGCATAATGTATTTGCCACTACTGTAGCGGCTCTCTGATTAGTAACAGCTTTCGGCAAAGAAATGGGACACGCTAATTACTGCAATATTTTATACCGTATGGCCTAAAACTTTATTACTACTACACTATTTTTTCCACTCGGCTGAGTGTGTATAAAGGTTACAGTCAACCTTGTAGTTAAATTATAATTCTATTAGTGGGGGGAGTATTCAGCAGGGCAAGAGCATGAAAAATCACTTGCTATTCAATACCTTTTCTAGATAGCTCTCGTTTCTAGCGGCTTTTAGCTGTTTTGCTCGCACGCCTTTGTTAAAGGATGTTTCTTTCTTCAATAAATTCAATGCAATATGTCTAACACCAGCAAACACTTCTGCTGCACCGTCGCGGCGTATACGGCAGTCATCTTCATTCATTGCCACATCTAAACACCAATGAAGACTGTTCTCTATACGCCAGTGTGCTCGTGTGGCTTCAGCTAGTCTTTGCGCACTCAAGTTCGCTGAGCTGATGTAATATCGATATGTTAATTCACCTTGCGGTTGGTTATCCGCTTTACGGTAAGACACTATCACGCCTACACTTTGTAAATTGGCCCAGCTAGCACTTGCGGAGATTTTAGCCATATCATGGCAGATTACAGCCGCCCTGAATTCTTCACGACCTCGTTGGTAATCTACCTCATTTAATAAGCTGTCTTAGGCTATCTGGCGTGATATTTCTGGTTGTAAGAGCTGCTTCACTTGTTCAAATAAGATGCTTTGATTAGCTTTGAGAGCCAGCAAATAATCCGCTTCTTTTTCTACAATTTGCTTCGCTATCTCCTTTTGGCAGCCCATCGCATCAATCGTCACTAAGCAGCCTTCTAGCTCTAATAACTGCAACAAATCTGGAATGGCGGTGATTTCATTGGACTTAGAGTCGGTTTTACATTGACCTAACGTTACGCCATTTTCACAGGCAAACGCACTGACAATGTGGATAGCATCTTTTCTATCAGGTTGTTTAAATGAACCTTTCAGTCTTTTCCATCAATAGCAACCACACTGCCGCCGGTTAGCTCGCTACAGCTTTGCATCCATTGAGAGAAGCAGGTTTGAAACTGGCTCATATCGATGCGACTTATGACCCGTGCAATCGTGTCGTGCCGAGGCACACCGTTCGATAGTGCTATAAATTTTCGTAACCAAGATAGTTTGTCATGGGCAAAATCTTCAATTTCTTCCCAACCTTGGCAACCAGCGATTACGGCACTGATTGTTAGAAACAGAATATCGAATAATGGATGTTGCACTTTGCCTTGTTGGCGTGGGTCATCAATGGAAGAAAAGTGTTCGAACAACGTATTGGCTGACATAATTCGGCTGCTTAATATCAAAAGCAGTATAAGATCATAAAATTATGTCAAGGTAAAGTTCATGATCTTGCCCTGGAGTATTCAGTCGAAGAGATAATTAATTTTTTTACAGATAGAGTTTTTATAAATTATATTTGCACATGAAAAATTATAACCTTCATAAAAACTTTTTATTCCCGCTCTCCTTTTTAAAAAAAAGAGCAAATTAAAAACATGTTATAAACATCTATTAATATTGCTGGGGAGATCCCCCAACAAATTAAAATAAAAACTCTCTATAATAATGCCACTATCTAATATGCCACATATAACGAGGCTCGTTATCACATTCATTGAACATAACTAAAGAGTCATTATTTCTCGGGTTAAACCCTCCTTTATTAATATGCACACAAGAGTATGCCATATCATTTTTTATTTGGGCAGCGGACCAATATCCATGCCTTTGTAATGACCATTTTTGCCATGGGTTATTTGGATCGCACGGGCGCAGAACCACCTCAGTATTATTGTTTACGCCACCGTAACTATTGCTATGAAACTTAGGCTCCCAGCACAAACCTGTGCGCTCTGCTCTATACGAGTCAGACTCATTATCTCCCATCCAACGAATTTGTTTCTCATATGTATAGAACCAGGAAATACGAGCTTCATTACTATTGCATGCATCCCCATGCACCACTACATTAGTGCCACTTTGAGTTTTAAATTTTATATTACCACCATTTGGATGAATGCAAGCTCGGCTATTTGCCAAAGCATGTTTCACAACTCCGCCAAGATAATAATTATTCTGCTCAGTTTGTAGGGTATTTTCACTAGCTGTTGACGATAAAGATAATATTGAAAAAGTTAATAGTGCACTACCGATTAATTTCATAAAATTTCCTTATTAATAAAAACCACAAAATTATAACACCCCACAAAAGAAAAAAACAACATTAAAATACACAAAATCAGAAAACAGCTAAAAGAAATAAAGTGATAGATTACTCCCAATATTAACCCTTTAATAATTCGAGATATAATAATTTAAATAACCCTACTCACTACGATGTTTAAAAGAAAAGCTCGCTTCCGGGATCACTTGGCCAGACTTATCATGTGGCGTCGTGTAAAAACTGACATTTAAACTATCACTGCGATTATCGAGTTCAATATGAGCAAAGCCCCAAATAAAGCTCTTAGCCCAAATTAAGTCATACTCTGGATAACGCTTTTCTTGTTGCTGCGAAAATGGCGTGTGCGTCCCTCGCATTTTTGATGCTGCCCCACTGATAATGAGTGGAAGTTTAGGCTTTTCGTTACCCGGCATAACACGAGAGCAATCATCTGTCAGTAACTCAAGATCATGCTCGTGCCCTGCAATATACGCATCTGCATACTGACATAACTCAGGTAAAATCAGACGACGAAGCACATGCCCTTCATCATATTTTGTTCCGCCAATAGACCACAAGATGTGATGACCATACACAATTTTCCACTTTGCTTTTGAAGTTTTGAGTCCCTTTGCAAGCCAAGCAAGTTGCTTATGATCTTCACCACTGACCGGCGACTCATGTATTTCTATGTCTTCCACTTCAGCATGTCCGTGTGCCAGTGCCGTCGCAAGACCTTGCTCACTGCCATCTTTTGCCAGTGGAATTTCATAATAATGCTGCCCTGATAACAGCATATTTGTATCGAGCACAAAAAACTCTACATCATTGCCTGTCTTTCCAATTTTGTAACTATAGTATCCGCGTTTATCCATATGAAAGTTAGGTTGATTAGCCATCCATTGCGTTTGCAGTTTTACGCCCTTTCGAGATGTCTTCCAATCATGATTGCCAAGCGCAGAGTAAACCACCAGCTCTTTATTATTTTTAAATAGCGGTTTTAAGGGACCCAATATCAAATCATTCATGCGTTTTTGGTCATCTTTGCCATCATTTGCATCCGCACCATCTGGATAGATGTTATCGCCAAGTTGAATGCCAAACTCACAAGCTTTGCGCTCACATAGTGTCGCCATTGCCTTACCAACAGCCGCAGCGCCGGTATCTTCTGTGGCGATTTCGGTGCCAGGATAAATGTAGATTGGGGCGTGATTAAACTCCTCTATTGGTCTGTGGTCCTCCAACCAATCAGCGCGTTCAGCTGCTATAAATTGCTGTTTATTTTTGGGCTTCTCAATATGCTTGGCTTTTGGGTAATTTGGGTGATACCCCCCGTCACCAAAAGCCAAAAACGAAATAGAATCTTTAGCTGCCACATTAAAAGTGCCACTGAGTAGTAATGCTGATGCTGCCAAGTAAGAGGTAGATAACGTCATAAATTTTCGCTGCAAGGTTACCCAAGCAGCGCCATGGTTGTTTTTAGAAAAAATTAGAAAGAACTTAAGGTGATACCCAATTGATAAGTGCGGCCATAACTTTCATATTGATAGTTATAACGCTGCTCGCCGTGATACACGTAGTACGGCTCATCCATCAAATTGACTGCATTAAAGTAAACTTGGGTTTGCTCATCGATGAAATACTTCACACTGAGGTCTATTTGGTTATGGGCGTCTTGATACACTCGCGCATCATTCTCAGTCATAATGTACGACTGACTTTTGTAGCTAGCACTGAGGCGGGCACTGATCTCGTCATTTTCATAACCAATCATCAAGTTCGCCACTGTGTCAGACTGATTTGGCAGACTCTCATCCGCATCAATAAAAGTGCCATTCGCTGAAATCATCAGGCCATTATCAAAGTTTTTCGTGTACGCCAGCTCAATGCCACTTAACTGGGCTTTGCCACCATTGACCGATTGGATCACTTCTTCAAAGCCATCCCAATTGCCATTGTCTTGTACTTGCTGCTTAGCAATATAGTTATCGATATTTTTGTGGAACAGCCCCGCAGACATAATGCCAATCTTGCCGGGGTAATATTCAATTGAGAAATCAAGGTTGCTCGATTCATAAGGGTTTAAATTGGGGTTGCCCACTTCACCTTTTCGCTCAACTTGAATACCATCGTCATCACTGGATGTTTCGCTCTCCAGTAACTGAAAAGCAGCGGCATCACCAAAGCTTGGTCTTGCAATCGTATGTGTATAGGCAAAACGCGTAATCAATTCATCCGAATAGGCATACCTGAGAGTCAGGTTTGGTAATAAGTGGTCGTAGCTTTTGCTGACATTCCATGGGGTAATTGCAACTTGTTCACTGTCTTCTATCTCATTTTTGAGTAGTTCGACGCGGCTCCCTGATGTCTCATAGTCTGTATTTTCGTAGCGCAGCCCAGCAATAACATTCAAATCATTAATGTCGATACTCGCCATCACATAAGCAGCTGATACCCGCTCTTCAGATATATAGGATTTACCTTTGCTCTCAATGTCTGTTTCTAATTGATTAAGCGTGAAGTGTGCTTGATTCTCTGCAAAGAAGCTTCTTATGCCGCTTCGCGATAATCCGGGTCCAAACTGACCTAGTTCAAATTCTGGACTGCCTGCTGCAAACTGCATCGCCGTCACGTCATCAAAACCATCATCATAGACGCTGGTATTCACAAGGTTGCTTTTTTCACGGTCGCTGTATTTCACACCGACTTTTAGCTGCGCATTATACCCTTTTACAATTAAATCTTTACTCACATCTAGCTTAAAACTAACCGCTTCATCTTCGCTCAGGTTATGTTCACTGACAATTTCATCTAATGCAAAGTTACTTAATTCATGCGCATCTTCTGAGCGAGCGAGTGTTGGTGTTTCACCTAGACTGCCGTAACCCAATGCAAAGCCTTCACCCGCAAAGTCCACATCTAATCGGTCTGGCTCAATTTCATCCGATTTTGAATAGCCAAGGTTGTATTCCACAAACCAGCTTTGCAATATGTGCTCACCACCCGCCACCAATGACAAAATACTTTGCTCTTCATATCTATCTTTGGTGTCTCTGTCCATTTCCGCATCTGTGAAATACGCCGAACTTGAATTCGACTCGGCGGCTACGTACTTACCTTTATCGTACTTATATTCGTTACGTAAACGATACTCGTCATCCGAGAATTTACTGTATAAAGTCCGCAAATAGTACTTATTGAATGTATTATGGTGAAGGTCTAAATTAAGCGCAGCCCCTAGCCTTTCACGAGTCACTAGATAGTGACGCTGCTCTATCTCTTCGGCGCCATAAAATGCAGCATCTTCTCCCGTCGTAGCCTCTTCTTGCTCTAAAGCCATCCACCCCCCATCTGTTTCCATATTATGGGAACCAAACTTTCGTTCGAACCAAGAAACGGCTGTCGCAACACCTAACTGTGTATTATTGGAAAGCGCAAATATATCGCTAAAACTCGCTGAAAGTTTCGGGCTAGACTCGCTGACCTGTTCGTTGTAAGAGCCTTGCGCCGTAAAGCTATAACTTCGCCCTTGCCTGTCAAACGCGCTGAGGCTTTTTACATTGATACTGCCACCAATCGCACTGGCGTCCATATCTGGCGTGACGGTTTTACTCACCTCTAAGCTTTGAATGATTTCACTGGGGATCACATCCATCGCGACACTTCGCACCCCAGCTTCTGGCGAAGGTACATTCGCGCCATTAATCGACACATTATTCAACCCTGGATCTATACCGCGGATCCCAACAAAACGCCCTTCACCTTGGTCGCGCTGAATATACATACCAGGCAGGCGCTGTAGCGCTTCTGCGGCATTTTGATCAGGAAGTTGACCAATGCTGTCTGCACTCACCACAGACATGATACCATCTGCATTTTTTTGTCGATTAAATGCGCCAGCTTGTCCTGCGCGCTGGCCAACCACAATGATATTGTCTAAATCCTCTTGTACAGGTTTTAGCTTCACAGCAACTTGCGTTAGTTGGTCGTCATTGATTGTTATTGTTTGAACGGACGGTTGAGCACCAATGTAGGTGATTTCAAGCGTGTATTCCCCTTCTGGCAGTTTAGTAAACACAAAACGCCCATCTCGACTTGTAGTGATGTGTTTATTTAGCTCAACGATTTTGACATGCACGCCTTCAAAAAAGGCTTTGTTTTGTATATCCCCTACTTGCCCCTGCAACGTATTTGCATGTACACCAGTTGCACACACACCTAATATCAGCGCAATGGCTTGGTAGGGCTTTGAAAAAGGTAACGGTCGTGATTGTTTCATATTTATCTCTTACAGATTGTGTTGTGTGATTACCCTAAAAATCGCGGCCACAATATCTGTACAATATGAATTATTTATTTCACCTCATTGCTGAAGATGCTGATTTAACAAGCTTTTAGCTCCTGAAGCTATGCTTTTGAGCTAATTTCACCCTCTTAAATAAGCCGAAAACAATAAACCGAGACTGTTTTAGCCTTAAAGTGCCATCAAAGTTAAAAAAAACTGTCAAAGTAATGAGCTAAATTGACCCTGTTCAAGAAATTTCACTGCAATAACATAACAACAATAAACATTTTGCTCGGCATCTATTTATGGCTCGCTTTATTACATCGATAAAAAACTTTCATTTATGGGCACTGCTTGTCGTGTCTGTCACCATCACAATAGTATTGGCAATACACTTTGGTGAATTAAAGCCATACGTACAGTTCGAAATACTTGACGCGATTGGTGAAGGAGGACTTGCTGCCATGTCTTTGGTGTGGCTAATTGCAACATTATTGAGCCGCCCACAAGGACGCGTTACGACGGCGCTTTCTTTTGGCCTCACCTTGATGCTGATTTCACTGCTCTTAGATTGCTTAGATGAGTTTTTTTCTTTTAACCACATTCATCCAACTCTCAGCTCACTTGAAGCCTTCCCCGCACTGCTCGGTATGATTGTGATGAGTATTGCCATGTATTGGTGGTATCAAGAGCAAACCTTTTTAAACTTAACGTTATTAAGAAAAGAGCGACAATTTAGAGAGCACACTTTTACTGATTATGTTACTGGTCTTTACAGTGCGCGTTATATGGAAAAACAGATAGATATAGAGATTTCACAGCTCATCGATAATGGTACTCGGTTCTGCGTTGCCATTTTGGACTTAAAAGCCTATAACAGATTTTGCTTTGAGCATGGCATCACCAAAGGTGAATTACTGCTCCGTGACACAGGACAATTGATAACCTTAAATATTCGAGGCTGTGATCTCACCTGCCGTTACGCTGGAGATAAATTCGTCGTCTTATATCCCGCAACTAAACTCAGTACAGCCATAGATATCACAAATAGGGTCTGTGCAGCTGCAAAAATGCATCATCAGTACGATAAAAATCTCGTAAAGTTAAACCCAACTACCTTGCATTATGCCTGTATTGAAGTTTCACTTCCGATGCAAAGTGAGCAAATCTTTGAACAACTGATGACTCAACTCATATACAATAAGCAGGCATGCTAATGCCTTACTTTGAAACAGGTGACCTTAGGTTTAATAGCCATCAACTGCTTGAGCCACTGGTTGAACTCGCAAAGCAACGCGGTATCCACCCAGATAAAGCGCTCAAAGGCACTAAGCTATTTTACAAGGATTTCAAAGCGCAAAGCCACCTTTCTAGTAATGAGGAACTAGAGCAGATCATAACAAATATTACAAAACATGAGTTGAGCAAAGATATTAGCTTTGTATTGGGTCAGCACCTGTTACATAGCCTGTGTGCAAAATATGCATCGTATTTGTTTCATTGCTTTGATTTCAAAGCCTTGCTGATTGCCTGCAAACAACTAGAAAATGACCTATTCCCCTACTTTAGCGTTCGGATGTTTAGGGAGCGACAAGCGATTCACCTACTCATCAACCCAGCTGTGAGTGAGCCCTCCATCAGCACCTATCAATTTTTGCTCGAAGTTTGGCTCAGCCTTGTTAGTGGATTTATTAATTGGCGGTTCAGCGAGCTAAAAGTGCAACTTCAACTGCCCTACGCCATACCAACCCATATTGAGCACTATCACGTTTTGCGTACCGGCAAGTTATCTTTCGGACATCATGCATGTGTCATGATCATCAACAAAAAAATGCTGCAAACTCCTCAACGAGATGCTGTGGCAGCGCTACAGAGTAAATTGACAAGCTTGCAGCCCAGCTTATCAATGGGCTTTCTTTCCTATGCGGAAACATTTTTGATTCAATACCCTAAGGCCTGTTTGGAAGACCTTGCCGACCACTTTATGGTCAGTGAAGCAACAATGAAAAGAAAGCTCGCTCAGCACAATAGCCAATTTAGTAGTTTAAAAGACAAAGTGCTTAGCCAGCAAGCTGCATTTTGCATTCAGCAACAAGGCTACTCTAATGCGCAAGTAGCAAAAGCACTGAAGTTTAATGACCTGCCTAACTTTCGACGTGCGTTTAAACGTTGGTTTGGTATCACACCTTCAGAGCTTCGAAATACTTAGACAATACCAACTTTTTGCTTCGTGACAATGAATGCCTCATGGAATGTTTGTTGCTTATATTTTATACGCTCAATCTCATTTTAAGGATAAAAGATGATCAGTAACATTACAGCCAGTTCTCCCCAAACCCCAAGTGGACATCAAACTTTAAAAAACTGCCAAGCCGTGACTGAATCAAACTCAGTCCATAGTGCTAAAACAGATACTCATAGTAATATACACGGTAGGCAATTTGATTTTTCTAATATGACATTAGAAGAGCAATCCAATGCCGCTGAGGCGCTTTATCAGCAAGGCGTGTTAAGCCTTGGCGAGGTTGCATTTTTAACTGGGCGATATAATTTAATTAAGCATGATGGTGAGCTCGGCAGGACGACGCTTGCTCAAGCAAAAGCTGAAAAGTTCGATGTGATAGGTCAATTAAAAGAAAATTTATCCGCAGTTAAAAATCAGGGTGCAGCAACACAAGATGTGGTCAGAAATTATGAAACTATGATCAACAAACTTGAAGTGTATCAGTTTGGCTTTCATGCCAGCGCATAATTATTGATTGTTGTAATTCAAACATATTAAATGAAAAAAGCCGCGGCATAACGCACACGGCTTCAACAACCAGAATAGGTTACAGAGCTTGCTCTAGCTCAGGTAATACGTCAAATAAGTCGGCGACTAGACCATAGTCAGCAACTTGGAAAATCGGTGCTTCTGGATCTTTGTTGATGGCTACAATGACTTTAGAGTCTTTCATACCAGCAAGGTGCTGAATGGCACCGCTAATGCCCACCGCAATGTACAGATCTGGCGCGACAATCTTACCTGTCTGACCGACTTGCATATCATTTGGTACAAAGCCCGCATCAACAGCAGCACGAGATGCGCCTATTGCAGCACCTAGCTTGTCAGCAACACCGTTTAATAATGCGAAGTTATCACCGTTTTGCATGCCACGGCCACCTGAAATAATCACAGGTGCAGCGGTTAATTCTGGGCGCTCTGATTCAGTTTGCTCAACACCAACAAAACTACTTAGGTTGTTCGCTGCGCCATTTGATAATGACTCTACAGACACAGGGCCCTGCTCGCCCGCAGCATCAAATGCACTTGCACGAACAGTGATAACTTTTTGTGACTCAAGTGATTTAACCGTCGCAATGGCGTTACCCGCATAAATTGGGCGCTTAAAGGTGTCTGCATCTACTACGTCGACAATTTCAGAAATTTGTGATTTGTCCAATAGCGCCGCAACACGAGGTAAAATGTTTTTACCGGTTGTAGAAGCACTTGCTAGGATATGGCTGTAATCTTCTGCCAACTCAACCACTAAATCAGCGGTGTTCTCAGCTAATTGGTGTTCAAAATTAGCGTCGTCCACTAATTTTACTGACGAAACACCCGCAATACCAGCAACAGAGTCTGCCGCAGCAGCTACATTGCTACCAGCGACTAATACATCAATATCACCACCAATTTTAATAGCTGCCGTGATCACCTTCGCGGTTTCTGGCTTCAATACGCCATTTTCATGTTCTGCAATAACTAATACGCTCATGAGATCACCTTTGCTTCTGTCTTAAGTTTTGTTACTAGCTCTTCAACGCTCTCTACAATGACACCTGCTTCACGCTTAGCAGGCTCATCGACTCTAACAAGCTCAACACGTGGTGTTAAATCTACACCCAATGAATCTGCTGCAATAACATCTAGCGGCTTACGCTTTGCTTTCATGATGTTAGGCAGTGTCGCATAACGAGGCTCGTTTAAGCGAAGGTCTGTGGTTACAATCGCAGGTAACGCCAGTGAGACAGTTTGTAGACCACCGTCTACTTCACGAGTTACCACAGCATTTGAGCCTTCGATAACAAGTTTAGATGCAAACGTACCTTGACCACGTTTAGTCAATGCACCTAGCATTTGTCCTGTTTGGTTGTTATCGGCATCAATTGACTGCTTACCAAGAATGACCAATTCAGGGTTTTCTTGTTCTACTACTTTAGCCAGTAATTTAGCAACATGAAGAGATTCTAATGTTGCATCTGTTTCGATGTGGATTGCCTTGTCAGCACCAAGTGCCAGTGCAGTACGAAGTTGTTCTTGGCAAGCTTTATCACCGATAGATACGGCAATTACTTCAGTTGCACTACCTGCTTCTTTTAATCTAATCGCTTCTTCTACTGCGATTTCGCAAAACGGGTTCATGGCCATCTTTACATTTGTAAGATCAACATCGCTGTTATCTGCCTTGACTCTCGCTTTGACGTTGTAGTCAATCACGCGTTTGATTGGTACAAGTACTTTCATGGTTACTCCATCATCTGGTTATTTGTATAGCTGACGCGTACGTCAATGAAACAATTTGATGAAACCAGCGTACTTCCTGTTGACGTAAACGTCAACCTAAAATAACCTTAGCTTAACGTAAAAAAAACTTAACTCGAGTTTAAGTTAATCTACCGTCAATGTATACGAGGTAAAAATGGTCGAACGTGAAACCATGGAATTTGATGTCGTCATAGTGGGGGCGGGCCCTGCGGGTCTATCATGCGCTATTCGACTGGCTCAACAAGCACAGCAAAAAGAACAAGAACTCATGATCTGTGTGGTAGAAAAAGGCTCTGAAGTGGGTGCGCATATTTTGTCCGGTGCGGTATTCGAAACCAAAGCACTGGATGAACTCATCCCTGATTGGGCACAAAAAGGGGCACCAGTCACCACTAAAGTCACTGAAGACGAAATCTACCTATTCAAAGATGAGCAAAACGCAACCAACCTGCCGCACATGGTGGTGCCAAAAACATTTAAAAACGACGGCAACTACATCGTTTCAATGGGTAATGTCTGTCGTTGGTTAGCGGAGCAAGCTGAAGAGCTTGGCGTTGAGATCTTCCCAGGGTTTAGTGCCCACTCTTTAATCATCGAAGACAAAGAAGTAAAAGGCATTGTCACAGGTGACATGGGCTTAGATAGAGATGGCCAACCAAAAGACACTTATATGCCAGGTATGGAGCTTAGAGCTAAGTACACAGTATTTGCAGAAGGTTGCCGAGGACATCTTGGTAAGCAGCTAATCAAAGAGTTTGAGCTAGATAAAGATGCCACACCTCAGCACTATGGTATTGGCTTTAAAGAAATTTGGCAAATAGACCCTGAAAAACACAAAGAAGGGACTGTCGTGCATGGTACAGGCTGGCCTCTTGATAGCGAGACCCATGGAGGCTCGTTCATGTATCATGCCGAAAACAACCAAGTTGTGGTGGGTCTCATTATCGACCTGAACTACAAAAACCCATATCTTAGCCCCTTTGATGAATTTCAACGCATGAAACACCACCCTGTCTTTAAGCAAACACTTGAAGGCGGCGAGCGTATTTCATACGGTGCTAGAGCCATTGCCAAAGGTGGCTTACATGCTTTACCAAAAATGCACTTCCCAGGTGGTTTATTGATCGGTTGTGATGCGGGAACTTTGAACTTTGCAAAGATCAAGGGAAATCATACAGCCATGAAATCAGGGATCATTGGCGCTGATACCATTATCGAAGCACTCTCACAAGAAGATGCAAAAGCAGATTTACACAGCTTCGATGCTAAGTTTAAAGCCAGCTGGCTTCACGAAGAGTTATATCAATCGCGTAACTTTGGCCCTGCCATGCACAAGCTAGGTCGCTACTTAGGTGGCGCGTATAACATGATTGATCAGAACTTTTTCTCTGGTGCTCTACCGTTCACCATCAAAGACATCAGCAAGGATTATGAATCTCTAAGACTTGCAAAAGATGCAACAGAAATCGCTTATCCAAAACCAGATGGCAAACTCAGCTTTGACAAGCTTTCTTCTGTATTTCTATCTAATACGAACCATGAAGAAGTACAACCATGTCATTTACAGCTGAGCGATAAAACCATCCCTATTTCAGTGAATCTAGCACAGTACGCTGAGCCTGCACAGCGCTATTGCCCAGCAGGCGTTTACGAAGTGAATGAAAATGAAGACGGTGAGAAACAGTTTGTTATCAATGCACAAAACTGCATTCACTGTAAGACCTGCGATATCAAAGATCCCAGTCAAAACATTACTTGGGTAACCCCTGAAGGCGCAGGCGGTCCCAACTACCCGAATATGTAAAACCAACCAATTATTTACATATCCTAAATTGCAAGGGGCGAAATGCCCCTTTTTTTCTATACTTACCTCAGACTCAAAAAATGATGAGGTAGACATGGCCAACCAATCAGAAGTGATTTTCAGATTTTTAGCTGAACCAACCGATGTCAACTTTGGTGGGAAAGTACACGGTGGTGTTGTCATGAAGTGGATAGATCAAGCTGGTTATGCCTGTGCTGCTGGCTGGAGCGGTGCATACTGCGTAACCGTATCCGTGGCAGGCGTTCGCTTTCACAGGCCTATTTTAGTGGGTCAAATTGTTGAGGTGTCTGCAAAAATTGCACATACCGGAAAAACCAGTATGCAAATTTTTATTCAGGTTCGATGCGGCGATCCACAAAAACAACACATGGTCGAAACCAATCACTGCATCATTAGCTTTATCGCGATGGATCAAGCAGGTTACCCAATCCCAGTATCAAAGTTTGTTGCTCAAACACCAGAGCAAAAAGCGCTAGAACAATATGCCATCAAAATGAAAGACATTGCGATTCAAACAGAATCCTTATTGCAAGCCACATTTGAGCAAGATGAGTGATAAAGATGAGCAATGACTATTGCTCATTTATTAGCAATTAGCTGACTAACTGACGCTGTAACGACCTAAGCTCATTCAATGAGCGCACGATATAGAGTTGTTTATCACTGGCGATGTGTTTTAAGTTCTGTTCAAACTCATCATTCCAAAACTGTCGAGATAGTTTTAGGTAATGATATGACTGACGTGTGCCTTGTATAATCGAACACCCTTTTGGCCACCCTTCTGGGGTTTTAAATAACCCCTTAATTGCGCGCTTTGTCACAAACCAGTAGCTCAACCAATAGGGTAAGTCGATATAAATAAGTGTATCAGCGTGAGCTAGACGCTGCTTGAAAGATCCCAACGGACCCAGCCCTTCTAAAATCCAGCTTGGCTGCTGTAGAATTTTGTCGTGGCTGTCATCAAACTGCGTTTGTGAGACTTGGCTGCCATCTTGATTAAACACCATGATATCTAATTGGTGCAGAGGTAAGCCTACCTGCTTTGCTAAATACTGACTAAAGGTCGACTTGCCACTACCAGGCTTGCCAAATACGGCGACTTTTTTCATTTATTTTCCTTAATAACTTGTCTCCCAATACCGCATAAAAAAACCCGCCGTATTGGGCGGGTTTGATAAAATCTTTGCACATCAAATCCCACCATTCCTATGGAATGATGATGATAATGTGTCGAATATTCTCATTTATTATTTTGTGCATTTTATCAGCATATCTGTACCTATATTTTTTGTCAAAACTGTTTTTTATCTACAGGTACTTTTCCATCAAAATTAGAGACTGCCCTTGATGAGGCGCGGTTTTAAATTGTTTATAACCCAATTTATTATAGATATGTAACCCACGCTGGTTTGACTCAAACACATCCAGCCAGATCCTTTGAGTATCAAACTGCGTCATACAATACTGCTCCATTTGTACAATCGCTTGCTGTCCAATTCCACGAAATTTACTGTCGACAACAATTCGCCTGAATTCAACTTCTCTGTTGGCTTGTCGCGCTAAGATGATAAATCCGGATAAAACCTTATGAGATAATATTGATAAGTAAATGACATCCTGCTTGTGCATTTCAGTTTGATGTTGAGCTTTCGTATAGGGAATGATGAACTGCGCGGTATCACTGTACTGCTCCATCTCGATGAAGGCATCAATATGTTCTGCGAGAGAGGGTATGAGTTTAAGCATGATTTGTGTTACTGATTTTTTATTCGTATATGAATTAAGAAAGTTCTATAACTCAAAGAGGAACCTAAGCCCCTCTTAACCATTGCATCAGCACTATTTGCGTACTGCAATCGCTTCAATTTCGATGTTTACATCTTTTGGCAAGCGTGCAACCTCAACACATGAACGCGCCGGGTAGTTAGCAACTTGATGCTCATCGAAAAAATTACCATACACCTCGTTAACTGTACCAAAGTCATTTAGATCTTTAACGAATACAGTAAGCTTTACAATATCTGCAACACTCAAGCCCGAAGACTCAACCACTGCTTTAACATTCTCAAGTGATTGTCGTGCTTGATCAGCAATGGCTTCAGGTACTTCACCTGTCGCTGGGTTTACTGGTATCTGACCAGAAGTCATTACCATGTTTCCTAAGTCAACCCCTTGAACATATGGGCCGATTGCCGCTGGCGCAGATTCTGTATGCAAAACTTTAGTCATTTCAATTTCCATTTCAGGTTAGTTAATAAACTGCGCTTATAGTCTATGCCTTTTAGCATTTTTTCAAGTAGTTGAGGTAGATTTGTAGACTAAGTAAAAGCAAATGGATGGGGAGAGGAAACATCACTAAGCGAGTTTGAGCACCAAATCGGTAAGCAGTTCTGGCGTAAACGGTTTTGAGATGTAGCCATTGACACCCAGCGCTTTCATTTCCAGTATTTTTTCTGGCGTCGTATCTCCAGTCAGCATAATCACTTTTGTATCTCGACATGAGGGGTTTTGCTTCATCCGTTTGATCAGCTCTACCCCATTAATTTTTGGCATGTTCCAATCTGTCACAATTAAATCGTAATTCTTATCCGACAATGCCAGAAGTGCCTCTTCGCCATTTGACGCTTGGGTCAACTCTTTAAAGCCACGCTCTTGCAAGCTTTCGCTAATTAGCTCTCTCATAAAGTAAGTATCATCTACGATCAAAATCTTCATTGTCTTCCTTAGCGAAATAATTTTCGTTACACCACAGTTTGATGCTAGTAATAGCTTGCAATAAATGCAAAGTAAGACACCCTATTTAACTGCATTTGAACGCATTTTATGCAACTAACGATGATTTTCTGCAAATAGATACAGTGATTTAAGCGCTTTTAAGCTCTCCAGTTTATAATCAGCGTGGTTAAACTTTTCACTATGGTACTCGTCGATGTGCGGCACAACTAGCGTACACATATTTGCAGCTTCCGCAGCACAAAGTCCGGTTATGGAATCCTCCACTGCGAGGCAATTTTGCGGCGCAACGTTAAGCTTAGCCGCTGTATTTAAATAAACATCAGGGCTAGGTTTGCCTGATTTTTCATACTCTGATGAACAACAAACTGAAAAATAATGTGCAATGTTTAGTTTGTTTAATACCACTGGGATCAGCACACTTGGTGCGTTAGTTGCCAACCCAATCTTTATCTGTTTTTCACTTAAAAATGCCAGCGCATCAAGTACCCCAGGTAGTGCCTCACCTCGTTGTACAATGAGCTCAGATACTTTATTAACGACGTTATCCGCCACTTGTGAAATAGACTCTCCAACCCAAGGAGATGTCAGGTACCAAAACTCAGCAGCAGCCATGGTTGTCATCGACGCTGTCTTAACAGCTAACTCCTCTTTAATATCAACGCCTAAACTGCTGAACACTTGCTTTTCTGCTTCGTTCCACATTGGCTCTGAATCAATTAACGTTCCATCCATGTCAAAAATCACCGCTTCGATCATGATGCCTCCTGAACAAAAACCACTTCAAATTCCTCACACACAATGGGCATATCTAGCTCAGGCTCAAAATCAGTATCAGCCAACTCTCGATGATAATAGGCCCAGTGAACACGCTTCCAATATGCAAGCGATTTATCTCCTTCACCTTCTGTATGCGCATAGGCTTCGCTAATTTGATTAAACGGCGTAATGGTCACTTTGGTGGTTTTTATAATACAGCGCGCCTCTCCTAAATAGTTTGTAACTACATTTAGATCGCCTTCTTGAGGCAGTGATTCATTATTTGCCTCATACCACCATAAAGATGGTGAAGTTGCTTTTTTCTCTCCGGCGAGCACCAAAGCTAAACACGTATTTGCATCATGCTCATTATCACAAAAGTGCCAACTTTCAAGCTTCTGCTCTGGTAAATCTTGCTCAAAAAAATAACGTTTACATATCTGTGCAACTGAAGAGTGTTGAGAGTGATCAGCCAAACCATACTCCTTTTGGAAAATTAATGAATATGCACCAATCATAAAGACTGTCAGAACGAGAATAAACAGCAAAAATCGCTTTTTGCTGTTACAAATTAATTAAGAAAGCTTACGTGCTAGCGTGCGAGTTTCAACAAACGCCGCCTCTAATGAGGTTTGGTGACGTAAGTCCGCGAACTCTTGATACTCAGAGGCAATCTCAAATACTTGCTCACACCCTAAATACTTGGACAAGGTTTTAATATGCGGCGCTAAGTGATTCATCGTTTCTCTTACTCCTCCTTTTTCGAAGCCAAACTCTCCACATGACGTAATTAGGACCAAGCTTTTCCCACTCAAAATCGGCTCTAGTGGAAAATCACCTCGATTTAAGTCAAAGCTAAATGTTTCATGGATCCTCACAATTTGATCAAACCATGCTTTTAATTGTGCGGGCATACCATAGTTATACATTGGGGTAGAAATAACGATGATATCGGCCACTTTCACTTCTTGAATTAATAGATCTGATATTGCCAGCTTCTGGCGCTGTTGTTCACTGCGACTCTGTTGTGGCGTAAATACAGCGCCTAACCAATCCTGATCAGTAAAAGGCGGTGGATTCATCCCCACGTCGCGGTGCTGATATGCTTTTATGGATGAACTTTCTTTTAAATTTTTAATAAAACTATGGGCTAAACGTTTAGAGATTGAATCATGGCTCGGGTTGTCGTTGACACGCTTTCTGATACTTGAGTCTATATGAAGTATTGAATACATGGAGTTGCATACCTATTGTTGCTGTTTGATGGCTGCAATTTTGCTGTTTTTGGCATGTTGCGACAAATGAAAAGAACCAAGTTATAAATAAGTTTTACTCATGTATAATTTAACTAATTTAGTTTCAGGAATAACCGATGATCAACGTATCAATGCAGGCACTTAAGGTTTTTGACGCAGCAGCACGTCACAACAGTTTTAAACTCGCAGCCGACGAGCTAAACCTCACGGCAACTAACGTGTCTCATCATATTAAAAACCTTGAAACGCGCTTGGGCATCGAACTATTCATTAGAAAAACACGAGAAGTCACACTAACAACTGCTGGGGCTGATTTGGCAAAAGCCACTGGCTCTGGGTTTAGCACCATAGAACGGGCGCTTCATCAGCTAGTAGATCAAAGTAAGTGCATTGCGGTACACACCACCTCATCCTTTGCAGCCCAAAAACTTATCCCAGCCTTAAGAGACTTTGCGAAATTAAATCCAGATATTGATGTGTCTGTGATCACCGGCGAACATCTGGTCCATGATAATCAGGCTATTACCATTCGGTTTGGTGATATTAGCCACATTGAAAAGCACCAAATCCTCTCTATTGAGCAATTTAATTTATATCTCAATCCAAACATTGGCGGCATAAATCAAAGTCCTGTTTTTATGCCAAAGTGGAAAAACTCATCACTTCCCGGAGCCCCTTGGTCAGCGTGGTTAAGGCAAAATCAGATGAATCATAAACAATTTGATCTTATCGCCTACGACCAAGAACTCTATTGCATTCAAGAAGCCATTGCTGGCGCTGGCTGTGTTTTTGCCTCGCACAGCTTAGTTAGCATGCTTGAGCAAAACGGCGTATTAACTTCATCTGATCACCAACCAGTTTCCTCAAATTTAGGATATTATTTGTCCTCGCAAGAAGTACGCTACAGTCAACAACAACAAATTTTTGTTGACTGGCTTAGAAAGCAATTTATCTAAACATGTATTTATTTCTATGGTAGTAACTTCAAACAGGCCGATTTGTAAAACGCTTTATCATGTAAAATACAACCGAACTCAGCACGTATTATCATGCCTTCAAAAAAGGTCAGTAACATCTCGGCATGCTCTTGTGCATTAACTTGATTTTCACCCAGAGCACGAATAAATAAAGACAACAGCCATGCTTTATGATCGACTGCAATTTCACTTGGTTTTTGCTTTGTGCATTTAAATTCTGATTGGGCATGCATAAACATGCAGCCCTTAAACTGCGGCGACCCAAACCAATCAAAATGCCAATCCAAAATGGCTGAGATTTTATCCTTCGGACAGTCATGCGCACTGATAACCTCATCAAGCATTTGCTCAAAGCGCACATGCCGTCTATGCAACACAGCCTCCACTAAACCTAGCTTATCGCCAAAGCGTCGATACAAGGTGGTTTTGGACACGTGTGCTTCATCTCTTATTCGGTCAACACCAACCACGTTAAACCCATGCTGGTTAAATAAGTCCTCTGCCACATCCAAAATATGCTGCTGTATATCCATGTTTTTTTTGCCAAAAAATTTCTTGTCTGGAAGTGTACAAATCTGTACTCTTTTTAGCAAGAGGTGTACAGGCTTGTACACATTTAAAATTGCAGCGCTAACGTAAGGAGATAAGATGAGTAGATTAACTGATATCACAAAAGGTTTTGTGGGTGGTTTTTTGGGAATTTGGGGGTTAGGCATGCTCTCTTCGTTGGTGCATCACCCGATCTTAATGGCCCCATTTGGTGCAACGTGTGTATTGCTCTTTGCGGTTCCTCACTCCCCGTTATCAAGGCCAAAAAATGTCATCGGCGGGCATTGCCTTTCAGCCGCCATTGGCTTGTTTATGTTATTTTTATTTGGCTCAAGCATTCTGTTCATGGCCATTGGTGTTGGGTTAGCAATTGCCTTAATGCAACTGTTCAAAGTGGTTCATCCGCCAGCAGGCGCTACCCCGCTTGTCATCATCATGGCTGGCAATACACACATCGACTTTTTATTGTTTCCGGTATTGAGCGGCTGCTTATTCTTGGTTGCACTGGCCAGCCTTTTGAATTTAATGTACGTCAAATGGCAAAAGACGACATGTTCAACAGAAACCATCATTAAATAAAATTTTCTTTAAACACTGGATAATATGTATCAATAAACACACAATAAAACTTCGATAAAATCCAAGCACTTTTTTAACGCTTCATCGTTTAAATCGACTAACACGCTAACAACAGGAATTTTTATGTTTGAGTCTTTTAATCCAACACCACGTATATTGATGGGTCCAGGTCCCTCTAATGTATCTCCGAGAGTTTTAGGCGCCCTATCTAGGCCAACTATTGGTCATTTAGACCCGCAATTCATCGGCTTAATGGACGAGATA
Organism: Pseudoalteromonas luteoviolacea CPMOR-1; assembly: GCF_001625685.1. Classification (GTDB taxonomy): domain Bacteria; phylum Pseudomonadota; class Gammaproteobacteria; order Enterobacterales; family Alteromonadaceae; genus Pseudoalteromonas; species Pseudoalteromonas luteoviolacea_K. The sequence continues at coordinate 97,067 of NZ_AUYC01000012.1, read as the reverse complement.
AAACAGCTCCTGCAATATGCATTTGGCACACAAAATGCCTTTACTATTGCCCTATCTGCGCCGGGTTCTGCGGGAATGGAAGCCTGTATTGTGAATCTCATCGAGCCCGGTGATAAAGTCATTGTGTGTATTAATGGTGTATTCGGTGGTCGTTTAAAAGAAAACATAGAACGCGTAGGTGCCAAAGCCATTGTTGTCGAAGATAAATGGGGTCACCCAGTCTCAATTGACAAAGTGAGTGACGCCTTCAAAGCGAACCCTGATGCAAAAGCTTTGGCGTTTGTGCACGCCGAAACCTCAACCGGTGCCCGCAGTGATGCAAAAAGCTTATGCCAAATTGCACAGCAATATAACGCGCTGAGCATCGTAGATGCTGTCACTTCTCTTGGCGGCAGCGAGCTTAGAGTTGATGAGTGGGGTATTGACGCCATCTATTCAGGTTCTCAAAAATGCTTATCATGCGTACCGGGGATCTCTCCTGTCAGCTTCAGTGAAAAAGCAGTTGAAGTACTTAAATCTCGTCAAAGCAAGGTGCAAAGCTGGTTTTTAGATCAATCCTTGGTGATGGATTATTGGTCTGGTGAAGGCAAACGCAGTTACCATCACACTGCCCCGATTAACTCATTATATGCGTTACATGAATCCTTACTTATGCTCAAGCAAGAAGGGCTAGAAAACGCATGGCAACGTCACCAAAGGTTACATGAGCAGCTTCATCATGGCCTTGAACAGCTCGGCATTGAGTTTTTGGTTGATGAAACACATCGTCTACCTCAGCTCAATTCTGTGTTGGTGCCTGATGGGGTTGATGATATGCAAGTCAGATCAACTTTATTAAGTAAATATAACCTAGAGATCGGTGCAGGACTTGGCCAACTTGCAGGAAAAACATGGCGCATAGGTCTGATGGGCAGCACAGCCAATGAGCAAAACGTGGCCTTATTACTTGCAGCCTTAAAAGAAACCATCAAGTAAAAATATCTTGCAGGGACAATCATTGCCCCTGCACTTTGAATAGCTACTTACGTGCATACAACACACCCAAAAAGTGTAGACCAATCAGCCACCACAGAGTGTCAATGAGCATTAAATGAATGTCTAGCATCTTGGCATAAAAACGTCCGTCACTGCTAATCGCATCAGAAAGTTGCATACCAAATAATTGAATAACCACTTCGGCGTTTATCGCCATACCTAATCCTGTGATCACCAACCCAGATAATATTAAATAGAAACATGCATGTATGCTTTTTACTAATCCCAAATGGAATGTATTGCGCATGGGTTGACGGGGAAGCCTGTTTGCGAACAACTTTTCCCAGCCAAGCCGTGCCAAAATTAAACCAAATACCCCCAGCGCCATTAATGCATGCGTTTCAATCGCCTCTTGGCGGTGTAGCGCCTGACCTTTTATACGGTAATCGATATTGTGAATTTGCGTGCCCATATTCATTAAAATAAATAGGATCAAAAAAGCGGCAAACCAGTGAAGGGAGCGATCGATAAGATAGTGCTTATTCTTCATAAAATAATCCTTTATTTCTTAGACAAGACCCTATTTATATTAGCGGCAAGAAATAAAGTTTCAATGCTTTCTGAAAGAATAAAAGAGGGCTCGTTATGAGCCACTCTGCTTGATTGCTAACTATTCGTTACGGTGCCATACTGCAGTCTGTTAATTTTACCCAGGCTTGTGCGTCTTGCTCTGGCGAGTCTTGCGTCCACCAACTCGCCTTATAAATTGCGCCATTGAATGTCACTTGATTATCTCTCACATAAGTGCTGCCAGCTTGCCATTGTGGTGAGCGACAAAGTGGTGAAAGCGCGCCAAAAAAGCCCGTAATAGAGTCCAACTTTAAGTTCGAGGCGGTGCCGTAATCCACTCCTTCGGCTACCGTCACCGCACCTCCTAATGCAGAAATATGCCAATTAAACCTTATGTTTGTGCTTTCAACACTGCCATGTATTTCAACATTTGACACCAAAGTGGCATCAAAAGGCCAGAGTCCAAAGTCACGCATTTGCCCCTGAAATCCACCGATCCAATTACTGACGCTTTGCGCATCGTTAACCAAAAACCCAGCGGTTGTTGGGTCTTGGTAGCGAAAGCCTGGGTTAGTCGCGCGTTCCAAGTGACTCACTCGCTCATCCTCTTCAAGAATGTTCCAAGTACTCATATACGTTAAAACATTCTGTTTGACCTGCTCTACTTGTGCTGCTGTTAGGGGCTCCGCGCTCGCATTAAAGCTTAAAAACCCTGAACCTAATAAAACTAAACCTGCTTGAATAGATTTCATGATGACTCCTAGTCGTTGTATTTATCACCTTTTTATTTTTAAAGCGCAGCAAACAAATTTATTCCACCTTGATAAAATAGGATTTATTTGAATTAATAAGCATATGTATCAGGTAATTAACTCTGTCAATTTAGCTAAACTGACAGCTAATTATATAAACCAACATAGTTTCATTAAGGATTAACAATATATGTTGCTAGGGTTACAACAAGAACTTTACCTCGTTTCAAGCCTGATAACGGTATTTTGTGCTGGTATGATGCTTAAGTTTGAACGCAGCTTTAATAAAGGTATGCACTTTTTAACTCTTGCAAATTTAACGCTGATGCTGATCCCGCTGATAAGTTACATACAAATTAAACTTCATGTGCAATCTCCTCTCATATCGCAAATTGCCAATAACTGTATCTTGTTATTTTGTGGCCTGACTTATTTGTTTTATAGATATAAGTCAAAACCTAATTTAAGCGTCGTTTTTCTTCACTGCGCGCCATTTTTCATTTTTTTAGCTATAAAAGTTGCTCACTTTCATGCCCAAACAGAGCTCATGTATATTATTTACTTTGGCTTAATGTTCAGCTATTTAACTGCAATTTGGCATAGTCACAGTGACGCAGAGGTAGGTACTCTTCAAGGTGATAAGCGGTTGCTCGCTTGGATTATATTTGTAGTCATACTCAATGGAGGTGTCGCTATCTCCTTTTTAAGCGGTGCGTTATTTACTTACCCACTTTGGTTGACACTTAACATCAGTATTTGCATATATTTACTCTTGTTCTCTTTCAAAGCCGTGTATCACATAAAACAAACACAGCATATGCACGAAGTTGAGCCCCCATCGACAAAAAAGCAACTGCAGCTCTGCCCCTCAATTGCGCAAAGTTGCATTGATGAACTCAAACAGTTACTAGAAAAAGAACAAGTGTTTTTAGACAACCAATTGACGCTTGCGCAGCTTGCAGACCAACTTGGACTTACTCAACATCAAACCTCAGAGCTGTTAAATGAGCATATGAACAAGAGTTTTTACACATTGCTCAATGAGCACAGAATCCATTTCGCTTGTGAGCTACTCAAAAAAAGTACAACAAAGGATAACATCACTCAAATCGCCCTTGATAGCGGCTTTAATAATAAAAGCTCTTTTTATACAGAGTTTAAGAAACAACTGGGTACTACCCCAAGCAAGTGGCGCGCTCAATTTGCGTAGGCTATTAACGCATGGTTATAGGTTTCACAGCCGTCCAAGACAAATACGGTGCAATTAGGTGTGAGTTCATTCGTAGCAGGTAAGGTGTTGTTTAGTAAACCCTATATCGTACGAATGAGCAGATAATAAAGAATGAAAAAGTACTTTGTATACCTCTTAGGCGTTTCATTATTGAGCATAGGCTTACTCACATTTCTGGTAAACCCCTTTAGCTGTAAATCTGACGCGCTAGTCGAAAAAGTGGAGTTAGATATCTTATTACTTCGAACCGCCGTTGTCGCCTATGATAAGCTCTTGAATAAAGAAATTAGTCAACTCCAAAACTTCTTGGAACTTTCTCAAACCTCTCCAGCTTTGCTCAAAGATGTACCACTCGATCCATGGGGTAAACCATACGGCTTTAAATATTTAGGCGGTGAGTCAAAAGCTTTTATCATTTGGAGTATGGGTTCACTTTACTTAGAGGAAGGCTTGATTATGTATTTATTCAAAGAAGAAGATAATACCTACAAACAATCCCCACTAACAATGCAAAGTGATGAATTGAAGAATCACTATTGAGCACCCGTTACCGCATTTTTGGTACTGATTATTTTATTATTGTCGGTATCAATATATCGACCAACAATACATGGTTTGCCACTCCCCTCAGGAAGAGTGGCTAAGCTGGATAACCAACCACTAGACACTGCTGCAGCCTTATATGACGGCTTTTTAAAACAAGACATTAGCCAAATAAAAAACTAACCGATAATTTCTCTCAAGTCTCTTGGGATAACCCTACTATTTCAGAAGTTTAAGAGGGCAGGCTGAGACCTCTATCATTTGAAGTACAAGCTTCTTGGACTCAAAAGCAGGCTTGATAATGTTCGCCTTTATAAGCGTGAGTGACGACTATAAAGCTGCTAGATTGCATAGTGCCGCGCGACCTGCACTGCTAAAACTTTAAAAAGGCACGATGAAAACTATCAGCTTCTAGTTGATTCTGTTGCCACGCAAACATAAGCCCAAGCTTGCTGACCTGATTGAAACTGCCCTGCTATCCTAACGTATTCATCCACCTCATACTCATCTGCTTGGGCAAGCTCCTCAGGGGTAATTTCAAATACCGTACCCTCAACAATATCTGACGCGTGACCTGTATATTTCAAAATCGGATGTATGTCTTTACCACTGGTTTTAATCACCTCAGCATCGGTAATTTTAACCTCGGATAGCACATAGCCAACAAGCTGGTCTTTTTCACCTTTTAGCTTGCGACCAAAAGTTTCAATTTGTACTTGTTCTAACTGTAATGTCCCATATGAAAACAGTTTTTCCATTTTTTGGTCTCTCTCAGTAAATAAAATAAGCGTTTAGACTCCGAAATTTATATCGCTAAGCTTTAAAGTGCAAGTTCATGATTAAATTAATAAATAACTAAATATGGAGGATGTTATAGCGGGTTTTGCTGACATCGCTTTACCAATCACGCCAACCACAAAACATGGATGGCATGATTGCAATTTGACCGGAAATAAAACGACCTTAAATAATCGTCTTACGGCTTCTAAGTAAACACTTATCGTCTTTACTGCATTCTAATTTAGTGTTGATTAATTCTTCATACTTATCGACAAAGTAGTCTTTCGTTTCAACTGAGGCATCTTTAAAGCTGATGAACGAACCATGAGTTTGCGGAATATCATAGCTGCGACATGACTCAATCCAATCTTGTGCTCTATTCTCATAAAAACGCGTGGCAATCTCTTGCTCTTTGCTCACTGGTTTGCCTTTGTCCGGTTGGTCCCACCATGCTTGATATTGGATGGTAAAAGGTCGGTCTTGGTAAGGAAACGCACAAGACACCCTTTCGTTCAGCGGAGCTTTTAGTTTATTTGTGTAGAACGGCCCACTTATTGCGCCTAGCGTAATATAAGCTGACACTGTTGAGTCACTGTTTTGATCAAAGAGCAAAGTTGACTGTAAAGATTTAACCAACGCCTCTCGCCCTTCCTCATCCCAATCCGGTGTAGGCATTCTTGAGGTAATTTTATGCGGTGCAGGTCCATCTGTTTCAAGCTCTATGCCTGTACTGCGATCCCAGCTATCAAAGTTCAGAACATAACCGCCTGCATTGCTGGTGCTTGCATGTACCTGAGTATCTACATTGACATTTTTATACAGCTCCGACAGTGAATTAGCAGCGGTTAATTGTGAAGATGCTCCCCCGGTCAAGCCAACAATGTTTGCCCATGCAGCTAATAATGCGTCACGCTCTTCGACTGTGCCACCAAAGTGTCCATTCATTTGCCAATCTAGCACAGCATCTTCACTGATTTCAGATGTACAGGCCACTGCTTTAGCGTCAACTTTTAAGTTAGTCCCAATTAAGTTGTGATTTTTATCGTTTGCAATTAGGTGCTCCCAAGCGGCAATAATGGTTGTGGCTTTAATATTTTCCAGAGCAGGTATTGTGTCTCTTTTAATCACAAAACTTTGTGCGATTTCTGGCAGCTCGAATGGCTCAAAGAAAAACTCAGTGACAATGCCGTAGCTTAGTCCACCACCGCCTCGCAAGGCACTTAAAAGCTGACTATTATGCGCAGACTGGTCTTTATTGTGATGAGTTGCGCTTTGTCCAAGATACTCAATGGTGCCATCACCAAGTACAATTGTTGCACCAATAAGTCGCTCACACCCCATGCCATATCTTCGAGTCCAAGGACCCCAACCGCCCCCCATGGTGTAGCCAGCAATCGCCACCGTCATGCACGTGCCATGCGGGATCCCAAGGTTATGTTTATCGAGCTCCGCTTTAATGCTAACGAATTTTGCTCCAGGCTGGATCCTAACTAATGATTTGTTCTCACTGACGTCGACTTGGCCCATGCATTCAAAATCGATTAATACTTTCCCGGTGGCAACACATTCACCTTCGTGATCGTGACCACCTGATTTAACAGTGAGATCGATCCCCTCTTTCTGCAAATACGCAACGAGCCCGGAAACCTCCTCAGTACTGGTCACCTGAACTACCGCGCTTGGTACAAAATCAAATTTTCGATTAAATACCCTACGTGATCGATTGTACTGACTTTTTAGATTATTGAAGTCGTCATTTGGATAAAATACATTGCTCTTATCAACAATTGACTCAATTTTCTCTTTTTGGCATTGAGTTAAAAACATTGCGCTGCTTCCTTTTGTTCAAGCTAATACAATGTTTTTATTGTGAGTCGAGGTATAAAATAAAACTATTACAGTTTGTTACAGCGACTTTACCGCTGGTAGAATTAAAAATTCGCCTACAACAGTTACTACCTCAGCTAAATATATGGAGTATTAAGCTGAAAAACGGAACAATCGCTTTACTCATCACGGCGTTTTAATCTAAGGGACACCAATAAAGCCAAACCGGGATACCTTCTTTGCACTTGGATCTCACCTTGCTGCGACAAAACCAGTTCACGAACAAGTGCTAAACCAATCCCCGTCCCTTTGGTATTTCGTGTGAGTTCACTGCTCCCTCGATAAAAGAGCTCAAATATTTTGTCCTCTTGCTCTTTGCTGATGCCATTTCCATAATCCCGGATCTCTAATTGAACCATGTTTTTGTTTGTGGGATGCGGTTGAAAAATAAACTCAATTTTCTTTCTTGATGGATCATTTATATTTGCAGATTCAAAAAACTTAATCGCGTTGTCCGTTATATTTATCACCACTTGCGTAAACGCATCAGGCTCAATGAATGCTAAAATAGACTCAGGCTCTGAAAATGCCATACTATGAACTTGTTTAAAACCATGTTTATCAGTCAATGATGAAACTTTAGAATGAATGATGTTTTGCAATACCGGCAATGGAGTATAGTCTGGGGCCACCCTTTGCTGTTGGCGTTCAAATGCTGACAATTGCAAAATATTGTCAATGAGTCTTGCTAATCTGTCACTTTCATCACAAATAAAGTCATAATATTCACCTTGGTGTTCTGGCGAAGTAACCATGCCAGATTTAAGCATCTCAGAGTACATTTTGATGGAAGTAAGTGGTGTTTTCAGTTCATGACTTACCGATGAGATAAAATTAACCTTCTCTTCTGAGAGGGCAAGCTGCTTAACACTAAAGCGATAAAACCCATAGCAAGCCGAAGCGATGGCAATTAATAAAATGCCGTTAAAGATTAAACTAAATATGGTTGCTTCAGCTAGTGGCATTGGCTCTGAGCTCACTGATATCGCATAATTTTTGTATGGCCAGTGCAGTTGAGCCTCGAATAGTTGTTGTTGCTTATGCATATTCTCTAGTTTCTCAGACTGCATCACTGTTGGTGACCCCTCTGAGGGTGAATATATAAAATCTGCACTGTGTACCCTCTCATCCACAGCCTTCAATGTAACTGCAACGGGCATATTAAAGCGTCTATTCTCTAGGATATCTATCACTTGCTGGTGCAAATACGGGTCACGTTTTACCACATAGCCTTGCAAGACAGGCTGCTCTAAAACAGCCGCGACGCGATAAAAAATCAAATATTCAGGCAGGTCAAAGTTCACATCAAACTGGCTTCTTTGAGGGTCTAATCCGGATGTCAACATATCCTTAAGCGACTCAGATTGAAATACAATGTGATATACCGATACCGCCATTTCGCGGCGCGTGATCGCCTCCAAAGTGCGTATTTCGTTAGATGTATCAGACAACTCATCAACTGTAATTACATTTGGCCAAATAGGAGAATTAAAACTGCCTGTATGATCAATCTGAAAATACCCCACAAACCCAGCTATATTTTGTGCACCATCAAGTTGTGCTAGAGGTGAAACGACTTTTTGCGTTTGCTTGGTTACAGGGTTATGAACATAGCGATAATAATTAAATGCATCCACCGGAATTTGATTGCTAACACTGGTCATCCGAAATAGCTTTCTATTTATTATTCTAACTAAATTACTGGCTTCTTTTTGATATTCAGACAGGCGGTTTTTTTCAGATTGCTGATAACTGACACAAAACAATAAAGAAAGAGGGATGAGTAGCAAAAATAAGAGTAAAACAGCCGAGATCCTTAATTGTCTTAAACGCTCAGAATAATTAAGTAAGCGCTTATTTTTTATAAAAGTCATTTGTAATTCTTATAATGTGTAGAGCTGATAGCCTTCACCTCTATGGGTGATTAAATGCTTGGGTGTTTTTGGGTCTATTTCTATTTTTTTACGAATTTTAGCGATATGAATATCCACCGTGCGCGTATCGATATCTTTGGTTTCTTTGTACCCCCAGACATCTTTTAGCAATTCATCTCGTGACACTAAGCCGCCTTTTCGGTGCAAATAGGCCAAAATCTCCGCTTCTCTGCGGGTATATTTCATCTCTTTTTGATACGAGCTTCCAGTCAATGACTGCAAGCACACGGAAACTTGCTCACTGAGCGAGATAACATCGCCTTTTTCTGTCCAGCCTGAGCGCCTAACCAACGCACTGACTCGCAAAACCAGCTCTGAGGTTGAAAAAGGTTTTGATACATAATCGTCGGCACCGAGGGTCAGCGCATTAATGATGTCTTCTTCTGCATTTTTTGCTGTAAGCATCATAATTGGTTGAGTACGAGAATGAGCTCTAAGTGCATTGCAAATATCAAAGCCATTCATTGAAGGCAGCATAACATCGAGCAAAATACAGGTATAATCACCGCAGAGTCCTTTATCTAAGCCTTCTTTTCCGTCTACCGCACTGTCTACGTTATAGCCATGAAATACAAATAAATCCGTCAAACCTCTTAAAATGCTCGGCTCATCTTCAATGATGAGCAGTGTTGGTTTAATGCTCAAACCACTTCCTTTTGTTGTTGTAAAAATCGATGTGATAGCCGACCTGCCTTCTAATTCGTTTTTATAGATGGTTCAGCAACCCGTTACTGTGCATACGCAGTGTACCAATTTTCACATGGCTTTAAATGCAAACTTTTGTAAAATATAAACTTATCTTCTGACATTGATTAGGTGAATATCAATGGTTACGACTGCCATATCGATGTATTTAAACATGGATTCAAAATATCAACCGAAGTAATAATATGTTGATATGTATTTCTTCTATATCGACCAAAAGCAGCCCTATAGGGCTGCTAGCACTCACTCTATAATGAGATTTAAACTTAATCTAGTTAACCTTTAGGGATAGTAAGTAAGGAATACTTGCTCGCTTCACTCCAAGGAATTAAATGTACAGCCACTTTTCCGTATGTTGAATAACCATTTCCTTCCCAGTTTTGATCGATTACATACACGCCGTTAGCGTTTGAACCCAGTGCAATTGCGACATGACCAGGTGCACCGCTGTCTCCACGCTGCCAATAAGTACCATCTGACTTAAATTTTGCGATAATTCGCCACTTCAGATACATGCTCGAATTCAATTTAGCACCACTCCACTTCCACTTACTTGTGTGGCCAGCATTTGACAACGCACGCACAAATTGCACACACTGAAAATAACTATCAAAGCTCTTTCCAACCGAGATTAAATCTACGACTGAACTGATATAGCGACTGTCATGCTGATGGTTATTTACGACACCATACTGCTTGAAAGTATTCGCTATGCTTGATGTATGTTTGAGATACAACATACTTCCCCCAAAAACATGATCGCTTTCTCGTACAAAGTTATTTGGGTTATCAATTAACTGTTCCAAATCTTGCTTTACACCAGATTTTAATACCGCAAAAGAATAATCCTGCGCTGCCGCAACAAGTGATGCTCCTAAAGTGACGATCATAACCAGACTGTTCAACACTTTCATTTTATCAATCCTTATATACATGGCTGTGGCCATTGACGTTTTAATTTATGAATGTTTTCCACTATCCAGTGGCAGGTGTAAATCTAAGTAAATTTTCTTTTGAAGAGTAGGCACGCAATTTCGCGTTTTTTTTCTCAATTTTTTCTTAAGAAATGTGCAGATAAGTAGCTCGCACTTAATGGGCCAACAGAATTGAACGCAAAGAAATAACAAAAGTTCTTGATAAGCAGGGGTTTAAGTTAATTGATAGGCGTCTTGGAACGTACTGTCATTTGTAAAATTTTAGCGCCTACATTGGCAACTTCACCTCTTGTCATCGCTCTTTTAGGTTGAAACTGACTTCCACCCAAATCACACAACTGATAAAAAGCACATAATTGCCCGTACCTTACACTTTGGATGCTGTTAAACTCTGCACTATCACTAAAATTAAGGTGTGAAAAGCTGTCTACCCCATCAGGATCATAGAGCGCCAAAAGCTCACTCACAATCATAGCAAACCATTCTTTTGATACGGGCTTTTTAGGGTCAAACCGCTCTGGATATGGCATAAATCCCGCTTTATTTCCATACTCTAAATACGCATTCGCCCAAGTAAAATCTTCGATCCCCCCCTTGCCATTGACGACTCTCAAGTTACGGAAATAACGACTTGTCTTGGCTAGCGTAATAACCCCTTTTTCATGGGCAGATAAAAACAATATCGATAGCGCCTCAGCTTGCTTAGCTATCTGCTGAGGCTGAAATACCCGTCCATCACCACCTTGATCAGGGCGGCCAATAACCACACCGCGCATTGCGAGATAGTGGATGTTGCTATAGTGAGGATGCGCTGGCGGCACATCTTTAAACTGAATTGGTAAGCTATGCCCGTCTCTGATCACAAACCTGAGTACCAATTTGTCATACCCCAGACCATGTCTTTGTGCTTCTATTGTGACCGTATGAATACCTACTTGAGTGAATGTATGACGATATTCCCCCTCGTCACTAACATAACCAGGTCCTGTCACCGTAAAAGATAGATCTGATACATGGTTGCCCTCACCGACCACTTTCAGCGCAATTGGTTCGCCTATCTTCCCCCCATGATTGGTAAACACATGCACGGAAAATAGCTTTGGATGAACATGACCTTCACCTTCAGACAAAGTGCCTAAATTGCTAGATGCTTTTGGATTATTCAATATATCAAAAAACTCTCCATTATTTTCATGCGCTTCAAATAACCGTTCTAAGTAGTCTATTGCTTTGTCATTCTCATTTTTTTGTTGCGCCAGCTCAGCATTTTTAGTGGACAAAATATTTAAGACTGTAAATAAAACTGGAAGAACAAGCACAAAGCTAACAAGCCGATATTTGTACCTTAAAGCTGTGCACTTAAGTTTATCCCAAAAAGATATATTAATATCTTTTGGTATTTGAAAGTGCATCACTGCTCTCAACATTTTTTGCAGAGAATCAATATCCGGCGTTCTTACCTTCAAATCCTCTAAATATGCTTGCTCCAATACCAAGCTTAACAGCCGAACTCTTAACTCTGCGTCTGAAAACCTTGCTAACATCATGGCGTTAAACATCTTCGCAACAGAGTAAACATCACTCGACACGCCCACTGCCTCTCCGCTTATTTGCTCCGGGCTAGAAAAACTTGGTGTGAACCCCAATACCTCTGGCGGTGCAAGAGCCGGCATATCGACAAGATGCTTGGATATACCAAAATCAACCAGTACGGGGCGTTTATCCGCATCAACCAATATATTACTCGGCTTAATATCTGCATGCACGACACCTTGCTTATGTGCATGCGCTAATGCGTTCAATATCTTAAAAAACAGCGCCAGTGCGTCATCTAAAGAAATCGCGTTATCAGCAAAAAATGTGTCTAATGACTCGCCGTTTATAAAGTCCATAATCATATAACAGTAATTGTGGTGCTGACCAATGGTAAATACTCTTGCAATACTGCCATGATTGAGCTTGGCTAAACTTTGTGCCTCTGACGATATAGCAATGGCTTCTTTTGGCATATTTAATGCCGGATAGAGCAGTTTTATAGCAACGGTTTGATCGAATTTGCCGTCGCACCGAATCGCTTTATACACTACACCTTGCCCGCCCTCACCTAGTAAAGCGGTTAATTCAAAGCCCTCAATTATTACTCCTCTGAGATGTAATAACTCGTCATAACCCAGCGCAGACTTCGCAGACTGTGATATCAAAGACGATAAGAACATATCTTGTTTGTTGAGGAAGTGGGCTTGAATTAGATTTTTTACCTCTTCAACGATTGTTCTGTCTATCCCTTCAAATGCATGCAAATTATGCATCATTTTATCAGCCGGTAACTCTAACAATTGCTCAAAAATATCAAATGCACTGATAGCATTTACGGTAGGAGTAAGCATTACATGGCATCCATAAATTGACTGCGTAAAAACGCATTTGCAACTTCTATTTGGCGGTATACTTTCCCTCTAGACAAACTCAACTCGCGCCCAATCTCATCTGCAGTCATACCTAAAAAGTAATAAAATAATGCCACTTCATAACATGACTCTGATCTTGTTTTTAAAAGCCCAATAGCCTCGTCAAATGTGCTGTACTGCTCATCATTTGCATACTCAGTGATTTGGCTTAATTGTTCTACGGAGGTGTGTTCATGTAAATTTCCACGTTTGTACGCTTTGTTCTTTCTGATTTCGCTAATTAAGGCATTACGAATAAACGTCGATACATCTCTTAAGTATTGTTTCCTACTCTCATAATCTTTAACAGGAGGTGCAAAGTGGATAAAGTATTCATTGATAAAAGAGGTTGTATTAGGCACCACGTCAAACTCATCATGATTACGAACTAATTGTTGCTTATGCTTTTTCAAGCTGGATTTTAAATGTAAAAAAACCGCTGACTTAAGCGCTTTTTCTGATGCCTCACAGCCTTGTTTCCATTTACTAATCAATAAAGTGATATCATTTTTCATTTAAGTTAGCCAATCTATAACGCGCGGGAAATTGTTGTAATTCAATGCAAGGTAAGCAAACTGTAAACAAACTGTTTTCAAAGTCAATAAAGGCAAGCAGCGTAGCGCAATCACTGTACATTTAAACGAGTGAAACGCCTCTTATAGGGGAAGAGATTAGAAAAGAGTTAGGGTAGAGATCAGAAAAGAGTGCACCGCAATGAAGCGGCTGCACTCTAAAAAGTACTAGATATTGATTAGTTACTGTTTTGTCTAACCAATTGATCTAGAAAGCGTACACCCCAACCTTGAGAACCTTTCGGCGCCACCGCAATTGGCTGATTTAACCAATCAACCCCTGCAATATCCAGGTGTACCCATGGAATATTTTTATCTACAAACGTGGCGACTACCGCTGCACCGATACTTGCACCTGGGTTACCAGCACCAGAATTTTTAATATCTGCAATGTCTGACTTAATTTGCTTAAAGAAATTCGGGTGTAAAGGCAGAGGCCAAACCGCTTCACCACTGGTTTCACCCACTTGCATCATGTTTTGAGCAAGAGACCAGTCACGGGTAACCATGGCAGCATACTCATCACTTAACGCTCTCGCAGCTGATCCTGTCAACGTCGCAATATTGACCAGCATGCTAGGTTTAAATTCATCTTGTGCATAACGCACGGCATCGGCGAGCAACAAACGGCCTTCAGCATCTGTTGAGATGATCTCAATCGTCGTGCCTTGCATTGTTGTCAGTACGTCACCCGGACGAATAGCATCTTCCGCTGGCATATTTTCAGCAAGTGGCATCACACCGACTAGATTAACGTTTTCACCTCGGCTTGCCACTGCTAACATTGTACCGGCAACCGCTGCAGCACCAGACAAATCAGATTTCATTTGCCACATACCACTGTTTTTCTTTAAACTGATGCCACCCGTATCAAATGTGATCCCTTTGCCCACCAATGCGATAGGTGCCTCTTTTTTGTTACCGCCACGATAGTTGATCACCAACATGCGTGGTTCATGGATAGAACCTAAACCAACACCCAGAATCGCGCCCATATTACGCTTTTTCATTTCTCTGACTTTCATCACCTTGATATCAACATTATCAATATCATCAAACGCGTCTTTTACTCTGTCCACAAAGCTCTGCGGATAGATAGATTTACCCGGCTCTGACGCCATATCACGAGTTAGATGCACACCTTGTACCATGTACTGTAAATCGTCATTATATTTTTTAGTGGCTGCAGTAACGTTATTACTATGAAGCACAAAGTTACGAGGTGAAGATTGCTTTGTCTCTGCTTTATATTTATCAAAGTGATAATCGCGAAGACCCGCGCCCATTGCTACCCAAGCTGAAGGTGTTGATACTTGCGTATTAAGCGCGTCAGTAATCACAGCATACTGATTTTTACCATTATCTGGAGTGCTCGCCGCTGCGTAGCCACCTAAATCTTGCAGTTGAGCTTGTGTTAATGCATTAGAGCCTGTACCAATTACTGTAATTTGCGCAAAAGGTGCCAGACCATAAAACGTTTGTGTTTTACCAAATCCACTTTTAAAGCCTGCGCTCTCAATTGCGCCTTGCAATTGGCCATTTGTTTTTGTGTTTACTTGCGCCGCAAGCCCGCTTAATGAATTAGCGTTATCAACAAAAATGATTAAACGTTTGTTCTGCGTTAAGTCGAGTTTAGAGAATTGAATATTAGGGAGCGCGTGCGCCATGCTTGAAGCCAACATAGTCAGCGCAGCAAGTGTAAATTTGATCATGCTATTAATCCGCTTAATTAAACCGATAACACTCAAAAGTGTCGCTTTGAGAGCCAAAACCTAAATTAGACCTGAGTATAGTCAAGGTTTAAGCGGTATGAACTCTACCTCTTATGCGTGAATGTAACCATTTGTTATCGATGAAATTGAGCAAAAATGCTGTGTATGGATGAGGAACGTAATAGAAGGCGTAAATATAGAAGACGTTGACTCGCTTAACTCATACCAAAAAATAGAGAGATTACAATCGCTTCGCTTTACTTTTGGTCTCGACTACTTTTAATGTGGTCTATTTCTCTGACCTCTTGTCTAACAACTAAAAGTTTCCTATATTGGCACAGGATTATCTAACCCAAGGAAAATAATAATGAAATCGGGTGCTCTACTTAAAGTGTTGTCTTGTCTAACTCTACTTGCCGCTGCTCAGGGCGAAGCCAATCAACAAAAACTCTTACCTCATGACGGCAAAGCCGATGACAATTTTGGATTCAGTGTTGCTGTAGACGGCACAACCGCTTTAGTTGGTGCTTTTAAAGCGGATACAAAAACAATTCAAAATGCAGGGGCCGCCTACGTGTATGCACTAGGTAACAACGGCTGGTACCAACAAGCAAAGTTGGTGGCAGAGCCTGCCTTCAGCGAGGACACTCTTGGTGGCAATGTGGCACTCAAAAATAATATGGCCATGTTAGGTGTATCGAGAAGAGACAGTCATGGCAAAGATTCTGGGGCCGTGGTTACGTTTGAAAAGCATGGTGGGGCTTGGTCACAACAGCAAATTTTAACCGCCTTTGATGGCAAAGCAGGCGATGTATTTGGACAAAGCATCGCATTGACTGAACACTTTTTAGTCATCGGCGCGCCACACAGTGATGCACCGCATAAAGACTCCGGATCAGCTTATGTGTTCACTCGCGAAAACGGCGCGTGGCAATATCAAACAAAACTTACTGCCAAAGACGGTGCAGCAGACGATTTGTTTGGGATCAGTGTGGCAATTGATGGTAATACTATTCTTGTCGGTGCAGATTTACATGATGAAATTGCACCAGAAGCCGGTGCTGTTTATGCCTTTGAATTTGATGGTAAACAGTGGAAACAACAAGCCAAACTGATGGCAAAAGATGGCGGACATACAGATATCTTCGGTGTACGAGTTGCGCTGCAAGGCGATACTGCACTGATCTCTGCCAGAAGAGACGATATTGAAGGCGTAGGTAAGGATGCAGGTTCTGCGTATATTTTTGAGCGAACTAATGGAAAATGGTCGCAAACACAAAAATTGGTTGCGCCCGATGCGCATGCAGATGACCGATTTGCACGCGGCGTAACGCTCTTTAAAGACACCGCCTTAATCAGTGCCATGCACCATGACGCCAACGGCAGTAATGCAGGTGCTGTCTATGTGTATAAGAAACAAGGTGGTCAGTGGCGATTCACGTCTAAAATTGTCGCCAAAGGCGGGAAAGCCGAAGACAGATTTGGCTGGAATCTCGCGCTATCAAATCAACATGCCATCGTTGCCGCACCACATCGCGATGATAACGGCAATTCATCAGGCGCGGTGTATATGTTGGATTTAGAAGGACAAAAGCCCATTACATCGAGTAATAACGCAGATAACGGTGCTAAACTGAACTAAATAGAATACGGAGTAACAAAAAAGTACAACTATCTAGAATGCACTTTTTTGTCCTTTCATATAAAAACCGTGTCACTTATTTAGACCAGTGGCACCTGAAAGATTAAAGGTACTTTGACAGTACCTTTATTTTCAAGTGATTACATTAATGACTTCCAAAATACAATTTTGTCATCTTCTTGACCGTAGTACTCTGGAATAACTGCGACAGGAGTATAGCCACATTGAGGGTAAAACTTGCGGGTTCGTTCGTACTCGGGAAGCCCTGACGTTTCAACTAGCATAATTCTAGCCTGCTTCTGGACAAGCGCCGACTCAACATGCTCAATTAGCAACCTGCCGACACCATGACCTTGATGTGACGGCAATACAGCTATCAGAAGTAAGTTCCAAGTTCCCTCCGTCATTCTCTCTGGGGAACAATAAGCTATTGCTATAACTTGCTTATCAGAACTCTCAACTACGAACCACTTCTCTTCTGATGTATGAGAAAAAAAGGGCGTACTCATTTCATTTAAAAGCTCAGATGGGAACATATTGTTATCTTCAATTATCAGCTTTGCTTCTGATAGATCGGATAAACTCATTTCACGAATAGATAGATTGTTTTTCAATTTCAATTACTCATATTTAGACAATAAAAAGCCGCCCAAAAAACACACGATTTTCGAGGGGATAGAAACTAGCGACCGAATGGTGCTAGTGATTTGTCACAATGATATTCAAAAAATTACCAGCTAACTATATTCGTAGGTGTCATCAAACAACTGAACTATAGCCGAAAACAGCACGTTAAAGCAATTTATGGTATGGACACACAGCTACACTTAGAATCTAACCATCGTAATTTCTTGTTAGACATTACTCATGATGCTGCATAACTAAACAACATAATCAATCTGCTGCACTAAACTTGGCCTACCCTGCTCGTCAAGATAAAAACCTGACTTTCTGATTGCGCCTTTAAGCTCACCTTGATCGCGAATATTTAGCGGGGTATCGGCATTTTGCAACCCAATAGCCCCAATATTGGCCTCTGACAGTGTGACCAACTGGTCTTCATCTTTGTTTTTGATCCACACTCTAAGGCTGTCAAACACCTCGTCATTTTCGTCAATAAAGCCGTTACCGTCTTGGTCGTATTGAGCTAAATCAGCAAAGCCATTGCCACTTAACGCACCAAACAGCTCTGAGCCATCATCAATGCGTGAATTGTTGTTTAAATCCAGCGCCAAAAAGCCATAACCTTTTTTCAAGTGTGAGAATGTGTCTGCTTTACCATCGGCATCAATATCAAACTGCATCTGCTCACTCTCCAGCTCTACCGCTTTATTGGTAAAGCTGATAATAAGCGGATCTTTCATATTGATGTCTTCAATCGTACGCTCGTAACTGGTGTGAGATTGCTCAAACACGGACTTAAATGAAAAAGCGATCTGCTCGCCGCTTTGGAGTGTAATTTGACCACCGACTTTAAACACATTGGATTGGTGTTCATGACTCAAACGCTCAACAATGACATGGGTCGGCTCGGGCTGCGCTGCATCTGTTGCGGCACGCTCAGCGGCAGCTTCAGCCTCTGCGACATCCTTACCTATGGTGTCATCGTACCAACTTACCTCTTTTCCGGTTAGCTTCTGTACCAGTAACTTAAGAATATACAGCTTAGCATCGTTGCCCATTTCCATATCACTTGTAACATGTTCTGCTTTTGCAACTTCAGTATCAACCATGGGTAAAGCACTTTGCTCCTCTTCAGGCATTGTAACTTCTGTACGCTGCTCACTGACGTGAAACTGCCCTTCATGTTTGTTACGCATTTCAATTTGTGCACTTTCAATTTTCATAGCTCCTCCAAACCCATCCATGTAACTTGGTTATCGGCGTGAGTGCATATTAATTGAGCAAAAATAGAGATAGTAAATAATCTTTTAAAGCGGTTGTAACAGTGTGTCTGTTGGCTGGTTGTTTTTACCAGCCAACAACGCCATAAATTAGCCTTCAACAACCTGCAAAATGATCTCCTCAAGGTAATTAAGATACATATCCATGTAAGTTACGCCATTTTTATCATCTGATAACCATGGATTCATCAAAGTGTGTCGTAAAACAAAGAGCGCATTGTCCTGATACTCAACATGCTCAACATCTCTTACAAACGAGTTGGGATCTAAACCCAACTTGATACACAGGTTATGCGCCACTTCATCGTTGATGTTTTTTCTAAAAATAGAGGTATAAGAGCCGATAAACTCTTTGCTAAACATTGGTGTCGACTTCTCAATTTTAATGTGCTCAAACACTTTGCGTGTAAAGTCATTTAAGACTCGTGTACTGGTATTACCCGCTGGGTTAATGGCTAAGCAAATTAAGTTTGTGTCAGGCTCTATAGGGGCGATCAAGGTCGCTTTACCTGCAAGCTTTTCACTCAATGCTGAAATCTTATGATAAAACACTTCTGTGGTGCGAATTGTGCTCGCTGGTAATTTGCCAAAGTGCTCAGCGTTGAGTGGTAATACATTTTGCGCAACGTAACTTGCAGCAGCGGCAGCCCCCGGCTTTGAACCTTCCATAATATACTGACCTAACTGATTTAATTTAGGTTCAGGCTCAACAAATCGATTCTTTTTATCAAACACATAGGCCGCTTCTTGCACCACAAACCCACACATGTTTTTGTTTCTGGCGATAAATGCACCGCTGCCAAATGGCATATAGCCTAACTTATGCGGGTCAACTGTAATGGAGTCAGTGTCGCATAGTGCGGCAAATGCATTGTAGACTTTAGCAGATGGGAAGTACTCAAACCCTGCTTTCACTGCTTCATGCTCGCGCATTCGATTGTCTTCACCTCTAAATACAGACGACAAGTAGCCACCCCATGCGGCATCCACATGAATATAGTAATTCAGTCCCTCATCTCGGATCATTTCGTCACGCAAAGAAACAATATCAGCGATGGGGTCAACGGTGCCAAACTCGGTAGTCCCTAAGACGCCAATCACCGCAAGGACAGTGCGGTTTTCAGATTTTGCTTTTAGCAGTAACTGCTTAAGTGCTATCGGATCTAAACGCATTTTTTCATCCGTAGGAACTTGCCATAAGTTTTTACTGCCTATGCCCAAAATCTTCATGGCTTTTATCCATGAATAGTGAGCAGTGGCTGGCACAAACACCACGGGCTGTTTTAAATCTTTATGTTGGTCAAAGAAATCAATGTGACCTTGGTGCTCAATGCGTTGCTCTCTCAATAATTCGATCAGCTCATCATATTTGTCATCGCCCATGGCTTTGAGCTTATTTAAGCAATTGACACGAATTTGTACTACTTCATCAATCGAAAGGTTCATTAACTCCCAAGTAGACATACTGTGTAAAGAACGCCCTTGTCCATCCACAAAGTCAATATCTGCCAGCTCACCACAGCGCTTTACCGCCAATGGGTAGTACTTCACGGAGCGGAACATCCATAAGCTCTGATAGTTCGCCACCGTACCGCCTGAGGTTAAATGTCCCCAAGCCACTGCACCTTCGTCTGCATTTAAGTTATAGCCGAACATTTCTGCCAACTTATTACCAACCTCTAGCTCCATTTTAACGGTGACTGGCGCGGCTTCCTCCGTGACGTTGTTGGGGTTATACAACGCAGTAATAAACTGCGCTAGCATTCCTGGCAGCAATAAGTCTGATGCCATATGGCCGATATAACGGGGATTTGAAAACGGCACTGATTGCTTTAAATCAGCGCTCAACTTGTGCAACTCTTGCTTAGTTTTAGCCATGGTTTCTAAATAATGCGAAGACTGCTTTTCAATGATTGAGACTGGCGGTAAATCTTCTGGGTGAAAACTACGTCGCCAATAAACGTGGTCCCGAAAGAACTCTAAAAAGATATCTTCAAACTCGTGGTTATTTTCACCATAAGAGCCAAGGAAGTAAGGAGAAAAAAGGCGTATATCCATGTTAGTTTACTCAGTCTGTATATTAAAACAATCATTCACCATGCCTGCGTATTTATACGCTCACATGCTGTAATCCTATGCACTTAGAATACGTTTCATAAACTCAGTAATTAATAAAAAATGTCAACAAGACATGTTTATTAAAGATTAACTTGAGGTAAAACAACTTTAAATGATTATATTGATATGTATTTTGGGAGCCTGTTGGGACTCTCCCAATAAAATCGACTGACGAAGTGCCTTCTTCTAACTTAATGCTTATTTTTTAATTCCAATAAATCCCACTTATTGCCGTATAAATCTTCGAAAACCACCACAGTTGCATACTCCTCAACTCGTGGCTCTTCATGAAAAACCACGCCATGATTTTTCATCAAATTATAGTCCCGCCAAAAATCATTGGTTTGCAGAAATAAAAACACACGTCCGCCACTTTGATTACCTATCGCCTGACGCTGCTCATCAGTACTTGCTTGTGCTAACAGCAAATTAGTCCCATTTGAATTAGGCGGAGCAACCTGAACCCAACGCTTTCCAGCCCCTAAATCTGTATCTTCAATGAGCGTAAACTGTAGTTTTTGTGTATAGAATTCAATCGCATCATCGTAACTTTCAACGACCAGTGCGATGTTGCCAATTTGCTGCTGTATAGGTTGTGTCATGTTCTTACCCACTAGAAAAAAGGCAGTTTATACTCTAAATCACGCAGGCAATACAGTCGTTTAAGATGAGATGCGCAACCATTATCGGAACATGCTATTTATTGATAAACAATATCTGTTCTGAGGACATACTTAACTCCGGATAGTACTTCATTTCCTTTGTGCCATAAATGATGCTCAAATATCAGTGATTTACCTATATCGGTATGTATCTCCAAGTTTGATTTCCTAAATTGTGTGCTTCCCCCCCTCATAACAGCCATTTAAATACACCAATAAAGTCATTATTGTTACACCACCTGACACACTTTGCCGTCCGTCTTTGTGCATATTAAATTTCTGTCCTGATGTGTAGCGATAAAAACGAAAATGAGGTGACAAACCAATGGCGCATTTACCTTCAATGTTTGGCAGTGCCATGTTAGAAAGCTTATCCCACCATTGCGCAGCCAAATTTTCTGATATCCAATTCACCCGGTCATTATTTCGTATGTTGCTCAGATATGAGCGACCAGCGCCCACTTGTACATCTGCACCGCTGTAACCAATCAATTCGTGACATGCATGAATTGAAAGGAACCCGTGGATTGTAAAGATGTTTTCATCAAGTTGACTTAACTGCATACTGCTCCACTTCTGTTGACGTTTTATTATTGATAACGCAGTGCTGGTTCTTATCATTTCTGCTGGCTTTATCGATTTAGCAAAATCAATCACCGGCCCTTACAACCATTCACTATGTTTGATAAAACTATGCGGTGTCAATGTTAGTGTCGTCAATGTGCCTCTGTTGTGCCAACCATTCTGAATACTCAACCCAATAGCAGAGATGGTTTACTCGGTGGTCATATAAAAACTCGGCGTCTGGCTTGAACTCTTTATTCACAAGTCCTAAACGAAGTGCAATATCTTGGCTTTTATAATTGTGTTCTGCAATAGAGAGGGAAACCTTGTTAAGTGCCAATGTACTAAACGCATGATCAATTAAAAAGTGTACGCATTTTGTTGCCACACCCTGACCTTGATACTGCTGCGCAAGCCAGTATCCAATTGACGCGTTACCATTCACCTTATCAATTGGATGATAGCCACACATGCCGACTAAATTTTGATTTAAATATATGCCACCCATTAACCCAAGGCCACTTTGGAGTTGCTGGTGCGTTGTTTTAATAAACTCCTCAGAATCTTGTACCGTCTGAGTAGAGTCGAGCCAAGGAAGCCACTGTTTAAGGTATTGCCTATTATCATTAACCAGTGCAAATAAAGTTGGAGCATCCGACAAGGACAATAACTTCAGACTGATTTCATCGCTTACTTCAAATTTTTCCAAGGTATTGCTCCCTACTTTATAACTCTAAAACAACGGCTTTCGGTGGTGCTTGCCGGTGAATGTTGGCGCAGCCAAGGACTTCTATTCAAAAATGCGTAGGCCCGATTACATTCAATCCGCTTAAAAATGTACCTATATTAAGAACCTATCAAGTTATCTTTACTTTGTGAAGCCCTTGCGCAATTATTCTAAATAAAATAAAAAACCAAATAATTAACATACTTTTAAACCCTCTTTGAACAACAAAGAGGTAGACTATCGACAATTGCATTTTGTATTAGGTTAATAATGAAACCATCATTCGTATCAATCGCCTTAGCAGCAGCTTTGCTGGGCACCGGCTGCCAACAAACACCAACTCAAACAAT
The DNA here is from genome assembly GCF_001625685.1 of Pseudoalteromonas luteoviolacea CPMOR-1. Classification (GTDB taxonomy): domain Bacteria; phylum Pseudomonadota; class Gammaproteobacteria; order Enterobacterales; family Alteromonadaceae; genus Pseudoalteromonas; species Pseudoalteromonas luteoviolacea_K. Next base: position 74,057 of record NZ_AUYC01000012.1, on the reverse strand, counting down.
GGATGCCGCCACAATGAACGACACCACAATACGTGTTGCAACGTTCAACGTAAGTATGGAAGCAACTAATTATCAAGCTGATAAAACGTTAGATGTCTCTGGTAATGTATTAACCAACGCGCTAAAAAGCGGTGAAGTGCAGCAAATTAATAATATTGCAGAAATCATCCAACGCACTCGCCCAGATATCATACTTCTTAACGAATTTGATTATATTGCTGACCCTGAACAAGGCATCAACTTATTCAAAAAAGCGTATTTAGAAGTGTCTCAAAATGGGTTTGAACCAATTTCTTACCCACATGTGTATTTAGCACCGGTCAATACTGGCGTTAAAACATCTTTAACAGACAAAGACAGTAAGCTGACACATTTTGGTTTTGGTAAATACCCAGGTCAATACGGCATGGTCTTGCTATCAAAATTTCCGATAGACGCTGATCAAGTGCGTACTTTCCAACACTTTTTATGGAAAGATATGCCAAATAATATGATGCCAACAACCGCAGGGGGCAAGAGCTGGTATGCACAGTCTGAGCGTGCAATCATGCGCCTTTCTTCAAAGTCTCATTGGGATATTCCAGTGCAAGTTTGTAACCAACAAATCAATGTACTTGCCAGTCACCCAACTCCGCCTGTTTTTGATGGGCCTGAAGATAGAAACGGGAAAAGAAATCATGATGAACTTAGGCTATGGAAAGACTATATATCTGCAACTGGTCACAGTTACATTTACGATGATGCAGGAGTAAAAGGCGGGTTTAGCGGTTCATCATTTGTGATTGTCGGCGATTTAAATGCCAGTGATGTCGATGGAGATGGCCATCCAAATGCCATCAGACAACTCCTGACACACAGTCGAGTAAATAACTTGACCATACCTAAGTCTGAAGGGGGTAAATTAAATAAGCCGCAAAATGCAAATGCTATCGCACATACTGCACATTGGGGCATGCGCGCTGATTATGTATTGCCATCGAGTGACCTTAATATCATTGATAGCGGAGTATTTTGGCCTGCACAGCATGAGCCGGGGGCTGAGTTAGTTGCAAATAGAGCAGCCTCTTCTGACCACAGGTTAGTGTGGGTAGATATTTTACTGCCAAGCAATTGTACCAAATAAACACATAAGGGCAGGCTATTTAGCCTGCTCAGAACCGGCCTTGTTCTATCGGCAATTTCCAAATCGAGTGAGTCAATCCAAAGCTTTCAAATATCTCTGAAGCCTCTTTGACAGTCCACTTGACCCAATCAGGATTCAAATGACGTCCATACCACACTTTTGAAAATGCCCAAATATGCTCAATAGGCTGAACATCGCCCTTACACATATTGTGCCTTTCACACCACCTATCAATGTCAGATTCAGACTTAAACATCAGCATCGTACTGCACGTATAAATCACATTGTCCCATGCTTTTTCCATGGGTATAGGAAAATGGACATACAAGTTCGAGTTCTCTATTTTTCCATTGTTGATTGCAATCACAACCTGCTTTGACTCACTGCCAAGCGTGGTCGTAATGGTCAGATCCCGCCCAAGTAATGCAGCTGCCCCCAATGCACACCACGCACAGTTACCCCACCAGCCCATATCACCAGATTCAATCCAAAAGTTTGTTGGCGCAGCAGAAAACGGGTGTGCGACCCAAATTTCGTGTGTATTAGGCTGCAGCACCACACCATGATAGGCTTGCAATGCCTTTAACGCCTCCACAACGCAAACCGCTTGTCTCCCAAATATATTGCTTAACTCGCTGACACTGGGCGCTCTTGCATACTCAATGAAGTACCTCATGATCTGGTAATGTAGACTCGCGTGGGTTAACTCCATCAGTCCCTCAATATATTAGATATTTTGGTAAAATTTAGTGGCCATTTATTGAAATAGCAACACACCGACGGAGTGATATTTAGATTTTAATTAAACCGCCTTAGGATACTCTACGATATCTGCCTTATTGGCCAAATTAATATATCGCTACTGTGATTCATTTGCATATAAGCGTGCTAACAAACTGTCATTATCTGGACATGATAAGCGCAAAAACCGCATAAATTCAGCATTTGAGAATACTCTGCCATGATGAGATGAAACATAGTATTGAACACTCACGCCTGCATTTTTAAGGTGTTTGTTGAGTACCTCTGCACGATAATAAACATCTCGACTGGGCCAACTATTTGGAGAATGAAACCCCGCTTTCAAGCTGCTGCCGAACATATCTTCAGCAAATAAAATTTGCTGTTCAGGAAGGTACACGACAACATTGTGATCTGCGTGACTGCTTGGTACGTCAAACACCTGCACCTGACCATTTGCAAACTTAAGCCCATGAGATAACAAGCCTACTTGCTCAAGAGTAAGAGGCAAACCCAAACTTGTCTCTACCGCTTGTTGATGCTCTGCCAATAAAAGTATCTGCGCACCATGCTCGATTACTTCACTTACCCCCATTAAGTGGTCATCATGATGGTGTGTCACTATAAATTGAGACACAGGTTTCTTTTTCCCTGTAAACTGGTGCAACTTTGCAAGCCTTTGTTTCCAAGTAAATGTATCATCGGGCATTTGCCATGAGCCCATTGAAATATACGATGTACCCATGTCGACAAACAAGGTAAACCCCCAACCTTGCCCCACCAAAAAAACGCCTCTAACAATTTCATTGACGCTTGGCTCGGCAAAATCCAAAAACTTATCTTGAGCTCGGGGTTGGTAATACTCGGGCGTTTGAAAAAGTGCGCCGTCAGACGTTTTCAATGAAAGATATCTGTTTGTAATATGCCGCGTAACACGTTGCTCATAACTGATAATTGTTTGACTTGCCCACTTTAGGCCTTGTGCATTTTGCTGGTGTGCTAAAAAGTCATATTGAGCTTTTTGACCTTTGTTGTTAGTGAGTAAACGAGATAATAAACCTGATACTTTATCAATATAAGCCGTTTTTGTTACCTTACTCTTCTCCCAATTCAACACGCTATGTGCTCGCCCTTGCAGAAATGCAATCCCAGCACTCCTCACCAGCTTACTATTATCACTGAGCTCTTTTATTGTCAGTGTATCTATTGCCTGCTCCATATCCAGCGCTACCGAATCCCAGTCGATTCGTGCACTGGGTTGGTAAGTTTGCAGGCAATGATCAACACTCACCCCCTCTCCCTCTCTGAAGCGCCTGTCCACTGTTACCAGCGAATGATAGCCGTAATTACCTATCACATTCTGGTCGCTGCGCTTGAACGCTTTTGCGCGTAGCGTAAAATCAATATCAAGTTGTTGCTGGTATTTATGCATCACAAAACCATGTGCTCCTGATTCGGCGTGACCGCTTTGACCTTGCTTATATCGATAAAGCTCCTCTTCCACTTTTAACTGCTTTAATGAACTTAGGGCCTGCACACCATATGCGGCAACGGCCTGCTTAATCACATCAATTGCTGCATCATCAGCAAAAACAAAGTGGCTTTGACACACTGCAATCCCGCTTATCAAGCATCGCTTTACGGCTGGTTTGCTGAGCACTTTTTTCAAAAAATAGAAACACATAGTAAGACTCCTTAACTTGCACACTTTAAAGTCGTTACTTTGCTTTGAGTCACCAAAAGCACAACAATGACAGGCTGAGGAAATCATGATGAATAGCTGATATCTATAATTTACAATAAGTTACAAAATAATGTGATGCTCGACAGCATCAAGCTAACTTCATATACTCGTGCTTACTAAAGGCAGTAAGCTAGGATTTATGTCAACAACTCAGCGTTTTTATATTAAAGAACACCTTATTGACTTATCTCGATCTGAGGTCACTTTTGCACAGCAAAGTATCAAGGTCGAACCCAAAGTTTTGCAAGTACTGCTCTTGCTGGCCCAGAATGCACAAGAGGTGGTTAGTCATCAGCAAATCATGGAAGAGGTATGGAAAGGCAGCGAAGTGGTTCCCAATGCTCTACAACGATGTATTGCTCGGCTTCGAAAAGTGCTTGGTGACGATGCCAAATCCCCACGAATAATTGCAACACATCCCAAAATAGGCTACCGATTAATGGTAGATGTGCAATGGCTTCCACAAACGACACGGCAAGGGATCACAATAGCAAGTCCACCCAACCTTAAAACACTTGGCTTTATAGGGATTACTTTACTCTTAGTATTAACAATCGTGTTGGGTATATGGCAGAGCATGAAAACGCCAAAGCAGAGTATTCATAGTTTAAAACAAATTACCTATACTGATGCGTTTGAGAGTGATGCAACATATAGCCCTGATGGTCTTCACATACTTTTCAACCGCAATGTGCGCGCTTGCCAAAGTCATATCTGGGCCAAAAACTTAAAAACAGGCGTTGAAAGTCAACTTACCAAACACCCTGGGTTTTATCGTGATACTCGCTTTACACCAGATGGGCGAAGCATCATCTTTACAAAACAAAAAAGCTGCCACCAAGATAAAATCAATGCTCACGAACCACTGCAAGCAAACTGCTGGCAAATAGATATGATCGATTTTGCTGAAGCATTAAATGCACCACAAACAGCATCGGTACGTTACCAGTGCCAAAACCGCGCGATTGAACGCCCTGTTGCGCTAGCGAACCACCAATATGCATTTCTAAGCCAGCAAGGTAACACTCGATCACTCCTGAAATTCAACGCTATTAACCAGCAAACCACCAAGCTGTTTAGCCCAGAGCAGCAAACAATTTATACTTATGATTACGACCCAATCAAAGCGCAATATGCCGTACTATCATACGATCATGAAAGTCGGCATTTGTTGAGTCTATTAAATCTACATGGCGAATTGCTGCATCAAAACCAAATAGACACTCATGAAGAACTTGGCCAACTTTCAATACGTTTTTCAGCCCATGGCGATGCATTATTAGCTGTACTCAATGGCAAACTCTATCACTTAGCACTCGATGGCAAAACCACTCCTTACCATTCAGCGCTACATAACATAGTCAGCGCTCAATCCCACCCCACTCTACCAAGCATAATTGCCATTCAAGGAACAAAAGACACCGATATCGCTCGCATACCTTTATACGGCGAACAAGAAACGTCTATAACGCAAATAATGAATCAACATGTTCAGCCTTATCCAAGCTTTGCCCGCTCAAAAAGCCGAGAAAAATACCCAAAATTTCAACAACGTGGTGAGCTGATAGCCTTTATCTCAGCCCGCAGTGGGCACGATCAAATATGGCTATGGGACGGCAATCAAGCCACACAGCTAAGTTACTTTTCAAGGCCGAGTAAAATAGAACAATTTAGCTGGTCTCCCGATGGCCAAAAGCTTGCAGTAGTCAGTAATGCAAAACTTAACATCCTTGATTTACAGGGAGGTACTCAAATTATCAAAGCCCCCGAACCACTGATCGAAGTCTTGAACTGGCACCCACACTTTGGAATATTGGTTACTGCATTACGACCTTCGGCCCATGCACTTTGGCAACTAGATTTGAAAACACAGGTTTTTACCACCTATGAAATGGACGATGTCCAGTCAACTTGGCTCACTGACCACGCCCTTTATCTCAGCAAGTTTGATGGGCAGGTTTTTAAACGAACGCTTAGACCTGAAACCACTGGCTATAAACCAATGCCTACACTTAATGGTCATAGTTTGGTGTTATACAAACAGTATTTCTACAGTTATGACATGAAATCAGATTACTTAACGCAATACGATTTAAACGGTGAGCTCATCAGAAAATTAAAACCGCTGAAGCCCTTCGCATGGAAAATATCAGACATAAAAGGCGAACACGTGCTATTAGAGCAGCTTATAGAGTTAAATCAGGACGTGGTGGAACTCAGTATATAAACTATATTTATGCCTAAAGTATGATAAATAACTCTCTTTTGTAAAAATAAGAGTTATTTATCGCTACTCGAATGTACCGTCATTCATCCTGTAAAAACATAATTCTATAAATTAAATTATCCTTGATTTGATAAACTACAAGTACTTCTAATAATTGCTCTCCCTGCCCTGCAATATGAAACTTCACAGCTTCTTTATCTACTACAAAATTGCCGTCAATGATCCTTTTACTGATAAAAGCTTGCTTATCTAGTTTTTCAACTAACGATTTGTATACTTTATCAAGTGCTTCCAGTCCTTTAAAAGACAAGCTGTTAGGAAAATCGTAAACCTCTATTTCTTGATGAAAAAGAGCCTTGAATGCTTCATACTCATTGCTGTTGTATGCCACTAAGTGTTCATCGACTATCTGATGTTCTTCTACATCACCCGCTTTAAAGTGGCCTTGCTCAGAGTGCAATATACTGGGTTCGTTTTTATTCATTGTAACCGCATGACATGCAGACAATAAAAGTATCATGAGCAAAGGTAATAACTTCATATAAACCTGCCTGAGCATAAGTAATTATAAAAATGCCTGAGGACAAATTTGTACCCAGGCATTAAAACTTTTCACACACTCGCGTTTAACTAGTTTAAAGTGTGTCTTCTAACCATTTGAAAAACTCACGTTGCCATACAATGCCATTTTGCGGCGTCAGTACCCAGTGGTTTTCTTCAGGGAAGTAAAGAAAACGGCTCTCTAAACCACGTAGCTTTGCAGCTTGAAATGCTTGGATCCCTTGGCCTAATGGTACACGGTAGTCTTTGCCACCATGGATCACAAACATAGGTGCATCCCACTTATCTACATAATTAATTGGGTTGAATTCATTATACGTTTGGTTGATAGACGCATTGCCTTGCTCCCAGTAAGGGCCACCAAATTCATGGTTTACAAAGAATAACTCTTCAGTTGTGCCGTACATGCTGCGCAAGTCGAAAATACCGCAATGAGAAATGAAAGTTTTAAAACGACCATCATGGTTACCCGCTAAATAAAATGCAGAATAACCGCCAAAGCTCGCGCCAATAGCGCCGATACGTTTTTTATCAACGTATGATGCTTTTGATACATCATCAATGGCATCTAGGTAATCTTGCATCGCCTTACCACCCCAATCTTGAGTGATGTCTTCATTCCACTTAACACCATGACCCGGCATACCGCGGCGATTTGGCGCGACAACGATGTAACCTTGTGATGCCATCACTTGGAAATTCCAGCGGAACGAATAAAACTGTGAAAGCGCAGACTGCGGCCCACCTTGAAGATAAAGCAGCGTTGGGTATTTTTTACTTTCATCAAAATTAGGTGGATAGATCACCCAAGTTAGCATCTGCTGACCATCTTTCGTCGTCACCATACGCTTTTTAACGGTTGGTAAGTCAAGGCCTGCATAAAATGCGTCATTTACCTTTGTCAGCGCAGTTAGTTTTTTCTTACGCAGGTCAAAACGGAAAATTTCTGATGCGCGGTTCATGCTGCTGCGTGTCACGACTAAGTGCTTATCCATTGCCGCGACAATACCATTGACATCAAACTGGCCTTTCGTTAACTGCTTGATCTTTGGCTTAGTACTGACTGATACTTGGAATAATTGGATTGTACCATCGGTTGGTGCAACAAAGTAAATACGCTTGCCATCTGGGCTCCACTTAAAGCTGTTTACCGTGCCATCCCAATGCTCAGTCAAATTTACTTCTTTGTTTTTGATACGTACGATGATGTCGTTCTTATCTGCTTCATAACCTGGCACGTCCATTTGTAACCATGCTAAGTTTCCTTTTGAAGAAAACGCAGGGCTCTTATCATACCCTAAGTTACTTTCAGTGATATTGGTTGTTTTTTTACTCGCTAGGTTGTAACGATAGATATCGGTGTTAGTACTTGTCACATACTCTGTACCCGTGAGTTTTTTACTCACATAGTAAATATTCTCACCTTTTGGACCCCAAATATAATCACTAGAACCACCAAATGGAGAGGTTGGGCTCGAGTAAGGCTTACCCTTCATGATGTCGACTTTCTGTTCTGTTGCTAAATCTTGATAAAAGACATGCTTGAAGCCGCCATCATTCCAAGTATCCCAATGGCGATAATTCAAGTCATCAAATACATACGCATTAGCTTGCGACAGATCTTTATGCCTATGGCTTGCTAACACCGATTCAATATTTACCTTTTCATGAAAGAGTTTTTTACTGCCATCAGGAGAGATATTGCTATCAATCAATAAGCCTTGATATGCCTCTAATAGCTGAGTTTTTCCACCTTTAACAGGCACCTGATATACCTTGCTGGCAAAATCATTGTTAGCCACGCTCGGGGTTGTTACACTGTAAATCACATGGGTTTTATCTTTATTTAATCCCAACGCAGTAACACGTTTAACTTCCCATAACTTTTCAGGGGTCATCACCTCTTGCGCTGACACACCTGCACTTACTGCAAACCCTAAGCTTGCAGAGATAAGAATTCGCAACATAGCGAAATGCCTCCAAAAATTAAAACCCGTCTAGACTACATAAAACAGTAGGAACTTAAAAGGAATCAAGGTGATTAACTGGTCACACCTATGTTTCAAATCGATTACACCCCACTCACAAGCGCAAAACCATGCAATACTGAAAGTGAATGACAATATCAAGGTAAATATAGAACAAAGTCAGTTACGAATTCTGAGATTAAAAAAGGCCAATGCTTGGCCCTTAAGTAGTGCGTTATAATAATTATTAGTCTTCGTTAGGTTTACTCAAGTCCAAGTTTCCTATATTTATCAACGTTTTCTTTTAACGTATTTTCAGCAAAGTAAATCATCGACTCGTGAAGATGGCTTGCTATCCCTTGACCATAATGTTCATACATTTCCCAAGAAATAGGATCGGTTAATACTGCGTCGGCAAACGCTAAATAGCCTTCATAGCTCATTCCTTCAAACTCAGCATCTTTCTCTTTTGTTTTATTTAGAATGCGATTGGTCATGACGTAATGCTGCTCAATAAAGGATTGCACCTCTTTGCTGTCTATGGGGGAGTTTAGTGATAATTTATAACTTGATACCCACTGTTCAAAATTTTTCTGCTCAAGCCCTGTATCCTCACGACCCAAATGTTGTAAAGATAAATAATACTCATCCAAAGATCCCACCTCTGTACTCTGAGCCATCATATCTTTCCAGCGCTCTACTTTCTCTAGAGGTAAATCCTTAAATAAAATATCCAAATTAGTTTGACCATTTAATATACTCATTGAATTCTCCAGGCTATTGATAATTAACTGTGTTTTTTCCTGCCTTTTCAACAGCATACTTTTCTGGTCTTTGAGGGTTTGCAATAAATCAAAATCCGTGGCGTTGAGGATGTTGTGTATATCTTCAAGACTAAACTCAAGCTCCCTATACACTATAATTTGTTGCAAGCGCATTAAGTGCGTCGAGGTGTACTCGCGATAACCATTAACACCTCTAAGAGGCTTCAATAAACCTATTTTGTCGTAATGATGTAATGTACGAACACTGACCCCTGCCAATTCACTCAATTGGCTTACGCTAAAACGTTTTCTTTTATTCAACTCAGAATCCATTGTGTACTGTTAAAAGGCAAGACCATGATTAACTATCACGTAACGTGAGGGTCAAGAAATTTGACTACTGTTTCCAAAAACCTGTGGTCACTAGTGCGCCAATAAAAATAATACCTAACACGTCAATGATGATGAACTGCTCAGCAATTTGCCCTGTGTACTCAACATAAGAAAATCCTGGGTTAAACTGAATAGCAAAACCAAAAGAAGACACCTCTGCCAGCGTGACCTTTAGATTAATGCCTCCCAAACCTGAATAGTTCAAAACAGTATCACCGATACCAAAACTGACCACTTGCAAAGACTGATTTAATATAGAGATCCAATAAAAACGAGTTAATGCACTGACTGCTGTGTAACCAGCAACAAGGTTAAGTAATGTTAATAGAATTGTAATCACTGCTGTACCTATAGAAACATCACCCGACATAAATATCATGGTCGGGATAATAGCAGCGGCTGCCAGTTGCAGATAGCCAATCGCTTTCACTCTATTCATGGCTAAATTAAAATGCGATTCTCGGCTATTCCCATCAGATACAGAGATCTCCCCTTCACTTTTTTCGAGTTGATCAACCAATGCTGGGTAATTTTCTGAAGTCGGATCTATGTTTTGTTTGACCTCCAACAATTCTTCAATTGAGTAAGTGGAGTAATCGACTCGTCTCATGTTCAATTCCTATATAGAACTTTTTAAATGACTTGTTGAGATGTAATGCCTCGATTAACTGGTATATCTCGACGCTACTTGGGATGCAGCTGGCCCGATAATCATACCATTGTTTATATATACAAAATAATAAAGTCGTTCCTTTAATTTCACCGTCATTCGCTTAGAGTTCAATGTTATCCGGATTCTAGGCATGGCAAACACACCGTGTGTTAGATTTAAGAAAAAAATACTAAGCAAAGAGTGCATATTGACAATTGGTGACTCTATATTTTGACTGTGAGAGGTTATTGATAGTAAGCCTTAAATAGCTGAAATTCGATAGACGTTAGATTACCCATAGGGTAATAAACTTTTTGGTGCCATTGCAAAGTATTAGAAATACTAGTGAATTGATAAAGCGTTTAAAAAAAAGATAAAACACTGATAATTGAAATAGCTCCCCCGATAATACGCAGTGGCATTGCCAAGCCATGCCATTTTTCATGTTTAAGCACATCGGGAAACAATTTCCCAAAAGCAAAGAGTAAAATGATCAATCCACTCAAAAGCAGTATCAATCCATCCATTACAGGTGATAAGTCCACTAATAGCCTCTATTTTGTGATTAAACAAATCGTGTTACAACAAATTTGTGTATTTAAAATATAAGTAGAGTATACACAGTTTACCTTTGAAAAATGCACTCATATTAATGAAAGTTATTGAATGTATAGATTGACTCGTATGCTCATTAATACACAACTCGTTTGATAAACTGTGGCTACTCGCTATTTCAAAACAATCTCACTCTCACTTATACCACGCAGCCTATATTTTACATAAGCACCCAAAGCATTACCCAATGAATAAGCAACTAGGTCACTGAACTTGAAACCGAAACCTAGCACCAGTGCGCCCAGCCACGTTTGTCGAATCGAATTGAGCCAACCGGCTTGATACAACTGGGAAAATTCAACCGAAAAACAAAACAAGCACGCGACAACAAATACTTGCCGAGGGCACATATTTGGTCTGACCGCGCATATTAGCCAAAAAACCATTAATGCCCATAAAAAATCGCCTAAATAAAGACTAACCCAAGTCGGAAATTCAATAATATCTGCTCTAGAAAAGAGGCCAAGGCTCATCGTTATGAGCGCAAAAAGACAATAAACGAGAGTGGCTTTGATTTTATTCATATGAAAAATTAACGATTAAATGCTCTAAATACCTGTTATTTATTCTATATAAAAATAAAACTGATGATGATAAATAAATCAATTTTTAGTTTAGATTAACTGATTTATCTTTGGCGTAATTATCAAGCCAATCTAAGCAGATTTGCCATAACACACTGGATTTTCGACTGAAGAACTTCATATGGCCAATTTCTTTCAGCCCATACTCTTTTGGTACTAACGTTAATGTCTCAGACACAGAATTCGGACTAACGGCTATCATATCTTTGACATTTTTATGATTGGCGATAAAGTCATCCACCGCATTTACCCACATACTTGGAAACGTGAGTTCATTAAAATAGTGTGTATCTATGGTTTTTCCGAAAGCCGTTTTGACATACCCACAACCATTACACCAGGTGCGCCACTGAGCCGCTACCGCCTTTGGTAATGGCTCCCCCATACCAAACCAATGTGACTTAGTATGACCAAAGACCAAATTTGAAAAAGGAATAAACACATTCATAAAGAAATGGGACTTGAACTGATCTTTGACTTTCATATTCAATAAACGCCCCGAAGAGCTGGCAAAATTGAACATAGATGATAACTCTGTCGCATTGGGTGCCAATCCAATAAGCTGACCACCGGCGCTGTGCCCTACTAAATGATAGTTCACATTTTGAAACTCGCTTTTTAAGGCGGAAATAGCCGCGGGTAAATCCTGCTGCCCCCAACTTTGTAATGTCGCTGGATGCTTGTCAATTTCACCGTGTAGAGATTGACCTATCCCTCTATTATCATAGGTAAGCACACCATAACCGCTGCCTGCTAAAAACTCAGCAAATGCAGTATAAAATTGGCGTTTGATGCCCGTTGCAGGGCCAATGACAACCGCCCCTTTTAAAGTGCCTTTAGGTAAAAACACCGTTGCAGCAAGGGGGTATTTATCCTCACAGTGAATGGTGATTTCTCGACAAACAATGAACGGCATAGTGGTAAACAATCTGATGACAAAGTCATGATAGCTTACAACTGGTATAACCAGTTATCAATAGCGACTTTAAAAATTTAGAGCTTTTACTCAAATTAAACATACCAATGTTTTTATCAATTAAAGTATTACCCATTTGGCCGAGCGCTTATATGATTGGCTAACACTCAATGATCAATACAGGCGAAAAAATATAAGGTAACCAACCGTATTATCTAGATAATAAGATTCATTAAACATGGCGAGCGAGATGTATACCTTCGAGCCTTTTTCCCCATTTTCCTCCAGACTCTGAAGCACAGGCCTCCTCTGTATCAAACAAAATACGTTTTTTAACCCCTTTTATTTTTATATTATGCATATTTAGCTTGCTCTCTATAGCCGTTTTAAGTGCCTCCCCCTTATTTTCACTCAGCGCTTTTAATAAGCTATCTTGGTTGTCAAAAATACACACAATGGTAAAGCTCTCCGGAAATGTTTGATAGTTGACCACATGAGTTAACCATTCGAAACCTTCGTATATTTTCAAGGCGTCTTCGCACGCTTCAGTCAATGCTGCTACAATGGCTTTCTCTAGTTTTTTATCTGATTTACGCATACGCTACTCATTATTGTGCAAACCCCAGCTTCACAGTGAGGCTGCAATACTTAAATTTTCGCTATGGTAACGTTGTTCAGTGAGCTTGTTAAGCCGACATATTGATAATTCAATTCAGTTAACAGTTCCCGCAACTCTGCTTTGTCTCCCCAATAACAAAATATAAGAACGGGATCACCACAAATAATTTGCCCCCCACAATTATCTCTAGATTACTTCTAGCCGTAACATGGGACACTGCGCCTTTTCAAACTGATAGCCAGCTAATGTCATTATTGCCTAAAAACACAATTGAATATTAAATTCCTAAAAAACAACCATTAAAATATAGAAAAACACAAACAGAATTAATATTTACTTAACAAATAATAAACCAAATTAAAATAAACCATGGGTATTATTTTTCCGTCAACAGGCACTTCGCTAAGTAAAATTAACTTTATAAGGATAAAAAATGAAAACACTACTTACAGCACTTGCTTTAACAGCCCTTTCTACTTCAGCAATGGCAACAACGGCAACGATCTATTCATATGATCAAGTATTAAATGCGCCTATCGTTGCAGATCCAACTATTTACGCACATGTAGATGTCGTTAAAATTGTTGCTGTCTCTGACTTCGATTTTGATAACAATAACGCACAACAAATTCCTGGCGTACAATATGATGAGCATGGTTTTATATATTACACAGGTGAAGGGAGCCAACCTCGTGAAGTCATGTCAGGCGAGGTTGTACTTAACCTTGAATGTAACTTAAGTAAGGAGCCTGAGCAAGCTGGCTTCAAAGGTATGACTTCTATTGCTGTTACTTTAGAGCCAGGCGCTGAGTATGAGCTCTATGCAGTTCAAGACTCTAAAGCAATGGGCTGGTTTGGTATGCCGAAAACTAATTTCTACCGCTGTGTACCTGGTATCAGAAAGCGCTAATCACCTAGGATAAGTCCTGTTGTACGTCAAATACGCTCAAGGAAAGCAATGCTTTCCTTGAGCTGTCCACGCATTTACATCAAGACTACTTTTTTATAATTTTGCTTTTAACCCTGCTATTTTTTTAGCAAGCTTTTCAAGCTCCCCATAGCCAGTTTCTTTTGATAACTCATATGCTTGCTTATAAACTTTAAGTGCTTCAGCAGGCTCTTTGTTTTTCTCTAATGCTTCTGCTAACCAAACATAGTTTTGTGGATATTTGTTCATCTTGTACGCCTCAGCATTACGTCTAAACACGTTCACTGCACCTGCATAATCTTTATGTTTAATAAGTTCCATAGCCAAGGGAACATAAATTTCTTGAGGCTGCCTTGCTGCACTTCCGTATTTTTTCATGATACCGGCTTCATGCTCTAAAAACTTTTTACTCGTAAAGTTATCCTTGATCTCTTGTGGCAACTTCATATCCGAAAATATAAACTTCAGTGCGAAGTAATTGTTTAACAAAGGTGCCGACATATGACCCTCATCATCAAACTCTTCATGTTTCCATACTAATTCACTAGGTGCAGCAGCTTTGATTTCTTCTACAAATCGCTTTAAAGCGTGTCGATTACCATCCTCTTTGCCAACTCCGAAATAGATTTTTTTATCAAACTTTGGTGTTGCACTCAAAAATGATTTAACTTCTCTTACAGGCTCTTCTTTGTTCCACCAAAACGCTGGGCCCATAACAATGTAAGCATCAAATAAATTAGGTGATTCCATAAACGCATATGCCGTAAAGAGACCCGCAACAGAGTGCCCTTCTAACACTCGAAATTCATTAGTCCTATATTTACCATCAATATAAGGGATAAGCTCATCCCCCAAAAAATTCAGAAATGCTTGACCCCCACCACTTTCTTCAATACCAGCCGCCTTTGTTGATGTGAAGTCCTTCATTCGACTTTTGCTTTTAATACCTACAATAATCATTGGCGGAATACTGCCAACACGGGTTAAAACATCAACGCTACCCACGACATGCTTTAGATTCTGAACACCGTCTAAAAGATAAAGTACAGGGTAACGCGCATTTGAAGATTCATACCCATCAGGTAAAGAAACCACAATGGTTCTATTTTCTCGCAGCGACTTTGACTTAAATTCAAAACTTTTCGCTATGCTAACGTCAGATTCTGCAAAAACATTAAATTGAAACAGCATTAATAATATAAGTACGACTTTATACACCATATATCCTTGATTTATTTTTATTTTTTACTATTTCACCTAAACAATCACCGGATGCTTTCCATTGAAGCCCCAACACTTAAAGCGCAGTTTGAATCTAATGTAAACACAGTGAGGAGAAGGTTTTCAAAATACGCTTATTTCCAAAATACAGCGTACCCAAGGAGTATAGATATTAACTTTATAATAAGGTTCATTTTAATTTCATTTTCGATACGAAGTTCAACGACTATCTTTTTGGTACTTCATTCATCAATGGCAAAAAATAGAGCCTCACAATAAAATAACCGAAAATTACAGGATACAGTAGACACCACTTCCCCCAAATTTATCTCGCGCTACTGTGTGCCAAAATATGCCCCCTGTAACTGCGTAATCACTTTTGTACTGACCCAGTATAAATTTGAAATACCATTTGGCTCGTTGTAACGAGCAAAGAAAAGATATTTACCATCTGGCGATACCCTTGCTACGGTTTCCGAGTATTTCGAATTAACAGTAGCTCCTAAATTAATAGGTTTAGACCAGCTGCCGTCTTGCTCTTTGAAATAAACAAATAAATCACTGTCTTTTCTGTTCTTATCATCTCGATTTCGAGCATTGACCAATAAGTAGTCTTCATTTGGCGAGATAAATCCATGGATCCCAAACTCAATGTCCATCGGCTCAGCATCTAAGAATCGGCCATCTACCTTTTTCGAAATATACATTTTCCGCTCTGACATATTGGTAAAAATCATATCGCCACCTATGCCCTGATTAAAATCAGAGAGACGCCCTGTATTTAATGGCGATTCAAACCTTTTTGCATCACTCAAGCTTCCGCCCTCGCGAGAGACATACCATATACCAGATTCTTTTGAGCCAGATGTGCGCCCTGTAAAATAGACTCTTGGTTCATTTAGGCTTGCATAAGGCACCAACTCATACGCCATCTTCCCTTTGGTAAAACGCGCTTCTTCAGGTTTTGTCCATCGTCCATTTTCTACACTTGAAAGCATGATTTTAGGGCTGGTATCTACACCTTCGATTTCATCTAATGCCGTAAAATACATCTCTTTTAAATCTGGAGAAAAAGATATACCAAATTCATAACGACCTTCCATTGACACTGTGCCTGGCGCAAATAGCTCAGGTGTCAAACCTGGTACTTGCTGTCCAAACCAATCACCTTCTAAGACTGGAAATGCTTCCGTCGCGTTAACTCCTCCAGCTATGATCATTGCCAAACACGCTGCGTTGATAAACGATTGTATTTTACTCATGCCTACATCCTTTGTTTATAAGAACCAAAGCGCCACTCTGGGTCTTTAAATTTTTATGATTGTTATAATTCGTTGCCTAGCATCTTTACTGGTGTCATACAGCGACAACCAAGTTCATGACTACACAGGCTGAACTTGCCAGTTAGGCGACTGGAGTCAATGTAACAACTTACAGAAAAAGTGGGTGTAAACTAATGTAAAACATTACGCATGCCTTGAAGTTGCTCGAAGGTCTTAGTGTTTAAAAAAACGCGAAATGAGCATAAAAGAAAGTGATTGTGCCGTACTATTGCAAAGAGTGAATACGAAGAAGTGTAAAAGCAGCCATTCAATATTCAGACTGCCATAAAGCATATTGTGAGTAAACGTTAAGGGGTTATCGGGTTATGTCGTGATAGCCAGTCTCGCAACCAAGCAACAAATTCTTTTGGTGATGGCAAGATTGCATTGTGCCGTCGCTTAACTATTTTCTTCACACTAGAATGAGAGTCATTATTCTCGAGAAATAGCACCCATCCTGGATATTGTTTGTCGATTGCTTCAAAGAGCGCTTGTTGAGGCACTCTCATTGATTGATACCTCTGATACTTTTTAATGGATTGCTGACGATCATGACCCCGCCTCTTTTCTCTCTCAAGCTCCCGCTGATAGCGAATATCATCATTGACATACAAATAGACAAACAACGATGGTAACCTCAGTAAATCAATATTTTCAATGAATAACTCTGCTGCAGTTTGATAATCTATAAACCCTCTGTCGGGATAAATCCAACTAAGCCATATAACCTGAAAAATATCTCCATCCAATAGACTATATTCATTCTGCGTTGCGATATGGCTTCTTTCTAACTGCTTTAATGCATACCAATGAACGGGCTCTGGAGATGGGCGATTTGGAAATAACTCATTCACTTCGGGAACTCGACAATACCCATGATCTTGCTCAAGTAACTTAGCAACCGTGCTTTTACCAACTGCGGGCACCCCTTCTAAGGTGATCACTAAGTTTTTATTACTCATTTTAAAACCCTAAATACTTGTTTGAATACCTTAATTTATGACACCAGCAACACGCTACAATCAAGTAGATTCTAAGTCTTGTTTAGTACACCAAGTACAGTAAAAAAAGCACCCACAGGCACTACAGTTGCGGCATCAATTGCGATAGTCAGTGGTGTGACAATTATTTTTCCCGCTGTGGATACTCCTGACTCTGGGGTTTCAACCACAACATAATGCGCGCTAGCCAACCTTTGAAAAGGGTAATCTCCTTGCGCTGTATACCGCTTTCCTTTTAATTCAAACTCAAGTACAACATTACCATATTTATCCACTGGAAAGCCCTGCTCTTTAAGTACTTTGGTGTCTTCAGTTTTATTCGAAGTGAGCTTGAAAGTTCCTCTAATTTGGTTGTCTTCATCCAGTTTAAAAACACTATAGTGTGGAATAAGTTCCATTTCCCTACTGAGCTGAAGTGATTTGATCAATACATCACTGACTGTAAACACATAACTATATTGCTCGCCCGTGATTAATAGCAAACGAGCTTGCTCCTGTGCATAAAAGCCTGTGACTTTTTCATTATATCTTGGTGACTGCCATAATTGCGATGTACAACCCGAAATAAGTAATATCACTATAAATATAAAACCAAACTGCATATGCTTTCTCCCTGTTTGTTTTGATATGCCTTAGTACGTCAATATAACACGACTGCTTTACTAACTTTAAAGTGCACTTGTTGCACAATACAATAACCGACAACTGCGTATTAGCCCGCTCGCAATGCTAAAATAGATGCAATGTCATCCGTGTCTTCAAACTGTTTTAAATTTTCATTTTGAGTTTCAATAGCAATAATTGACATTCTATCTGCCAACTCATTACCTTCGATCCCAACGTGTCCATTTACATGATGCACCTTAACTTTTGAGGCAATTTCTTGGTATATCTCAAAGGCCGGTTTAATAATGTCTAAGTTTTTAATTTCACCACCTGATTTAACCCACCCTTTCTTTTGCCAGCCTCTAGCCCACTCAGTAATGCAATCTATCGAGTACTTTGAATCACAAAAAATGCCTACTGACTGCCCCTTTTCCAGCCAGCTCTGAGCTAAGTGCAATGCTTGATTTAAACCGCGTAGCTCTGCGGTATTATTTGTACCAACTGGCTGATAGAAGCCATACCAAAGCTCAGTTAGGATATTATTTTGATAAATCGCAATTCCCGTTCCAGCCTCACCAGGGTTAGGATCACAAGCCCCATCGGTGAAAATTTTTATATCATATGGCAATGAGTCTATTTGTGATTGTGAAAGCGGGCTAGACTTAGATGTCTTATTCGGCTTGCTGGTGTTTGCTTTAAAGTCTGCTTTTCCGCCAAATGCAGCTTCTGCTTCGGCTAAACTTGGGAACGACTTAAACTTCGCTCCTGCAAACCCATCGACTAAAGCCTGACACTTTGACCATGTATCAAAGATCCCTGTTTGCCGACCTTTCCAAACAACGTAATATTTTTTAGCCAAGTGATTCTCCTAACCGTATTCAATTTGCCGCGCCATATATGACATCTTATGCAAAAATAAGTAATGAACTTAACATTGCAGTGTACGGCAAAAATATACCAAAGGTAAGTCACCAGCTAAGTATATACACATTAATAATACGGGCTTTAACAAGCGCTTGGCACAAACTTGAACAAAACAAAACGGGTAAGCATTGGTGTATTAGGGCACTACTCATCTCCTTTTTAGTACCCACAAATATACTCATCAGCTGGATTCAAGCAGAGCAGCCACCAAGCTTTAACCCAGTTGACAATGTGGCGATGATGGCGACACTATATTTTAGGTCTCAACTGCTCAATAACCTGCGTATCCACCCACATGATATCTGAGTCATCTTCACTAAATTTTCTGTTGAAGAATAAATACTTTCCATCAGGAGAAACCACCGCGCCAGTATCTGGTCCAGATGTATTGATTTTGTCTCCTAAATTAATCGCTTCACTCCAAATGCCATCTTTACTTTGAAAGCTAATATACAGATCCGTCTTTCCATACCCCCCTTCCCGTTCACTATCCCAAATAATGTAACTTTCATCTGGCGCAACAAATGGGTGAGCAGTCCATTTACCTGAGTTAATGTGCTTCCCAAAGGCTTTCGGCGCCTCCCGCTTACCATTAACTAGCCGAGAATAACGAATTGTGCCTGTTACCTCACGTTCATCAAATATATAGGTGCCATTTGCAGAAACGCTCAACACCATGATGGGGATATCGCTGAATGCTTTGCCAAGACTTTTAGGCTCTGACCAACCTTGAGTAGTTCTCTCTCGGTAGAAATTCCCTGAATGCATTATTTTTCCATCTGGAGAAATAGACCCTCCAATACCAGAATCAAGTACCTTTTCATGCCATTGACCATCAACGAGTTTGAACATCATTTTGGTACTGGTTCTGGCTTGACGATTATTCCGAGTAAAATAGTATTCCTTCATATCTGGAGTAAACCAGCCTGTCCAATCCCTGTGCTCCTTTGACACAATACCCGGTGCAAACACTTCGGGTGTCATTCCTGGAGGGGTTTGCCCAAAATAAGGACCTGTCACGATAGGGAAGGTATCTTTAGCACATACTGTATTGCTCACAGCAATAAAGAGTATAAAAGAGACTGAATGTGAAAGTTGCTTCATTTTTTTTCCTTACTGTAGGCTCGCAAACGCTTTTATTGACGTTGACATCGATTAATCTCACTACCAAATTAGCGGATCCAACGACTAAAAACCTTACGTGCATATGACTTCTATTTGATTTTTTATGAAAGTATTCTCCTGTTGCAAACTCATTGGAAGTAGTAAAATAATAAGCTTTATATTCAGTATCTTAACCTTGAAAAAATTAAACATTCCAGGTGGCATGAGCTGACATAAATACAGCCATAACACCGATCATTTGCACAATAACAAAGATCAACTCATGACCACTGTCTGTCTATTCGAACACAAAACCTTGAACCAATTCTCAAGTCTTTAATAACTGCAAAATATCACTCATCGCATTTCTAAAGTACTAATGATTTTTTATGTTACTAATGAAGAATAACAACAACTAACATACGAGAAAGGAAATGAATAAAATAAAAAAAGCTATCGGTGTATCACTTTTACTCACTGGCGTGAATCACAATGCAATTGCTTCGTCTGATCATATTAAATTATTACAAACTGTTGAATCTAAAGTCATCGACTGGCGCAGAGATATTCACCAAAACCCAGAGCTGGGGAACAGAGAAGTACGTACAGCAGCCTTGGTAGCGCAGCACCTAAAAAAATTAGGTATGCAAGTTGAAACACAAGTGGCTCATACCGGGGTTGTGGGCTTTTTAAAAGGCGCAAAGCCTGGACCTACCGTCATGTTACGAGCTGATATGGACGCATTACCGGTTACTGAAAAAACCAACCTCCCTTTCAGTTCAACCAAAACTACAAATTACCGTGGCGTAGATGTAGGTATCATGCATGCTTGCGGTCACGATACCCATGTTGCGATGCTCATGGGCGCTGCTGAAGTACTTGCAAACATGCAAAGTGAGCTCGCTGGTAATGTCATGTTTGTTTTCCAACCCGCTGAAGAGGGAGCACCAGATGGAGAAGAAGGCGGTGCTGAGTTGATGTTAAAAGAAGGGATATTTAAAAGGTATCAACCCGATGTCGCATTTGGGTTACATATCACATCTAAACTCAATGTCGGCCAGATAGGCTATCGTAGTGGTCCAACAATGGCCAGTGCAGATCGATTTGAAATCACTGTCAAGGGCGAGCAAACTCATGGATCAACTCCGTGGGCCGGTGCAGATCCCATTGCAGCCGCTGCGCAAGTCGTTTCTGGCGTCAATCATATTGTGAGTCGTCAAATCAATATTACAAAAGAACCTGCAATCGTTTCGTTTGGTAAAATCTCGGGTGGCGTTCGAAATAATATTATCCCAGAGGAAGTCAGCATGGTGGGCACTATTCGTAACTTCGATATGGATAATCGACAGCAAATCTTCGACAAAATTAAGCACACAGCAGAGCATATTGCCCAAGCTTCAGGGAGTAAAGCGGAAGTAGTCATAAAAGAAGGTTACCCTGTTACTGTCAATGACCCCGCCTTAACAGACAAAATGCTTCCTTCGCTTGCAAAAGTCGTCGGGAGTAATGGACTTATTGAAATGCCAAAAGTCACAGGTGCAGAAGACTTTTCCTTTTATGCGATGGAAGTGCCAGGTTTATTCGTGTTTTTAGGGGGCACACCAAAAGGGACTCATCCAAAGGACGCTCCGAGTAATCACTCCCCCTACTTTTTTGCTGACGAATCTGCATTTAAGCTGGGCACCCGTGCTTTAACTGAATTTACATTAGATTATATGGCGCAATCTAATTGATCGTTCTGTTATAATTAAGGTCAAATATTAAGTGAGTTGAGTGCCTAAACCCATCAACCCACTTAATTACACTTAGTCGTGTTTTTTCTGCTTCAACAATTCATCCAGCTTGGCCTCAAGACGATCAATGTCTTCTTTGGTTGCGGACATTTGCTCTGTTTTGACTTCTTCGTCATGCATCACTTGCATCGCATCGACAATAATACCAATGAATAGATTTAATACCGCAAAGCTGGTGATAATGATAAACGGCACGAAAAACAGCCAAGATTCAGGAAATAGCTCCATTGTAGGTCGCACTATTCCCATAGACCAACTTTCCAGCGTCATGACTTGGAAAAGTGTATATGCTGATGCACCCAGACTACCAAACCACTCTTGCATATTTGGATCTGGATGCTGACCAAATAATTTCGTGGTTAAAACCGCTGACACATAAAAAACGATACCTAGCACACCAATAACAGATGCCATTCCAGGTAATGAATGTCCCAAGGCTCCTATTACTCTTCGCATCTGAGGCACAATTGAGAACAACCGCAACACTCTGAGGATCCTAAATGCACGTAAAACAGAAAGTGCTCCACCAGCAGGGATCCAAGATATCGCAACGATAATAAAGTCGAAGCAGTTCCAACCAGATTTAAAAAATTTAAGTCGGTAAACAATCAGTTTAAGTAACAATTCGAGGGTAAAAATAAGTAAGATGACTGTATCTATTTTATGCAATAACAATGCATTATCTTTGCCAAACTGAGTTGTCTCAAGACCTAATGTTACAGCATTGAACAATATCACAGCGACCAAAAAGTTTTGAAATGATTTGGCTTCTACGACGGATGTCAGTTTCGACATCAAATTATTTGAAGGTGTCACAATTATAATTTTAATGATATGAATAATAGCCAATCTTTTAATTAAATAGCGTATTTGTCAAGAATAAAGTGAAGAAAGCAGAAGCTTGATAAAAAAGCTTACAGTGGTGACTAAACAAAAATTCACACTCAAGAAATAAATATTTAATTTAAGTGTATATAGACTATGATGTGGACCAATAAACTCGCAACCGACACCACTCTACCCCAAAGTGTTCGTTTAAAATCCAACATCATTCAATATTGATGATATTTTATTCCGACTTGTAATCAGTGACTCTAACTATCAGCACAAAGATTTATTTTCATTTCAATCAATTGATGCCCACATACGACCTCAACTTCTGCAATAAACCTAAATCCAAGCTTTTCATAAAATTGTCTTAAATAATTATGAGCATGAATGTTAATTGACGCTATGTTGAGCGTTTTCGCATGTTCTATTAATACGCTTACTACCGTCGTCGCAATACCTTGAGAACGGTGAGCCTTTAGTACTGCCACTCTGGTCATAGACGCCTGTTGCTCCATCCCCACAGTTAAACGTGCAGTAGCAATAGCTTGCTCTTTATTACTCACCAGTACATGAAGTGACTCTTCATCTAAGCCATCATGATCTAACTCTGTCGCAATATTTTGTTCTTTGGTAAACACCTCATAACGTATACTCCTTGCACACTCAATCAGTTTATATCCGTTTCCTATGACTAACTCATACTCTGCAAAAGTGTGCTCATCAGTTATCTTATTTTCATCGTCACGACTGAGATTTCGAAAGACTGCTTCCATAATTTATGCCTAGCTATCCTTAACATTGTCATCATCAGCTAGAATTGCCAAATAGCTTGCTGAATCACCATGTACATTGTTTTGGCTATGATTCAACCACCTTCCCACAAGATGCGCAATGGCAAAAGCCAAATAGATAAGTCAAACGCTCAAGTTCACCCTCACATCATTAATAACCCTGACTAATTCTTATGCGTTATTCAATATATCCCCTCTTTAAAAACCAAATTAATAATATAAACCAAAAAAAATAACAAATTTCACTTAAAAAACCACAAAGCACACACATTTAACATGTGGCGATATTTAAGGCGAACTCAATTTTAATATTATGCAATAAGTTGATAAAAACTTTAGTTCGTGGCATATATTAAAAATATTCACTTTAAAGGAGTTCTCGTGATTAATCGCATACTTTTATTAATCTTTGTATTATCGCTAACGGCTTGCTCAAGTACTAACACCTCAGTCGTTGTCGATATACCTCCAGTCACTGAGCTTTTGAGCAATCACGCCTTTGAAGATGCGCCAACAATCGATGAACAGCAAATCTTTGACCTACCGGAATACGAAAGAGACAAGTTCTTAGCTTTTTATCACAATGCGCTAGCGCAAGGCGTGAGACCGGACAAAGCCATCTTTAAATATCTCGAAAATCGCTTAGATAACTTTACTTATGATGGTGAAACGTTAACAGCTCAAGAGTCTTTAACAAGAAATGAAGGCAACTGCATATCTTTGGCAATACTCACACAGGCCTATGCATTCTTAGCCGAGGTAGATACAACCTTCATTGAAGTGGGTACTATGCCTGTGTTTCGCAAAAACAAAAATACCATTTTGATTTCCAATCACTTTCGTACCAAGTTATTAGCACCAGAAAAACCATTGCAACCAGGCGCATTTGTCATTCTTCGTGCTGGTACCGTTGTCGATTATTTTCCAGCACAAGATAGCTTTTTTATAAACAACGCGACCTACCAAGACCTTGTTTCAAAATATTATGCGAACAAAGCAGTTGATGCACTGATAAGCGAGCAATTTAATCAAAGCTATAGTTTGCTCAAAAGAGCTTTATACTATCGACCTTATCACCCCGAGCTAATCAATATTGCCGCTGTATTACATCGTCGCAGTGGGCAAACCGAGCAGGCTAATGCAATTTATCAATATGCAGTAGAAAATAAATTTACTAGTCCAAACTTGTTATCAAATTATCTATTAGTCGCAAAGAGTCAGTCTGATAGCTCACTAGTTAGTCGCTTAGAAAATCTACTAGAGAGTAATATATCAACACCATTTGATAAAATTCAATTGGCTCAAAGAGCGGTTGAGAAAGGCCAATATAAAAAGGCGATCAAACAACTTGAAGAAATCATTTATGAAACGCCCTATATACCAGAGCCCTACTTTGAACTAGCTAAGCTTTATAACACGCAAGGTAATAAAGAAAAAACCGAGCAGTTTCTTGCTAAAGCAGTTGAAAAATCATCCGACCCAGAAAAACGTGCTTTGTTCCAAGCTAAAAGAGATTCAATTTCCCAGAGATAATGTCCACAAGTGTTTTAGAAGACTTTAACGAGGCTCAGCCCTAAGGTGCGTGTGCGCAGTGGACTAAAAACCACTGTGCACCTTCCATTACCAGCTGACCTGTCATACTTAATTAAAGAGAAAGCTATACATAATTGAGCAATTGTAATAATGGGGTCACTCAACATAAAAAGAAAACCACAGCCAAGCTCTCTTCTCTTAAATTACTCGGTCACTGACCACAATAAACAACTTTAAACAGACTAACACTTTTCTCGCTTAAACATGTTTCACTGCTTGATGCTTCTTCTGTTTTGGCCAAGTAATATATTGCTGCGTTTTGATTTTTTCTTAAGTTTAAGGAACTGATCAAGCTCTGGCCATCATCTGCATATTGATTAAAAATAGAGCCATGTACCACGTTTAAAATATAAGTCTTACCTGCATCAAAAGTAAACTTTTCCGAGTCAAGGTGAACTCCCTTATTGGACTTGCCAAAACCTCTATAATAAATGGTGTTTTCGCCTGCTGGTACTTCAAACGTTGTGTGCTCATCGTAAAAAACTTTGCCGACAAAGTCTCCATCCGGAGAAAGACTAAACGCAATATCCCCAAGCTGATGACTAGACATTCTATAGTATATATACACCCGCGCTTTACCCTCAGAAACTGGCTTCAACTCAAAATTATTTACCGCTTGTTCAATCTCAAGTTCAGTCGGGCCAGATTCACATCCAGTTAAAAACAAGCTCGCAAGCAAAAATAACATCTTAATTTTCATATACTACTCCAATATTAAAACCATTCTAGCACCAAAAATTAATCCAAATTTTTAGCGCACGGATCCTACATTAATCATTTTGGTTAAATCAAATTAAAATAGTTGATCTATATTTTTATATGACAGCTTTACATAGTATTTAAAAATAAAAAATCCAGAAGAATATAACTCAACCACCTGGAATACTGGTTACATCTATCAATTAAGTTGCACCTTCACTTTGGGCATAATTCTCCTGCTCACAGGTAAACTGTCGCCAGTAGTTAATGAGAGGTTACCACCACCTGAAGACAACTTTTCTAATGACTGAATAAAGTGTTTATTGACAATATATGAGCGATGAACTCTCAAGAAAGTCGCGGGTAATTTATCTTCCATTATCGCAAGCCCCTCATTATGAAGAAGGCACCTCCCATCTGAAAGCGTGATTTCCACATAATCTCGCGCCCCTTTTACAAAGCATATTAGGTCGCTTGATACCCACTCAATCTTGCCTGAAAGGTTTAATTTAATTTTTGAGGGTTGCTGCTGCTCTTTGTATTCATCTAATGCATGCTGCAGCCGCTGAGCGTTCGCTTGCGCAAGTAACTTCTGTGATTTCTCCACTTTGTAGGCAACCGCGTGTTGTATAGACAAAAACACCAGCAAAAAAGCCACAAAATAATAATAATATATATCTAGAAACGCATTCGGCTTCACAGCAATGGCCACGGAGAAAGCAAAGAAAGCAGTGGCGTGTTGAATGGCAAGCGCGTGCTTGCGATATGATTCATACCCAGTGATTAATAAACATATTCCAGCAGGTATTTGAAAAGCCAGCACAGTCTTGCCTTCAATTGTCGCACCAAAATATACGATGACCAGCGTGAGTGACATTGAAATCGCAAGCCAAATCCATCGCCCCTGTCTCACAAAACTACGTATTGTATAAAGCAACAGACACTGTCCACTGAGGATACTTAACAATAAAATCGCCAATAGTCTCGTATCTTGAAAAGAATATTCATAGGATATCAATCCTCTAGACACCTCTACTAACAACTGAAGTGCAACAAGTAGCGCAAAAATAGGCAATAAAACATTACGTTGACGTTTTGATTGAAGGGCAGCCAATGCACAAGAAAACACGAACCCAATGAGCAAAACCCCTAAAGGAATAAAGGAAGGCAAATAGTTACGTAGCACAATATCTTGTGGAGACTCGTACTGGGTAAAAACCGCTAACGAAATAAAGTCACTCATTGTGTGAATACTATGATGTGCAGAGAGTTTGACTACCCACTCATTTTGTCGTTTTTTAACGAGCTCTTTAGGCACATACATAACCGTATCCATCACCCCTTCTATCTCACCCTCTTTGGTGAGTGCAGGAGTACCGTTACTACCAATTAACTGCCCATTTAAATAAAACTCACCAGATGCTTTGGCAGAAAAGAACAGTCCCAATGGTTTATTGATAAACTCTGGTAAATCCAGATCAAAAGATGCACCTATCCAAATGAATTTGCTGGTAGGCTCGACTTTATCTAACGATACTTGCTCACACTTTTGCTCAAAAAAATTCGCAGCTGTCAATTCACCAACATCGTCATAACAAACCATAACCTCTTGAATAAATTGCTTATTAAAGTTATTAGCATGGACTTTATAAGAAATAAAAAGCAAAGCAAATACAAAAAATAGTACAATCTTCAGCGTATTGGTTGAGAAATACCACTGCTTTGCACTTATTGAGAAAAAACCATAATACCTCCCTGCCACTTGCAGAAAATACCCTACCGCTTGCATATAAGTACTAGAAAGATAAGAAGTAATTGTTAATGTCCTTACTAATGATTAAATTGCTTCAATGGGCGAATATTAATGAACTATATCAAAAACTCAATTTTTACAGGCATTATCTTCTCACAATTTCTTTTTACACCAACGTGTTTTGGCTCAACACTAGAGCACAAGCAAATTGATGCCTTGGTCGAAAAAGCAATGGGTAAACTCAATATTCCAGGTATCGCTTTAGCCGTGGTGAGCGGTAATGAAGTCTTGTACGCCAAAGGACATGGGGTTCAATCAATTGAAACACATACACCTGTAGATACAGACACCTTATTTCAAGTTGCCTCCATTTCTAAATCATTTTTAACCGCAGCATTTGCGCTATTAGTCGACGAGGGTAAACTCAGCTGGGATGACAAAGTCATTGACCACCTCCCTCACTTTCAAATGTATGACCCTTGGGTCACCCGAGAATTTACCATTAGGGACTTATTAACCCACCGCTCTGGTTTGCCACTTGGAGCAGGAGATCTGTTGCAATGGCCAGACGCACACGCTCAACCAGACGAAATTATTGCCGCATTAAAGTACCTAAAGCCAACAAGCTCATTTAGATCTGAGTATTCCTATAACAACTTAATGTATACCGTTGCGGAAGAAGTGATTCGCGTCGTCACTAAAATGCCTTGGGATCAATACGTGGAAAAATCGTTGATTTCACCTTTAAAAATGACCGGATGTGTTGCCAGCCCTAAACGAATTAAGCAACAAGATAAACGTGCCATACCTCACATGGAAGTCAACGGACAATTAAAAACTACCTTTTTCAAAGACGATGAACACATCAATTGCGACATAACCGGTATGGCCAAGTGGGCGCAAATGTTCCTCTCCAAAGGTAAATTACCTGAAGGGCAAGTATTAATCACAGAGCAACAGCAGAAAGAAATGTGGAAACCAGTTACATTGCAAAAAGTCTCCTACATTGACCAAAAATATGCGCAAACTCACTTTCAAGCATATGGTCTGGGGTGGCGTTTAAAAGACTTCCATGGACATTTACATGCGTCACATGGCGGTGCTGTGCAAGGCATGACATCTCATATCGCTTTTCTACCTGAAAAAGACATCGCCGTGATAGCGCTAACTAATCAGTGGTCGCGCGCGGCGCAAGGACTGACGGCAACGATATTAGAGCACTACATTGAACAACAGCCAACCGATTACATTGATGTTTATATAGAGGGTAATAAACGCTACAAAGAGTACCTAAAACAACAAAATAAGGCCGAGAAGCCACTCGAATTAAGTTCAACAAAGCCGCCTTTAGCGCTGAGTCAATACGCAGGTACTTACCAAGATGACTGGTATGGTAGTGTTAAAGTCATTGTGTCTGACGAAGAGTTATTAATTGAATTCTCTCGCGGTAAAGCGCTGAGAGGGTCCTTGGTTCACCTGCAAGGCAATCGATTTGCCGCCAAATGGACTGACAGAACACTTAATGCTGATGCCTTTGTTAACTTTGACGTTGATTTTGAAGGGAATATCTCGGGATTCAAAATGAAAGCGATAAGTCGTAGTACTGACTTTTCCTATAACTTTCATGATTTAAACCTAAAAAAGATAAGCAAATAACAAGATGACCTTGTTGCCGTCATAGTCATGTAAAAACACCCACTTACTCTTTGTTGATTGCTCTGAGTAGGTGGGTATACACACGTTAATTTGCCCAGCGTTCAACTTGCGTCAACATCGCGCAAAGTATGGCTTTAATTGACATAATTAAAACCTATCGCATTCCATACCCAGAACACATATAGAAAACTGAAGCAACTCAAAGTAAACATCGAATAATGGATCTTGTATAGCATCCCAGACTCTTCATGTCGCCAAATATATGCGAGTCCCACCACTTTAACTAACGTCAAAGGCGCAATAACCAGCACCAAGCAAAGTAACAGCTTTACTTCCAGTGTCGGGAAATTAATCAGGAAGTTATACTCGTCTAAAACGAGACCAGAGTTCATAAAAATAAAGCCTATCACAGTAAGCAGTAGCAACCCGGCAACGATACGCGTCACTTTTTTAAATATATGGTGGGTTTTAGCTCGACGCTTTTGAAAACTCGTCAGTAACAGAGTGGACAAAGACAGTAATGACGCAAGGACCATAACAAAATAAAAGAAAAATGGGCTATGGGACAAGCTTACTTTCTCATAGTCACCAGACCACATACTTGCTGAAAAACGCGTTATCTCCCCTGAGCTGTCAGGATAAAAATAAAATATAGAGCCCTTTTCTGACTGCGCTTGAAATACGTTTTCTTTGAGTCGTTTCAGCACAAATTTAGTATGACTTCCCAAGCGGCGCATCACCAACTGACCTTGTGCATCAAGTGAAATGATCACTGAACTATCTAAAGCCGACACTTTTTCTAATTGAGAATATGAACGACGCGTACTCAACCAAGAGCCCGTATATTCTTCTAATTTACGCTTCACAATTGGCGCTGTCATAAATTGATTATATGCGCCCAATTGAGGCGATTCGTCTATTTGGATAGGCAGGCTTTTATAGTATTTATTAAGAATAGCCCTAGGTAAGAAGTCCGCTAACTGAGCAGCGCCCCCCACCATATTACTAGCAATAAAAATACCGAGCTGTATTTCAGGAAAGACAACCATATTGGCAGAGAAAGTCAGCGTTGCACCTGAGTGATGGTAGTACTTATATCCCCTGAGATTACCTTCAAACATGCCATGTACAACCCCTGTAGCAAGCGCTCTATCGTCATATAGTCTCTGTTTCATTACGCTGTCGGTAGACGGTGAGATTAGCCCCCGTCGTTCTTGCAGCAACGAGCGCATATATAATGCCATATTCTCTGCTGTGGCTGACACAGCGCCTGCACCGCCGATATGCCCTATAAACTCAAAAGGTTTCGCTAAATTTCGTCCAACGGTGTCTTTGAAGTAGCCTGTTGCTAAGTGCGCTTGCAAAGCGCGCTGCATAGATGTCGCCTCAGATCCCAGCGGCTCTCGTAGTGTGGTGTTATGCATACCTAACGGAGAAAAAATGTGTTGCTCCATGTAAGTGGCCAAATCTAAACCAGACTTTAACTCCACCAAATAGCCCAATAAACCAAATCCATAATTCGAATAAGACATATTGTAACCTACAGGCCAAACCCTACTCGGCATGTAGGTCACCAAATACTGCGATGTACTCAACACCTCTTCGGCTTGACTGCTTAATAAATTACCAGCATCAGCTTCTTCAAACCCCGCACGGTGGCTCAATAAAGCGGCAATAGTGATAGGCTCTTCGAAGGTATCAGGGATTTTAAATTCAGTGAGATATTCATTGATATCAACATCTAATGCGAGTTTTCCCTGCTCCACTAACTGCATAACCGCAATCGCGGTCATTGTTTTTGTAATTGAGCCAATGCGAAACAAAGTCGTACGAGGGTTCACCATTTTTTGACTACTGACATCGCTAAAACCGTATCCTTTAAGCAACACTACCTTGTCGTCTTTAACAATAGAAACAGTCACACCAGGTATTGTATGTTGCGCTATCCCCCGTTCAATCAAAGCGTCAACATACTGCTCTAAGCCTGTCAGTTCAATCTTTGACATTGACTCATCTATCGCCACTTTTTGCCCATGTCGCTCACTGGCTAAATTCGCATGTATGCTATGCGAAACAAAAACGCAGACAACCAAAAATCCAAACAGAACTGCCACTATAACAGACCGTAATTCTGTTGTTGCTTTCATAAAACGACCTTATTTTTCTTATTGTAAAAATGTCGATATAACTGGAGTAAGAACTACTAGACCAACAATATGCGCTCACTCATTGAGGACTTTTGGTACCACCTTCATTACATACGAAAAAGATAGGAGGCGAAAGCATTATTCTCTCACTACTGCCGAATGTGAAAAGTAAATGCTTGTATTGGTGCGGCACCTCCTCATTCGCTTTTATCGTCAAAGGTTTGCTTACAACAAAATTTGCACCAATACTTTTTGCATATTTATATGAACTCGTTTCAAAGCTGCCTTCTACCATTTTTAAAAAAAACTCATGATTTCCGTGAATACCGGAAATAATTAAGAAATCACTGGTTGCTTGGCTGGTTGTATACTCATTGGCAGTCAACGTCTGTTTTTTAGTACACATGTGATGAGGCGGTAGTGTCATAGAGGCAACGACTCCCCGAACTTTGTAGTCGGTTGCCATTGCAACACTCACCTGTAAAAGCAAGAAAAAGAAAGCCGTTATTTTGATCTTCATTATTACTCTTAAATAATATAATGATAAATTAATCGCAGTGCTTAAATTGCTTACGCTTCAAGAACAGAGCTAAGCCTAATATAATGCCAAATAGAGTACTTATGGGAAATCCAATAGTCATCACAATAGACATAAAAATACTAAAATAGTAGAAATCTCGATTTCGATATTGAGTAAACATTAAAATGCACATTGCACATAGCCACCCAGGAAAAGATACAATCATAAAAGTCGCTAACGGCACTAACGCATGGCTAATCCTTTGAGCTGTCTCTTCAGGTGCATCTTGCACATTTAAATTCGTGAAAATTTGATAAAGCTCAAAACTGGATAATGCTAAGCCCCCCAATATAAGAATTTGAGTCAAACTCATCACAGCCATAATTTTGCTATATATAAATTTAGGCTCTTTTAAAGTGCTCGCTTTGTCCAAAATTACCTCAAGTACTTTGTTGATATCTGCATTGTGTTAAATGGCACGCTACCTCACTGGCAGTTGTATGATGAAAGTCCCACGCATCATTGTATCTGGGAGTAATGCGTTTTACCTAATAAAGAGCCTTAAGGATTTAACTCCTCGTCAGTGCAATTTATCAGTTTCTCACGGACTTCCATTAACGCAAACCCAAGTAAATTAAGGCCCTGCCAGCTATACACATCTTCAATGCGAGGGTCATCTTGTGCTAATCCTACTCCCCATATTTTATCTACAGGACTTGCTTCAACCAGTATCCTATCTCTGGTATTTATTAAAAATGCTTTAAGTGCTGGGTTTTGAGAAAACTTTGCAAGATTAGCATTTACAACAATGCCGAAACGCTTGCTTTCCCATACCTTCTGTTCAAATCCACGTACTTCGCGACCTATGGCCTTTGCAGCCCCTGGCGTTTTAGCACTGAGTACCCTTTCGCATGCTTCGTTATCATCGAAAAGTTTTGCTTTGTGGTACATCATGTAATGCTCGGCTGTGGCAAATAAATACCCATTTTCTTCGAACTTTGATTCGTACCACTGGCTAAAGCAACTTTTTGTCACATGCCCACTTCGTTCTTGATGACCCCAAAAAAAGAGGTGTTTAACTTGATTACCCGCTTTTAAATGATCGACTAATTCTTCTCTTGTTCTAATTTTCATTCCATGCCGCCTTGCGCGTAACTTAAACCAATCCACACCCATGTTGCTAACTCAATCGGTGCGTTTACTAACGCTTTCATCATAAGACTGCTTTTCAATACCCGAGCGCACTTTTCCCGTTTTTGAGTTCAAAGCAATCATCTGAAACTTCCAAACATGATGGTAGTTTACCCTTAAACTCCCTAAATAAGAAAAGACTTCCCAGTTAAAGGTACCATCCTGCCATGACCCCATTTCAGCTTTTTTTGCAGCCTCATATAATACTGAAGCCAAAGGCTCATCCCCTTTTACGTGTCGAGTGGAGGTTGTTGGGCACTCAGCAAGCACCGACATGCTGAAAACAAGAAAAACCAAACAAATAAAAAATTGTTCACTAAAATTCCCCAAATAGCTTTATAAGAATCGAATGACTTAGTATTGAATAGGCACTTAATTTAATTGAAGTTCACATATCATAAACGTCTAATTGTAATGCCGACGGCTGAAATTAACGGCAGCCAGCGCAGCGTAAATTTTACTTTCAATCGGGACCATTTAAAATACACACTATTCTGCTTTCACAAACAAAACATATAGAGCATATTTACCCTGCAATAAGTAATCAATGAAGTGTAACTGCCCGCTAGATATCAGCCTAAAATGAGTCACTCAGTACTTCTGACTATGGTAATTGACTCACGCTCTGCTTTATCTGTAACTGCAATTTAGCCATACATTGCGGTACAAGCTGCTTTGCCACTGTTTACGACCCACAATCGAGAGTGAAAATATACCTCTTAGCTAGAGATATCGTTTACTTTTATATACTTAGTTTCTTCTGGTATAGCTTGCAACTCACTCTTCAAAAACGCTGGTTTCAAATTTAAATTAGACAAGTCGCCTATTGGATACCATTTAAATTCAAGCTCTATATCAGATTCAATCCCCCGAAACGTATTACCGATAGGCAACCTCTCTGATGCCGCTAATTCTGTAAGAAAGTAATTTGAGATCTCATGATACTTTTTTCCTGCATATACGAAGAAATTTTCAACGTACCATATATGACGCTTTACCACCGTAACGACATCTAACTCCTCGAGCAGCTCTCGACTTATTGTCGAATCTGAATTTTCGAAAAGCTCGACTCTACCACCAGGTAAAGCCCAAAAGGAATCTTCAATATTTCGATGAAGTAATATATGACCATTATGAATAATGACAGCGACACTGCGACAATTAAAACATGAATCTGCATTATCAAATTTCAGCACCTTTCCTCCTATTCGCTATATGTTATGTTGAGTAAATTAATGAGTTAGTCCTAAGCTCACAGAGACAAAAGCCGTAAATGCCTCACTGTTACACTTTTTAAATATACTTACAGTTAATTTATAAACTGATAAAGTGCCTAAACTATTTTTCGGACATTGAAAAAATGAGCCAATAAAATCCAATATGCCCACCACTTTTGAGAACCAATATGAGTAAAACGCTAAGCTTTATAAAAAAATCTAACCAAGTATTGTTCTTTGTCGCGGTTACATTATTTATCACCGTAGTATCTATCGACTTTATAACTGACTTGTTCGACAACAAATATGAGCCCCCCAAAATTGCACTTGTCGATAACAAAGACGAACATACTCAAGTCAAAAAAACACAGTACACCATAGAGTATTTCGCTAAATTAAAAGACGTGTACATTTTTGAGCTAAGTTCAAAGGAGATTGATATTAATCAAACCCACGATGGTGAAATCGTTGAAATGTTCGCCAAACCAAAAGTATCGCTCGACTTATATACCGCGCCATACTTATCCAAAAACGCCGTCAACTTGATGTTTGTGAGAGAAAATGGCGAGCGCCACATGTTATTGAAAAAAGACGGATTGATACTAGAAATCTCAAAAGCAAAGTTCGCAACAAACGAGGCTGGCTATTTACTTGATAAGAATCTTTATCTGATTATCAATGAAGATACCAATCAAAGCGGCTATCTGGACCCAGATGATTCAGCCAAGCTATTTACATCAACTTTTGATGGCAAAGACTTAAGTCTTGTATTGCAGGATATCGGCGCCTTTAATTTAATCAGCGATAATAAGGTGTTAATCTCTCAAAAAGGTAAGTCACCAAAATTTTATGCATTTGAAGTCCACAGTTCGACTTTAACTCATTTAAATACTTCAATTAACACATCAACAGAATAGATGTAAGACCTACTCGTCATCATATTAAAATCAAGCCACCCCGTTAGGATATGCATAATAAGTAAATTTGCTTACACACTACAGGTAACACATTACTAACAGGGGTGAACTGCTTACTATTTGGATGAGTAATTCAATTGCTTGTCACATAAACGCAGTACCGCAGAGAAAGGTAAAATACACTTAGGCGTCCAAAAGTAGCAAGCGCTTTCTTTGCTGATAAGTGAGTGCTAACGCTAAACAACATTTTATAATAACTTTTAGTACAGGTTCCGATAAAGGCAAAACAATAGCCCTATCCCCCCTGAAACTCCAAAACCTCATCATAAAGCACTTTATAAGTGTCAAATCACTTTGTTTGGCGATAAAAGAACAACCAATAGTTTTTAAGTGTAGCCGGTTTCCAATCGTTTCTAATAGGACTACCTTGTTTTACTTGATAACTTGGCTTTCACCACTTGATAGACTCTTCAACAGCGCCCAAATCAAGCTCACTCGCCACCTCAAATATTAAGTCTCGTAATGATTCAAAACGCGCTCTGACGAGTTACGGGTAATCCCTTCCAACAAACTTTGCACACATCATCCATATTCCCTCTCTATATTTAGAGCCTGTGTCTACATGACTGTGCTGAATATCAATCTGAAACCAAGTCAGTGATCATACATTCGCCCCTCAATAGCCTCATACAAGAACTTGATAATATTGAATATATTATTAAATCACAAAGGTGTAACCAAAAAATCATAAGAAGCTCAAGCACCATATTTTTTTCTGTTTACTGTAGTAGATAACCGCTGAATTGGAGTTTTGCAAAGCAGGATACAATTACTTTTTTCCAATTTATGTAATGTTTATAAACAAATAAAAGGAGCAGCTATGACTCTCAAATACACCATAAAAAGCTTACTCGCGATTGCAGTTCTCTTAAGCAATAACATGACAACAGCTATGGCAAACACCAAAGAACATCACGCCCCAGAAGTGTCAAAAGCGGATGCACATATCACCTATACCGAAGTCCCATATCTTGATACTGCCTTCGTAGATACTTCCCCAAAAAACAGAAACGATGGGATCCCGGTAGGTAAGTTAGATCTCTACGGGGGTAAAAAACAGATGATCACCCAGTTTGCAAAAGAACTTGGTAGTTTTAAACATGGCCATTATGACAGTTTATTAATTGCGCATAATGGGAAGCTCGTTTTTGAATCCTATTATGCAAAGGGGCGAGTCAACCTCCCTCATTACCAAGCATCAGTAACAAAAACCTACACCGGCTTAGCTCTTGGTCGTGCCATTCAGCTAGGCTATCTTTCTATGGATGACTTGGACAAACCTTTAACAAGCTTCCTGACAGAGTTAGATTTAAGTAAATCGGTAAAACAAGGCGCTGATAAAGTGACCTTACGTCATGCATTA
Source organism: Pseudoalteromonas luteoviolacea CPMOR-1 (assembly GCF_001625685.1). Lineage (GTDB taxonomy): Bacteria > Pseudomonadota > Gammaproteobacteria > Enterobacterales > Alteromonadaceae > Pseudoalteromonas > Pseudoalteromonas luteoviolacea_K. Next base: position 37,514 of record NZ_AUYC01000012.1, on the reverse strand, counting down.
ACCATGACATCCGGTATTCGAACTAATGGTGAACAAAGAGCGAAAATAGAGAAGCTGCCAAATCAATTAATGGGACAAGGAGAAATTAAAGCGATATTTGAGCACAGCCGGCCTGTCACTGAAGAGACTCAAACCTTCAAATACGGCTATGGTCCGCTTTTGGTCATGCATGTACTCGACGCCGTCGTCCCCGGAACTGCTAAAAACTTTATCAAAAAAGAATTACTCGACAAAATAGGGATCAACAATTATCAGTGGAGAACAAATGGCGCATCTGGCTTGCCCGAAGCTGGGTGGCGCACAAATATGACGTCCAGAGATATGATAAAATGGGGCATGCTTGCTATGAACAAAGGGAAATGGCAAGGCGAGCAACTTATTCCCGAGAAATTTATCACCGATGGTACCAGCAGACTCATTATGACTGGCGATGATGAGGTGCATTGGGGCGGCAAAGATGTATCTAATCAAGGTTATGGATATCTATGGTGGGGAGTCGACTTGAAAGTTGGAGACAAGCATTATTTAGGTGTTTCAGCCCAAGGTGGTAATGGTCAAATCATCATGATAATTGAAGAGCTCGATCTGCTAATTGTCCACACTGCGAATGATAACAACATTCCTTTCAAACAAGTCATTGCCGAGAAGATTCTGCCAGCCTTTATTTAAAGCTTAACTAAACACAAGACTGTACGCTTAACCCAAACTATATTGTTTAGGTTAAGTGGCCTAGTTAATAGGCTGAACCGGAGTAAAACTTACTCGAATGCATTGGTTCACTCTGTTCAAAACCCAAATCAGAGCAAACAATGATTGCCAAACTTATGGTCTAACATTCTATTTTCATAGATGAGTAACCCTATCAAGCTCATTTCATCGCAAGCTTTTACTGAGCAGGCAATACATTACGGGTTTACCAATCCAAAAAGGCTTAAATACAAAACTCACTTATACTTCATTTCTCTTTAGATAAAGTCAAAGTGGGTAATTTGACTAGAGTTAGTACGTAGGATGACAGAGCCCCAATGGTGCGAGCAACGCGAACAACGAATAGAGGGGCAGCTGATAAACACTTAATCTCACACAACTAGCAATAGCGCAAAGCCACCATTAAAGTTCAATATATTCAAAAGCAGTGACATCAAAATGACTAACGACTGACAACCACTGCGAGGCTAATCAGTATGAAGAAACAGCTCCGCTATATCAGTAATGCACAGTCTCTTGTTTACTCCACCCGACAAAAATGCTCCCCAAATATGTAAACACTAAAAAAGACAATGTGACGTATTTACTCTCAACCTCTAGAGCGAAAAGCCAAACAGCTGAAAAACACACGAGATTAATTACTATCAGTAGGTAACCTGAGTAAGCATACGTTGGTTTTGATACAGATCTGAATATGCCTTTAATTTTTTCCCTTCTGCGGTTTAAGCAACAACTAGCCACAATCAGGGAAATGACATGTGGCATGATTGCCATGCTTAGCATTGCTAATACATCACTATTCAAGCCTTTATGATAACTATCCCAAGCAACATAGCCCCAAAAAACAGCAGATACGATTGAGGAGGTATAAAATATACAAGCCAATACTGAATATATTAACCTAATAATAAAAATCACCTTTTATTAGAGATACCTGCATGCGCCACAGGCTTAAACTCACATTCACAAGTAAAGAAACATCAAAAGAATACGAACATCTTGCTCTACTAATGAGTTTAGTTATTTGAAAGCGAACGGAGGTTAGACTAACCAATGCTGAAAAGAAAGACTTATTGACCCTTTACTAAAGAAACAGCCGCCTGTTATAAATAGTTCAACTGGAGGCTTCACCCAACAGTAAGCCTAAAAATATGATTCTTTTTTCCCTTGGTCGATTACTGTTGACTCGCAAAATCTACTCACTGGATATTAAGCATTAAAACACACTATCTAATGCAACCTTAAACGCTTGAATAGCAGAATGGGACAGATAAGCTTCCATTCTAACAAACAAGTGATATAGGCCCTTCCCGTGCTCTTGTTTAAATGCTTCGCTTGAATGTACGAGCTCTAGTTCATTTGCGACGGTTAGCTCACAAAACATCTTGGTTCTGTGAATATCTAGTGGAAAGAACCGCCCGTTAAACCTGTCTTTAAACTGGATTTTATCTTGATGACCAAATTGCCGAAAAACAAACTCTCTGTCACATGAGCAATATAAATAGACTAACGCTTCTTCATCTTTGCCTATGGTTTTAGCGATAGAATCTCGCTGTTCAAGTGACACCATATTCATATCAAATCCAGCGGTGCCATACGCAGCATGAAACAACCCCGCGGTTTGCAACACTTCAGAAGCGCCCCAGCTTTCAAGTATTGAAGCAGTACCTTTGAGATGGCTCTCCAGATCTCCATTTAAATGTTGAAAATCACCAGCATTCAGAGACTCCAGAACTTTGAAGCGCGTGTCCATATTCATTACAGTTTTCCACATCTAAAAATACGAGACGCCGCATTCGACGTCATATAAACTCAATTTATCATGTTTTATCTTTGAACTAAGCTGAACCAATTACCTGAATTGTCTAGTGCCATGGCTTCAACACCATACAACTGTTCTGTTGGAGGCTGGATAAACTCTACACCTTTAGCCACAAGCTCATCATACGTTTTTTGGCAGTTTTCAGTTTCAAAAACACCTGCTCCAAAAGCCCCTTCTTGGATTAAAGCTCGTATTTTTTCAGCAGCGTCTTTGCTGAACATGGGCCCTTCTTTTGGCTCAGCTAATACCAGTTGATGCTGTGGTTTAGATTTTGGATGTACAGTCAGCCAGCGAAAATCGCCCTCCACCTTCATATCATCACCAACCTCGAAACCAAGTTTGTTTTTGTAAAAATCAAGCGCGTCGTCCTGATCCAGTACATAAATTGTTGTGTGCGCTATGGATGTAATCATTGATACATTTCCTGTTGTGAATTTATCCTCATTTTATACAAACAATAAAGAGGATATTTCTCCAATGTTGCTCATTTCCCATGTTTTTTTAAAAAATGATAGGCATAGCATGCGGGAATAGCCTGAGACGGAAACCGATAAGCTTCTGATGATAAGGCCCATAGCTTGCGGCGATATAAGGTCGGCGCAATACCAACCTGCTTTGTAAATAGTGAAGAAAAGCTACCAAGACTTGAATAACCAACTTTCTCACAGACTTCTGAAATACTAACATGCTCTGTTATAAGCATTTTTTTCGCTTCCTCAAGCCTTAGCCTAATCAGCAGTTCATTGGGGGTTTCTCCATAAGCCTCTTTAAAGGCGCGCAAAAAATGATATGGAGACATGTAAGACTGCTTAGCTATATCAGTCAAACACAAAGAAGTTTGGTAGTTTTGGGTAATAAACTCCCTGCTCATGCTTAGACGTTTAATTTTATTATGTGTCGTCATACAATATCCTTTTTGAAACCACGTACACTATAGCACGCTCAGAAGTTACATAAACAGTGAACTAAAACGTGTAAAAACCGACCTACCCAGATTGCTTTTTCAACGCATTACACCGCTACCAGTCTATTAATACGCAGCTTCTAATGTATTATAGATATCTGAAAAATCCATCTCAGTTTCAGAAAAGCTTTTTATTATTAAAACATTACCATCTCGCATTGATGATTCACGTAACACAAGAACGTCATGTGGGCATATTCCTATATAGCCACCATCGTCGTGACACCCCACAGCCACAGTCCCTTTTAAACCTTGCCAATGTTTAAATTTCACTGGCTCAGCGCTTTCTGTTGCACCTTGCCTTCCAACAGTCACCCACTGTTGATTGAAATAATCAAATCCATGCTCGCTTAATACTTGTAAATACTCGCTGTAACCAACTGATATAGATAGGTTAGCACTACTGTTTTTATGTTTAGCTTCTAATTTACATTTATTTCTTTTCACCGGTTTTGAAGTGACTTGCCAGTCTTCGTTAAAGGCAACAGAAAACCAACAATCAGTAAAAGCGAGTCGTTGTGTATTATTTGCACCTACGTCTAGACTTAAAAAAAACACCAAAACTAAAACAAACACTCTCATTTTATTGCCCAATCTCATACCCACAACTTAGAACAGTGTTTCTGCAGTATAGAAACACACAAAACCAATTCTTATTTGCCTATCCTAATAAAAGCTTATCTTCAACACTTTACGCCTCTGGTTAAATATCTAAAACAGATTTATAACAAGCTTATCTCCTTAGTATAAAAATAAACTGCACCTAGACCTTCACTTCTCAAACCCTTATACAACGACAGAAAAATGTTATAAATGATTGAAGTGTAGCGAGTGAAAGAAATAATTGTTACCTGTTCTTTTTATTCACTTTGTTACTTACCAAGCTCTGTAAAACGCTGATACTCTCCAATGGTAGAGAAAATACGTTGCATGTTTCTAACATACTCCTCGAAATGTGGAGATGATTTATCACAACCGAACGTCTTACACTGAAAGATGACGTTGCCGTCGTAATCGACTTCATAATATGTAGACCCTTCAACTTTTCTCCATTGTATTTCATAAGCAATAACATTTTTACCATCGACTGAAACGAAATTATAAGTAAGTTCATTGAAGTGGTTATGAAGCTTAATGGGGCTCTGTGTATAAAAAGAATCGAGTTCAATCATCAACCCGGAGTTAACCAACTCAGTTCTAATCTTTTTCAAAGCACCTCCATAAGGGAGGGAGTCAGGTATAATTAGTTGACTGATATCTCCAACACTGATGACTTGCTTTGGTCTCCAATTGATTGGTATTGCTCTGTTGGGTTTAAATAGTTCAAGTAATTTTTTTAGTATAAACATTGGCGCTTCCCATTGGTAATAAGAAAATAATTAAAGCGACACCCTTGAATATTAAACATTGCAGCTTTCACGCAATTAAAACTATCGCCTTCTCATTATTTACCAATTTTAAAAAAAGTTAATTAATCTATATTTATCAGGAAGCAACTCAAAGGGACAGGCTAAAAACGAAGGCACTTGAATTAAACCTATTATTCAGAGGTTTCGAATTCAAAACCACCTACTTTTTTAGCGACTAAATTGTAAGCCCAGCAAAATATACGCTGCATAAAATAAAACATGGCCCCATACAATATGGGAGCAAGCGCAAAGAACAAAAATGGGAAGTTAGAAACTTGTTCACCATCGCTAGTTTGAAGGCCTGGATCCAAAAAGAAGAAAAAGAGTGGCAAAAAACTCATTGGCAACATTAAAACTGCTATCGTAATTGCGAACACCTTACTCGTCTGATGTCCAGAGATACTTGTAATTTGAACCTTCATACTGATTCCCCTCGTCATAATACATATCAATGAAAACCGCAAAGTAAGAGACTAAGGTATGCAAGTCAAGTGATTTGGTTATTTATCGTATGATATTTGAAATATTTGCCGCTGAGTCATTACAAAACACTGGCTCTATTTGATGCTTTCTTCGCACTACAATTTCTTTGCAACCTCAGCGTCCAAAAAAAGGAAGTGATAAACTTGTCGAAAGTTAGCGGGATTAAACGTGGAGAGTTAAAATAATTGAAAATGAACAGACACTTTTTATTAAACAGCTCTTAACTGCAATAAAAAAGTGCCATATATTAATAAGCTACCACTCAGAAAGGTCACCCAAGGCAATATACTTAATAGTACAATAACCCAAGTGATAATTTTCTGAGCTTGTAATGCGATTTATCTCAACACTTTGATTTGTCGTTTGAGCTGTCAATAGCAATGAATAATAAGCATCAAATAATGGAACATCAGTGCGTAATAGCACAACTTTTTTACCGTTACAGACAACGCCATTGTCTAGCTGCACACCCACATGCCCCCAATGACCTATAGCGACACTTTTTATCTTACCAACATATTTTCCTGAACTATCTATGTTTCCTGCTATCGATTGACTAGAAAAAAACGCTAATAAAAAAATAAGAAAAAGTGATTTCATAAAAACTCCTTTAAAAACTTTGCGGTGTTTGACTTTTATTTTAAAAAAAAGAGCAGTATATTAAAACAGAAAAAAACCATTATCAACAAAAAACATTGACAAAAACACAAAGCAAAATTAAATTTAAAAAGCTCGCAACTATAATTGGATAGAAACCAAAATATCGACATGCAAATTTAAAATCTAGCCAACTTAGAAATTATAAAAAACAAAAAACTAAACCACTACCGTCCATGAGGTTTTCATCACAATTAAAATAGGATAGGCTATTTTTGAAACCCTACAGAATAAAATCAAACTTAATAAAATTATTAATTCCAACCGGTTTGAGCAGGGTTAATTTATAAATATATTGATATATTTTAGAATAAGAAGAAGTGCTTAAACTTGTGTTTACTAGCAAACGCCCTTTTACCAATTCGAAGTAGTAAAATAGCGAGAAAGATAATGTGTGTTCATGCATTCTTTTGCCAAACGGTTTAAGTGATTTAGGTTAACTGGCTTTGCTCTCGGGTTCATGTTGACTTGATTTTTTGACGTTCTCTGTGTTTTGAAAATGGTTAAAACGTTCTTGAAAAGATGTAAAGTCACTGTCTTCAAGTATATTTGCCACATCCGATCGAATAGGGTTTAAGTCTACATAAGTTATGCAGCTTAACAATGACGTCTCATCTAGCAGGGCTCGCGATTTATATCGCCCTTCCAATGTTTGCCAGTGCAGTTGCCTTCTTTGTTTGCAGTCTTCGCAATGTATTCATTGAGGCTCTTTATATACCAACTAATTTCATGCAGCCTAGTTCGCCAAGTAGGCACCTATCTTTAAATGGATTTCCTTTATACAGCTTGTACCACCTCGATATTACTTAGTTATCTGGGCAATTGAGCGCATGTGGTCTATTTACTTTTACAAGCAAATGATAGTGATTGCTCATAATAACATGCGCCGCTATTTAAATAGCAAATACATTACTCAGCAACCTAAGACGCTCCACCAACTAACCATATACGCCTATGGTTAAAGTTTTTACCTGTGTACTTATCCTCCCCACATAAAAAAGCTCGGCGTACATGCCGTGCGACTAAATGATAATAAGTTGTCGACGACAAATTGTTCAGTGTTTTCCTTGCTCTTGTCATTCTTGTTCGCCTCAACTTAAACTGTATATTTACACAGTCTTTCGTTCAATTTCTTTTACCAAAAAATTTGTGCCGGTCTCAAGTTTCGATGGCATACCTTGCCTCTTTTAGTTCAGATACACAGGGCGCTGAGATAACCTGCTCTAAACTCAGCAGAACTAGGAAAAACACAAGCTATTTATTCACCCCCTCTTAATCTCAACGAAATTAAGTCGCGTTTCAAAAGCAAGTAACAAGCAGTTTTAAGTATTTTTTGAATTATTCCTCCTCTATGTAAACCTAAACTGCAAAATGACCGTATCAAGGTCTACAAACAACAAAGGACAGCATTCACAATTACCTAATCAATATCAAGATAAATATTAGAAGACACACAGAACACAAATTTAGCTAGGTTGACCGTAGAAAGCGAACTCTTTAAAAGATACACTAGCGCGAGTTTAGATAAGGGTACACAGTAGGAATTTACATTGAAATTCACCAACAAAAACGTATTGCTATTCGATTTAGATGGAACATTGATCGACAGTGTGCCTGATTTGGCACTCAGTATTAACCAAATGCTAGCCGCAGTAGGCATGACCCCCTATCCAACTGACACTATTCGAAGTTGGGTCGGTAACGGTGCTGCTGTGCTAACACAGAGAGCATTGTCAGGCAGTATCGACATCAATCCTGATTTAGATGCCACCTTCGTCGAAAAAGCACTTTCAATATTTCTAACCTATTACGAGCAAAATGTTTGTGTTGAAACGACGTTATACCCTAACGTAAAAAGTACATTACAAAGCCTGCATAGTCACGGCTATCGGTTGGTAATTGTAACCAATAAGCCCGAACAGTTTGTTCGCCCTATTTTAAAACACTTAGGTTTAAACGACTTTTTTGAAATGGTTGTCGGAGGCGACAGCCTACCAAAACGCAAGCCAGACCCAATGCAACTAACGTATGTTTGCGACAAACTTGGCGTTACCCCTTCTTCGTGTTTAATGATAGGTGACTCGAAAAACGATATCTTTGCAGCCACAGCAGCAGGTATGCAAAGCGTTGGTCTAACCTATGGGTATAATCATGGTGAAGACATTAACAGTCATGGCGCAACTTTGGTATTAGATGATTTTGCAAACATCATTGAAACCTTAGTCTCTTTAACGGCACCAGCAGAGTAAGAATATGAACCTTTTCAAGGTTTAACATTTTATCATTTATTTATTGTCTAAAACATGCCAAATTCACTCTCAAAATATGCCAATACCCGCGTAGGAATCATAGGCGGTGGTATTGGCGGTGCGACTATCGCATTAAAATTAAGCCAACAAGGCGCTGATGTATTTCTTTTCGAAAAAGAAAGTAGCTTAGTTAATGGTCCGCCAATGTGTCATCTGCACGCCGGCGGTAATTTATATAGAGAAATATCTGACCAACAATGTATTGATCTTTTAAAACAATCGATCAACACAGCAAAATTATATCAAGAGGCCATTGATTTCAGGCCAACAATCGTAGCAGTACCCTCTAATGATAACGGGGAGCCAAACGACGTTATATCGAGGCTCACAGTGCTTCGGCAAGAATATCAGAGACTCATCGACGCAGATCCAAAAAATGAAATTTTAGGACCTGCATCCGAATATTTTAGATTGTACCAACGGTCAGATATTGAGCGACTCTCGCAATTACCCGTACCAAATCAGCCAAAAACACCTGATGAATGGATGGTCGCTTTTGCCAAACAAACTGATTTAACCCAACTTAAGTTTCCCGTTTTTCTAGTACAAGAATATGGCATTAGTGTTTTTAGGCTAGCGGCATTAACTAGTTTGGCGCTAGAAAACAGCCCAAACTGTGAACTATTAACAAACACGCAAGTTACTTCGGTAGCCCAGAACACTGCTGAAAAATGGGTCGTAGAGACTAAACGTTCAGGCGCAGCTGAGACCTTTGAAGTTGATTACTTAATTAATGCCTGCGGGTTTAGAACTGGCACTATCGATGACATGGTAGGACTTAAACCAAAACGTATGGTTGAATTTAAAGCGGCTTACATAAGCCGCTGGGAAGAGCAACGGTATAATTGGCCCGAAATCATTTTTCATGGTACTCGGGGTACAAAAAATGGCATGACTCAATTAACCCCCTACCCAAACGGTTATTTCCAAATACATGCAATGACCCCTGATATAACCCTTTTTGATGAAGGTTTAGTCTCGTCGAAGCAAGGAAGTGCTCAACCTGAACTTCCGGATAGATTCATCAATAAAGTAAATCATCAATGGGACGAACAAGTAATTAACGAAAGAACTACCAAGGCCATTAAAAAAGTTGCGGGCTTTATCCCTGCTTTTGACAGTGCCGATGTTGGCGGTCGACCGATGTATGGCGCACAGCAAATACCAGGAGATGATGCAACATTAAGGGTTGCCGATGTCGCTTTTCAATCGAATAGCTATGCTCGATGTGAAATCGTCAAAGCCTCATCGGCCCTGCCAGCAGCAAACACCATTATTAACAAGCTATTAGAGCTTGGTTTGTTATCCGATAGGTCCTCAGCGCACTGTCAAAGTACGTTCGTTGATGCGTCTATGACAAGTGACATAACTGAGCAACAAATTGCACAGCGAGCAGAACACCTTGCACTGGAACGTGGCTTTCCAGCTGATCTAGCAGGGCGAACAATGCCTGCTGTCGGATAAATAATATAAACGGCTCTAGGTGACACGAAAACCTTTAGCCGTTCCTCCTCTGTGAAGTGACAGGTGCCTCATTGTTTATACCCCGGTAAATAGACGTTGCTTCGTTAAATTGATAAATGTTGCCTGTCCCACAGTACTACAATACTTTTACCAGCCTCATAATACTTCCTCCATAACGAGCTAAATACACCGTATTCTTCAAGAGCAAAGCCACACAAAGCAGGCGTGCTTGAGGTTATTGGGCACGATAAAATACCTTTGAAAACGGTGTGTCCCTTAGTAATACTAGTCATAGATTAAGAGGCAGGAAAACATGCAGATAAATCGACATGTTTTCCTACTGTTGCAAGCAGTATTGTAGCTGACGGCTTAGATGTTTTTGCGCAGGTAGTTATTTAACTCTGTAATATCAACACTATAAATATTCATTAGTCCATTATGAATACTGTCCTGCCGCTTGAGCAATTCATTGTAATTCTTTACAGCTTTCACTTCGGGGTTGTTATCACTTGAGAAAAATAAGGTATTACCATCTGCTGATAGAATAGGATCTGAGTCCATCCTGCGCGAGTTTATTTTATTTCCTAAGTTTATCGGCTGCCCCCACTTACCCTCCTTTTGTTTAACCGATACATATAAATCATAGTGACCTAAGCCCCCAGGCCTCATTGATGTGAAAAACAACAACTTTCCGTCTGTAGAAACTTCAGGATCTGCGTCACTGACCGTAGAATTAAGCTCTGTGATCTCAATCGGCGCTTGATATCCATCTGGGTGATACTTCGAAATAAAGAGGTCGACATTGCCTGTAGACCCTTTGATCATAGATGAGAAGTAAATATCTTTATTAACATGTACAGTCGGGTAGATCACATTATGATCTCCGTTAATTTTACCAGGTACCAACTCAGGCTGACCAAATTTATCGCCATCAAAGCTTACTTGCCACATTTTAAAGATATCTTTTTTCGCACCTTCTACGGGCCTTCTGGAGGTAAAGTAAAATGTGTTACTGTCTTTTGAAAAATACGGATTAGTGTCATGAAACTCGCCACTAAATGGCAATAATGTTGGGGTCTGCCAAACCCCTCCTTTTTTATGAGTCATGACGAGCGCGCTGTTTGAGAACCGGGCCAATGCCCTAACAAACGCAAACTTATTTCCATCGGGAGATAAGCTAGAACCATACTCAAATTGATTCGTCGATACTGTATTTGGTGCGAATAAACTCGGTTCTAGGTTGTTTAAAATTGTTGCTAACTTATCATCAGCGTGTACAGACCATTGAGCAGAAAACGCTGACATCAATAACGCTACTTTGACTACTTTTATATTCTTTATCATATAAATATCCTTTCTTGCTTTAACACATTTTATGTTCTTTTTAATAATTAAATGTGTGTTGAATCGAGCTGCTAGAAAACAGCTCTGTCCTGAAAAATTTTTACCAATCATTTTTATTAAAACTTAAAAACGACTAACCACAAGACTGATGAGTATGCAGGGGCTTTTTAAAAAGTAATTATGTGCCTGTCCTGAAATATTAATGTTCTCAAAAGCTTTCGCTTCAACTTTTTGGGATCTGCTCTGCATGGCAGATAACACGAACTGAGTAACCCTTCATCACTGACAAGCTTTTAAATCAACAAACTTCCCTGATGGAACGTTGCTCTCATCAAGCATTGATGCACACTGCACTTTTTTTAGAGGCCATTAACTTGAGATCCCTGCCATCAAACTTTAAATTTATTTTTAGGGTTGTCCATGCACCACACTCCTTTTGTGCCTTGTGCACCAAACAAAGAGAAAACTAAACAAAACGCCTGTTTTGGTTCCCCGCTGACAATATTGTAATCCAATAGTTTGATAACAACTTTCTAAGCATGGATTAGCTTACTCCTTGCGCTGGTTTATCTTTAACCCCCATGATCAAAAGCCACAAACAAATTCCAATTTCCCCAAATGAAGCTGGCAATTCGACAAACAGAGGAATGGCTACATTTGGAAAAAGAAGGTATCCAAAGAATTTTATCAAATACCCAAAACAGCCTATCATCAATAAAATTCCGAATATTTTAGGAAGGAACCTCGACTTATAAACAAGGTAACCAAAAGGAAACAACCAAAGACCCCAAAATATCTGAACTACTGAAATCCCATTATTGTAAGACCTGAGTAATAGCATCACTTGCGTATGTATTTGCTCGGTATCGACTGCTTTTAGATATTCAGCTCCACTGAGAAGCGTAAGCACGTCAACTTTATTGATCATATTGAAAAGAGAAATAGGAACGCTGACAACAGCGAGTGCTATCATGAGAAAAGCGTAATTTTTATCAACTGACTTAAATAGTTTGTACAAAATAAACGGCAATACAAAAAAACTAATGTAGCAGAGTACACCACTCACAATACCTAATCGGAATAAGAACTCAGAATTAAGAATGTTATTAACCGTTACTGCTGCATCTCCCCATACTATAAGCTGAGATGGTACATAAATAAGGTTAAATATCCCTGTCAAAACGACTGCCAAATAAAATAACCCAGCGAGTCTTGCAATACTTTTTTTAGACACGACTATTCCTTAATAAACTAAACTTATTGAACATAAATACTCAAAACTAATGGCTTATAATGCCAATTAAGGCAATAAGTAATTGATTTAAATTTCATTGAGCGAAGTAGATCCGAGCAAAGCCAATACGGACCCTACTTTGAGGCTTTGTTAAACCTTGGGTTCTTCTGGCCACTTCCAAGCAAGCCAAACAATTACCATGGTCAGAATTGACTCAACAACAGCATACATTTTATAAAAATACCAACCCACAGCATAAGCAAGGAACATAAGCATAACTGTCATTATTAACCCAACCATTATATTCAATATCCTATTGATTTTTGCTGGTAATAATACTGATAAACAAATCATCAAGCTCGTGACCAACATTATCGAAGACAACCCAAGCAAAACTGTTTGATCTCCAGCTCCAAAAATAGTCGTCCCATTGATCATCGACTCAATTTTTGTAGGTGTATAAAGCTCGAAATAATCACAATAAATGTAAAGTGACATTACAGCTGACCATAAAGCACATAGCTTAATTTTGATATTTACCTGATACTCAGAAAGCTCTGACATTGTTCAATTACTCCTTTTTTTCTTCAAAACTACAGCGTATCTCTTGACGCATAATAACGACTATTCATATACGCACTTGATTACATAAGACAGTAACAATAACCTAACTACTTGTAACCATCATAGAAACAATTAGAAACAATCAAATTAACTTAGCCATTCTATAAAAGTGAAATTTGAAAAATTTTGAGGCTATACATTTAAAAAAATAAAATTAAATTTTCATTAAATACTTGTTTTTACTATGTTTTACCCCTTATGCAAGCGACATTATTCCGTTTAACCATCTATACAGATTGTTACAATTTCATATCCATTTTTATGATAAAAATGCATCTAAGGAGAGAAAATTTTAATCAAAAATAAATGTACAACCAAAGCTCAAGAAGAATTCAACTTAAAACTAAAAAATAGCCAGAAAGCCTTAATATATAAATCAGAATAAAGGAAACATAAAACCCACATACTCAAAAAATCGATATTATTGGCAACTGAGGCTTTAGCTACTAATCAAATTAAGAAGTGACAAGTTTAAATGCCGTACTTAAGAAGCAGAACCAGCTTATTTTTACTTTTTCACCCAACCAATTATGTTGTCGTCTTATTGTCTAAATAATTAGGACTCTTAACCTTTGAATGTTCAAACCAATAATCAGTCAATCACTGTTGAACAAGATTGGAGTGGTATTGTCGAAAGCTAGTAGTTATGTATGAATGCTACCTTTGTGAGTTAACAACAGACTCTACTTTACCCAGCTTTTTTATGGTTGGACGATTGCGTATAATTGGTTCTAAATATTCACTGGAAGTCATGATTAAGTGGGGTCAATCGTCACTATTTCCCAAGAAAAGATAAGTGGTCTTTCTAAGTACCAACCATGATCTTTTACTTTATAGGTAGTCAGTATTAGAGGGATTGCGCGCTATCTCTGTCAGTCCATGCTCATCAAGACAACGAAAGCCTATTCGTGATTAATATCACCTCTGATTTGGTACTTAACACTGCTCTTTTTTCTAGAACAAACTCCCTGAGACTCCAAAGTAAGTCAACTAATTATATACTTCCACCTTCAAATACTTTCAAATACCATATAGCCGCCTAAGGCCTATATGAGCCGATAAAACTCTGATCTCAAATTTCTAGAGCCCACGTATAAAGCCAATTGTTCATTCTTTGCGTCTACGACTTGATTATGTAATATTTTTAGAGCAAGTAAAGTGCATTTTTGTACTCAGAGCAAGCTGCTCATCGTTAAAGTTTACAGAATGAATCTCTCCAGATATAGACTTTAGTTTTGCATCAAAACCATGACCTTTTTCTGCTCGTGCTAGAATATCAGACACAGTTTTTCCAGTTAGGTAAAAGTACTGAGTATCTTTCACTTGTACTTTAGTTAATTTTTCGCCATTGACATAGAGCTCCAAGGGGTAATCCACCTTAACATATGAACTGTTATACACCTCGGGAAGAATAAACTCCAAAACATGGCGCTCTTTTTTAAAACCATAACTTTTTTGCAATTCAGAAAGCTCATAGCCTTTTCCTTTATAAGAAAAGTTAGAAGAAATAGTCACAGTTAAACCCGGTGGAATTTCAACGGTTGAAGTTTGCCATAATAAACAGACAGAACGTTTAAAGCCAGGGCTCCAATAACCGCCATATGGAAGCGCTATACTATTAAAGCTAAAAAAAGTGAAAGTTATAAAAATAAGTTTATACATAAACTTACCATCCAATTCGCATTAATATACAATACTATTTTATGATACTAAAAATCTGGCACTCAGCAATTTTAATATCCATAACGAACAGTTTAAATGGTATCCCCAGATACATTCTGGTTTCATGAAGTGTATCATCCACAAAGTACATTGCTAACTCAATGATATTTCCGTCAAATGCTTCTCTCCCTTCCTCAAAAAGTAGTCTGAAATTTGTCTCAATTTCATCGAGTTAGCGAATTATAGGCCATACATTTTGACCCATATGCCTAAATATGTATGGCGGTCGTTCTAAAACCTAAAAAGTAACTTTGGCACGAACTTTCATTGCTATCTCTGACATATAATCCCTAAAGGAGTTTCGGAAAATGGCTGACTAAACTAAGCGACAAATAAGGCACAGTCCTGCTGCTTCGAAACCATGGGTGATTTAACGTGTCATATTCCCAGTAACTTACGATCTTGCCAAACATCCTCATACCCATCAGCCAACAAAAACCTATGCCCCGGAGGCAGAGCTAAGTATGGAAGAACTTGTGGTAGGTACTGATTAACGTGACTTACATGCAAAGGTTTAAAAAAGTCAGGGTCATTTAGCAGCGCTTCCCCACACCAAATATACCATCCACATGTGCCATTTTCAGCTTTATGCCTCAAACCATGTATTGGTTGTTTGCCAATTGATTCAATCGCAATACCTAATTTATCGCTTTTGTAGCATGGAACGTATTCAACTTTGAACTTTGAACAAATTTCCCGTTGATTGGTCATCAGATCCCCAAGATATCAACGACATAATCGTTCAGTATAAAAAAAATACAACTAAATAGCTAATGATAACGGCCTTGTTGATCAAATAGGCCTTTACTGACGGCCTTGTTATTTTTACCAATATTCAGGCATACCTAGCCTGTTCATCGTGTTGATCACCTTGGCTTTAATCATTACTTCTGTGTGTTGGCTGTTGAAGGTGCGGCTTGTTAATTTGTCACCCGTAAGCTGTTTAAAACGATAAACGCCCGTTTCAGCCAGCGAACGCTCATGATAGCCAGACTTTTCCTTCCAGTGTTTTAAACCAAATTGATGTATTAATATTATGGCGCTGTTTTTCGGATGACCTTTCTCCCAATATTGGGCGTTTTCTCTTGGGGGAATACGAGCTACGGCACCTTTAGCTGCAATTTCATCATAGCAATCACG
This sequence comes from Pseudoalteromonas luteoviolacea CPMOR-1, assembly GCF_001625685.1. Taxonomy (GTDB): domain Bacteria; phylum Pseudomonadota; class Gammaproteobacteria; order Enterobacterales; family Alteromonadaceae; genus Pseudoalteromonas; species Pseudoalteromonas luteoviolacea_K. The sequence goes on along the minus strand of NZ_AUYC01000012.1, from coordinate 21,634 downwards.
CGTATCATAAGCACCATCACCGGTTACTCTGTCAACATTTCTCCGTAGTGACCGTAGTAAATCACCTAAAACTTCACCATCTGATACATTCACCATTGATAGCTCTGCACTGACAATGTCATGACTGGCAGCATCTATCGCTAAATGCAATTTACGCCAAGTTCGACGCTTGCTGGCTCGGTGTTTTCGGGTATGCCATTCGCCATTACCATAAACTTTTAGGCCGGTGCTATCGACAACAATATCAATAAATCCCTGCGTGGTTGGCTTGGTTCAATATTGAACATCTAGTGTCTTTCCTCGCTTGCACAAACAGCTGTAACCAGGGGAGTGAATAGGTGCATCCATTAAATTGAGGAGTGAATTAACGAACCCTTCGAGCGCTCGAAGTGGCAAATTAAAGACAGACCGAAGTGTCAGGCAAGTTTCAATTGAAAAATCAGTATATTTATTTGAACGACCACGACCACCGTGTTTTTCTGCGGTTTGCCATTGTTGAATAGCGTTATCGCTGAGCCAAATAGCAATATTGCCACGCTGTATCAACGCGCGGTTATAGGCAGACCAGTTTTTAATTTTCTTTGTCATGGAAGCTTGAGTTGCGTTATGTTTTTTGATCTGATCACGCAAAAGGTCAGAAGTTCAAATATTTAGGAAACAAGGCCCAGTAAAATTAAAAACCTGATAGTTCAGCCTTTGTGCATTGGGCGAATAATACAAAGATAGTACTGCAAGTACACAATAAAGAAGTGACACTGCTATGGCTAAAATAGTTAGCCAAAATCCTCTAAAAGGATAATTTCAAGCCCTGCATTAAAGATAACAGGAAATGAGCTGAAAATAAAAACAATAGCGACTATGTGTTGAATTCCATTTTCAAACAAAATTACCTCAAGTTAAAGTATAACGCTGTGCTAAACGAAACAACGAAACAACGAAACAACGAAACAACGAAACAACGAAACAACGAAACAACGAAACAACGAAACAGGATAAACTTAGCACAACCCTTCGATTTCTATCCCTTTTTTAGAACATTTTTATATGCTATTTGACAAATCATTAGGTGGCAACTTTGGAGGTGGTGGCGGTGCTTGTTTTGCTTTTTCAAAATTAAGTAGTTCACTTAATTTATAGTAATCAAAATTTCCACAAAAGATCACTGTCTTTCGGTCTTTCCTAGTTGTATTGTACGCTATAAATATTTCTACTTTATCAAGCAGATCTTCTGGGATCCCCAAGCTAGAAATATAAAAGTTACCTTTATAGGTTCGATCTTCCCGTATATCTAAATTAAACTCAAACTTTCCTTTCACACGCGCAGTGATACTACTCAAATAAACATTACCCTTTTGAACTGGAGACAGGATTTCAAAGTATTTTAAGCTGTTATCAAAACCATTATAGTCAAGTACTTCTGTAGCAAACGGTGAAATCACATGCTCATCTTCACATGCCAAAAGACTAATATTAAAAAAACAAAGTAATATAATTATAAAGCTTCGCATAACCATCCAAATAAAAGACCCAAACTTTCGAAGAAGAAACGTAAAATCTCGGTTTTACGTCAACTATTAAACCTGTTATGAGCGACAGAATTCAAGATCCAGATTATATTTTAATAAAAAACCCGACACCCGCTGGTGAATAATTTAGTGTTTATTCAAATAAAATCCCAGTTCATTGCGATTCAAAGCTCCATAGGTTGTTTCATCGGATATAGTCGATACTAAAAGTCCAGTAAAAACTACATTCCCACCAGCATACTGTTGTAACTTATCGACTAAGTATCCCCCCATAATCTAGAACCAAAACTTATGAATAAAACCAATAAAACACAAATAAAATTATGTACTTAACTATTTTTTGACGACTGCCTCAAATTTGAATCCTATTGTTCTTTTATACTTCCTTAAAGACTCTATGGTCACTTGAAAGCTATCTGATAATTTTTCTTCGCCTTTTATTACTTCTATTGCAGTACCATTCCATATGGCTAGCTCCTTAGAAAATAATCGAGCAACAAACTCACTTCTATGGCTATTTACTTCCTTTTCAGGAAACAAATGCAAACCATCAAAAATATTGCCTTGATTAACATCCACATTGCTTTCTATATTTAATCAATCAATATCATCACAAATAAGCCACTAACCGTTGATCAAGCGAATATCTGTATTTGTGCATCCGAGAATGAAGCCCCCTAAGTAATTGCGCTCGCTATCTTTTAACCTGTAGCCCAGTTGAACCGAAATACATATCTTGGCGTTTTATCACGCTGATCGCAGGTTCAATAGGCTTAATGTCATTATTTGAATACATTTGAATTACCTAGTCACATGACGCCTTTTCCTAAAAGGTAAATTTGGGGACGCAAAAAATGCTGCTATTATAAGAAAAAGGAGGATATTTTCTTAAAAAATAAGCCCGGTAGCTTACCATTGGAGATGGCGTCTTAAGCATTCGCGAAAAAAATGCGTGTTGAAATCGGATTGACTGATTGCTTAGCTGCCCTTTGTTGCCCAATCCAAAAAAATATTAAGCATCGCTTCGAGTTTTAGAGGTCCACAAGCCCCTATAAATTGGTTATTTTCTACCTTGCACATGATCCAATTTTTGTCGGAGTCATAGTCAACTTCTATTGTAGTAAAAGCTCGTCCTTCCAATAATGTTTCACTTAAATCAATTCTTAGTGACCACCCAGGGTTGTCTAGAGTATCAATTTTTATCCCGAAAGCATGTTCCCAATCATCATTACACTGAGAAAAATACCAATTTTGTATTTTGTTTAAAGTCCCCATGTGTCCTCTTAGCAACTAGTATCCACCTCGTAGTCAAAGAGTAGCAGACTGAAATTAGAAACAAAGAAACACAACCCTGTTTTAGTGCGCTTTGTTTAACAGCTTATCTGCTGTACATGAGGCGCTAGCAGAAAGTTTTCCCAGAGTTTCAGCTAGTTTGTTATATAGATCGCTTAGTTACTTTTCGTTAACTCGTTCAAGACCTTTCTCCCCCATTTTATACTCCCTGTAGAATTTACTTATGTGATCAATAATGTACTCATCACTATATTCTTTGTTAGTTTTACTACTATAAAAATTATAAGCTGATTTGCAGAACTGTGACGCTTCAATTATTCCTTTCCCAGGAATCTTCTTACCGCCGTAGGTATAGCACAAATGGTATTTCGCCTCCATATTTCCTTTTTTAGAGGATTCTAACCAATATTCTTCTGCTTTGCTGTGATCAACTTTCACTCCTAACCCATTCGAATAAATGTAACCAATGTTAGATTCAGCAATTGACTGAAGCTGAATAACTTTTTCTTTTCCGAGCGCTGAAGTTGATATCAATTTATTCCAAACAACGAGTGCATTTGAGTATTGCTGATTCGAAAAGTATTTTTGACCTAAGATTAATAACTTTTCCGCTTCTTTATCAGTAATATCACTCGCTATACTTTCCACAGGAATAAATAAAAGAAATAGTAATTTTAATTTTTTCATGGCTTTTTCCATACAAACTCGTTTACCAAGTAAAATTACTGGGTAAGAAAGAGAGAATCGAGAATTATTCAATGCTTTAACCTATGTATAAGATCATTAGCTTCTTATTATTTTTAGAATAAAGTTTTCGCAAAAAAATAACGACATTAGCTTAATACGCTCGTCAATTACCTACTCGTAAAATATAAAGCGATTTTATATCGCTATTACAGCTGTAGCTTTTACTTTCATTAACAGAAAAAGAGAGACTTGATAGTTCACCAATACCAAACCCTAAATCTCCATCAAATTGGCAATAGTATACTACGTGGACTTTACCATCTTCAATAAACGCCGTATTAATAAATAATTTAAACGTGGTATTCTCTCTAATAACAATGAACTCCCCCCCTTCAACTAAATTGAATTCAACAGATTCATTTGATGAAGAGATCAAAAGCTTATCGCCCTTTCCTAATGAAAAATAGGATACGACTAACATTAAAAAGAAGACTATCCATTTCATTATACTCGCCCTCAATTTATACAACTAACGCGCTCATATACAACAAACTACCAAAACGTTTGTCAGGCTATGCTGACGCTTAATCATACCCCGCAAAAACTTGACGTTACATGTCGAATTGCTCGCTTTATTATATGTTGACCTTACCTCTAGACAAAATAATTGCGTTGTTTCACTGCTCAACAAGAGATTCAGTTTCTCCAATACTCAACTTCCGTATTTGTTACCTATGCAACATCATCAAACGGAGTCACAGCTGAATCAAAATCCATGTCTGTAATATCTATATCGGGGTGGATTTGTGTTGTTTCAACATTAATGTAACCACTGTGAATACCTCGACAACTTCGGTCTATCCTTGACGGTAATTAATAGAATTAAACTTAATTAAATTTCGACTCACGCTCATAGCGCTCCTCAGAAGCCCCACATAACCTTAATCCGCGAGCAATAGTTGGTCATAATGCAAAGCGAAACAGAGCCAACTATTACAGATCTGACTATAAAACTGGTTAGGTTTTAATTATTAAGCGGGACCTTAGTTCCTACTCTATTATTATATTCTTTGATGCAGGAATTAGGCATCGTTGAGATGTCATTTTTTCCAACTGACTGGCGCACACGACTATATACACCATCGGTGCCCTGAATTTCGTATACGATAGCTGTGCAGCCATTTGTATTAAAGTCAATTTCGTAGTTCTTATCTTTCTCGAATGAAGTTGATATAAAGGAACCACAAGACGTGCTAACCCCCACACCGCTATGCTTTTTATACATTAAAAAATTGTTCGGTTTACCAGCTTCAAAATAAAACTCTTTAGCATTAGCAGCATAGTCGCCGTAATTCCACAAAGGAACACCGACCTTTTTTGATTTAATAAAACTACCATGCATCTTTGCATATAACGACACTCTATTTTGTGCATTTTCACAGTTAGCAGTATCGAAGCCAACCACCAAAGCCTCTCCACCGTGATGGCCTGAGGCAACAAACCTGACTTTAGCTCTGTCCCCAGCGGTCGGTTCATCATATTCAACTGTAGTTGTTGCACAACCAGAAACAAGAAAAGACACAATTAAAAGTTTGGTACAGACTTTAAACATTTATACTCCATAAAATCTAACGCCTTACACAACGGCGAGAAATAGCAGACTAAATTAAGCGAGGGATGTGCTGTTTTTGCGTCCATAACTTTATTAATTTGATAAGTGAATACAGCACCGCAATCAGGTTGTGATCTTATAGTTTGTCCACATTTACAACATTCAAAACACTGATACATGAATTCGTTGGGGAGTAGCCATGTTTAGAACTTACCCCACCAGTTTAGAGTTGTTTAATAATGACACCTAAATGAACTAATACGCTCTTGTGACAACAGGGGCATTTGAAAAATCACTGGAGTATTTAGCCAAAACAGCTTAGCTGTTAAAGAAGATGCCAAACAATAATAATTTTACAAACACTTACTCATGGTACCTGTCCCCATGATTCACCTAATACTTGCCTTGCTGGCTAAAAATAGCTGGTCAAGTAAGCGAAAAAGGAGCAAAAAAACCAACTGGATTTTGCTCCGATATAATAACCAGTTAAGTTATCTATTCGAGAAGTTAGCCTGGTAAGAATAGTTAGCCAATTCTTCAAGGGCTGTTTTTTCGTCAACTTTATCTAAGCTCTGTATTCTTACAGTCATACCGTTTGAAGTAAGATGGCTTGTACTGATCTTCAAATATAGCTTTTCTCCTTTTTGCAACGAAAATTCGCGATTAAGCGTTCCATCATCGAATTGTGCAAGACCCTGAAAAGCGCCAATTTTATTTTCTCCTTCCTTTACATTTATCCAAGTGAACCCCTTCATACCTAAATTTGCGACATGGTCTTCATTTAAATAAACTTTTGCATAAGCACCCATCGCAAATTTACTAAACTCTCTATAAACGTAAACTACTGGCTCATCTCCTTCTGGTATAGGTGCATCTTTAAGTGATGGGCCCATTGCAACACAGCCACCCAGAAAACTAATAAACAATGTGATAAATAAAACTTTTTTCACGTAAAACTCCAAAATTACATTTATAAAAACTAATATCTAAAAAAGAAAATATCTAATTGTCACTGCTTATGCAGTAATAACCAGAGCCTAAGCGGCAAAAAATCGTTGAATAAAATTCGTGATGAAGGAGCACAAGCCCAATGGTTTGCGCTTTTTGGTTTAAGTGCTTGTTATGCGACAGTTACTGCCACTTTCCTTTTCCTGAATAAACTTGTTCACCATTATTATCAAAAATTTGGAAAGTACCGTTGTTTAATATTCTGTATGTTTGATTCTTGGCTTTAAACCTGTAGCCTTGAAATGCGCATGGCGTAGTGCCATCTGAGCAATGAGTGTGAAAAGCTTCACCATTAATTCGTTGCTCACCGCCGGTTCCATACTCAAGTATATTCAAAACGACATTATCGCAGCCGACAACGCCCTCTTCACATAACTCAGCAATGGTTAGCTTATACTTTTCAGTAATTAACGTTTGAGCTAGGGAGCTGGCTGACATAAATAGCAGTATGAGAAATAGATTTATACGCATGATATTCCAAAATCATCGAACGCCTTTATTAATAGGCCATTTGCGGCGGGCTATAATATGCGATAAGAGAGTAAAAGCCAACTACATTGAGCCCTTACCTGCAACTCAAGTATATAAATGAAACAATTAAAAACCTTTACTATATTCTTATCGCATTTTTATCATACGTTTTTTATGTATATCCGCTTTGTGTTTTAGTTCTGACTCGGATAGCTGGCTTACGTGCCCTTTTTGTTTCAACAAACTCATAGACGGATATTGTCTCCCCGATAACCTCTTTTAACCTACTTTCTCTATCTAAAACTTGAAACCTATCTGTCAACTCTGGGACTCTCAACTGATATGTATCACCTTTATTTGATTCAACAATAAGGCCTAAATCAAATACATCGACGATTGTCACTTCAAACTTCTTACCCAATTCTGGAATACTAAACAATAGAGTCACCTCACGCCGCCATTGGGGGCAAATACTGCTTGGCTAAACAAGTGTAACGAAGCGGAACCGAACCAAGCTTTCACAGTCCCGCGCTTAATTGGTTAGTTATGTGTTTTATCCAACTTCACCATGTGAAATACCAATAATTTTAAAACCTCCATTTTCTTCGATAAGACAGTAAGACAAATGACCGAAGTCATCTTTAACATCTAGCTCAACTAAATAAACGCGCTTATTTTCTACTTTAAAATTGTTTACAGTATACAAGCTTATTCTATAAGGTTTATCGTATTCATAGACATCGAACCAATTCAATATCCATTTATGCTCATCATCCGTTATACAGCTAAAATCTGAGCACTTTTTTACATGGTTGATAATTATTTGGGCGAGTTCAATAGATATTGTAGCCTCAACTTTGACTCCATAAACGTTCCTATATTTCGAAATAGGTTGCGTAGGTGAGCAAGCAACCAGGTTGAAAATAAGTATAAAAGTGAGTGTACGAGCCATCAATAAACACCTGATATCACAAAGTTGGCTAACATTTGTGGAGCATAAACAAAGTCAGGTGTTATTTATCCACCTGTACAGCCTTGTCATATCCCCTGCTTTGCAAGTGTGCTCAATACGTTTAACTGACTTTCCAAGTCACGAAGATATCGGATGTTTCGCATACTGCACTGATTCACTTCGCCACTTTTCCCTTCAAACACCAGATATTCCTCATTTAAAGTAAAAAATAACGAACAGCGACTGTTTCTCTGAACGACCTCTTCTAGCTCAAAAACGTCCCCTTTGTACTTTTCATCCACTCTCAAAGTTGCAGACATATTGCCTTTACCTCCAAGCATTTGGGTGCTAACAATACGACCGAGGTACACTTTTTCTGCATTTGACACATATTGACCAACATTAAATTCTATACATTTACATGCAGAAACAAGTGGAGAAACTAACAATAATAAACAAGTAATCAGATATTTCATAAGGGTATATGACACCTCAGTTAGAAAACAAAATTGGACAGACGCGTTCGGCTGATAAATGATGGTTCTAGTAAGAGCTTAAATTGAAAAGCGAGGAACTAAGACCGACTTTGAACTCAGTTTCGCCACTGTACCTAAAAGCTAACTTAAAGAAAAGATTTCAAAAAACTGCACTAAAGACAGCTATTTACAGTGTCTCTCCACTCAAAACACCACAACAATATCTCGCCAGTGAAAAACCAATTCTAGCAATATATAGCGTGACGCAAATATCCTCTCCGTCTCTAGCAAAATTCAACAATTGCTGATGCTCTACCATAAGTACACCGAACACCCTAATAATTGGTACATATGCTTACCTAAAATTAGTAACTAAGGAACACAAGCCAAGCGTTTTGTATTCTTTATTGAATTAACTTGTTATGTTTTTTGCCAAAGTATTACAGTATCACTAAGCAGTGCTTCATCAATAAGGTCTTCAAGTTTGTGTGGTAAAGAACCATTTTTCAGCTGGCTATTTAGTACGCTTAACGTGCTGTCAATATTTCTGGGAAGGGTACCAACAACAATCTGCTCAGCGGCACACTTAAAAGTTAAACAATCTCTAAATCCTAATGACAGATCCCAACAATAAGAGACCTCTGTAATTTCAGAAATAGACACTATTTTCTTTTGACCTGCTTCAAATATAGCTAGGTTTTTACCGTCAATGTACACTTTAGATCTAGAAAATGGCCACATACTATTTGAAAATATAATGCTTGCCGTAAACGGCACATAAAAGTTGACTAAGGTTAGCAACAAAAGAACACAGCCAACTTTATTGTGTGATGCGCTTACAGCATTTGTTATGTTCTATATACGGTAATATCATTTATATTAGTGAACACAATTGAACGACTGTTCTCAAACGTAAATACAAACTCAGATCCGCCTTTAATAGAATAAGTTTCAAAACTGCGGATTTTTAAGCCTTTAATATCAAGATTGTGAGCGAGGTCTACTACCTTAAAATATGAATCTAATTCTTGCATTTCATATGACTTTGGCGCTTTATCTTGATTACGCCAAAATACAATTGCACAATCAAAAAAGTGGCGGAACCAACAGCCATTAACCTTAAGATAAATGACATTGGCTTGATCCTCTAGCGTACCTTCTGACCACATCTCAGTACAAAGTAGCTCCTCAAGAACGTGATCAATTAGATTTGGCACTTTTCCATTGATATCCAAATGCTCACGCATAACTCACCAAGCACATAAGGCTAAACTCACAGTCAAAGTTGAATAAGCTAAAATCAAAAGAAGCGTCAAGCTTATTTCATTTTATCCTTGTTTAGCGCTTATTCGTTGCACTACCACTCAGATAGTATCGCTGGATATAAACTAAAGAAAGCGTTAAAAATAACGACGAACAAATGAAAGGTAACAAATATAAGTTCGTTATACCAACAGCAGTGTATTTGAATGTGGATACTATCCCCCCGTTACGAGGTAAATTTTCAAACGATTGGGCGGATATTTCCTTGTTCAATATGCAGAGTGACAACAATTAGACTGATTGCCCACCATACAATTAAAGTAACTTGTTATGCCGACCTTTGCCACACAACTTCAAATTCTTCTTTAGAAATCTCTCTTGAGTCTGAAAGCTCTAAATCTCTTATGTTGCCATCGTATAACCAACATTCATCCTCGGAGTCATTTCTGGAGGAAAACCATTTCCCATCATACTTTTCTACCTGACGAAGGGCATGCCCCTCATCTGCAAACTCAGTCCAAATTGTACCTTCACCAAAATGTGATTCTGAAGGCCCTGTCCAATATTGCACTATACTTCCTTACCCGTATAACGCCCCACTAAGAGGCAAATAAATGCTTGGTTATAATTGGTGAAGAGTGAGCGTCAACTAAGCAGTAAAACATCACCTTAAACAGCTATTAAACTTACTTTATTTGCATACTTGTTGGTTCTGCATTTCTCAGTTCTGATAAATTTTTATCGACGCCTTTCGATACTCTATAATGCCAATGGTCTAGCAATCTAGCATTACAATTATTATCGAGGAGCGGTTGAATTGCTTCTTCAGCCATTTCTAGCGTAAGTTCAGGGTCGCCTACAATTGAAGTGTATTTTTTATATGATACCCCTGTTTTTTCTAAAGTTAATTTGTCAATTTCTTCAACTTGCTTTTTCGTCAATGAATAGGACGTGCTGCATTTAGAGTCTAGCAATGTAAATGTCACGTCGTACATGTTTAGTTTGCCAATATATCGGGCTAAATGATTAGCTGATTGATCTGCCTGAGCACTCAATGTGATCATAAGAAACAATATAAATAGACTAAATTTCAACGGCTAAACTCCACGTAAATATACCGCCCATATAAGAGGCGAAAAAAGATTGGCTAAATTAACGAAGGGTGAACGCAAACCTGAAACCATTTCAGGTTTTGTAGCTTTTTTATCATGAGGACATCTTCAATTTGTTTGCATAACTGTTCCCAGGTATTAATCAAATCTTATATGGTGCCCTTTTCCAAGTTTGCAAACTCATCTTTGAATTCAAGAAAGGTTATCATATATTTGTCGAATGGGATCACTTTTAATAATTACACGTGTTTCTCATTACCTATCACACTACTTCAGCTGACAAAAAGTTGATAGCCGCAATGTGAAACTAAGCATTACAGACAACGGTTTTTGTCCGCGTTTACGACCTTGTTACAAATCAGTCCACACAATATGAATTATGCCATTTTGCTTTAGTAAAGATGAGACCGAAATACTATTCTTAACCAATACATTTTCCGATATATATAGCCACGCATATTCTGCTTCGAATTCACTCTGTAGGTTATATATATATTGATTGATTTCACTAACTTCATTGATATTGAATGTTACATCTTCTCCGTATCGGAAAAACCGCACTGTTCCGTCATTTTCAATCGCCACTTTTATAGGTGCATTATGACTACACCAATTTGCAAATTGGCCACAGTTTTCAACTGAGTTACCTTTTATTAGTGAAATTGCAGAGTCTCTTTGCAAGGGTAATGCTAAAACAAAAAAGATCAGCAAAACGAAACTCAAGTCGACGAAAACGCTAGATAACCCTATATCATTTTCTAGTTTCATCCTTAGTACTCAACCCTAACTTATAATGCTTGCTATAAACTTCAAAATTAGTTGGCTATATTTGCCACGTAGGAGCACAAGCCCACCATTTTCCCTTAAACAGTACTAATCAGATAGACCTGAGCAAACACCTGCAATCAACAGTGATGCTGATACAAGCTTTACTGTCCTCAACAATAACAATAAGTTAAGTAAATGTCACCAAATTAGGAATAGTTAAAGAGCCATTTCATATTACCTTTATTGAATAACCGCCTTCATCCCATTTCATAATTTATTGAACCCAAAAACACGTGTGAAGAGGCAGTAGAACCGTTTCCGAGTCACCTAGCCTGCAAACAAAAGTTAATCATTGTATTGATTGAACAGGAAATCGTAGTACGGATAGCACACTGCCCTTTCATCAATATTAGCAGACAATATCTTTGCTTAATGCCTGTAGGTTGAGGCTGATTGGCGTACTGAAGTTACGAGTTCAGGGTATTGATATGGTGTACTAATTGGAAGGAGGCTTTTACGAGATAGCTCGACTACAGAAATATACTTGTGACTGTCCCATTTAGCTACAGTTGTGCCCAAGCGCTTAATTTGTGCTTTTTTGCGCTATTTCTATAATAAGCAGCCGTGCATAACCCCAACATCAAGCTACTAAACAAACCAAAAGCAAAAATATTAGCGATTGAAATGTCATCTAAGTGCCAAAATACCAGCGCAGACAATATAGGCATATACCAAACCGAAGCGATCACAAAATTGGATAAAAAACGATTGTAATGAAAAGGCACAATTTTAACCCCTAGCTTCCTTAGTAGCCTATATGGTGGGGGCATCATGTTAATTTTATTCACTTTTGCTTCTTCAAGCTCTCTTTGTGCCGCTTCAAGTTTTGTTGAATACGACATACATACTCCCTATCACTCACATTTTTCTATGACATATATCACTTAACAACAGTACTATGCCTGCCAGATAACAGCGACCATGCAGGTACGAACTTTACTTCTCTCACCATAACAATAACTTAAACAGATGTCACCAAATTAGAAAAGAACAAATAGGTCATACGCCATCAAAGGCACCATAGTCGGAAATATATAACTCAAGGCATACTGAGGTTATTAGTGCAAGATATTGATTTTTATGAAAAATCGACTGAGAATTTTAAATTTAAATAGAGCTACAAAAATATGTTTGTGATTGTCTCGTTAGATTCCGACAATAACGTGACAACCAAAGTATATAATGTCATTGAGTGCTTTTTGAACCTTTTCACCCACTAAACTCTCCTTAAAATACAGCGCGCCAGCTGGCTTATTAGATTACGGATACTAACTCGACCGAAGCCAGTTTTTGATGTCGATTTTTCCAATCAACAAGATATTTAGATAGCTGAATTCTTGATTTTTTGTTTTTATAGAAGATCACCAAACACCCATCCCCCTGATAAGAGGGTTGCTTTTTGGCATTGGGGCAGAAAAACGAAATTATAGCAAAGAGCTCTTGTGTTCCATCCGTAATATAAGCTGCTTTTTCAGGACACGAATGTTGTCGACACGCCGATGCCAAGTATATGTTCTCCGCTGGCTGAGTTATATTGTCAGAAGGCCCGCCAAATCCAGCTCTGACTTGTTCTGCAACAGGGGCATTCCAAAAGTAACGCCCTTTCTCATCGCCGAAGAATACCTGAATATGAGATCTAAACCCTTCATCCCAGATTAATTGGTTAGTATTTTGGAATGTTGACACATCATAAGGTTTTGCCTGAACTTTTTCAGGAATAAACATCAAAGCGATGACAAGTAATAAACGCATAAACTTCCTTAGCGTCTCACAAAGAGGCAAATTATTGTTGGCTAAAGTATGAAACGAAGCATAACTTGGTCAACGGTTAAGAGGCCTGCCTAAGTGACTTGTTACGAGTACTCAGCTCCGTCATGGATTTTATGCACATACTATCACTAACCTTTGATTTTTCGATCCCTGATGGCGTTATATAAGCCACCTCAGGAACCATAATCCAGTTTCCGTTTTTATCTAAGTCTCTAACCTCACTATGTAGCCCACAGTTAGAGACCTTAAACGTATTATTAGTATAAGGCTCGTCACCACTGAGTTGTTCTAGTACTGGAGTGCCAGCGAAATCTGGTTGCTTAGACTCGGATACAGAGAAAATAGCTAATGATCTTCCTCTCCCTGGAGAGTAACTAATGACAAAGTACTCCGTTTCATCAACAAGCTTTAACGAATAATAAGTGCAACATGGTCCATTCACTTTATAAATAAACTGGGTAGATTCGTTGCCAAAGTCATCATATTTAATAGCAATATGTTTAGTGTTGCCCATTTCGTCATTTCTAAGCAAAAATGTATGCGCGGAAAACTGACCACCAAATACATAGGGTTCTTCATACTCACTTAGAATAGAGCCAATTAAATCAATATCTTTGAACTCTTTATGATGGCTATCTGCAAAAGATATTATGGGAAATATTACTAAAAGAATTGCGATGAATTTCATAGTACTCTCAAAGCCCAATTAACGGGTAAAAAATGGTAGGCGCAATTTGAGCGAAGCGAATCGCCATAAGTTTTATCCCTATTGCATGGCTTATTAAGTATCGTTTTGCACGATACAGCCCCAACCATCAATTTCAACATTATATTACTCAGCTATACAAATCATAAAGCCAGACACACTATCATATCGTAAATCACAATAATAAGTTAATTTGATACGACCAAATTAGAAACCAATGAAGAACGTCAATTACGAATAACAGTGATATTTGATAAAGAACAAGTTGGACAAACACTTTTACAAGATAGAAAAAATTACGGCAATATATTTGTGTTTGCCCTATTTGGTTTTACTTTTAATTCATTGGTCCAAGCTTGCCATGAAATCGACTTGCCAGGGAATGCTACTTTTGAGAAAGGCCACACGGCTTCAAGCCAATTCAAGACAGTTTGATAAAGTATTTTTTCTAACGTAATACTATCATCTCGAATCCACAAGTAGACTTCACAGTCATAATTTAGTGATTGGCTTGGATCTATATAAACAGAGCCTAGGCATTTTTTCTTTGAATTGTTAAATACGGAATATGCAAAAGCATCTCTGGATTCAAATTCTTGCTTATGAACCTTTAAGCTTTCTATATTTTCTTCGAGGGTCATATTAACTTTAGGCCACTCAGTTCCTGGGCCAAATATTCCTTGTAGCCTTTTTTGACTGGACATGACTGCTTCAAAGTCTAACTCAGCAACGCCTTCTTCCAGAACTCTGAAGTGAAAATTTTCACTATCAAAAAACGTCGGTGGCTTAAATGATTCAGGAATAAAAGGATTGGGCATACTCTAAACTATCCATAGTTGTATAACGCGTTAACAGTAAGAAAATTATAATCTTCACGGCCGCCTTGTGGCAAGCCTATGATGTTATGTCCTGATGATTAACTTGTTAGGTATACTTGCGCAGTATATCAGCGATTGAAAATATAGGCAGTTCTCCGCGTTTGTTCGCAAGTAGCTCCTGCTCTGTTAAAAAAATACCCTCATTGCCTCGGCTTTTGCACAGTTTAATGAATTCACTTAGCTCAACCCGCTTAATTCTCTCAGCTTTAGTTGTACGGCTAAGTATTAAATAAAGGGCTAAAGGGGTTGAAGAATACAGAGTATATTGATGAGAGAAGAGATCCCATAGACCGTCATTTATCGCATCATCGAGTTCATCCACGCTAGAGTTAGGATCTCGTATCGTTTCAATAACGCTTTCAAACTCCGCTCGGTTAGCAGCACCTCGACAAGTCCGATATTTACTATAATCCACTTCTTCAATTTGAAATAAATCCCCATACTTCATTTCTAGCACGAGCCTCTTGGTATGACCAACGCCGCAAATAAACGGCGAAAAATAGTTGCTTAAAATTTATCGGGAGCGAACAAAACCAACAGCTTTGTATCCACGGTTTCATTTTTTTGTTAGCAGGTGAGACTCTTTTTTAGCAATGCTTTTCGCCTCAAATGCCTAGCCATAGCTTGTGTCGAAAGGTATTTGGGTAAAATTAGCCACAAAACGATGTACACAATAGCTGGTAAAAAGAAAGATATTATACTAAACAGAATAAAAGCTAAACGCAGACCATTTTTCCTTAAACAATAATAATCAGAAAGACCTGAGCAAACACCAGCAATCAGCGCTGACTATCCACGGGTTAACACTTTAACTTTTTTCAAATTTTGCATACATGCTCCTTTACCTGCAAACATTGCTATCTACGACAAATCTCACATAACAACAGCAATTCAGATATGAGCTTTGCGCCCCCAACCATAACAATAAGTTAAGCGGATGTCACCAAATTAGGAATGGTTAAAGAACCATTTCATTTTACCTCTTTTGAACAAACGCCTTTATTGAACTGCTCTGAAAATAAAACAACTCCGCCGGATACCGACAATGCAATAGATTTGTGCATGTCTCATTTTTTATCTTTTTGGGGGTGTTGTCTTTAAAAAAGCTAGGTGCCTGCTTGATGCTTTCGATAATCGAAACTATCATTTCCATGTCTTGATGCACGACTACTCTTAGTCGCGCTAACGCTTGCCGTAAACAGACTTCTTATGAGTCCTATTGCATCAAATGGTCCGATAGAAATTTGATGTGCTGAATTTTTACACCTAATTCATCTGTATGTATGAGTACAAGCTTTGCGTGTGCTTGACCTGTAGTGAAATTCATAGGTACCGTATACACTGCTGTAGACTGTGTGTCACCACTAAACGAAGTAAAAGAGCTAGTATTTTCAAGACGTAGCTCGCCTACACTTTCTAGTCTACCTAGTGAGGATACCTTGTTTAAGTAAAGCTCCCATTGATCTGGTGTTATTGAATTAAAAGCCTCATCTGTCAGTAAATTCTCAAATACCCCTTTATCCCATTTAGCTATTTCCGGCATGTTTTGCTTAATAAAAGGGATAAATGTCTCACTCTGTTTAGCCTGATTAATGGAACTAATGACTGCTATTCCTATAAAAAATAGAAATATGCTCAACAAACCAAAACCAATGTATTTAAAAATTTTCACGTATACCTCAAAAGAATGATAACGCCTTGCTAACTGGCACGAAGAAGTCAGCTAACTGAATTTTTTCACTTTTAAACAGCATTATTCATTCGAAGATCGGTTTAAAAAAACTTCGCTCATAACTTATGATGCATTTTGTTTCTTCTGCATATTTAAAAGCAGCAATACAGTCTGGGTCTTGAAAAGAGTTTGCTCGATACTTCTCATATTCTGCGAGGCTTGGGAAAGTGAATAATGCTAATGCAATATTATTCGCGCCTTCAGAAGGCAGAAAATATCCGTTATGTGTTCCACCAAACTTGTTGACCAGTGGTATCCAGAGTTTTGCATATGTCTCAAATTCGGACAATTTGTACGGGTCTATGACATATTTCAAGTAGCAAGTAATCAATTTAAATCTCCTTAAGTCACTTGGATTCCGGGCTGATAACACCAACTAAGCGGAACAAAGTAACTCGCTATAATAGCGGCAAAGGTGAAACCTGCCAACCATTTTGTTTCCGTTTAGTTGCCATTATTATATTTCGTTTTGCAAAATGTGGTTATAGATTTCCAGCAACCTAAAATTTGTTGTCGTACCATACTTATCATCGAAACCACCAAGCATAATTTTAGTGTGAAAATCCAAATCAAAATTGGCATCAGTTATTGCATCCGGGATATTATGCAGAGCATCCGCGATGTCAGCTATAAACTCGCTTTGCTCTACAGATAGTCCAGAGTCTTGGCCTTTAAAGCCAATTATTCGAATTTCTAACAATGCCCTCTGTAGAGTTTTTAAAAGCGCCAATTGTTCTTTTTTCAATATTTAATCCTCAGTAATATAACGCCTTTCGAAATGACGCGAAAAAAATGGCTAAATTTGCGAGCGCGAGCCAACTATTACGCGCTCACTATGAGCAATTTGTCCTGCACGAGTGATTTGTTACATGCCAAACCTAATGCTTTTCTAATTAGCTCGTTGTCCATTTTTTAAATAATTTGAGTGTGCCGACTGTCAGAAAACTGTGCATAATTAAGAATTGATGAATTTTTAAGTAAATTTAACGATATGCCTTTAGAGTAAATATAAATAGAAGGCGCATAGGTATTTATATCGTGGTTCCAATTAGAACTGTTGTTACTTAGCCTGATATTTAATTCGATGTGCATGTTGCTATTAGCCGGAATAACAATTTCGCTTCTTGACTGGCATTTATCGTATGTGAGTATAGTAATTTCTTCATCGACATCAAAATTTGCATCATGATTTACTGATGAATAAAAAAACCAACAGTAACTAATACAAATACTCCTACAAGAACACTGATTAACTTTAAAAGAAAACTCGAAGGGGAACCTTGGCATATAGCGCCTTAACATTAGGCATTTTTACATGCTTTTTAACGAAGCGTCAGTGTAAAAATGCCCTTAATAATTAAATTATTAGCTATGCCGCACGTTCCACTCTAAAACTGTAACAACCGTAAGCTGCATATCTTGCAATGACAAAGCTGACCTTTTTATTGGTTAAAAACACTTCAAGATCTGATTCGGCTTGCTCAGGCGATGTCAATTTTGCGTCTATTATACGCTCGTTACTACAGTATGCTCTTAACACAAATGTGTGGCCTAAATAATCGGTTTCAGATCCATTTGGTAATGGCAGTTTGGTATTATCAAACTCCTCACTCTCTGAGTTTGCCAACACGAAAATCGGCCCATACTCTTTATATGGGCCTGGTTTTGTGAAAGGGCAATAACTGGCCAATATTAATTCTTCACCAGCCTTTGCACCACGAAGTACATCTCGGCATGGCTCCCCGCCTTTTGCTTCCAATACTTCTACAGGTTGATTTTGATCGTCTATACCTACATTTCTAATTTTATCTAAGAAATCCGATCTTACAGGTACTATTTTATACTTCATTTGACTCCTTATATAGCTAACGCTTACTGTAAACAGCACAAAATAGCAGGCTAAAATTAGCGACGAAGGAGCACAAGCCTGCTATTTTGCGTCCTTTTTTAGTTACTTGTTAACTATACTTTAACTCATTATCTGTAATAACTAACATATCGTCTATAACTTCACCATCTAACTGCGTTTGCCAAGAATAATAACCAACTTCTTCCTCTTCGAGTAAAACATTTAAATTGGTTTCAATATACGAAACTTCGATGTATTCATGTTTAAAACACAGTTTGTGAGAATGAAATTCGAATTTAAATTTATCGGTTATTGCTTTATCAATACCAAAATCCTCTGAAGCAACCCACAATTTAGCGCCTGCTATCGCATTTGAAATCAAATTTTGTTGAGCAGCGATCTGTTCTAGATTTTTAAGCAAGGTGTCCATATGAATACTCAGTTTTTCTTTTATAACTAACGCCGTTGTAGCTGGCTAATAATAGTTGACTAAAATTTGTGAGGCACGAATAAAGCCAACTGTTTTTGGTCCGCACTTTTAATTCGCTTTGTTTTAAGCCTTATGAACGAGCGCCATCTTGGTAATGATAATGCTCTTGACTAGCTGTAGTAAATCCACCGATAAAATTAGGCTGTTTACTTTTTTCAGCTAATTTTTCGGGCTTAATATTATGCATGTCATTTTCTACTGCCCAATCAAATACACCTTGATCAAGTGGGTAGTTAGTCAGTACCCCAGTCAGTGAATTTTCTTTTATCCAACTTTCAGCTAATTCGAGTTCACTGAAGACACCACCAGAAAAGTCCGCATTGTTTTTATTGAATACCCATACTGACTTCATTCACTAAACTCCAAAGGGCTTATAACGCCCAGTTAAAAACCAAACAATATTTGTCCCTGTTGCACTGCTTGTTAGGCATTTTGTACAACAAACTCATGAAACTCTTCAGAATCAGACGTTTTTACCTTTTTAACGCCTGAGTAATTTGATTGTTTAAAATGCTTCTCCCAAAAACTTAGAGCATTTTTATCATTGCGGTAAACAGCAACATGCCATTCGTTGTATTCTTTTGTATGCATCAACAGCTCGATAACAAGCTGAGCAATACCTTGATTTCTATATTTAGGTAAAATAAAAATATCTGAAAGTTCAGGCATTTCTTCGCCCATGATTTCAGTTGGCTCAACCGTTACAAACCCAACAATTAATTGCTCACTTAGAACTATGTAAGCATTACACTCATCTTGACCTCTTAACACTTCCTCAAGATAACTTTCATCTATATAAAATTTTCCTTGTTCATCGATATCTTCTAAGGAAAATGAACTTTGATGATATTGGTAAAATTGCCACAACATTTTAAATGCTGAGAAATCATCAAAATTTGCTTTACGAACTTCGATACTCATTAGAATGCCTAACCCACTTTTAAAGGGCTGATAATGTTTGGCTGAGATATTTAGCAAAGCGAAACCGAGCCAAACGTTAACGCTCCCGCTTGAGCAGCATGTTATGTTTTACTTAGTCGTGAACTCATTAAACGAATAAATTTTTCAGCCAATCAAAAGTAAGTACTGTGGTAAATACTTTTAAAGCGATTAAGCCAATAAAAACAAATACGATCGCAACTTTAACGGCTTTGCTTTCAATCTTATTCCAAAACAGTAGTTTAGCTTTTGCCTCATTTATTAATTCATCCATAGCTTCTTTCATAAAGTTCCCTTTATTTAATCTTATATTAATTTCTGAGCTTATTTTCCGTAAAACATAACGCCGCAAATAAACGGCATAAAATAGCTGGCTCAACTAAGCGAAGAATGAACGCAAGCCTGCTGTTTTGCGTCCATTGTTTAATTAATTTGTTATATTTCCAATGAACTAATCTTGGAAATCCCAAGGTATTTCTTTTTTAAATAATTCTATAGAAGCTTCAACAACCTCTAGCGGTATATCTTTGTCATAAGTTGTCACTTCACGCGACTTTTTTGTGTCATCACGAAATATCTCGAGTATCAACTTACCCTTGAAGTAAATCTCAACTCCTATTCCGTCTCGACCGTTACTGACATCACTTGCAATCATGACCCCATACTCATTGTTAAGAATCACGACAGGCTCCAAAGGAAATATAACGCCTCACTAAGAGGCAAATATCAGTTGGTTAAAATAAGCGACGAAGGAGCAAAAACCAACTGTTATTTGTCCTTTTGAGTGACTTGTTATAAGCCGATTACACCTTGGCAAAACAGCGTTTGATTATATAACCACAAACACTTGCAAGACCAAAAAACAACATTGAAAATGCAGTTGCACCTAAAACAAATGGAAGTTTGCCATCTTTACTGCTTATAGCAATATCATAAACACCATAAAGCATTCCAAAACCAGCTAAAGTAAAAAATAGAAATCCAATTAACATAGAGAAAAACACAAGAGGTTTTTCTAAACTCTTAAATTGCAATCCCAACAAGATAGCTTCGATTAAACCCACAGTTCTTCCTTAGGCATATAACGCTTGCCTAACCGGCGCAAAATAGCAGGCTATAATTAGCGTCGAAGGAACGCAAGCCTGCTGTTTTGTGCCCTTGGTTTTACGGCCTTGTTATATGCCGTTTTTTTAATTTAAAGCTATTTTTAACTAAACCAAACGCAGTAAATAAAGCAATTATTACGGCTGCGCTATAAGAGGCAATGATATAAGGTATGCCTTGCTCTTTAATTATTGCTGCGCCAACATAAGGATCACTTAAAGTCGCATATGCCGCGTAAGCAAATAATAAGGCAAACGAAATACCAAGAAATAAAAACCCTTTACGCCATGCTGTCAAAAAGTAAACGGGAACACCAAATATTAAACCATGCAACCATAGTTCAGGTATTGTCGCCATTTTATCTGATACTTCGGCCACAGCATCATACGAAATAAAAAATGCTGTGATTATTAATAGCTTACTCATAGGCATATAACGCTCCAATATGGGGCGCACAAATGCATGGCTTAACTTAGCGACGAAAGAGCGCAAGCCATGCGTTTTGCGCCCTTGCCATAATTGGCTTGTTAGAGATACTTAGAACGGAAAGCAACTCAAACTAGTTGGCCTAATTTGGCCAGCAAGCCTTGTTGCAACTTCTGCCCACGAATTACTGCCATTTGCATGTAAAAGTAACTTTGAAATATGACACTTAATAACATTCCAATCAAATTCTTCGAGTACCAATGTAGGTGGCATAAATGAATTAATAGTCCGGTTTTCAATTGCCTTGGGAGAGGCCACATAGAATTCAAAAAACACGCTATCTGCTTGATGATTTTCAAAGCACAAGTCTAATTCTATGAGAACATCAAACTCTTCCCAATCACTTGGGTAACCGGAAGTTGATGGTTCTAATTGATGGCTTGATATTCCGAGTAACTCGATATTCATGGTATCTCTAGCGCCGCAATGTGCGGCAAATTTTATTGGGTTGA
>NZ_AUYC01000011.1:0-146836 GCF_001625685.1 Pseudoalteromonas luteoviolacea CPMOR-1 | reverse complement strand
AAATAAAGAATAGACTTATGAAGCGGCACTAGCTCAGCTGCTAAAACGTTAGACGCGACCCGTCGCGCTCCAGCGGACAATTTAGAGCAAACTATGAAGCGGCACTAGCTCAGCTGGTAGAGCGCGACCTTGCCAAGGTCGAGGTCACGAGTTCGAACCTCGTGTGCCGCTCCAAACTTTCAGTTTTTATTCGACTGTTAAAATAAAGAATAGACTTATGAAGCGGCACTAGCTCAGCTGCTAAAACGTTAGACGCGACCTGTTGCGCTCCAGCGGACAATTTAGAGCAAACTATAAAGCGGCACTAGCTCAGCTGGTAGAGCGCGACCTTGCCAAGGTCGAGGTCACGAGTTCGAACCTCGTGTGCCGCTCCAACTCTCTCCTTACTATTTTCTATTTTTCAAATTCTTATAACTTTTCTCTCTATTCTTTCTGATTTCTTGCATAAAACGATTGCTTATTTTTAGCACTATGCGTAAAATACGCGCTCTTTCGGCCATATTAGTCGTTCCTTGCCTTAACCCGGCCGGCCGAAACGGGACGAGGCTATACTAACCGTAAGGAATATCCATGCGTCATTACGAAATCGTATTCATGGTTCACCCAGACCAAAGTGAGCAAGTTCCAGGTATGATCGAGCGTTATACTGGTTCTATCACTGAAGCTGGCGGTACTATCCACCGTTTAGAAGACTGGGGTCGTCGTCAACTGGCTTACCCAATCGAAAAGCTTCACAAAGCACACTATGTTCTTTTGAACGTTGAAGCGCCAACTGAAGTAATCAACGAACTTGAAACTTCTTTCCGCTACAACGATGCAGTGCTACGTAACCTAGTTATGCGTACTAAGAACGCTGTAACAGAAGCTTCTCCTCTTGCTAAAGAAGAGAAAAAAGAAGCAGCATCTGCTTAATCGTTATTGATTCGGATTTGACTCACCTCTAGAGGTAATTGGTGCAAACTCAGGCAGACCCTTATACAAACCAGTTCGTTTTATCTGGGATTGTTTGCAAAACACCAAAATATAGTCAAAGTCCTGCTGGCATTGCGCATTGTATTTTTGTTTTAGAACATAAGTCGATGCAAATTGAAGCCGACCTTAACCGTAATAGTTATGTGCGAATTCAAGTTGTTGCTAGCGGTGATAAATTCCGAAATCAACTAGAGCATTTATACGTTGGGCAAGGGTTGCAAGTGAGGGGGTTTTTAAACCGCCACGAGAGCCGAAATGGCTTGAGTCAGCTTGTACTTCATGCACAACATATTGAAAGAATTAATTGAGGAAATTACTCATGGCACGTTATTTCAGACGTCGTAAGTTCTGCCGTTTCAAAGCAGAAGGCGTACAACAAATCGATTACAAAGATCTAGCTACTCTTAAAAACTATGTAACTGAAAGTGGCAAAATCGTACCTAGCCGTATCACAGGTACAAGCGCTAAGTACCAGCGTCAGCTAGCAGCAGCTATCAAGCGTGCTCGCTACCTAGCCCTTCTTCCGTACACTGACTTACATAAGTAAGCCGGCTGATTAATAGTTTTTAAAAGGTGTAGAGACATGCAAGTTATTCTACTAGACAAGATCGCTAACCTAGGTAACCTAGGTGACCAGGTTTCTGTTAAATCTGGCTTCGCACGTAACTTCTTATTCCCTAAGGGTAAAGCAGTTCCTGCAAACAAAGCTAACATCGAAACTTTCGAAGCTCGCCGCGCTGAGCTAGAAGCAAAAATCGCAGAAGAACTAACAGCTTCTCAAGCTCGTGCTGAAAAACTTGAAGCACTAGCTGAAGTTACTCTAGTTTCTAAAGCGGGTGACGAAGGTAAGCTATTTGGCTCTATCGGTACTCGTGACATCGCTGACGCGATTTCTGCAGTTGGTGTTGAAGTAGCTAAAGCTGAAGTTCGCCTACCTCTAGGTACTATCCGTGAGACTGGTGAATTCGACGTAGCTATCCAAGTACACTCTGACGTAACGGCAACTATCAAAGTTATCGTTATCGCAGAAGCTTAATTTATTAAGCGTAAACCGCACACTCTGTGTGCGGTTTTATCCCTCCTCTGAAAAAATTACAACGACATAAATTTTCAGTATAAAAAATCGGTGAATATCACGATTGATTACGGAAGATTCATATACAAGTTGAAAAATTAATCTAAATCACAAATACGGCAAAATGGCGCCTATATATTAAAATGATAGGTACACATTAGTAATGTCATGTAATATCGTACCCATTTTATATAAAATTGATTTGTGATAATTTAGTTAACTCTTTTTTATTAGATACTTTTTTTTGCTGTCCAAATATCATACAGTGGTGTTTCTGAGATATGACAGCGTTATCATTCAGATTTGGAGAATAATGTTTAATCGTCGTAGTATGCGTGGCTTTACGTTAATTGAATTACTCATGGTTGTGGCGCTGGTGGCTGTGCTTGCGAGTATCGCGTTGCCTAGTTATTTAGATTACTTACGAAAGGGTAATCGAGCTGATGTGCAGCAATTGATGTATCAGAAAGCGGTTTCGCTGGAGCGTCTTTACTCAAGAAATGGAGGCTATCCCAATGAATATAAAATTGAGAAAGAGTCTAAGTATTATACATTAACTTACACGCCCCTTGGTAAGCCTCCTGGTGTGCAAGGCGATTTTAGAAATCTGAAGTTTATGATTAGCGCAGTGCCTATTAGTGGGTCGATTCAGGCCTCTGATATGTGTGGTACGTTAAAGTTGGATGAGCAAGGTGCTGAATTCTCTGATGGGCCGAAAGATGAATGTTGGTAGTGTCTCACAACGTGGGGTGACATTGATTGAGTTGCTTGTTTGTGTTGCGCTGGTAGCCGTCTTGGCGAGTTTGGCGATGCCTTCTGTTATCACCTACATTAAACAAGACCGTATTAATTCGAGTATTCATCATTTAAATAGTGTGTACCAATTTGCTCGCAGTGAAGCTGTGAAAAGAGAAAAGCCCATCAAGTTAGTTAAAAATAATACACAGTGGGATGTGACAATCGTGGAAAACCAACAAGCAACGGTGTTACGTACTTTTACAATTGAGCACGAATCTATACGGGTACAGTTGGTTGATCGTGAGATAAGATCCACTGGTGAATTAAACCAAGTAAGTAATATCTTAGTCACTGATAATGATAACAGTACGCTCGATTACCGTTTATGTATATTGCGAAGCGGTCAGAGTTGGATAAGTGAGGCTGCTGAAAATTGCGTATAGAAAAAGGCTTTTCGTTGATTGAAGTGATGGTGTCAATCGTGATCGCGGGTGTTGCGTTGTTGGGCTTAGCCGGCGCACAATTGAAATCATTGCAATTTGCGAGCAATAGCTTCAATTACACAGTTGCTTTAGTACAGGGGCAAAATGCCATTGAGCGTATGTGGACTGATTTATGTCATTTTGAACATGTGAATCAAAGCTTGGTCGTGGCTAATAACGAGAACGTGGCCAATCTATATCCTGCAGATGACCGTTATCAGTTAAGCATCTTCCCAACTGTATACAACGATGCTGCGACGCCTGCAGCTGATCGTCGAGACGTTAGATTTACCGTAAGTTGGCAAGATGAGCGAATAAAAGATACCACTAATGCATTAAATCAAATTACTTTAGTAGCAAGCTATGTACATGTTCCAACGTCCCCATGCTCTTAATTTGAACGAGCAGGGATATACTTTGATTGAATTGCTCGTTGCGATGGCTGCTGGGCTTTTTTTGTTATCTGGTATCGCGATGTCTTACACGGCGATTAAAAGTACCGTAGTGGCAAGTAAAGAGTTGTCTCATGCACAGGAAGTGATCCGTTATACCAGTCAAGTGATGACACGCAGTATTAAGCAGACCAATGAAGTGCCAGAAGTGGTACAAGCTGGTGGAGTAGGTATTGCATTGCGGGTGAAGCAAGAGGCTGCGCACTTAGCGTGTGATGGCAGTGTGCCAAGTACGGAGTATACCGAATACTATACATTAACGAATGGGTATTTGACTTGTGATATTGGTAATGGGCCCGTTCAGTTACTGAGAGGGCTCCAAGCGTTAGCGTTCTCAGATAGTGGGATATTAATCTCCATAAAAGTGACGCCTAAAGATCTACCAAAACAATTTGGTGATGGTATTCAAATTGATATTGCTGCCAATCGCCTTGTGTTGAAAGGTGCTGTGTGGCAAAAACCTTTAGATGCGAGTAATTGATGAATAGTTTTTCACGACAATCTGGATTTACACTTATCAAAGTGATGCTATTGAGCACTATGGCCAGTGTCGTGGTGTTTACGTCAATGAAAGATACCTTGGTACAAGAACGCTTGAGTGGTAATTTTCAAAAAGATTTGAACGCGCGGTTACAAGCTGAAAAAGGGGTATTTGCCAGTGCGGATGAAATAAACCACTATATGACAGTCACAAATACAAGCGCGACACTGGATGACATTGTAAATAGTATGCCAGCCCCAAGCGATGGTGACTTCACTGACGGTCAATTCTCTACCACAATTACTTCTCCAGAGGCTGGTATTATAGAAGTGGGCAGTCTTGGTAACAAATATGGTGACGACGCTGCCAATAATATGGTGGCGGTCTTTAAATTCACAGATGCCGTTGTTGAGCCAGTGTTTAATAACCCAGTCACAGGGTGTAAAGGGGTCAACTTATCAGGTAGTGGCTTGGTCGACAGTTACGATTCAAAAACGGGTAGCTACGAAGACACCAAAAGTAATAATGGTGATGTGAATACTGTGATTGGCGATTCGGATGTGGTGCTATCGGGTCACTCTCCCATCAGAGGAGATGTGAAAGCGTCCGGTATTCTTTATCTGAAAGGCTCTTCACCTGTGATTGGTAATGTGCAATCAAATACTGGCATCGATATTTCTCATGGTAGTGGTACCCGAGTCCAAGGCGATGCGTTGACGCAAGGGTTTATTATTCACCGAGGTGGTGATATTACCGGTGTTGTAAGGGCTAATGGCAATGTTGAGATGCTGTGGGGCGCAGATATTTTAAATGATGGTAATGACCCTTTAGATATTCAATATGGTGGCACAGGTCAATTTGAGCTAGCAACAGAGCACTCTCAAGATGGGGTGTATTATTCCGCTGCAAAATTTAATGTAAATCCGAATGTAGAGGCGGTGCGGGTATACGATCCGGACTCGCCAAACCACGATGCAAGTACGGTGGATGAATGCGATCCGCTAGCATTGCCAGGCAACATGCCAACCATCATGGCTGCCAACAACAGTCAAGAAAACCTCGTCGTTAAATCTAATCAGATATTTACATTTCGTCCACAGCGCGCCGGGCTTGAGGAGAAAGTCCAAGGGCAATGGCAAGAGACCAGAGAGTGGATATCTAGCGAGACAGATATTTATTTATTTGGCGTGAACAAACAGGTTCATGGCAGACTCAATGAAGACAGTGAATATGTGTATAACATGAAAAGCCTCACCATAGGAGGTGATGGATTAGTCAATGTGAAAACTGTTGCTTCCAATGACATTGGTGGGGGCGATGTGATTTGGTTGATAGATGGCGACTTTATTATGACAGGTAATAGTCGATTGCATATTGCCAAGGGGACCAGCTTAACGATATTTGTGACGGGCAAAGTGAGGCTAGGAGGGAGTGCGCAAGTGATCACAGAAGAGCCCGGTATTACAGAGAGTGGACTGGGTACTTTCAATATTTTCTCATCCTATAAGCCTGAGCCGAATAATAATAGCGCTGATAATAAAAATGGTGTGATTGTCAGTGGTACATCTTCTTTATATGCGGTGATTTATGCGCCATTGACCTCTATTTCTATGAATGGCAGTGGGCAGTTTTTTGGTACAGTGCGTGGTGCCACAATCGAAGCAAATGGGGGAAGCGGGATCCATTTTGATGAAGCGTTGAAAGAGCTCAAGCTGGGCAATGCGGGTACGGTGAAAGAGCCTGCAAAGTTAGAGTTTATGGGTTGGCGTTATAAACACCCTGAAGAGTTTACGGACGATACTGATACCACAAGTAAGGGGGAATAAGCCGTTTAGGCGATAATTTAATTTTACCTGTCATTACGTGCTCAGCCAAAGTCGGGCACGCCTTTTAAAAAACTTTTCTAAATCATTTAAACCTTTTTTAACCTGCTTGCGTCTTAAAAACTATGAAAGGTACTGTTCGGGTAGAGCTGGTTTTCTTATCTACAGTAAAATAAGACTGTTTATATAGTGTGTTGAAAGTCTTCTATTTTTGAGTAGGTATGTCATCATCATTACCTCGCGGTAAAGGAATTTAAATATGTTAGTTGACGCTGTACACCCATTTGATGAGCTTGATGAATTGGTTAAGCGTACTCAGCAGGGCGATCAAGCTGCATTTGCTGCTTTATATGAGCAATGTCACCGGCGCGTTTATGCGTTATGCCTGAGGCTGTTGGCTGATCAGGCTCATGCTGAAGATGCATGCCAGGAAGTATTTGTGCAGCTATGGCATAAAATTACTCAATTTGACGGAAAATCAAAGTTTACGACTTGGCTACATAGTGTGACATCCAATATTGCGATCAGCTATTTGCGTAAACATAAAAACTGGTTGCAAAAAGTGGTTAGTTTTGAAAACAGTGGTATGGATGAGGCGGGGATCGCACTTTGCGGTGACTTAAATGGGTTGGATAAATTAATCCTCAAACTACCAGAGCGAGCGCGACTTGTGTTTGTGTTACACGGGGTTGAAGGCTACCGTCATGAGGAAATCGCAGAAATGTTAAATATGGCGGTGGGATCAAGTAAATCTCAGTATCACAGAGCAAAAAAGTTGTTACAGGAGTGGTATGAAAATGACTAAGCCAACATTTGACGAGTTTTTGTCTGAAGAACTGAGTAAGGCAAAAAAGCAAGAGGGTTTGCCTAAACCCCAGCAGCCACTTTGGCAAGGTATTGATAAAGCTATTAATGCACAAAATGATGCCGTGAGGAGTGCAACACCTAAATCTACTGGGGTGTGGCGTCAAGTGTCGGCGATAGCGGCTGCGACCTGTATTGGCATGTGTGTCATGTATTTCAGTATGAGCACACCCGAGCAGAACAATATGCTGCAAATGAGCCAATATTTTGAGCAGCAAAAGCAAATAATGCTTGTTCAATATAGTAGTCAGCCTGCACTGACAAATGATTGGCAAGTACAGTTACAAGAATTAGAAGAAGCTGAGCAAGCCATCAAGCTTGCACTTGAGAATGACGCACAAAATGCAGCTTTGTTGCAAATGTTGGCTCAGGTTTATCAGCAACAATTAGATTTAATTGAGCGAGTGCATCAACCTCGTTGGCAAGAAATTTAGGAGAAGTAGGATGAAAGCATTGATGTTGAGTTTAGCCATGTTCCCTTTGGCGACGTTGGCAGGTGAGAAGATCGATAAAGAAATTGATATCCCTTTAGATGGTAAAGTGTATATCGAAAATCAGCGCGGTCACGTAGAGATCAAAACATGGGATAAACCCGCATTTAAAGTGGTGGGTGAACTAGATGAAGAGGCCAAGGGCTATCAGCTCGAAAATAAGGGCAGTAAAACCAAGTTTATTGTTAAGATGCCTTCGAGTTCAAGAAATTGGGGCCGTCAGCAAGATGGATCTGAACTGACAATTTTTATGCCTAAGCAAAGTGAATTGGAATTTAAAGGTGTACAAGTCGATGTGGAGGCGGCAGAGCTAGCGGCGGGTGCTTATATCAAAACGGTGAATGGTGATATTAAAGCCGCACAGATCAAGGGTAAAGTGCGCCTTGAGACCGTGAACGGGGATATTGATAGTAAAGGCTTGGATGGTCGAATTCGCTATGAGACAGTGAATGGTGACATAGAAGATATCGATTCGAAGGGCAAGGTGCGTTTCAATGCGGTCAATGGTTCAGTAGAGAGTAAAACACAAGCGACAGAAGTTAGACTAGAAAATGTCAACGGTGAAGTCGATTTTGAGATTGCCCAATTACAAGAGCTAAGGCTGAATACGGTCAATGGTGAAATTGAAGTCAAAGTCGCTAAATTACTGCCCAATGCCAGAGTAAACCTTGAGTCAGTGAGTGGCGATGCTGAGCTTTACCTCCCAGCAGATATTTCAGCCAAATTTGATATTGATGCACATGCAGGTGGTAAAATTTCAAATGAGCTGAGCAATGACAAAGTACACAAAGCTAAATATGGCCCATCAAGAGAGCTTGAATTTACCATTGGCTCGGGTGACGCAGACATTGAGATAGATACGGTCAGTGGCCGCATTGAGCTGAAAAAAAATCGTTAAATGATTTTGGCCCAACCATGTTGGGCCACTACTTTTTCACTATAAGCTTCTATCTCTGAGCTTATCAGCATTCAGTTTTACTAGATTTAAGGTTACAATAACAAATCCACTCATTTGTTTTTGTCGTACTATGGCCAAACCTGATCAACAAGTCGATACACTAAAAGTTCCACCGCACTCCATTGAAGCAGAACAGTCTGTTTTAGGAGGCCTAATGCTTGATAACCAAGCATTTGACCGCGTTGCGGAGCTGGTTGTTGCACAAGACTTTTACACACGCACGCATAAACTGATCTTCGAAGCCATGACTAAACTCGTTGAGCTTGGTCAGCCAATAGATCTCATTACCATTTCTGAAAACTTGGAAAAGAACAACCAATTGGACTCAATTGGTGGGTTCGCTTATTTGGCAGAAATTGCTAAAAATACGCCAAGTGCCGCCAACATTGATGCTTATGCGAGTATTGTACGTGAACGTGCTGTTGTTCGAGAGATGATCTCGGTCGCCAATGAAATTGCAGAAGCAGGCTTTAACCCGGAAGGGCGCACAAGTCATGATTTATTGGATTTGGCTGAAAGTAAAGTTTTCAAAATTGCAGAGCAGCGCAGTAAGAGTACTGAGGGTCCGCAAAATATCCACAGTATTTTAGAAAAGACCATAGATAAAATTGAAGAGCTTTATCAGTCACCACAAGATGGTGTGACTGGGGTCAGCTCCGGTTACTCAGACTTAGATCAGATGACGGCAGGTTTACAACCATCTGATTTGATCATTGTTGCAGCACGTCCATCAATGGGTAAAACCACATTTGCGATGAACTTGGCTGAACATGCGGCAATGACTCAGGATAAACCTGTGCTTATCTATTCACTAGAGATGCCTTCAGAACAGATCATGATGAGGATGTTGGCATCACTTGGTCGGATTAACCAAACCAAAGTAAGAACGGGTCAATTAGATGACGATGATTGGGCGCGTTTATCATCAACCATGGGCCTATTGATGGAAAAAGGGCAAATGTATATCGATGACGCTTCAGGTTTGACACCGACCGATGTCCGTTCTAGAGCACGACGCATTGCACGGGATCATGGCGGGATCAGTATGATCATGGTCGACTACCTGCAGCTGATGCGTGTGCCGAGCTTGTCGGACAACCGTACTTTGGAAATCGCAGAGATATCTCGTTCACTCAAAGCGCTGGCAAAAGAGCTAGAGTGCCCTGTTATCGCACTTTCTCAGCTAAACCGTACCCTAGAGCAACGTGCGGATAAACGCCCGGTTAACTCAGACTTGAGGGAATCTGGTTCAATCGAGCAGGATGCCGACTTAATCATGTTTATTTATCGTGATGAAGTGTATAACGATGATAGCCCAGATAAAGGCACGGCAGAAATTATCATAGGTAAACAGCGTAATGGTCCAATTGGTAAGGTTAGGTTAACCTTCCAAGGACAATACTCTCGCTTTGATAATTATGCTGGGCCAGCTATGGATGATGAGTACTAAACCCAAATTGATGAGGGTCACTGCGAATGCGTTTAGCCACCGCTGAAATTAATATATCCGCACTGCGTTACAACTTAGCTCGTGTAAAAGAAATGGCACCTAGTTCTAAAGTGATGGCGGTATTGAAAGCCAATGCTTATGGGCATGGTTTAGTTAAAATTGCCCAATGCTTGTCCGATGCGGATGCTTTTGCTGTGGCGCGTATTGATGAAGCGTTGGCGCTGCGTGCTGGTGGGTTAACCAAACCCATCATTTTGCTGGAAGGGTTTTTTGATCCTAGTGATTTACCTATTTTGCTTGCCAACAATTTTGAAACAGTGGTTCATGATGAAAGCCAGTTGGCAGCGATTGAGCAAAGCAACCTCGATATGCCTATTTCCGTGTGGCTAAAGATCGATACGGGCATGCATCGTTTAGGCGTTGAGCCTGCGCAGTTCGACGGCTTTTATCGGCGACTAAAGCAGTGTGCCAATGTAAAGCCTGCGGTTAACCTCATGACGCACTTTCCGTGTGCTGACGATACCAACAATGATTTTACGCAAAGACAGATAGATTTATTTTCGTCCATAGTGTCTGGTACCAAAGAGGCGTTATGTTTAGCGAATTCTGCGGGGGTCATTGGTTGGCCGGATGCGCATTTTGACTGGGTGAGATCTGGCCTGATGTTATATGGTGTGTCGCCCATGTTAGGTCAAATAGGCACGGAGCATCAATTACAGCCTGTTATGCGATTGAAAACCCGTGTGATTGCCATTAAGCAGGTTGTAGAAGGTGATCTTGTCGGTTATGGCGGTCGCTGGCAGTGTCCAAATCGGACGACATTAGCTGTGGTAGCCATGGGGTATGGTGATGGTTATCCGCGGCATGCCAAGCAAGGGACACCGGTGGTGATAAAAGGTCAGCGCTATGGCATTGTTGGCAGTGTCTCTATGGATATGATCAGTGTTGATATTGGCTGCAACGAAACACACATTCAGGTGGGTGATGAAGTTGAAATGTGGGGACCTAGTTTACCGGTTGAAGAGGTTGCTGAGTGTGCTGGTACCATTCCCTATGAATTGCTTTGTAACGTGACGCCACGTGTGAGCTATGAATATTGCTGTGAGTGAGCCTCGCTCACTCTAGTAGTTGCCCCTGCAGGGTCGCGACAACTCGTCTTGGTCCACCATGGTCTCTATGTTCACCCAAATAAACACCTTGCCAAGTTCCTAAATTGAGTTGCCCTTGATAGATTGGAATAGTCACTTCGCATCCTAATGTACTGGACTTTATATGCGCAGGCATATCGTCATCTCCTTCATAATCATGACGATAATAATGTTGGTTTTGCGGTACAAAGTGGTTGAAATGGCTTTCCATATCCATTCTAACCGTCGGATCTGCATTTTCGTTAATGGTCAGGCTTGCCGAGGTGTGCTGAATAAATAAATGAAGTAAGCCAACTTTGTAATAGCTCAGTTGTGGGATCTGGGTGAGTAGCTCATCATCAATGAGATGAAAGCCTCGTGTACGAGGCCTCAGTGTAATAATAGATTGGTGCCAACTCATAGCTTGTCGAAGCTGACCTCTATATTTGCATTGCCATCTTCAGAGGTAAAAGGCATGATGATTTTTGCACCTTCACACTTGTGAGTAATGGTGTGCCCAGGTCCAGAGACAACCAATGGCGTCGCCATGTCAAAGTCATAGCCTTTTTCACCAAGCAGATTTTTTGCGCCACCAGTCACCATATTGGTGATCTCACCCACCATATCGGTGACTTCTTCATTGATTTTTTCTGGTCGTTCACCGAGCATTCTTTCCATGATTGCCAAAGCAAGGCTTTCATCAAAGGTAATTGAAAACGAGCCTTTGGTTTGTGGGCCAACCATACCTATTAGCCCAGATACGTCTCCACGGGCGACTTCATCTTTTTTTATCTTTGGTTTACCAGGCGTCAACTCTGTTTGCGCCATCGTCGCTAATACATTTATTAGTGAAGATAAAAAAGGGTTGATGAACTCAACATTCATATTATAGATCCCTTGTTTTATTCGTTATAACTGACATTAGTTTAAGTGTAGTGGCTTTTTTTCTCGCTGCACTACTCTTGACACTTTTCACAAAGACCATGGGCTTCGATTGTCTGTGCTTTTACTTTAAAGCCTTTCTCCGCTGATAAGTTGTTCAACTCGTGAGAAATGGCCCCAGAATGTAATTCTTGTACATGTCCACAGCTGTCACAAATTAAGAGTTGTACAGGGTGGATATGGTCAAAGTGGTGGCACAACATAAATGAGTTTGTGCTTTCGATTTTATGGATGAAACCTAGCTCAGACAAAAAGTCCAGTGCACGATAAACCGTTGCAGGTTTGGCACTACTCTCTGTTATTTTTAATTCTTCTAGCAAATCATAAGCGCCAACACCACCTTGTTTCGTGGCCAGTAAGCGAAATACTTTTTCTCTAATTGGCGTGAAGCGTGCTCCGCGATTGTCGCAGACTTGCTTAGCTTTTGTAACGAGCAGTTCTATATTCATATTCTAAATCCTTACACTACTTCTCAATACTAACATATTCAATTTAATAGTCTTGTATCGACAAGGATTTATTCTCAATATTCAAAGGTTGTTGTGCATATTGCGCTAACCAAGCTTCAAAATCAATTTTTGACATAGGTTTACCTAAAAAGTAACCTTGGCCCAAGTCACAGCCAAGTGCCGCTAAAGTATCTAATTGTAGCTGGGTTTCGATACCTTCGGCGATTACTTTTATACTTAAGTTGTGGGCCATGGTGATGATGGTCTTGACCAGTTGTCTTACTTGTTCGCTGGTGTGCATATCAAAAATAAAGCTCTGATCGATTTTAACCACATCAAATGGATATAAACGCAGATAATTCAAAGAAGAATAGCCTGTGCCAAAGTCATCCATTGAAACAATCACACCGAGTTGATGAAATTCAAACAGGGCATCTTTAACTAGTGCGTCCCCAGTCAGTAAAACCCCTTCTGTGATCTCTAATTCAAGATACTGAGTGTCGATTTGGTACTTGTGGATCATATGGCTTATGGTATTGACCAGATTGGGATCTTTAAATTGCCGAGGTGATAAATTGACAGCAATACGGTATGGCGTAGGGTGTAATGTTTGTAAATAGACGATTTGTAAAAGGGCTTGCTCTAATACAAACTCACCCAGTTCAATGATATACCCTGTTTGCTCTGCGAGGGGAATAAACTCCGCAGGAGAGATCCAGCCTAACTCTTCATTATGCCAGCGTAGTAGCGCTTCTGCACCGACTACAAAACCGTTGGATAAATCGTATTGGGGCTGAAAGTAAACTTCAAACTCTTGTTTGGCAAGCGCACTGCGCATGTGTTCTTCTAGTTTTAAGCGACGGTTTAGATCTTGGCTCATACTTTCGGTAAAAAATGAAAAGGTATTGCGACCCATTTGCTTGGCGCTATACATGGCGGAGTCTGCTTTTCTTAATAGTTCGTTAGGAGAGTCTGCGTCATCAGGAAATACTGCGATACCTAAACTCAAAGAGATCGTAAATGCACGTTCGTCAATCTCAAACGGAGAGCGAAACAATTGCACGAGTTTGGTGGCTATGGCGGTGATATCGTGATGAGTTTGAATGTCGCCAAGTAAGAGAATGAACTCATCGCCGCCAAGGCGAGCGACGGTGTCGTGTTTACGCAATGCTGTTTTTAAGACATTGGCAGAATGGATCAATACTTTATCACCCACTTCATGGCCCATTGAGTCATTCACTTTTTTAAAATCATCTAAATCGATAAAGCCGACAGCAATGAGTTGTTGGTTACGTTTCGCTTCATGGATCATTTGTTGTAATCGATCAAGTGCCAAAAACCGGTTGGGCAGACTGGTCAACGTATCGTAAAAGGCATGTTTGAGTATGACTTCTTCTTGGCGCTTTTGATCTGTGATATCTCGCACTGCAATGACTAACTTATCTGAGTTTGGGATCGCATTGAGGCGCGCTTCGAAATGTTTGCTTTGCTCACCGCTTTCCAACTTATAATCTATTTGCGTCAATTGGCCATTTTGCTCAATCGTTGATATGGCTTTTGAAAAGTGTTTTGCTGCATGTGCTGGGAGTATATCGACCAGTTTTTGGCCGACAAACTGTGTCTCTGGCATCGGTAGATTATCACCATTGCCGTAATGACATTCTAAAATTTTTCCCTGTTTATCGATGATAAAAAAGATATCTGGCAGGGCAGAAAAAATCCCCTCGAGCATACTGTGTTGCTCTATCGCCGTTTGCTCTGCATATTTTTGTTGTTTAAATCCGATCTCAAGGGTGTATGAGGCCCTCGCAATGTTGTTTGCCAACTGTTTGAGCTCACCTTTGCCTTCAATAGTGTGCTCACGAATAAATTTAAAGTCTCCCAGTTGGTTACTGTATCTGATCAATGCAGCGATAGGGCGATGAATAAAATAATAAGTGATGATAAGTGCTAGCAGAGAAATAAAAATAATAGCCAGTACGATAAACCAAGCATTGTGATTGTAGTGAATCAATAAGCGGGCAAAAGTGTCAGATAAGTCATATTGGCTGTAGACAATGAATTTAGACTCTGGTGATGCATTGTTTTGATTGGTGGGAGTTGACACCAATTGATAAGTAGCCAACACACTGGCCGGTTCATCAAAATAATGTACAAACGCTGTAGACGATTGATGCAGCAACACTTTATCGGTAAACGGAAACAAGGTTTTGGCATTCAGCCCAATGTGTTTTTTTTCTGCACTATATAAAATATTGAATTGCTGATCTGCAATGATGATAGTGGGGCGTGGCGGCAACTGTATTTTGGTACGCAGTACTGCATGAATATCTGCAGTAGGATCAGTACCGATAATTTGCGCCATAGACATGGATACTTGCTTGGCCGATATCAGTGTTTGTTCGACAATAAAGTTTTTTTTAACTTGATAACTGAAAACAATGAGTACGAGCGCAAATGCAGCTGCGGAAATAGTGGAAAGGATCGTCAACCAAATTTTGAGGTTAATTGAATACGCTTTATCCATTGTTATTCCTTCACTACCGCGCCTGTCGTCAAACGCATATACCTGCTGCACATTGATTCATCCATTAATGACATTCGCTGGTGATGCTTGTGTGGCTTAACAAGCCGCTACCACAAACCTAAAAAGCCTTACAGCCAACATATTTTGTGGTTGTCCTACGGTTAGTATAGTTTAATTCGACAGATATAAATGGCCGATTGAAGTTTAAATAATTGACAGCGCTGGCATCTCAAAAAACGAACGCATAGGGTAGCCATTTATCTTCTGGTAGCGAGCTATGAGTCAAAATGCGTTCATACAGAGATGTTAGGTTAATGGCAGTAACATCTTGCGGTGTTCAAGAGTAGATAAGATAGCAGTTAATAAAACTATGAGTTGAAGGGAGGGGGGCTCTATAAGTGAATAGCTAGGTATCGAAGAAAGTTATAAAGTTTAAACTTTACGAAGGGTTATATCTTATCCATTTGTTAATTTTTAGTAATTTTGATTTATTTTTTTATTTTGTATGATAGCATCTTAAAGGCAGTAATAAATTAATAAAGAATATTCTGACTTTTTAGGTAATGAGTGTCGTAGTCTGGTTGTATTGCCTGCATGGATAGCATTTTCTTTTATAAAACCCTATAAATATCATTTTTTTATGGTTTTTTGGGTGGTAGTAAAAGGTGTAGTCTATTAACTTAACTTGCAGTGTTTAGTGGTTAATTAACCTTCATAATTTTGCACGTCTAAGAACAGAATCTAGGCCATGTTGGCTATAGGTATTGGTGTTGTTAGTTCGTTGTGAATTTCAAATTGATTAATTTTTTTCAATTTTGTGGTTAGAGCTAGGATTGCGGTAACAGCCTTCATTGCATAAAACTAAAAGCCTGTAGAGCGGCCAGATCCTAGTACAGAGATCACTTAATCACTCTTTGTGTGGGCATGGCATGAAAACAGACTTAGTGACTGCGTTAGTTACATTAGCGAATACACGTGGTGATGACACTGCGTACCAATATTTTTTCTCCGACGACCTTCCAAGTCAATCATTGACTTATCGACAGCTAGATCAACGAGCTAGGCAGATTGCTTACTACTTAGGAGCGCATTTTGAGCAAGGTGATCGTGCACTGTTGCTGTACAACTCCGGGTTTGAATTTATAGAAGCGTTTTTTGCCTGCCTTTATGCTGGGATTGTGGCGGTGCCAGTTTATCCACCAAAAAAGAATCAAAATATCACTCGATTGCGCAGTATCATTGAAGATGCAGGGGCTAAAGGAGTATTGACCAGTGAAAAGGTTAATGAGATCGCTCGGCCACTGTTTGAGTCCGAAGCAAGCTTAAATGATTTGGCCTTGTTCACCACAGACTCCATTGAATGCGAAGTAGCAAATGATTGGCAAGCCATTGCAGTCAATGGCGAAGATTTGGCGTTTTTACAGTATACGTCAGGTTCTACAGGGGCTCCGAAGGGGGTCATGGTGACACACGATAACATCACTGATAATGAAGAAATGATGAAGGTGGCATTCGGCCACAGCAGTCAAACCCCCATTGTGAGCTGGTTACCGCATTTTCATGATATGGGGCTGATTTTCGGCATTTTGCAGCCTATTTATATTGGTGCTCCTGCCTGTTTAATGAATCCAACTTACTTCTTACAAAAACCATTGCGCTGGCTTAAATTGCTGAGTGAGTTCAAAGGCGTGACATCCAGTGCGCCGAATTTTGCTTATGATTTGTGTGTCGATACCATTAAAGAGGAAGAACTGAGCGGACTGGACCTGTCACACTGGCAATCGGCTTTGAATGGAGCGGAGCCAGTTCGCGCGAGCACGCTTGAGCGCTTTTACCATAAATTCAAGCGCTGTGGGCTGCGTAAAGAGAGTTTGTCTCCTTGTTATGGCATGGCTGAAACCACGTTGTTTGCGACCGGAGGCACTTTGCTCGCGCAACCGACAGTACTGACGTTGAACAATAACAAAATGCTCGATGGTGTGGCTAGAATTCAGGAGTCTGCCATTGACGATAGGTGCAATCCCGAGACGTTGGCTTATCAAGCTGTATCCAGTGGTCATGTTTGGTGCGACCATGAAGTGGCCATTGTATCACCAAATACATTGCGGCGCTGTGAGGAAGGGGAAGTCGGAGAGATTTGGGTAAAAGGTGCCAGTGTCGCAAAAGGTTATTGGAATAAACCTGAGCAAACAAAGGAGACCTTTCACGCAACCATTGTCGGAGAAAATGGTGGGCCTTATTTGCGCACCGGGGATCTAGGCTTTTTATATCAGCAGGAGTTATTTGTTACGGGGCGTTGTAAAGATGTATTGATTTTTCGAGGGAAGAATTATTACCCACAAGATATTGAACTCACTGTCAGTGATTGTGATGAGGCACTTGAGAGCAATGGTGGCGCTGCATTTTATATTCATGCAGAGCATGAAGACCGACTGGTAGTAGTACAACAAGTCAAACGCACCGCGATTCGCAAGCTTAATCATAAACAGGTGATAGACAAAATCATCAGTGCTATTGTCGATCAACATGGTATAGCGCCCTATGACGTTGTTTTGATAAAGCCAGGTCGTTTGTGCAAAACATCCAGTGGTAAAGTGCAACGTCAAGAAAATAAAGCGCATTACGAGCAAGCGCGTTTTGACGTTTTGGCTGCGTATAAATCAGCACAATCGAATGACCACACAGCAACTTTGCCTGCACATGAGGTCACTTCTACAGCTGATCCTACTTTATACAATGCCGCGTGTCAGCTTTTACAAAATATCATTGCCATAGAGGTGGGTGCAGAGGGTACGGCGTTAGATATTGATGCCTCATTTTTATCACTGGGCGTTGATTCGATGAAAGCGGTACGTATTTCTGGTGAGTTGATAGAGCTACACGGTATTGAGCTGGAGTCGACCATATTATATGAGTACCCCAATATCAGCGAACTGGCGAAGTATCTGTGTCAATTTGATGAAGTGAAGGCGGCATTAAGTGCGTCAGGTGCAGAGAGCCTAGACTGTGATACCGATACCCAGCGCGCACCAATACAGCCGCAAAATCAGTCACAAAAAAGCACTGCGTCCAGCGTTAATCGTCGCGACACTGATATTGCTGTGATTGGCATGGCTTGTCGGTATCCAAGTGCGAACAATTTGGATGAATTATGGCACCTGATCATGAATGAACAGGACGCAATTAGCACGCCAAGTGACAGTCGTCAGCAGTTGTGCCCCGAGGTAAATGCACAGCGTTTGGGAGGCTATATCGATGATATATCTCACTTTGACCATACGCTTTTCGGTATTTCACCGAACGAGGCAAAGCACATCGATCCTCAGCAGCGCGTATTGTTAGAAAACACCTTTCATGCCATTCAATCAGCAGGGTATATGCCAGCACAATTGGCGGGGATGAAGGTTGGGATTTATGTTGGGATCTCACAAAGTGACTATTTTTCACTTTCACAACAGGTGCAAAAAAGTACCGCTTATCTAGGTACTGGGACGGCGCTGAGTATTGCAGCAAATCGATTATCGTATTTTTATAACTTTACTGGCCCAAGCTTGGCCATTGATACGGCATGCTCTTCGTCGTTGGTGGCTTTGCACCATGCGGTACAAGCCATAAGAAGCGGCGATATTCCTCAAGCGTTAGTGGCGGGCGTTAATCTCATTTTAAGTGATGATGTATCTCAAGCATGTGATAACGCGCAGATGTTGGCTGCAGATGGCCGATGCAAGACGTTTTCTGATAGTGCCAATGGGTATGTGCGCAGTGAAGGGGTAGGCTCGGTTTTACTAAAGCCCTTATCGCAAGCCATTGAAGATAATGACCCTATATATGGTGTGATCAAAGGTAGTGCCGTTAATCAAGATGGCCGTAGTAATGGGATCACTGCACCAAATGGCCGAGCACAGCAACAAGTGATCAAAGCGGCACTCAGTCATGCGGGTGTCAATGCACAGGATGTTAATTATGTAGAAGCTCATGGTACTGGTACTAAGCTGGGCGATCCCATAGAGGTGTCGGCATTACAACAGGTGTATGGTGAGCAGCGCAGCAATCAGCTTATAGTGGGCTCGATCAAAGCCAACATTGGCCATTTAGAGTCAGCCGCAGGGTTAGCTGGGTTAATTAAAACACTATTGTGTTTTAGGCATAAAAAAATTCCCGCACAGCGTTACAGTGATGTGCTCAATAGTCATATTCCTTGGCAAAAATGTGCTATTACGGTGCCAACAACACACACACCTTGGCCCGGAAACCATGAAGCGTTAGGCTTAGCAGGGGTCA
Source organism: Pseudoalteromonas luteoviolacea CPMOR-1 (assembly GCF_001625685.1). Taxonomy (GTDB): domain Bacteria; phylum Pseudomonadota; class Gammaproteobacteria; order Enterobacterales; family Alteromonadaceae; genus Pseudoalteromonas; species Pseudoalteromonas luteoviolacea_K. The sequence continues at coordinate 127,724 of NZ_AUYC01000011.1, read as the reverse complement.
GCTCATTTGGCTTTGGTGGCACGAACGCACATGTCATTGTGGCGCCGCCAATTGCGGCAAACACGTCGCAACATAAACCCATTAAGCAACCCAGTTGCTATGTACTGCCTTTGGCTGCAAAGTCGCCGCAGGCATTATCAAAGTGGGTTAAACAATTTGCTCACCAAGCCCAAAATCAGTCCAGTTCGGCATTCAGTGATTTAGTTAAGCAGGTATCGACATTGCCGGCTGTAAAAGGCATTAAAAAAGCGTTTCACGGTGCCGATTTGCAGGCTTTACAGCAACACTTGAGCAATGTGAGTGAGGCTGAGCTCACGCAGCAAACCCCGCTGCGTATAAATGCGCCACAAACGGTGTTTTTATTTACTGGCCAAGGCTCACAATATCCGGATATGGGTCAAGCTTTGTATCACACTGATGACGTATTTAAAGCCGCCATCGATGAGTGCGAATCCTTGTTGCTTGCCCATTATGATACGCGCTTGACTGATGTGCTCTATGGCAAACACCAAGCGGCGCTAAATCAAATCCGCTGGACGCAAGTGGCCATTTTCGCTGTTGAATATGCATTGGCACAGCGGCTCTGTGCGTTGGGGATATCCCCTGATCTATTAATCAGTCATAGTGTTGGTGAATATGCAGCGGCGTGCATTGCAGGCGTATTGTCTTTGGCTGATGCGATTAAGTTGGTGAGTGCGCGAGCGACACTGATGCATGAATTAGGTGCCGGAGGGCAAATGGTCGCTGCAAGGTGTTCACTCGAACAGGCGCAGTCTATCATTTCAGGCCATGAAAAAACGGCAGCGATCTCCGCCTATCATGGCGAGGCTGGAGTGGTATTTTCTGGCAGTGATGATGCCATTGATCACATTTGTCAGCAGCTAACGAGTAGAGAAGTGCGATTTAAGGCACTAAATACGGGGGCTGCATTTCATTCACCTCTTATGTTGCCTATGTTGCAAGCATTTGCTGAGGTTGTAGGCTCAGTTACATTGCATAAGCCAACACTGAATTTTGTCTCTTCAGTGACAGGTCAAATTGAGCAAGACAGACTGACAGATGTACGTTATTGGTGTGAGCAAATTACGAACCCCGTGCGATTTGATGCCAGCTTACAGGCATTGGGAGATATGACATCCATTTGTTTTATCGAACTCGGTCCAAAGCCTATTTTAAGTGGTTTGATCCAGGAAAACTTACCGCGCATCGATGCCACTTATTTATCCGTGTTACGTGATAAGGGAGACGACCGCGAACGATTAGGTGAGTGTATTGCGACTTTGTATGAACTCGGGTTTGAAATTAACTGGCGCGATTTTTATTTGGCTCAATCTGAATCTCTTGCTCAGCGCCAAGCTTTACCACCCTATCCATTTGATAAGCATGTGCACTGGATAGGGGAGGAGGATACACAACCCTCTGCACCACCTAGTATCACACAGCCTCAACCAGCGACTGATGAACTGCATAGAGTGCAAGCCATAGAAGAGTTTATTTTGTCGACGTTGGCAAAAGAACTAGGGATGGATGCTGTGCAAATAGATCCACATTTGGCCTTGCTAGAAATGGGGGTGGACTCCTTAATGATAATGCGCGCAGTGCGTATTTTTGAGAAGCAATTCGATTTAGAGTTCAGCGTGCGGCAGTTTTATGAAGAGCTGAGCAATGTTGCGAGTCTAGTGACTTATGTCGCGCAACATAGTGACTATCTCGCGTTAGATAGGGCCCCTGTCGAGGTCGAAGCGCTGACACAAACAGCATCGTCGCAATTTGATAATCCCTCCACGCAAGCGATTGAACATAGTGTGCTCATTGAGCGTATTTGTCATGCACAGTTGCAAGCTGCGGCGAGCGTAAATACGGAAGCTGCACAGCTCAGTGTTTCCGACGTCACTGCACAGCAATTAGCATGGCTCAGACAACAACCAAGCGATCCTGTAAAGCAAGGGGCGCTGAATGTGAGTGTGGACCCAACTCCACGTATGGCGTCAAAACTTGAAGCATCTAGCGAAGCGCGTGCAGACACTGCCGCCGTTTCAGTATTACCAGGTTTTCAAGCCAAACAGTTGCAGCGCCAAGCAAGTACGCAGGAGATGCGCCAACATCATGAGATGCTGAGCCAGCAGTATTGTGAAAAGACGGCTTCTTCCAAATTACTCGTCTCTGAACATCGCGCCCATTTAGCTGATTGTCGAGCGTCAGCTGGGTTTCGATTATCGAGTAAAGAAATGCTCTACCCAATTTTTGCCAAGCGCTGTGAGGGATCACGCATTTGGGATATTGATGACAATGAATACATCGATATTACTATGGATTTTGGGGTGAATTTATTTGGTCATAAACCGGCCTTTGTTAATGAGGCCATAGCACAACAGCTAGACAATGGTATTCAGTTAGGGTTGGCGAGCCCGTTAGCCTGTGAGGCAGCTTCACTTATCAGTGAGTTAACAGGGTTGGCGCGTGTGTCATTTTGTAACTCTGGCACTGAAGCGGTGATGACGGCACTGAGACTGGCTAGAAATAAAACGAAGCGACAGCGTATTGTCCAGTTTGAAGGGGCTTATCATGGTCATTTTGATGGCACATTGGCGGCAATGGCGCCTGATGGAGAGCGTGTTGAGCCGATGTGCTCGGGCGTACGTCATGAAGCAATTGCGGATAACTTAGTGCTTAAATATGGTGATTTTTCAGCACTTGAACAGATCAAACTGCAGGGGCATGAGATTGCGGCAGTATTGGTCGAGCCTGTGCAAAGTCGTCATCCTGAACTACAGCCATTTGAGTTTTTGAAGCAGCTGAGAGTGCTCACTCGCACACTGGGGATCGCTTTAATTTTTGATGAGATGATCACTGGGTTTCGCGCTCATCCCGGTGGTGTGCAAGGGTTACTCGATATTCAAGCAGATATGGCTACTTATGGAAAAATCGTCGGTGGTGGCTTGCCTATCGGGGTGGTTGCGGGTAGCAGTGAGTATCTAGATGGTATTGATGGTGGGGTATGGCAATATGGGGATCAGTCTTTTCCACAAGCCGATACCACATTTTTTGCGGGGACGTTTTGCAAGCATCCACTGAGCATGGCAAGTGCCGTTGCAGTACTCAAAGAGATTAAGCGCCAAGGTGTTGAACTACAAAACGAGTTGACGCGCAAAACCGTTTATTTACAGGACCAGCTGAACGCATTTTTCACTGAACAGGCGATCCCGATCTCGATAAATACATTTGCCTCGCTCTTTCGTTTTCAATTTAGTCAAAATTTAGATGTCTTCTTTTATGAGCTACTTAATCGTGGCGTATTTATTTGGGAGGGCCGTAATTGCTTCATTAGTGCTGCGCACAGTGATGCAGATATTGCGTTTGTCATCAATGCGATTAAAGAGAGCGCATTGGCATTAAAGCAGGCAGGCTATTTTGGCCGAGACTTACAATCAACCCAGTTGGAAACAATACACAAAAATGGCTGTTTGCTCACTCAAGGTCAAAAGCAATTATTAGCCTTGGCACTGCGAAGTCCAAATGGTGCCTTTGCTTATCATTTGCAGGCCAGTGTGAGTTTAGCGGGCGCATTAGATGTGGAGAAGCTCAAGTGTGCAGTAGGTCAGGTAGTGCGGAGTTTCCCGTTACTGCGCTTTGGTGTCGATGTGGCTGAGCTTACCCATGTGATGCGTAACGAGCCTGAACTAGAGAGTGTGTCTATAGCCCCGGGAGAAACGAAGTCTGAGGTGACACAACATTTGTCAAAATTGCGCTACCACACATTTGATTTTGAGCATGACGGCCTGTGTCGATTTTATTTATTGACGGATCACTTACATCGTCACTACTTGAGTGTGGTGGCCCACCACATTGTCTGTGATGGCATCTCATTACAATTGATCTTGGCAAAAATAGCACACAGTTATTCTACAGGTGAATCCATAGCGTGCCCAAGTGCCCCGAGTTTTGATGATTACACTCGTGCGGTGACAAAATATGCTCAGACTAAGATTTATCAAGAAGACGCGCAGTATTGGCAAGCGCAGCTATCAGCGAGTGAACAGTTAGCACTGCCTCTGAGGCGAGATGCAAAAGCCCAATCTAATTATCAAGTTAAACAACTTAGGTATGAACTCAGTGCGCAAGCAGTGCAAAACCTTCAATCTGTTGCACAGGCACAAAAGTGTGGCCTCTTTGCGACCTTATTGGCGTGCTATGTAGCTTGGTTACATAAGCTATCTCAACAAACGCGCATTGCGGTGAATGTGCCTGTGTCAGACCGCCAATTACTTTCACCCGATGTAGAAGCGGAGGTCTTAGATGAACATTTGTTGGGCTATTGCACCAATATGTTGCCACTGCAACTGGATGTCACTGCGACCATGACGTTTGGTGAATTGGTGTCGCAGGTGCAAGACAAATTGCTCACTGGGTTTGAGCACCAACATCTTCCTTATGCCCATTTGTGTGAACAAGATTGGATCATGCCAAGTACGGTGTTTAATTTTGATCGGGTGCAGGCGCTCCCCGAATTCAGTGGCTTGACACTGACTCCGATGGCAAATAATACCTGTTTTGGTCAATTTGATCTCTCCTGCAATATTTTGAATATCGCTGAGCAGTGGTGGTTTGAACTCGACTATCAAAGTGATAAATATGATGACGAGATGTTTGTGAGTTTTGCGCAATTTTGGTTAACCATGGCGACTCGCATTTGCGCTGATCACACGCTTTTAAGCGACTTGTTTGCGTTACATAAAGAAGAGCGTTACAGCGATATGCTATCCCAGCAGCTCGTCAACTCTGGTGCGTGTTCGGGATACGATATATTGACCAAGATGTTGAGTCTGCAGGTGTTAAAAACGCCACAAAAAATTGCGGTGGAGGATGATTTTACACAGCTGAGTTACCAACAGCTTGAAACGCATTCTAATCAATTAGCAAACTACCTCATCAGCCAAAACATAGGCAAAGGCAGTTTGGTGGCGGTCGCAATGTCACGTACTAGCAAGCTGGTCATTACTTTATTGGCGGTATTAAAAACGGGTGCGGCTTATTTACCCATTGATATCACTTATCCGCAGTCTCGAGTGAGGGACGTTCTGTCAGATTCTCAAGCTGATTTACTTCTGTGTGATGCTCCGTGTGCAGAAATCAAGACCATGATAGATACAAACATGATGTGCATTGATATCGACATGGAAAGTAATGCAGTGTCGTCAAGCCCAAGCACACAGCCAAGTTGTCACATTGGTCATGAGCAGCGCGCTTATGTGATTTACACTTCTGGATCAAGTGGTCGGCCTAAAGGTGTTGAAATTACTCATGGCGCTTTGGCAAACTTTCTTAACTCGATGCAAGATAAGCCCGGTATTGTGCAACAAGATCGTGTACTGGCCATCACGACTATGGCGTTTGATATTGCGGCCTTAGAGTTATTCCTCCCATTGATTTGCGGAGCGAGCATTGTGATTGCCAGTGAAGCGTCGTGTAGTGATCCGCTGGCAATCGCCGAGCTCATTGAGCGACAACAAATCTCCTTTATGCAAGCAACGCCCACGCTATGGAGCCTGATGGTCCAAGCTGCACCTAGTTGTGTGACTGGATTAAAAGTATTGTGTGGGGGTGAGCCGTTAGATGCCAGTTTAGCTAACAAGTTATTGGACCAAGGCGCGCAGCTATGGAATATGTACGGACCGACAGAAACCACGATTTGGTCGAGCATTGCGCACATTACCGATGCGCAGAATATTACTGTCGGCAATGGGATTGCTAACACTGGGCTGTTTGTAATGCCTGAACAAGCCAATGAGCAGTGCCTACCTCTGCCTGTGGGGGTTTGGGGAGAGCTTTGGATAAGTGGTGCAGGTGTATCAACGGGCTACCTCAATCGTGAAACACTCACCGCACAGCAATTTGTGACACACACCATTAATCAGCAACCGCTGAGATTATACAAAACGGGTGATAGAGCACGGTATTTGCCCTGTGGTCAAATTGAATTGCAGGGGCGCCTAGATAACCAAGTGAAGCTGCATGGCCACCGTATTGAGTTGGCTGAAGTCGAGTACCAATTACGTAAATTACTAGGTCATGATGATGTGCGCGTGTTGGTGAAAAAGACGCCTGAAGGTACGGCGCACTTATGTGCATTTTGTATGCTTGGCCCTCAACAGGGTGTGCAATGGGAATACAGTGCAATTCGTCAGCACTTGATGATGAAATTACCCAGTTACATGGTGCCCGAGTTTGTTAGTTGGCTAGAGCAATGGCCGCGAACACCCAATGGCAAAATTGACACTCAAGCTTTAGTGATTCCGCAGATGAAAACCGGTTATATAGCACGTCATCGCGCGCCGGATACGCCGATAGAGCAGGCTTTACTTACGTACTTTATCGAACTGTTACCCGTGGAGCAGATCAGCACCGACAGTGGCTTTTTTGACTGTGGTGGCAATTCGGTAATGGCAATGCAGTTGGTATCACGTATTAATCGTCACTTTGATATTCGCTGTACTGTCGCTGATGTGTTTGACTTTAGCAGTGTCGTATTACTTGCACAGCGCATTGATGTCATTAAGGCACATCCTGAGCAAGCTCAACAGGGTGAGACACGTGTAGAAGCTATCAGTGACATAGTTAGCGGGCGTGATATTAGCGCCGCTTTTGATGATCAATCCATGACAGAGATGGACTTGTAAAAATGGAAAATTCAGCGATTGAAACTTTATTGGCCGAGTTAGATGGCCAAGGCATTTTTGTATATGTGCAAGATGGGCGTTTGAAGCTCAGAAGTCGGCAAAGTGAGATACCCCCGCAAAAGTTAGCGCAGATAAGGGCTCATAAGCAAGCACTGATTGCATACATGCAGCGCCATCATCAAAAGTCAGGCAAGCTGTCACGCGCACAGCAGCGCATTTGGTTTATAGAGCAATATGAAACACACCTTAGCGCTTATAATATGGCCGGATTACTTCGCTTATCAAAGGCGTATAGTGCTGCACAGATAGAAAATGCCTTAAATGTGGTTTTGCAGCGTTATGACATATTGCGCAGTCAATTTAAGCAGCAAGATGGTGAGGCAATACAAAGCGTCAATCAGGATGTGAGGTTGGTATTACAAGTACAAGAGCGTGCCGCGCTCACCGGTTTTGAGTCTGCGGCTCGCTGCATACAGGATGAATTGTCTTATCAATTTGATTTAGATAATGAGTTATTAGTGCGCGCGCGGTTATTAACCGAGCAAGGTCGTGGTTATTGGTTATATGTGTGTATGCATCATATTGTTGCGGATGGATGGTCTATTCGCTTGTTTACGCAGTCGCTCATCGATGAACTTGAAGGGCAAAGTGCAACAGAAAAAACCTTGCAGTACTTGGATTTTGTACATTGGGAAAATAAATATCAGCAAAGCAGTGTCTATCAACAGCATTTGCGTTATTGGCAGCAACAATTAGCGGATCTCAGCGTGTTTGAGCTGCCGACCAGCACACCACGTGAAGCGCATAAGCAATATCATGGTGAAAAATTAGAGGCCTCCCTTTCACAGGAGCAGGCACACCACTTTTCATTGCGTTGTCAGCAATTGGGGATCACCGCATTTGCAGGTTACTTAGGGGTTTTTTACGCTCTGTTACATCGCTATGGGCAAGCTGAAGACATTACCGTTGGTGTGCCTGTTTTAAATCGTACTCAAGCTGAGTTTGAACAGGTTGTCGGCTGTTTTATTAATACCCTGCCAATGCGCAACTTACTTGATGGTCATCAGTCACTGCAACACGTGCTTAGCGAAACTCATCAACTGGTAAAAGCGGGACTTGAACATCAAAGTGTCGCGGTGGAAGAGATCATCGATGCGTTAGATTTAGCAAAATCGACCGCACACTCAGCGTTGTTCCAAGTGTTATTTAACTACAACGGAGTCGCTGAACAGGTGGTGCGCAATGATGGGGTCAGTGCGGAACTATTCGCGCTGGACAATCATACTGCTAAATATGATTTAACTTTAAATATCACAGACTTCAACAGTGGCGTGGTGTTGAGTTTTGATTATGCAAAACAGTTATTTGATGGCCGATTTATTGAGCAATTAAGTACAGATTATATCGCTTTAATTGATTTGGTTTGTGAGGGGGCTGAACAGGGAATTGGACAACTAACACTGCCTTCTACAAGGCAAGCCTCACCCCTTAAACAGATAGAACCGATTATTGCGCCAGTGAGCGTGATAGCGAGGCTTTATCAAAGTGCTCAGCGACACCCAGAGCGCACAGCCTTGATCCAGGCCAATGTTCAAAATGAACAAGGTCCATCCATCATGTGTTATGACACGTTGATCACGCAATTGGAAGGCGTTGCACGGCGATTATATACAGTACATCAGCCGGTATCATCACCGCTGACTTTATTAGTTCAACGTGATATTCAGAGTTTAATCTGGATGCTTGGCGCGATGCGAGCTGGCATTGCATATTTACCCATAGATGTTGACACGCCAACAGAACGTATCTTGGAAGTTATGTCGCAGGCGGACAGTCAGCGTATCGTGTGTGCCAGTGATAAAGTTGCGCATATTGCTGCTTTAAAAGCCAATGGGATAGAAATATTAGATGACAATGACCTATATGCGCTAAGTACTGAGCAACACTTACCGGCGATGCCGTCAGGTGAAGACATCGCTTATGTGATGTTCACCTCGGGTAGCACTGGTAAACCAAAAGGGGTAGTGATATCTCATCATGCATTGGCAAGCTATGTCATCGGCGTGTCTGAGCGTATCACGTTCAACCAAGAGACACGATCGGCTGTGGTAACCGGCCTTGCGACTGATTTAGGGCTAACGGGGATATTCCCGGTGTTTAGCGGGGGCGGGAGCATTTTACTGTGTGATGGTGCCGAACCTGAGAGTCTAGTGCAAGCATGTCATCAACACGAGGTGAATCTGATCAAGCTCACCCCTTCTTTTGCACACGCCTTACTTCCTTGGTTGCAGCAATCTGCTTTAAAAGTCGAGCAATGGATACTTGGCGGTGAAGCGCTCAGTTTGGAATTAACTCAGCAGCTGCGCGATTTGAATCATGACGCGCGATTATTTAATCACTATGGACCAACCGAGACATGTATTGGCGTTTGCACTTTTGAGATCCCAACCACTCATAAAGGACAAGTTGTGCCCATTGGGTTGCCATTTAACCATACTCAATTTGTGATTTTAGATGCACAACAGCTCCCCGTTCCCGCTGGTGTGCCAGGTGAGTTATATATTGGCGGTGAGAGTTTAGCCAGTGGCTATATTAATGCGCCACAGGCCACAGGTGGCGCGTTTGTGACTTTGACAGTCACAGAGTGTGATGCACGTCGCTTTTATCGCACGGGTGATCATGTGAAGTGCAATTTTGATGGCCAGGTTGAATTTTTAGGTAGATTGGATAAGCAAATAAAAATTAACGGCTTTAGAGTCGATATTGCTGAAATTGAAAGTAAGTTACATGCACTTGAGCATGTACAGCAAGTGGCCGTGATTTGTCGCCAAGTCGCACTGCAAAATGTGCTTGTGGGCTATTTTGTTAGTGAGCATAAAAACTCGGATTTGGTTCAAACGGAACAGCAAATCCGTCAGCAGCTAAAACAACAATTACCCATGCACATGATCCCCGCCTATTTGATCCAGCAATCAGCGCTGCCAAAGCTTAGCAATGGCAAGATAGATCGCAAGGCGCTGGAATCTTTGAGTATAGAAGTGTCAGAGGCAACGCGTGCACCAGACTCTGAACTCCATCGTCAACTATTGGGCATTTTTGCGTCTTTGACAGGGTGTTCAGGTATTGGCATTGATCATAGTTTCTTTGCCATTGGTGGCCATTCGTTGCTTGCTATGCGTTTGCTTAATGAGATCCACACGCAATGTGGTGTATCGCTGAGCTTAAAGCATATTTTTGCTAACCCCAGTATTGCAGAGTTGGCGATGTGCATAGAATCACAGGGGGAACAGGCTGAGTCATTGCCAGTGAGAAACATGCCTGAGCAAGCGCGCTACCCCCTATCTTTTGCTCAGCAGCGAATTTGGTTTATTGATCACATGCAAGGCCACAGCGAGCAATATCAATTACAAGGTGCATATCAAATTGAGGGCAAGTTGGACCGTGGACGTTTAACTCGGGCGTTTTCATCGGTTATTCAAGCACATCCAATGTTGCGTTTTACCTTCCATCAGGATAGCGAGGGAACAGCGTATCAAAAAGACAATGCGGATTCGGTGTTTGTGCTTAATGATACTGATTTGTCTGCGTACGCTGGCAGTCATCAACAACATCTTATTGATGATATTGTGGCGGCTGATATCAAACGCGGTTTTGATTTAAGCTCAGATCTAATGCTCAGAGCGTCACTTATAAAATGCGCTCAAGACCGTCATATATTGCTGATCACCATGCATCATATTGTATCTGATGGGTGGTCTATTGCAGTATTGGCCGATGCGCTGAATGATGCATATCGAGTGTGTGAACAGCAAATGTGCGCTATCGAGGCGCCTCAATTCACTTATTTAGATTTCATTGATTGGCAACACAGAGCATCGGAAACGGCCAATTGGCAAGTGAGTATAGATTATTGGCGTGAGGCTCTGTCGGGTATTGCGCAAGTGCATACCTTACCTACAGATAGAGCAAGGTCAAACGAGGCTGTGAAAGGGGGGGAACTTGCTTGCTTTGACGTGCCTTCAGCGCTTCAAAATACGATAAAAACATTCTGTCAACGTCACGGTTGCACCCGTTTCCAAGTGTTAAAAACAGCGTTTAGTCTGTGGATGAGTCGTGCGCAGCAACAGCGAGATATTGTGCTGGCAACGCCGGTGTCAGGACGAGAAAAACAGGCGTTTGAACCTATTATTGGCAACTTCATTAATACCTTGGTATTGAGAGATACGTTTACTTCTGGTACGCAATTTTGCACGGCCTTGGAGAGTAGTAAAGCACAGTTTTTAGCGGCACAATCCCATCAAGTGGTGCCATTTGATGTGTTGGTTGAAGCGTTAGAAGTGCCGCGAAATTTGGCGATACATCCATTGGCGCAAGTGGTATTTCGGGTCAATACCGAAGTTAATGAAATACTCCAATTACAAGATTTAGATGTGCAGTTGATGGCGCAAACCACTCGCAGTGCCAAACTAGATTTGGAAGTCTGTGTCATTGATGATGATAAAACGTGTTGTGTGGAGTGGCTATTTGATACGGCCCTTTGGGATACGCAGAGTATCGCTGATTTTCATGATCAGTATTTATGGGTGATAGAGCAGTGCCTTAATAACCCCGATATTGCTTTGTCTCAATTGCTGTTATGGCGACCTGATGCTGCACAAGCGTTTGTACGTGCAAGTCAATCTATTGATGTGACCACGTGTGACATGACTACCTGGGTGAGTCAATTTAGTGACATTGCGCAACAACATCCGCATCGAACAGCGTTGTGCTTTAGAGCGCAGAGTTGGTCATACGCAGACATTGAACGTGCAACCAATCAGCTGGCGCACTGTTTATTAGAAATGGCGTTTGAGCCGCAATCACGTATTGCATTGTTACTCCCTGAAGGGCCTTTGGTGCTGATTGCTATGTTAGGGGTCGGTAAGGCCGGCCACGTATACGTGCCACTGCATCAGACTACCCCCTCGGCAACGCTAGCGCATATTGTGACTGACGCGGATGTGATGTTGACACTGACGCTCAGCGACAATGCAGAGCTGCTTATCGATGCTGGCAGCGACTTCTTACTACTTGACGATGTATGGGACGACGATGGGATGTTGTCGCCTTACCCTGATACTATGCCAACGACTCATGAGTTGCCTGCGTGTGAGGTCCCCGTAGAAGCACAGGATTGCTATATCATTTATACTTCCGGCTCAACGGGACAGCCAAAAGGGGTGCCGATAAGCCACGGTAATTTGCGAGGATACCTAAATCATGCGCTAAGCAGTTATGTCGTATCAGAGCCGTTGCACAGTGTGGTCAGTACACCTGCGGCATTTGATGCCACGGTAACAGCCATCATACCCACATTAATTAGTGGTGGTATGCTGACTATGTTGCCACAGGGGGCATCGCTTATCCCTGAACTAATTGATCAACTTTGGGCAAAACACGCTTCATTATTTAAGTTAACTCCCGCTCACTTGCGTGCTGTTTTATCTATGACGCATGACAAGTCAAAGTGTGAAACCATGCACCGATTAATTGTTGGTGGAGAAGCCCTGCAAACTGATTTAGTAATTAAATTCAAAGACAAACTACCGAACTGTCACATTGTCAATGAATATGGCCCGACTGAGAGTACTGTGGGGGTCAGTGTATTTGATATCCCCGCGACCATGTCACTGACTGAGTTGGCGGATACACCCGATACGCCCATAGGTAGCCCCATAGAAGGGGCGACTTTATTAGTGGTTGATGAATTTGACCAGCCAGTAGCGCGTAATATGTCAGGTGAGTTGCTCATTGCGGGCAACATGGTGAGTAAGGGATATATCAATCAAGCTGAATTAACTGCGCAAAAGTTCACATTGCGCGCCATTGTGGCGAACCAAATACAACCTGTTTATCGCTCGGGTGATGTGGTGAAGTGGCAGCTTGATGAGCTCGGAGCACCTGTGTATTTACGCTATCTTGGGCGTACTGATGAACAAGTTAAATTACGTGGCTATCGAATTGATTTAGATGCCGTATCACAGTTTATTTTGGCGGTTGAAGGCATTGTTGATTGCGCTCTGACTGTAGATGACCGTGCACAAACTTTAATTGCCCATATTTTATGGCAGGAAGAGCCCCATTATAGTGATCGGCAGTTACGCCAGCAACTGACAGAGAGGTTGCCTGGATATATGATCCCCGCGGCGTTTCATGCTGTCACAGCCATGCCGTTAACTCGTAATGGCAAAGTCGACAAAGCGGCTTTGATATCGACCTATGAAGACGCGCAACAACACCTTGAGAAAAGCAATGTGATAGCGCTGCAACACGCAGATCTGACACCCTTGCAACAAACGCTCATGATGTTATTTCAGGCTGCGTTACCATCAGCCAGTATTGGCTTAGAAGACAGCTTTTTTGAGTTGGGTGGTCACTCGTTATTAGCAATCAAATTAGTCAGCCAAATACGTCAACAATTGCAAGTTGATATCACCCTACCACAATTATTTAAAACCCCAAGTGTACAAGCGCTAGCAGACGCGTTGCCCAGCTTTGACAAGCTGATCAGCGGCGATGAGATCCCCATTGTGTCGCGTACACAAACACTGCCTCTCTCTTTCTCACAGCAGCGTTTATGGTTAATTGATCAGTTGCAAAATGGCAGTAGCCAATATCATATGCCGGCCAGCTTTGTGTTTAGCGGTGAATTAGATTTGGTGGCATTTAATGACGCACTAGCCAGTATCATCGCGCGTCATGAAGTATTACGCAGCATCATACTGCCAGGCGCGAGTAATGAGTCTCCTGAGCAGTTAGTGAGAGAACAGGTTGAAGTGCCTTTGATCTTTGAAGATATCTCACTATTGGATGAGCGTGAAAAATGCCAGAGGGAAAAGCTACTCAAGTCACAGTTTTGCCAAAAAGACTTTGATTTAAGTCAGGATGTTATGTTGCGCGTCACCGTCATAAAACGTGCTCATCAGCGCTATTGGGTACATTTCAATATGCACCATATTGCCAGTGATGGCTGGTCTATGGCTATCTTAGTCAAAGAAATTATCGCGTTTTATCGTCACCATAGAGGTGAGGTGGGTTATCAGTTGCCGCATATACTGGCTCAACCGCTGGATATTCAATATGCGGATTTTGCCCATTGGCAAAGAGCGCAGTTTACGTCTGATAAGCAGCAAGTTGCGATAGATTATTGGCGTGAGCAGTTGGTTGACTGTCCACCTATACACCAGCTACCGCTCGATTTTGCTCGTCCAACCGTGCAAGCACTGGCTGCACAGCAATTCAAAGTCACATTAGATGAAGCGACTACGTCGGCGATTAAGTCTCATTGCCAAGCCGAATCAGTCACCTTGTTTATGTGGTTACATAGCGTATTTTCGCTGTTGATGATGCGCATGAGTGGTGAAGATGATGTGGCCATTGGCTCGCCAGTTGCCGGGCGGACTCAAAAACAACTTAACGACCTCATCGGCTTTTTCGTAAATACAGTGGTTATTCGTGCTCAAGCTGATAAGCGCCTCACGTTTAATCAGTATCTTACTAAGCAAAAGGCAGTGATTTTAGATGCATTTAAACATCAATCGTTGCCATTCGAGCAAGTAGTTGAAGCGGTTAAGCCTGAGCGTAGTTTAAGCCACCAGCCATTATTTCAGATTTTATTTGCACTACAAAACAATGATGTTGTTGATATTGACTTACCTGATCTGCATATTGAAGAAGCGCCTTTAGAGTCACTTAACCTTAAATTTGATTTAGAGGTTAATGCCGTAGAGCAAGGGTCCGAGATTGAATTAGAGTGGCGCTACAGCTGTGCTTTGTTTAATGAAAGCACCATTAAGGCAATGGCAGGGGCATTTAATGTCCTTATCGACGCGGCGTTATCTGGTCCTGATTGGCCCGTAAGTCGCTTAGCCATTCTAACACCTGAGCAGCAGCGTTTACTGGCCGAAGAGGCTGGGCATACCTGTGAGCATGATATTCCGGTATGTTTGCATGAGCGTTTTGAAAATGTCATGTATATGCATAAGGACAAAGTGGCTGTTATCGACGCAGGCGGTGACTCATTCAGTTATGAAACGCTTTGGCAGCGAGCGGGCTCCTTTGCAAGTCACCTATTGGCAAATGGGGTAAAGGCTGATGACAAATTGGCGGTATGCTTATCACCGAGCGCGGATATGGTGGTTGCATTACTTGCTGTATTACGTGCTGGGTGTGCATATGTACCGATTGACCCTAAATTGCCTGCCGCACGCATTCAATATATTTTGCAGGACAGCGAGTCGGCGGGAGTGATCAGTTGTGATGAATTGCTACGAGGATTGGCAAATTTGTCAGACTCTATTACACAATCCCCGCTGACCTTATTTTCAACAAACGATGATGGAAATTGGCCGGCACCGTGTGATCAAGGAGCACTGCCTAAACCGCATGTTGATGCGTTGGCCTATGTGATATACACCTCGGGGACTACAGGGCAGCCAAAAGGTGTCCAAATCAGTCATCAAAATCTTCATCACTATTTGTCATTCGCTATCAGAGAGTACACCAATTGTGCCTTGTCACGGGCGATTGTAAGCACACCAGTCGCTTTTGATGCCACTGTGACTTCCTTATGGGGCGGTTTGTTGGCAGGGCTAGGTATCGAACTGATTGATGACAATGACACCTTGTTAGCTGAACTAGCTAAGCGCTTGTTTAGTCATGAGTCTTATTTATTAAAAGTGACCCCTGCGCACCTAAAAGGTGTGTTAGAAGTGGCCAAACAGCTGTCATTAACACGCCAATTCAATGGACAGCACCGAGTGGTCATTGGCGGTGAGGTATTGTCATGCCAATTGCTCAAGGCATTGGATGTCTTTTTACCTAATACACAATGGTTCAATGAATATGGTCCAACAGAGGCCACGGTAGGCACCAGCACTTATCGCTGTGACAGCCATGTGATAGATCAGCTGATAGGCTCCGGTCAACATGATGTGCCAATTGGTCAAGCAATGCCTTACAGCCACTGTGTGGTGTTAGATGAGCTACAGCAATTTGTGCCAAATGGCGTATTGGGGGAGCTGTATGTGTCTGGTGATGCTATCAGCGATGGCTATTTAGGTAAGTCAGAACTGACAGACGAGAAATTTATCACATTGTCGTTGCAGCCTTCAGGGCAAGCGGTGCGTTTTTATCGCACTGGTGATAAAGCCAAGTGGCAATTTGATGAAGCATCAAATGCCATGCAATTACGGTTTGCCGGACGCATTGATCAGCAAGTGAAATTGCGTGGTTATCGTATTGAGCTGGATGAAATTGCGCACTATTTAGTGCAACAAGCAGAGATTAAAGAAGCTCAGGTGTTGTTGAACGATAAGGGAGACAATATCGAGGCATTTGTGGTGCTTGAAAATGACGGGCAAACAGTGCCATTGCCGCGGTTAGTCGATGAAATACGTGGTATCCAATATTGTGAGCAGCTTGCATTACAGTTACCAACTTATATGTTGCCGCATCGCTTTATTCAAGTAGCGCATTTGCCTTTGACCAATAATGGCAAGCTAGATACTCATTCCTTGAGAAGTTGGGCACAGCAGTGTCAAAGCAAGACTGAGGTAGTTGTGCCAAGCTCTGAGCTTGAAAAAGCGCTGCATCAAATTTTTGCTACTGTGCTGGCGGTAGACGAGTTTGGGATCACAGATAATTTCTTTACTCTGGGCGGGCACTCTTTGTTGGCAATTCAATGTGCTGGATTAATTCAAGAGCAGTTGAATATCGCTGTGCCGATGCGGGTATTGTTTGAGCGACCCACTATAACCGCATTGGTGAAGTGGATCCGGATCCACACTGCTTATGAACAAGCGCAGCTTAGTGATAGTGATTCATCAGAGGAGATGTTCCTGTGATAACGAGTCAGACACTAGAACTTGAATCGCTGATTGCCGAAGCGCTAGATGCAGGCGTCACGTTATACGAAAAAGATGGCCGCTTGGCATTTCGTCAAAAAGATGCTTTTCCCGAGGCACTTAAAAGCAAGGTCATCGCCAATAAAGCAGATTTAGTGGCTTATTTTCAACAACAGCAAACGCACACCGTGACGGCATATGATGGTGTTATCAGCCCGATAGCGCGCACCGAACTACTGCCGCTGAGTTTCGCTCAAGAGAGTATATGGTTTATTGAGCAGCTGCATGGTGGTCAACAGTATCACATGCCTGCCTCTTTTCGTATCTCAGGGAAGCTCAATGTTGATGCATTAAAATGTGCCATGACACAAGTGATTGCACGTCATGAAAGCTTACGTTGTCAGTTTCTTGCTGGGGAGGAATCAAATGGCAAGCCTTATGCGCGCATTATGCGAGACTTTGATACACCGTTTGAGTGGTTTGATGTCAGCCAGTTACCCAATGATGAGCAAGCCACACAGATTGAAAACCATATCCATGATTTTTGTACACGTGAATTTAAACTTGATAAAGGGGGGTTAATACGTGTTCTAGTGCTGTCTGATAAGGATCACCATCAGCTATTTTTTAATATGCACCATATCATTTCAGATGGCGCATCGATGGCGAATTTAGTGCACGAAGTGGCGACTATTTACAACGCCATTCTCGGTAACTTGCAGGTACAATTACCCACTTTAGCGCTGCAGTATGTTGATTATGCGGCGTGGCAACGAGCACAATTGGGTGATGATGACTTTGCGCCCCACCTGGCTTATTTTAAATCGCAATTAGCGGGCTTGGATCCGCTTCAGTCACTGCCTAGTGATAAACCGAGAATGGCCGTGCAAACTGATCAGGGGGCACGTTATGTGCAACGTCTGTCTCGTGATCTGACAGAGCGCATAATATCACTATCTAATGCGCAGCAGAGTTCACTTTTTATGTGGATGAGTAGTAGTGTTATGCTGTTTATTGGGCGATTGACCCAGCAATCTCGGGCGGTAATAGGTACACCAGTACTCGGGCGTGATAACCCTCAACTGGAACACTTGATAGGCCTGTTCGTGAACACCTTAGTGATGCATGCCGAAGTCGATGAGCAGCTTTCTTGTGAGCAATGGTTTGCAGCGCAAAAAGCGCGTAATTTGGCTGCGTTGGAATATCGAGCACTCCCCTTTGATAAACTAGTTGAACACCTAGGGCAGACACGAGATTTAAGTCATCATCCTGTGGTGCAAATCTTATTTTCATTAACCCAGCCTGATGCGCAAACTCTGACGTTAAATGGGCTTGAAGTGGAAGAGTACAAAGCATTAGATGCACAAAGCGTTGCGGTAAAGTGTGACCTAGAGCTACACGCTCAGTTTGACGGAGAGGCATTGGTTATTCACTGGAAATATGACAATGACCTTTACCACAGGGAAACGATTCAAAATTGGGCAAGTAGCTTTACGGTGATGCTCGAAGGCATAGTCAATCACCCGACTATGGCTGTGGGTGATGTGCCATTATTGGATGTATTACATGCCAACCAACTGCTCTCTCAGCCGCAGTGCCAGTCCAGTTGGCCACAGCAACACAGTATCGTTTCGTTACTTGAACAGCAAATCATGCATGCAGGTTTGCGCATTGCGGTGAAAGATGGTGCGTCTTCACTGACTTATACCCAGCTTGGACAGCGTGTTGATGCGCTTGCCTGTGCGTTAATTGCTGAAGGCGTAAAGCCTCAGCAGTTGGTACCTGTGAGTATGACGCGCAGCACCGACATGGTGGTTGCATTATTGGCGATTCTAAAAGCGGGCGGTGCTTATGTCCCTATCGACCCAGATTACCCACAAGAGCGAATTGAATACATCCTATCGGATATCAACAGTGATTTGTTGGTGTGTGATGAGCAAAGTGCTGCGTTGTTTTCCCAGCTTGCAGTGCGATGCATTGTCGCAGATAGAGCGATTGACACGCACAGTGGACGTCAATTTGTTGCGCCAAAGGTACTGCCGGATCACCTAGCCTATGTGATCTATACCTCAGGGACCACAGGCAAGCCTAAAGGGGTGCAAATAGAGCATCGCCATGTCGTGCGGTTGCTGTTCACAGAGCCAAGTTTATTTGATTTTAATGAGCAAGATGTGTGGAGTCTATTTCACTCGTTTTGCTTTGACTTTTCGGTCTGGGAAATGTACGGCGCGCTCTTGTTTGGCGGCAAGTTAGTGGTGGTTGATAGTCACACGGCAAAAGACACCGAGGCGTTTGCTAGGCTACTGCTTCGCGAAGGCGTGACGGTATTAAATCAAACGCCGAGTGCGTTTTATGTGCTACAAAGCTGTATGCAACGGCTGGTGGAAGAAACCCATCAGCCGCCAGCAACTCGATACGTTATTTTTGGTGGCGAAGCGCTGCAACCGAGCAAAATAAAACTCTGGCGCAAGCTGTTGCCGTCATGTCAGTTAATCAACATGTATGGGATCACAGAAACCACGGTACATGTCACCTTTAAGCGCCTCAGTGATGACGACCTTGCTGTTGGTCAAAGTAACATAGGTAAACCCATCCACACGACATCTAGCTATGTGTTAGACAACCAACAGCGCTTACTGCCGCAAGGTGCCATTGGCGAGCTATATGTCGGCGGTGAAGGTGTTGCACGGGGTTATTGGCAACGACCAGAGCTCAATCAGCAGCGCTTTGTTGAGCTGAGTTTAGCAAAGGGGCATAGCGAAAGGCTGTATCGCTCAGGAGACTTGGTACGACTGCTACCGGACGGCGAAATGACGTATATTGGTCGTATTGATGATCAAGTTAAGGTACGTGGATACCGTATTGAGTTGGGGGAAATAGAAAATCAGATCAGGATGCACCCTTGGGTTGATGAAGCGGTAGTGATACTCAATCAGCACCCAGTTAAAGGGGCGTACATTGCGGCATTTATTACTGAAGGTACTGGTGCGGACTTTACTGATTTAAGTGTCCAGCTAAACACCTTTCTAAAAGTGAATCTACCTGATTTTATGTTACCGAGTTTTACGCGCACCGTGTCCAGAATACCACTGACAGTGAATGGCAAGGTAGATAAAAAAGCGTTGTTATCTTTGACTGAAACAGATAACGATAAAGCTCCCTTTGAAGCGCCAATGACACCTGTCGAAATACACGTTGCAGAAGCGTTCAAATCGGTATTGCAATGCCAGCACGAAGTTGGTTTGCAGGATGACTTTTTTACACTGGGTGGGCATTCATTACTGGCAGTGGAGCTGTGTTATTACTTAAAAGCACAGTTTGGCTTAGATGCTGTGCTTTTTGAGCTGTTCCAATATTCAAGTGTTAAAGCGTTAGCGCAGCGACTGGCTGATAAAGCCTCTGTAAGTGAGACATCGGTTGACCCAGTATTGTCGTGTAAACAGCGAATACAGGGCCCTGTATCGTTTGCTCAGCAGCGGTTGTGGGCGTTAGATAACATTCAGGGCGCTGAGCAAGCAGGGGCTGTTTATCACGTTCCCATGTCATTTTTACTTAAAGGGGAATTGAATGTAAGGGCTTTTGAAGCCGCTTTACAGCAGGTGATTCAGCACCACGCTATTTTAAGAACAGTGATCTGCACAGATCAATCCGGCGCACCGCAACAGCGCGTTCTTGTCCATTATTGTCCACCTTTGCAGATTGTAGATGTCGCTGATAAGTCTACTCAGCAGAGCGCCCTCGCATGGCTAAAACTACAACGCGATGATGACCAGCAGGCGTTCGACCTTGAGCGAGACTTGATGATCAGAGTGTACTTGCTGAAATTATCGCAAAGAGAGTTTAAGTTACGCATAAATGTGCACCATATTGCCTGTGATGCGCACTCTTTACGACTTATCGTTGATGACCTCGCCCTTGCATATCGGCACGCGTGCGATGGCACTAAAGCTGACTTGGGTTGTGAAGCAGCTAAACAAGTGACCTATCTTGATTATGCAATATGGCAACAAGCACAGTGCCAAGATGCGACACATCACGCATTTTGGCAAGACTATTTGGCAGGGGCTCCTCAGGTGCATGAGCTGGCCTTGGATGGGGTGCGTAACAACAAATCTCAGCAACTCGGTGCAAAACACACAAGCCATTTTGATAGCACTTTGTCTGAACACATCACTTTGCAATGCCAGCGTTTAGGGATGAGCCATTTTATGTGGCTACACACGTTATTCTCTTTGTGTATTGCCCGTTGCAGTCAAGTATCTGATGTGGTGATTGGTTCGCCTTTTTCAGGGCGTCATCATGCTCAGCTCAAAGACATCGTTGGCTTTTTTGTCAATGTACTCCCCATCCGCATGCAATTTACACCAGAGATGACGATCGAATCCTTATTGGCTGCGCAAAAAGCACAAATTTTAGCGATACATGAGCATCAAGCGGTGCCGTTTGAGCAAATATCAGCGCTTTGTGAACCGCGAACAGACCTGAGCCATCACAGCTTATTTCAAATCAGCTTTGCGTTTGACCCCAAAGATCACACTGAATTGACATTAGGCGACATACAAGTCACTGCATTGGATGAGCTTAATAGTCAGGCAAAGTTTGAGCTCGACTTAACCTGTAGTGAGCAGTCTGATGGCATACGGCTCAATTGGGTTTATGATAAAACCCTATTTTCTCATCATTCAATCGCGGGATTGGCTGAAGCGTTTGAGGTCATGGTGACAGCAGCGGTGACAAACCTAGATCAGCGGGTAACTGAACTGCCATTAGTAAAAACTGAAACATGGCAAAAACAGATATTATGCGGTGAGCAACACGTGCTGTGCTCGCCGAGCGTACTGCAGCCTATTTGGGCTCATCAGAATACCGAGTCTGCCAATCGAACGGCACTTGTCGACAGAGATGGCACATGCATTACTTATGGCGAGCTGCTATCAGCTGCCGAGCAGCTTGCTGTGTATTTAACTGAGCAAGGGCTACAAAATGACGACCGAGTTATGGTCTGCCTACCAGCTGGGAGTCGGTGGATCACCTCACTGCTTGCGGTGATGCGAGTTGGCGCATGTTATGTGCCAGTTGACCCTAGCTATCCACAGTCTCGGATCCACTTTATTGCCAAAGATAGTGAGTGTAAGTTTGTGCTAACAAACTCTTTGGGTTTTGATTTGTTTAATAATAAGGAAGCGAGCTCGGCTCAACTGATTGATGTAGAAGCCCTTGATGTGATGTCTGCTCAAGGGAGGGCGTTGCCGTTGCTCCCTGCAAATTCCGCGCAGCTCGCTTACGTGATCTACACCTCGGGGACTACAGGTCAACCAAAAGGGGTTATGAATACCCATCAAGGATTAATGAACTTGTGCCAGTGGCATCAGCGTGCGTTTGCCGTAGATAGCCACTCTGTAGCGACACAAACAGCCAGTGTGGCATTTGATGCCGCGGCATGGGAAGTGTGGCCTTATTTGGTGGCGGGTGCGCAATTGGTATTTTTACCAAAAACTACCTTTAGTGATGCACGGCGTTTGACGCAAGCAATGCACACGCACCAAGTGACCCATAGCTTTTTAGCCACACCGGTTGCGCAGGCGGTTTTAGCTGACAGCGAGTTTAGCCCGAAGTCATTGCGTTACTTGTTGGTTGGTGGTGACAAATTAGCGCCAGTGGATACCGCGGGGCATCCATTTGTCCTCATTAATAATTATGGGCCGACGGAAAGCGCAGTGGTAGCCACTTCTGGCCTCGTTGACTCGGGCGCAACAACGCCAGATATTGGTCTGCCTATTGATAATACCCAACTACTCATTTTAAACGCGCAGCAACAATTGCAACCCATCGGTGCGATCGGCGAGCTTTGCATTGCAGGCGCCAGTTTGGCAAGTGGATACTTGGGCCGCACAGCGCTTACCAATGAGCGCTTTATTAACTGGCGTACGGCCACTGGTGAGTCAATACGAGTATATCGCACGGGGGATTTGGTCAGGCAGCTTGAAAATGGGCGATTAGCTTATATTGGCCGCAATGATGACCAAATAAAACTGCGCGGCTATCGCATTGAACTGGATGAAATTGAAAGCCAACTACATGCCTTACCTGAAGTAGAGCAAGCCACTGTCTTGTTGTGTGATTCAGGTAATGCGGGCGCCTGTTTAGTGGCCTTTGTCTGTCAAACAGCTGCTTTGGGTGAGCAAACACTTTCTAAGCAGTTAGAAGGTCAACTTCGTGATGAGTTGCCAGCGCATATGCTACCCAGTGAGTATGTATTGTTGACTGAGATGCCGCTGACGCCCCATGGCAAGGTGGATAAGCAAGCATTATGCATGCAAGCAAAACATCATATCAGTGTGCCAATAGCAGGTTCGAAAGGCATTGAAGAAGTACTCCCAAAATCGAGCCGTGCGTTATTACAGGTTTATCGTACATTACTGAAACGGCCTGATTTACAGCCTGCTGATGACTTTTTTGCCATGGGTGGAGATTCAATCTTAAGTATTCAAATTGCCACTCGGGCACGGACACTAGGCTTTGATTTATCCGTCTCTGATGTGTTGACTTATCCAAGTGTCGCGCAGTTAAGTGCACATATCTCGCAGGCCTCTCTGAGCATAGACCACGTATCGAGCAATCAAGTGACTTATATGCCCGGTCGTGGAGAAGCGGATCGATTGCCCACACAGCACTGGTTCTTTGAGCAGCAATTTGCATTGCCTACGCACTGGAATCAAGCGGTGATGTTGGGGCTAGATAAAAATGTCTCAGCGGGGCAATTAGAAGCCGCCGTTACAGCGCTTATCGCACGTCATGACAGTTTAAGGTTGGCGGTAGCGGCTTGCAACACATTGCATTTTATTGATGGGCTTTGTGCATCTAAGGTTGTTCATAAGTGTGACCTGAGCTCTAAGGATGACTGGCAGGGCACATGGCAGACTACCTGTCAGCAATGGCAGCAGAGTTTTCAATTTAATGGCTCGCCTTTAGTGCGTTTTATCATGGCAGATACGGGTCAGCAAGACGACAAAAACCGCGTGTGTATCATTGCCCATCACTTGATCATTGATGGGGTATCTTGGCGTCTTGTATTAGAAGATTTAGCTCATGCTTTGCACGCCACTGTTACTGAAGAGCCCCTCTCCTTAGTGCCTCCTAAAGTCAGTATTCAACAAGTGTCGCAGGCACTGCAAGGTCATGTTGCACATCGCGCTAAAATGGATGATTGGTTGCCAGCAGTGCAAGCTGCTCGTAAGCAAACATACTTTGACATACGCGAAGAAACAACCGCACAGGTATCAGTTCACAGTCTGCAATTAAAGCTGACGACAGCGCAGACGCAAGCTCTACTGACAGAGGCCAATACGGCTTATGGTACGCAAATTCAAACCTTATTACTGGCCGCGGTGCATCTGGCATTATTTAAGTTAACTGATGCGCAATCTCATGTGTTGATGATGGAAGGGCATGGTCGAGAGGCATTACAGGGCCAGATTGATGGCAGCGAGACTCTGGGGTGGTTGACTGCCCTGTACCCACTGCATCTCTTTATAAATGCCACGACAGTGGGAGACATGATCTGCGCAGCTAAAGAGGCACTGGCTGCAGTGCAAGACAAAGCCAGTGATTATGGTACATTGCGTTACTTGCATTCAGATGTAAAAGTGAGAGAGGCATTGGTGATAGACACCAGAAAATTGGTGTTTTTTAACTACCTTGGTCAACTAGATAGCGTGATCCACAGTGCGGGTCCACTTAGTGATGTGCATGAGTCTTGTGGGGACTTGATAGCACTAGAAAATCATTGTTTTTACGCGATGCAGCTGACGTCTTCGATTCAAGCTGAGTGTTTGCGCATGCACTGTGACTTTGATGCAAAGCAAATATCTCAGGCCACGGCTGAGGCGTTTGTCGCTCAATTACAAAGCGCGATAGATGAGGTACTTACGCATTGCTCACAGCAAACAACGCGTCATTACACGCAAAGTGACTTTAAGTTACTGCCCACCTGTTCTAATCGAGGACTCGCTCAGCTACTCGCCCAATACCCTGAGCAGGCTGTCGCAGACATTTACCCGCTTAGTCCACTACAGCAAGGGATGTGGTTTCAAACTCAGCTAGCAGAAGCGCAGGCCCAAGCAACAAGTCCTTACCTCGAGCAATGTTGCTTTACGTTTGCTGGCGACTTTGATTGCGAGGCGTTTATCTATGCGTGGCAACAAGTCATCAAGCAGCACAGTATTTTACGCAGCGCGTTTACAACGCTTGACGGCCAGCCAGTGCAAGTGGTGTTAGAGCAGGCTGCAGCCCCAGTTGAGTTGGTGGATAGTCAAGGGCAGGAAGAGCAAGGGGGTTGTTTTGAACAGCTAGCTCAACAAGCGTATCAGCAAGGTATAGTACTGAACCAAGCATCCTGTATGCGATTGCAACTGGTGTTAATGTCTGAGCAGCGTGTTGGCTTTATCTGGACCTATCACCATATGATCATGGATGGCTGGTCATTGCCAGTTTTATTTAGTGAGTTGCTGCGCTTTTATGCTGCGCGCATAGATGGTCAAGCTGCGGCGATACACTCAGATAACTTTGCAGAGTATATTGCCCATACACAACAGCGTGATCGCGCTGAAGAAGCCGCATTTTGGCAAGCATATCTTGGCGATATGGACTCACCGACTTTGATTAGTGACAGTTTTAAAGCCACACCATCTGAACCTGTGCAATATCATGAATACCATCAGGTACTGAGCGAATCACAGTGCCAAGTGATGGCTAAAACAGCCTCAGGGCTTGGGCTGACTACCAATCAACTTATCCAAGCTGTCTTCGCTTATTGGCTGAGTGTTTGCTTGGGTCGCAATCAGGTGATGTTTGGTCAAACAGTTGCTGGACGCCCGACTGCGCTTAGCAATATGGCCAGCCGTGTTGGTCCTTACATTAATACCCAAGCGGTTTATACCCAGATAGATATGCAGATGTGTGTCGCTGACTATTTGCAGGGGTTCAAAGCCAATGTGACTGCACTCAGTCAATATCCACATAGCAGCTTAAGTGATGTGCAAACATGGAGCCAAATAGACAATCAGCAAGATTTGTTTGATGTACTGTATGTGTTTGAGAACTATCCGACCGATCCCTTGTCCCAAGGGCCGAGCCTGCCATTTGAAATCGTAAGTAGCGACTATCAAGATCAAACCCACTATCCGCTCTCCCTTGTGGTGGGGGGAGATAAGCAATTGTCTTTGACTCTGTGTTATCAAACCAGTGTACTAAGCGAAACACACAGCCAGCACTTTGTATCAATGTTGGCCCAGTTGCTCGAACAAGTCTGTGAGCAACCGACACAACAGCTGTGCACATTGTCACACACCTTACATGGGCAAATTGAGATCGAATTTACCCGCTTTGAAATGGTCGATAAGGCACATATGTTAGACGAGCCTGCGTCACAGGCTGAGACACTTGCAGATGCATTTGTACAAACAGCGGCTGTAAACAGCAGTGAGACGGCCTTGGTCTACTTTGATAGCGGGGATACCAGCCCCAACGCGTGTTTAAGCTATAAAGAGCTAGATGTGCAGAGTAATCGACTCGCCCACTGGCTGGTGGAGCAGGTGGGACACAGTGACTCGCAGCCGATTGTCGGAATTGCGATTGAGCCCGGACCTGATCTGATTATTGCCGTTTTGGCGGTATTAAAAGCGGGCGCGGCGTATGTACCGATGACATCGGCATTGCCGCTACAAAGAAAACAGCTGATAGTGGCATCGTGCCAAGCCGCATTAGTATTAACGGATAGCGCGATTTGGCAAGATCAGGATGTACCATGCCCCACTTATCAAGTTGGTGATATTAATGCGCAACTAGATTGCTATTCAGGCGACGCTTTAAAATCAACAAGCTTAGGGTCTGATCTGGGCTATGTGATTTATACCTCAGGCACCACAGGCGTGCCAAAAGGAGTAATGGTAGAGCAACGCAGTATCCTTAATTATGTGCGCAGCTTGTCTGCGCAATATGAAATAACACGCGCAGATAACTACCTGCAATTTGCGAGTTTTAGCTTTGATGTATTTGCAGAGGAAGTATTTTGCGCCTTGCTCAGTGGCGCAACATTAGTGATGGCTGAGCCGTCTCAGCTGCTTGATTCTGCAAGATTATGCGAATTAACCCATGATGCAGACATTAGCTTAATGAGTTTGCCCACAGCCTATTGGCATCAACTGTGTGCAGCACCTCAAGCATTTAGCTCATCGCTGAGATTGATCACCATTGGGGGTGAGCAAATGCAGCTGGCAGCACTCAAATCATGGCAAAAAAATCAAGGCCCTCAGATACGATTGATCAATGCTTACGGGCCAACTGAGAGCACCATTTCAGCTACCTTGCAAGAAGTAACGGATTGGCAAGATGAAGACATTGCCATAGGTCGTCCTGTCAACGGCTTGCAATTACATGTGCTAGATGCGCAGCTCAGGCCGCTACCTCAGTATGTGACTGGTGAGCTTTATATTAGTGGTATCGGCCTTGCGAGAGGCTATTTAGGAGATACGAAAAAAACCGCTGAGGCATTCATCATTGACTCTCATACCGGGTTGAGATTGTATAAAACTGGTGACTTGGTGAAGGTGAATGCGCGCAACGAAGTTGTCTTTTTAGGTCGCCGAGATGGTCAAGTCAAGGTTAGAGGGTATCGTATTGAACTTGCTGATATTGAAAGTCAGGTGATGGCCATAGAGGGCATTGGTAATTGTGCGGTTGTGGTGCGCCAAGACAGCAGTGGCAATGAGCAATTGGTGGCGTTTATCGAGTCGGCATGTTTACAGGTGGATGCATCAGCGCTGCGCGAGATACTAAGCACTCAGCTACCAAGTTATATGGTCCCACAACTTATCACCTCAATCGATGCGCTGCCCCATACCAGCAGCGGTAAGCTAGACCGCAAAGCGTTAGTGGCGCGTGCAAAAGGGCTCAGCGTGCAAACTCACGCGAAGGAAAAGCCGCAAAGTCGCCTTGAGATTGGTATTGCAGCGCAATTTGCTCAGCTGCTTAAAGTTGACCTTGTCGGGCTAGACGATGACTTTTTTGTGCTCGGTGGTCACTCCTTGTTAGTCATGCAGTTGGTGGCCGAGATCCAATCTCAATTAGCAATTACGGTGCCTTTAGCTGCTGTGATGCAACATAGCACAGTGCGGTCGCTGGCCAATTTTATAGATACCCAGTGTGCCACGCAGTCTCAGCAGGATACATCACCGACAAGCATCATGTGTTTACAGCAAGGGGAAGTGGGCTTTACGCCTGTGGTGCTGATAGCGGGCGCAGGCGGCTTGCTCATTTCATTTGTTCAACTAGTAGATAAACTTGACGCACGCATTCCTGTTTATGGTTTGCAGCCAGATTTAATAGCCGACAAACCTGACGTGATAGGCGATATTCATCAGACAGCGAAACATTACCAGCAAGCACTGGAGCGCGATTTTGAACAAGTCCACGTCGTGACACATTCATTTGGTGCATTCATTGGCTATGAACTGTGTCTTCTGTCGCAGCACAGTGAATTGACGTGTGCCTCGTTGACCATTTTAGATACCCCGCTGCCCAGTCAGCCCTGCGCGTCTGTTGATGAACGGCAAATTGACGCATTTGTGTTACATGACTTATGTGAATTTTTCAGTCTTTCGCCGCGACAAAATGAAATTGAGCACTATAGTCAAATGGCTGGAATGGCAAAGTTTGCGCTTTTATCGGATTGGCTCTCACACGTTGACGTGCATATGTCAGCACAGCAATTAGCAACATTTTATCAAGTATATAAAGCTCAGTTGTTATCGAATGTGGTGATTGATACGCCGTTGTTGAATGTGAAAGTCAACATCATCAAAGCGGCAGACACCAAAGAGTTTGAGGGGCGAGCAGTGAAATTAGACATGGGCTGGCAGCGTGTGGTGGCGAACCTTACTGCACTGGAAGTAGCAGGAGATCATCTATCAATTTTACAAAACAAGGCGGACATGCAAGCGCTTGTTACGCAGATAGAAAAGCACTACATACTGTACAGTTAAATGTAAATATTATGTTGTAATTTTATCTTACCTAGTTAAGGATGGGAATAGAATGGATCAGTTACTAGCGCTCGACAAAGAGGACACGAGGACCGAGTTGGATAGTTTTGTGCATGATCTTTCAGCGCAAAAGCAAAGTGGTTTGGCTTGGGTTAAAAGCCATATTAAAGAAATTAATGAGTGGGTAGATAGAGATGGCGTGGCCTTGCTGCGCGGCTTGAATATTGCGAGCACCCATCAGTTCAGCACGATTTTGGAGGCAATTTTTGGCGAGCAACTCAGCCAGTATATTTATCGCTCCTCACCACGCACTGCACTGAGAAACAACATTTATACGACCACGGAGTATCATGCTGATCAGGTTATTTTGCAGCACAACGAAAATGCCTACTCCAACTGTTGGCCAATGCGTATGGGATTTTTCTGTGTGGTCCCTGCAAAAACAGGTGGTAATACGCCGCTGGCAGACAGCCGCTTAGTGTATCAGCAATTACCTTTGGCGCTTCGGGAGAAATTTGAAAAGTTGGGTGTGATGTATGTACGCAACTATGGCGATATTGACCTGCCATGGCAGGAAGTATTTCAAACTCAGAATAAAGAGGAAGTTGAAGCGTATTGCTGGAAAAACGACATTATTTTTGAGTGGAAGTCTGATAACCACTTGCAGACCAAGCAAATCCGTCCTGCGGTTGCGACTCATCCGCAAACGGGTGAAAAGGTTTGGTTTAATCAGGCGCATTTATTTCACTGCTCAAGCATCGACAATCAGTTACCTGAGTCAATGCGAGAAAGTATTGGGCTAGAAAATTTACCGCGCAATGCCTATTACGGAGACGGCAGCGAGATAGCAGCCAGTGATATTGCCATCATCAATGAGGTTTATCGCTCGCTGACTTTTGCTTATCAGTGGCAGCGCAATGACATTATGCTGCTCGACAACATGTTATACACCCATGGTCGAGAAGCATATACGGGCACCAGAAAGGTGCTAGTGGGTATGGCAAAAGCGGCGTACTAATATGGACGTAATTGTCGTACTGAATATGAGTTTTGTTAGTAGTAAAGAAGTTAGCAAAGTAACTGAGCAACGCTAGGGAAACACACAATGAACGGGCTTTATCAGCAACAACTCAAGGTTTTATGCCTATGCTGTATGAGTTTACTTCTGACCTCTTGTTTTAAAAATGGGGTGGCAAAAGATCACACCATTACTGCCGAACAGATAGAAATGTTCGAAGTCACTGTCAAAGACTACTGCGATAAGATGGTATTTTTTGGCAGTATTTACGTTACTTCCGGTGAGGATGTGGTGTACAAGGCCAATTGTGGCCCACAAAATATTCAATATGATGTCGCTAATACGTCAGACTCTAAATATCGAATTGGGTCGAATACCAAAGAGTTTGCCGCGGCAATTTTATTACGCATGTTGGCAGACGAGGATTTAAAAACCAAAACGGTGGGCGATTACCTGCCTTGGTATCCTAAAAACCAATGTGCGGATGTCTCATTACATAACCTGTTGAGCATGTCCTCAGGCATAGATAACTACAGTGATAACCCCGACGTATATCTTGATTGGGGCTGGCGACCGTATTTATACGATGACTCGTTAGATTTAAATGGCCCAGAAGGCTTTGGCAATCGCTTTTGTACTTGCACAGAGCAAGATAACAAACCAAGCTTCGAGCCGGGTTCCAAGTTTACCTACAGCAATTGTAATTACTACCTCATTGGTAACATCATTGAACAGTTAGCCGCAGGTAAGCAAGGTCAAATAGACCCAAGCTTCTATTTCAGAAATATCGTTAAAGAGCAAATATTGGACCCACTCAATATGCAAGACAGCGGTGCGTTTAATGCCATTGGCATTTATGAAAATATGACCACCGGCTATGTCTTTGATGAAAATCAATATTTGCCACTCACAACGGGTCGCCCACCAGAAACCGGAGGGCCTGCACCTTATGAAAACATCTTCAAAAACCCGTATAGCAACCCGTTAGTGCTGTATTCCGCTGGCGACATGTATTCCACGGTAAAAGACATGCACAAGTGGGATCAGGGCTTATATGGCGACTTAATCTTAAATGCAGAGCAAAAAGAAATGGCGTTTGCGCCGTACCAAAATACCCAAAGTGATGATGAATGTGAGTACTTTGGCTACGGCTGGTTTGTAACTTATATCGACCCAAATCAGTATGGCAAAGTCGCCGATTGCCCCGATGACCCTAACAGTACCAATTTGAACAAATACGAGAAGTTTTTACAGTACTCAGGCAGTTATCCGTATTCATGGGTGACCAGCTTTTCAAGGCTGTTAGAGCGTGACCAAACCGTGATGGCGTTTAGTAATTACCATAAAACCGGTTATGAGTCTGATTGTATCGCAGAAGAGCTGCGCAACATTATTTTCTATAACGATAGACACCGTACTGAGCAATGCCAAGGTGTGCTTGATGGCACGGTGAATTAGTACCAGTAACAAAATGAGTAAAAGGCTGCCTGCATTAGAGTGTTGGGTGAAGTGTGTCTCTGTACTTTTGTCGGCCTTAATAAGGAATTTCTGCAATTTCGCATGGAATTGCAGTGATAAGGGCAAGTAAATGCAAAGTTTAATGATGTTTAAACACTTCGCATGAACTTGGTGGGTTCACAACTGTTTAAATCTACATCATAGAGGATGAATTATGACAGCGACAAAAACAGCAAAGGACGACAAGGCAAATGAAGCGAATGCTTCTGCTACGGAGCCGCAAAGCACTGTAGTTCAGGCAGAAGACCGAGCAGCCGTGGCGCAGATCATTGTCGATAAGTACTCTAAATGGTCGTTTGGTTCTGGGTTAATCCCAATTCCAGCGGTTGATTTAGTGGCTTTGACGGGTATCCAAATGAAGATGATTGGTGAAATTGCCAACGTGTATGGCCAATCATACAGCGACAATAAACTGCGTGGCACGGTCAGTGCTGTGATCGGTGGTTCATTTCCGCAAACGCTTGGGGGGGCTGGTTTAAGCAGCTTCTTAAAAGCAGTGCCGGTCATTGGAACATTGAGTGCAATCGCATTTATGCCTGTAGTGTCTGCCGCATCGACGCATGCAGTGGGCAGTACATTTATTCGTCATTTTGAAAATGGTGGCACTTTAATCGACCTTAATCTTTCTAGCATTAAGGGTGATATTGCAGACATTGCAGCGAAATATCGCAAAGATAAGGGTAATGCCAGCACACAACCGAGCAATGCCACTGTGTAACCACAGTGGCTGAACCTTGATAAACCAACAGGTTAACTGTTGGTTTATTTCTCAACATTGGGCTTTTGAGGAGGTCATTATGATAGTGGCATTGTATTTGGTGTTATGTATTTTATCTGGCTATTGGGGACGTAATACGTTTGCGGGGCCGGTGGGCTTTTTTCTGATTTCTTTATTTTTGACGCCGATAGTGAGCTTGTTGATATTACTGCTTACTCAAGATCGTAACCCACAGCAAGAAAGTGAGGAAGACTAGCTTTAATTCATATTAAGTGCGCTTGGCGATAATTGTCGCTGTAAGGCTATTTAGCCGATAACAAAAATGATAAGAAAATCAAAATGGTATTATACGATCTGATCAGTCGGAATATAAAAATAAAGAAAAGGACTTTCGTGATGTTGGGCTGCATATCTGGCCTTGCTAATGCGTTAGTCCTTGCCTTGATAAATAACGTGTCGGAGAACATTTCAGATATCCATAAAGAGAACCATATTCTCTATTATCTGGTGTTGTTTATTCTGACCATTTCAATTTATGGTCTGACGCAGCAGAGGCTGATGACCAAAGCTGCTAAAATGGTGGAAAAGGCCATTGATAGACTGCGTGTTGAGTTATTTGAGTGCGTGCGTCATACCGAGCTGTCCACCCTTGAAACCATAGGTAAAGAGCGCATTTTTAATACGCTCAGTAAAGAGTTGCAAACCATTTCGCAGTCCGCGCAATTGTTTGTGATCATTGGTCAGTCAATCAGCTTGGTGTTTTTTACCTCTTTATATATTGCGTGGCACTCATTTGTGGCGTTTTTGGTTATCTCCATTTTAATTTTAATGGGGGCCAGCATTCATCGGCTGCGCGCCAACGAAATTCAACGCAACATGCAGCTGTCATTTGAGAGCGAAAACAAGCTGATCCAACGCTTATCTGACTTGTTAGATGGCTTTAAAGAAGTGAAACTGAGCGTACCGCGAGCCGATGACTTAGAACATGAATTTGTTATGGACTCAGCGCGAGCTAAAAAAGCCAAAACTACCACACAAACCTTATTTGCCACTGATTTTGTGCTCTCGCAAATCACTTTTTTTGCCGCCACAGGGGCCATGGTGTTTATCGTGCCTAGCCTGTCTCATGTATACACAGATGTGGTGATCAAAGTCACTACGGCGTCACTGTTTTTAATTGGTCCCATTACCAGTATTGTGGGCGGGATCCCAATTTACACCACTGCAACGGAAGCGGCGCAAAACGTACTGACTTTGGAAGAAGATCTCAAACGTGCCAAAGTGGATAATTCAAACTTAGATACCGAGCACTTTTCCTATGTGCATAATTTTGATGAGCTGAAACTAGAAGGGGCTTATTACCAGCATGGCCAAAAAGGTGGTGACAGGCCGTTTTTTGTTGGTCCTGTGGATTTGAGCTTGAAGCGCGGGCAGGTCACCTTTATCACCGGTGGTAATGGTAGCGGTAAAACCACATTTATCCGTATGTTAACTGGGTTGTATGAACTACAAGGCGGGCAAATATTAGTTGATGACCAACCTATTACAGATAACCTCAAAGAAGCTTATCGCAGCTTATTTACGGCGGTGTTCGCAGACTTTCATTTATTCAAACAGCTTTATGGTATTCACCATACTAGCCAAGAAGAAATTGATGATTGGTTAGCGTTTTTAGAGATGAACACCAAGGTCAAAGTGGTGGATGGGGAGTTCAGTAGCATTGACCTATCGTCCGGTCAGCGCAAGCGACTGGCACTTTTGAGCACCATTTTAGAAAACCGACCTATTTATATCTTTGATGAGTGGGCGGCGGATCAGGACCCTATTTTTAGGCGTAAGTTTTATGAGCAGGTGCTGCCAAAACTTAAAGCTCGCGGTAACACCGTCATTGCCATCACCCATGATGATGCGTATTTCCATTTGGCCGATGTGCACTTAAAAATGGTCGAAGGACAGTTAATGGAACACCATGAAGTTGAGGGTAAAGGAGTAACATCATGAACATCATTCTCCCTTCTGATATCACGCTGACGATTATAATTAGCGCCATCTTGGCGATAATATTGTCGAATATTCTGATGCGCTTGCTGAAGCGTTATCAACCTAAGTTGAGACGACGCATTTTATCTTGGCGCTTTCGCGCAGGGTTGACCTTGTTGATTGCGATCTTTTTGGTGATTGCGCTCATTCCAGTGATTTTTATTAAGGTCGACTCGGGTGAAGTAGGCGTGCTTTGGAAGCGTTTTGGTGGCGGTACCTATTTGGATGCGCCATTACATGAAGGCACAGTATTGGTGTTTCCATGGGATACGCTCACCATTTATTCTAGCCGCTACCAAACTGCGCATACCAATGTGTATGCCATCACTAATGAGGGCTTGCGGATCACTCTAGATATTACGGTACGTTATCGTCCTGAAGTAGACTTTATCCCCTATTTGCACAAGTTAGTCGGACCAGATTATGTCGATGAAATCATTCTCCCAGAAGTGAGCTCTGGGGTGCGCATGATTGTATCGCAATATGATGCTGAACAAGTGTACGGCAACCAGCGCAAAGAGGTGCAAGAAGAATTACTTGGACAAGTGCTCAATGAACTGGAACTAAAAGAAAAGTCGATGCTACGCCAAGAGGCGCAAAAAATGGCGGGCCACCACTTGGTGAACTTGGATGATGTGCTGATCAAGCGCGTTGATTTACCTGACAAAGTACACAGTGCGATCATTTCCAAAGTGAATCAAAACTACATTTTGGAAGAGTACAAAATGCGTGTTGAAGTCGCGAAAAAAGAAGCGCTGCGTAAAGAGGAAGAAGCCAAAGGTATCGCCCTTTTTCAAGAAATGGTCAGCGATGGTATTTCTGAGGCCTATCTTAAATGGCGCGGTATTGAAGCCACCATCGAGCTGGCAAAATCGAATAATGCCAAAGTGGTGGTGATTGGCAGTGGCAAAGATGGCCTACCGTTAATTTTAAATACAGAGAGTAGTCTGACACCGCAAAACAGCAGCTTTAAAGAAACCCACAAGCCTGGTGAGCTAAAAGCAGAGCTGGAAGCCTCAGGAGAAATACGCGATAAAGACGACTATTTAAATAGCGTCGATAAGTATGGCCACAAGTTAAAACCGGATCTTCGCCAACCCGATAAAACCCTAACGGATAGATCGCTGCAAACCGGCGAACCCATGGAATATTTAAAGTAGAGACTAAAGCGCCTCTGGTAAAACAGGGGCGTTTTTTTTGATAAATGTGAATTGATCTCTACGTGTTATTTTAAGCAATAAATATCACCTTGTTAGGCGCTTATTGCTATCTCATCACATAACGCAATTTTCAAAGATGATAAGCTTCATTTTATTCATATTTATGTCATATAGATGTCAATACTTGTAGGTTCACTCGTCCAGTTATAGCCCTGTAATAACGCGTAATACAAATGTTGTTAACATATCTGCAAAATGGATTTTGTCGATATAACGAACAAAGCAAACAGTACTTTCAACCATTTATTATCATTATTTAAAGGAGTAACTATGAGTGTTTCTAGCAACGGCAGAGTTGCATTAAATAAGACAGTATTACGTTTACTGAGAAAAAAAAGCCCTTAGTCGAGAGCAGCTTGCTGAAGAGTGTGCAAGCCGTCGGTTACCTGTTTCAGTTTCGACAATAAAAAGGGCTGAAGCTGGCAAGCAGGTGTTATGTCGCACCATTAAAAGCTTGGCCAGTTATTTTGAGGTCAGTATTGATACCTTACTTCAAGATACTGACACACCGCCTTGGGTTTATAGCCACTTGATCAAAGATATGCCGCTCCCTTGCTTTGGCAGAGAGTGGGAGTTACAACAGTTCCACACAGTTTTAAATCAAGCAATTAAACATGTAGCGTTACAGACTATTTATCTGCAAGGAATGACGGGGGCTGGTAAAACCGCATTGTTGAATACCTTTATAGCCCAGCTCAGGGCAGCAAATCAATCGAGTCTTTATTTCTTATGTCCAACTCACTCACTGAAAAACCAAGGCGGTTCAGCCATTGCCAGTTTAGTACGTGCCTTGTTATCGATTAGTAAAGACACCTCTTATGCTGCGATTGAGAGTAAGGTCAACACAGTTGCTACTGGGCCTTTGAGTATTCTGCGCTTATATCAGTGGTTGGGGATCGCGTTAAATGAACATCAATCACAGGCACTGGACGTACTTTGTGCGGTGCGTCAGCAGCAACTTGACGCGCAGTTGATACAGCAATTGTTACGCTATATTGCCCATAAAGGCATCGTGAGTATGGTCATTGATGATGCACATAATTTAACTGCTAAAGAACTGTACTTTGTCAGTCAACTTGCCCAAAGTGACTGCCCACAACCTATGCTACTCATTATTTCGGCGCAGCAAAAAAGGTTTTTTGTACAACCACCAAGCTGGCTTACCCGCGCCCATTCCATTGCAGTGAAACCACTGGATAAGCAGTCGATGCATCAGCTTGCAAATTACATCCTTAGAAGCCAAGGCGTGTTAGTCGCAAGTCAACAAAGACGGGCCATCGCTGCGATTGAGCGCGCTGAAGGCAACCCTTCTTTTTTAAAACAATTACTCTGTGATGACTATCCACCGACAGAAGTCCCTGACACATTGCAATTACTGGCTCGAAGTAGCCTCAATAATATGCCTTGCGACGTGGCCAAAACGTTGAAATTTGCCGCCAGTCTTGGTCAGTATTTTGATACCCAGCAGTTACAGTCATTTAATGAATACCATGAAATTCGAGCCCCACTGTGTGTGCTGCATAAAATGCTGTGCAGTGGACTGATCAGGCAAAATGAGGATCGCTTTAGTTTTGTGCACCCTTTGATCCAAGAAGCGCTCAAAAGCCTCGTACATGAAACAGAGTTTAGTTGGTATATCTCTGGCTCGTTTGGTCATATTCAGGGCAAGACAGAGCAAGTGACCCGTATCTGACCCAATATTAGGGAGCGTAAAAAAATATCTTTTCCTTGACCACACGGCATGCCATTCAGTACGCGGTTGAATGCGCATGTTTTCTGTACTTTGAGAAAACAAGGAAAAACCATGTCTACAGTTTTAAAATTAACACCCGCCGTACAACCTTGGATTGGTACGAGTGATGCATTGTTTAAATTAAATCAGCAGATAAACCAACTTGCCCATTGTAACTTGCCTGTTCACATCATTGGCGAGCCAGGCAGTGGAAAGCATCTCGCTGCGTGTCACCTGCACAATTTAGGGAAAGCCAGCTCTGAGTCACTGATTGTCTCGAACGTCGCTAATTGGAGGGAACATTGTGCAGCGGCTCAGTTGGAACAGCTCATTGCACAAACACAAAATGGCTCACTTTATCTGAAAAACATAGATATGCTCAGTTCAGCGCAAGCGGAATCGGTTAAAGACTACTGGCTCAATATATCAACAGAGTATCCTACTTTACGATTGATCACGTCTACCACGCGTGAAAAGCAAGCTGAGGCATTAGGACAAAGTCAGCAGCATTCATTTTTGAGTTGGTTACATTATCATTGTCTTGAACTCTGTGTGCCTTCTCTACATGAACGCAAAGAAGACATCGACGCACTGGTTAAGCATTATCGTGGGGCTTGTCAGCACATTGCGGATTTGCAGCTTCACCCCCAGGCATTAGAGATATTGAAAGCGTACAACTGGCCGCATAATGTGAAACAACTGAAGCGTTGTTTAGATAAACTGTCTTTTTTGAGCAATCAGCAAGCGGTGTCTAGTCAGACCTTGCTCAGCATTTTTCCTGCAATGCATACTGAGGCCACGCCAAATCCGATGGCGATGCATGTTTTAAAACCTGTCGAGCCGAGCTTGACCGAAGAAGTGCAGTCGCTAATTCAATGTAATGATGAACATGACTTGCTTGTTGCAGAGCAAAGGGGAGAGGCCATAGCTGCCACACCGGCTACGCCGCATCCTCATAAATCCCACCCAGCCCTTATTCGCGCCTTACAATTTGTCGATAAAAACTTTGAAAAGCCACTGAGTTTAAGTGAAGTGGCCAGTTATGCCTGTGTGAGCCCTTCACATTTGTCTTTTTTGTTCAAACGTTTTGTTGGTCAGTCATTTAAGCAAACCTTGCTGCGAATTAGGATCAAAAGAGCGATGGTGTTATTGCGTGAAGACCCTTATAGCCAAGTCACCGAGGTCTGCGATGATGTCGGCTTTTCTGATTTAAGCTTTTTTGTGAGGAAATTTAAGTCGGTGGTTGGGGTGAGCCCCGGTGTATATCGTGATCAACGGACAAAACACTAACTTAGCATCAAGGTGCATGCTGATTTCACCGATAGATATCAGCATGCAGCGGTTTAGATATATTTACCAATTAGTCGCTTTATTATACCAACCACTTTAAGCAGTACTGCCAATTCTCACCTTGCTAGATTTCTTATACTGACCTCAGTGTTTAGGCGATGACGCAAAGATATATGCGCTGAACACCACATATGTTTTTTATTCTAAAACTTAAAGCAAATAGGTGAAATTATGGCATTTCCAACAGCAGTTAACGATCAAATTACTGATTCCGTCACACAAGCCAATGTAAAAGTGCTGGGCGATGCGCCCGCGATGTCCATGGGCA
Organism: Pseudoalteromonas luteoviolacea CPMOR-1; assembly: GCF_001625685.1. Lineage (GTDB taxonomy): Bacteria > Pseudomonadota > Gammaproteobacteria > Enterobacterales > Alteromonadaceae > Pseudoalteromonas > Pseudoalteromonas luteoviolacea_K. Next base: position 89,258 of record NZ_AUYC01000011.1, on the reverse strand, counting down.
ACCTGTTTCAGGCGACCTCTCAAGCGCTAGCAAACGCAGCACACAATGCAACATCTGCGCAGCAACAGTCAGCAATGACAGCGCAAGCGGCTACAACGATGGGCGTCACAACGCTGTACTCGATTGATACTGCAACAACAGGCATTGCAACCAAACGTATTCTTCAGCCACAAAAACAGCCAGTTGCTGGGTTAGGTAACTAAGGTGTTTTATGCGTGTTTGCTCTGGAAAGACCTTGAATCGATGAATGAGCAAATATGGCGCAAGCCCCAAAGTATTAAGCTGACAACAATTAGGCTGAATTTGTAAACAACCATAAGGACGACACGATGGCTTTTCCAACCGCAGTGAACAGTCAAATAACCGACTCTGTAACACAAGCCAATGTACAGGTGCTAGGCGATGCGCCGTCTATTGCTATGGGTAACCTGTTTCAGGCGACCTCACAGGCGCTGGCGAACGCAGCCCATAATGCAACTGCTGCACAGCAACAAGCAAATATTACCGCGCAAGCGGTAACCACAATGGGCGTAAATATTCTTTACTCCATTGACACTGCAACGACTGGTGTTGCGACCAGCAAAATTTTTGCGTAGCGGTCTCTACTCAGTCTTAAACAATCAGGCGATGACGCCTATTTATTAAAAACTTTAAAAGGAAAATAGTTATGGCATTTCCAACCGCTGTAAATAGTCAAATTACCGATTCAGTTTCACAAGTAAATACTAAAGTTCTGGGTGATGCGCCAGCTATCGCAACCGGTAACTTTATGATTGCAACCAGTCAGGCGCTGTCTAATGCGGCACACAATGCGACTTCTGGTCAGCAAAATAGCTCAGTCACAGCACAAGCTGCGCTTGTTCAAGGCGTAGATACGTTGCTTGGCATTAATACGGCCACGACAGCGGAAGGCATTTCAAAAGTTTTCCGTTAAGCCGGTTTGGGTACTGATACGCTGTATCAGTACCATTTTGGCCGGTTTTAATCCGTAATGAACACAGGAGAAACACCGTGCTTAATACGCTCAATGCACAAACCTTTTCATTGGCTGCTGCATCCACCTCTATGGGTCAATCCATTTCGTTGCTGATGGACAATGCAGTTCAAAATGAAGCGAGAAGTCAAGTTACATCCAGCGCGGCTGTTGCGCAGTGTTGTGCGCTGATGATTTCAGCGGGTGCAGCAGCCATTAAACCAGGGTAAAAAAGGAAGTCTTTATGAGTACTGTAAATGACCAAATTACTGACTCGGTAAACGAAGTGAACACGCTATTGATGGGGTCTGCGCCTGCGCAATCCATAGGCATGCTCAATGTTGCCGCGACAGAAACCATCGGTATGTCCATGTTTAATGCCATTTCAACACAGCAAAATGCGCAAACATCGGCATCGGCAGCCGTGGCAGCAAGCTGTGCAAAAATGCTTCAACAATCATCGCCATTGCCAGAAAAAGCCCCCGCGCCTGATCCGAAGGTAGATGTAGGCCAAATAGAAGCGCTTGTGAAAGAGTTGCTGAAACAGCAAAGCGACCCTAAAGATAAATCAGAATCCTAGGGGCGCATAGAGCATAAGATTAATTAACTAAGGCACAGCATATGAATGAGTTAACAAATGTCGGGCCATCGACACAGACTTCACTGGATATAGTAAATAGTGCCAGTTTGACTGGTGAGTTAAACAAGCTCTCTGGTGCCGGTAAAGCCTATCAATCTGTCTCGCAGTCGACGGCCATTGCAATCCAAGATGCCACAGACAACCTTAGGAATATCAACACAATGGCAACGACAGCTATGGGTGTTGCCATTTCACAGATGTTGGCAACAGGTAAAGTCGATGATTACGCAGGCATTATCGAAGCGGCAAACAAAATGGTTGAAAATGGCACCAAAAACTTTGGCGAAGTAGGTAGCTCAGCAAGTAATTTGCTAGATAAGTTTCCAAGTGGTGGTAGCTAGATAAACGTCGGCAAATGACGCGTCGGCTAAAGAGGCAATTATGACAATCATAGTGAACAACAAAGAGATTGAGCAATTGGAGCAGTTTTCTGACAAAACACAGACCCTGATCCAATTTCTTAATCAAGGTGCGCACAGCACTGATGCACTTATACAACAAAGTGAAGTAATGACCTTCACTTCAGAAGCGCAGTTTATCGAGCAGCTTTACTTGGGGCTGATGAATTCAACGCTGCTCTATTTACATCAAATCCCTTTGTCTGTTGATATCAAAAAGTTACTTGAGCTTAGTACCAATGATCTCAGAGACTTGGCGACATTCAGTAATCGGGATTCTGAAACAGATAAGGCGAGGTTGGCGAATATACTGGCTAAATATCGTCTGGTGGACAGTGCTATTTTAAATAAAATTGCGCTGTTTTATCGACGCTATAACCTGAATTACCATGCATTAGGGTGGGGCGCATCGTTTCATGACCAGCTCACGCTGTACAGTATTATCTGTTATTGCGAACAGGCGTATGATCTGTCTAATCAAACAGTGCATCCCGCTTGTCAGTGGGCAACTGAAAAAGCCCAAAACTTGAGTGAGTTTGCACGCTATTTTTGTCTCTATTTGGCTTGGAAAAATGCGAAACAAGGCGGACAAGGCACACCAGATCACCTTGTTGAAACACTCGCACCTGTCGTAAACAATACTTTAGATTCTCCAGTGGTCACCTTTGAGTTGCAAGCCGTTGATCTTCACAATGCCATAAAACAGTGGCATGAGGGAGGAAACAATCTCGGCTTCAGCAGTTTTAGCGCGGGGTTACTCAATATTGTGCTTAACATCGACCTTCAGAGTGACGATCTAGTTAAAGCCGCTAATGAGTATATTAGTGGGCTGCAAACCACGTTGACCAATGCCTTGGCGAGTGACAGTTATATCTGTCAGGCTGGGTTATGTCGTCACTATTTATTCAATTTACATCACAGCGAAGCCTTACTTAACGTGGATGGTCAAGGCTGTTTGAGTTTGTTTAACCACTGGCCAATTGCCGCCTAAAGTAGGGAGTTATCATGGATCCAGCACAACAAAAAAAAGCGGCATGTCAGGCGCTGTCGCAGGTTGTTATGCCGTCGCAGTTAAACTCGATTTTGTCAGACATAGACACCATGTTGGCCACGGCGAGACAGACCATAGATCAGTCATTACAGCAATCGTCGCAACTTGTTGATCAATCACGTCAGCACCTTGCTCGTATCAATCAAGTGCTGGAGAGTGATGCACCTTCAGGTGCGTTATCCGAGGAAAGCGCTGACAATGACGCCACATTGGGCGCGTTTAGCCGTTATCAGGACGCCCAACTTGAGGCGCAAGCACATCACCTTGAAGAGCAAAACGCCCATATGAAACAGGTTTTTACCGAGCAAGAAATGGCGGCACAAAAAAGTGCTCAAGCCGCACAGCAGGCAATGGAAGAGACACTGAAAAACATGGAGCAACAGCTAATACAGCAAAATCAGGACTTTCAAAATGAGGTCATGCAGCGCGGTGCTGAATAGCCCAGTGCATAGCCTTGAATCATAGGAGCCATACGCCATGATCAAAATAGACTTCAAGCCTGTTGATTGGCTGCCGGATGAAAAAGTGAAAACAGCCGCGGCAACTCGGCAAATGCAGGAGTTGGTTGCGCGTTTGGCTGATGCACCTAAATACCACACGCTGACAACGGAAGATCGCAACCAGTTAATTGCAGAAGGGTATGCGCCCGATTTAGTCGACAACTTGGTATTAGTTACGCAAAGAGCCGATGATTTGCCTGATGATACGATAAATACTGGCTTTAATTACGCGGCTTTTGATACGGCATTATTTTCTGCTGAGCACCTTAAAGCCCACTTACAAGGCTTAACTCAGGGCTGTTGTGCCTATTGCGAAAGTTACTTATTGGCGAGTAATGCGGGAAAAGTAGGGCATTTCAGACCTGTAGAATTACTTGAAAAAAGCACCTTATTGCAGCAAAACCAGAGTATTAGCTGCTCACCTTATTATGCACTGGCCTATCAGCAAGAAAATCTAGTGTATGTCTGTGATGGATGCAATGATAAGCACAAAGGTGGTCAATTTCCGCTGATTGGTCAACGATTTCCTCTGATCCGTTTGGAACAAGAGCAGTCGTTGCTGGTCAATCCATACTTGGATGACCCTCGCCAGTATATTCGTTTTGACCCTATAACAGCGCGTGCTTATCCATTTGATTTATTGTGTGCCTATTTGATGGAGACAGATGAGCTCAGCTTCACTGAGGCTGAGACAAAGATCTGGTCCTCCCCTGACTTGCTTGGTTATGCGCCTGGGTTCGAAAACTTACCCGGCTTTTCACTTTGGCTTGAGTCCCTCAGCGAGAAGAAAATCGCTCAGCTTGGCAAAGGCTATACCAGTATTGAGGTACTTGGTTTAAACCGCCCCGAACTTGTGGTTGCGCGGCTCAATACTTTGGGCCAATTACACCTAGCCTACGGGCAATTTAAACAGGGGAAACATGGTGAATTTGACCTGTTTATAGATGCATTACCGACTTTACAATACAGAAGCATGTGCATAGATGTTTTACAGTCATTGCATCATCAGCACAGCACATCGCTTGTATCAGCGAGCGCAGAAAAAGCGCCGCCTTCTCATGAGATATTACCGCATGTGGCTGCCAAAGGAGACGCTTTTGCGAATTGGTTTAAGGCATCATTGCGCTACTGCGTAGAAGAGTCGCAGTTAATGGAAACGCAGCGACGCAACCTCGTCTTTTTGTCTGCAAGAGATAAGCTCTACGGACAAAAGGCCAAAGAGAAGTGCATTTTTTTGCCACTGGATTGGCAACGAGACCAGCATAAACTGATTAAAGTACGTTCTCATCGTAATATTTGGGAGACCTCGTTGTCTGAACTTGCCAGTTCTCGACCAATGGAGCTACTGAACTTGTTTACCCATAACCAGATCTGGGCTGAAGGCCCATTCGACGCACTTCACAGTGCCTAATTTTGTCATTAGTAAGGAAGAACCATCATGACCAGTACATCCGAACAAGAAATTTTAAACGCAGAGCAACAAGCCACAGACGCGGTGGCTCAATCTGACATTGACACCGCAGCACAGTCTACTGGGTATGCGACCTCTACACCCTTTGAGGCAGAAAGAGTCGCAAGGGATGCGGTTGTTGCGGCAGATCAAGCCGTCTATAACCAAGCTTGTAATCCCCCGTCAAGCCCGACCCCAGATCAGGCAGAGCAAATAGCAACACAGGCCGTTGCTGATACCGAATAAACAGAAACTCCCTACCATCTAATACCCGACTAGTTCGGGTATTTTTATGTCACTTTAGAGCCAAATAATCGGTATGTATATTCCATAACTAATACCAACGAGACCCGACTTTATACCAATCACTCACATCATTGTCAGCCTATAGTAAAACCATCACACAAAGATGGAATAACAGCATGGGCTTTAATCAACTTGTGACCAAACCTAGCCGCAGTGCCCAGCCTCAACAACCGAGGTTGGTACAGCGCAGAGGCACATCTGTATCAGGTAAGCGGATGGCGGCGCCGCACAGCCGCTCATTGCCGCCCAGACTCAGGCGCGGCATGGAAAAACTCACCGGTGTGAATCTGGCCAGTGTGAGGGTGCACTATAACTCGCCTAAACCAGCGCTGGTGCAGGCGCATGCGTATGCGCAGGGCAAGGACATTTATTTATCACCTGGGCAAGAGAAACATCTCCCCCATGAGTTGGGGCATATTGCTCAGCAAGCGCTTGGGATGGTAAAGCCCACCACAGAGGTCAATGGTGTGGCGGTCAATGACGACCCAAAACTGGAGCAGCAAGCGACGGATTGGGGTGAGATGGCGCTGCGTTTAGGTGGACAGGGTTGGTGAATATGTTTTTCCGTAACTAAGATGAAAGGGTATAAAATGTACGAAAAAAAGCTGGTTAGATTGAAAGTCAGCCGTCCTCTAGGTAACTCAAAGGTTGGCTCAAATCGAAAAATGACGATATGTAAAGGGCATTTGAGCAAAGGGAAAAGTCCAGTTACGCAGCGCGTTGATTTTCCGCCCGGAATATGGAACGGGCTCATGAGTGCGACGCTTGATGGGATACCATTCTCATTTGGGCATCAAGAAACTGTGCAAGATCTGATCAACAGGGTAGCAGCTATCACTGGGCAGATAATTCGCATAGGGAATGGAAATGGTTTTCCGATCCATGGTAACAATGGACTAATAGACAACTACCACTATCAGATATTGGTTTAAAAAGATATTGACGCAGATTGCATGTTGAAGATGAGTCGTAAGCTTTAGTAGCTAAAGCTTGCATATTCCAAAAGGTTGGCGCGACATAGTTAACCTTTTTTGAAGGCTTGTCCTGCGACTGATGTTTACCAAGCATTGTCTACCTGTGATAAAAAATATATTGAATTTTTCGCATAAGTCAAAGGGGTCATTATCTGCCAATAATCAAAAATGGGTAGTGGGGTATTGGCATTAATACATTATGAATAAGCTGCACTCGATGTAGACTTTCATTAAATGAAGCACTTCAAAACATGCATGCAAACCCAGATACTCACTTGGTATGCTCAAAACCATGGTAATAAACAGGCCATATCAGCCGCCTTTTTGGCGGGACAATATATTCATAGGTTAATTATAAAAAGCACTTGGGTTTTACTACTTCACTGTGAGCATCGCAGTTGCTATCGGCGAATAAGGCATTAATTATAAATAACTTAACATAAAAAATATTCAGTTATTTTTACGCCAAATTAGAGTTAAATAGTGCCGTCTGAATTCCATAACTAATACCAATCAAACCGGATTTTATACCAATCGATTACATCACTGTCAGCCTATAGTAAAACCATTAAGTAAATGACATAGCACCGTGGTGATGTATCAATTTTGGTCAAAATTAGCCATAAGGTTTAGCTACAGTGACATGGGAAATATTATGGGCGTGAATCTGATGAATGTTTAGTTGCACTATAACTTATCAAACCCTTATTGGCGTAGCTTTACGCTTATGTTCAGGGTAAAAATATTTATTTTCAAGGAAGAAATGGTACCTCGGAAGGCCTTATAGAGTAGCTAGGCTAACAATTTGGTTTGGTATTGCTCTGTACGTCTTAAGGTGGGTTTGTTAGACAAGTGAAGCATGCGGAATTTACTAACAAGCACAAATTTACTGACTAATAGTGAGTCTAGTTCTCAAATGTAAGTACAGTCAATACTTGGTCCTTACTGTGAGGTTGAGCGAAAAAAATCATAAATCTTAATGAGGTAATGAAAAATAACCTATGGTCATTTTTTAATCATGTAACAGGCAGTAAAAAGCCTACAACACGGATAAACCCAATTTAGAAAGGTTTTAATTATGTATGAACAAGTTAAAAAGGCACGTGATAATCGATCAAGTTTAGTAAGCAAAAAAGCGAGGTCTAATTGTAAGTTTGTGGAAAAAAATGTAGTTCAAAGAGGAACGGGATTAACGACTCTTAATGACTATATTATGTACCCAACACCTGAAGGAAAGAAAGATTTATGGGATCCCAGGCGCTGGAGATTGAATCCGCTTAATATTCTAGAGGGATGGAGAAACGAGAAAGAAGAGAGAACGACAGGAGGTTATCATGCGAGCTCTAGGCATGGTGCTCATAACACTGTGCTTAACTCTATGGGGCGAGTTCTTAATCCATCTAAAATGGTAAATAATTATGGTGGAGGTGATGTGCGGCATGCCAATGACCAAGGTCGGTTTAACTCTGAAGCATGGGAAGCGTATGCTTGGCGAAAAGCAAAGGCACTGTTTGAGAATAATGCACATATGCCAGTACGTTGGTTGAGTGGTAGGCCTAATCCACCGCCAGCTAATCAGTCTACTTGGGCTGTGGTTATGGATTTTCCTAATGCAGATGTAGGTATTACAGCATCGGCAAATAACGGTGGAATAGGCAATATAGCTTCTGTTTCTGGTGTCAGGGTTGCGGTTAACTATGCTGCTGATCCTGCGGGAGCAGGCCTGATAGCATGGCATGGACAGATGTACCCTTGCACAGTCCCACCTGGCGGTGCAGGAGCTGCTATACCAAATGCTCCAGCTCTACCACAGCCTGGACCCCCTGTAGGAAGTAATGGGCAGGTTGTTATCATTCCTGCACCTGTAAATTGGCAGGAAAAGCTAAAATATAGCTTAGGCCTAGACTATTGATTTTATATTAAATTAATTGACTGAGTGATGTAAGTGAGTGGGGTTAGACTTTGTATTGTATATTCACTTAAGTTAGCAACAAATCGCAACTTATTGGAATTACAAAGTTAATAGTGAACTGCCCCACGATAGTCCCATAAACATAAAAAATACCAAGCGCCGCGTAAAGTTACTGATTAAGTTACTCATAACTCAACCTGCTAAACAACTGAATAGGATAAGTTATGGATACGCTACATTCCTCACCCAATAACAATGACGCTGAGCAAACAGATTTGGTCCATTCTGAACAACACGAGGCAACGATTGCGCTTCCACCTGAAAAGGGGCCACTTCAGGGGACTGCGAGTCTTGATATTTTCACCACGCAAAAAACCACGGCACTGGCCTTCATTGCCAAGTTATTGGCTTTTTTTCCTGGGTTTACGAATCCGCAGCGGGATGACGTGATCATCGCTAATCGTATTTTAAACTTTGGGTTGGATGAGTTGAAAACGTCCGACCTGCCCATTGCCAAAGACGCCATGGACTCAGCCCGAAGCTTTTATAGCAAATATGCAAGCTTGCTTGGGCTTGCCGTTGGCGGTGCAATCAGCGCTGGCGTTGAGTGGCTGCAACATACTTACCCAGAATATCAGGCGATCCGCGCGGCACATGTTGGTAGCGGGGTGATCGCCAGCTGGGTAGTTCACAATATTATGGGCGAGTATGAACGGCGCATACATCAGCTCAAAGAACATCTGAATTAACTCAGGTGCTGTCTTTGTTGGATGCCAAAGCCTTTCATCTCATTAAGGGGAGTCTGATATAAGTGCGTACTTGCCACAGTGTAATTGCTTTGTAATACAAAACATCTGCGGACTGAGCTAGTTTTTCAAACAGATGACGTTTACCCCGAATGATGATTGAAAATTCTCCCAACCCTAAGGGGAGGCATTTTATCGTCAGCATGCTGAGCATCGTGACTTTTGCCAAGTCAGACAATGCTGGTGCCGCTAAGCTGATAACGTAATCTCACTTTAGTTAAATAGATATAAGGAGCTATCATGTCTAAAACCATTACTTACTATAACTCGGGTGCAATCCCACTGATTAATGCCAGCGAACTGCCATATGATGTGGTGAATCTGGCATTTCTAACTTCATCGTCTGACAGCCCGTTCAATTTAGTTTTAAGTGGTGGCATTGCCGCTACAACCTCTAGTTTTACAAGTCGCACTATTGAGGCCATAAAAGCAATGCAACAAAAGGGGCAGAAAGTGCTGATCTCATTTGGTGGCGGTACGATGACTTCTGACGCTTATCGTGCGTTGTCAGCGGACACAGCAAAGCTGGCAGACTCTTTAGCAAGCTTTGTGAAAAATAACCATTTAGATGGTGTTGATATAGATTATGAAGACACCGCCGCATTTGTCGGTCAAGCAGGATACAACGGTGCACAATTTTTGGTTTCATTGACTCAGGAGCTCAGAAAGCGCCTTCCGAGCCCCGACTATGTGATTTCTCATGCACCTCAACCTCCGTATTTAGAGCAGGGGGGATACATGGCAGGGTATGTTGAAGTGGTTGAGCAGGCAGGGCAAGACATTGACTGGCTAAATGTGCAGTTTTACAACAACCCGCCATGGAGTGCCAACCCTGACCAAATTGTGAGCTCATACTTGAATTATACAAAGCTACCTAACCTGTCTCCAGAGAAGGTCATTGCTGGCTTTCCTGTCACGCAGAGCGATGCGGGTTCGGGGTATATGCCAGTGCAAACAATCATTAATGAAGTGATTAAACCAATCCAAGCACACTCAGGTCTTGGTGGCATTATGAACTGGCAGTTCTCAAGTGACCCAGGTGGCGTCTGGATCACCGAAATTGCACAAGCGCTAGATAGTTAGAGCAGCATGTGAGGGGGTTGGTACAGGCCGCCTTTGGTGGCCTGTTTTGCTATAGGTATCAAGACGCGTTAAGGAAAGATCAATTAACGTAAAAAATACCAATCTAAACCCCACTTTTACCAAGTTGGTAAAACCCACCTCTTTTATAGTTAATTCAACCAATTCATGTGTTTGGTTTTTCACCTTCAAATTTATGACACTTAAATAGAGAGAGTTTATGATGGGTAATACATCCCCTTTAGGTTCAAAAGATAACCCAGGCTATGTAAAAGTAACTAATACACCAGAATTACAGCTAGCTTATGCAGAGGTTGCACACCCTCATGCAAAAGGGATTATCTACAATGGCACAATGAAGCCAAGCATTGCAAACAAGTACAAAAGTGAAGGTTATAGCTTTTGTATGCGAAGCCTTAATACCTCAACTGGTTCATCTACCTCAGGTTCTGAAAATACGGAGCTGTGCATGATACCGTTGACGGCACAAGAAACGAATCGAATCACAGGTGCAAGTGACAAACATGGTTATGGGCTGGCCTTAATGCCATTCTATATACTTAATGTGTCAAACATTGTTGATCCGACAAGTACTGGCTCAAAAAATGATGGCTCAACAAGTGCACCAGCTGAGAATACGCCGGTATATATCGCCGCAAAGGTGATCGACATGGTGAGTGAAGCCGCAATTCCGATAGGGACTACTGTTTGGTTACAGTTGCAAAATACTGGTGATGGTACAAATTTATCTCTAGTCCAGCAAATTGAACAGCAGATCTTTCAATCCGGTTACTCAGTGGGGATCTTGGGTGACGAAGTTCAGCAACAGCAGCAAACTAACGGTCGCGTTTTGGAGTCTACTTATACGCCGTTTGAGCAATCTGCTAGTGGTACCCAAATACGCACGATCGCCATTGGTGACAATACAGGCTCATACCCCATTTACTGGGCGATTCAATAATCTTTCCCGTCTTATATGAGCAGGTAAGTGATATCTGACCTGCTCTTAACTTAGGTTATTCTCTATGCGTACTGTACTTAAATATACCATTCAGCCCGGTGATTCATTGGCTTTAATTAGCATCTCCTTGCGTGCTTGTGCAGGGGTCACTCCCATCGATATAGAGCACGCGAATCCTACACTCTTATCGCAGGAAATCATAAGTGGTACCCTTATCAAAGTACCTTATTTTAAAGCCAGTGGTTACCTAAATTATGAAGTGATCAATGGAGATACACTGGAATCGATTTGTGAAGCTTTGGTCAATGCAGCCGGCGTCACCGTGATGGACATCATTGAGCACAACCCCCATGCTCATCTCAATCAACTCACGGCTGGTCAGGTTTTACTGGTGCCTTTTGTGCCTCGAGTTGGCTATATGGCGCCGCAGCGCTCCGCGCTTGCTCCATCCGAGTAACGCTTGCATTTTCATTAAAATTACCAAAAAGTTCCTCATAGTTACCACCTAGCATAGACACGCATCAGGCTACACTCTCAGGGTAAACCCGCTGATAAAAGTCACCCATTATGACTATGAGGAAAAAGCCATGTGGCAACCTGCAAGCAAAGACGCTATACCTTCACCATCTGACGCTATCTTGAATGCCCATGATTTGGAGCGCGAATGCCGCTGGTTAGATAACGTCATTCAATATCGAGTTTCACATTACTTCGGTGCAGCGAAAGACCCTGAGTTGCGCGTCTCAGAGGCGCCAGAGTTGTTACCCATGCCCGCGCCGCCATCATTACAAACCAGTGACTCTCCATTTGCGACTTTCCTCACTGCAAACCATGCCACGGTGACCGAACGATTACTCATCATGCTTGCTTTGGCCCCGATTGTGCGTCCCACTGTGTTTGATGTTTTTCTTTCTATTAACGAGCAGACGAATCGGCCATTTACAGAGTTTGGTATGCGAGAGCAGCAAGGGGCGGTGCTTGCAACTGGTGCAACAGCGGCTTTCATAGAGGATGAAAATCAGCTGGTGACTCAATTTAAGGTGCTGGAAAAGCTAAAAAGGAGTGCCTTGCTGAGCCAAATACTCGACATGGATACTGAGTCATCAGCGCAGTCAAGTTTGCACACTCCGCTTGTGCTGAAGCCTGAGTTTGTACAGATGTTCACAACTGCTGAACCTTATCACCCTGAAACCAGCAGCCATTTCCCTGCCAGCTTGGTTGACACCCAACTGGACTGGCGCGATTTAAAACTGCCAGATTCGACACGTGAACAGCTCAATGACATTATCGAGGGGATCCGGTATGGACAGGCACTACGCACAGATTGGAAAATTGGCAGACAACTGAGAGCGGGCTACCGCGCGCTTTTTTATGGCCCGCCGGGCACCGGAAAAACCCTAACTGCCAGTGTGCTGGGTAAAGTGTTAGATAAAGCGGTTTATAAGGTTGATCTGTCTCTGATCACGTCCAAATATATTGGTGAAACAGAGAAAAACCTAGAGCAATTGTTTAGCTTGGCTGAACATCGAGACTGGGTGCTTTTTTTTGATGAAGCGGATGCCCTGTTTGGTAAGCGACTGCAAACCAGTTCTTCTAATGATCAGTTTGCCAACCAAAATGTTGCCTATTTACTGCAGCGTATAGAGCAGTTTGATGGCACTGTGATCTTGGCATCAAATTATAAAGACAATATAGATGATGCGTTTTTCCGTCGTTTTGAGTCCATTGTTGAGTTTCAACCGCCTCAATCTGCGCAGCGTTTGGAGATATGGCAAAGTGGCTTGTGTGGTCAATCTCAGCTGTCCTCTGAAGTCTGTTTAACCAGACTGTCTGATGAGTATCCGCTCAGTGGTGCTGAGATCATAAATGTATTGCGGTTTGTGTCTTTACGCTTGCTAGCTCAAAACCGCAGTGAAATTCAGCTGTGTGATATTCGAGAGGGAATAGCCAGACTGTCAGATCATCGCACTCAGCTAAGATGGTAGTTGGACAAGATAAAACCTTACTTGAGCAATAGAATCGTAACTTTTACCAAGTTGGTAAAAGTACCTAGCGTTATAGTTAAAAGCGCCAACTCAAGTTGGAAATGTCAATCTAGTTGCTAGCCCTGTTACACGCAATATATGGAGCCCGTAGCAGGGCTATTTAGACACGGAAAAAAGCACGCAAGCGGTATTGGTGAAAGTAGCCACCTAGGTATTAAAAACCACTGTTTACTGTTAAAAACGCCAGTGAAAAAGCCATTTAATATACCATTCAATCAATCGGTTAAACCAAAACAATTGATCAAGAACACGCTAAATTATTCTTTACTTTCTAACCATAAACAGTAATTAACCATTAAGGAATAAATCATGGCATTTCCAACTTCAGTCAATGACCAAATCACAGACTCAGTTACGCAAGCGAATGTAAAAGTGCTTGGTGACGCCCCCGCAATGTCGATGGGTAACTTGTTTCAGGCGACTTCACAGGCATTGGCTAATGCAGCGCATAATGCGACAACGGCTCAACAGCAAATGGCTGTAACAGCACAAGCTGCCACAACCATGGGTGTGACTACGTTGTATTCAATTGACACTGCAACAACGGGCGTTGCAACTAAAACAATACTAGCAAGTAGCTAACTTTCCATTGGAAGTGCTGTGCTCCATCAGCACTTCTCACACGCTATGAGAAACCATTATGAGCGAACAAAATAATGATGGCGCGCCAATGGATCCTACACTTGCAAACACTGAGCAATCAGAGGATATCCAAGCGTCTTCGCAAAACGAATCATTGGTAACCCCAGAGGTAACCCCCGAAGCAATGGCATTGTCAGATCAGCAAACTGAGCTGGAAACACAGCAGGAACAGGCGGCGCCGTTACAGTTGCAATCGAATGAATCCCCACCGCCTATTCAGCGCAATGCCCATGACTATATTTATGCATTGGGTCAGCTGAACATTGTATTTCCAAATGAAGGCATTAAGCGGCAATTTTTGAGTGTGGCCATGGATCTTGGTGTCAATGAGAAAGCCTACTATGAAGTGTTTACCAATAAGGCTTTACCAGTCACCAACCCTGCCCGTGATAAATACTTGTATCTTGCAGAGCAAGTAGACTGGGTATTGCATATCGACCAACAACCTCGCTATGTATTGATGCCAACAACGCCCGTTGAATTACAACAACTCATTGCGGCTCTTAAACCCCCTTCAGATACGCTCGAACCGATTTATACATGTGTGATTGGCCATGTAAGCGCTGCTCAAAATGATTTATCGTTACCTGAGGTGATCTGTCAGCAGGTATATCATCTTACGCTGACTGACTTGCACAATACGATACAACAAATTTCGAGTGCTGAAACCAACGCCATTCAGGATGTGATCAGAGAGTTGGAATTAAAGCCAAACCTTGGCCGCAATGATTATGATCGGGCTAAAAACTTTGTGGCTTTTCGCTATCCTGACATCTATGTGCAAACCCATAAGATGCTGACAGGTTCGAATGCGATACCTAATGCCTCGTTGCTCCGTATTGCGTTTACCCACTTTGACTCACAATCTGAGCATCAACTGGTGGACATCACATTGACCTATAAAGAAAATGCGTCACCACGGCATCACTATTATTTTCTGCGTGTCGATGTCAGTGGGTTATATCCTTTTATCAATACAGAGATACAGCCATTCATGCCGCTTCAGACAATGATTGCTTCTGGCTAATGCAAAGGAAAAAGTACAATGAACACACCAGACAATGTCTGCGCGCCAGCCCCTGTGCAGCGTGCTTCTAATCAAGCCAACGGCGAACTGGTATATGCCATTGGCAAAATACAGCCGAGCTTTCCGACATTGAACCTCGAAAAACAATACGAGGCTGCCGCATTATCAATAAAGGCCAACCTAGATGAGTTTTACAAGGTGTTTAGTTATCAGGTGACGGCAGATAACCAACCGGATCTCACCTATCGGCCCTTTTTATATTTGGCGCAGCAGGCAACTTGGGTACTGACAATTAACCTCGTCGACTCTTACGTCCTGATACCTGATACGCCCACACAGCTTGATGCGTTGATTGATACTACTAATCATCTACAAGACGACTACGTGATGAATGGCAAATTGGTTGGCTTTGATATGCCAAATAGCAGGGCGGATTACATGCTGCCTATGGTGAAAGTCAAACACTTGATCAATACCGCAGACATTAGTATTCCGGTGTTGGCCGATGGTCAACCTGCTAATCGTCAGTTGGCATTGCCGGCGTTGAAACCCACCACAGGCTTAAGTGGGCAAGACAGAGCGGGTAATTATTTTAAGAGTCACTTTTACCAGATTGTCGTGGGTAGTGATCAACAGCTTTTACTTGAAGATGTGCAGGCAATACATGTGCAAGTGCAAGACACGGAGCCGACTCGCCAAGTTTACGAGTTTATATTGAGTAGTTCGGATCGCAGTCGTTATGCCTGCAATATAGATGTGACCAATCAGTATCCTTTTGTTTCATCCCGATTAGCAACGTTTGCTAAAAGTAATTAGGAGGCGACCATGACGTTACCAATGCCAGTTCAGCCCAATAAACCAGTACACCAGTCAGATACCGCTCAGCGCATGAACGCCGAAGACATTGACATTAATTATAGTGGGGCAATGAGCCGATATGTTTATGCTGTGGGGTACATCAATGCCAAGTTTCCATCACTGAACTTAGAGAAAGAACTGTATCAAAACAGCCTTATGGATAAGCATGGTACGCCTTTGCCCATGCTCAAAAACATCAATGACGATATTGCGCTGCAACGACTCAACCGCAACACTCAGCTATATCAGACCTTGTTTAAAGGCTTAAACGTCAGCACCAATCGTTATATTGCACGTAGTATGGAGTGGGTATTTGACAACCGCTACAATGAACAATTGTATACACTCGTTATCTCAACCGAAGCACTGCTTACACAATGTATTTCCGCGCTGGGGCGTGCCCAAAATAATGAGATAGGGCAGGTTGTCATTGTCGGTGAAATATTGGCGCAAGGTGATGTGTTTGTGCATACCATCGTGCCTGTCAGTGCGCTGCCATTTAGTGACGTTATTCACAGTGAAAGCCATAATAATGCCCAGTTTAAAAGTCTGGTTACTGAGATCACATCATTGGACACCTTTGCCGGTGATACCGATGCGACGCGTGCGTTGAACTATGCCCTTTATAATAACGCAGCCATTTACCAAAACTCTTATCATCTGTGTTATCAAAGCCGTTCAGATGGTCCAAACCCTAATGGCTATCAATTGGTTAAGGTGGACGTGAATATGAATCAAAGTGGCGATAGGCTGGTGGCGGATGTGATCTTTGCTTACCAAGGGATCAACTCCGGCGCGATGCAATTTTGGCGAAGCCGAGTTGACGTCACAGGGGAGTACCCTTTTACGGTTGAAGCTTGGCAGCAATACTTACCCAATAACCTCGATTAAAATAAGCAGCTAGGCAGTGAAACGCCTTTAAAGTGAAATCGCTGAGGTAACCGAATAGGTTTTCCTTAATTAGCAAGTGGCCGAATTAGCGCATGGATAATCGTGCGGTATAGAGGCCACCAGAGAGCCAGCCCTATGTGGCCTAATCGTAAATACTGTTCAAATGTATTAATTGAGGTAGTCTACACACCGAGAATAAATGCGTGGTAAAGATGATTAAATCAAATAAATAAGTCTTAACCCTCGTTAAAACTTGATTTACCCCTGCCATATAAAATCTAACGAACTGACAGAATACTTAATGCTGCTATTAAAAAGTTTTTAAAGTCAGGGTGAATAGGTTGGCGACTTTAATTTGTTTTAAATTCAAATGTTCTTTAGAAATATATAAGCCATGATATTTTTATATTTAGAGGGGGTTATAAAATTTTGCTAAATTTATCAATGAAATATGTTATTTCAGGCATTGGCAAAGGGGGAAGCCCTAAAAAATAATTAGCCAAAAGGCGATACGCAAAATACAAGATGCTTAGAAAATTCAACCGTCAACGAATCTAAATTAGAAGTTAATTTGGGCTGGGTGTTTTGTGCTCATTTTAGGTCGTATTACAACATTTAATTATGAGAGTACTATCAGTGAAGAATAGAAGTTTGAAGTCATAAGATATGTGATAAGAAAATGGTGGCCCCACCTGGACTCGAACCAGGGACCTACCGATTATGAGTCGGGTGCTCTAACCAACTGAGCTATAGGGCCATTTTCAGCGATTGTGTGAAAACAATCTTTTGAAGCGCTGGCAGTATATGAATTTTTGCGCCGCTTGTCACTAGCTAAAGTGGAAAAATATAACTTATCTTGTTCAATTGATTAATAAAAAAGCAGAAAAGTGCTGGGTTGAAAAACAAAAAAGCCGGTATAAACCGGCTTTTTTACGAAAACATCGATTACAGACCGAGTTTCTTCTCTAGATAGTGGATGTTTGTACCACCATTTTGGAAGTTCTCGTCTGCTAAGATCTTCTTGTGTAACGGTGTATTTGTTTTGATACCGTCAATCACAAGTTCGTTTAATGCATTGCGAGCACGGGCGATTGCAACGTCACGGTTTTCACCATAAGTGATTAATTTACCGATCATTGAATCGTAGTGCGGCGGTACTGTGTAGTCAGCGTAAATGTGGCTGTCCCAACGAATACCTAGGCCACCTGCAGGGTGGAAACGCGTGATTTTACCTGGAGACGGAATGAACGACTCTGGATCTTCAGCGTTAATACGACACTCGATAGCGTGACCTTTGATCACAACGTCATCTTGTGTGATTGATAGAGGCTGACCAGCAGCAATTTTTAGCTGCTCTTTGATTAGGTCAACGCCTGTAACCATTTCAGTTACTGGGTGCTCTACCTGAATACGTGTATTCATTTCGATGAAGTAGAATTCGCCATTCTCGTATAGGAATTCGAATGTACCTGCACCGCGATAACCGATTTCGATACATGCACGTGTACAACGGTCACCGATGAACTTACGCATTTCTGCTGTGATACCCGGTGCTGGCGCTTCTTCCACTACTTTCTGGTGACGACGCTGCATTGAACAGTCACGCTCACCTAGGTGAATGGCATTGCCTTGACCGTCAGCAAGTACCTGTACTTCGATGTGACGTGGGTTTTCTAGGAATTTTTCCATGTAAACCATGCCGTTGCCGAAGAACTGTTGTGCTTCAGTTTGCGTCAGTGCGATTGAGTCTAGTAGCTCTTCTTCTGAGCGAACAACACGCATACCACGACCACCGCCGCCGCCTGCTGCTTTGATGATAACAGGGTAACCGATGCGCTTAGCGATTTGCACGTTGCGCTCGTTGTCTTCTGTCAGTGGGCCGTCAGAACCAGGTACACACGGTACGCCAGCTTTGCGCATTGCTTCGATTGCAGAAACTTTATCACCCATTAGACGAATTGTGTCGCCCTTTGGACCGATAAAGATAAAGCCACTTTGCTCAACTTGGTCAGCAAAGTCAGCGTTTTCTGATAAGAAACCGTATCCTGGGTGGATAGCAACAGCATCTGTTACTTCTGCCGCAGCGATAATGCGAGGAATATCAAGGTAACTCTCAGCCGCAGCTGGTTTACCGATACAAATTGTTTCGTCTGCAAGTAGAACGTGTTTAAGGTCACGGTCGGCAGTTGAGTGCACAGCAACCGTTTTAATCCCAAGCTCCTTGCAGGCACGCAATACGCGAAGTGCAATTTCACCTCGGTTCGCAATGACTACTTTATCTAACATAGTGTTTGCCTTCTTGGGAATTATTCGATGATGAATAGTGGCTGATCAAATTCTACTGGCTCGCCGTTTTCAACTAGGATAGCTTTAACAGTACCTGCCTTGTCAGATTCGATCTGGTTCATCATCTTCATCGCTTCAACGATGCAAAGCGTGTCGCCAACGTTTACTTTTGTACCAACTTCAACGTATGCCGCAGCGGTTGGAGAAGACGCAGAGTAGAAAGTACCAACCATTGGAGACTTCACTTGGTGGCCTGCAGGTGTTGCTGCTTCTGCTGGCGCGTCAGCTGCTGGCGCCGCCGCTGGTGCTGCTACTGGTGCCGCTGCAGGTGCAGGTACTGCGAATTGCTGAGGCTGAGCCATAACCGGTGCACTGCTGTGACGGTTAATACGTACTGATTCTTCACCTTCGGTGATCTCTAGCTCTGCAATACCTGATTCTTCTACTAGTTCGATTAGTTTTTTAATCTTGCGAATATCCATAACTTGGCCCGCCTGTTAGTTAATTTGAGTTATCTTGTTTGCGCAACTGGTCAATCGCTGCCATTAATGCAGCTTGATAGCCAATTGCACCTAATCCACATATGACGCCTTTCGCTACATCCGAGAAGTAGGAGGTATGTCGAAATGGCTCACGTGCGTGCACATTGGAAATATGCACTTCATAAAATGGGACGCTGATACTGAGCAACGCATCGCGCATGGCGATACTGGTGTGTGTGAAAGCCGCTGGGTTGATAATAATACAATCCACTTTGCCATAATGGTCATGGATGGTATTGATAAGCTCTGCTTCACTGTTGCTCTGAAAATGAGTCAGCACCACATCGTGTTGTTCTGCGCACTTTGTCAGTGACTGCATTATCTCTGCTAAGGTCTGTGTGCCATATTTATCTGGCTCGCGACGGCCCAACATGTTCAAATTTGGACCATTAAGTACTAAAACCTTAAAATTTGCTGACATAATGCGTGAAATTCCTTTAAATGGGAAATAACGAGACTTTTTGTCTCTTGCTGTGTCTAACTTAAGCGCTTGCGCGATAAATAGCAAATATTTCTCACGTTCGTGAACTATTATAGAGTGTTCGAGGTAAATAGCAGCAAAATACTGGTCTAATCAGAGATAAAGCACAGCCTATGTAAGTCAGTTGCTTACATAGGCTGTTGGAAGAGGAGTGGATTTATTGGTAATTACGTACTTTACGTAGGTGATCTGCAAAGTCTTCTGCGTTCATAAAACCAGTTACGCGCAGTTCGGGGATTTCATTACCTTGTTCGTCGAAGAACAGCATGCTTGGCAAGCCGAATACGGTAAAGAACTCCATAATTTCAAAAGTGGTGTCATTACTTTCAGTCAAGTCGAGCTTTAATAACTCAAAGTGTTGGAACTCAGCCTGTACTTGCGCCTCTGGAAAGGTGTACTTCTCAAACTCTTTACAGGCCACACACCAATCAGCATATAAGTCGACGACGGCAATCTTGCCTTGTTGATTGGCTTTGTCCACTTCGCTATGCAGCCCCTCCAATCCTTCGATAAGTCGGAACTTTTTCTCCTCCATCACACCGGCAGCAACACTCACTTGTGGTTGAGGTGCTGGGAAAAGCACAGATTTTGCCATAAAGAAGGCACTGACAAATAAGGTCATCGACAGCGCCCATAAGAAGGTTTTGCCTTTGCCTTGTGTTTGCGCACTTTGCCAATAGTGAAGATATAGTGCTGTAGCAATGGCCAATACTGAAGCCAGCATCACAATAATGTCAAAGTCTAAGATGCGCTCGAGTAAAATCAGTGGCACAAACAACATTAAGAAACCGAACAGCGTTTTCACCTGCTCCATCCAGCCGCCAGCTTTGGGGAGCAATTTACCACCTGAGGTGCCAAGTAATAGCAGTGGTAGACCCATACCTAAGCTCAGTGCATATAAAGTCAAACCACCAACAAGGTAGTCACCACTTTGCGCAACATATAATAGTGCAGCAGACAGCGGCGCGGTTGTACAAGGACTGGCGATTAAGCCTGATAGCACACCCATCATAAAGACGCCGGTATAATTGCCGCCTTTTTGCTGGTTACTAATCTCTGTTAATTTGCTCATCATGCCGCTTGGCAGTTTTAGCTCAAACCAGCCAAACATGGCAAAGGCTAAAATAACAAACAAAATACTGAAGCTAATCAGTACAGCAGGGTGTTGAATATAGCCTTGGATATGACCCCCAAAATAAGCCACAACCAAACCCAGAGCTGCATACGTGACCGCCATGCCTTGCACATACACAAATGACAGTGAAAATGCCTTTTTGGTAGATAGGTTTTGTTGACCGGCAATGAGGCTCGACAAAATTGGGAACATTGGAAATACACAAGGCGTGAATGCCAATAAAACGCCCACTAAGAAAAACGCGCCTAAGTTGGTAACAAAGCTTTGCTGCGCCAATTTATCACTGAAAGACAGCTCACCGTCTTCATTGTTGCTAACAGCTTTTGGTTGTGGTGCCGGTTTAGCCGCCGTTTGTTGCGTGTTAGCGTCACTTTCACCTTGCTTGGCAACTGTATTCGTTGCACCAGCCAGCGCTGTGAGTGGGATCTCAATGATCTCTGGTGGGTAGCATAGTCCCGCTTCTGCGCAGCCTTGGTAGCGAATTTTCACCATGGCATCTTGGCCAATATTGCTCAATTTTGAGACCACAGAAAGTTCATCAAAGTATACTTCGGTGCGGCCAAAAAACTCATCTTCAATCATTTTACCTGTGCTTAGCTCAGGTACTTTGATGTCTGCGCCCTTGGCGACAAATTCCAGCTTGTGCTTATAAATGTAATAACCAGAGGCAATATCCCAGCCAGTAAATAACACGGAACCTTGCTGGTCGAAATCAAACTCAAAAGCTTGATCAACCGGTAAAAAGGTTTGTTGTTTTGGTTCTAATAAGCTGTCTAAGACCGAATTATTGGCCACAGCTTGAAAGCTGCCTATAAATAGCAGCGTTAAAAAAGAAAATAAGAGCGTCGTCAGTCGCATTAATTTAGTACCTCTTCCATCCAGTTAAAATATTGCTGCGAGCCTTCAGTGATTTCAATCACTTGTACTTCAGGCACATCGTAACTGTGCTCAGCTTGGATCGCATCAATGACCTTACTAACCAGTGCGGATTTTGTTTTGACTAGTAGTTTAACTTCTTCATCTTGCGTGACTTTTCCTTGCCACACGTAGATTGACTCTATTTTTGGCAAGATGTTCACACAAGCGGCTAATTTATTTAAAACTAAATGCGCCGCGATGTGGCGGGCATTGTCTTGATTATCACAAGTGGTCATGACCATTCTATATGGGGTACTCATCGTGTTTTTGCCGACTAAGTTGGTTTTGCCCTTATAGTAACGAATGACAACCCGGATCCCAAGGTGTGCTCGTTGAGTTGCATTTATATACTCTGAACTTTCAAACTCGGTTTTGTTCTAACGAAGAGTTTCGATGTAAAACCGATGCAGTAAGTGATCACCAGAGTGCGATTAGATGCTGACTGTAAGCTTGAAATTAGACCTGACAAGCCATACATCTATTTCAGTTTATTTGGAGAATCTATGTTTAAAGTTCTTTTTTTGTTATTCATTGTCGTGCCCATTGTTGAAATTGCGCTGCTTATTCAAGTCAGTGATGTGATTGGTGGGCTTGCTACCATTGCGCTGGTCATTGCCACAGCGGTGTTAGGTGCAAAATTGGTTAAGCAGCAGGGATTGGGTGCGTACTCTAATGTACAACAGCAAATGTCGTCAGGTAAGTTACCTGGACAAGATTTATTTACAGGCTTGTGCGTGATCATCGCGGGTGTATTTTTAATGACCCCAGGGATCATGACTGATGCCATTGGTTTTATGCTATTAACTCCCGTAATTCGCGAAAAAATAGCAAAAGCATTGATTGAGCAAGCCAGTGTGAAAATGCAAAGCTCTGCGCAAAGCAGCATGTTTGGCCAAGGTTTTGGTCAGTCCCAAGCGCATCAAGAAGCACAACCTTCCTTTGAAGAGCAGAAATTTGACCCGTTTGAGCGCAAAGCGCCGAAGTCAGAATCGCAATCCTCTACCACCATTGAAGGTGAATATCAGAGAAAAGATTAAAATTTTTTAGTTTTTTCTCTTGGGTTTTAAATATCCACCCCCATCTAGAATTGCAAGTTACAAATTAATCCAGAGAGTCGCGTTTGCGCCGTTAGTCGGGCCGCGGCTCACTCTGAGTAAACAGATTATTCTGTCCTTGTTCAGAAAAGTTAGGAGAACTAAATCAATGAACATTCGTCCTTTACATGATCGCGTTATTGTTAAGCGTCTAGAAGAAGAAACTAAATCTGCTGGCGGTATCGTATTGACTGGCTCAGCAGCTGAAAAATCAACTCGTGGTGAAGTTGTTGCTGTAGGTAATGGCCGCGTGTTGGACAGTGGTGAAGTAAGAGCACTAGAAGTAAAAGCAGGTGACACAGTACTTTTCGGCTCATACGTTGAAAAGACTGAAAAGATCGAAGGTCAAGAGTACCTGATCATGCGTGAAGACAATATCCTAGGTATTGTTGGCTAAGCAGTAGCTTGTAACCAAAATAGCAGCTTTAACGAAAAGAATTTAGAGGAATAAAAACATGGCAGCAAAAGAAGTTCGTTTTGCAGGTGACGCTCGCACTAAAATGCTTCAGGGCGTTAACGTATTGGCTGACGCAGTAAAAGTAACACTGGGTCCTAAAGGTCGTAACGTCGTACTTGATAAGTCATTCGGCGCACCAACTATCACTAAAGATGGTGTATCTGTAGCGAAAGAAATTGAACTTGAAGACAAGTTTGAGAACATGGGCGCACAGATGGTTAAAGAAGTTGCGTCAAAAGCAAATGATGCAGCTGGTGACGGTACAACAACTGCAACGGTTCTTGCGCAAGCAATCGTAAACGAAGGCCTTAAGTCTGTTGCAGCGGGTATGAACCCAATGGACCTTAAGCGCGGTATCGACAAAGCTGTTGCTGCAGCAGTTGAAGAGCTAAAAGCACTTTCTGCACCATGTGCTGACACAAAAGCAATTGCACAGGTAGGTACTATCTCTGCAAACTCTGACAAAGAAATTGGTGACATCATTGCTGAAGCAATGGAAAAAGTAGGCCGTGAATCAGGTGTTATCACGGTTGAAGAAGGTCAATCTTTAGAAAATGAACTAGACGTTGTAGAAGGTATGCAATTTGACCGCGGTTACCTATCTCCGTATTTCATCAACAACGCTGAAAAAGGCCAAGTTGAGCTAGACAACCCACACATTCTACTTGTAGACAAGAAAGTATCTAACATTCGTGAGCTACTTCCTACACTAGAAGGCGTGGCTAAGACAAGCAAGCCACTTCTTATCATTGCTGAAGACCTTGAAGGTGAAGCATTGGCAACACTAGTTGTGAACAACATGCGTGGCATCGTAAAAGTAGCTGCGGTTAAAGCACCTGGTTTCGGTGACCGTCGTAAGGCAATGTTACAAGACATCGCTATCCTAACGGGCGGTACTGTGATTTCTGAAGAAATCGGTCTAGAGCTTGAGAAAGCAACACTAGAAGACCTAGGTACAGCTAAGCGCGTTGTTATCACGAAAGATGACACAACTATCATCGATGGTGTTGGTGAGCAAGCTGCTATTGACGGCCGCGTTTCGCAAATCAAAGCACAAATCGAAGAAGCAACGTCTGACTACGACAAAGAAAAACTACAAGAGCGCATGGCGAAACTTGCTGGCGGTGTTGCAGTAATCAAAGTTGGCGCAGCAACTGAAGTTGAAATGAAAGAGAAGAAAGACCGCGTTGAAGATGCTCTACACGCAACTCGCGCAGCGGTTGAAGAAGGTGTGGTACCAGGTGGTGGTGTTGCACTAGTTCGTGTTGCTAGCAAGATCGCAGGTCTTGAAGGTGACAACGAAGATCAAAACCACGGTGTTAATGTTGCACTACGTGCGATGGAAGCGCCACTTCGTCAAATCGTTTCAAACGCAGGTGACGAAGCGTCAGTTGTTGTTAACGCTGTAAAAGCAGGCGAAGGTAACTACGGTTACAACGCAGCAAACGGCCAGTACGACGACATGATCGAAATGGGTATCCTTGACCCAACTAAAGTAACGCGTTCTGCACTACAGTTCGCAGCGTCAGTAGCGGGTCTGATGATCACAACTGAAGCTATGGTTGCTGAAATTCCAAAGGATGAAGCAGCTGCTGCACCAGATATGGGCGGCATGGGCGGTATGGGCGGCATGGGCGGTATGATGTAATCTGCCCCTAGCGCATAAGCTAATACGAAAAACCCAAGCAATTGCTTGGGTTTTTTGATCTTTGCTACCAGTAAGTTCATTCGTTTGACGGTGAATCACTTGCTGATAATACTCGGTTTGGCACGCAAGAAGAAAACTTACGAGCTCACTTTTTTCGATAGATCTCCCTTTCCTAAACTGAGTGATGTGGCTGTACTACCAACACCGCTTTTTATAGGCGTTTTGTGTAGTGAGCAAACGCCTATACAAGTCGGCTAGCTAAAAGTGGGATGTAGCCAATCGGAAAATGAAAGCATCATGCCACCAAATCATGCGTTGTAAGTTCATCAAGTAGGCTGGTAAGTTGGCGATAAGTGGACTCTGATGCGCCTAAACCTAAACTGATTCTTATAGTTTCTTGCGCGATATGTTTATCATAACCCAAGTGTAAAGCCGTCCTTGAAGCTGCGTTCTTTTTATCAGAACAGGCAGAACCAGATGTGATTAAAATGCCTTCTTGGTCAAATAGGTTTTGAATTTTACTGCGCTTTAAGCCGCCTAATGCGCAAAATGTAATACCGGGTACCCGTTTTACACTGTCACCTAAAATTGTGCTAGATGGGAACTTGGTTTTTAAATCGTGTTCAAAAGCGTGTTGAACTGACTCAATTTCTTCGTTCTTTTTCATATCTTCTGATGCCGCTTTCAAAGCGATTGCCAGTGATGAGATCCCCAAATAGTTTTGGGTTCCTGCTCTTAGCGAGTTTTCTTGCCCTCCCCCTATTATCAATGGTCTAAAGTGCCATGGATTTTCTATCAATAAAAAGCCTGAGCCGGGCAATGCGCCAAATTTGTGTCCTGAGGCGACAGCGAAATCGATATTGCTAGATTCAAAACAAAAGGGTAACTTGCCTATTAATTGCGTGGTGTCGCTAAAGTACTTCGCATTGAAGCGGTGTGCCAGAGCACCTATTTGCTGATAATCTTGAATAATACCGGTCTCATTATGCGCCGCCATTACTGCGATAAGGATATTGCTTTTGTGGCAGTTTTCCAGCTTTGCTCGTAAATCTTCAATGTTGAGTAAACCATTTTTAAAATGTGGTATTTCAACGGCTTCAATACCTTTGTCTTGATAGTATTTGATATTTTCAAGTGTCGCTGAGTGCTCTAGAGCAGAATAAAAAATAATGGAGTTATTAATTTCCCCATGCTCAAATAAATGGAAAAAAATCGAGCGAATGCCTTCGGTAGAGCCACTATTAAATGCGATATTTTCAGCATCACAGCCGAGTAATGCACACAACTCACCTCGACTTTGTTCCATTTCATTATATAGTTGACAGCCTAAGCGGTGATTTGAATTGGGGTTGGCAAACTTATTGAGTTTCAAGTACTCATTTAATAGTTCAATCACTTCCGGTTTGACGGGGGCAGAGCCACTAATATCCGCATTAATCATAATTTTCCTTAATAATTTTTAGTTCTATAGCAGGTTTAAGCCCTGCTTTTTTGATGAGATCGTCTGTCTAAAGTGCCATAGAGATAATTTTTAATGAGCTCAAAAGAATGAATACATTGATACACTTTTTTAAAATAGTTTCATTGAGCCTAAGGGAAACAAGAGCCCCAATTTTGGCGCCAATAAAAATGCCTATGACTAAGTAAAGGCATAGCCACCAATCCAGAGTGTCGCTCAGCGCTCGACCAAAAAAAAGACTGACTGAAGACAACACGCCAATAATGGGGGCAGAGGCTATGGCTACTTTGGGACTGCATCGAAAGATATATATCATAATAGGTAGGTAAATAAACCCGCCGCCTTGACCGACAGCGCCGCATAATAAACCAAGCAAGATGCCAATGACTGGCAGGGCGGGAGTACGCTTGAGGTTAATATCTGAGCAGTACTTTTCCAATGTGCGGTCAAGCAAAGCTATCAGCACAGAGCAAACCGCCAACAAAGAAAACACAATGAGTACTATTTTCTCCGGGATATGAAGCGCAAAGAATGAGATCGCTAAACTTGCAAGGCCCATAGGGATACCAAAACGATAAATTAAGGTATTGTCCTGCATTTTGCTTTTAGCAAGGTGAAACATGGCACTACTTGAACCAAAAAAGCTTTGTGCAGTTGTTAACCCCGTAATTGTGAGCAAAGTGAGTTGCACACTGCTTATTAACGGCATGAAAATAATCAATAATGGCGCAAGTAGGATCCCACCACCAATACCTAATAGTCCTGAAAGGCACCCTGTTAAGATGCCAAAAAGTCCAACAAGTAGCTCTGGATTCATTTTAGTACTATCTTCCCAGAACCTTGATTAACTTGACCAATAACATGAAACTGGTCAGGGTAGGAGTCAGATAAAGCTGCTAATTGGCTTTCATAGGTGTGTTGGTCAACGGTAATTAATAAACCGCCATTGGTTTGCGGGTCATGTAAAAGTAACTTAAGCTCTTCGCTGATATCATTTCTATACTGTAAGTATTTAGCATATCGGCTGATGTTGTTAAATGTCCCGCTGGGATTTTTAGTTGCCTTGATACACAGATCTTTCACGCCATCAATCAGCGGGATATCTGATGTGTTAATAGAAACATCGAAATTCGAATTCTCGACCATTTCACTTAGGTGACCAATGAGACCAAATCCTGTTATATCGGTCATAGAGTGCACACCGGATAGTTTGCCTAACTCATAGCCTATCTTATTTACTCGGGTGATATATTCAATTGTATGTTCAGGTAATATATCTTCATTAAGTAAATTCATTTTTAATGCGTTGGAAAGTACACCAATCCCAATTGGCTTCGTGATGATGACTAAGTCGCCTACTTGCGGGGTGTTATTCCTTTTTATCTGGTGCTGTTGCGCTTCTCCGATAACTGCAAATCCATATAAAGGTTGGGCATTTTTTATGGTATGGCCACCGACATTTTTTGCATTACATTGTGTGAGTACTTCTTGTGCGCCTTTGATCATATCCTCGACATAGGGCATTGGAATATCTTCAGGAGGGAATGCCAAAATAGAATTAACGATCAATGGCTTTCCACCGGTTGCATAAATGTCACTGAGCGCATTTGCTGCTGCGATTTTTCCAAATAAGTAAGGAGAGTTGACGGTGGAACTAAAAAAGTCAGTAGAAAATAGAAGATGCTTGTCGCCAAAATTATATACTGCGCAATCATCCGATGTTTCAAATCCTAGAAGTAAATTAGGGTCGATAGCATCATTGTTTTGGCTGGTTGTCTTTAAAATCCTTCCCAGCATATTGGGTGGAATTTTACACCCACATCCACCTGACTCTGAAAGTTCTAGCAAGTTACAGCTTGTCATAAGTATTCCTTTGTTGCTTTGTTAAATTTATCTTTCCTTTTGGTGAACATATTAATAATTAAATATTTCAAATTTATTTCTTTTTTATGTCATTTTGGTTTTTTACTTTTTGCTGTGTGCTTTATAGGTATAATTTATTCAATCAAGTTGAGTGTTTTTTATCGATATCTATTCGTGCGAGCTGGGTTGGGAGGTGTGTGAATTCTCGCTGTGGCTTTATAAATTTATTATATAATTGTGTAGACTCCCTGTTGGCTGGATTTAAAAACCACAGCCTAGTACCGCGATGTCCGGTAGGGATGTAATAGATAAGTCATTGCCATTTTTATTCCAATTACAGCTTACCAAGTTAAAAAGCACACACTGCGATTAAACGACAACAAAGTTGATTGAAGTGCGTTTGAACTTGGATTTTTAACTTGTAGTTATTGGCTGATAGTTAGCTCTGCGAGCTCTTTTTTAGCATTAATACGCAGTGACACTAATGCGGTTGAGCCTCTAACATCGGTAAGGTAGTCAAGGGTTTTTGGCAGTTTCATTAGCTTTGTAAACTGTTGCTGTTCCAGATGATAGCGCCATAACTCAAACTGTTCGTTCACCCCATAGAGGACGTAATTATCAAGCATGAATCGTTTGTCGCTGCCTTGATCAATCAGCGCTTCGATGAGCGTATCTTCGACCCCACCAGTTTGCCAAAATCGATCGAGTTGATCTGTGTACACAACATGTCCATTTTCAGTACGCTGTGCCCAGTTGACTGGCGTATCTCTAAGGATGGTAAACGTCAAATCAGACAGGTTAAGCTGCGCAAATTTTAGTAGTCCTGCGACACGAATATTGGCCAATGCAGTTTGCTGTTCGCTATCCCAATCGAAAAGCTGTTCAATAGGAACTGTATAAGGAAAGTGCAGATGATTGCCACCCAGTGATAGTTGGGTTAGCTCTTTGCTTGAACTGGTTAGGAGACTTTGTCCATTTTGGGCCCAAACTAGTCCATCAATATAACTATCCATCGCAAAGTTTGATAGCTGTTGACTCGTTGTACCATCACTGATCCAAACTTGGTCAATACCCGAACGCTGTGAACGAAAAGCGAGTTTAGTGCCATTTGGTTGAAATAAGGCACTGCCTTCAGAAGAAATTGATCGCTCAATAATATCGAATTTGGGTTGATTGGCATGGCCTTGTGTGTCGCCAGCTTTTGGTTCTGAGAGTGTCAGCAGTGCGATATCTCGGTCATAAAAGCCTTTAATGACCAACATTCGGTCGCCATCCGGGTGAAAGCTTGGCGATCCCATGGGTTCATCGAGAGGCAAGCTGACTTTATTAATGATACCGTCATAAGCCAGTGTAAATAACTGCCGCCCAGTGCTGAATACCAGCTTTTCATCAAATGGGGAGAAGCTGGGATAGATAAAGCGGTATTTGGCAATTTCTTGCGGGTATTGAATGGCGACTTTTGAGCGTACCTCTCCTTCGGGGGTGACGAGCTGCAGGTGATATTGGCCTGCTGTGTTTAATGTGGTCAGCGCAAGCAGATTTTCCTTTGCTGAATAGGCATATGAAATCACGTTATCATTTTCTGAGCCAAAAATTACCAGGCTCTCTTTACTGTCAATGGTGTAACGTATCAACGCCCATCGGGCTTGGTGCTGTTGCAATAATGCGAGGTGACCACCATGCATCCAACTGGGTGAGCGCAGTCGTGAATTTTTGCATTCCATGATACTTGTGGGCTGTTGCGGTGAGGTGAGCGATTTGGCAAAGTCTAAACGCATAAGCTGATAACACTGCTTTTGAGTAATGGGTTGTCGACAATCTTGCTCTTGTACAAAGTACAGTGTTTTTCCATCTTCTGAGAAGGTATGTGTGCCGTTTGAATTGAGCGCTTGTGTGAGTTGGAATTCAGCTTGAGTTTGGGTGTGTTTAGCCCATAGGTTATTGATACACAGGCGGTCTTCATAACGATGGAATACCACATAGTCACCATCAGGTGAATAGATCCCTGCGTTTTCTCTATTATCGGTTGCTGTGAGCGCGGTGAGCTTTTCAACATGAAATGTGTCGGATTTTGGTTGGTCTAGCAGAGTCATTGCACCAATCGCGATTACGCCACCTAATATTGTGAGTGAAATCGTATACCAAAAGGGACGTCTACTTTTAGTGGGCGTTACGGGCAATTCAGAGGCTGTTGTTTGCTCTGTTTGCTCGTGGCTGTGCGATGGTAGTGTGCTTTTAGGTATCGCAGTGCTTTTATCATCCCATCTGACCTTTGCCTCTAAGCTGTATCCTTGCTTAGCATGGGTTTTGATGAACACTTGTTCTCTGCCGTCATCACCAAATGCTTTTCTGAGCTGTACGATGCTACGCTGTAGTGTATTTGGTGAGACGATAACATCTTGCCATACAGCATCAAGTAGCTTGTCTTGACTCAGTACTTCGCCTTGATACTGGGCTAAGACGCTCAGCACAGCAAGTGCTTTAGGAGCAAGTGTTTGGGTGTGTTGTTGATAGGTGATCTGATTTCTGGATACATCTATATAAAAGTCGCCTACCCAATACTGTTGTTGCATAGCCCTTCCTACTGATCGTTGGCAGTGAATGTGATTATTTTAGTGCGTATAAAACAAGGTTAACATACGTATTAGATTGCGAAATATCAAATTATAACCACCTGAATTATTTGCTATTTTATTTTTCATTGCAAAGTCAATGAGACGTCAGCAAAACATCAAGTCTCTCATTCCGAATACGCTAACCTGCTTTCCTAGTTAACCAATAACATGTAGGCGAGTAAGCAATAAAGCAGCTGTTTAGCCTAGTGTGTTGCACCTAAATAACGAGGAAGAATGATGAAAAAATTTGTACAGACATTGATATGTATGATGCTGCCGCTGTGGAGTTTGCAAGCAATGGAGTTTGAGGCGTATGCCATGCCTAGAACGCAAGTTGTCCCAATCACCAATTCAGTGAATGGTGGCCAATATGAACTGCTGGTCAAGTTGCCTGAGGACTATGGCAAAGACTCAAAACATCGTTACCCTGTGGTGTATTTCACCGATGCCGTATGGCAACTCGATCTGTTGTCTGCAGCAACGACATTTTTAATGGATGATGTGATCTTAGTGGGAATTTCTTGGCAAAAAGACATGCCTAAGGTTGATGGTCAGATTGCAGCGCCACATGCCAGCCGATTTCGAGACTATACAGCGACTGCATCAACGGATAAGGCTCGTCAAGCCAAGTATCATTTTGGTCAAGCCGAAAAACATTTAGCTTTCATTCGCGAGGACGTCATCAAGCGGGTTGATTCGCTGTATAGAACCAAACCAGATCAACGTGCCTATTTTGGCTATTCACTGGGTGGGCAATTTGGAATGTATGCCTTGGTTACACAGCCAGATACATTTAATCACTACATCTTAGGCAGTCCTGCTTTAGGAGGCAGCGTGGACTATTTAAGTGAATTATTGAGTAAGCAGAAACAACTTAACGCCAATGTGTTTATTTCTTATGGTGACCAAGAAGCGCGCCTAAAAACACATGTTGATCGATTGCTTGTTAAATTAAACGCCCACACGCAGAGCAAGTTGTTTTTAACCCATGAAGTGATGGAGGGGAACCATTCACAAGCGGTACCCATGACGGTCGCGCGTGGTGTGTCATGGTTGTCAAATCTATAAATAACTGTTTTGGATAGAGAACACTGAAGTATATGGAGAAAAGCATGACAGTATTTTGCAATAAATGGTTTAAAAAAAAGCAGATCCTATTGAGTTATATATCTGTTCTGAGCGTTGTAAGTGTGTCGGCAGTTGCGAGTATACCCGCAGCGCCAAGGGTGACAGCCGCAGAGAGTAAGTTACCGCATTCGGAGCTACCTAATCTCGAAGTACCTTATATCGATTTTACGCCAGAAACGTTAAGCGATGGCATTCGAGTTGGCAATTTTGATCATATAAAAGCGGATAGGGCCATGCTGAATAAATTGGCCATGGAGGTGAGCACTCAAAAGCTCGGAAAGTATGATAGTTTGCTGGTCGTAAAAGGAGATACACTTATTTTTGAGTCGTATTATTTACGTGGGCGAATTGATAACCCCCACCCTCAAGCCTCTGTTACTAAAGCCATACTGAGTTTGGCGATAGGGCGAGCTATGGCTCTTGGTCATTTAACAATGGCGGACTTGGACAAGCCCATTGTATCGTTTTTCAATGACTTAAATTCTGAGGTGTTTTCTCCAGGTGCTCAGCGCATTACCTTGCATCAAGCTTTAACAATGCAATCAGGGCTACGCATTAAACGCGAATTATATGCGGCGTTAAGCACAAAGGTGGGGGGGAAAAGCACTCAAGCTCAGTTGCAAGCATTGCTATCTTCTTCATCACCGATTACGCCTTTAAAGCAAACTTTTAATTATCAAAGCGAAGATCCCGCACTTGCAATGCAGGTACTTAATAAGGTTGTGCCCAGTGGCGCAAAAGCATTTATCGAACAGGCGCTGTTCAATAAATTAGGGATTTTTAATTATCGATGGCGAGAAGAAGTCGACGGTCTACCTATTGGGGCATATGGCTCAGAGTTAACATCGAGGGATATGGTTAAGTTGGGGTTGTTGGCTAAATCAGACGGACAATGGCAAGGTGAGCAATTGATCCCTAAAGCATATTTGGCTCAATCATCAAATAAGATAGTCGCACTGAATGACAGTGATATCTTCTTCACTGGGAGTAAAGTAAAGCGTCCAAGTTATGGATACTATTGGTGGCAAGCGGACGTGCTGTTTGGTAATAAACGCTACTTTACACGTTCTGCACAGGGGGGCGGCGGGCAGTATATCGTTATCATTGATGAACTGGATTTAATCATTGTGACAACAGGTCATGAACGTGAAGAGCAAACTATGAAGATGATTGCTGAAAAGATATTGCCCGTATTTAATTAAAAAATTGCTATGGATAGTGTGTGGTTATTTTTATTCATTACTCTCTGATCTTCTTTATTTTCACCTTAAAATCACGTTTAAGGTGAAAATAACAAACAAACTGAAATTGGGGGCATTTGTTTATGTCGCATATTTCAACTTGTATTTATGTTTCAGTCAATTAAACACCAATAGGCAAGGCGTTTAGTTAGTAAGGTGAAAGTGCTTGGCGAGGGAGGTGCCATTGTTTGACTATCTGACTGATTGCACTTTTTTATACGTTTTGGGTATATGGTTTTAATTTTTGACTAAGGAGTAAGAAAGTTTTAAGTTGATACTGTTTACAATTTATTCAATAAAAGAGGGCAAAGCCAACGTTTGAGCTCACTTTAATTTTTCAAAGATGACAAATTAAAAATTTAAGTAATTGTTTTAATTTACCAAATAAAATTTTATCTATTTCTAGTTAATTGCTTTAGCGTCGGATATGCCCGATTTTTAATGAAGCAAATACTCCAAATTAACGTAATCTGTAAAATACAAAACTTGCAAGCTGGTTGTTTCTTTACTAATCGTTAAAGAAGTCATGCAGTTTAGGCAACAACGCCTATTGACAGTCATCCAATAATAAAAACCCCTTCAAGATTAAAATTATAAGGGATCGGAGACGTCACATGAATCTTGCGAATTTAAAGCTGTTCAATATCTTTGTCCCATTACTGGCAAGCTTCAGTGCAGCAGCCAGCGATTACAACATGCGTCAAGGGGTGACGGATGTCAGTAATGAGGTTTACCAGTTACATATGACGATCTTTCTGATTTGTTGTGTGATTGGCGCTATTGTCTTTTCGGTGATGTTTTGGGCGTTAATACATCACCGCAAGTCCAAAGGTGCTGAACCTGCTCAATTTCATGAGAGTACCAAAGTGGAAATTGTGTGGACCGCAATTCCATTTTTGATCTTGGTGGTGATGGCGATTCCGGCGACTAAAACGCTGATTGCAATGGAAGATACCAGCAAGTCTGATCTCACCATCAAGGTGACAGGGTCTCAATGGAAGTGGCATTACGAGTATATGGGCCATGATGTTGACTTTTTTTCTGTCCTATCGACGCCAAAAGATCAAATCGACAATTTGCAGGCGAAAGATGAGCACTACCTGTTAGAGGTCGATAAACCGCTGGTTATTCCTACCGACCGAAAAGTACGATTTTTACTGACCTCCGATGATGTTATCCACTCGTGGTGGGTGCCCGATTTTGCCGTAAAAAAAGACGCTAACCCTGGTTTTATCAATGAGGCGTGGACGCGGGTAAATGAGCAAGGAATTTATCGTGGCCAGTGTGCTGAGCTGTGCGGAAAAGATCATGGCTTTATGCCCGTTGTGGTTGATGCGCGCTCCCCCGAAGATTTTGATATTTGGCTCGCAGAGGCTAAGCAGGCTAAAGCTAAAGCGCTACAGGCTGAGGCAGCCTCTGTGGGTGTAACGCTTTCAAAAGATGAATTAATGGCAACAGGCGAAAAAGTGTACATGGCATATTGTGCTGCCTGTCATCAGCCAACAGGATTAGGGCTGCCGGGTGTTTTTCCTGCGATGAAGGGCAGTGCAGTCGTCAATGGTGAGTTAAAAGCGCATATTGACATACTTGTGAATGGGCGACCTGGTACAGCCATGCAAGCTTTTGGTAAGCAGCTCACGCTAACAGAAATTGCCGGTGTGATCACATACAAACGCAACAGCTGGGGTAATGATACTCAAGAGGTAGTTCAGCCTGGGCAAATTCAGGCCTTCATTGATGGGACTAAGGAGAAAGAATAATGTCGACTACCGCACAAGAGCAACCTGTATCTCATGAGCACCATCACGGTGCACCGTCGGGGCTAAAACGGTGGATTTTTACAACTAATCACAAAGACATAGGCTCTTTATATCTGCTTTTTTCGTTATTGATGTTTTTAACCGGTGGTGCCATGGCGATGGTTATCCGAGCCGAGTTATTTCAGCCGGGTATGCAGCTTGTTGACCCGCACTTTTTCAATCAAATGACGACGGTACATGGCTTAATAATGGTATTTGGTGCTGTTATGCCTGCATTCACAGGGCTTGCTAACTGGATGATCCCGATGATGATAGGGGCGCCTGATATGGCCTTACCGCGGATGAATAATTGGAGTTTTTGGATATTACCTTTTGCGTTTGCCATATTACTCGCTTCTTTATTTATGGAAGGCGGTGGTCCGGCTTTTGGCTGGACATTTTATGCACCTCTTTCCACGACTTATAGTAACGATAATACGGCGTTGTTTGTCTTTGCCGTGCATATTATGGGGGTGAGCTCAATAATGGGTGCCATCAATGTGATAGTCACCATTGTTAATATGCGTGCACCGGGTATGACTTGGATGAAGCTCCCGTTATTTGTTTGGACATGGCTAATCACTGCATTTTTATTGATTGCTGTCATGCCCGTATTGGCTGGTGCGGTGACCATGGTGTTAACCGATAAGTATTTTGGGACCAGCTTTTTTGATGCCGCAGGGGGCGGAGATCCGGTGATGTTCCAACATATATTCTGGTTCTTCGGGCACCCTGAAGTGTACATCATGATATTGCCTGCATTTGGTATTATCTCAACCATTGTGCCTACCTTTTCTCGCAAAAAACTGTTTGGTTATGCATCCATGGTGTATGCCACATCGTCGATTGCGTTATTGTCCTTTGTGGTGTGGGCACATCATATGTTTACGACAGGCATGCCATTGGCTGGTGAGCTTTTTTTCATGTATGCGACCATGCTGATCTCGGTGCCGACAGGTGTAAAAGTCTTTAATTGGGTTGCAACCATGTGGCGAGGTGCTATCAGCTTCGAAATTCCGATGATGTTTGCAATTGCGTTTATTGTTTTATTCACCCTGGGCGGTTTTTCTGGCCTTATGCTGGCCATCACACCCGCAGACTTTCAATATCATGATACGTATTTTGTGGTTGCCCATTTTCATTATGTCCTCGTAACCGGTGCCGTCTTTTCAATTATGGCTGCGGCGTATTACTGGTTGCCGAAATGGACAGGAAATATGTACAGCGAAACATTGGCACAGTGGCATTTTTGGCTCTCACTGGTGAGTGTCAACGTGCTGTTTTTCCCAATGCATTTCGTGGGGCTAGCCGGTATGCCAAGGCGTATTCCTGACTACGCACTGCAATTTGCAGATTTTAACGCCATTATCAGTATTGGAGGTTTTGCATTTGGCTTATCGCAGCTGCTATTCGTGGCGGTTGTTTTCAAATGTATCGCCGGGGGCAAACCTGCTGATAGCAAAGTATGGGACGGTGCTGAGGGGCTTGAGTGGCAAGTGGCATCACCTGCGCCATATCATACTTTCTCAACGCCGCCAAAGGTTGACTAATGCATACCGCGCTATTGCAAAAATTGGTGTTGACGGTACTAGGTATGTTTGCTTTCGCATTTGCCTTGGTGCCTCTTTACGATGTGTTTTGTGACATCACCGGCCTCAATGGCAAAGTGGATTTGGTCGTGGCGCAAAAAAGTGAAGGCGTTGATGCATCCCGAGAAGTTGAAGTGAGCTTCACGACGCATGCAAAGAGCACAACTCCTTTCAAAGTAAAAGCGCTGCAATACTCGGTGAGTGTTCAACCTGGCAAGTTATCGGAAGTAAAGTTTTTGGCGCAGAACACCAGCGATAGCGCGCGAATTATGCAAGCAATTCCCTCTGTGTCGCCTGGTCAAGCTGCCAAGTATCTACATAAACTGGCCTGTTTTTGTTTCGACCAGCAGCCCATGGCTGCAAATGCATCACTTGAATTTACATTGCGGTTTTATGTTGATACCGAATTACCCAAAGATGTACAAGAACTGACACTCTCTTACACCTTATACGACATCACAGAGAGCGTTACCGCAGGGAATATTGGGCAAACACCACAGGTGTTCACTCAACCGTTTATTTCGGTGATGTCATCTACTGTGCGAGGACCTCAAAATGGATAAGAGTTACCAAACCTACTATGTACCAGAGCAAAGCCCATGGCCTATTGTCGGTGCCATTGCAATGTTTTTTATTGCGGTTGGGGCAGGGTTAACGGTTATGCAGTTAGGTAAAGAAGCCAATTCGGGTCTGTGGACATTATTGATAGGTATTGTGGTGCTGATAGCGATGATCGTGGGTTGGTTTAGACATGTGATTGATGAGTCGATGAGCGGGCTCTATTCGGCGCAAATGGATCGCTCTTTTAGGCAAGGCATGGGGTGGTTTATATTCTCTGAAGTGATGTTTTTTGCCGCATTTTTTGGTGCTTTATTTTACGTCAGGATGTTTGCTGTGCCGTGGTTGGGTGGCGCGAGCAATAATTTGATGACCAATGAAGTACTGTGGCCTGATTTTGAAGCGGTTTGGCCATTGTTAGTCACACCAGATGGCACTGCGACGCAAGCCATGCCATGGCAAGGTTTACCACTCATCAATACCGTGATCTTACTTACTTCCTCGGTCACGTTGCATTTTGCGCACACGGCTATTGAGCGAGATGAACGAACAAAACTCAAAGTGTTTTTAGGGTTAACTATATTACTGGGGTTTATTTTTTTAGGTTTACAAGTTGAAGAGTACATACATGCTTATATCGAACTTGGGCTGAAACTGGACTCGGGAATTTATGGCAACACATTTTTTATGCTGACTGGGTTCCACGGTATGCATGTAACACTTGGCGCACTGATGTTGTTGGTTGTTTGGTTACGCGTGTTAAAGGGGCATTTAGACGCTAATCAACATTTTGCATTTCAGGCGTCGGCTTGGTACTGGCATTTTGTGGATGTTGTGTGGCTATGCTTGTTTGTTTTTGTGTATGTGCTTTAGAGGTTGGCTGAGCATTAAATGTAAAGAAGCCCAGTTGACTAGAGAGTGTGATGACGAGCATGGTAATTAGCGAAAAGAAAACCCGTTTTCCCAGAATTTTAGACATGTTTTTCGACTGTTCAGCGCCACTTAACATCACAAATAATGCGTGAAAAAGTTGGTATAGAATAACGAAAAGAAGTGCTGTGATAATCCATTTTATAAGCATTAGGGGGCCTGCCATTAGCGTGTTTACTAAAAAGGTTAGTACAATAATGCTGATTTTTGCAGTGGTGTTGGTGATGTCTATCTGCTTTAGATTGTCGTATTGGCAATGGCAAAGGGCACTCGATAAGCAAGCCCAGCTTATGATGTTGAGCGAGCAACCTGAAAATAAACGACTTTTGATAAACACGAACGCGGAGCTACTGCAAGGCGCTAAAGCCGTGTTAGTTGGGGAGTTCAGATCGGGTTATTGGTGGTTGCTTGATAACCAAATCGTCAACGGTCAAATTGGTTATGACTTGATAGCAATATTTGATGCGGGCGGGGTTGATGATCCCCTGATTATAAATTTGGGATTTGTAGCCGCGGGTAAAGATCGCGCTCAGTTGCCTATGATTGAGCTACCTGTTGGTCCCATTGAAATTGACGCTCAGTTTAAAATTGGCGAGTGGTCGGGGTTCACATTGGCAAAGTATCCAAACCAAAGCATTCACCATCGCAATGTCTTACAGTATTTAGAGCCGTCTTTTTTTAGCCGCGAAATAAACGCGGCGGTCTCGCCATTATTGGTAATAGCAAACCAAGCAGTGATGGCAGACGTTACTCCGCATTATCAGGCGGTTGTAATGAGCCCTGACAAACATCGAGCTTATGCACTGCAGTGGCTTTTGATCGGTTTATCGGCAGGCATCATCGCATTTTTTGCGACTAGGAAAAAATCCAAGGAGTTGATCAAATGAGTAAAACACTAGGGTTATTTATAGGTTGCTTTATCTTGCCAATCATTGCTGCTGTTACGGTGCTGAGTCTAGATTTAAGGCCCCAGAGCACCACGAATCATGGCGACTTTCTAGAGTCTGAAGTTTGGCTTCCTGTGCAATCAAAAGACAAGTTGTGGAACATTGTTTTAAATGTGCCAAAAGGGTGCCACTCAGCCTGTGATGTACAAAAAAATAATGTAGAAAATTTAGATGTTGCACTGGGTAAGCACCGTAATAAGGTTGCTATCGTAGTGGTTGGGGATGGTGATAATTCGGTAGAGCAAGATGCTCAGAATAAGCTGATGCCAGCAGCATTTTATTTAGTTGATAAGCATGGCCTAGTTGTTTTGGAATACCCTTACAAGTCAGATCCTGATGCGAATAGATTAGTTCTTAAGGGGCTCTTAAAGGACATGAAAAAACTCTTAAATTACGCTCGTTCTCAGTAAGGAGGCGTTATGTCTACTGTACTTCAAAGAACCATTACGTTTGCGTGTATGTTAGCTATTTGTGTCGTGGTGCTCGGTGCATATACTCGATTGAGTAATGCGGGGTTAGGGTGTCCAGATTGGCCTGGGTGTTATGGTTTTTTAACCGTACCCAACGAGGTGCATGAAATTTCGGCCGCGCAGTTAAAATATCCTAGTAGTACTATCGAGCCTCGAAAAGCCTGGATAGAAATGATCCACCGTTATTTTGCCGGTAGCTTAGCGTTGGTCGTCTTATTGCTATTTGTTGTGATCATCCGATCCAGAGCACAACAAGCGCCCAAGGTCTTAGCGGGTACTTTGGTGTTTATGATAGGAGTACAAGCGCTACTTGGTATGTGGACAGTGACGATGAACTTACAGCCATTTGTCGTGATGGGACATTTACTAGGGGGCTTCACCGTATTATCTCTGTTGACTTTGTTGTATTTGCGTTCTGCACCACCCGTAGTTGAATATGAGTCTCAAGCTGGTATGTGTTTGAAGGTTGGCGTGTTTTGTACAGGTGTGTTGGTATTGCAAATCGCATTGGGTGGTTGGCTCGCTGCAAACTATGCCGCGCCGCATTGTACAGGCCTGCCGCTATGCGCCAATAGTGAACTGTTTTCTTGGTCTAGTTTACTTGAGCTGCCAAAGCAATCAAGCACATACGAATATGGTGTCTTACCCTTTGAAACGCGCTTATCGATCCACCTGATGCATCGCATATGGGCCAGCGTTACCTTATTGGCGCTGGTCGCCATGGCCATCGTAATTCATTTTAAAATATCACAGCCCATTATTCGTAAAGCTGCTAACCAAGTTGCGATATTGGTGTTACTGCAGGTGGCAATTGGCGGGATCATTGTTTATTTCAAATTCCCTATTTTATTAACTTTATTTCATAACCTAATGGCAGCGCTGCTATTGTTGGCATTGATCAGAGCCTGCTTTTTGTTGTCACGAGCTAGGCAGGTGTGGATATGAATACTGAGCTTAGTAAATA
This sequence comes from Pseudoalteromonas luteoviolacea CPMOR-1, assembly GCF_001625685.1. Classification (GTDB taxonomy): domain Bacteria; phylum Pseudomonadota; class Gammaproteobacteria; order Enterobacterales; family Alteromonadaceae; genus Pseudoalteromonas; species Pseudoalteromonas luteoviolacea_K. The sequence continues at coordinate 48,620 of NZ_AUYC01000011.1, read as the reverse complement.
CACGTATGTGCTCGAAGGGGCAACAAAACAGATTCAAGCTTACTTTAATATATGCAAGCCAAAAGTGGTATTAATGCTGGTACTAACAGCCTGGGTTGGGATCGTTTTAGCGCCTGAGACTCAGCGCAGTGGCTGGTTTCAATTCGGGGCGTTGCTGGGTATTGGTTTGGTTTCTGCGGCTGCGGCTGCAATTAATCATATTCTGGATAGGGTCAGAGACAAACAGATGGCACGCACGCGGCACCGGCCGCTGGTGATGAACCAACTGAGTGTATCACAAGCTTACTTGTTTGCGTTGGTTATCGGTTCGCTCGGGGTTATTTTACTGCTGCTATTTAGTAACTGGTTGTGCACCTTACTGACCGTTTTGGCACTGTTTGGATATGCTGTGGTGTATACCGTATATTTAAAACATTCGACCCCGCAGAATATTGTAATTGGTGGGTTGGCAGGGGCTATGCCTCCGTTACTTGGGTGGGTGAGCGAAACACAGGCCTTAAGCGCCGAACCTTGGCTGTTGGTCATGATGATATTTACTTGGACACCACCGCACTTTTGGGCGTTGGCAATTGCTAGAAAACAGGATTATGAACGCGCCAATGTGCCCATGTTACCTGTCACACATGGTATTCGATTCACTAAATTATGCATGATTGCATATACCGTTTTATTGGTGTTGGTGTGTGTGTTGCCATATTTAATTGGCATGTCAGGGATACTATATCTTGCTGTCGCGTGCTTTTTAAATGCGCGTTTTTTACAAAAAGTGGTGCTTTTATATTTTGAATCAAACTCTGCGTCGGCAATGCAAGTTTTTCGTTTTTCGATCAGTTATTTGTTGTTACTCTTTAGTGCCTTATTCCTCGATAAGTTAGTGATCTAATGCGTTTAATATTATTGGTGTTATTATCAAGTTTACTACTGTCTTGCTCAAAGTCTGACAAGGTATCTGAGCTGACTGTGCAATATCCGAGCCCCAAATTATTAAAGCCGTTTGAATTAGTCGATCAAAACAACAATGTCGTGACAAATGCGCAGTTGCTGGGGCAATGGAATTTACTGTTTCTCGGTTATACCAGCTGCCCAGATATTTGCCCTATGACATTAGCCAAACTCAAACATATTAAAGGCAAGCTCAGTGCGCTCGAAAAAACGCAAGTGTGGTTTGTCTCTGTTGATCCCAGCCGGGATTCGGCGCAAAAACGTAAAGAATACATTGCGTACTTTGACGACTCATTTTTAGCGGTCACGCATTCTCATCAGCAATTGTTTCCCTTTGTGAGGGATATTGGCTTAATTTACGCCATTAACGATGCACAAGACACGGAGTATTACGTAGACCATAGTGCGTCGATTGCATTGATAAATCCAGCCGGTGAATTAAGCGCAATTTTTAAACCTGAATTCAAAAAGGGTCAGGTGCCAAGTGTGAATACTGACCAGATAGTTGCGGACTTTGAAATTATAACTCGTGCTAGAAGCACGGCCTTTTAATCGCACTTGGTTGTTTCTAAGTTAATAATATTTTTATTTCTTTTGCCTAATTTTTGGCAATTTTACTATCAACGTCTAATCTAATCTTATCTATAACTTTTACAGGGAATGTGCCAAGCGCATGATTAAACTTCCTTCTGAGTTAGCCATCAATAAAGTTGAAGAGCTCTATCAGATGTTTGTTCAAGAGCTGGAATCTGGGCAAGCAATCTGCATTGATATTAGTGATGTTTCAAAAGTTGATACTGCTTCGATTCAAATGTTGTGTGCATTGCAAAAACGGTTGTTGAATTTTGATCAGAAAATTACTTGGCATGGTGATAGCCCTATTTTGTTTGAGTCTGTAGAGCAACTTGGTTTAACCGAAATTTTATCCTTTAGCAGTAAGATTTAAGAGGTCAATATGAAAAAGATTTTAGCTGTGGATGATTCTGCTTCAATGCGACAAATGGTTGGATTTACTCTTAAAAAAGCAGGGTTTGACGTCACAGAAGCAAAGGACGGGAGTGAGGCATTAAATCTGGCCAAGCAGCAGGGGTTCGATGCTGTGATATCCGATGTGAACATGCCTGTGATGGATGGGATCACACTAATTAGAGAGCTGCGCAACCTACCAAATTACAAATTCACGCCGTTACTGATGCTAACGACGGAGTCTGGATTGGACAAAAAAAGTGAAGGCAAAGCCGCAGGGGCAACAGGCTGGATCGTAAAGCCTTTTAATCCGGATCAATTATTAGCTGTATTGAAGAAAGTCATCCGCTAGTACCAACGAGGTATAGGCATGAGCATAGATTTAAGCCAGTTTTTCGATGTGTTCTTTGAAGAAAGCTTTGAAGGTCTGGATGCAATGGAAGCTGAGCTTCTAAATCTAGAACCGGGCAAAGAAGATTCTGAGACCATAAATACAATTTTTAGAGCAGCCCACTCAATAAAAGGCGGCAGTGGTACGTTTGGGTTTGTGTCTGTGTCAGACTTTACTCATGTACTTGAAACATTGTTGGATCAAATCCGTGATGGACAAAGAGTACTTACTGCAGAGCATGTCAATTTGTTGCTCAAATCAGTTGACTGTGTTCGTGGCTTGTTGGGGGCATTACAAGCAGAGGAAGAGCCTGACTTAAGTGAGTCTAATGAGCTCAAAGCTCGGTTTGAAGCAATACTCGGTGGTGAATCTTCAGAGCCTACGGGGACTGAAGAGAATGAAGTTGCATCAGAAGCACAGCAAAGTACCACCTACCAAATAGATTTCAAACCAGAACCGCACTTATTTAAAACCGGCAATGAACCGCTTTACATGTTTTCAGAGCTGGCTGAACTAGGGCAATTGGAGGTCAGTGCATTCCATGACGGTATCCCTGACTTTTTAGAGTTCGACCCCGAAGACTGTTTTTTACATTGGCGTTTCTTTTTAACGACGACTAAGCCCGAACCTTGTATTTCGGAAATATTTGAGTGGGTTGAAGATGATGCGGATATTAAGATTGAAGCATGCGGTGGACTGTTCGAAGATGATACGCTTGATGCCCAAGATACGTCTGCTGAACCTATAAATAAACAACCAGAACAACCTGTTGTTGAAACACCAGCAAACACCAGTGCACAAGCAGAAGAAAACCTTGCTGCAGTACAGAAAAAAGTAGAGTCAGTTAAAACCAGTAAAGCGGAAAGCAGAAAGTCTAATGACTCGACAGCGACTTCTATTCGTGTTGGGATAGATAAAGTGGACTCATTAATCAACATGGTTGGTGAACTGGTAATAACACAGGCGATGTTGAGTCAAATTGGTGACCAAGAAATTACGGAGTCGAGCATTGCCGCATTGCAAGAAGGCTTAACTCAACTTGCTCACAATACGCGAGATTTGCAAGAAAATGTCATGCGAATTCGCATGCTGCCTATCAGCTTCGTGTTTAGTCGTTTTCCTAGGCTAGTCAGAGATACATCTCAAAAACTCAATAAACAAGTCGAACTTAAATTGGTTGGTGAGCAAACCGAACTAGATAAAACGGTCATGGAAAAGCTCTCGGATCCCATGGTGCACCTAGTCAGAAACTCATTAGATCATGGGTTGGAGACCCCTGAAGAGCGAATTGCCAACGGTAAGGACCCTGTCGGAACCGTGACACTTAACGCTTTCCATCAAGGTGGCAATATCGTGATCGAAATTATGGATGATGGCAAAGGCTTGGACACTGAAAAAATTCGCAGTAAGGCGATAGCCAATGGCCTGATCAACGAGGCAGATGATCTTAGCGTTGAAGAGGTTAATGAGCTTATCTTCATGCCGGGTTTCTCCACCGCAGACAGTGTGAGTGATATCTCGGGTCGTGGGGTCGGCATGGATGTGGTGAGAAGAAATATTCAAGCGCTAAATGGCTCGGTAGAAGTGACTTCAAAGCAAGGGGTTGGCTCCACATTCACCATCCGGTTACCACTCACTTTGGCTATTCTTGATGGGCAACTCGTGCAAGTAGCAACGCACACCTACATCATTCCACTGATATCTATTGTGGAGTCGTTACAAATTGATATTTCTAAAGTCAGTAAAGTGGGTAAAGGGTTAGAGGTGCTGCGCCTGCGTGATGAATATATACCGATATTGCGACTTTACGATATTTTTAGTCATCAAGGTGCGCGAGAAGAACTCGATAAAACACTGCTGGTCGTCGTGGAAAGTGATAACTACAAAATAGGGTTATTGGTTGATGACTTATTAGCTCAGCAGCAAGTCGTTATCAAGAGCTTAGAAGCGAATTATCAAAAGGTGGACGGCATTTCTGGGGCGACTATTTTAGGTGATGGTACGGTGTCGTTGATCATTGATATTAGTGGACTGATTAAATTGAGCGGTTTACGCAGGCCAGGATCAACTGAGCTATTGGTCGATTTGAAAGGTGAGGAGGCTGAGCCAGCATGATTGATCAAGTTGAAGTAAATCAGCAGCTGATGTTTGACGGTGAGTCGGATGAGAAGCAGTTCTTAACCTTTATGATGCACGACGAAGAATATGGCATGGATATTTTAGCAGTTCAGGAAATTAGGGGGTGGGAACCTGTTACCACAATTCCTAACTCGCCTAACTTTGTGAGAGGTGCAATGAACCTGCGAGGCACAATCGTCCCAATTATTGATTTGCGTATGCGCTTTGGCATCAGTGCGATTGAGTATGGTCCACTGACCGTAGTGATTGTGGTGTCAGTGCAAATAAAAGAGCAGCAAAAAATTATGGGGCTAGTAGTGGATGCCGTATCAGATGTCTACAGCATTGCTGAGGAAAAAGCGAAAGATGTACCTGATTTTCAGGATTCTGATAACGCTTATTTTGTTCATGGGCTAGTAAATGTAGGTCAAAAAATGGTTGTGCTTTTAAATCTAGAAAAGGTCTTAGATTTGAGTGATAAAAGTGGGCTCAAAGGCTAATTGGGGGTTGAAATGAGCGAACAGAGTATCCAAAGCAGTATTAATAACAAGATTCTAGTAGCAGGCATTATTCTGGTTATTAGTGTCATTGTTGGTGCTCAGCTAGGGTTAGCTGAATCAGAGCAAATACGGATGATATCATTTGCGGTTCCATTGCTGGGGACGATCGTTGCTTTAATCTTTTTGAAACATGGTTTGTCACCACTATCAGAGCAGCTTGTTGCCGTCTATTCAGCACTCCCATATATAGCCGTGAGTAACCGTGAACGGTTTGAACAATTAGACCTATCAGGGTTTCCTCAACTTTACCGCGTCTTATCACAAGTTGAAGTAAATGAAGATGATCACGTTGACGATCATACTGAAAGTTTGCTGTTGGCGCTTAAAGGCTGCCAAGCCAATATTATGGTTGCAGATGGTGACTTAAACATTGTGTATATGAATGACTCAGTCACAACTATGCTCAGACAAAATGAGCACCAATTACGTAAAGAATTACCGAGCTTTAACGTGGCTACAACCATTGGTACAAACATCGATATGTTTCATGCTAACCCTAGCCATCAACGTAATTTACTGGCCAATTTACGCGATGTATATAAAACCCAAATTACTGTGTCTGGGTTGACCTTTGATTTGATTGCAACACCTGTGTTTAACGGTAATAACGAGCGTATAGCGACATTAGTTGAGTGGAAAGACCTCACTGAGCAGCTCGCCTTTGAGCAAAACCAAAAAGCGGCAGCTCAGAGAAATGCCCGCATATCAAGTGCATTGAATGTGTGTCAAGCAAACGTGATGTTAGCAGATGATGATTACAACATCGTCTATGCCAATGAGTCTGTGATACGCATGTTGAGAAAGAATCAACCGCGCCTTCAAGAAGCTTTGCCTCGCCTAAATGTGGATGCATTGATAGGCCAAAATATAGATATATTCCACGTTAACCCGAGTCATCAAAGAAACTTGTTAGCCAATATGACCGAGGTGTATAAAACCAACATTGAAGTGGCCGGGTTTACCTTTGGCTTAATCGCCACACCGGTGCAAGACAGTGATGGTAATCGTCTAGGTACAGTCGTTGAGTGGGAAGATAAAACAGAGCGTTTGGCGCAAGAGCGCGAAGAAAGAAAAGCCGCAAATGAAAACCTGCGAGTAAGACGGGCATTGGATAACGTTGCGACGAACACCATGATCGCAGATGGTCATTTTAATATTGTCTATATGAATGATGCGGTCACGACCATGATGAAAAATGCGGAGCGTGATATACGTCAAGATCTACCTAATTTTGAGTGTGCCAAACTTATGGGCGCGAATATTGACGTATTCCATAAAAATCCAGCACACCAGCGTAATATGGTCACTAACCTGACAGAAACGTATAAGACGGAAATTAAAGTCGGAGGACGCACTTTTGGGTTAGTTGCGAATCCAATCGTGAGCGCGGAAGGTGATCGCATTGGTACGGTTGTTGAGTGGGAAGACCGCACTGATGAAGTGGCGATAGAGCTGGAAGTCAATGAACTGGTTGAGTCAGCACGTGACGGTAACCTGGCAGTTCGTCTTAACGAGAGTGATAAACAGGGTTTTTATCTCAGATTAGCAAAAGGATTGAATGGTTTAGTGTCTCTGGTTGACGACGCAGTCTCAGATACCGTGAATATGTTAGACGCGTTAGCCAATGGTGATTTGACGCAAAGAATTAATGCTGATTATAACGGGGCGTTTGATAAGTTGAAACAGGACGCCAATACAACAGCAGACAAACTAACAGAAGTGTTGAATCGGATCAGCTCATCAGCAGCGATGGTTGCGAGTGGCGCTGAGGAAATATCTCAGGGCAATGCGGATCTAAGTCAAAGAACTGAAGAGCAGGCATCTTCATTGGAAGAAACGGCTTCGAGTATGGAAGAGATGACCAGCACGGTTAGGCAAAATGCAGATAATGCAAAAGTAGCCAATGAATTAGCTGCTGAGACAAGTGAAAAGGCGGCGACGGGGGGCGAAGTTGTTAACCGTGCCGTGGCCAGTATGTCAGAAATCAATGAATCGAGTAAAAAGATAGCTGACATCATTAGTGTGATTGATGAGATTGCATTCCAAACTAACTTACTGGCATTAAATGCAGCGGTAGAGGCGGCAAGGGCTGGTGAACAAGGGCGTGGCTTTGCCGTGGTTGCTGGCGAAGTAAGAAATTTAGCACAGCGTTCTGCGGGGGCTGCCAAAGAGATCAAAGACTTGATCAGAGACAGTGTTGGTAAAGTTGAAGATGGCACATTATTGGTGAATGAGTCGGGCGCAACTTTGAAAGAGATCGTTGCTGCAGTTAAGCGGGTAACAGAGATGATATCCGATATCGCTGAGGCTTCAGAAGAGCAAAGTTCTGGTATTGAACAAGTGAACAAAGCGGTTTCGCAAATGGATGAAATGACCCAGCAAAATGCGGCACTGGTGGAGCAGGCATCTGCAGCTGGCGAGTCTATGGCGGAGCAAGCGAATGATATGCGCAGACTGTTAAACTTCTTTAATGTAGGTGATTCGGGCGCGCACAGCGCAGCACCTCAGGTGACAAGTGTACCCACAGAGCGGCTTACTACCCCTCCAAAAGCGCCAAATCACAACAATGGGAATAGGCAATTGAACAACACTTCTTCGGGAGCAACAGCAGATATATCTCAGCGAGTACCTGAGCCTGCAAACCGATTTGCTGATGACTCGGAAGAGTGGGAAGAGTTTTAACAGCACCCTAACTGAGTGCCCTAAAAACGTGGGCACTCTGATAGACATTAATAATTAGCCGTAGTCAATCAACATACGATTAAAGCTTTGTGAGCATATGAAAGAGTTTCCATTCACTGACACGGATTTTCAGAAAGTGTCTGAAAAAGTATATAGCGCATGTGGCATTGTGTTAGGACCGCACAAGCGTGAAATGGTGTATTCACGATTAGCCAGAAGAATTAGAGCTAATGGGTTAAGTAACTTTGAAGATTATCTCGCATTTTTAGATAGCAGCAGTGAGCAAGAGTTCAGTCATTTTATCAATGCGATAACGACTAACCTGACTTCTTTTTTTAGAGAGTCACATCATTTTGATTATCTGAAGAACAAACTGATCCCTAAAATTAAAGAAGATAATCGGCACTCAAGACGAGTTCGCGTTTGGTCCGCAGGTTGCTCTACGGGTGAAGAGCCTTACAGTATTGCGATGACTGTCGCGGGGGAGTTTCCCAGTGATTGGGACGTGAAAGTCTTAGCGACTGACTTGGACTCCAATGTCCTGCAAAAGGCATCGCAAGGCATTTATAGCAGTCAATCCGTGACAGGATTAGACGACGGACATTTAAGAAAATGGTTTTTAAAAAGTAGTGACGGTAGCCAATATCGCGTTAAAGATCAGTTGAAGAATTTGATTTTTTTTAAGCGTTTAAACTTATTGGAACCTTGGCCAATGCGAGGGCCCTTTGATCTGATCTTTTGCAGAAACGTATTAATTTATTTCGATAAAGAGACAAAAGATACATTGTTTGATGGTTATCACCGGATGCTTGAACCTACTCACGGGCACTTATTTATTGGTCATTCTGAAACCATGAGTAAAGAGCGCTGTGACTTCAAGAATTTAGGCAAAACTATGTATAAGAGGATAGATGCAGCATGAACCACTTTAGGCCGGTGATCAGGGGCTTTGAGCACGTTAAGCGGTTTTGGGATGCCGGACGCAATAAGGTTGTGGCCAAAGTCTTACCGGGCGAGTTTTATGTATCTAAGAATGATGAACTTATCTCCACAGTACTCGGGTCGTGCATCGCCGCATGTGTTTATGATGAAAAGCTTGGGATTGGAGGTATGAACCATTTTATGTTACCTGGCGCGCAAAAAATGAAGGATGTGACCAATGTTCACTCTGATGATTTTAACTGTCGTTATGGCAACTGGGCAATGGAGTTCTTGATTAACGAAGTGCTCAAAAATGGCGCCAGTCGTTCCAATCTTAAAGTGAAGCTATTTGGTGGCGGCAAAATTATCAGTGCGATGACAGATATTGGCGTGGGCAATATTCGATTTGCACAAGCCTACGTAGAGGAAGAAAATCTCGAGTTGGTTTCTCACGATGTTGGCGGGCCATGGCCGAGGAAAGTTGTGTTTCACCCTCAGTCAGGTACCGCTAAAGTCAAAAAGCTGAGACAAATGCATAACGATACGATTGAGAAACGAGAGGTTAAATACTTGCATGATATCGAAGCGCAGGATGCCACGACCGATATCGAGCTATTTTAGAGTAAGTTGCAATGATAAAGGTTTTGATAGTAGACGATTCCCCTTTGCTTAGAGCGGTTTTAAAAGCGGTTCTGGAGCAGGCGGGAGATATTGAGGTGGTCGGGGCCGCAAAAGATCCGTACGAGGCCAGAGATATGATTAAAGCACTTCAACCTGACGTGCTGACGCTCGATATCGAAATGCCTAAAATGGATGGGCTGAGTTTTTTGAAAAACTTAATGCGTTTGAGACCCATGCCCGTTGTAATGTTGTCTACGCTAACGCAAAAAGGGTCACCTGAAACATTGGAAGCGTTAGAAGTTGGGGCGGTCGATTTTATTGCTAAGCCCATGTCTAATGTTGCAGAGCAATTAGAAGCATACGCAGACGTACTTTACCAAAAAATACGCACAGCCAGTCGAGCTCGAGTGAGGGCATTTAAAGCGGATAAGCAAACAGGGGCAAGAACTGCACTGGCCGCGGGGAAGAAATTTCAATTACGTAGCGTGATGGCGATCGGGGCGTCCACAGGCGGCACAGAGGCGTTGCGTGAAGTATTAACAAAACTACCAAGTAATTGCCCACCTGTGGTGATCACGCAGCACATTCCGCCTGTGTTCAGCACTTCATTTGCACTTCGTATGGATAAATGCTGTGAGGTAAGTGTGAAAGAGGCTGAAGATGGTGATGAGCTCGGGGCAGGCAAAGTGTTTATTGCGCCGGGTGACAGGCATTTATTAATCGTCCAAAAAGGGACTAAGCTGATTTGCCAACTGAGTGATAGTGAAAAAGTGAACCGTCATAAACCCGCAGTCGATGTGCTGTTTGACTCTCTAATTCCCGTCGCAAAAAATGTACACGCGGCTTTATTAACGGGAATGGGATCGGACGGTGCGCAGGGGTTATTGCGTTTAAAAGAAGCTGGGGCGAGCACATTTGCTCAGGATGAGGCGTCGTGTGTGGTGTGGGGCATGCCTCGCGCAGCCGTCGAGCTCAATGCGGCAAATAAAGTGGTTTCTTTAGATGCCATGGCAAAAGCGTTATTGGACTCTGTGAGCAGTTAGTTACTGCGCTTTTTGAACTACCCAAGGCTGAGAAAACCAATGAAAGCGGCCCTTGTGTGTCTTTGACGGCGCAGTACAGTTGTATCTTGAACGGCCAGTATGTAAGGGCTCGGGTGTCGTCACAGTGACCGTCTTTTCCCCAGTCCAAGTTAGTGTCGCACGGCCAATACCAGACACAAAACATGCCAATTGACCTTGGCTAAAATCCATGGTGTTAAAAGAGAGCGTAAAAGACGGCGTTCTGTGTGTGGTGACAGAATTGTCGTAAGTCAGTTTGTCTATATCAAATGGAATAGAGTTGATTTTGACTTTTAACGTTTTTAAATTGCTATAAATACCAGAAGATGGGAATCTCGGCATCCGTGTAAAATCAGTCGTCGGGCCGACCGCCCCTGAATGCTGGCCAATCCCGATTAATCCTAATTTTTTAACCAATTCTTGTAATGAGGTATCAAACTCACCGTAAGGATAGGCGATATATGGATAATTGTGTCCAATTTCGGCATTGATCCGTTGTTGAGACCATGTCAGGTCATGACTTATACGCTGTTGCCACTGTGATTCGGATTCACCTTTTTTACGCAGGTGTAAGTAATCATGTTTGGCGCTATGGTTGGCAATAATAGCCCCGCGTTTTGATAAGGCTCTGAGCTCATCCCAAGTCATCACATAGCTTTGCCCTTCATCAATTAATTGCGGGTTGACGAAGATAGTGTATGGAAAGTTATAAGCCTCTAATAACGGGGCTGCGGCTTCAATATTATTGTCGTAGCCATCGTCAAAGGTAATAGCAACAGTATTCATTGGCAGAGACTTGCCTTGCTGCAGAGTATCAATAAAATCATTGAGCGCGATCACGTTGTAATTGCCTTGTTTCAAAAACTCTAAGTGAGACTTGAATGTGTCTTCACTGACACTGGTGACGGGGGGGAGTTTCTCACTGACGTGATGATACTGTAATATAGTCGCACTGTGTGCTTGAGCACTGGCTAAACCAACAAATAGAACTAAATTATGAAGCTTTTTCATTACCTGCGTACACCTTATCATATTCCACTACTCACTCTCGCAGCGCCGATGATCTTATCAAATATTTCGGTCCCCCTGTTAGGATTAGTTGATACCGCCGTGATCGGCCATTTAAGCCATGCACACTATTTAGCTGGTATCGCGTTGGGATCGGGCAGTATTGCATTATTATTTTGGCTTGCCAGCTTTTTACGTATGAGTACCACTGGAGAAATAGCTCAGGCATTTGGTGAGAAAAACCAGATTCGCTCATACCAATCCCTACTTGCGAGTCTGGCAATAGCGCTCTTTTTTGCACTTTCTTTGATTGGTTTATCACCTTTTTTACTCGATATAATCGAGCGTCTTGCTAATCCTAGTAGTGATGTGATGGCACAAGCCTCGACGTATTTTTCCATTCGAATTTACAGTGCACCTGCGGCAATGATGAACTTGGTCCTACTTGGGTTTATGCTTGGATTACAGTACGGCAAGGGGCCGTTTTATGTGGTGTTATTTACTAACATTGTCAATATCGTCCTCGACCTGCTGTTTGTCATTGGTTTTGAGTGGGGCGTGGCGGGGGCTGCTTGGGCATCGGTTATCGCCGATTACAGTGCGCTTATTCTTGCTGTGTGCTTAACGGCATCATTGCTCAAACAACGTGGGTGGACGTTCGCATGGCGACTACCTAACCGTGAGCATTTGATGCATCTACTCACGCTCAACAAAGATATTTTCATACGTTCATTGGTCTTACAATTGTGTTTTAGCTTTATGACTTTTTATGGTGCGCGATTAGGAGAGAATACGTTAGCGGCTAATGCGGTGTTGCTGAACTTTTTAATGTTGGTCAGTTTTGCATTAGATGGCATTGCCTATGCTGTTGAAGCCAAAGTCGGGCAAGCGAAAGGTGAGAGAGATGTTGAAAAGTTAAAAGCTTGGGTGGCAGTGAGTATATTATGGGGAGGGGTTTTTGCCCTATTATACTGCATCACGTTTGCGTTATTTGGCCCGATGATCATCAGCATGTTAACCAGTATTCCGAGTGTAGTGGAAACGGCGTTAATCTACCTGCCTTGGTTAGTTGTCTTACCGCTTATCGCGATGAGTTGCTTTTTATTCGATGGTGTTTTTGTTGGCCTTACGAAGGCGAAAGAGATGCGCAACAGTATGATATTCTCTGCGCTGTTTGGCTTTTTCTTACCGGTATTTTTACTATTAGATCATGGCAACCACGCTTTGTGGTTTGCCATGAGCTGTTTTATGGCGCTACGTGGCGTTACTTTGATTTACCGTTATCGAAAGCTTGGCGTGCAGAACGCCTTGCTGAAATAACTTGTGAAAATCGGTTTGCAAAGATCCCTAAGTAGCCATATCCCGCGATGCCTAGTGCTGGAAATAAAACGGCTAAGCCAGCGTATCGCCAACTAGGATCATGGTAATGGCTAAGAGCAAACAATCCCATAGCGATCACAAAAAGGCCAATACCTGTAAAAAAGCGCTTTAGACTTCGCTTGGGGTTGGAACCCAAGCGATAAATATATTGCGTGAACATAGTGATTAATAGTAAGAGTGGTCACCACGTGCGTGCTCAGTAACATCGCGCACACCTGTGATTTCTTCAAACTTGGCTATCATTTCTTTTTCAATGCCTTCTTTTAGCGTCACATCGATCATGGAGCAGCCGTTACAGCCGCCACCAAACTGTACTACTGCGATGCCATCTTCTGTGATTTCAACTAAGCTTACCTGTCCGCCATGGTTTGCAAGCTGTGGATTGACATCGGTTACGAGCATATGTTCAACTCGTTCTTCTAAAGAGGCGTTATCTTTCAGTTTTTTTGCTTTGGCGTTTGGTGCTTTCAAAGTAAGCTGACTACCCATTTTATCGGTGACGAAATCGATTTCAGCTTCTTCTAAGAATGGTGCACTTTCTTCGTCAACAATGGCATCAAAACCATTGAAGTTAAAGCGCATATCGCTTTTTTCTACGGCATCTGCAGGACAGTAAGATACACCACATTCAGCTTGCGCTGTGCCTGGGTTAACTACAAATACACGAATACTGGTTCCCTCAGCTTGGTCGCTGAGTAGCTTTGCAAAATGGGTTTGGGCTGATTCTGAAATTGTGATCATAATCTGGCTATACTTGACTAATTTACTCGGTTACTTCCTATGATACTCCCCTCGTCCGGTTGTAGCTAGTGTTGGACGTAAAAATTTGCTGTGAAATAGTGCAACTTGCTAGCGTATAGGGGAACATTAAAAGATGGAATTGATATGAGAGTTTTTTTGATACTACTGGTTTTATGGGCATTCCAAAGCCAAGCTAAACCTATCAGCTATTATTTTTCTTCAGATATAGAGTTTGATCAAAGTATCAGTAAACCCAGCGATATTCTGGGGTATGAAGTCGGTGAGTGGCATGTACGTCATGACCAATTAGTTCAATATTTGACGCTCTTAGCCAAACAAAGCCCGCGACTCAGCATTTCAACAATAGGGTATAGCCATGAGCGTCGGCCCTTGCTCTTACTCAGTGCAACCAGTGCCTCGCAGTTAAAAAACCTAGAATCTTTGCGTCAAGCGCATGTGGCAAGATTAAACGGGCAAGAGACCACGTCGCAGCCGCCAAATGTGATTTGGATGGGGTATAGCGTGCATGGTAATGAGCCTTCGGGAAGCAATGCTGCATTGCTGGTGGCTTATTATTTGGCAGCCGCGAAAGGACAAGAAGTCGAGCGTTTACTGGAAAACAACATCATTTTGCTCGATCCAGCGATGAATCCTGATGGACTTGCCCGATTTGCACAGTGGGCGAATAGCCACCGTGGGCAAGTGTTATCATCCGATCCGGCGCATCGCGAGCATGTTGAAGGGTGGCCTTCCGCGCGAACAAATCATTATTGGTTTGACCTCAATAGAGACTGGTTGTTGTTGCAACACCCTGAGTCACGTGCCAGAGTGACTCAATTTCATCATTGGAAACCAACCGTCTTAACTGATTTTCACGAAATGGGCACCAATAGCAGTTACTTTTTTCAGCCCGGGATCCCATCGCGGACACATCCAATCACACCTGCACAAAACCAATCACTGACACAAAAATTAGCCACCTACCATGCACAAACTTTAGATCGTGAGCAGCAGTTATATTTTACGCAAGAAAGTTTTGATGACTTTTACATTGGTAAGGGCTCGACTTACCCTGATGTAAACGGCTCTGTTGGGGTCTTATTTGAACAGGCAAGCAGTCGTGGTCATGTTCAAGAATCCATCAATGGTGATTTACACTTTCATCGCACGATAAAAAATCAATTACTGACTTCCTTATCAACATTTGCCGGTGTGACCGAGCTTAAATCTGAACTGACGGCTTATCAGCAAGCATTTTTTTCACAGTCTAAACAGTTAGCCAGTAAAGAGAAATATCACGGTTATATGGTAAGAAGAGGTCAAGATACTTACCGTTTTGAACAATTTGTTGAATTATTGAAAAGTCATCAAGTAGTCGCTTACCCGCTTACTAAGGCGTTTAAAGCTGCAGGAAATGAATATCAAGTCGGGGATTTATATATCCCGTTACAACAGGCTCAATTTCGTTTTATTAAAGCTGCTTTTTCCACACAAACACACTTTAAAGACAATACGTTTTACGACGTGTCTGGCTGGACTTTGCCCTATGCGTTTGATTTAGACTTTGCCAAGGTATCGAGTAGTTGGGGGCTAAATTATAGCGATACACCATGGCATAAAGCGCCTATCGAAGCGAGCTCTGCAGAGCTTGAACGTGGGTATGCATTTGCATTTGAATGGCATCATTATCTCGCTCCAAAATTGGCCAACTTATTATTGGCAGAAGGGATTCAAATCAGAGGTGCTTTAAAGCCATTTACCGCACAAACGCAAAACGGCCAGCATGCGTTTTCTGCTGGCAGTATAGTGATCCCTGCCGGTTTACAAACCGCCTCAAACTGGTTTAAGAGGCTCACTGCGTTGGCTGCAAGTGTGGATATCCCGTTATTTTCGATTGAAACCGGACTCACTGCGCAAGGCATTGATTTGGGCTCTCGGTTAATGTCACCACTTGAGCAACCGCATGTGTTGCTGGTGGGCGGAAAAGGCACCAGCCAGTATGAAGTAGGGGAGTTGTGGTATCAGTTAGATCGTCATCTCAGTTTGGCGCCGACCCTCGTCGAGCAACATCGTTTAGGGAAGCTCGATCTCTCTCGCTACACACATATTATTTTGGCGGATGGCCGCTATGAACAGATGGACAATCAAGCCAAAAGTGCCATTTACTCTTGGGTAAAAAAGGGTGGAGTCATTTGGGGACAAAAACGCGGCGCTAAATGGTTAGTAGATCAACAGCTACTAAAGGTTGAAACCGTGTCAACTAAAGAAATGAAAGCGTTATTTAAAACGGATGGTCTGCCTTTTTCAGAGCGGGAAGCTTTGGCTGCCAAGCAACGTATTGCGGGGGCTATTTTTCAGGCCAAAATTGACGTATCACACCCCTTAGCATTTGGTTTTGAGGATGCAAACCTGCCGCTATTTAAAAACAGTACTTGGGTAATGAAGCACAGCACTAAGCCCTTTACCAATGTGGCGCAGTATACTAGCTCTCCGTTGCTCTCTGGGTATGCGGATGAACGCAATATTTCGCAAATAGCAGGAAGTAGTGCATTAGTCGCTGCGCGTTATGGTAAAGGGGTCGTCGTTGTTATGACTGATAACCCTGTTTTTCGCGGTTACTGGTATGGCTCTAGCCGTCTGCTCAGTAATGCGCTTTTCTATGCGGGTAGTATCTAGCATTTTTATAATTCAGTAATGCAGGTTGCACAGGCCCAGATGCTTTGTGCACCTGCCTGCTTACATAGCGCTGCGATGGCATTCATGGTTGCGCCGCTGGTGATCACATCATCAACGATTAAAATTCGTTTGTGTTGAATATCACCAGTGAGATAAAAGGCATGCCGAGCATTTTGTTGTCTGGCATGTTTCGAGAGTAAAACATGAGAAGGTCGAGTGCGCTTGGCAATGACTGTTAATATCGGAATTTGGTGGTGTGTTAACAATTTTTGCCAAGTTTGATAGACCTGATTGTAGCCTCGATTTAGCAGGCGGGTTGATGCCAGAGGGACTATGACACACGCATCAGCTTGAATAAGTTGTTGTAGATGTAAGTGTGCCCATTGCTTTGCAATAATTTGTCTGATTATCATCATGGCATGTCGGTCACGGTTATATTTGACCTGTTTCAGCCAGATGGCTAATTGACCTTGATACCAGCCGCACGCACTCAGCCCATCACATTCAGGTAAGTTGAACATCCGATTTATATCTGGGCGCAATAGCAAATTTCCCTCCTCTGATCCAAATAGTGGGAGAGTGGGGTAGCACGTTTGGCAAATCCCAGGGGACTCGATATCGCTTTTACACGCGGCACATTTTGCAGGCAACAGGCTTTTTCGAAGTGCATTAATAAGTGACATTGCTTTCATTCCTTGAAACGCTATCATAGCCATAATTTTGGCTTGAGACGTATTAATATGCAAAGAGAAATTGTATTACTGCATGGTTGGGGAATGAACAAAGAGGTTTGGCAGCTTATCGAAACTGAGCTTGAAAACGTCTTAGGCCTTTCTGTCAAAGCCCTAAATTTACCTGGGTTTGGTGGAGAGCCAATCAATAGTGAAGCGTATGAACTTGATACTATTGTGCAGTCCTTAGCGAATAAAGTGAACGAAAATAGCATCGTGGTTGGTTGGTCACTTGGTGGCTTGGTTGCCACGAAGCTGGCTGCGGCTCATCCAGATAAAGTGGCACATCTTATCCTGGTTTCTTCGAATATTCAGTTTTGCGAAGATGACACATGGCCAGGAATTAAGAGTCAGGTACTGGCACAATTTAAAGTGCAGCTTGCTAAAGACAGTAACAAAACCATCGAGCGTTTTTTAGCTATCCAAGCAATGGGGAGTGAGCATGCTAAGGGAGATATTAAGCAGCTCAAATCATTATTATTTCAGGCAGCGGAACCGCACGAAATAGCACTTAGTGCAGGCTTAGATATACTACAAAACACCAATTTGAAGAGCGAGTTTGAGACGTTACACTGTCCTGTGAGTGGTATATTTGGTCGTCTTGACGCTTTGGTGCCACCAACGGTAGCCGCAGAAATGGCCAAGGTGAATCCGCAATTTAGTTATGAAATACTGCCAAAAGCATCTCATGCACCTTTCATTTCTCATCGCAACGAATTTATTAATTACCTAAAATCAAGACTTTAAATTGGATACGCCAAATGGGCGGCAATTTTTTGCCGCCCACGCTTTATTTTGAACATAATATGAGCAATAATTAGGTTAGTGAAAAAGTAACTAGGAGTCTATTATGCCTATTGGTGACGTGCTTAATGCAGGCGTTGAAGGGTTTAATCGTGCTCAACAAAATATTGAGCAAGCGTCGGCTGATATTAACCGTGCGACGATTGATCAACAAAGCGACGAACAATTAGCGCAACAAAGACAGCTTGAAGCTGCCCGTCCTGAAGAGGCCGTAACAGCACCGGTTTCTCAGCCACCAAGAATCGATGAGTCTCTGGTGAACCTGAAAGTAGAAGAGTTCAATGCCAAAGCCAATACCCAATCTATTCAAACTGCAGACGAAGTGCTGGGAACCTTGATTGATATTAAAGTGTAGGTATGAATATCGTCACGCCACAACCGGCGGTTAGTCTCAATACTGCAAACGTCTACACTGAAACTGCTAGGCGAGACAACCAGCTGCGCGAGGTGATCCCAAAACCGGCTGCGGTTACACCGCCAGCAACAGAAAACAAATCATTACAAGACAACGACAAGGCGCGCCTGAGCGAAAGTGAAGCGCAAGAGACATACGACGCGAATGGTCAACTAAAAGACAGTAAAACCGTTCAAGAGCGCGGCGATGAAAAGAGCGAAGAGCAGCAAGCTCAGTCTGGTAGTGATGATGAACCTTCTGAACGCGAGCAAGCGCAACAAGAACAGGATGAGCAACAACTTAAAGAGTTGAAAGACCGTGACCGTGAAGTCAGGTTGCATGAGCAAGCACACGCCCGTGTAGGTGGCCAATATGCGGGGTCTCCAACATACGATTACCAACGAGGCCCAGACGGTAATAATTATGCGGTCGGCGGGCAAGTGATGATTGATGTTGCACCCGTTGAAGGTAACCCGCAGCAAACCATCGAAAAGATGCAAACGGTTAGAGCTGCTGCTTTGGCACCAGCTGAACCCTCGGGTGCGGATCGTGCCATTGCCGCAGATGCGACATCTAAAATCGCCACAGCGCAAGCTGAACTAGCAAAGCAATCTATCAGTGGTTCAGAAGAAGAAAGTGCATCCAGTGGGGTGCAGAAGTTTGAGAATCGCCGCCTGACAGAAGAAGGGAGCGCACAGTCTGAACAACCTGTGTTAGAACGTGCGAGGCTCAAACAAGAGTCTGATCCATTTGCCGTTGCACTGCCGATAGAAAGAGATCCTGAAATTGAATCACGAGCCCTGAGAATAGAGGGGTTTTATGGGCAAGTTGCTAAGCCTGATAAAGACGCTCGTCTCTCTGTTTCAGTCTAAAGTTATGAGCAATAAAAAAAGGAAGGGGTCCCCTTCCTTTTTTTACGTTAAGCCATTTTATTTTTTCAACTTAGCAAAGGCTTCTGCAAATGCATTGCCCATAGCGGCGTTACCTTGATCGCGTCGATTTCCTTTTTGGTTATCTCTGCGGTCGTTTTTACGGCCATGATTTTGAGCGGCTTTTTGTTGAGGTTTATTCTTATGTGCATCGCTGCTGGATGGTGTTGCGTCATTTAAGCGCATGGTAAAGCTGATACGCTTTCTGTCTACGTCAACTTCAATCACTTTTACTTTTACAATATCACCCGCTTTTACAACTTCTCTTGGATCAGAGATAAACTTATCGGTGATCGCGGAAATATGTACAAGGCCATCTTGGTGTACACCGACATCAACAAACGCACCAAAGTTGGCAACATTGGAAACAACCCCTTCTAAAACCATGCCCACTTTCAAATCAGAGATTTTTTCTACGCCCGCTTTAAACTGAGCCGTTTTAAACTCTGGACGCGGATCTCGACCTGGTTTATCCAGCTCTGAGATGATGTCAGTGACCGTTGGCAAACCAAACTTTTCATCAACATAGTCATTAGCTGATAGCTTTTTCAATAAATCACTATTGCCAATCAAGCTTTGTAAATCGAGTTCATTGGATTGAGAGATCTGTTTAACAACCGGGTAAGCTTCTGGATGCACGGCTGATGCGTCGAGTGGGTCATCCCCATCGATAATTCTTAAAAAGCCAGCTGCTTGTTCAAATGCTTTAGGCCCTAAACGCTCAACTTTTTTAAGTTGCTTACGATTTGAGAAAGAACCATTACTATCGCGGTATTTTACAATGTTGTTTGCCAGCGTTTTGTTCAACCCTGATACTCGCGTGAGTAGTGGCACTGAAGCGGTATTGACGTCAACACCCACTGAGTTTACACAGTCTTCAACGACCGCAGTCAATGTTTGACCTAATTGGCTTTGCGAGACATCGTGCTGATACTGACCCACACCAATAGATTTCGGTTCAATTTTTACCAGCTCGGCAAGTGGATCTTGCAAGCGTCTCGCAATAGATACTGCGCCACGCAAAGACACATCTAAGTCTGGGAACTCATTCGCTGCAAATTCAGAAGCGGAATAGACCGATGCCCCGGCTTCACTGACCATGATTTTGGTCAAGTTAAGATCTGATGCTGCTTTTTGAACTTCAGCCGCCAGCTTGTCGGTCTCTCGCGATGCGGTGCCGTTACCGATCGCAATAAGCTGAACTTTATGCTGGCGAGAAAGCTGTTCAATGGTGCGAATTGATTTGTCCCAATGGTTTTGAGGAGCATGTGGATAAATGGTGGTGGTGGCGAGTAATTTGCCCGTAGCATCTACAATGGCAATTTTACAGCCAGTGCGCAATCCAGGATCGATACCCATGGTGACCTTCGGTCCTGCTGGTGCTGCCATGAGTAGATCTTTGAGGTTTTTAGCAAACACATCAATGGCGCCATTTTCTGCTTTTTCTCTTAAAGAGCCAAGGAACTCATTCTCTAAGTGCAGAGATAATTTAACTTTCCAAGCCCACTGGACAACAACCATAAGCCATTCACTGGCCGCTGCGCCTTGCACCACTAATCCATAATGATCAGCAATCATTTGCGCGCAAAACTGTTGGTGATCTTGCGCTTCGGGTTCGGGGTTAATCGTGATTTGTAAAACCCCTTCATTTCGTGCTCTGAGCATAGCAAGCGCACGATGCGAAGGCACTTTAGAAAGAAGCTCATTGTGCTCGAAATAATCTCTATATTTGCTACCACTGTCTTCTTGGCCTTTAATCACTCGGCTCTGAAGCTGTGCATTGGCGCTAATATGTGCTCTAAACTTGGCAAGTAATTTTGCATCTTCAGCAAATCGTTCCATCAAAATAAACTTTGCCCCATCAAGGACACTTTTTGTATCTGCAAAGCCCGCATCTGGGTTGATGAAATCTTCAGCGATTAATTCCGGCGATAAATTTGGATCTTCAAATAATCGATCAGCCAGAGGCTCTATGCCAGCTTCAATGGCGATTTGGCCTTTGGTACGGCGCTTAGGTTTGTAGGGAAGGTATAAATCTTCTAACTCAGTTTTGCTGTTAGCTTGCGCAATATCACTGGCCAGTTGTGCAGTCAGCTTCCCTTGCTCTTCAATGGTTTTAGTAATGAATGCACGTCGTTCTTCTAACTCTCTTAAATAGGAGAGACGTTGTTCTAGTAGACGCAATTGAGAGTCATCTAAACCACCTGTGACTTCTTTACGATAACGGGCGATAAAGGGAACAGTTGCGCCCTCATCTAACAATGTGGTGGCAGCCAGCACTTGCTGTTCTGAGGCATTTAGCTCTTGGGCTAAACGAGCTGAGATGTTGCTCATGCAAAATCCTTATAAAGTTCAATTAGCTACGCTAAAAAATCTATTAAGCGTTAGTTTTTATCATACCATATTAGTGGAAATTTTATCAGGCTTGATATTCGATTCTATTGATATACCACAGGGCTTCACCTTGGGGAGTTTTTACCATGAAATCATCATCAACTGACTTACCGAGTAGCGCTCTTGCCATCGGTGAGTCTATAGAAATATAGTCATTGCGTTCATAAATTTCATCCGGACCGACAATCCTGAAATTTTTGATTTCACCATCATCGTTCTCAATTTCAACCCAAGCACCAAAATAGACCTTTCCAGCTTGTTGTGGATCATACTCAACGACTTTTAAATCGGGTAGTCGTTTTCGTAAATATCTTACACGGCGATCAATTTGTCTGAGTAAGCGTTTGTTAAACGTATAGTCGGCGTTTTCCGAGCGATCGCCGAGACTGGCGGCCCAATTAACTATTTTGGTTATTTCAGGACGTTTTTCAAACCAGAGGTGATCATGTTCCTGCTGTAATTTTCGATACCCTTCGGGTGTAATTAAGTTCGTTTTCATAATGTACTATATTAAAAAACCTATAAAGGTACGCATATTTGAAAAGTTGTAACGTTCAGTAACAATCTTATCAGTACGTTATGGTGTCTAAGCAGCTTAATTTCAATTATATTTAACCAATAGTTAAATGATAACAAGAAGAATCAGATGGGAAACGAAACAACAAAAGTATTGGTCGTTGATGACGATATGAGATTGCGCAGCTTGCTAGAGCGCTATTTAGTCGAACAAGGCTTCATTGTTAGAAGTGCTGCAAATGCAGAGCAAATGGATAGGTTACTCGAAAGAGAAAACTTCCACTTGATGGTATTGGATCTCATGTTACCTGGTGAAGATGGATTATCGATTTGTCGACGTCTCAGACAAAAAGAAAATGAGATCCCCATTGTCATGCTGACAGCAAAAGGGGATGAAGTTGATCGTATTATCGGCCTAGAGTTAGGTGCGGACGACTATTTACCAAAACCTTTTAACCCAAGAGAATTGTTGGCTCGCATTAAAGCCGTGTTACGCAGAAAGACAAAAGAAGTGCCAGGTGCGCCAGCTGCACAAGAAAATGAAGTCGAATTTGGTATTTTCAAACTCAATTTGGCGACCAGAGAAATGCAAAAGGGAGATGAGACGATTGCCCTAACGAGCGGAGAGTTTGCGGTTTTAAAAGCGCTGGTAAGCCATCCGAGAGAGCCTTTAAGTCGAGATAAATTAATGAATTTGGCCCGAGGGCGAGACTATAGTGCATTGGAACGCAGTATCGATGTTCAAGTGTCTCGATTACGCCGTATGATTGAAGAGGATGCTTCAAACCCAAGGTACATCCAAACGGTGTGGGGGCTGGGGTATGTATTTGTGCCCGACGGCGAAAAGTAATGGGTATTTTTCCTCGCAGTGCGTTTGGCCAGACGGTATTCTTTGTCGCAGCTTTGCTATTGATAAACCAAATCGTCTCCTATATTACCGTCACTTTATATGTTTTTAAGCCGACTTTTGAGCAGGTTAATTTGATGCTCGCGAAACAGGTTAAAACCGTATTTATTGACTGGGAAGAAGGCGTTGAAGTGGACTCGGCGTTATCGGATAAGTTTTTTGAGATAACCGGCATCGCGGTGATGACACAAAAAGATGCATATAGAAATGGACTGGGTCAAGCGCGTGAGTACAGCTTGCTATCCCGAAGTATGTCTGAGCAGTTAAACGGCTCAGCACGTGTCAGAATTAGCCAAGGCGACCCTGTTGTATACTGGGTTGAAGCACCACAAGCACCAGGCTATTGGGTCAGAGTGCCTTTAACCGGTTTTTCTGAAACTAAGTTAGAGTTTTTGGTCTTTTACTTATCAAGTATTGGCTTTTTAAGTGTTTTGGGAGGGTGGCTCTTTGCCAGGCATTTGAACAGGCCGTTAAAAGCATTGCAAACGGCTGCCAGCAGAGTTGGGGTAGGAGATTTTTCTACACGCTTAGTTGAGCAGGGGTCAACAGAGGTCATTGAAGTGACCAAAGCCTTCAATCAAATGTCTAAAGGGATCGCTGAGCTGGAAAGTGACCGCCGGTTACTGATGGCTGGTGTATCACATGATCTGCGCACACCATTGACTCGCATTCGTCTGGCAACAGAAATGATGTCGGATGAGGAAGCCTATCTAAAAGAAGGGATCATTGATGACATCGAAGATATGAACGCGATCATTGATCAATTTATTGAATATCTGCGCCATCATAGCAGTGGTGAAATGAATAAAGAAAATGTCAATGCGCTGGTAGAGGAAGTGGTTCATGCTGAACAGCAACATAAGCGCATTATTAATATCAGCCTTGCTGAAACAGCACCTTGGGTAGTCGCAAATCATGTAGCATTAAAACGTGTTTTAACCAACATGATTGAGAATGCCATCAAATACTCAGAAGATGAGATAGATGTGAGCACTCAAGCGGATATCAAAAATAAACGGGTCGTGATCCAAGTGAAAGACCGAGGCCCTGGTATTCCTGAATCTGAGCTGGAATCGGTGTTTGAGCCATTTAAGCAAGGCGATCAAGCCAGAGGATCAGAGGGGAGCGGTTTAGGTTTGGCCATTATCAAACGTATTGTGGTAACGCATGGTGGTAAGGTGTCTTTGAGGAATAGATCGAAAGGGGGTCTATGCGCTGAGGTACAGTTGCCACTGTGTAAATAACCATTGAATTGGCAGCTAAGGGTCAGCTGCCAATTATCGTAGAGTTATCTACCGCATGTTGATGTACACACTGCAGGGTGTGTTGGACAAATTTGCCAACTGTTTTGTGGTGCAATACGTGTTTTACGAGCGCCGGCTATTTCTTTAGTAAGTGCAGTGTTAATTTGATTGTCTTGTAAGCTTTTAAGTGCTTTTTTCTTCAAATTTAATTTCATGGTTTAATCCTTTTCTCATTATTCATTGATAAGCGAGGTGACCTGCACCTCACTAACTACCCTAAACAGAACGATAAGTCGTGTAAATCATTCGTGGTTGAACAATATTCAACCAGAAGGTGTTAGTTAGCGATTGGTGTATGAAAATAGTGCTGCACTTTTGAACATCAGCTAGCTGTGCCTGTATACTCGTATTTTGGAGCATAACTTGAGCTCATGGGGCTATGGAGTGCAAGCGAGTTGGACCTGCTTAAAACTTCAGGTAATGAAACACATATTATAGATGGGCATTAGCGAGTGTGTTTTTGGCTATAATAGCTTGGGTCAACTGCTGGGTAGTTAAGGTAACCCGTTACTGCCATACAGGCATAAAAAAACGCCCAACGAGGGGCGCCTTTGATAAAGGAAAAGGTAGTGCTTAACCGCGAGGACCTGCTGACTTAATCGCGTCAGACACGTCGTATTTTTCGAAGTTAGCTTTAAAGTCTGCTGCTAGCTTGGCTGCATACTCTGCATACTTGTCTTTATCTTCCCACGTGTTGATTGGGTTAAGTAGTTTCTCGTCTACGCCGTCCACAGACACAGGGATGTCTAAGTTCAATGCTTCAATATGTTGTGTTTCAACACCTTCTAATGTGTCATTCACGATAGCATCAATAACAGCACGTGTTGTTGGGATATCAAAACGCTTACCAACACCGTAAGGACCACCTGTCCAACCTGTATTGACTAGGTAAACTTTTGCGCCAAATTCACGTACACGCTTCATTAGAAGCTCAGCATAAACACCTGCTGGACGTGGGAAGAATGGTGCGCCAAAACACGTTGAGAATGTAGACTCGATATCAGATGTTGAGCCGATCTCTGTTGAACCAACTTTGGCAGTGTAACCACTTAGGAAGTGATATGCCGCGGCTTCTTCAGACAGGATAGACACTGGAGGTAATACACCACTTACATCACATGTTAAGAATACCACTGCACGAGGTTCTCCTGCACGGTTTTCTACTTTACGCTTTTCAACATGCTCAAGTGGGTACGCAGCGCGCGTGTTTTGCGTTAGGCTTGTATCTGCAAAGTCTGGTACGCGGTTTTCATCAAGTACAACGTTTTCTAGGATTGTACCGAACTTAATCGCATTCCAAATTACTGGCTCATTCTTTTGTGAAAGGTCGATACATTTTGCGTAACAACCGCCTTCAATGTTGAATACACTGCCAGGTGCCCAGCCGTGCTCATCATCACCGATAAGGAAACGCTTAGGGTCCGCAGAAAGCGTAGTTTTACCTGTACCAGATAGACCAAAGAACAAGGTTGTGTCGCCTGCTTCGCCAACGTTCGCACTACAGTGCATAGGTAGAACACCTTTAGCTGGCAGTAGGAAGTTCTGTACAGAGAACATCGACTTTTTCATTTCACCGGCGTAATGCATACCTGCGATGAGCACTTTGCGCTCTGCAAAGTTGATAATAACGGTACCATCACTGTTTGTGCCATCACGTTCTGGGTCACATACAAAAGAAGGTACGTTCATTACCTGCCATTGGGGTAAATCAGCTGCATTGTATTTGCTAGGTTCGATAAACATGTTTTTAGCAAAGATATGGTGCCAAGCCGTCTCAGTAGTAACGACTACTGGTAAATAGTGCTCAGGATCTGAACCAACTTCTAAGTGAGAGACAAAGTGGTCGTTGCTGTGCACGTGTGCTTCTACACGAGCCCATAGAGCATCAAACTTTTCTGCATCGAATGGACGGTTGACGTTACCCCATTGGATGTCATTTTCTGTGCTTGGCTCTTTAACAATAAAACGGTCGTTAGGAGAGCGACCTGTACGGCGGCCTGTTTTTGCTACAAAAGCTCCATTCGCTGCTAAAGTCCCTTCACCACGCGAGATAGCGTGTTCGACAAGTTCAGCTGCAGTTAAATCGACAAAACGAGTAGCGCTTGAAGTCATGTTTATACCTAAATGTGAGAATTGAACGGGATAGCTCTGGTTATTAAGTACCTAAAGCTTGAAATTATACTAACAGAAGCATTTGAGATATTCGAGCCCTAAAGGGGGCAGAAATTGCAATTTTTTGACAAAAAAACTGAATAATTTCAATGATACCGGTGTCATAAAAGTTGGCGTTTTAATGACACCGGTATCATTTTTTTCCAAATAAAAAGCCGCCAAAATGGCGGCTTTAACTGAAATGAGTTGGATGTACCCTATTTAATTAAAAATAGACTTGATCTCTTGTTCATTAAATCGGTAATCAGTAAGACAGTAGTGGCAACTTAGTTTAACCTCGCCATGCTGTTCTATATCCTCTAATAGCGCTTGTTGGCCAACATTGACTAACGCACTGATGGTTTTTTCTCGACTACAGCCGCACACAAAGTTGACTTCTTGAGGTTCGAATAACTGAGGATTGTCTTCATGATATAAACGCGTCAACACGGTTTGCGCGTCAAGGCTCAACAATTCATCAGCTTTAATCGTGTCACTGAGTGCTTCTAAATGCTCAAAGTCACTTTGTGACTTTTCTTTATTAACAGGCAATACCTGTAAGAATAAACCAGCCGCTTTGACGGTCTCTGCATTTATCTGTGTGGCAAACCATAGTCTTGTTCTCAACTGCTCTGATTGCTCAAAGTAATCTTCTAAACATTTTGCAAGAGAGTCTGATGTTAAAGGCACGACACCTTGGTATCTTTCACCTTTCACAGGAGATATGGTGATGATCATATGGCCTTTGCCGATGAGGTCGCTGATCCCAGAACCGGTGATCTGACCTTCTACTCTTGCAATACCACGCATGTTTTGCTGATGGTCACCATTGATCACGGCATATTTTACAGGGCCGTCACCTTGAAGCTGAACGGCAATGTCACCTTCAAACTTCAGTGTTGCTGTTAATAGGCTCGTTGCAACGAGTAATTCGCCTAGCAACGTCTGTACTTCTGTTGGGTAGTTATGACCTGCAACAATGTCTTTCAGTGTATGCTCGACTTGTACTAACTCACCTCGTACATCGAGATCATCAAAAATATAACGATGAAGTAAATCTTGTTTCATCTATAAGACCCTAATTTGATTTTAACTTTAGCAGCTCGCGTCGCTGCTTTTTATCTGGCTTGTGCTCGGGGCGCGGTGCGAAGAAACTATTGTTTTTTCTAGCAATGGCGTTCTGAGCGCGCTTTTCGATGCTGTCTGCGGACTCTTCATAGAGTGTTTGTGCGATCGGAGCGGCTTGACGTTTATCCATTAACTTTAACACTGTGATGTGCTTTTCGTCGTGACCCTGGGCTAATTCGATGACGGCGCCAACATCGACATGACGGCTGGGCTTGCACCTTTGGCCGTTGTATTTGACTTTCCCACCTTGGATCATTTCGCGGGCAATTGAGCGTGTTTTATAAAACCGCGCGGCCCACAGCCATTTGTCCAATCTGACTTTTGCATCATCTTGGTTGTTTTCTGGATTGACTTTTGTCACAATTCTTTAACTACGTTGCTGGCGACTTGCTCGAGGGTGAAATTTATCATATTTTAACCGTCAAAAAAAGCATACTGCCCGTTAGGTCAAGGAATGGCATATTATGATTAGTTGAACAAATGGTTAATACTGTGTTCAGGTAAGTCATGTCATATCTTGTACCGATTTAATTTAAAGTTTCACATTTGCGCGCTTGTTGAATCGAAGTCTAAACGGTACACTGAGGCGCTTAATAGAATAAAAAAAGTCTCATTAAAGAATTTTATATGGAATTACAAATACAGCAGTTACAGAAAATATTACAAGGGTTGCCCCACGCAAAGCTTAGTCGCGCAGTGGTGTTCTTAGCTGTTGTATATATTGCATTTTTACTGTCTCAACTATTTTGGTTACTGTTCCCTAAACCAGACTCTTCGCCCATTAGTCTCACGCCAAATCAAACGCAAAACGCAGCTCAAACGGTCAGTAGTGCGTCTATTTTGGCGCAGCATATTTTCGGAAAAGCGAATGAAAAACCCAAAGAAGAAGATAAGCCTAAACCGGTTATTTCTAATGCGCCTGAGACACGCTTGAATGTAAAACTCACCGGTATTGTTGCTGTGAGTAAAAATGACAGTGCAGGTCTTGCGATTATCGACTCGCAAGGACGACAAGAGACTTATTTGGTTCAAGATGTCATTAAAGGGACGCGAGCAAAGCTGGCGCAAGTCCTGCCTGATCGCGTTATTTTAGATGTCAGTGGACGATTTGAAACCTTAATGTTAGATGGCCTAGACTTTACACAGCAAGTCGCTATGCCAACAACGCCTAAACGCAGTGCCGCACCTAAAGAAAGCCGTATTAGCGAAAGTACGCGCTCCGAACTTGCACAACGTCGCCAAGAGCTCTTAAATGAACCAGGTAAGCTGTTTGACTATATAAGAATTTCACCAGAGCGTCGCAATGGCCAACTTGTTGGTTATCGTTTACGTCCTGGAAAAGATCCTGAACTTTTCAAAAAGATGGGTCTCAAAAATAACGATCTGGCCATTGCGATAAATGGCTATCAACTCACGGATATGAAACAGGCTATGACGGCGATGAACGAACTCAGAGAGAGTACCGATGCCAACATAACTATTGAGCGCGAAGGCCGCACTTTAGATGTGCAATTCAGCCTGTAAAAGACACTAATTTTGGAGTTTAAGAATAATGGGTAGAAAGCTACACCTCACAAGAATCAGAAAAGGGTTAGCTAAGTATGCAGCTCTGTTGTTTGCAGCTGGATTGTCATTGTCTGTGTCTGCGGTTGAGTATGCGGCCAACTTTAAGGGGACTGACATCAATGAGTTCATTCTCATTGTGGGTAAAACGCTCAATAAAACGATAATAATAGATCCAAATGTGCGCGGCAACATCAATGTACGTAGCTTCGAATTAATGGATGAAGAGCTTTATTACCAGTTCTTTTTAAGTGTATTAGAAGTTTATGGCTATTCGGTTGTAGAAATGCCAAACGGCATCATGAAAGTGGTGCGCAGTTCTGATGCGAAAAAAGCCAACGTCCCACTGGTGAATGATAACAGCGAAGGCGATGGCGATGTGATGATCACCCGCGTTGTTCAAGTAAAGAATGTATCAGTACAGGAATTAGGTCCGCTTATTCGTCAATTCAGTGACCAAAAAGACGGGGGTCACGTTACTAACTTCAACTCAGCAAACGTGATGATGTTGACAGGTCATGCCGCGTCGGTAAATCGCTTAGTGAGTATTATCAAGTCGGTTGACCAAGCTGGTGACCAGCGTGTTGATATTGTAAGACTAAAACATGCGACTGCGGATGACGTAGTGCAAGTTGTAGAGAAAATTTACAAAGATACAGGAAAAGGCCGTGTTCCTGAGTTTTTGATCCCTAAAATCGTTGCTGATGGCAGAACCAATAGCGTGGTTGTGAGCGGTGAAAGCCAAGCGCGTACCAAAGCCATTGAGTTGATAAAACGTTTGGATGATGAGCTCGAAAACCAAGGCAATACACAGGTATTCTACCTAGATTATGCGAAGGCAGAAGATTTGGTTAAAGTGTTGCAAGGTGTGAGTAAAACACTGCAAGAAGAAGCGCAAGGGGCAGGTAAAACGGCCCGCTCTCGCAGCAATAACCGCAACGAGACAAGTATTGAAGCGCACGATGAAACAAACTCATTGGTGATAACCGCGCAGCCAGATACCATGCGTTCGTTGGCAAACGTCATTGAAAAGTTAGATGTGCGCCGTGCACAAGTTTTAGTTGAAGCGATTGTGGTTGAAGTCCTTGAAGGGGACGGCATCAACTTTGGCTTACAGTGGATCACAGAGCAAGGCGGTATGCTGCAATTCAACAATGGTACCACCGTACCTGTTGGCGCATTAGCGGTGGCAGCTGAACAAGCCCGTGACAAAACCATTAAAAGAACCGTTACAGGTGATGATGCGCAGCTAAATGATTTTGAAGAAACGGTTGAAGGTGACTTAAATGCCCTAGGCCAGTTGCTAGGCGGTGTAAATGGTTTGGCCGCAGGTGTCGTTAAAAATGACTGGGGTGCAATTATCCAGGCAGTGTCGACAGATACGAACTCGAATATTCTAGCAACGCCTTCTGTCACCACCATGGACAATGAAGAAGCGTCTATGATTGTTGGTCAAGAAGTCCCAATTATTACAGGCTCTGCAGCGGGTGAAAATAACTCTAACCCATTCCAGACAGTTGACCGCCAAGAAGTGGGTATCAAGCTGAAAGTGACCCCACAGATCAATGACGGCACAGCGGTTCAGTTAACGATTGAGCAAGAGGTATCGAGTGTCAGCGGGGCGACAGCGGTTGATATTTCCGTGAATAAACGTGCGATTAACACCACGGTCATTGCCGATGATGGTGGCATGGTTATTCTAGGTGGTCTAATCGATGAAGATGTACAAGAAAGTGTGTCTAAAGTACCTCTGCTAGGTGATATTCCAATTTTAGGTCACTTATTTAAGTCTACTAACACCAGTAAACGTAAACGTAACTTATTGGTCTTTATTCGCCCGACCATTGTACGTGATAGTCGCAGTATGAATGAACTGAGTCATGCTAAGTACAAGTTTATTCGTAATGAGCAAATTAAAAAGCAAGACGACGGTATCGACTTAATGCCATTCGAAGATGCGCCAGTATTGCCTGAGTGGAATGATGCAATGGTATTACCGCCGACTTATGAGCAGTACCTAGGCGAGCAAAACGAGAAGAAAGATGACTGAAGCAAGCATGAGTGTTGTTGAAGCGCCAGTTGAAGCAGAAGCGGCCTCGGCCGCGACTGATGAGGCGCTTGAAGAGCAGCAAGCTCAGCTGCGTTTGCCGTTCTCCTTTGCGCGCCGTGAAGGCATATTATTAAGTGATGATCCCAAAGGGCTAAAAGTCTTCCATAAAGGGGATGTGTCATTAGAGGCACTACTTGAAGTACGTCGAATTTCTGGCGGTGGCTTCACCATTGAAGTGATTGATGAGGAAAAGTTTGAACTCCTGCTAGAAGCAGCTTATCAGCGCGACAGTTCTGAAACCCAGCAAATGATGGAAGATATCGGCAACGAGGTTGATCTCTTTTCATTGGCTGAAGAAATGCCTCAAACTGAAGACTTGCTGGCTGCCGATGACGATGCACCAATCATTAAATTGATCAATGCTATGCTCAGTGAGGCCATTAAAGAAGGCGCATCTGATATTCATATCGAAACATTCGAAGCAGATCTCGTCATTCGTTTTCGTGTAGATGGTGTCTTAAAAGAAGTCCTCAAGCCAAATAGGAAATTGTCTTCGTTACTGGTTTCTCGTATAAAAGTTATGGCCAAATTAGACATCGCTGAAAAGCGGGTGCCACAGGATGGTCGTATCAGTTTGAGAATCGCTGGTCGTGCAGTTGATGTGCGTGTATCGACTATGCCATCAAGCTTTGGTGAGCGAGTTGTACTGCGTCTATTGGATAAGAACAACGCGAGACTTAATTTAGAAGACTTGGGAATGACTGAGCGTAATCGCGAGTTGTTCTCCGAAATTATTGCAAAGCCGCATGGCATTATCTTGGTCACGGGGCCGACAGGTTCTGGTAAAAGTACCACCTTATATGCAGGCATGACGCAGATTAACTCTAAAGACCGCAATATATTGACGGTTGAAGATCCAATCGAATATGAAATCCCAGGCATTGGTCAGACTCAGGTTAATCCGAAAGTAGATATGACTTTTGCACGAGGATTACGTGCGATTCTTCGTCAAGACCCGGATGTTGTTATGGTCGGTGAGATCCGAGACTTAGAAACGGGACAAATCGCTGTTCAAGCTTCACTAACCGGTCACTTGGTAATGTCGACACTGCATACAAATACGGCGTCGGGTGCGATAACGCGTATGGAAGACATGGGGGTTGAGCCCTTCTTGCTTTCTTCATCGCTACTTGGTGTCTTGTCACAGCGTCTTGTACGTACACTTTGCCCAAGTTGTAAAGAGCCTCATTTGGCAGATGAACGAGAGTGTGAGTTATTAGGCGTTGAAAAAGAGTCACAAACGACCATTTATCGCGCTGTAGGCTGTGAAGAATGTAACTTTAACGGTTACAAAGGCCGGACTGGTATTCATGAGTTACTCATAGTTGATGAGCATATTCGCGAACTTATCCATAATGGTAAAGGTGAGCAGGCGGTCGAGAAGTATATCCGTCAATTTAGCCCGAGTATTCGCCAAGATGGCTGTTCACGTGTTCTAGCTGGACAAACAACGCTAGAAGAAGTGATGCGAGTGACACGTGAGGAAGGATAATGGCGGCGTTTGAATATCGTGCCTTGGATGCAAAAGGCAAGGAAAAAAAAGGCATTTTAGAAGCCGATACTGCCAAACAAGTTAGGCAGATGCTGCGCGAAAAGGCCATGATGCCACTTGAAGTAGAGCCCGCAGCTGAAAAAGAAAAGTCTCAATCCACTGGTGGATTTAGTTTAGCAAGAAAATATAAGCCCTCGGTCAGTGATATTGCCCTGATAACGCGTCAGCTAGCCACTTTGATCCAGTCATCATTGCCTGTAGAAGCGGCAGTGATGGCCGTTGCTGAACAGTGTGAAAAACCTAGGTTGAAGCGCATGCTCATGGCTGTGCGCTCAAAAGTGGTCGAAGGTTACACGCTGGCAGATGGCATGTCAGACTTCCCGCATGTTTTTGATAATTTATATCGTTCAATGGTTGCTGCTGGGGAAAAGTCAGGCCACCTTGATGAAGTATTGAATCGTTTGGCGGATTACACTGAGCAACGTCAGCATATGCGCAGTCAAATAACACAGGCTATGGTATATCCAATGATTTTGGTGGTTTTCGCCATCGCAATCGTGACTGTGTTGTTAGGTACAGTTGTGCCTGAAATTCTCAAAACATTTGAAAAGTCAAACCAAGTGTTGCCATGGACAACGGAGTGGGTACTTGCTGCCAGTCATTTTGTTCAAGATTATTGGATGCAATCTACGGTGTCTTTGGCGCTGTTAATTGTAGCTGTTCAGCAAACGTTAAAGCGTCCTAAAGCACGCTTTTGGTATGATACTAAGTTACTGCAGTTACCAGGTATTGGTAAGATCAGTCGTGGTATCAATACTGCTAGATTTGCAAGAACATTGAGCATTCTATCATCCAGTGCTGTGCCGTTACTGGAAGGTATGAAAATATCTGGTCAGGTATTAGAAAATGAGAAAATCAAAGCTGCAGTAGCTGAAGCTGCCACGCATGTGAGTGAAGGGGCGAGCCTCAAAGCAGCATTACATCAAACAAAGCTATTTCCGCCAATGATGCTACATATGATTGCCAGTGGTGAAAAGTCTGGAGAGTTGGAGCAAATGTTAGAGCGTGCAGCCAACAACCAAGACAGGGAGTTTGAAAGTATGGTAAGCGTCTCGCTTAAACTACTTGAGCCGGCGATGATTGCCAGTATGGCATTAATTGTACTCTTCATCGTGATGGCAATACTCCAACCTATTATGGCAATGAACAAAGCAATTGGTTTGTAGTCAACATATTTAAAGATAAACACACTGGACTACACGCACGTGTAGCCAATGCAACAGCATAGAGGTATAAATTGTGAAGAAACAGTCTGGTTTTTCATTACTAGAGGTAATGGTAGTACTGGTAATTATCGGTATGATCCTGTCAATAGTCGCACCTAATATTATGGGTAACCAAGAGCAAGCTGCGATTGATAAAACGCGTTTAGACATCACGCAAATTGAAAGTGCGATGAAAATATATAAGTTACAAAACAAACGCTACCCAACAACAGAGCAAGGCTTAGAAGCGTTAGTTGAGAAAACAACGATTGATCCTGTGCCAAAGCGTTTCCCTGATGGTGGTTTCATTAACGAGCTGCCTCTTGATCCATGGGATAACCCATACCAGTTAGTGAGCCCAGGTGAAATTGGCAAAATTGATATTTTCTCAATGGGCCCTGATGGCGAAGTCGGTACCGAAGATGATATCGGTAACTGGAGAGATGAAGAAGATCGCTAATGTCGTTACCTGTGAATTACTCAACTCAAAAGCTCAGTAGATCTCGGGGGTTCAGCCTCTTAGAGATCTTGGTGGTTATCCTGATCATCGGTTTTTCTATTCAAATTGTCACATTCACAGTGGGTGAAGATGATGAGGAGTTGTTAGAAAAAGAAGCGCTAAAGCTTCATGGTATTGTGAATTTGGCATCAGAATTTGCAGTATTGAATCAGGTTGAGTTGGGTCTTCACTTGGACAAGCGCACATTAGAGTTCTTGGTCTTCGACGGTGAGCAGTGGACCACTTTCGAAGCCGAAGAGCTTTATAAGCCAATTGAGTATACTGAAGAATACAAGATTGAATTGGTGTTAGAAGATCTCGCTTGGTCACAAGATAACTTGCTCGAACAATCAAATTGGCAAGAAATAATGGGTTCTGGCGATGAGGATAACTTGCTAGAACTTAAAAAGAAGAAAATACCACAGGTGTTAATTCTATCGTCAGGTGAAGTAAGTGCTTTTCAAATATCCCTAGAATTAACACAAGAGCCAGAACCTGTGTATTACATTGAAGGTGAGTTTATGGCGCCAGTGAAGCTTCGTCGGGAGCCTGAATATGACTAAGCAAGCACAGACTGGGTTTACCCTATTAGAAGTGATGGTTGCCATGGGCATATGTGCAGTCGCTGGGATTGCAGCTTTACAAGCCACAGGTTCACACATCAATCATATGAGCACGATAGAGCAGCAAACCTATGCCGCTTGGGTGGCTGAAAATCAAATGGTGATGGCGCGTACGAAAGCCAGTGGTGGTAAATGGAATGGCAAAAATTCTGACAGTGGTGATGAAGAGTTTGCAGGTCATACGTGGTACTGGAGCCAGAAAGTAGAAAAGACCGCGGATGCTGAGTTTGTAAAATTAACGATAGAAGTGTTTGAAGATGAAAGACGAGAAAACTCGGTCTACGACCTGACCACTTTCATGCACAAGGGCAAAAAGTGATGTTATCTATAAAACGCAAACAAGTTGGTTTTACACTGATTGAAGTTATGGTTGCGTTGGTGATTTTGGCTTTTATTGTTACCGCATCGCATCAAATTCTAAATACATCCATCATGGCCAAAGAGGCGTCCGATGAGACCATTGCCGAGTTAGAAGGACTTCAGACGACTTTCCGGTTTATGGACCAAGATTTCAACCAAATGACTAAGCGAGAAGTGCGCAATGAAGCAGGCGACTTTAGTCCGACCTATATCATTCATGGTCGTTACGCTTTAGAGAGTCAATACGATGGTATTGCGTTCATTCGAGATGGCTGGACGAACCCAGTTAGCCTCTTACCTCGCTCAGAATTACAAGGTGTCGGTTATCGCGTTAAGGAAGATAAATTAGAACGTATTTATCGAGTGTATGTCGACGAGTTAGATGGCACAGAACCCCGAGCGCAAGTGTTGTTAGATAAGGTTGAAGAGCTCAAGTTTGAGTTTTTAGATGACAAGCAGAAATGGCAAGATAACTGGCAAATTAAAGCGCTACCATTAGCTGTTGCAGTGACGATTCAGAGGCAGGACTCTGAGCCATTGAGACGCGTATTCTTGACACCAGGAGATGGCAAAGTGCAACAAGCAAAAGCTGCACAAAGCAATGGTAATGGCGTGTCTAACGGGTCAGATAATAGACTCAATCGCGACAACAATAATAATTCAGGCGGCAATGCCAATCAGCGTGGAGGGAAACCATGAAGAAGCAGCAAGGCGCAGCGCTGATAATTGTATTATTTATTGTTGCATTGGCGGCAAGTTTGGCTGCCGAAATGGCCTCATCACTAATGGTACAAGTACAAAAAGCTGCAAATATTCAAACGCATCAGCAAGCTAAGTGGTACAGCTACGGGACAGAAGAGCTGGTGAAAAAAGTGTTGTTGGAAAGCCGTAAAGATGACCCTGATAAAGTGCATTTGGGCCAACCATGGGCTATCGATGAGGTGCCTTATCCCGTCGACCACGGTACCTTGAGTGGTAAAATAACGGACTTACAAGCGTGCTTAAATCTAAATGCGTTAAGAGCGCCTAAAGATCAGAATGCTAGCACCAACGCAACCAATCCTGCACATAGAGCTCTTTTAGAGCTACTGAAAAATATTGAGGATTTGCCAGCGCAAGAAAGTGAAGAAGCGATGGCTGACAGCGTTTATGATTGGCTGGACGAAGACAGCATCACATTTCGTTCTGGTGCTGAAGAAGACGAATATATGTCTAGACAGATGCCCTATATGACGGCAAACAATCTGATGGCATCTGAAAGTGAATTAAGAGTGATTAAAGGGTTTAACCCGTTAGTCATGGAGAAGTTATTACCTTATGTATGTGTCATACCTGGTAGTACAGATTTGGCTATCAATGTGAATACGGTATTGCCTGAGCAGGCTTTATTGTTAAGTGCATTATTAGATGGGCTTAGCTTATCTGGTGCTGAAGCCGTTATTGCTGCACGCCCAGAAGAAGGATTTGATAACTTGCAGGATTTCTTTACGGAAGCAAAAAATCAAGGTGCTCAGGATACTAAAAAAGCTGAGAAAATTTTTACAATAACAAGCAATTATTTTAAGTTGCGTGCCAAGGCGTCGTTTGATGAGCGGTTGTTTAAGATGACCTCAATACTCGAAATAAAAGACGGTCGAGCAACTGTGTTGGCACGCAAGTTTGGAGGCGTTCAGTGACAGAAAAACTATTGGTCCGCGTAGGCCAGTCACAGCAGGAACCTGTCAGTTGGTTAATATGGTCTGAGTCGGATTCGCAGATCATTGCCAGTGGTGAGTTAGAGCACAGTGGGTTACTTGGAGAGTTAACAGAGAAAGCATCGGGGCGCAGTATCGCATTACTGTTACCAGCGTCGGATGTTCAGCTAAAACAAGTGGCATTGCCAACCAAATGGAATCGCAAATTAGAGCGAGCATTACCATTTATGTTGGAAGAGCAGGTAGCCAGTGACATTGATGATGTATTCATCGCAATTGGAGAGCCTGCAACGATTGAAGATAAGCATTTCATCAATATTGCTTTGTGTGATTTAGCATGGCTTCAATCTTGGATGTCAGTATTGGACGATTTTGATATTGAGCCAACTGTGGTGATCCCTGATGCGTTATTATTGCCTTCGCCTGAAGCGGATGCATTGAGTGCTATTGAGCTTCAACAGCAATGGTTATTCAAAGGAGAAAACTGGCATATTAGTGCGGTCGAGTCTGACTGGGTTAGTGACTACTTGTCTCTTACTCCTGAGTCGCAAGTTGTACATTATAGTCCGGCAGAGAGCCTTGTTTGCACGAAAGAGCTTAATGCAAAAGCAGATGAATACGACTTACCATTGGCGATTTTTGCAAAAGGGCTTAATGCTTTACCAATTAACTTGCGCCAAGGTATTTTTGCTGCGAAGAAAAAACAGCCACAGTGGTGGCGTGATTGGAAAGCTGGTGTGATGGCTGCGGGGGTTGCATTGTTGGCTTTTGTATCTGTGAAGTCTACCCAACTTGTGATGCTCCAAAACGAAGCGGATGCCTACAAAGCTCAGGCTATGGATGTGTATAAACAAGCATTTCCAAATAAAGTTGTACGCCCACATTTACTGCGTAAACAAATTCAAAATGACCTCGATGCCTTAAGTGGTGGTGAGCAAGGTGGGTTTTTAGAATTAACCAATCATTTTGTGTCAATTTATTCGCAGGTAGATGGCTTTGATCCTGAGACTTTCCGTTATGATCACAAGCGGAATGAATTAAGGATCCGAGCTAAAGCTAAAGGATATCAGACGTTTAGCCAAGTTAAATCTATTCTTGAGCAAAGAGGTATCGAAGTACAGCAAGGCGCTTTGAATCAAGATGGCGATTACGTCATTGGCGAAATAAGAATCAGAGGTGCAGCATGAAGCAGCAAGTGATTAATTATTGGCAATCTCTCAAAGAGCAAGAGCAAAAACTGCTGATGGTCGCCGGTGTTGTGTTTGTCATTTTTGTTTTGGTGATGGGCATCATTAAGCCCCTTAATGACGGAGTAGAAAAAGCGCAAGCTGATCTTCAGAAGCAGCAAAACTTTCATGCTTGGGTGTCAAAAAGTGTTGCACAATTAAAAGCCAGTGGCGCAAATCAAGCCACATCTCGCAATCAAAACTTAACGCAATTGGTTAATCGTACTCGTGGTAGACATGGTATTCAGATCAGCAAGATGCAGCCAAGGGACAATACTCTGCGTATCAACATTGATAATGTAGAGTTCAATAAATTAGTCAGTTGGCTGGAAGTGCTGACTAACCAACATGGGGTTAAAGTCGCAAATCTTGATTTAGGTGAAGAGCCGCAGCAAGGATATGTTCGCGTGAGCCGTTTGGTGTTAGAGAATTAAATATGAAAAATGCAGTTAGTGTAGTATTGGCTTTTTTGTTTGCGTTTATTGTTTTTACTGTCGTGAGTATTCCAGCGCCAATTGCGTTGCAATTAGCACAGTCACACATCCCGCCTAATATGCGCCTAGGGACTGTGACGGGCACACTTTGGGATGGTCAAGTAAGTGGTGTGCAATATCAAGATGTACAATTAAATGATGTGAAGTGGCAACTGAACGGTTGGGGACTGCTTACTGGCCAAGTTCAGGGCAAGATAAATTTTGGCAATGCCCGCCAGTCTTCTGAAATATCAGGACGGAGTCACTTTGCGGTTTCCCTATTTGGTAATGACATTGAGCTTGCGAATACAACGCTTCGATTCAGTGTTGAGCAGGCGATGCGCCAAGTTAATTTGCCTTTACCTGTTGACGCAAAGGGGCGCGTGATCTTAGAACTGGATGAATACATGAGTGGTCAGCCTTATTGTGAAAATCTTAAAGGTGATATTAGCAGCCCGGATATTCAAGTTAAGGGGATGTCTGGCTGGTTTAGCGTTGGTGAATTAAGCGGTGTATTGAGTTGTAAATCAGGGGATATCGCCATTGTGGTTGAACCGGAGAACTTACTTGGTTTGCGTGCGGATGCGACACTAGCTGAAAACATGGAGTTTAAAGTAGCTGGTAATGTTAAGCCAGATGCATCACTACCAAAAGAAGTACACGATGCGGTTAAATATTTAGGGCGTCCTGATTCTCAGGGCCGATACCCAGTGAGTTTATAAATAATGATGGACTTTAGTTACCAGCCTGCTCATGAGGCACTACTCATTGCGTACTTAGATCAACGCATGCAAACGAATCCAGAGGTGTTTGAGTTAAAAGCACTAGAAGGGTTTTTATTTGCTACTGTGTGTAGTCCCGATGGCATAGAGCCTGAAATGTGGTTAAGTCATGTGACAGGGGGCGATGAGCAAATATCAGAGGATGTGGTGTTTGCAATGCTGGCGCTACACCACCATGTCAGTGAACAGGTGTTTTCAAGTGGGTTTACGCTCCCATTTGATGAGGCGTCACTTTGGCAAGACAAACAACTTTGGAGTACCGGTTTTTTGCATGGTTGCCAAAGTTATTTAAACAAGCTAAATGAGAGTGAACAACTTTCTGATGAACTCAAGCAGGCACTTGTGACAAGTACAGAATTGCTTGGCTTTTTTAGTTTAGAGTATGCGCAGGTTGAAGTGTATTGCCAATCTATCGAAGCTGACATTAATGACTTTGTTACTCAGCAGTTCCAATTAGCCGCAGACGTTGCGCCAGCTTATGCTGAATTAATTGAGCAGGTTGCATTAGGCAGCGGTTTATATAACGATTAAAGAGTTAGACGTAGCTTAGGCTACGTCTAACTCAATATGCGTACAGCCTGTTGGGCATTGCGCAGAAGCTTTCTCACCTTCTTTAACAGCAACATTCAAACTTATTGCTTTACCACATGTTTTACAGAGTACCGTCTGGCCTTTAGCAAGTTTTTTTAACAGCGCTTTTTGGTCGTTAAAGGAACGTGCACGGAGCTTGTTAAATTGATTAATGTCAATCATTTAAAACTCTGCCTTTTTGATTGCCTTGGCCGCAATATCACAAATTGTATTTAGCTTGGGTCCAAAAAAGTATAAGTTGAGCTCATGTTCTTGGCAGAATCGTACGTGAAACACCTTTACTTTTTCATCTGTTGCTAAAGCATCAAGCAAGTATGCCTGCTCAGAGGCAGAGAGCTCAATTTCTCTTGCTATTTCATGCCTAGCTTGTTTAGCTGCAAGGCTATATTGGGTTTGGCTAGTTTCGCCGAGTGTATCGACGCCCTGCTGTAGTAATTTATCTCTTGGCTCTTTAATCAAAGGGTGATCTATGGTGAAAAGGGCCAACACAATGAGTACTAATAAAAGATATTTTTTCATAAATCTCGCTAATTTGATCTATTCGACTCAATCAAAGTCACAGTGTAATAAAATGCAAGAATCAAAAGCAAGCGAATTGCTCAGGAAATAT
Source organism: Pseudoalteromonas luteoviolacea CPMOR-1 (assembly GCF_001625685.1). Lineage (GTDB taxonomy): Bacteria > Pseudomonadota > Gammaproteobacteria > Enterobacterales > Alteromonadaceae > Pseudoalteromonas > Pseudoalteromonas luteoviolacea_K. Next base: position 8,007 of record NZ_AUYC01000011.1, on the reverse strand, counting down.
TCGTAGTTTTTGTCACCGTCGTGCGATTTAAGGTTACGCGAAAAGCGTGCTGTTGCATATAATATCCTTAGTAAAAGTAAGGTCACTGTAGCAAGTAGCCTGTCCAAAGCGCTTAAGGAGCTTGTATGGACAATAAGATCAAGATTAAGAATATCCCAGTAGAGATCCAAAAACCCGAAAACCTCCAGCCCGATAGGTTTAATCCGCGCAATCGTATCTATGTGCGAGCGGTAAAAGGCATGCATCAATTGCTTCGACAGCGAATTGGTTTTTTGGGCATGCTGGCCTTTATGCTTTTACCCTGGCTCAATTTTAATGGTCAACAGGCTGTGTTGTTTGATTTGTTTGAGCAGAAATTTAATATCTTTGGCCTGACACTTTGGCCACAAGATTTAACCATTTTAGCATTCATATTAATGATAGCTGCCTTTGCACTCTTTTTGGTTACTACTTTTTATGGACGGGTTTGGTGTGGATATACATGTCCTCAAACTGTTTGGACATTTATCTTCATTTGGTTTGAAGAGAAATGTGAGGGCTCTGCTAATCAGCGGAAAAAATTAGATCAACGTCCTATGGACTTAGATAAATTTCTTCGTAAAGGGATGAAGCATTTTAGTTGGTCTGTATTTTCATTTTATACGGCGGTAACGTTTGTTGGTTATTTCACGCCTATCAGAACGTTATTACCGGATTTATTGATGTTCTCTGCCAGTGGCTACGCCACCGTGAGTGTGGTGGTATTTGCCATCTGTACATATGGTAATGCCGGGTGGATGCGAGAGATCATGTGTCTGCATATTTGCCCTTATTCACGTTTTCAATCTGCCATGTTTGATAAAGACACGTTTACCGTCAGCTACGACAACAAGCGTGGAGAGGGGCGAGGACCAAGGGGCCGAAAACAAGATCCTAAAGCGCTGGGGCTAGGTGACTGTATTGATTGTAAGTTATGTGTGCAGGTGTGTCCTACTGGGATTGATATTCGCAACGGTTTGCAATATGAATGTATTAACTGTGGCGCGTGTATCGATGCATGTGATGGTGTGATGGATAAAATGAATTATGCACGAGGGTTAATTTCGTATACAACGGAGCGAAATTTAGAACATGCAAAGAAAGTTACCCAACCTGTACGTATGAAGTTAATTGGTTATATCCTTATTTTGTTAGTATTAAGCGGTGCGTTAGCGACAAATATAGCAATGCGTAAAACTTTTGAACTAGACATCATTAGGGATAGAAACCAGCTCTATCGGGTAAACTATGATGGGATGGTCGAAAACACGTACACTCTCAAACTCATCAATAAAGCGCAGTCAGTGCAAACATTTACTATTTCAGTGACAGGTCTTGAGCACTTTGAACTACTAGGCAAGCAATCTGCTACGGTGGCAGCTGGGTCGACACTAGATATACCTGTGTCAGTTGTCATGGACCCTTATGATCTCACAAAACCTGTGACTGAATTTCATTTTGTACTGTCGAGTGATGAGGGATCACAATCTCAAGTATCTCAGCCAACTAATTTCTTTAAAGGGCGCTAGTGCTATTTATGGCTTGAGTGAAATATAGAATAAACACTCAAGCCATAATATATTTTGCTTCCTAACATACTACGCTTTATCCTATGGTGCTGTGGTCTAAAGGCAAGATATGCCAATACCAGATCTTTTATATTTTCAATGGACAGCAGCAATGAGCGACTTTAGCTATCAAAACCTCACACCTGATCTCATTCTTGATGCAATCGAAAGCATCGGTATTTATCCTGAATCAGGTCTCCTGCCTTTAAATAGTTATGAAAACCGTGTTTATCAGTTTCGTGGTGATGATGCCAAGCGTTATGTTGCAAAGTTCTATCGACCAAACCGCTGGTCAAATGAACAAATCAAGGAAGAGCATGCATTTTCCTTTGAGGTGGCGGAAGCTGAAGTACCAGTTGTTTGCCCAATAAGGCGTGATAATGAAAGCTTGTTTGAGCATCAAGGCTATCGTTTTGCCTTGTTTCCAAGTGTCGGTGGCCGACAATTTGAAATGGATAACCTAGATCAATTAGAAGTGCTTGGGCGTTACATCGGCAGGCTGCATAGTGTCTCAAAGAAATACAGTTTTGAATGTCGGCCGAGTATAGATACTGCGAGCTTTTTAACGGATGCGAGTCAGGATATTTTAGCTAGTGAGTGCTTACCTCACACTTTACAATTGGCTTTTTCAACAGTTTTAGAGCAAGTTATTAAAAAAACAGAAGAAAAGTTCAAAGTTAATGATACGATCAGATTGCATGGAGATTGTCATGCTGGCAATATTCTGTGGTCGCATGAGCAACTCATGCTTGTAGATTTAGATGATTGTCGTCAAGGGCCTGCGATTCAAGACCTGTGGATGATGTTAAACGGTGATCGTCAAAACCAAGCGTTGCAATTGGACACTTTACTCGGAGGTTATGAGGAGTTTAGTGAGCTTGATATGACTCAATTGCAATTAATTGAACCACTGCGAGCAATGCGCATGATCCACTATATGGGGTGGTTAGCAAAACGTTGGCAAGATCCTGCATTTCCGAGGAACTTTTCTTGGTTTGCAACAGACAAATACTGGGAACAGCAGATCTTGGCATTAAAAGAACAATTAGCTGCGCTTGATGAGCCGGCTCTAACAATTTATCCATAAAATTTAAGAGAGAAAGTACATGTTGAAATCAATTAAAGTAGCACTGTTGGCACTGTGTTTGCCACTTGCTGCATTTGCTGCTGACTTTAAAGAAAGTGTGCACTACGAAACACTGTCATTAGAAAAAAGCAAAGCACCTAGGGTTGTTGAGTTCTTCTCATTTTATTGCCCTGCTTGTTATAGGTTTGAAGGCGCAGCAAAAGCGCTAGATGCAAGCCTGCCGGCTACAGTGCCACTTGAAAAGCTCCACGTTAACTTTTTAGGTGGCCTACCACCGGAAGTACAAGGTTATCTGAGTTATGGTTATATTATTGCTAAGCAGTTTGGTGTCGAATCACAAGTTGTTGATCAAGTGTTCAGTACCATTCATGAGCAGAATGGTCGCTTTGCCAACATGAAAGATGTACAAAAGCTACTAGAGGCGCATGGCGTTTCAGCGGAAAAGTTTAATTCAGCATTAGCAAGTATGCCTGTTATCTCAGCTGAAAAGGCCATGCAGGATGAACAGAAGCGATTCAGTGAGGCTGGTGCAGTGCGAGGCGTGCCGACTTTTATCGTGAATGATAAATACCGCGTGATCACCAGCTCTTTGAACAGCCAAGCTCAGTTCAATGAATTAGTTAAGTATTTACTAGAAAAATAATAACTGGAGAATAATATGTTGAAATCGATTAAAGCTGCGCTATTAGCGTTGGTTTTACCATTGGCAGCAAGTGCTGCAACATTTGAAGAAGGCAAGCACTATGAAGTGATTGCTGAACGCGGCACCAAAAAGCCAGAAGTGACCGAGTACTTCTCATTTTATTGCCCTGCCTGTAATAACTTCGAAGGCTTGATTGACCAGTTTACGCCGAAACTAGATGAAGGCGTGAAATTCAAGAAAAGTCATGTTGATTTCATCGGGGTTCGCGATCCTGAACATCAAAAAATGATTGCAACGGCATTGGCAACTGCTGAAGTTTTGCCTCAGAAAAAACAAATTGTTTCTGCAATGTTTAACCATATCCATACGAAGCGTGGAAAGTTCAATGAGCTTGCGGACATTAAAGATGTATTCGTAGCACAGGGTGTTGATGGTGCTAAGTTTGATAAGATGTATAAGAGCTTCTCTGTACGTACTAAAGCATCCAAAATGGCGAGACAACAAAAGCAGCTACAAGAAAAAGGCGCGCTATCAAGCGTTCCAACGTTCATTGTTAGCGGTAAGTACAAGTTAGTACTGGGTCGAGAGTCTGGTGTGACAAGCCCAGAGGATATTGCGAAGCTGATTAATTATTTAGCAAGTAAGTAATATAGCGTGTTGATGATAAAAAAACCCCGCATTTGCGGGGTTTTTTGTGAATTATGAAATAGGTTATTTGCGTGTTAAAAATACACCTGACTCAACATGATGTGTGTAAGGGAACTGGTCAAAGATTGCGATGCGAGCGATGTCATGCGTTTCGCTTAATATGTCTAGGTCTCTCTCCAGCGTGTCTGGGTTACACGATATATAGATAATATTGTCATAATTACTTACCAGTCGACAGGTGAGTTCATCCATGCCTGCGCGAGGTGGATCAACTAATATGGTTTGGCAATTATAAGAGCTCAGATCGATGCCATTGAGGCGAGAAAAATGACGTTTACCTTGCATTGCATCTGTGAACTCTTCACTCGACATACGTATGATATCTAGGTTGGAGACGCGATTGGCGTCAATATTGTATTGTGCCGAATGCACTGAAGACTTAGAAATTTCAGTTGCTAAAACACGGTCAAAATGTTCCGCTAGAGCAATAGAAAAATTACCATTACCACAATAAAGCTCAAGCAAATCATTAGATAGCGGTCGGGCGATAGATTTAGCCCATGACAGCATCTTTTCATTCACTTTTGCATTTGGCTGGGTGAAGCTATTCTCGACTTGCTGATAAGTATACTCTTTATCATCTACAGTGAGCTTTTCAGTCACAAAGTCGTTACCAAATACGACTTTTTGTTTTCTAGCACGGCCGATAAAATCGATTTTGTAGGTTTGTTGTAGCTCTTCTCTCAGCGCAGTCATTGCTTCATGCCAATTATCATCAAGCTGCTTGTGATAAAGTAAGCTAACAAGTATTTCGCCACTCAGTGTTGATAAGTAGTCAATTTGAAATAGTTTACGTCTTAAGATCTCGTTATGACGCAGTTTTTCCATCATGACCTGCATGAGTTCATTGACTAAAGGTGCACCTGGATCAAAGTGGTCTACGCGTATTTTCTCTTTGCTTTGTTGGTCGAACATGATGTGATACAAATCTTCGCCATCGTGCCACACTCGAAACTCACAACGTTGCCTATAATGGCTTTTTTCTGAGTCATATACTTCTAGTTCTGGCGCATTGAAGCGAGCGAATTGTGCGCTGATACGCTGTTGTTTTTCTAAAAGCTGCTGTTCGTATTGCGAAGCATCGATTTTGATCACGGCCATGCTGAGGCTACCTTTATATATTGCAAGGAGGCGCTATTTTAGGGGGCGAGGAACATTTGTCCAGTGCTTACACCTAAAATTGCACTTTTATTGTACAAATCACCTTTAGCTTTGTCACATATGGCCGATAATTAACTGATAGGGTATAGCGGAGAGCAATCATGAAGATCGGACAGTTGAATCAGCTGTTGAATCCAGCAATGCAGCATAATGCAGCAAAAGCTAAACCAAGTGTGCCTAATATCTCGATAAATTCTGATGTTTATCAGGGGAATAAGTCTCAGGTCGCAGCAAAAGTGCTCGATGATAAGTTGGCCCAAGCACTAGGCATCGAGAAAAAAGATGAGCCAGAAAAGCCGTTTTTTGATTACGAAGAGATCGTGAAAAATGTTTTAGGCTTTGTACAAGGGGCCATCAATAAAGCAAAAGCAGATGGTCAAGACGACGATACGCTTAAGAATATGCTAGAACAAGCACGCAAAGGCGTACAAACGGGGATTGATGAAGCCACAGGTGAATTGAAAGATTCAGGACTATTTGATGATGAGATCTCTGAGGGGATAGAAAAGTCAAAAGAAGGGATCTTTAATGGCCTAGATGAATTTGAAAAAGAGCTGTTCAACCCGACGCCTCAGCTTTTATCTGTCAGTGCTGCGCAGTTTGCGAGTTTATCGAATAAAGCCGAATATGCATTTACGACGGCAGAAGGTGATGAAGTTGTTATTTCATTCAGTGACGCATATAGCCAGTCACGCGGTGCTAGTTACGAGCGCAATGGTGATAATGTTGGTTTTGCATATGGTGAGAGTGCATCTCAAGAGGTGAGCTTTTCTATTAGCGTTAATGGAGAGCTGAATGAAAAAGAGCAAGAAGCGATTAATGCAATGATGGAAGATATTCGCGATGTAAGTGACTCATTTTTTGCTGGCGAATACGATGAGGCATTTGAGTTAGCGCAAGGATTGAGCTTGGATAATGAGCAAATTACAAACTTCACGATGGATTTAAGGCAAAGTAAAACGTCTGCAGCCATTGCTCAATATCAGCAAAGTAATCCAATGAAAGAATTAGAACAGGCGTTTGCACCTTTGGATAAGCGCTTAGAGGGGCTGAATAGCGATGCTGAATCACTAGGCCTTCAGGCACAACTTCCAGATATCATGGCATGGATGAATGAAGGACAACAAAGACTAAATCAGTTTTTAGATTATGCACAAAACTACTTTAGCGCCCTAAATAGTAAAGAAGAGACACAAAATAGTTAAGTCACTTCGGCGTTGTTTATTTTCTTCGGATAGCGTGGCAAACTTCGAGTCTTGATTGCTTGGAGACTTAAGTTTGCCACATATACTCGTATTTGACTCAGGAATTGGTGGAACGAGCGTCCTATCACACCTTAGAGAAAAACTACCCTATGCACATTACAGCTATGTAATGGATAATGCATTACTTCCATATGGATTACAGTCCCAAGAAACAATCAAAACAAGATTGGTGTCTTTACTCGCTTGGCTTAATAGAACACAAAGCACCGTAGATGTGATCGTCATTGCGTGTAATACCGCGTCAACGTATGCGTTAGACACTGCACGCCAATATACGGATATTCCCATTGTGGGAGTCGTTCCTGCGATTAAACCTGCGGCAATAACCAGTGAAAGTAAGCATATTGGCCTATTGGCTACGCCTGCAACGTCGAAAAATGCTTACACTGGTAATTTAATCTCCGCATATGCACAAGATTGTCAGGTTGATATTTATCATTCAACTGAGTTGGTCAATATTGCAGAGCATTATTATTGGCATCAAGTGTGGCAACTGGAGCGTTTACGCAATGAACTGGACAGGCTTAATATAAATACCAATATCGACAGGCTTGTCTTAGGGTGTACACACTTTCCGATTATGAGAAAGCCACTGGAGGCACTATTACATGATGATCTTGAGCTGGTTGATTCAGGTAGTGCAATTGCAAGGCGTGTAGATTTTTTATTAAAACAGTCAAAAATAAATGGGATTGGCGATAGAAGGGAAAGAAGAGTAGCGTCAAATCAAGTTGAATTGACGCTATGGTATGCGACTGACATTACTGCGATAAAAAATGGAGCTAATGTACAGTTGATTAAGCTATAGAGTTGGGTTCAGACTCTTCTTGCTTTTGTTTTGCTTCACGTACTTTTAAGGTACGTTGCTGAAATTCCATTTCATTAAGCTCTGTTATGGCTTTGTTTGCATCGCTCTCCGGCATTTCTACAAAACCAAAGCCTCTTCTTTTCCCTGTGTTCTTATCTTTTAACAAGCGAACAGAAAACACTTGGCCTTTTTCTTCAAACAGCTCTCTAACTGCTTGTTCATTTGCTCGGTAAGGTAAGTTACCAACATAAAGTGTTTTTGTGGGGATAGCATTAGTGTTATCTGAAGGAGCAATAGTTGTTTTATTAATTGTTATTGCCACTAAACCACCGATCACAATACCCAGCGCAAATAATACCGCGGAATTGACTTGGCTATTTGCTAATAAAAACGTCACCATGACATACCCCAGAATTGCGAGTATAAAAATAGTAACGAGTGTTTTACGACCTGAAGAATTCATAACGATCTACCAATAAACAGTGAATACACATTAATTTAACAAAGAAAGGTTGCTATCTTAACGACTTAATTAAACATCGCAATAATAAAATATAGATGTTGTGTAAAATTATGCTGATTTATTGTGCTCAACGTTATTAAAAGTATAGTTTTGTTGGGTTTTTGAGCGGTTAGGCATGTTTTTTAAAATTTAATAAAAAAACGCTTGCGCCAATCTTAAATCTCCCTATAATGCGCACCCACTGACACGGAGCAACACGCTGAAAAGCAAGAAGCAAAGTGAAGGT
>NZ_AUYC01000010.1:0-923 GCF_001625685.1 Pseudoalteromonas luteoviolacea CPMOR-1 | reverse complement strand
TAGCCGCTTATCAATGATCTTAGTTAGTTGTAAATGCTCGTCCTCACTTCCCTTTTGCAATCCAACTTCATCAATCACTAGAAGATCAACACTAACGATTTGCTTAATGACTTGAGACTCAGTGAGATCATTGTCCTTGGACCATGACTGGCGAATCAGGCCAACGAGATCCGAAACGGTCAGAATTAGCGTTGTTTTAAAGTTTCTACCAATGTGATTAGCAATTGCAGAAGCTAAGTGGTTTTTCCCAGTGCCAGGTTCACCGATGAACATAAACCCCTTGCCGTCAGTTAAACGGCCTTGGAAAGTGTCAGCGTAACGCTGCGCGTAATGGACGGCTTTCTTTTGGCTATCTGTCTCAGCGACATAGTTATCAAATGTGCAATTCTTAAAGCGGTCACTCATGCCACTGTTTCTAACTACCCAATCTCTGCGCTGCTGTGAAAAATGTTCTAACTGTTTCTTTTCGTCAGCGCGCCTTAGTGCCAGCAAGTCGTCATAAGACTGTATTTTGGCGTCAGGTTTGATATGACTAGGCATGCGCTGTTGAAGTCTGACTAAAGCGTTATTCATGATCACCACCCTTCTACATTCTGATTGAAGTCTTGAGTTAATGGCCGACCTTGAGCCTGTCGAACCTGATTAAGCCCTGCGTTACGATTCATCCACTCGAATTTAAAGCCCTGCCAATTTCTAACCACACATTCAGCTAGACAGTCATCAACGCTTACACCATGTGTTGCGGCAATTTTCAGTTCATCAGCAAAGCGATTTATAACCGTTTGCGTAACATCCGCTTTTTTCCGTTTCCGCATAGCAAGCCAATCATTCAAGACTTGAGGTGTTGGCATTGACGGCCAACACGAATAATCGAGAGATTTTTTTGTTTTATTTTTATTAGATTCAATGGGTGGTTCTAATGA
>NZ_AUYC01000009.1:0-522 GCF_001625685.1 Pseudoalteromonas luteoviolacea CPMOR-1 | reverse complement strand
AAGATCATTGATAAGCGGCTATATAGCTTCAAGCCTACTTCGATTATCTCCAACTGTAAAAGCGTTGAGGAAATTAAGCATTACATCGGCTTTAGAGCTTATGACAGGCTTAAAGAGGGCGTGTTGTTTACTACGCATTTTAACTGGGAAAGTTACAGAGGGAAGGGCAATGCCAAAGTCTAAAAAGGTTCGTAAAAAATATAATGTTAGTTCTCGCATTCGTTCTCAGGGTGACGCAGCACTAAAGGATCTGTGTGTTCTTTCTTTGGTTAGCCTTTCTGGTAAGTGTCTGCTTGTAAACATGAAGACGGGTAAAGACCAAGCGCCAAGCCTAACGTTAGCCACTGCTATCGAAAAGTATTCGTTTCAGTGGACCGTTCTATTAGCTGTTTTTGGGCGAGCTCCAAACGGTGACCAATACATGAAATGTGAGCAAGTGAACTTTACTAGCAGGTACCGCCAATGTGATTTGGTTGACTACTTAAACGAAAAGCAAAACAACTTTTTGGATAAATCAATAAA
>NZ_AUYC01000008.1:0-248 GCF_001625685.1 Pseudoalteromonas luteoviolacea CPMOR-1 | reverse complement strand
AGAGGTGGCCGAGTGGCTGAAGGCGCTCCCCTGCTAAGGGAGTATAGGGTTTGTAGCCCTATCGAGGGTTCGAATCCCTCCCCCTCCGCCATTTATAATGGTTTTCTTTGTAATTGGACGCGTAGCTCAGCTGGATAGAGTACCTGGCTACGAACCAGGCGGTCGGAGGTTCGAATCCTCCCGCGTCCGCCACTTATCTCTAAGTGGAAAATAAAAGAGGCACTTTTCAGGTGTTAAAATTGATATTA
>NZ_AUYC01000007.1:0-490 GCF_001625685.1 Pseudoalteromonas luteoviolacea CPMOR-1 | reverse complement strand
TATTTGCCCAGATAGCTCAGTCGGTAGAGCAGAGGATTGAAAATCCTCGTGTCGGTGGTTCGATTCCGCCTCTGGGCACCATTATTAAGTGTGCCGACTTAGCTCAGTTGGTAGAGCAACTGACTTGTAATCAGTAGGTCATCCGTTCGACTCGGATAGTCGGCACCATTTTTAAAGCATGTTTCACATATAACAATTTATTTGCCCAGATAGCTCAGTCGGTAGAGCAGAGGATTGAAAATCCTCGTGTCGGTGGTTCGATTCCGCCTCTGGGCACCATTATTCGGTGTGCCGACTTAGCTCAGTTGGTAGAGCAACTGACTTGTAATCAGTAGGTCATCCGTTCGACTCGGATAGTCGGCACCAATTATAAAATTTGTGACATGATATAAAATTTCCAGTTAGTTCATTTGGTAGAGCTTTGTGGAATTGTATTGAAAATTCCTAGAAGTTTTAATACACATAAAAATTATTTGCCCAGATAGCTCAG
>NZ_AUYC01000006.1:0-923 GCF_001625685.1 Pseudoalteromonas luteoviolacea CPMOR-1 | reverse complement strand
TAGCCGCTTATCAATGATCTTGGTTAACTGTAAGTGCTCGTCTTCACTTCCTTTTTGCAATCCGACTTCATCAATCACTAGAAGATCAACGCTAGTGACTTGCTTAATGACTTGAGACTCAGTGAGATCATTGTCCTTGGACCATGACTGGCGAATCAGGCCAACGAGATCCGAAACGGTCAGAATTAGTGTTGTTTTAAAGTTTCTACCAATGTGATTGGCAATTGCAGAAGCTAAGTGATTTTTCCCAGTACCAGGTTCACCGATGAACATAAACCCCTTGCCGTCCGTTAAACGGCCTTGGAACGTGTCAGCATAACGCTGTGCATAATGGACGGCTTTCTTTTGGTCTTCTGTCTCAGCGACATAATTATCAAATGTGCAATTTTTAAAACGGTCACTCATGCCACTGTTTCTAACAACCCAATCTCTGCGCTGCTGTGAAAAATGTTCTAACTGTTTATTTTCGGCGGCGCGCCTTAGTGCCAGCAAGTCATCATATGACTGTATTGTGGCGTCAGGTTTTATATGACTAGGCATGCGCTGTTGAAGTCTTACTAAAGCGTTATTCATGATCACCACCCTTCTACGTTCTGATTGAAGTCTTGAGTTAATGGCCGACTTTGAACCTGTCGAACCTGATTAAGCCCTGCGCTACGATTCATCCACTCGAATTTAAAGCCCTGCCAATTTCTAACCACACACTCAGCTAGACAGTCATCAACACTTACACCATGTGTTGCAGCAATTTTCAGTTCATCGGCAAAGCGATTTATTACCGTTTGCGTAACATCCGCTTTTTTCCGTTTCCGCATAGCAAGCCAATCATTCAAGACTTGATGAGTTGGCATTGACGGCCAACACGAGTAATCGAGAGATTTTTTTGTTTTATTTTTATTAGGTTCAATGGGTGGTTCTAATGA
>NZ_AUYC01000005.1:0-504 GCF_001625685.1 Pseudoalteromonas luteoviolacea CPMOR-1 | reverse complement strand
CGGCAAATTTTATTGGGTTGATTTTTGCCCGCGAAGCGGGATTGCAAAAAGCGACACAGTAAAATTTTTCCACTTATAATTGCCTTGTTAGGCATAGGCCGCCTCGTACTCTTTTTCAGATAGTTCAATGAGCTGCCAATTAAACCTTGTCGTAACCATTGTGAGTGACATACTGCCGTATAGATGCACCTTCCAAACAGGATCTTTATCGTTTAATCCATCCATTCTATGTTGAACAGCAGGCGTTACTTTACTTTTGATTGTTTCCTTAACGCTTGCTTCTAAAACCATAAACAGATCATTATTTAATGAATCGTCATCGAACTCTGCATCCATGTGCACCACTTGGCCACACTCAAATACTACTTTCCAGAATTTATCGTTTACTGTGCCTTGGACCAATATATTCAGAGTAACTTTCGGATAAGCACTTAAGTCAATACTCATATCAGCATTATCTAAAAGAGATTCACAGACTTCTTGTAGTTCCATACTCTAGATGCC
>NZ_AUYC01000004.1:0-250 GCF_001625685.1 Pseudoalteromonas luteoviolacea CPMOR-1 | reverse complement strand
AACTTTAAAAAAGAAAAGAAAGAAAAGTGTCTGTCCTAATTTTTACTAATTTTCTATGTCGCTAGCAGCTACTTAAAGATAAGAGGTTTATAGAGCAACTCCTAATCGCCGCACACTTAACGGCTACTCAACACTACTTTGAGCTTACTACTGTAACTCCCCCATAAACTGAAACTGTTCAAAAGTACGATTTCTATCAATATTAAGGAGGAAATTTTATGATGCCGAAAAAGTAAGTTCACCGAAACAC
>NZ_AUYC01000003.1:0-265 GCF_001625685.1 Pseudoalteromonas luteoviolacea CPMOR-1 | reverse complement strand
AGATCGAGCGCAATCACGTTACGATTATTCATATATGGACTCCTTTGTTTTGGTCGACACCACATTACACTGTATGTGAGATGTGGTGGAGTCCATATATCGTTTCAGGATCCATGCTTTTCCAGCTTTGACGCGGTTGCTGAGTCTGTAGAGGTGTATTGATTTTGTTCGGTTAAAACGGCTTATTTCACCTTGCGCAAAAGAAGCGCACTCACTGCGTTCATTGTCGTTAGCATGTTGCATCATAGACCCTGAAGCAAGTTCA
>NZ_AUYC01000002.1:0-158248 GCF_001625685.1 Pseudoalteromonas luteoviolacea CPMOR-1 | reverse complement strand
GAGAATTCTTATGGTCGTAAATTATTGTAGTCATCAACAAGTCTCATTTAACAATTTTAATTGCGTGGTTATTCTTTAAACATAATTAGTTGATAGGCACCATTGAAGCGCCACACTGGCATTCAATTCCTATGTTTGGTGATTTGTGTGCAAATACATCAACATCATATTGTTCAGTGCATTTGCTGCATTGGTACTTAATGGTTTCTGGCTTTTGTCCCATTCTCATATGAACAGCATCAATGGCATTTTCAACGGGGCAATTAACATTAGAATGTTCGCCTATATTTGTGTTGAAAAATGTCGCTACATCATTTGCTAATTCAGTCGCTTTGGATTCCCAGTGATCACAATTGTCGATTAGCTGCTTATTTTCTTGTTCTAGAGCAGCTACCTCTCGGGCTTTCCTTATTGCGTAGTTTTGTAGTGATTCATTCACCTTTATGTCTGCTGGCATTGGTTGCATTGATTTTAATTCCTTTATTTTTACTGAAAGTTACGCCGCTATACGGCTTTCATTTGATCTTAAGTTGGCCTCAACAATTGCTTGAGCAACCGGTGGGCAAACGGCGTTGCCGCAGCGAGCGACTTGCTTTGCTTTTGATAGTTTCATTCCGCTGCTGTCACGGCTTATTTTGTAGTCGTCTGGAAAGCCTTGTGCTGCAAATAGCTCATGCGGTTCAAGCATGCGCATACCTATATCAACGATCTGATAATCTTCGCCCTTAATCGTTACTAGGCCGAAACGGTCTTTAGTTGTTACTGTGTGCAATGGCTTATCAAGCCGGTGAACACTACCCGTGCCGTAGTACTCAACTAAGAAAGCTCTCACTTCACCGATATGAAAGCCACCGGCTGAGATGGTGTGCACTGGTTCATTCGTACCGTGGCCTATGTTTGAACCGCGTAGTTTAACCATGTGGCTTGTGACAAGTGCGTTATGATCTTTAGCTGTTACGGTATGCAATGGATCTTGAATGTCCGAGCCGTCAACACCTGTGTAGTGTTTTGCAATATGAGCAGAGACAAGTGCAAAATGACCACCTTTCACTTGGGCGCATATTGTTCTAAGGGGTTCATTTGCGGACATATTGCGTTGATTGCTAGCATTTGCATGTTCAGTAATAAAAGGGATTGAACACTCTTCAGGAACTACGAAAGGGTTATTCGAGTTAAGTACAAATCTTTGCAACCCCTTTGCGATTCTGGCCATAGTTTTTTCTGCCAAAGGACGTTTGCGGTTAAAAATAGACTTAACTGGCACGGACCAATCGATTATATCCGCTGCTGTTTTGTATGGCTTTAAACCTTCACCATGAGTGGGCTCGGGCCACGCAATTGGTTTGTCATCATTTCGTGCAATTAGGAATAATCGTTTACGAATAGTTGGCGTTCCGTAATCACAAGCTTTTAGTATTCGCCATTCCACGTTATAGCCAAGGCCGTTGATGATTTTATTTTGTGTTATGTGATCATTCTCTATACATAGCGCTTCACACACTTCATTGAATGCGGGGTTTTCACATGGTAAGCCAGTTGTGAGCGCTAGAATAAAAGCATTAAACGTTTCACCTTTTCGCTCTTTGCATGGCTTTCCATCTACAACAGGTCCCCAAGTAAGAAATTCCTCAACATTTTCTAGCATTATAATTCTGACAGGCACAAGTGCTGCCCAACGTACAGCAACCCAAGCTAAACCACGTATGTTTTTATTAACTGGTACATTTCCTTTGGCTTTGGAAAAATGCTTGCAGTCAGGGCTGAACCACGCAAGCCCTACTGGGCGACCATTACAAGCCTCTATAGGGTCAACATCCCATACTGACTCGCAATAGTGTTTAGTTTCGGGGTGATTTAGTTTGTGCATGTCTATAGCATCTTGGTCATGATTGATGGCTATATCGACATGACGATTCAGGCCTAGCTCCATACCGGTTGAAGCACCGCCACCCCCTGCAAAGTTATCAACGACTAATTCATTTTGATAAAGCATTTTTAGTTCCTTTTAAATCATCTTTGACTTAATATTGAATTATAATTAATCATCTTTGATTTAATGTCAAATCATTTATGATTTAAATTAAGTCTTTTTTGATTTAACTTTTAGATCACTCTATGATTCGAACAATAATAGGAAGCGTATGGCGAGCGAAATGCCAAAAAAGAAAGAGACAGACAGGCGACACATAGAAGCTGGGCTATCTGTATTGACGAGCTTAAAAGGTGATGCTGGTAACAGGGCTTTATTTCGTCAGGTTTATGGGCGTGAACCTGATAGTCAGAGTGAGTTAAACACCTTTAGCAATAGGCTGCAGCCGGGCAGAGGAAATCCGGGTTTAGATTTTCTCGGTAAATTTGTGGAAGCTTATCCAGAGCTTGCAAAAATGTCCCTTGGTGAATTTTTTAGGGTTAAGGAATAGGGGTATAATGATCCTATTTGAGAGAAGGTTGGAGGGTGTATGGATATTCTTTCGTTAGCAATAGGGTTTGTTGTTGGTGGGTTTACCGGTGCTGCTGGCACCTTTTACGGAAATAAGTATACAGATCAGCGTAGACAAAAAGAGAGTGAAAAAAAAGCAGTTGAGCAATGGGAAGGTTTAAAAGAAAAATTCCCTGAGATCATTCGGGAAATGATAGAAGACGTTCAAAATCCAATATTTGCTGGAGCGCGCACTTTTTTCGTATTAGAAAGTAATTATCAGATTTCTACAGATGAACCATGTTTTATTTATCACCCTGATAAGCACCCAGAGCTTCTAGCAGCACTTCGGTATATGGAGGATTTAGGATATATAAAGGATATTACTCCGAAAAACTGTCCTAAATATAGATTTTACGAACATTTTTATGATTTGCTAAAGGATAGCTAAATAACTTAAAGGCCGCTATAGGCGGCTTTTAAGTTTCAAATTAATCTACAAGCAATTAGCTATATTAGCTCATGTAGAATTCTTCTAAATGGGGACGATCCTGACATCTAGATAGCGGCCATCGCTATTTAGCTTGATCTCACTAATAAACCCTTCCAAGTTTTGAAAATGAGCACGCACAATATCCCTAAAATATTCAGCTTGCGGAGTATTGTAAAGCTCTTTATCAAGTGAATATCCACCTTGCGTCAATCGTCCATAGACTTTTATGTGCTCGCCATATTTTGCGATTGCCTCTTGTGCCTTGCTCTCTACGAATACCTTTTGCTCAGGCGTTAACATGATTATCTCCTTTCGTGAGTGTTCAACTTCAATGTAGCTTATATTGTGATAACTTTAGCTCGATTGGCAAGTGTAGGAAACGAAGGTTTTAGGTTAGCTCCCTTTAGACAATGCGGTAAGCCACTTCTATTAGATTGATTTATATCAATAGCCTTTCACTCTTGTTTGCTTTTTGACAGTTGTGTGCCTAACTAGTGTTTAAGATAACGGAAAACACTAAGGACAATTAATGAATCTTAGCCAACAAGAGAGACTTCAGTTGATCAATCAATTTGAGATTTTGTCTATTCAAAATGAGAATGATGCCAGCCACTACCAAGAACTAATAAAGATTTTACAGTCAGGCTATACAATTTTTTACAATCAAGTATTTCAGCACCTGTCAGAAGAAATGAGTGAAGAATCATGTAAGCTGGTTTTGAACATATTGGATTTATATAGAGCGATTGAAGATACAAGAGCAAGAACCGCCAGTAAGGAATTGGATGATCATCGCAGATCAACTTTTCTAGGGTTTGATGGAAACAGTGAAACTGAATATATGTGCTTCGCTAGATTTTTGGTTGTAGAGCAAGGTAAGTTTCGCGAGCAGGAACAGTATCTACAGAAAAATGACAATATGAATAGCCATATGCCAATGATAGAAATATACAGAAGAATGCTGATTGCGGCCGGAAATTATAACATCTGGGAAATGAGCGCTGAAGATGCGCTAAACATATTAAATGCCTAGCATTTGATTACTGGAATATCAGGCCACCTGGTCGTATAGCGTGGAGATAAAAACTCTCTGCGCATTTCCCAATTTTTAGTTTGTAACTCTGGCCCAATGCGAGCGGTAGTGGAACCATATCTATTATTTATCTCGTCTAAGCACTTCATAAGTTCTGGCTTGTCCTGAGATTGATTAAACATATCTGCCTGTTGAAATACATCATCTTCTAGCTCAATAGCTCCAACACCTGCTTTGTAGTATCTAACGCCCGGCTTATACAATTGGCTAAATACATTCTCTACAGCGTTCGCAAATACGGTTGCATCATTGGATGAAACAGGTAGCTCTTTAATGAAAGACTTTTTGAAATAGTCATTCTCGTGTGGCGAACTGTGAGCAAATATCACAATACGTTTTGCCAGTGAGTTTTGCTTTCTTAGCTTCTTGGTCACGATAGAACAATGAGTTGCAAGTGAGGCTTTGAGCGAGAATGGATCGGTAACACGTTCGCCAAAACTGCGAGTACTGTAGACTTCTTTTTTACGTTGCTTTACTTCATCCCAAGATAAACACTCTTCACCATTTAACTCTGTGATAGTGCGCTCGAGCACAACACTAAATTGCTGGCGCATAAGTCGTGGGTTTTGTATTGCCAAATCGAGTGCAGTTTCAACGCCGAATAGTTGCAGCTTTTTAGTTAGCTTTCTTCCAACTCCCCAAACGTCACCAACACCCATTTTTGAAAGTATTTGTCTGCGGCTTTGTTCATTGTCGATTACTGCAACACCTGTAGCGTTTGGGAATTTCTTTGCAGCATGGTTTGCTGCTTTTGCTAGCGTTGGAGTAGGGCCAAAACCTACCCCAACAGGTAGTTTTGTTTTACGCCACACTGAACGCCGGATTAAATGGCCGTAGTCATACCATGATGAAACCACATCACTATAGCCGTCGAACTTTAGAAATGACTCATCGATAGAGTAGATATAGTGATTGTCACTAAATTGGTTGATGACATTCATCATTTTATCGGAGAGATCAGCGTATAACTCATAGTTAGACGATTTAATTACTACGCCATTATTATGCAGAATATCTTTCAATTTAAAGTAGGGCTCGAACTTTGGAATACCTAAACGCCGGGCTTCAGGAGAAGCCGCAACGATACACCCATCATTGTTAGATAAAACGACAACGGGCTTTTTACGTATGCTCGGATCAAATACCTTCTCTGCAGACGCATAAAACGCAGTTGCATCAACTAGTGCATACATTTAGTTAATTCCGAATTACTGCGATGCATACGAACAGAGCCAATGACGACACCTTCTAGCTGAAAGTTATCGCAATCACTAATTCTTACTGGCGAATAAATGGGGGAGGCAGATCTCAGCAACCTATTATCAACGTCTAATAGTTTGCAAACAAACTCGTTGTTGTAGTTAGCAACGATTACATCGTTTTGCTGTGGCTGTACTGCTCTATCAACAACAAGTAGATCGCCATCGAAAATGCCTACGCCTTGCATTGAATCACCGGACGCCAAGCCAATGAAAGTCGCATTTGGGTGTTGCACTAATAATTGATCTAAAGACAGTCCTAGTTCTCTGTATTCCGCAGCCGGTGATTCAAATCCTGTTATGCCGGCACTTGCTTTGATTGGTATTACTTTCATACGTCAACCTGATACTGTTTATATATACAGTATATAATCTGAAAACGTGAGAGCACAAGAAAAAATGCTGTTAAGAAGACTCAGTGAAACAAGTTAAAGAGAATGAAAATGCTAAAGAACAGGTATGCTTGAAAGTACTGTATAATGGGACGCTAATGGGGCATTAATGGGGCGGTGCAAATAAAATAAGGAAGAAAAAAGGGTGTATCTCAATGATTAATAAGAGGAAAGCTGGTCGGCATAGCAGGATTTGAACCTGCGACCCCTGACACCCCATGACAGTGCGCTACCAAGCTGCGCTATATGCCGACTTGGTTGTCACTATAATGATTTTATTTTAAAAGGCAATAACTAATTGGTTTGTTTGGACATTAAATGGTCATAAAGCGGTTTTTGCATGCTGAGAGGTGTGTTTTCCCCTGTTAAATTGGGCTAATTAGGTGTTTTTTACTTAGTGTTTGTCGTACTTATGAATACGGTAATTGGGGCGTATTTATCTAAATATAATATTATTAATATATTGATTTAACTTAATAAAATAACTTTTTCGTATATAAAAAAGGGACGTGGTTTGTTAACATAATTGCGAAGGTTGCAATTATTCGGCCTCATACCTAGTAAAACATAAGGAAAAGTAAATGTTTAAACTCGCTCTATTGTCAGCAGCAGTATTTGCTGCAAGTTCTGTAAATGCTGTTGTTTTGGTTGAAAATACGGTCAGTCATAATGGTGTGCTGGTGCCAGCAACATCCAATGAGGTGGTTGTAACTGGTGTTGCCAGCAATTTACATGCGGAGCCAGGTGCTGTTTCACTGAAAAAGAACTCTGACGGCTCGTTTAGCTTAAGTTATAAAGAGTGGGAGTATTTAGATGGTACGCATACCAACGAAACCATCTCAACGCTTACATTAGGGGCTGGTATCCATACTATGGCCGATGGGTCAATCTGGGAAGTAGGCGTACTTGATATAAGTACTGCCAGCCAAACGTTTGAATTTTCTCAGCAGTATGATCAAGTACCTTATTTATTTCTAAGTCCGCAATCTGATAACAGTGGTTTTGCATACGTTGCCAGAGCCAATAATGTTAACCAGATCGGTTTTAACGCTAAAATTCAATATCAAGAACTACAAACAACTGGAAATACTCGGGTCTCACAAAAAGTTGCTTATTTGGCTGTGTACGCACCTAACAAAACGGGTCAGTTGGACTCAGGACAAACTTACAACTTAAACCAAGCCAAAGTTAACGAGCAGACAATTAAGTTTGAAAACCATGAGCTGTTTTTACAAGAAGAACAGTCAAAAGATGCTGAGCTCACTCATATACATGAAGTGGTCAACATGCTAGATATCGACGGTCACTTATTTGCGCAAGATATTACGACCGATGGTAGTGATACGGTAACTATTCGTGCAAACAAAAATATTCAACCGGTATCAGGTAGCGCAAGCTGTAAAATGATCCTAGAGAAAAGCCCAGATTCATTGTCTGGCTACTATACGTTGGATCCTGACGGTGTAGGCGGTTTGGCTGAATTTACTACTTTCTGTGATATGGAAAATCAAGGTGGCGGCTGGACATTAATGGCCATTCGCTATGTGCCGGGTAAAGAGTACAGCAGTGCAAATAACTACGAGTCACATTATACCGAGACGCAAAATATCACTTCGTTTGTGGATAATTTCCATTTGACTGATCCTCAGTGGTTCCATTTCAAGAATAATAGCCAAGAAATGATGCTGACTATGCGTGATGCAGGCTATTACGGCATTGCTGATATCTCTAAATTTGAAAGCGCAAACTGTATTCCACTGCAAGACACGCTTGGTTTAAATCACGGTTTAACAGGGGAAAGCATATTCAGACTTTATTGGTTTGAAGATGGGGTTTGTGATGGCAAAGGTGGTAATTTCTCCATGCTTAACTATGCGAATATTTATGGTGGGACGTACTTTAAATCGACTAATATTGGTTCGAAAATAGTCGGTGGCACAACTTATATCTTTGTAAGATAATGAGTAAAGAGCAACCCTTTGGGTTGCTCTTTGTATTAATCGTATTGTTGTTAATTAATGTTGTTTGAGCGCGTTATGCATAATGCTTAGTGCTTCTAAGTTTTTATAGTTAGGTTGCTAAGCAGTGGATAAGCTTTGTTTCAAGATCTGTACTTAGGTTTTCACCAATGATCTCAATGCGGCTTTCAATACATTCGTCTAGTTCTATCTCTGTTGTGCCATCGGCTGTTTTGTTGTAGCCAAAAATGCCATCCATGGTGATAAACACCGCCTTTAAACGTTCCGCGTCGACACTGGTGACAAATACTCTCAGCTTATCTCTGTCAAATACTTGCTCGGGGGCAAAACGCCAGCCTACACTGACAAAGCCTTCTCCTTCATTTAGAGCTTTTAGGAAGCCATCTTCAGGGAAAGGCTCTGCGTTAATGTCTCTAGCTGGATCGGCATCATGGTGATGGTGGTGATGACAAGGCGGTTTAGCGTTATTGATTGTTTTGCCGCTAAGCCACTGGGGGTTGAGTTGCCCGTGTGAGCAAAACTCTAATTGCTTACTATCAAACCCTTTTTCGGCCAAAAATAGCTCAAGCTGTGTTTTTTGAGTGTCCTGATATAAATCTAGTTTATTGCCAACCACGACATCAGCAATGGCGATTTGCTGATTAAATGTAGCATGCTCTGTGTAGCGGGTATCAGTGAGGCTTCGTGCATCGACTAGGGTGATGACTTTTTCGAGGCTAAGCAATTGCTGGTAATATTGATTTGATAATAACTGCAGTACTTCTAAGGGGTGTCCAAGCCCTGTGGGTTCAATGAGTAAGCGATGCGGCTTAGCTTCACTGAGTAGCTGATTAAGCGCGATTTGCATTGGCAAGCCAGATGCGCAGCACATACACCCACCGGGTACTTCTCGGATAAATACTTGGCTATCTTTTTTTCCGCTAAGTAAATTACCATCTATACCAATCTCACCAAACTCATTGACTAAGATGGCCCACCTTTCATCCTCAGGCTTTTGTGCTAGCAGATGCTTAATTGCGGAGGTTTTACCAACGCCTAAAAAGCCGGTGATGATGTTGGTTGGGATCGCCGAGATTGGCTGATTATCACTTTGCATTACATACTCCAATTTTTCACACTTGTGTGACGGTTGCCGCGCATTATATTTGAAATGTTATACTATAACAATTATTGTCTTTCTAAGCATGGTATTCACCCTGCTGTTAACGGGCTCTTATTATAAGGTAGTGGATTTAACGGCTTTGAAGAGAGGGGGAACAAAAAAGCGGCAGATTAACTGCCGCTTTTTTAGATAAAGGTAATTGGCTATTTATTTGCGCCAAATACCTTTAGGAAGCGTTTTTGCTATTTCAGGTCGGCTACTTGGGTCAAACTTGGGTGTTTTACCTTCTTTAAGCTGGGCTTTGTAGTCTTTGGCAAGCCAGATCACAATACCCGACAACATGAATAATGCAGCAACGTTCACAATGGCCATCATACCCATTGAGATGTCAGCCAGTGTCCAAATCAGACCAAGCTCACCCACCGCACCAAACATCACCATGCCTAATACACACAGACGGAATACCATCATGGCAGTCTTGTTTTCTTGCAAGAACATTAGGTTAGTCTCAGCGTAGCTGTAGTTCGCCACAATTGATGTGAATGCGAAGAAGAAAATAGCGACGGCAATGAAGATTGCACCCCATTGACCAACATGTTCTACAAGGGCTGCCTGTGTTAATGCAATACCGGTAACACCTGAATCAGGCACCAGCTGGTTTGATAATAAAACCAGGGCTGCAGTTGCACTACAGATCACAATGGTATCGACAAATACACCGAGCATTTGTACATAACCTTGTGATGCAGGGTGGTTTGGGTTTGGTGTAGCACTTGCAGCGGCGTTTGCTGCACTACCCATACCGGCTTCGTTAGAGAACAAGCCGCGTTTAATACCTTGGATCATTGCCTGCATAACGGCATAGCCTACAGCACCGCCAGCTGCTTGCTCTAAACCGAATGCGCTGTTAATAACCTGCATGAACACATCTGGTAGTAACTCAAAGTTGCTAAAACACACGTACAGTGCAACTAACAGGTAAGCTAATGCCATGAATGGTACAACGAGTTCTGCAAAGCGTGCGATGGTTTTCAGACCACCAAAGATGATGAACGCAGAGCCAATAACAAGCACAATGCCCATTACATATTTAGGTACATCAAATGCCACTTCAAATGCTGCCGCAATGGAATTTGATTGTACTGCATTGAATACTAAGCCAAAGGCAAGGATTAGACAGAGTGAGAATAAAATCCCCATCCAGCGCTTGTTCAAACCATACTGCATGTAATAAGCAGGCCCGCCTCGGTAGTTGCCGTCTTCGTCTTTTACTTTATAAAGCTGAGCGAGTGCACTTTCTGCAAAGCTGGTTGCCATACCAATTAAGGCAATAAGCCACATCCAGAAGATTGCGCCTGCACCACCTAAATACAGGGCGACAGCCACACCGGCCATGTTACCTGTGCCTACACGGGCTGCGAGTGAGGTACAAAATGCCTGAAATGAGGAGATACCTTCACCAGCGCCACTTCGACTGTTGGCCATGACTTTGACCATATGCGGGAATTGAGCAAATTGAATAAACCCAAGTCGGATCGTAAAGAAAACACCGGCTGCGATCAGGAGGTATATAAGAATATGTCCCCACAACAGGCCGCTGATTTGGTTAAAAAACTCAGCCATCGGATATCCTTTATTTAAGGTAACGAATAATTTTGAGCGCGTAACTTACCACAACTTGCTATCTATACGAAATTACTGCGTCGAATTCAGTTGTACAGTATTGTTTGCATGCACGTTGCTTGCAACGGTGTGAGCTTAAAATGGGTTACCATGTCCAGCTCTGCCAAGGCAGGTTATGTAAGTCTGGTAAAAAGCGCAACGTTTGTAGTTTTGTGGACCAAGTAGTGAATAGAGATGAGATATCTGTCCAGTAGGGCTGTGCAAAATAGATACCCCCAGCAGTGATTGCAACTTGCGACAAGGAGGTAATTGGGTAGCGCAGATCAATCATTTTCATTGCGGTGCCGAACGAGGCTTTAAGCTCTTTGTTATCAATGTCTACGCTGTAGCATTCATCTAATATGAGATGGGTGATTGCGCCAGTAAAAATAAAAATACTGCTCAGCACTGCAATGTACAAAGTGACACCCACAAGTAGGGCTGCGTGCAATGTTAGAATGCTAAACATCAGTACCGCAGAAATCGAGTGTAAGGTGGCTCGGTGAACTGTAAAATGTTCAAAAATAGGTTTGATGACATACATAAAACACACATACATCATGGCACCAACTAACCAGGTTTCAATGACTGAGTCAAAGTTGTTATTGAGTAAAACAATCCCAGCGGCAAGTAGCGCAAAGATGCTAAACAGACTATTGAGTGATTTAGATTTGTCGGAGTCCAGATCGGGTAACAATCCTGCGAGTGCGCCAACAATAAATAAACCAAGCGCTTGAAATCCATTAACTTCAGCCATGCTTAATAAGACAGAGCTGAATGTCGCACTGACGATGGTAGATGCTTTGAGATGAGTAGAAAAATTCGCCATGATACTTCCAAGTAGCGGAACCAATTAATTAATATAGAGAAATTAATTTTTCTTGCTAGTCTACATGAAAAACGCGAACAGGCACATTGAGTGGCATTTAAATCTTACGTCAGGTTATGCCTAATCCGCGTAAACAACACTAAATGCGGACTGTAATGAGGTGTAATGTTTTTTTTGTACTTGCTTGACTAGCCTAAGACAGTTAACACGCTTTTAAGCAGTATTGATGCGCAAGTTCAAACAGAACAATCTCTGACCGACTTAGGAGTGAGTCCATTATGCACTTTCTCAACCCAATGCTGCAAAACCACCCTATGGAAAGTACATTTATGCAAACGTGGTTAAATCGGCTTGCAGATAAATACTCACCTTGTTTGTTTACTCAATGCAGCAGTGCTACCACTGAACTTACCTCTGAAAACTACATTGATATTTATGATGGGCGTCACGCTGCAGCTATTTATACTGATGTTTCACAAACATTGAACAGGACAGAAGCGCTGGCCATTTATAAGGGAAAGCTACTGGAGCGAGGGACATTTTCGCAGGTCTATGAAAACGTAAAAAAGCATGCTGCTATGGTGCGATGTCATCGCTTAGAACCAGATGCTGTGATAGTCCCCAGTTGTGTGAGTGTGCATAGCTACCTCGTGGAGTCCGCTCTGTGTCGTCATTATGCCGATATTGGATTGTTTGGTTTGTGCGGCAGCGCAAAACGCGTGCATCAAGATTACAACTTAGCTTATGTCTTAAATACCTTAGATTATTTAAATAGTAGCCTCGATAAGGATGACTGCTTATTTTGCTTTGGTTTAGATCCGTATTTGGTGAATTGGGGCAAGCCTTTGGATAAACTGAGTGTTGAGGCGCTCGATGCATTAGCACTTGAACGACCGATTTGTATTGTTAGCAGTAATTTCTCAGTGGCTTATGTGAATACACAACTGTTAGATAAAATCCAAAATAGTGCAATTGGGCGAACGCCCTCGTTTAATGGGTTTATTGACTCAGTGAAGACATTGGGTTTTGTGAATGCGGAGGGGATGTCATTATTACCCTGGGCATTTAGTGGCAAAGAGTTATTGTGGCAATTGAGCTCACTGCCAAAGACATTTGAATATATTATCGAACAGGCTCAAAAGCAGGGTGTCAGTCATTTTGAAGTGGCGCTGCAAAGCCATTTTGTTGAGTTATTATTCGAAAAACTGGTTATACGTTTCTCAAAAGCTCAGCGCTTTTCAACTTACTACACATATCAAAGTCACATTGATGATCACGCGCGGTTAGATCATTGTGAAGTGATGAAGCTGTCGCAACTTGGGCGGCTTGATGAAAAAACCTCTGTGGGTATCGCCGTGGGCCGTTTGGCCACATGTGGTTATAAATGGGTCAATGATTATCACTATGATGAGCTCTTTGTACCTTGCAAAAGCATTCTAAGCCACGGGTGTAATCTGTGCTTACATAATGACTTTCCTCGAGAGCCAATATGCCCGTTGAGGTTGGCCGACATTGCAATGGGTCGTGATATAGAAGCCATGCCTCATAATTATTCTTGTGATGAACGTACGCTGGATACTGGGCAATGTATTTCACCGCAAGAGGCCCTGAAAGCGATTACCTATGGTGCTGCATACCACGCTAAAGTTGCTGGGTACAATCAATTAAACAACATCGCACATTACATGAAATTAAACTGCGACCCTATTAGCTGCAATAGACCTTGGCGCGATATCAAAGTCACGTTGTTATAAATTCAATTGATTGTCATAGGACACATTTAGATACGATTTGTATCTATTTCGTGACGGATCTTGAATCAATAAGATGCTTAAATGTAGTGGTGTAATGGAGTGTAATAATTTCATATGTCACAATAAAGTTAAGTTTCAGTATTAAGGCTATGTCATGATTGCAACTATTTTTAAATCATTATTTTTTAAAGCGTTGAAAAATGAAGCGAGTAGAAAAATTGCTAAGTCGGTTGTTGAAGGCGCCGTTGATAAAGGTGTTGATTACTTCAAAGCTCGTGGACAAGTGAATATCCCCTCTCAACATGAGGTAGAGACGCTAGGTTTGATCACTGGGTTAAATAATTTAGCAAGGAAAAACCTGCCTGACGGCGATTACCCGTTGAGACTAGAAAAACAAACTCTACTGGTTACTATGCGTAATCAAGGTGTCGTGAACATCCAATATGTAAATAAAAATATACCTCAGTAACTTTTGTTTCATGTGCCAAGTACCTGCACATGTTTATTTGTGATTCCAAGCTGCATCACAACATCACTATAACTAATTGATTATATTGCTTTACCTCTTAAAGGAGCGATAGGGCAACTCCCGCCTATACTGGAATAATTCAGTATTTTAAATACCAAGATAAAGAATTTAACCCGCTGTTTATGAAATAATATTATATAAAATATATTGTATGCAATATTGCGTTTGTGTTAAAAAAGTGTTCCCGCTAACGGGTTTGGATACACATATAAAAAGGTAATATTATGAAAATACAATCACTTGCTATGGCACTGCCCATAGTGGTATGTAGTTTACAATCCTTCGCTCATCAATCCACTGAGCGAACATTTAGACCTCTAGTTACATCACAACCGCAGCACTTCACCCATGGTGATGAGTATACGCAGCATCAGCTTGATAATTCTCCTACGGCACAAAGTCATGTGTCGCAGCATGAGCACAGCTTTGTTAACTCGGCTTTTATGACAACACGTACTTTGGACGTCACTTTGCAATGCGATATGACTGCATTAGCGCAGGCGAGCTCCCACACGATTGCAGATCTGGTAATTCAACAAGGCGCCAGTTGTGTGAATGAGTTATTTAGTGCGGCGAGTCAAATTCAAACGTCCGTATTTACCACAGAAAAAATGCGTGCAGCGGCACAGCGTGCCAAGTCGTTGTCAATGAGTTATGACGGTAGTGGCAGTGCACCTTTAGAGTCCTTATTTTTGTTTATTCGTGCCGGTTACTATGTAGAATTTTACAATGACTCGGTGAGTTTCGGTGCCCAATTAAAGCCTGATGTACGTGCTGCCATCGATGAGTTTGTGAAAAGCCGGCATTTTTATAACAACTCTGATGCACATGGCAAGGTGTTGAAAGAAGTCATTACTGCAATGGACTCCTCCGAGATGCAGGATGTTTATTTACCGGTTGTAAAATCATGGTTGTTGAAGTGGGAACAATCATATGCAGACAAATGGTATATGCGCAGTGCCGTTAATGGGGTATTCACCATATTGTATCGAGGCCAATGGAATACTGAATTTGTCGCAAAAGTACAATCAGACACGGAGTTAGTGAATATCTTAGCTAACTTTACCAAGCAAAATTGGATGATTGGTTCAGATTCAGAGTATCTCATCATCAATTCAGCCAGTGAACTGGCCAGATTGAAAACTTACAAGAATGCACCTATCCAGCCATTGGTAGATACCGCCCTAAAGGATTTATTTGGCCGCTTTGAAAGCTTTGGGTATGGGGATGGTATTTGGCTTGCTGCGGCAGATGTTGCGACCTATTATGCTGATTGTGATACCTTCGGCATTTGTAATTTTGAAGACGTATTGACGCAAAAGGCGTTATCTCAAACTTACCAATGTAGCGCGACGATTCGGATCCGATCACAAAATATGACGTTACAGCAGCATGAATCAGCATGCCAAACGATGGCGCTGGAAGAGTCCCGTTTTCATCAAATGTTAGCGACTAATCAAACCCCAGTCGCTGATGATAACAACACGATGCTGCAAGTGAATATTTTTGATAGCAGTGGTGATTACAGTAAGTACGCTAAGGCGATCTTTAAGATTGATACCAATAATGGCGGTATGTACTTAGAGGGTGATCCAAGTAAAGTAGGCAATCAGGCAAATTTTGTTGCCTATGAGGCCAGCTATGCCAAGGCGGATCATTTCGTTTGGAATCTAGAGCACGAATATGTGCATTACTTAGATGGTCGATTTGACTTATATGGTGACTTTAATGCGCCGACTGAAGCGATTGTTTGGTGGAGTGAAGGAGTTGCTGAATACGTAGCCAATCTCAATGACAACCAAGCAGCCATCGATACGATAAAAGATGGCAGTACTTATCAGCTCAATGAAATATTTGCCACGACTTATGCTGGGTTTGATCAAGATAGAATTTATCGGTGGGGTTATTTGGCGGTACGTTTTATGTTTGAACGTCATTTTGAAGAACTTAAAGTGATGCTCTCACAAACTAGACAAGGTAATTGGTCTGGTTATAAAACAACGGTTGATGATTGGGCTCAGCGTTATAACGAAGAGTTTACTCAATGGACATTAGCACTTGCAGGCAGTGACGACAATAGCGCACCTGTGGCATCTATCAACGGGCCTTACATGGGCACGATTGGTAATGAGATCCGGTTTAGCAGCCAAGGGAGTTCAGATCCTGAAGGGCAAGCTCTGACTTATTTGTGGCAATTTGGTGACGGTGCACAAAGCACCAGTGCAAACCCAAGGCATATATATAGCGCACCGGGAACCTATACTGTTTCACTCACAGTGAGAGATCCGCAAGGTGCACAAGCAAGTGCATCGACTTCAGTGGCGGTATCAGAAAATACAAATGAGGTGGTGGTTCTGCTCAAAGGGCAACCTGTCACAGTGGCCGCAGAACAAGATGCATTTAAGTATTTTAAACTCTCGTTACCGGCTGGCGCCACTGACTTATCAATAGTGACTTCGAGCGGCACTGGCGATGCTGATCTTTATGTTCAACACGGCCAGTTACCTACCCTTGATAGTTATGATTGTCGCCCGTATGTCAGCGGCAATGCTGAGCGATGTGATATTGCTCAGCCTGCAGGTGGAGACTATTTCATCATGCTACGCGGTTATAACCGCTTTGATAATGTCACATTAGTGGCTGACTACACGCCTCCTGTATCCACGTTACCTGATCAATGCAAAATACAAGGTGGTTTATCTGGTGGAAGAGTGATCGCAGGGACACCTGTTTGCTTAACGAGCCAAACACCGATGTGGTTTAGTCTTGAAGATGTCGAAGGGCAGGGCAGCATCAGTATTCAGACAGGGCATGGTAGCGGTGATTTAACCTTAGAGTATAGCAATCAAGGCTGGCCAAATGACGCTAATACTGAGGCGAGGTCGGCTAACGAAGGCAACAGTGAGTGCATTAATCTTACAGGGCAAAGCCAATATTGGGGGTATCTCAAGGTGTCGGGTAACCATCAAGGGTCAACGTTATTGGTTAGGTACAATGAGGGCTATTGCCAATAACTTTATTGTATAAAACTTGATGACTGAACGGTGACAGGATAAATTAAAAATAGAGCCGTTTAGTCATTGTTAGGGTTTATGTTGTTAAAGTTATTTGTATTGGGTGTTTTTGCTTTATTGTCACTGAGTGTAAAGAGTGCTCAGATAGAGCGCCTTAGTTTGTATACTTACCACAACAAACCGCCATACATAGAAAGTTTGGCGGACAAAAAAGGCCTGTATTTTGATATTGTGAACTTGCTTAATGAGTTCCAGCCAAACCTGCAATATAAGTTGGTTTTTATGAGCAAAGAGCAGATCCGCCAACGGCTTGAACGCGATACTTTAGCGGGGGTCGTATTAGGGGTTAACCCCCAATGGTTTGGTGATATTGAACAGCAAAGGTTTATTTGGAGTGACCCGCTGTTTTACGACACAGATGAATTTGTATCGAGCATTAAAAAACCGTTTGAATACCTAAGTCAAGCATCATTACATGGGAAAAAATATGGCGGTGTAGAGGGGTATTTTTATCCTAAGTTGGCAGAAGCTGAGCGCAGAGAGAAGCTAACAAGAGTAGATGCAGGCAGTGAAAAGGAATTACTTGAATTGATTTTGCAGCAACAATTGGATTTTGCGGTGGTTAGCAGACCAACCTTTTTTTACTTTGCCAAGAAAAATGGCTGGTGGACAAGTTTATCTTTATCGCATCAAGCCCATCAGAAATACTACAGGGCTATTCTGATACCAAAATCAAATAAAGCGCAGTTTACTCCTTTACTCAATACAACCAATTCTTTGGGATTCAAAAAGTATATGAAGGAGCTGGTGAGCTCATACCATATATCAGAATGAAGCGGAGCGACTCCGCTTTTTCTTAATGTTTTACCATGTGCCTGTATTTGGCATTGATAGCCACGGTTCTTGCGGCTCTAACGGCTGATTTTTTTGCAGTAGTTCAATAGAAATGCCATCAGGAGACTTGATGAATGCCATATGTCCGCATCGAGGAGGTCGGTTAATGGTGACGCCAGCTTGTTGGATTTTGTCGCACAGCGCATAAATATCATCAACGGCGAATGCTAAATGGCCAAAGTTTCTGCCACCTGTGTACTCTTCACTATCCCAGTTATAGGTTAGCTCAATTGTTGGTGAAAACGTTGCTTGTGCTTGTTCAAGCTGACCTGGAGCGGCTAAAAAAATTAAAGTAAAGCGACCTTTTTCGCTTTCTTTACGCTTAATTTCAACCAATCCTAATAGGTCACAATAAAATTTAAGTGATGCGTCTAAATCTTTTACGCGCACCATGGTGTGTAAGAAGTTCATAACTTGCCCCTTGTGATTATGCCCCACATGATAGGGGCAAACTTAGACTTCGCAAGGGGCAATTTACATATAGATTAATATTCGGCGCTTAACGTGACGCCACTATATGTTTCATATGCTCTCACACCTAGGTGCCATGTACCCGCCGTAGGATTAGTTATGGTGCAGGTTTCGGCATTTCCATTTTCGTAGGGGCGGCAATCATAGCTTGAAGTGGTCGGTTGGCTACCTACGCGGATATAAAGATCTGCATCGCCTGTACCGCCGCTAATTTTAACTGTTAGCTTGCTCGCACCTGCTGGGACATCGAAAGTTTTGTGAGTCCAGTTTGATTTATTCGCTGAAAGCCCCGTCCACTGCTGTTTATTGCCCGGATTAGTTGCTGAACTGAAAGATCCAACCAACGACACGCCGCTAAAGGCAGCATAACCGTTTAGCATCACATAATACGTGCCCGCTTGCACATTTGAGATAGTACAAGACTCATTATTACCATCTTTGTATGGGCGACAGTCATAGCTTGAAGTTGTTGGTTCTGTCCCAAATTTAACATACATATCTACGTCTCCAGTACCGCCGCTTGTTGTAAACGATAGCTGGTTGGCATTGGCTGGCACGTCCATGGTGAAAACGGTTTTACTGCCTTTTGCACCCGTTAACCCTGTTGCAGGCACGTCGTTTTCAAGTACATTAGGGTTTGGCAGATCAGGCGTATCAATAATTGAACGGCCAGACGTACTTTGGACTAGAGGCAAAATGTCGCCTAAGCCACTTGCGTACCACCAGTTTACATTACCAGGTAATGCTAATGGATCAGCGGCGCGCTGCTCACGAGATAACGTATTGGTAGAAGAGGAAAACTGAGCCGTTCTTACTTCAAGTTTGTTCGGTGTTACAGACAGTACTTTGAACTGCTGAATGCTCGCTAAGTCAATAGTCCAAGACTTAGGATCATTTGCTGAACGTGCTGGTGCCCCCCAGCTTCCTTCACCTACATACACAGTGCCGCCAGTGGTCGTTTTGACAAAATTACTGCCTGATGGTTTCAGTGCTTCTGTGATTTTATTGATGTGAGTGTCTGATTCAACAACTAGGTTCATCGCGTGATCATAAAAGTTATTTGCCCACCAAGTATGCAAGATGGTGTTATCAGATTTGCCAGAATAGTGCGGGTACATGGGTTTATGATACTGGGCTACTCGCCATTTAGCACTGCTACCTTGACTCTGCAGGTCTTGCTTTAACCAGTTATTCATAGCAGTCGCGTAGCTTGACCAACCACTGTTTTTGTACTGGCTGTTGAGCGTATAAACTCGAAGCAAATTAGACACATTGAAAGCGCCGTAGGTATCAGCACTTGTACATTGACCGTCACTGTTATAGTCAACCCCAAACACCTGGCATAAGGTCTTGTAGTTATCATCTTCATGATTACCATGTGTGGCAACAAACGGGTATACACGTTTATAGTTTTGTCCGCCAATCAAATCACTGGAAAAGGTAAGTTGCCAATCTTTGAGGTATTCCTTCATTTCCGACGCCGAGTTGGCATTGGTATAATCCCCACCGTGCATGATAAATAGCGGTCTGATTTTTGCGACCATTTGATTGCCTGAACGACGTGTGGTCCAGCCTGTTCGGGTATCTCCGCCAGCGATGGCAACAAAGCCAGTCGTTGTTGATGTTGGCGCAGTTTTAAACCATAAATGTTGACCACATCCCGTGCTATCACACACACGATAGTAAATCGCGGAATCAGCAGGCAGGCCTGTCAGCTTCACGAATTGGCTGCTTAAACTACCTGCAAAAGTATGGCTGGCAGTGACTGTTTTGCTGGTCCAGCTAGACTCATCAGTACTAGTCCCGTATTTCACCACGTGATTTGATCCGCTGGTTGGTGTAAAACCAATGGTTGCTTGGCTACTTGGGTTACCATCCCAAACGATACGATGGTAATCACTGCCTGCATAGCAACTACCTGCCATGAGCAACGTTGAAGCGAGGCCAAAATGGAGCGCTCTCATAGTTATTATTCCTGTTTCTGTTGTGTAATTAGTTCGCGACGACTTAGCTGCGGTGAAGTATTTGCTGCTGGCAGATCGGCGACCAGCATCACAAATGCGGCATTTCGGTAAGGCAGCGTGTAACTTTTACCAAAATGGAAATTAATTGCGGTTGCGCCATCGCCACCTTGACGATATTGCTTGGATAACGGTTGGCTGTGGTCCGCGCTCCAGTAATCTCCTTTTTTTATATGCACAAAAAAGTCATTGGCGATATAGGGGTGAGCAGGAGAGGCGGGGTCTTGAATTAAGCTACTTAGCTCTTGCGCGCTTGGTAAACGCCATTGAGTTAGGCCACACAAAGCCTGTTCGTTGGTACGGCGTATTAAGTCCTGGGTATCACAGCGGTTGGGTTCAAAATAACAATCTCCGAAGTTCTCTTTACCTTGCGCACCGTTAAACCAAGAATATGTCCAATAACCATCATGAATGGTTTCGTTATCTGTTTTTACTTCCCAAAGTAGTTGATTTTGAGTGTCATGCACGCAAGCCCATGGGCCTTGCCATGGTGACAGTGTCTTGCCGTCTTGGGTTATTTTTGTAAATCGTGGATGTTGGCTTAACTTAGGTTGTGCTGGAGGCACTAAGCAAATACCGATAAATACTGCAATGATGAATGCAGAGATTAAAAGCCGTTGGATCATAGTGCATACCTCAATTTTATCGCTTTTATAT
This sequence comes from Pseudoalteromonas luteoviolacea CPMOR-1, assembly GCF_001625685.1. Classification (GTDB taxonomy): domain Bacteria; phylum Pseudomonadota; class Gammaproteobacteria; order Enterobacterales; family Alteromonadaceae; genus Pseudoalteromonas; species Pseudoalteromonas luteoviolacea_K. Next base: position 137,680 of record NZ_AUYC01000002.1, on the reverse strand, counting down.
GCCTTGTGTGCGCAATCTGTGCATGGTCAAACGCCGATACCCACATACAGGTTCCGGTTTGCAAGGGAATGTCATATTTAGATCGGGTGTTGTGCTTGCGAACTAACTCTAGCGTCCAGCGTCCGTCGTGCCACTCACCTCTCGCTCTGACATCCGCTCTGTCTCCTTCAAATCGGTTAGAACGATACAAAACCGAAGGCAAAAGAGTCCCAATAGGGTAGGTATCTTGTTGGTGTTGATAAGGCTTTGATCCAAACCATGGCAGAACAGCTTGATGGGATTGTGGATCCATGGGCAAGCGTTTTGGCGATACCCCTTGATTGCTATACCATTGCCAGTTCATCACATATGCACCACTTTCTTTTCCGTCGGCTTGGTAACCTGCTGAGTATCGACGTTTTCCTTTGAGATGTTCACTGGGTGGTCCAATAAAGTTATCATCGGCGAGGTACATATCATTGGTTCTTACGGCTTTCCAATGCCATAAATCTCTGACCTTGCCATCCAAGCTGGCATGGTACCCCTTACCGTGCCAATTCTTCGGTTTATTCTTAATTGGTTTACTGCCAGAGTGATAGGTATTGTCCCCTGCAATTTCGCACCCATCGGAAAGCATGACGGCAAATTTATCCTCATAAAAGGTGCGTTCATCAAAGCGATAAAAGCCGTTCTCTTGTACTTGCCAACCATTGTCCGTTTTTAGCAGTGGCAAATGGTTGGTACTCTTTGATTTGTCTTGCCATGAGATGAGGAAGTAGGTTTCATATTGATTCGCCAGTGCTTTGATGGAAACTTCGGTGCTGCCATTGTCAAAGTTTGCGCCGCCAATGGTTGTGACTGTATACGTGGGGGCAGATTGCCACTGGGCTTCTGTGGCTTTACCATCAATTTCAATAAATACGGTATCAGCCATTGTTTGTACTTCAAGCTGGTGGCTTGTGTTTACGGTGAATGTATGAATAAACAGACCCAATATGACCAAGCATAGTGTGATGGCACCGTGCATAAGCTTGAGACGTTTTGGCAATATTGCGCCAAACACACCGCGTCCTTTTTGCAAGATATAAATCCAAGCGTGAAGCACGAAATAGCTGACCATTAACCACATTGCGACTTGGTGAATACTCCGTGCATAATGGCTATGAAAGTTTGCCCAAACCGCCCATCCAGATAACACGATAAGGCAAATGCTGATGTATCCTAAGTAATTAATTATTTTATGATAAATGGATGGGTAACTACGAAAAGGGGCACGTAAAGAGTAACCTGTGTATGCGATGACGAGCAGCGTCAACCCCACTGCAAATCCAAGGTGCCATGTATGTATTGCACCTTGTGGGAGCAATACAGATATCGCAGCCAACCAGTCTTGACTAACAAGTGAAATTCTAAAGCCTGTTAACATACTGCCGATAATCGTTACAATGGCAAGTATATGTAAGACAATAAAAGTTTGTCTTTCCATAAAGGTTTTCATAATAATTATTGTTTTTGTAAATATAGTGTAAATTACAATGTTTACATAAATATGTCATTTTTCAAATACTGCAAAAGGGTATAGTTTTGTCTAAACTTTAAGCAGTTGAGCTTAGATAACAGTGTTAATAGTTACAGAGGGATACGCAATGGAAAAAATAGCTGTAGAGGCGGTAGACAGCGGCTATGTGATTGATAGCATGACGGATATAGTAGCGTGTTTGAATACATCAGATTCAATTCAACGCTTTTTACTGGATATTCATTGTATATTACAAAAAGTAACTTATGCAGATAATTTTTATGTGGTCTTATATCAAGAAAATGGAAATTTATCTTTCCCGTATTTTCATGATGTTAAGGACGATATTGAGGCGGAGGAGTTAGACAACTTATCTTTAGATGACATTTCGCACTCACTGACAGCTTTTGCCCTGAAATCACATAAAGTGTGCAATTTCAATCAGCATGATATTGAACAGTTAATTGATAAGGGCGAAGTAAATATTTTGGGCTCAGTACCCATGCAGTGGCTATGTTTCCCATTGGTTAATCGTAGCCAGCACTTGGGTGCGTTCATTATTCAATCATATCGAAAAGAAAACGAATACTCAGGCATGATCGTTGATGTCTTGTATACCATCAGCCATGTTATCTCATCAGCGCTGGATGCATTTAATAATCAACAAGCCTTAATTGAAGCAAATAAATCGTTGCAAAGCTACCAGACAGAGCTGGAACACAAAGTACAAGAACGGACGTCTGAACTCAAAGAAAGCTTAACGAAGCTTGAGCATGAAATAGAGGTACGAGAGTCACTTCAGCAACAGCTAGAGCATGATTCTTTGCATGATAGCTTGACCGGGCTTGCCAATCGAAAATACTTATTTAAGGAGTTAGAGCGATTGTCTGCACGCTCGCAACGCGGAGATATCCTCGTTTATGTGTTGTATCTTGATCTTGATGATTTTAAGCCCATCAATGACAACCACGGTCACCAAAGTGGAGACTTAGTGCTTAAAACGGTGAGTGAACGACTCAATCAAACTCTAAGAAGCTATGACTTTGTATGTCGCTTGGGTGGGGATGAATTTGTCGTGATGTTAACTGAAAAAATAGACAAGCAATCATTAAGTCAGTTGGCTGAGCGTATGCTGAAGTCTTTGTCATCGCCTATAACGTTAGAATCTGGGATAGAGGTGCAATGCGGTTGTAGCATTGGTATTGCTTCTGTGATCAACCAATCTTTTGACGCTCAAGCTTTGATCCATGATGCGGATCTGGCATTGTATGAGGCGAAAGGAAAAGGAAAAAATCAAATTTATTTTGCCAAGTAAATGTATCGCCATTGCTTTACCAGCGTGTATGATTGCATTAGGATCAAACTTTATTTTTATTAAATGGTTGCGAATGGCACAAAAACTCTTCTTTATTTGTCTATTTTGGATGTGCAGCTCCGCGTTTGCGATAGAAGTGACGGATCTATACGAGGCAACGCTTGTGGTTGATGACAAAACGCGTGCCACGCGCGCCAAAGCCAGTCAAGATGCGTTGGATCAGGTGATCAAGAAGCTTACAGGGAAAGCTGGGCATAGTGATCATCCATTGATCAAAAAAAGCAAAAGACGTATATCAGATTACATGCTGAAGTACGAATATATTGAGCATGCCAACCAAGAGCTAAAGATACGAGTGCGCTTTGAAGCTGAGAAAGTTGAAAACTTGGTCAGAGAGAGCGGGTTTGGGCTTTGGGGTAACCGACGCCCTCTGATTGCGATTTGGTTAGTAATTGAAGACAATTTGAGGCGCGACTTTGTGACTCAAGAGAGTTACCCTCAGTTAGAGCGATTAATTTACGATACGGCTGCGGAGTGGGGGATCCCCGTTGTTGTGCCATTGATGGATTTAACTGATCGTTCGCAGGTCGGCATTGCTGAGGTATGGGGGAATTTCTCCGAGCCTGTAGAGGCCGCATCGGCCCGCTATAATGCTGAGCGGGTGATCACTGGGCGTTTATTCAAGCAGCCTAACTCCAGCAGTTGGCAACTGGATTGGCGTTATACGGATGCGGAGATGTTTGAGTCAGTGCAACTGGTGGGTGACAAGCAGCAGTTATTGATTTCTATGATCAATGATATGTCGGCGGCGCTTGCCAGTGAATATATCATTGACCCGACTAAGTCTTATGCTACAAATAGTACCGTGATCACGGTCGACGGGCTAAGAACATTTGATAAAATAGAACGTGCGAAAAGAGAGTTATTGACCATCAGTACAGTGAATAGCGTTGATGTTATTTATCGAAGTAAACAGCAAGTTCAATTTGAAGTAGAGCACCTATCTTCTGTCTCAGATTTACAAAAGTCACTGAAGTTGGAACAGTCTTTCGAGGTCTACGTAGACCCGCGGGCTTTTCATCAGGTCGTCAGTTCTGAAAACTTAAGGTACAGCTGGGTAGGGCAGCAATAATGTTAGATCCGATGCAGTTGGCTTTACCAGTAACTTTGCCAGATGACGAGACGTTCACATCTTATTTTGGCGGTGAAAAATCACTTGAAGTGACGCACTTAAAAAAAGCGTTAAGTGATATCCAGTCCGATTTTCAATTTACTTATTTATGTGGCTTGGCAGACTCCGGTAAGTCTCACTTGTTGTATGCAACGTGTATTCATGCGCAAGAGCTCGGCCTATCAACGATTTTACTTTCACTTCGTGAAGTGATTAAGTTCGGCCCAGACGTGTTAGAGGGGCTGGATGCACTGGACGTAGTGTGCATTGATGATGTGCATTTAGTTGCTGGCAATGAAGCAATGGAAAAAGCCCTCTTTAACTTTTTTAATCGCTTTAACGAAGCAGGTAAGTGTTTAGTGATGACCGCTGATCTCTTACCTAACATGCTCAATATCGAACTGCCCGACTTAGAGTCACGATTGGCATGGGGCACGACTTTTCAAATTCGCTCAATGAGTGATGATGATAAAGCTGAAGCATTAGTGAAACGTGCGCACATGCGTGGACTCGAATTAAGTGATGAATGTGCCCGATTTTTACTCACTCGATTGAGCCGAGATATGCGGGCATTATTGGATGTTTTGGATAAGTTAGACCACGCATCCATGGCTGCACAGCGAAAACTTACCATTCCTTTTATAAAAGCAACGTTAAAGCTGTGAATTTGGGCTAGAATCTAGCCCCATCTTTCAGTTATCATAACTGATTCAGAAAAGGCAAATTACCTCAACCAGATCAGGTATAGAATGAACTTAGAGAATATTTTAGCGCAAGCGCTTGAAGCCGTTTCAAGTGCCAGTGAGATTGCGCAACTTGAGGAAGTCAGAGTTAACTACCTTGGTAAAAAAGGTGAGATTACTGGGCTATTAAAAACCCTAGGCAAGCTAGCGCCAGAAGAGCGTAAAGAAGCAGGTCAAGTAATCAACCAGGCAAAAAACCAGGTACAAACTGCAATTAACGAAAAACGTGAAGCACTTGCAAATGCTGCATTAGAGCAAAAACTAGCAGCAGAAACAATTGATGTGACTTTACCAGGACGTACAGCGCCAACAGGTGGTTTACACCCTGTAACGCGTACTATTGAGCGTATTGAATCATTTTTTGGTGAGCTCGGGTTTGCAGTAAAATCAGGTCCTGAAATTGAGGATGATTTTCATAACTTTGATGCTTTGAATATTCCTGAGCATCATCCTGCGCGTGCTGACCACGATACGTTCTACTTTAATCCAAAGCTTGTTTTACGTACTCAAACAAGTGGCGTACAGATCCGTACGATGGAAGCTGAACAGCCTCCACTTCGCATTATCTCTCCTGGACGTGTTTATCGTAACGATTACGACCAAACACATACTCCAATGTTCCATCAGGTTGAAGGCCTAATGGTTGATGAGAATGTCAGCTTCACTGAGCTGAAAGGTATTTTGCACGATTTCCTACGTAATTTCTTTGAAGAAGACATGGAAATTCGTTTCCGTCCTTCATACTTCCCATTCACTGAGCCGTCTGCTGAAGTCGATGTAAAAGGCAAAAACGGCAAATGGTTAGAAGTACTTGGTTGCGGTATGGTGCATCCAAATGTTTTACGTTCAGTCGGAATTGACCCTGAAAAGTACACTGGTTTTGCCTTCGGTATGGGTGTAGAGCGCTTGACGATGTTACGTTACGGCGTGAACGACTTACGTGCATTCTTCGAAAACGATTTAAAATTCCTAAACCAATTCAGATAAGAGCGAACCAAAAATGAAATTTAGTGAAAAGTGGCTAAGAGAGTGGGTAAACCCTGCGATTGATACGGATGCTCTTTCTGAACAGCTTTCTATGGCAGGTTTAGAAGTAGATGGTGTAGATCCGGTTGCTGGTGACTTTGATGGTGTAGTCATTGGTGAAGTCGTTGAGTGCGGCCAGCACCCAGATGCTGACAAGCTTCGCGTGACAAAAGTAAACGTTGGTGAAGAAGAATTACTCGACATCGTATGTGGCGCGGCAAACTGCCGTGCAGGTCTAAAGGTTGCGGTTGCTAAAGTTGGTGCTGTATTACCTGGTGGTTTTAAAATTAAAAAAGCAAAACTACGTGGTCAGCCTTCTCACGGCATGCTATGTGCGTTTGAAGAGCTTGGTATGGCGGAAAGCTCTGACGGTATTTTAGAATTACCAGCAGATGCAACAATTGGTCAGAACATTCGTGAATATTTCCAATTAGACGACGTCACTATCGATGTTGACTTAACAGCAAACCGCAGTGACTGTCTAGGCATTAAAGGCCTTGCACGTGAAGTGGGTGTATTAAACGCTCTGGATGTAACTGAAGTTGCTATCGACACAGTTGAGCCAACCATTGATGACAAGATTGACATTGAGCTAGTAGATAGCGACGCGTGTCCTCGTTATTTAGGCCGAGTTATTAAGGGCATTAACCTTGATGCTGAGTCGCCACTGTGGATGGTCGAAAAACTGCGCCGCTCAGGTATTCGCTCAATCGATCCTGTTGTTGATGTGACTAACTATGTATTACTTGAGCTAGGTCATCCGATGCACGCATTTGACCTCGCTGCTATCTCAGGTGGCATCAAAGTACGTAAAGCACAGCAAGATGAAGAGTTAGTATTGCTAGATGGCAATACCGCTAAGCTCAATACATCAACATTACTGATTGCTGACCACGAAAAAGCATTAGCAATGGCGGGTATTTTTGGTGGTGAAGCATCAGGTGTTAAAGAGGGTACTCAAGATATCCTACTTGAAAGTGCATTCTTCAACCCACTCGCGATTGCTGGTCAAGCGCGTAGCTATGGCTTGCACACTGATGCTTCTCACCGTTACGAGCGCGGTGTAGATCATGAGCTTCAGCGTGATGCTATGGAGCGTGCGACTGCATTATTACTTGAAATTGTTGGTGGTGAAGCGGGCCCAGTTGTTGAAGCTGTTTCTGAAGCAGATTTACCAGCGGCTAAATCAGTAACACTTCGCCGTGAGCGTTTAGACCGTGTGATCGGTTATCACATTGAAGATGCTAAAGTAACAGATATTTTGACTCGTCTTGGTCTAGAGGTATCGGTTGATGCTGGTCAGTGGCAGGCACAAGTGCCAAGCTACCGCTTTGATATCAGCATTGAAGAAGATCTTATCGAAGAAGTTGCACGCGTATTTGGCTACAACAACATTCCAAATGTTGCGCCAATTGCAGCACTTAAAATGACAGATCACCAAGAGGCATCTGTACCAGTTTCTCGTTTCCGCAATGAGCTAGTTGCACGAGGCTACCAAGAAGCGATCACTTACAGCTTCGTAGACCCTAAAAAGCAGGCGCTACTGCACCCACAAAGCGATGCGCTAGTGTTGCCTCACCCGATTTCGGTTGAAATGTCTGCAATGCGTGTAAGTTTGATGCCGGGTCTTGTAAACGCTTTGGTATACAATCAGAACCGTCAACAATCACGTATTCGATTCTTTGAGCATGGATTAAAGTTCATCAAAGATGAAAATGCAGAAAACGGTGTTCGTCAAAGTGCTGTGATTGGCGGTATTGTGTATGGCAATACACATAATGAACATTGGGGAATTGAAACTCGTAAGGCTGATTTCTTTGATATTAAAGGTGATGTTGAAGCTTTACTTGCAGTTTGCAACGACCCTGCTAGATTTAGCTTTAAAGCAGAAGCGAGTGATGGTTTACATCCTGGTCAATCAGCGGCAATTTATGCTGATGGCGTTAAAGTTGGATTTATCGGTGCGATTCATCCTCAATTACAAAAATCGCTAGAATTGAACGACACAGCGTTTGTATTTGAGGTAGAAGTGGATGCAATTTCACAAAGAAAGCTACCAGAAGCCGTTAATATCTCAAAATTTCCATCAAATCGCAGAGATATTGCTATTTTAGTTGCAGATGATGTAAAAATAGGCGATATTTTAGAAAGCATTGAGAAAGTTGGCGGAAATCAATTAGTTGACCTAAACTTATTCGATGTGTATAAGGGCAAAGGTATTGAACCCGATTATAAGAGTTTAGCCATCGCCCTAACCCTACAAAACGTTGATAAAACGCTCGAAGAGAAAGATATCAACGAAGTAGTAGACAGAGTCGTGGCCGAATTGGCCAAACAATTTAATGCATCGTTGAGGGACTAGATATGGCGCTTACTAAAGCCGACATAGCTGAACACCTATTTGAAAAACTGGGGATAAATAAAAAGGATGCCAAAGACTTAGTTGAAGCGTTTTTTGAAGAAATCCGCTCAGCGCTTGAAAACGGAGAGCAGGTTAAGCTTTCTGGCTTTGGCAACTTTGACCTACGTGATAAAAAACAACGTCCAGGTCGAAACCCAAAAACTGGAGAAGATATACCTATTTCTGCAAGGCGCGTTGTAACTTTTCGACCAGGTCAGAAGTTAAAAACTCGTGTTGAAGTAGGCACAAGCAAAAACCTGTAAGCTGAATTATTGGCATTTTGCCAGAATGATTTTACGGCTTTCCCTCAAAGGGTTTACTCGCAAGAGTAAACCCTTTGTCATATATCGGTCATATTTACGCATTAGACTTTGCTAACTCATTTTATCTTGGAAATTTGACTTGAGTCAGAGAGTATCTGCTTGGACTAATCACTTTAAGAATATTGTTGTTTCTTGGCTGATCTGCTCATTTCTTTTTGGTCTCCTTTCTATTTTTATCTATATCCAACATGCTGAGTCTAATAAGGCATCCGTCAGGGCGATGGCTGAGCGAGTGATGATTGAGTTTGGCACTCAATTAAATAGTGTGGACAGTTTTTTACATCATGCTGACAGCATAGACGTTCAATGTTCAGATTCCGCTATTGCGAAAATGAGACAATTTGTTTTTAAACATCCAGCGGTGAGTGAAATAGGAATAGTTAACCCCGCTGGTGAGTTAGTGTGTAATTCGTTCGGATTACTGTCTTCACCTCTGTTTATCAGTGAGCCACCTAAAAAGAGAGGGCTTAGGTATCACGGTCCTATTATCTCTGAGTTTTTGCAAGTGTCCGCATTTGTGTTGGCCAGAACTCGCCATGATGGCTATGAAGTGAATGCATTATTACCGACCGATTGGATCAACGATATGATCCATTTAAGCAAATATCCTGAACTTGATTACATTACAATCGTCGATAGTGAGACCGGTGTACCTATATTTTTGCAAGGTGAGTATAGTTTACCACTCGGGCATGCATTGTTTCCTTTGTCTCAAAGCACTGAATTAGAGAAGTTGTTTGATGATCAGAGTCGTAAGTTTCTGTATATGAAACCTTTTCAAAGTGTTCCGCAGTTATCTATTATCGTGGCTAAAAATGCTCGATTTTTAGGGTTACCGAGCCCAATCTGGTTAATGGCCTTGTGTTTTATGTATGTGTTGTCTTGGCTTGGGTTGGTTTTGATATTGAATCATTATGATAAACGTGTGTTCAGCAGCCGGGCATTGTTATTGAGTGCGCTGACTCGTCAGGAGTTATTTAATGTCTATCAACCTTTGGTAGATGCGCAGCAACAAACTGTCGTCGGTGTTGAAGTGTTGATCCGTTGGATGCATCCTATTGAAGGGGAGTTGGGACCAACCTATTTTGTGCCAGAAGCAGAACGAGATGGCACGATATTAGAGATATCATTGTATCAAATTGACAAAGCGATATCTGATTTGAGGTCTGTTTTAGTTACTAACCCTGATTTTAAAGTGTCATTTAACGTGAATGGTTATTTGCTAGGCTGCCCGAGTTACATAAAAAAGTTGTGTGAAGCTAAGTCTGTATTTCATAACTTAACCATAGAGCTTACTGAGCGTGATGTACTATCCGAAACAAAAATTAAGTCGGTCCTGCAACGGTTGGGTGAGTTAGGCGTTGAAATTGCGATAGATGATTTTGGTACGGGCTATTGTGGTTTACAGTACTTGCAGAGTTTTCCAATTGACCTGCTCAAAATAGATCAAAGCTTCGTTGCCTCCATTGGTTTAGCTAATTTGCAATCTCCAGTTTTAAATGCGGTGATAGAAATGGCCGATAAGCTGGGTAAAAAGTTGATAGCTGAAGGTGTTGAAACGCAATTACAAGCTAATTATTTAAGTGCGCGTGGTGTGAATGTGCATCAAGGTTGGTATTACCATAAGGCCCTAAGAGCTGGCGCTTTGAAAAAACTGCTCAGGGGTTGAGAAAGCCCCATGAAGGGGCTTTAGGGGTCATCTGTGTTATATAGATGCGAAATAGCAGCCGTAACCGGGCAGGGTTACTATACCTGCTTGTAGCTCACCGGTATGGTGGGCCAGTTCATCCATGGAAACCTTTATGCTTTGTTCGACCACAAATTCCGAAGTTTGTTCCGTCAAATTGAATACACAAAGCAACTTCTTGTCTTCTAGTGTTCTATAAAAGGCTAAAATCGGCTCTTTAGTCGATATAAATTCAATATCACCTGTAACTAGCTCTGGGCGTGACTTTCTCCAAGCTAAAAATGCGCGATATTGTGCCAAGATAGAATTATCATCTTGCTCTTGTATATCTACCGCAGTGTGCGCATGTGCATTAGCAACAGGCAACCACGGCTTACCTTGTGTAAAGCCAGCATGTGCTTGTTCCGTAGACCATGGCATGGGAGTGCGACAGCCATCTCTGCCTTTAAAGTTTGGCCAGAATGTTATGCCGTATGGGTCTTGAAGATCTTCAAATGCAACTTGTGCTTCACCAAGCCCTAATTCTTCACCCTGATACATACAAACGCTGCCACGCAATGAGCCAAGTAAAGCAGTGAGCATTTTTACTTGCTGAGGGTTCACTGTTTGGCCGTCTTTAGACCAGCGGCTGGCGACGCGTTCAACATCATGGTTGCTAAATGCCCAACATGGCCAGCCTTCGGTCATTACAGATTCAAGGCGTGATACCGTTTCACGAATATATTCAGCGCTGTAGTCATTGGTAAGCAGTTCAAAGCTGTATCCCATATGCAGTTTGTCACCACCGGAAGTATACTCTGACATGGTTTTAAGAGAATCTTCTGATGAAATTTCCCCCAAACTAACTGTGCCCGGATATTCGTTAAGCAAGGTACGGATCTCAGCCATAAAATCCAAATTTTCCGGTTGAGTGTTATTGTAATAGTGGTATTGGAACGCGTAAGGATTGTCTTCGCTGAACCCTCGACCCTGTCTCAACTCTTTTGGCTTAGCTGGGTTGTCCTTCAGTTCACTATCATGGAAGCAGAAGTTAATCGCATCTAAACGGAAGCCGTCCACACCTTTGTCGAGCCAGAATTTGACGTTGTCTAATACCGCTTGACGAACTTGTGGATTGTGGAAGTTTAAATCAGGTTGTTCAGTTAAGAAGTTGTGTAAATAGTACTGACATCTTCTCGGTTCCCATTGCCACGCAACGCCGCCAAAAATAGATAACCAGTTATTTGGCGGGCTGCCATCCGGTTTAGCATCAGCCCACACGTACCAGTCAGATTTTTCGTTGTTTTTATCTTGACGGCTTTTGACAAACCACGGGTGTTCATTGGACGTGTGGCTGAGAACCTGATCAATAATAATTTTGATATCACGTTGATGCGCTTGAGCAATTAAGTTATCAAAATCGTCAATATTACCAAACATAGGATCAATATCTCGATAGTCACTGATATCGTATCCAAAGTCTTTCATCGGTGATTTAAAAAAGGGGGATATCCAAATTGCATCAACGCCTAATGACTTTATGTAATCAAGACGTTCAATGATGCCGTTAAGGTCACCGATACCATCACCTTTGGTGTCTTTAAAACTGCGTGGGTAAACCTGATAGATTACCGCACCTTTCCACCATTCATTTTGCGCCATGCACGATTCTCCAGCTTTGTGCAGTGAAGCCACTTCTTAAAGCGAACTAAGCCAGCTAAAAGTATAAAGTGCTTCTGGTCGTTAATATTGTCGAAAAGCATACGGCATGCATGCATTTGAGTAAAAAAACTGCATACGTATGCATTTAAAATATTATGAAATTTTGACAGATCTTTGACTATTGAAGGTTTACTAAATCATCTTTACCAATTTATAGTGAAATATATCAGGGCTCAGGTTTTATAAGTGCTTGGAATATTTAAATTGGTAATACCAATTTTACTTTAACGTATTTAGCACACATCTATCTGCCGATTTTTATGTCATAACTTGCTTGTTAAGCGATTGAGTTACTTGCTTGTAAAATATACTTAAATGTATTGCTTAAATTGTTAATTTTGGTTGCGTTTTGAATAAAGTTAATAAAAGCATTAGCTTACAAGCTTTTAAAAGACGATTTTTTGAAGTTTATGCCTGCTCACCTTTCTTTGAATACGTATGCATAAAGTTGTGACTAGCCAAGTCACAGCGCTAATATGGCGGGTGACAACAAAATTAACGTCAAATGAATTTATTTTTGCAGTTTTACTATCAATCTCTGCATTAGGTAAATAACAACAAAGCGACGTACAAAAAGCTAATTGGGATAAAACATTATGTCTACGTTCAAACCAAGCTTATTAACAGCTGCACTCATTGCAGCTGGTGTAAGTCACACTGTAAGCGCACAAGAGCAGCAAACAGCAAAGATAAACGAAGAAGTAGAAGTGATAGAGGTACGTGGGATCAGCCGCAGTATCATAGCTTCGATTGATAAGAAACGATTTGGCGATACCGTCTCTGAAGTGGTTGATGCGGGAGACTTGGCTTCTTTGCCGGACATATCAATCGCAGATGCATTGAGCCGTCTACCGGGCGTTACCGCCGTAAGAGATAGCGGTCAATCATCTCAGCTTAATATTCGTGGTATGAACGGAGACTTTATTCAAACTACATTAAATGGCCGTGAGCAAGCCAGTACCAGTGGTTACTCGGCAGGTAGTCGTTGGATTTCTTTTGATCAATATCCGTCAGAACTAATTACACAGGCTGCTGTTTATAAATCGCCAAAAGCATCTCTTGTAGAAGGCGGCGTGGCAGGTTCTGTGGAGTTGAAAACGGCCAACCCGCTAGATGCAGAAAATACGCATAACTTTAATACTAGTGTAAGGTTTTCTCATAACGATGCTGCATCAGATATTGATGCAGATGCCAATGGTGAAAGGCTAAGTTTTTCATACCAGGGTAAATTCTTGGATGAAACTTTGGGTTTCGGTATTGGTGCAGCATACTTAAATCAACCAAACAGTTCTGTTGAGTTTTCGGGTCACTCACCTGAAGGTACACGCGATATCGATGGTGATGGTGAAGCCAATGAGCGTTCATTCAATGGCTATCAATATCGTAATTCTGTGGGAACCGATGAGCGTTTGGGCTTGATGAGTACTTTGGTTTATCAACCTACTGATAACCTAAAAGTTCAATTTGATTACTTCCGCTCGACTTTTGATTCTGAGGATAGAAAAAACGGATTAAATTTAGAAGGTCTTTCGAGATCGAGTGATTTATACAATCTAGAAAATGCCAAGCTTGAAAATGGCTTTTTGGTTGGTGGTGACGTATTCATTACCGACACAAACGGTCCATGGGTTGAGATGCGTTCAGAAGACCAGTCGACTGAGTCGACCACAGATAGCTTTGGCTTAAACCTAGACTACTCAACAGACAAGTGGGAAATTAGCTTAGATGTTGCGCACAGTGAAGGTGAAAAAACGCGCCGTGACATGATAGCATCAATGCACGCTTATGAATTTGGTACCGCGACACTTGAAGATGGCACACAGGTCGAGACTTGGCAGGAGTTAAGTAATCAATACTTTGGCTTTGAGCATGTAGCTACTGACGCTGCAAAGTTAAAGTTAGGGCATGACTATACCGATCTTACGCACATGCGTTTGGGTGATTGGGAGCAATTCCCACATAAGTACACAGATAAAATTGACAGTGCTAAATTAGACTTTAAATACCATATTGAACACGACATTATTGCGTCGGTAGAGGTAGGTGTTCGTTGGTCTAAGCGTGAGTTTACAGATCAGCGCTCAACATTCCGTTGGGGGGCGCGTGAAGGGCAAAATGGTTACCGTACACCAAATGGTGAAATTGTCACAAATAAAGGGTGCGAATTTAACCACCAAAACCACGCTTGCGTTCCACATGATTTAACAGGCTTTGTGACAGTTAAAAACGGTGGTGGCTTTGATTATCTAGATTTAGATATGATTGGTATTGCTGACTCTGTATTTGGCCCAGGAAATTATGAAGGACAGCAGACTTGGGAGCATAACTGGACACTAGTTGAAAGTGGTGCTGTTAAAGAAGAAGTAACGGCAGCCTACTTTATGGCAAACATTGATACGGAGATTGGGAATATTCCAGTATCAGGTAACTTCGGTGTGCGTGTGGTTCGGACAGATACCAAGTCTATCGGTATTCAACAGATCCAAGGTGACGAAACAGGTGATCCAATTACCGATGATAACGGCGTGACTGCAAATGATTATCGCCATGTAAATTATGGTCCAGAGTATACAGACACGTTACCATCACTGAACTTAAATTTCCGCATAACTGAGCAAGATCAAATTCGTTTTGCTGCTGCAAAAGTAATGGGTCGCCCACCTGTTAATCAATTACGTGGTGGTGCCGGTTCGTGGGCAGATACTGCGAATGATGGTGTCAGTAAAAGATACAATGTATGGTCTAAAGGTAACCCGAACTTAGACCCGTTCAGAGCGAATCAAATGGACCTGTCATATGAACATTATTTTGAAGATGGCGGCGCATTTGTAGCGGCACTGTTTTGGAAAAATATTGAGTCATTAATCGAAGATGTAACTTATTTCGAAGGTGAAATTGACTGGGCTACGATTGGTTTAGAAGTTCCTGAAGGATTTGTTCCTGGCCAGTATCAAACGACGCGTAATAATGACAAAGGCGGATATATTCGAGGTCTAGAGTTAGCTTATACGACGTTGTTTGATAGCCTTCCAGGTGTTTTTTCTGGTTTGGGTTTAAATGCGAACTACTCGTATACAGAGAGTGAAACGACAATTGATGGTGGCAGTAATTTCCCTGACTTACAATTGGACTTGCCAGGTTTATCTAAGCATGTGTGGAGCACAACTCTATTTTGGAATATTGATAAGTTCACGACACACTTAAATATTCGTTATCGTGATGAGTATACTTATTTAGGTGCAACTCCTGGCGGTACGACTCCGACAACTGCGGATGAGTACACAGTGGTAGATTGGCAAGCTACATATGATTTCGATAATGGGGTACAAACTGTATTCCAAATTAACAATTTGACTGATGAACCTAATACGTCAAATCTAGGCAGTTCACTTAGAACTGGGGAAGACAAGGTGTTTGGTCGCCAGTACTTCCTAGGCTTCAACTACAGCTTTTAGTAAGCATAGTTAGTCGCTTGAAATAAAAGCCATCAGAACGAATGTTTTGGTGGCTTTGTTTTATATAATATTTACGGTGCGGTATATCAGGAGAAAGACAATGAATAGCAGAAAAATTATCATACTAGGTGGAGGAACCGCTGGCTGGATGGCGGCAAACCTAATTGCAAAGAGTTGGTGTGATAAAGATATTTGTATCAGCGTCATTGAATCACCCGATATAGGTATCATCGGCGTCGGAGAAGGTTCTACCCCGCAATTCAAGGCCTTTATGGATTTTATTGAAGTGCCAGAGTCAGAGTGGATGCCACAATGCAATGCGACCTATAAAAATGGCATACGCTTTGTAAACTGGTCAATGAGACCCGGATTTGAGCAATACTTTCACCCGTTTCCTGCACAGCCCGATGACTACTCTGCGCCGGCTTTTTTTCATAATAGTTTTGTGCGTAGAAAAGGGGTTGATTTAGAAGGTCATCCAGATCCGTTCTTTTTAGCAACTTATTTGGCTGAGCATGCAAAAGCACCTATTGCAGCTGAAAGCTTTCCGTTTGAAATCAATTACGGTTATCACTTTGATTCTGCAAAGCTAGGGCTGTTACTGGCAGAAAAAGCAAAAAGCTTTGGTGTAGAGCACATTCAGGCTCGAGTTCAAGATGTGCGAAAAAACACCGATGGCACAATTGCAGCATTGATTTGCGAGTCTGGCATCGAAGTGAGTGGTGATATTTTCATTGATTGCTCTGGCTTTTCTAGTTTACTTCTGCAGCAACATTTACAGGTTGGTTTTGAGTCATTCTCAAACAATTTGTTTAATGATAGCGCTGTTGTTCTCCCGACTGAGCAAGGGGATGTTATTGCCTCGGAAACGCTGTCAATCGCAAGGAAATACGGATGGAGTTGGCATATTCCTTTAACCAATCGTATTGGTAATGGTTATGTTTATAGTTCGAGGTATTGTAATAAGGACCAAGCAGAAACGGAATTAAGGGCTGCTCTTGGGTTATTAGATAGTGATATTGAAGCGAGACACCTGAATATGAAAGTGGGTCAAGTAAAAGAACATTGGCACAAAAACTGTGTGGCAATTGGGCTATCTCAAGGGTTTATTGAGCCACTGGAAGCAACTGCTCTACATATAGTACAAGAAACCGTCCAGTCATTTATTGAGTGTTATCAAGAAGAAAACTTTAGTTGCAAAGGGCGAGGCAAGCATAATCGAATGATGTCACAAAGATATCAAGCTATCAGGGATTATATCGTCGCGCATTACCGAGTTAACAGCCGCAATGATACAGCTTATTGGCGTGATAATGCGAATAACAACCAGCTGTCAAAGTCTTTATTTGACGTTTTAAATACTTGGGTGCAAGGAAAAAATTTGTCAGATGAGCTGGATAGGCAGGACATTGATAAATATTACCCTTCTGTTAGCTGGCATTGTTTATTAGCCGGATATGGTATTTATCCAGAACAGCATCAATTAGTTGCTGCAAGCCAAGCAGCGAATAAATACGAGATGAGTCAAGTGCGTGAATATATTAGAAGGTGCGGATTGAATTTTACGGATCACCGCACTCAGTTGGCCCGTTTCATCGATTAATGCCAAAAATATGATCAATAGTGAGTTCAGTTAACTCGTGCACAGTGAGCGAGAGTTTTGATGGCGCGAAGTATCTACCATACTTCGCGTTTTTTATATGAATAACAAATTAATCACGACTTTGAATACGTATGCAAGTGGTTCAACACTGGGCTGCAAGTCAGTAGACTCAATTAAAATACCAATATGACAACAAGATAATGACAATAAAACCTTTGGTGCTTGCACTGAGCTTAATATCAGGCAGTGTTTTACTGACAGCATGTCAGTCTTCTCAATACACTGAGCAAAGTAAGCAAGCCGAACAGCAAGAGCAAAAGCCTGTCGTTTACCAAGTGTTCACGCGACTATTTGGTAACACAAACACCAATAATGTGCCTTGGGGTACGTTGGAACAAAATGGCGTGGGCAAATTCGAAGACTTTACGCCAAAGGCGTTATCGGAAATTAAAGCCATGGGCGTGACCCATGTATGGTATACAGGTGTGCTGCATCATGCTTTAGTTGCCGATTACAGTGCGTATGGCATTGGTATTGATGATCCCGATGTGGTGAAAGGCCGTGCAGGTTCACCTTATGCAATTAAAGACTATTACAATGTTAACCCTGACTTAGCACGAGATCCTGCAAAGCGACTGGCAGAGTTTGAAGCGCTGATCGAACGTACTCATGATGCAGACATGAAAGTGGTGATAGACATCGTACCCAACCATGTTGCAAGAAATTACCAATCTTTGAGTGCGCCGCAAGGGGTAAAAGATTTTGGTGCGCAAGACAATACGTCGCTGACTTATGCCCGTGATAACAACTTTTATTATGTGACCGGGCAGGATTTTAAAGTCCCTACATCTGTTGACTATCAAGTACTAGGCGGTAAGCCTCACCCGCTTGCGGATGGCCAATTTACAGAATCACCGGCGAAATGGACGGGAAATGGCGCACGAGCTGCACAGCCGCATATTCATGATTGGTATGAAACTGTTAAAGTGAATTACGGTGTGCGCCCTGATGGCAGCTATGACTTCCCATCGCTGCCCGCTGAAATGGCAAAGCAAGACTACCGTGCACACTATGCATTTTGGCAAGATAAAGACCTACCGGATAGCTGGTATAAGTTTAGAGACATCACCTTATATTGGCTTGATAAAGGGGTAGATGGCTTCCGTTACGATATGGCTGAAATGGTGCCAGTTGAATTTTGGAGCTTTTTAAATTCTTCCATCAAGATGCAAAACTCTGATGCCTTTTTATTGGCTGAGGTATATAACCCAACCCTTTACCGCCTTTATATTCACCAAGGTAAAATGGACTTCTTATACGATAAAGTGGGCTTTTATGACAGCTTGAAGCTGTTGATGCAAGGCACTGGCAATGCACAAAGTGTAATGGATGCACACTTAAGCGTGTCTGATATTGCACCACACATGCTGCACTTTTTGGAGAACCATGATGAGCAGCGTATCGCCAGCCCTGAATTTGCAGGCAGCGCTGAAAAAGGCAAGCCGGCGATGGTGGTGAGCCATTTGATCAGTAAAGCACCGACTATGCTGTATTTTGGTCAATCGGTCGGTGAAGACGGCTCAGAGATGGCCGGTTTTGGTAAACCGAGCCGCACCAGCATTTTTGATTATATCGGTGTACCTGCCCATCAGGCTTGGATGAATAAGGGCAAATTTGACGGTGGTCAGCTAAGTAATGAGCAAATGGCATTACGTCAATATTATAAAAAACTCATGAACTTAAGCTCAATGCCTGCTATTCAACATGGGGCTCTGGTGCAACTGAACACATTAGATAGTGCTAACAAGCCAGCTGAAAAAGTAATGGCATTTGCACGTGATAATGCCGCTCAGCAAGTCATTGTGGCAAGTAATTTTGATGCTGATAACGCGCAGCAGGTTACGATTGAATTACCTGAGGGATGGCAAGGCAAAGTCGCCGATAAGTTGGAGTCTCACCCAACACTTGTCATTAAAAATAATCAACTCAACATCACCTTGGCACCGCTTGCCAGTGTTGTGTATGAGCTAGAGAACTAATTATGCAAAAACAAAAACCACAACTGAGTTTCTGGCAAATTTGGAATATGTGCTTTGGTTTTATGGGCATACAATTTGGTTTTGCGTTACAAAACGGTAATGTGAGCCGAATTTTCCAAACGCTAGGCGCATCAGTTGATGATATTCCAATTTTGTGGGTGGCAGCGCCGCTCACAGGATTGATTGTACAGCCTATAATTGGCTACTGGAGTGACAGAACTTGGACAGGCCTTGGCCGTCGTCGTCCTTTCTTTTTATATGGTGCGATACTGACGACCTTGTCACTCTTTATCATGCCAAACTCGCCAACACTTTGGATTGCAGCCGGCATGCTGTGGATCATGGATGCGTCAATCAATGTCACGATGGAACCGTTTCGTGCATTAGTGGGTGATAATCTTAATAAAAAGCAGCGCGCAACAGGTTATGCAATGCAAAGCTTTTTCATTGGTATTGGTGCCATTGTCGCCTCTGCATTGCCTTGGATGATGACCAACTGGTTTGGGATCAGCAATACAGCAGCGCCTGGTGAAATCCCTGAGTCTGTAAAATATGCCTTTTATTTTGGTGGTGTGATTTTATTTTTAGCCGTCGGCTGGACCATTCTGAAAACCAGAGAGTACACGCCAGAGCAGTTAGCTGAATTTGAATCACCAGAGCTTAAACAAGCATCATCGCAGCCAAAACAACGCATTCAATTTGCTAAGTTTGCACTTGTCAGTGGTGTGATGGGTGGCCTAATTTTGGCGGGTGTTACCGTATTGAAGCTAGAAAAAGAGCTTTATTTGTTAAGTGCACTATTACTGTCGTTCTCAGCGATCATTCTCATTGCGGGTTATCTGCAAAACAAGCAACGTACAAGTGGTGGCTTCTACGAAGTCATTTACGACGTATTCACTATGCCAGAGACCATGAAGCAATTGGCGGTGGTGCAATTTTTCAGCTGGTTTTCTTTATTTGCAATGTGGATCTATACCACATCGGCGGTAACCAGTTTTCACTATGGTACGACGGATGTGACCTCTAAGGCCTACAACGACGGCGCTGATTGGGTCGGCATTCTATTCGCTGCATACAATGGTTTTGCCGCGCTAGCAGCCGTATGCATCCCATTTGTTGTTAAACGTGTTGGCCTCAAATGGGCGCATAGTTTAAATCTGCTTTTAGGTGCTGGTGCGCTTTTGAGCTTCTTGTTTATTTCAGATCCAAGTTTACTCTGGATACCTATGATAGGTATCGGCTTTGCGTGGGCATCTATTTTATCTCTGCCTTATGCCATGTTAAGCGATGCTGTGCCAGCGCACAAAATGGGCGTGTTTATGGGGATTTTTAACTTCTTTATTGTTATCCCTCAACTGCTGGCTGCCAGTGTACTTGGCCTTATTTTAAGAAACGTTTTTGAGAATCAACCTATTTATGCATTAGTTATTGGTGGTGTGTCGTTTATTTTAGCGGCGCTGTCTGTTGCACGTGTGAAAACAAGCGCGCAATAAAACAGCCACTGAGGAGTAAAAATGAAAAAATTGTCATGTTTGTCGTTGGCACTGATTGCCGCAGGCCTTATTGGGTGTGGTAGTGCAACGAATACGCAGCAGATTGAGGCTGCACCGGGTGCGCCGGGCGATAAGCCGTTTTGGACTTATTCAGATAAAACGGGCATTGGCACATCTTATGAAGCCTATAAAAATGGCCAGTATGCAAATGATGCTCAAACAGGTGAAGTATCTAAAGTTTGGTTTTCAATTGCCAAAGGCATGATCACCGAAACCATGTTTGGCCTTATTCACCAAGCGCAAATTCGTGATATGCAGTTTGTCGTGACAGGTAAAGACTTTACTGTGACTGAGCGCGATGAATTAGAGGTGTCTATTGATTATCTTTATAAAGATAATCAAGGCCGTCCTTTATCTCTGGCTTATAAAGTTGTCAGCAAAGACAAGCAAGGTCGCTTTACGCTAGAGAAACACATTTTCACGGACCCTGATGGCCAAACTCTATTTGTTAGAGCAAAAGTGGACACGCAGCTGAGCGGTGTAAAAGCGTTTGTGAACGTCAATCCATATGTAAATAACAACGGCCTGAATGATTCCGCCACCGTGACAGACAAAGGGCTGCTTGCTTGGGAGTCTGATAACTTTTTAACCTTGCAAAGTAGCACTGGGTTTGAGCAGGCATCAGTCGGTTTTACAGGTAGCAGCGACAATTTGAATGACCTTAAGAAAAATCATGCATTGACGCGTACATACCAAAGCACGGGTGACACAAAAGGTAACGTAAACTGGCTTGCAGAACTAGGTGAAGTTAAGGGGTCTGCGACCTTTGACCTTGCTTTGAGCTTTGGCAAATCACAAGCAGAAAGCTTTGCTCAAGGTGCCGCTGCGCTAAATAAAGGCTATGACAAAGTCCTTGCACACTACAATGGTCAGGGCGAATACATCGGTTGGGAAGATTATTTAGCCAGCCTTGAACCCATGCAGCGTCTTGCAAACTACACCACAGACAGCGGTAAATTATTAAATGTCAGTGCATTAGTGTTAAAAGCACAAGAAGATAAAACGCACGCCGGCGCGCTCATTGCATCACTGTCTAACCCATGGGGTGATACAGTTGCTGCTGAGCAAGGTCACACAGGGTATAAAGCGGTTTGGGTACGTGACTTTTATCAAGTTGCTATGGCGTTCATGGCGATGGGCGATCCAGATACAGCGCTAACCGCATTTGAATACCTTGAAAAAGTTCAAGTGATGGATGGCACGCCGGGTAACCAAGGTGATACTGGCTGGTTTTTACAAAAGACACATGTTGATGGTGAGTTAGAGTGGGTAGGCGTTCAGCTTGACCAAACAGCGATGCCGATCATGCTTGCTTGGAAATTGTGGCAAGCGGGTGTGTTAAGTGATGAAAAGCTAGTTTACTGGTACGAGCGCATGCTCAAACCTGCGGCAGAGTTCCTAGTTGATGGCGGTCTGGCAAAGATTTTGTGGAATGACACGCAAATTACACCACCTGCGACCCAACAAGAGCGCTGGGAAGAGCAAGACGGGTATTCTCCTTCGACAACCGCTGCGGTGATTGCGGGCTTAGTGACAGCAAGTGACATCGCTAAGCTAGCAGGTGATAAAGCCGGTGAGCAAAGGTATCTAGATACTGCTAAAAAGTATAACGATACTGTTGAAAAGCTCATGTTCACCACCGAAGGTAACTTGAGAGGCGAAGATACAGATGGTGAATACTTCTTCCGTATCGCACGAGACGAGAACCCAAACACCGCCACAAAATTGGGTGATAACAATGGCCGTACAGGACTTGATAAGCGTCAGATCATTGATGGTGGATTCTTAGAGTTAGTACGTTATGGTGTAAGGGATGCCGATGCGCCTAGTATTTTGAAAACACTGCCAGAGTACGAAGATGAAACGTTACCTGAAAACTTGCGTGTAAAATACAGTTTTACCTTTGCAGGTGACCCAAATACTTACCCAGGCTACCGTCGTTACGGTAACGATGGCTATGGCGAGGATGAAGTTAAAGGGACTAACTATGCAGAAGGCGGCCAAAATACACCAGGGCAGCGTGGTCGTGTATGGCCATTCTTTACAGGTGAAAAAGGCCATTATGAAATTGCGGCTGCCGCTGCGACTAAAGGCTTAAACAAAGAAGCTGTGACGCGTATTAAGCACACCTATGTCCGTGGTATGGAGCACTTTGCCAACGAAGGTTTGATGCTACCAGAGCAAGTTTGGGATGGCGTCGGTGTTAACCCGTTTGGTTATCAGCTAGGTGAAGGCACAAATTCGGCAACACCATTGGCTTGGACACATGCAGAGTACGTTAAATTGGTTCGTTCACTTGCAGATAAAAATGTCTGGGATCATTACCCAATCGTCAGTGACAAACTAAAATAACCAACCTTTTTGATGGGTGGTAGAGGCTACCACCCATTTACCTTCATACTCACTATTTTTGACCTCACCCCCAAAACTGCAAAGCTATGCTTTTATCTTTCTGATTATTCAGCTTGCTTTTAGTATTTATAAATATTGTTTTTTCTATGAAAATTGGGACTGATGTTATTCGTTGAAAGGGGGGAAATGAGCTTAGAAAGAATATGAAAAACATGAGGTCAGCTGACCCCATGTTTATATTATGATTTATGGCTCACAACGGTGCCAACCAGTTGTACACTCCCATGTTGCGTACCATCTAATACCACCATTGATCTGCTTAGTTGCTTGCTTGTTTAAAGTTACATTATCATTCGACAAGTTCTTTAAATTGCCTTTTTGTAGTTTTAATTTCATTGTTATTCCTTTTTTGAATTTATTAACATCAAAAATTAGACTAGTACAACTGTATGAAAAATGAACTACAAGTTGGTGGCAATACAATTTGGCAGTGTTTAGCGCTGAACGCTAAAAACACTTGCCTATTATCTCTATTTGTAAGCACGACAATATCACCGAACGCACCCTATAATCTCGCCATGCTATTGCCAAATAATCGTGCATGACAGCGTCTTGCGTATTCATCAGTCATGCCAGATAAATAATCTGCAAGCACGCGCATTTTTGCCGTGTCACTTTCAGCATGCTCATACTGAGATTGAGCTGTATAAGGGAGTAAACGCATTGGGTCGCTGGAAAATGCATCAAACAAATCAATCAACATATTCTGGCCACTAAACTCAATCTGCTGCATAGTCGGTTCACGAATGAGTCTTTGATACACAAATTGTTTGAGTACCTTTAGGATGGCTTCAAATTCATTGTTGAGTTTGACGGTATTTTTGAGCAATGGGTCGTCAAAATCTGCTTCGTGCTGAACCAAAGCGCAGTGAACAATGAAAATGTTGACCAGTTCGCCAATGGCGTCTTTTCTAAGTGGTTCATCATCAGAGAAGAGGCGATGCGTTAAGCTTGATAGATTCTGTTCAAGCCAAGGTGAGTCAATTTGTTTGAATTCAGGCATCGCATAGTTATACCAATCGCGCTCACTGAGTGTGCCAGTGGCAATTGCGTCTTCTAAGTCATGAACCGCATACGCAATGTCGTCTGCATATTCCATGATGGCTGCATCAAGAGATTTGTAGATAGTCTTAGATTTAAATTCATCAATGGGATTGTGCGTTGTGAAAAGGGCTTTATCTTTATTGGACAAAGGCGACAGGATCCAATCAAAAACGTCTTTATCACAATCGTAAATGCCCTTAGCTGGGAACCATTTTTTCGTGTAGATAAAGCGCTGATGTGGGTTAATGCTTTGTGGTGTAAGCTGCAATGAGGAGATGTGCGCTGGATATTTTATAAAACCGAGCAACGTACGTCTGGTCAAGTTCATACCATAGCCATTTGAATAGGGCTCCAACTTAGTGACGATCCGCAGCGTTTGTGCATTGCCTTCAAAGCCCCCGTAATCACGCATCAAATAATTGAGGGCGATTTCTCCGCCATGACCAAAAGGCGGATGACCAATATCGTGGGCAAGACAGATGGTTTCAATAAGGCTAGCAGAGGGGAAGTGTTCAAAGTCAGGGTTTTGCAGCTTAAGGTGACGCAATAGGCCAGTGCCTATCTGAGATACTTCTAGTGAATGTGTTAGCCGTGTCCTGTAAAAGTCATTTACACCAATGCTCATGATTTGCGTCTTTGATTGCAGACGCCTAAAAGCAGCTGCATGGATGATCCGAGAGCGGTCTACTTGCCATGCTGAGCGATTATCATTGGGGCGATTCTTTACTTGATCTAGCAATCTTTGTTGCCATACGGGCTGGGTCATAAGGTACTCTACGTGGCTGGTTATTGTCTTATTCCATCTTTGTAAGCTAAGTATAGCGATGCAAAGTTAAAAATGTAATTACTTGGTGTGACTGGAAAAAAGCTTATTTTAGCGACGGATAGGCGTAAATTCGCGTTTAACTGCGATTGTTGCTATAATCGGTCGCCGTTTTATGAGATGAACTAAGTACAACGAGTCTTTCTCTGACAAAGGAAGTTCAGATAGCTCGTTTGGTAGGTACTAGTGAGAGGAGAATCATGCGTTCTAATTTGATCAAGATTGTATTAATTGCAGTTTCTTTGTACGCAATTATATATCCATTTATAACCGAACCACCGGAAAAGCCAGAGCCAGTAGAAGTACCAGAAGTTATCGTTGAGATCCCTGAAGTCGAACTACCTGAGCAGCCATTACATGATGTGCAGCTACCTGACTTTGCGTCTATTAAAGACATTGCGACTAAGAAAAAGACCTTTTTCGACTTCATTAAACCTCATGTAGAGGCCGAGAATAAGGTCATTTTGCAACAAAGAGCCAGCATTGAAATTGCATTGATGATGTTGCAGTTTGATGAGTCGCTCAGTGATGTGCAGATTGAACGTGTAGAGACTATCTTTCAACTTTATAAGATAGATCAAGAAGAGATCACCGTTCAGAGTTTAAAATTGGCCCTTGATAGAGTGGATATTATCCCGAAAGAGTTAGCATTAATGCAGGCGGCCAATGAGTCCGCTTGGGGTACATCTCGATTTGCACGGATCGGTTTAAACTTTTTCGGTCAGTGGTGTTACCGTGCTGGGTGCGGGATGATCCCGAAGCGCCGTGCTGATGAGGCCGCACATGAAGTGGCGGCATTTAAGTCGGTTAGGGCATCGGTTACTTCGTATTTTAGAAATATAAATACCCATGATGCTTATCGTGAACTTCGCACAGTTCGTGCGCAGCTTAGAGCGGATAAAAAAGAGATCACCGCGACGGCTCTGACGCCGGGTTTAATGTCATATTCTGAACGTGGACAAGATTACATTGAAGAACTCAATGATATGATCAGACATAACAAGGCTTATTTTGATGAAGAATAGGATCCTACCGCTGCTGCTGTTATCTGGTAGTTTTGGTTGTTTCGCAGAAGAGTTTGTGGCCTCTTATGAAGGCTTTTATGACCGCCTCAAGGTGGTCAAAAAAGGTGATTTCGAGTTTGCTCGAGTGAACTTCTATTTGGTTGAAGGTGAAAGTAAAAAGCCATGCACCATTGCAGAGGGAAAAATAGTTACAGAGCAAACTTCAATGCCGCTGCACTACACAGAACATGCACAGTTAATGTTACCAATTGACGAAAAGCTTGATAAAGACAAGGCCGTGGTAGTGGTAAAACCTGAAACGGCGACTTATTGTGAGATTAAGATCCAAATTGAATCTGCACATTTTGAAAATCAGCATTTAACAAAGCAAAAGCTATATCAGCTACATACAGAATTTGAGACTTTATTGAGTGATTTATCAGGTGTGTTTGTGGGTAAGCTACTGTCGTTTATGTTGCCCGAGCAAAAAGGCGTCACCGTGGAGTTTGCAAACAATGTCGCTTTAAGTGGTGAGGGCGTCAGCTGTGAATTGAATCGTTGCCGTTTTCATGTCAGTGACAGCTGGGAAAATGACAATGCTCGATTTAACGTACTTACTAACTTGGTCAGTGTTAAACCTTGGATAGAAAAGTAACCTAACCAGTTAGATAAATAACAGATATGAAAAAGCGACCGTGAGGTCGCTTTTTTGTTGTGGTTGTGAATATGCGAATTGAAATTGGTTAGGGGAGGTTCCAGTAGTAAATCCCATACCCGACAAACAAGGCGGGTATTGCTGAATAGGCTGTTGCTAACAGTGCAGCTTTTGGCGCAAGGGCAATCGCTGGAAACAATGCATCGCCATCATTTGCGACAGCGTTTGCTGCTAATGCACTAAATGGTAATACACCCTGAATATATAAGCTGGTCACCACAATTTGCGGGCCACAGCCTGGCAGTAACCCAATCATGATCGCAATGAGCGGTGCGTAAATCGCATATTCTGTGAACCAAGCCGCTAAGTCTAAGCCAAATAAAGCAACCGATAGCTCATAAATCATAAAGCTCGCCACTACCCAAGCGGTGACAAAGTGCGTGTCTTGAAGGATTTTAGCTAATCGAGAAGGGGGCTTAACCTCTTCTTCTTCTGCCGTAATTTGTTTATACGTTTTTCCTTTAGATGACAAAGCCCAAATAACAACCGCGAAGATAGCCATACCTGCACCGAGTAATTCGATAGGTTGCTCAAATTGTCCTAAGTCCATGTTGAATGCCATGACTAACGAAATCGCAATGCAAGGGAATAACACAATTTTCCAAACAGGCTCACTCATGCGTACTGCAAAAGTGGGTGGGTCGCAGTCTTCTACTTGTGTGTCATTGGTTTTAGGTCTGCAATAATCGGCTTTGTGAAACAGGTTTACGGCTAGGCCGCTGATGGTACCGACAGCGATACCTAGTAAGATGATCGCCATGCCTTCAAGCGGCTTTTTTGCTAACAGTAAGAATGCTGCATCGCCCATGGTTGCGGTCAATACGGCAACGACGGAGGCAAAACTGGCTTGCCCTTTGGTAAATTGGGTTACAACGATGATGGCGCCGCCACAACCGGGTAAAGCACCAAGCACCGCTGCCATTGTGACTTCAAGCGCTGGAGATTTTTTGTTTAAGTAACTCAGTTCTAATTGAGGGAGTTTTTCAACAAGGTAATAATAAATTGCTAAGGTACCTGCAACAAACACACTGACCTGAAAAAAAGCGTCTGCTAGCGTGCCTAACGCAATGTCACGAATTGGGGCATAAAACAAGGTTGCTATCAATAATAGTGGCAATATCAACCGCTTATTTGCTGCCAGATAGGCAAATTGAGAAGCCGTCTTGAACGGATAAGAACGAGAGTATGAGAGCATATAGTGCAACCGGTAACCTAATAACAGTTGCACTTTAGTGTTAAATTAAATGAAAATCAATATCATTTCCATTTATTTTCTTTGGAATTCAGACGTTGCACTCCAAGTTGGCCACGCTTCTTCTTGAGAAATTAAGTAACCAGCTTTGAAAAATAGTTGAAGATCTTGGACTGCGCCACTGAGATCCCACTCTTTTCTGTATCGGTCACATGGCTGGTGGTAACAACCACGTAGTACAAGACTCATACGCTTACGGTATTTTGCTGTGGCATCGTCGAATGGTTCATGACCACCACCTGCATACATAGCTGGGATCCCCATGTTAGCAAAAGCAAAGTGATCTGAGCGGTAGTAAATACCCGCAGATGGGTTTGACTCATTAGAGATTGAACGGTTTTGTTCATCAGCTACTTGTTTAAGCACGCCATCTAGAGATGATTTACCAAGACCAACAACGCTGATGTCTTTTACTTTACCAAGTAAGTTAAGGGCATCTAGGTTGATGTTTGCAACGGTTTGGTTTGCAGGGATCACTGGTGTTTCCGCGTAGAATTTAGAGCCTAATAAACCTTGCTCTTCAGCGGTGACTGCTAAGAAGGTGATCGAACGATCTGGGCGCTGCGGTAATTTAGCAAATGCTTCAGCGACTTCAATGATGCCGCCCGTACCTGTCGCGTTATCGTGTGCACCGTTATAAATTTTATCGCCTTTACGATTAGGATCGACACCTAGGTGGTCCCAGTGCGCAGAGTAAATGATGTGCTCGTCTGACTTTTTAGCGCCCGGTAGTGTGGCGATAAAGTTATATGATACCGACTTTTTAATGGTACTTTTCACATCGACAGACGCAGTTAAGTCGCCCATATCTACATGGTATGCACCTTCAGCTGCTTTCTTTTTGGCCTCTTCAAAGTTCAGACCGGCATCAGCAAAGAGCTCTTTTGCAACATCGACGCTGATCCAACCTTCAACTGCAACGCGGTCCATATTGTTGTTCTCTTTTTGGAAACCAAATTGCTCACCGCTCCAAGAGTTTTCAACTACTTCCCATGGATAAGACGCAGGCGCTGTTTCATGAATGATGATGGCACCCGCCGCACCTTGACGGCTTGCTTCTTCATATTTGTATGTCCAACGTCCATAGTAAGTCATGGTGTTGCCGTTAAAGACTTTAGGGTCCTTTGTCGCATAGCCCGGATCGTTTACTAGCATAACGACCGTTTTGCCTTTTACATCCAGACCTTCGTAGTCATTCCAGCCATATTCTGGTGCATTCACACCGTAGCCAACGAATACTAATTCTGAGTCGTTTAAAGACTGTGCTGGGCTGATGCGGCTTGTGCCCATGACCATGCCTTTTTTGTATGGGTAGCTGCGCTCACCGATTTTTAGCGTCATGTTTGGATCGGCTTCGATTGATACCAGCGGTACTTCTTGCAAAAAGCTATTGCCGTTGCCCGGCTCATAACCCAATGCTTTGAAATGTTTAGTTAAATAAGCAAGCGTTAATTCTTCGCCTTTGCTTGATGGCGCGCGGCCTTCAAATTCGTCAGAGGCAAGCGTTTTGATGTGTTCACCTAGTTGCTCGGCATTAATACTATTGTATGCCGTGACAATGTCTTCAGGTGTGTTGCTTTTTGTCGTTGCACAGCCTGCTAAAATGGCAAGCGACAGAGCACTCAGTGTTAATTTTAGTTTCATGACCTTTCTTTTTATAGAGATTACTTCCAGGCTAATTAATACCATAATTGCAAAGTAAATTCGACTTTAGCCGATGTATGGTGGCAGAGAGTTCAAAAAGTGCGCAGACGGTATTTATCTTTTTGCGCCGTCGCGTGTATTTGGTAAAATGCGCGCAATAGTACAATTTGCGAAATGAGCGCGCATAGTTAGCATGAAAAAGTTTACTCCCCCTGAAAATTGGCAAAATCAATTGTTTGCGCAAGCCCCTTTTGCGCATTTACAGGCGATATTTAATTTACAAGCCTTTGATACTTGGCCAAGTTTTGAGTGGTTAAATGCACAGACCAACCAGCAAAACGCACAGGGTAAACACATTGTTTTTACTGAAAACAGTAAGCTGGAAGAAGAAACTCGTTACTATGAGGAGATCATTGCGCAAACCGGTCAGGTGCCGACACGAGAGCATAACTGGCATGATTTTTTTGGTGCGATGATCTGGTGCTTATTTCCAAAAACCAAAAGTCTACTTAATAAACTTCACATTGAAGAAATAGCACTGCACGGCTTAAAAGAGCGCAGTCGCAAACGCAATGCATTAACCTTGTTTGATGAATGCGGATTAGTGCTCGCGGTGCCTCATATGCAATGGCAAGAAGATTTGCGTTCGCATTTATGGCATGACACGTTTTTTGTGCAAAAGGATAAGTGGCATTCAGAAGCTCTGCCTTTCGTTTTTGGCCATGCCAATTACGAAATGCTGACTAACCCGTTTATCGGCCTAACGGGCAAGTTGCTATGTATTCAAGTCGACGAGTCTTTTACTGCACTTCCTCTACTTGAGCAATATGCGCACTTGGATAGCCGTTTGGTGGAGTTGATCACAATGGATAAGGTGCTGAATGACAATAAACAGATGTCACCCATCCCTTTACTGGGCATACCTGAATGGCATTATGATACGCAGGATAAAGCATTTTATGCGGATGAAAGCTACTTTAGGCCTAAGAGAAGGAAGATAAGTGATAGTAGTAAACGGACTGAAAAAACGCTTTAAGCTCGCTAAAGAGCTCGAAAATGCCACCAGTCGTGGCGACGCAAGGCAGCGTGATGGTTTCTTTTATTCTGTGGAAGATGTGTCTTTTCGCTGTGATAGAGGTGAAGTATTGGGGCTGCTTGGCCCCAATGGTGCGGGGAAAACCACCACGTTACGCATGTTATCAACCGCACTGAAGCCTGATGCAGGCAGCATTGAAATATCTGGACATAACATCGTCAAACACCCCTTGAAAGGTCGAAAAGCCATTGGCTTTTTATCTGGTACAACGGGGTTATATGGTCGTTTAACGGCAAAAGAGAATGTCGAGTACTTTGCCAAATTGCATGGCTTAAAAGGTAAAGCCCTTAAAGTGCGCTGTGATGAGTTGTTTAGTCAATTAGCAATGGACGACTTTTTAGATAAACGCGCTGAGCATTTATCAACGGGCATGAAGCAAAAAACCAATATTGCTCGAGCTGTGGTGCACCAACCCGATGTGGTTGTGTTGGATGAGCCAACCACAGGCTTAGATATTATGACCAAGCAAACCATTATTCAGTTTATTCGTGAGCTCAAATCTGCGCATACCCCAGTGGTGTTTTCTACACATCACCTTGATGAAATCGCTTTATTATGTGACAGCGTGTGCTTGATAGATAAGGGGCAAAGTCGTTTTTCTGGCAGTATCGAGGCGTTTAAAACAGCAGGGCAGAGTACAGAGCTAAACGATGCATTTTTGAATATTGTTAATCACGGATGTGCAGATGTTTGAAGTGTTTTTAAAGGAAGTCAAAGAGCTACTGCGTGACAGAAAAACCCTGTTTTTTGTCATCGCCCTGCCCATTGTTATCTTTCCTATTTTATTTGCTTTGCTTGGGTTTTTAGCGTCAAAGACCACCTTTGAAGCGGAGCAAAAGGTGCATACTTACTACCTTGCTAATGCAGATCTTTCTCCAGAGTTTGCACAAATGCTGTTTTATCATAAAAGCTTTAAACCGTATGAAGGGGATGAGCAGTTTGACAGCGTCGAGGCATTAAAAGCCGCTGTAAAGGCGGGGAAAATAGACGTCGGTATTGAGATCCCTAAGCAGCAAGATAAGCAAGTGAGCGTTTCACCAGAGCAAGCTGTTTGGCATGTGGTATTTAATGATGCCCAATCGATTAACTTTGTATATAAGCGATTGGAAAAGCTGATTAATAAATACGCCGCAAGCATTCGCTCTGCGACGTTAGAAGCTTTAGGGGCACCTAAAGTGCATCATAGTGCAATTCTAAAACCGATCACCATTACCAAAGTCGATACCGCAGATAAACGTGAAAATTACGGTGAAAAGCTCGGTGCATTAATTCCTTATATGTTGATCCCGCTTGTTTTAATGGGCGCAAGTTACCCAGCGATTGATTTGGGCGCAGGAGAAAAAGAGCGTGGTACCCTTGAAACCTTGCTGTTGACACCTGTGACGCGCACGCAACTGGTACTGGGCAAGTTTTTAACAATATTGGCCAGTTCCATTGCCTGTGCCTTAGTGACCGTCTCTAGCATGGCTATTTGGATAAGTATTGCTGGCGGAATAGGGGTGTTAGACACCATTAAAGACGCTTTTTCTAGTGTGACCTTTGCGGACTTTATGTTGATCTTTGCGCTGTTACTGCCTGTGGCTGTGATGCTCTCATCCTTGGTGTTGGCCATCTCAATCTATGCGCGCTCGTTTAAAGAGGCACAAAACTATATGGGGCCCTTGAGCATGCTGGTATTCGTGCCCATTGTCGTGTCGGTGATGCCAAATATGTCACTCAATACCACTACGGCTTGGATCCCCATTACCAATGTATCCTTGGCGATTAAAGAGATCATCAAAGGCACCGTTGACTACAGTGCCGTGGTGATGATTTTTGTTGCCTCAGCGCTGCTTGCTGGGGCATTGCTAATGTTTTGTATACGTTGGTTTAGCAAAGAGGCCGTATTATTTAGGTAACAATTAGGCGGCTTTAACGCCGTCTAAATTTTGTGTGTCTAACTCAACGACGTTCAATACTTTTTGTATATCAGACCAGTGCAATAACTCAATGCGGCCTTGCTCGTTTTCAACAAGTGCCGTACAGTTTTCTATCCAGTCGCCATCATTACAATATACGATGCCATCGGTCACATTAATTCTGGGCTGGTGAATGTGGCCACAGATAATGCCATCCATATCTTGCTTTTTTGCTTCGTGCACAGCGGCTTGCTCAAACGCCGCAATCGCTGCACGAGCTTTATGCACTCGGTTTTTAAGCCAAGAGGCCAGCGACCAATAATGACCGCCATAGAGCTTTCGCACACGGTTGGTCCAGCGATTTAAAAACAGCAAAAAGTCATAGGCTTGATCGCCAATAATACTGATTAATTTGTTGTAGCGGGTGGCCGAATCAAAGTCATCGCCGTGTAGCAATAAAAAACGTTTACCTGCTGAGGTGGTATGGACATAAGTATGGTGTACTTCAACATTAAACAATGTCATATCCACATAATTGCGAAACGTCTCGTCGTGGTTTCCTGGAATATAAATAACACGCGTACCGGACTCTGCTTTTTTCTGAATACATTCTAAAACTTGATAGTGGCTCGGGTGCCAGTAAAACTGCCTTTTTAAAGACCAAAGATCGACGATATCACCCACTAAATACAGGGTATCGCAGCGCGTGCAATTTAAGAAGTCTAATAAGAATTCAGCCTTACAGTCTTTATAGCCAAGGTGCACATCTGAAATCCATATGCTGGGGTAGTAAGTTTGCTCCATCTTGTTTACTCTCAAGCGTAATAATGTCTACGGTAAAGGCACGAGATGACAAACTTTTATCAGTATTGAGACGCTAAGATGACATTTTCTGCAAAGGTAGCAGGTAAAAACAAAAAACGCGCCATTAAAGCGCGTTTTTATAAATGGGGGAGAATTAAGCCATTAGCTTAGTGATTTCTGCAACTGCTGAATCAATGTCTAACATGACTTTTTCACCAGTACGGCGGTTTTTCAGCTCAACTTGATTGTTATCAAGGTTACGCTCACCAATGACCAAGGTGAAAGGTACACCCACGAGTTCCATATCGTTGAACATGACACCTGGGCGCTCTTTACGATCGTCAAACAATACTTCAAGACCTGCTGCTTTTAAATCCGCATAGAATTTTTCTGCGATATCAGGAATACGGTGAGACTTATGCATGTTCATCGGAACGATTGCGATGTCGAATGGTGCAAGGGCTTGTGGCCACTTAATACCAAACTTATCGTGATTTTGTTCAATCGCCGCAGCCACGATACGTGATACACCAATACCGTAACAACCCATGGTCATGACTTGGTTTTTACCGCTTTCGCCGAGTACGCCTGCATTCATTGCTTCTGAATACTTGCTACCAAGCTGGAAGATATGACCAACTTCAATACCGCGTTTGATTTGCAAGGTACCTTGACCACACGGGCTTGGATCGCCTTCAACTACGTTACGAATGTCAGCAGTTGTAAACTCAGCGACATCGCGGCCCCAGTTAATACCACTGTAGTGCACACCGTCTTTGTTTGCACCGGCAACAAAGTCAGACATAACAGCAGCGCTGTGGTCAACAATCACTGGCATATCAAGGCCTACTGGGCCAAGTGAACCAGGTTTTGCACCAATCGCAGCAACGATGTCTTCTTCTTTTGCCATTTCAAGCGGAGAGTCAACTAGCGGTAGCTTTTCAGCTTTTAGCTCGTTTAATTCGTGATCGCCACGAACGATTAATGCAACTAGACCACGCTCACCGTCTTCGTTTTCAGCGCCGTATACAATCAGTGTTTTAACGCCTTTGTGCGCTTTAACACCGTGTTGTTCAGCAAGCTCTGCGATGGTTTTTGCGTTTGGTGTATCGAATGTATTCAGTTCTTTGCTTGGCTCTGCGCGCTCAGTTGCAGGCGCTAGGGCTTCAGCTTTTTCGATGTTTGCCGCGTAGTCACTTTCTGTGCTAAATGCAATCGCATCTTCACCAGATTCTGCAAGTACGTGGAATTCGTGTGATACGCTACCACCAATTGAACCTGTGTCAGCAATAACTGGACGGTAATCTAGACCTAGGCGCTCAAAAATATTGCAGTATGCTTGGTGCATCACTTGATATGTTTTTTCAAGGCAAGCGTCATCTAGGTGGAAAGAGTAAGCATCTTTCATGGTGAATTCACGTGCACGCATTACACCAAAACGCGGACGAACTTCATCACGTACTTTAGTTTGTACTTGATAAAGTGTTAAAGGCAATTGCTTATAGCTGCTTACTTCTTTACGTACAAAGTCAGTGATCACTTCTTCGTGCGTTGGGCCAAGTGCAAATGGACGATTGTGGCGATCGGTAATTCTTAGTAGTTCAGGACCAAACTGTTCCCAGCGGCCAGACTCTTCCCACAGATCAGCAGGCTGAATGACAGGCATCAACATTTCGATTGCGCCAGCTTTTTCCATTTCCTCGCGTACAATAGTTTCTACGTTACGAAGTACTTTTAAACCTGACGGCAACCAAGTGTATAAACCTGAAGCGAGTTTGCGGATCATACCCGCACGTAGCATTAGCTGGTGGCTGACCACCTCGGCATCAGAAGGCGTCTCTTTAAGAGTCGCTAAAATATATTGACTGGTACGCATGCTTGTTCCGTTCAATGTTATGTGTTTTTAATTAGGCACGTAGTTTAACAGTGCCTAAGGTGCTAAAAAAGAGTTATTTTCGCTGTAAAGATATTTAATCTTGTGGTTTTTTGGCTGTTTGCGGTTTCTCAGCGCTCACTTCGATGACATGGTTATGCTCATCTTCAACTTGCCAGCGAATATTGAATTCGTACAGACTCATGCCATAGCTTTGTGTTTGCTGTTTTTTCTTTTTATAGGCAGGTCTTGGATCTTGTTTTAAGACGTTGCTGATAAAGCTCATTAGCTCCGGATATTGGCGCTGCTTTTCGATAAAGTCTTGGGCTTGCTCACTAAATGAGACCGTCATCTCGGTTTCTGGGCGCGTATCGGCAAACCCCGCCGAGGCACCTTGCAGTGCATCTGAATAAGGCAGATAAGGTTTGATATCCACGATTGGCGTGCCATCGAGTAAATCTATGCCAGAGAGCAGCAGCGCCAATTGGCCATTTTTATATTCAACACCTTCTAGCTTGACTGCACTCATACCAATGCCATTTGGCCTAAAGGTTGCGCGTGTGGCAAATACGCCTTTGCGCTCATTACCACCCAGCCTTGGCGGGCGTACTAGCGCCGAATAACCTTTGTCCGCGGTTTCGTGGAATCTAAATAGTAGCCAAAGGTGAGTGAATTCTTCAATGCCTCGCACAAATTCTTCACGGTTAAAGGCATCGCTGAATATCAGCTTTGCAGTGGCCTCAGGTACCAGTCTTGGTTGTCTTGGAATGGCAAACTTTTGCTTATATGGAGATTCTATATGGCCAATGGCTTCAACTTCAAATTGCACGATAGCGGGCTCTGTGGATTAAAAGCTGCATTGTATCGCTTTGTATATGGCGCAACAAATTTAAATTTTATAACAGGGCGTGTAATAAAGTGTAATGTACACCCGAAAAATTACCCGCATAATTATCCTAAAAAACAAAACGGATAAAGCGATGTACTTTGCGCGATTTGGCGAGTTGATGTTGACGAGTGATGAGATGGAACTAATTGGTGAAAGAGCCCTTGGTTTTAAAAACAGCATTACCCCTATCTCGAGTGAACAGGGTAAGCGTACAAGCTTAAATAAGCCAACTCACAGTAATGAAGAAATTTCTGCGTTTATGGAAATAGCGATCCGCGCATGCAAAAAGCACCTGTGCCAAAATAGCCCGATCCGCAGCGCGGTCATTTTGGAGCTACAAAAAAACAGGCAAGTCTTGATGAACACCTTTAGCGGTATCAAAGAAGGCAGCATAAGCCCATGTAAACTTAGCCCTGTATTGCAATCCTACACAGAGTCTATTTCTGCCAAGCTGCTTCCTGACACCTTGTTGCCAGCCAGTGATTTAAAGACTGCGGTCAGTACAATCTTATTTGAAGTAGCCAGAGAGAGCATATAAACGCTCTCTGTTTTAACCTTTTATGGTTTTATTTGGCACGGCTTTTCGCCGCAAATAGGGTGGTGATACGGTTGAATTGGAGCTACTGGTGCATAAATTTCATAGTGACCTAATTGTTCGCACTCTCCTGTACTAGTCCGTCTTTGTGACATGATCCGAGTTGTACCGTAAGTTTGACCTGGCGTTCCTAGTGTAAATGTTTTGCCATCGTTAATATCTGGGTGTAGATATACCCTATCAGTGCGTAATCTATAGGCGACATCACCTTGACAGCTATGTCGAGTATAACCAATATCGATGTTGCTCATCTGGCCATAGTAGTTAGGCTTCATCGAGCGAATACTCGTACTATATTCATTACCTAAATAAAATACTTCTGCATTACCATCAATACCTTGGATATCATAAATCCGGCCAACTCGGGTCTGTCCGTCTCCTTTATACAAATATAAAGTCGCGTCGTTTTTATGTGGCTGCTCTACACTGATCGCCTTCACACGCTCATATCCTGGAGCATCTGTGCAGTCACTTGCCCCTTCAATTGAAATTGGTTTTTTATCTTCAAAGGCGTTAACCAGCAGTGCATAGCTTGCTTTGCCCGTTGCGGTATTTAAAGACAATGTCCATGTCTTCATATTATCTGGCAATACACAATTGGGTTTTGGGGCTTCGTTGTGGTTATCTAACGTAATATAAACGAGGTCTTATTGTATTTTTAGGCTTTTTATATCTGATATTTGCGCATTAATACTGGCAGAAAATGTGAATATTAATAGTGAGCTTATCTGTTTTATCATGGTTCAATTCATTTGTTTTTTAAATTATACATTGTGCTTTTTCTTAATAAAGTAGAAAATACCCCAAATGAGTACAAATGTTAATTTATAGGTAGGTAATGATTTTATGAGGTCTTCATTAACTTTAGTTTTGGCAACAATAGGTGTTTTATCACCCTCGTTAATGGCAGTAGAGGGTTTAGGCGTTAAATCTATTCGCATTGAAAACGATGTGGTTTATTTTCAAACACACATTGATAAAGCACACAGTATACCGAGTTGCGTTAGCGCAAATAATAATCCTTATTGGACGTTGTCATTAAATACTGCGTCGGGCAAAGCCAGTTATTCGTTACTGGTGACCGCAGTGAGTGAAAAGCGACAAATAGCGGTTAAATCCGCAGGCGACTGTTTGGATGCATCAGGGTATGAGCGTGCAATCAGCGTTGAGTTGGGCGATGCTATTGCACAGCCACCCGTGCGAGCTAATGCAAGAGCGGCTTTATATCAAGGAGATAGAGTAACCAAAATTGGCGAAATCTTGACGGCTACTGAGTATCAACCAGGAAAATTTAGTTATCAACTGTTGGTCGACGTCGATGGTGTAAATCTTATTCGAAATTGGTCGGCATACCCCTATCCATCTATTATTAGCACGCTTTATTACGAGGGCACAGATTGTACAGGCAGAGTGGGCTTTTATGATAATAATCCATCCGGCTTTATGGCCTCACCTTGGTATAAAGATGGTAAGTTTTTAAAATTAGATACAGCGAGCCAGATTTGGCCTCGTTCGCAAAAAACTGAGATGGGCATTTGTTATCAGATGTCTGGCAATGAAAGAGTCTACCCTGAAGTGTCTTATGATTATCAGTTGAATCATCCTCAATGCGGTGTCGGTTTATGCCAAGTGAGAGTAGATTAAAATGGCACGCTTAACACTATTTAGCTTGTTTTTTTTGTTTATAGCGCCGGTGATGGTCAAAGCGCAGACAATAGCGGTAAAAATATCAGAAGACATCGTTTATTTTAATGCACCAATAACTGGAGAAGCGCCGAGTTGCGTGACTGCTGACAATATCAATCAATGGGCATTTTCATTAACAAGCCCTGATGGTGCCCATTTATATCGCGCCTTATTAGCGGCACAAAATCAACACGCATTAATTAAAGTAGCAGCCACCTCGCAGTGTAGTGCAGTTTTTAATATTGCCACACCTAAATCAATTGAGCTGATATATCAATAACAGTAAAAGCGGAATTTTTATTACACCTAATAGGGAGCGCGCGTGCTCGTAGTTTATGGGCCCGTTATCAATAATGAAGTTAACTAATTTTTTAATATCTAGCTCAGCGCTTGCAAGTGCCACCTTGTTTATGTGCGCCAGTGCGAGTGCATCGATATTGGGGCTGACCAGTTTTGATTTGCTAGATCCAGAGCCTGATTTACCCGCACGCGCGCAAAATAGCCGCGCGGCGTGGGATGATTATAACCTCACGCTATCGCACAGTGTGCAAGGTACTTTACAGCTACGTTGGCAAGCACAGGCTGGCATGTCTCAGTATAAAGTGGCTTATCAATTGGCATCAGGGGAGTGGGTCGAAACACACGTTCAGAGTAACATCTTGGACTTAAGTACGCTGGTGGAGCAACCGACATCATTTAAAGTGGTGGGTTGTCTAACGGCCACACAATGTGACGACTACGGTAATGAACTTAGTGCACAGGTCAGTGACGTTGGTGCAAATGCATTATTTATCTATTTACCTCAATATGTCCCAGCGGATGAGGGGTTTCGGATATCTTGGAGTGCAGTAACAGAAGCACAGCAATATCAACTTCAGCGCGCAGATTTTGGTGGCCAATATCACACTGTAAGTACGGTACATCATCAACCTGAATTTCCAGACTTTCACTATGATGAGCAGGCTTTGGCGGCTGGGCAGTATTGCTACCGCGTAAATGTGGTACTGGCCAATGAAGTAACAAGCCAGTCTTTACCTGTGTGCACGCAAGTCGCAATGCGCGAAATGGCCACGCCATCTGGTTTTTTAGCTGAAAGTACAGAGCCCGGGGTATACAACCTAAATTGGCAACCCGTTGAGCGTGCCCATTACTATCAATTGGAGCGAGAAACGCTTACTTTAGAAACGGTACGCGTTGAACAAAGTACAGAGGGCGTTGAACCCAGCTTAGTGCTAGCAAGCCCAATGATGCGGGCAGCCATGCCATCAGCGATACCGTTAACGATGTCTGCAATGGCTTCTTCGAGTCGCAGTGCAAGGGTGTTGACTCTGCCTGCTGCAAGTCCCGTATTAGAGCAGCAAAAATTCACCAAAACTTGGCAGTCCATCGAGTCACGAAAGGTCACCCACAAAACTCAAGTACATACACTGGGCACATTCGAGCTTGGCGGAGCGCAAAACTACCGTTTATCCGCGTGTGATAGGAATAACACCTGCTCCAAACCTCATCCAATGTCATACCAAGTGCCGATTAGCAATGCTGTGAACGCAAAAGCGACCGGTGCAAAAGCGGGCAAGTCGACGACTGATCAAAATGCTGTCTCACTGACTTGGGATCCGGTACCTGATGCGGATATGTATACAGTTAAAATGCGACGCAAAGGCGCTCAGTGGGAATCTTATTTTACAGGGATCACAGAAACGCAATTCAGTGAAAAAATCCGCTTAGCGGGCGAGTATCATTTTGAGATTCAGGCCTGTATCAAAGAAGGATATTGTGGTGAAGTCGTGCCTGTGGGCAATACCGTAACCTTTACCTTGAATAGTCCTAACAATGCGATGACACCAGAGTATATTTTGGTGCCTAACAAAGTGAATGCGGGTGAACCGTTTGATGTGAAATGGCGTGCGCCACGTCAGCAGGGCTTTGTAGAGTTTGAACTACAAGGCGAGCTTAGCAGTACGCTCAAGCGAGACAAAACTGATAATTTTGGTTATGACGCCCAGTCGGGTTTTTACTATGACACACGCCCAGCGTTGCCGCACGGGAGAGAGTACTGTTATAAAGTCAGAGCGTGGTATGAAGGCCAAGTAGGGTCTTACACGGGGACTGAGTGTACCGTTGTTGGCACTAAAGTCTTTGACGCTGTGCGATTCATGAATGCGAATTTAGTCAGTGCACAGACGGTCAGTATTAGTTGGGAGAAAAAATCTGGTGCGACCAATTACTTGCTGGAATTTCAGAAGAAAACAGCAGATGGAAAAATTGAGTGGCAACCAATGTATTTAGGGCCTGAAAGCTCGATTACGCAGTCAATCGACCCGTTTCATCTCACACAGTATCAACGCTTGGGACACTTAGGTTATCGCGTGTCAGCATGTAACGCACAAAATGTATGTGGTGACTTCATGCGAGCGTTTTTACGTGGTTTGAGTACATCTCATTTTGGCAAAACGGCATCGGCTAATAGCAAAGCACCTGCGTGTTTATATGTGCCTGCTCAGGTGGCTGCTGGGCAGTCTGTACCGATCACATGGTGTGATGCGCAAGCGGATGGGGTTGTAGCGTATGACATTGAAGGTGAAACGAGCAGCACGATATTTACGGCAACTGCTCAAAACGCACCGCGGAATATGCATACCTTGATGGAAACTCATCGCACACCGGCTGCTGGCCGTAGTTATTGTTATAAGGCTCGCGCACGCTATGCAGATGGCTCAGTGAGTGGCTACACGGCAACGCAATGTACTCAGGTAGGCGCTTTGGCATTTGAGCCAGTTAGTTACTTTGACGCTCATATGAGTGCACATAATAGAGTGTCTTTGGCGTGGGGCAAAGTGATAGGTGCTGAGTTTTACTTGTTAGAGTTTCAGACTAAAAACAGTGCTGGCATGGTGGAGTGGTTACCCATTTACTTCGGTCCAGGCCAAACCGCGACGCAAACTCTAGATACGTTCCATTATGCTCAGTTTAGACAAGCAAACCATTTAGGTTATAGGGTCTCTGCATGTGATCAAGCAGGCTACTGTGGCGATCATAAACGAGATTACATTCAGAGCTTGAGTGCAAGCAACTTTAGTCCAGTTGCACTGCCAATAAACCAAGTCCCTGCGTGCATTTATGTTCCAAGCAAAGTGGTTGGTGGTAAAAATGTGCCTGTGAAATGGTGCGGTGCGCAATCACAAGAGGTCGCTGAGTATCAAGTGCTAGGTGAGCTAAGCAATGTGATTTATAGCAGTCGACCTGAAATGGCCTCGAAAGATCCTCAAGGCGTGTTTGAGCTAAAACGTACCTTAGCGCACGGCCGTGAGTATTGTTACAAAGTTCGTACGGTAATGCATGATGGCTCAATGAGTGATTTCACGCCAAAGGTGTGTACACAAGTAGGCGATATCAACTATCAGGCTCCAACCTCGGTCACGTTAAATTTTGTAGCTGAGGGGTCAAATCAATACTTTGTTAAATGGCCTGCGGTAGTGGGTGCTAGCAAATATAGACTGGAACTACAAACAGCTCTTGGGCAGTGGGCTCCTTTATCATGTGACGTCACATCCTTCACTCAACAAGGTAAACCGTATTACGGTTGCACAATTTTATTGGGCGAAGGCGATAAAGTACCAGAGCTGGGCTGGAGTGTATTGCGTATCTCTGCATGCAATGCCAATGGGGGGGGCTGTGGTAACTATATTCGAGTGCCTGTGATGCAAGCACCTATTTTGAGTGGAAGCCGCACGTTAACTTGGACCTCTCCGGTTGATACTCATTACTTTATTTTAGAGCGGGCACAGTGCTCATCAAGCTGTAGTGCCACGACTTCATTGGATTGGCAACATGTCACGCAAACAACTGAATCACAGTATAAACAGCCAACAACGGATAAAGGTAAATACCTTTACCGAGTAAAAGGCTGTAATACCGTTCAGTGTTCTCCATGGAGTAATACAGTCGAAGCCAGCAGTAAGAAACAAGTGATATTTATCCACACTGACCTATTAGGCAGCCCAGTGGCTGAATCGACTTTGAATTAAGAAAAGAGCGGTTTGAGGTATCAGACCGCTAAATACGATTGTTTAAATGGATATAAAAATGAAATTTACAATGCGGTGTAAGTTAGGCTTATTAGCAGGACTTTTGCCTTTGCAGGCACTGGCTTTGTCAGATCCTTCTAAGTTGCCTGATTATGCATATAACTATAAAGAATATACTAATAATAGTACTGAAGTAGAGACGTTAACGACAGATTTGTTGGGTGATAAGGTCGATTTAGCCAATGGTGGCTTTAGTATCTCGCACAATGAGCTATCTCTAACCGTGAATGGTGGCTTGAAGTTAGACCTTACAAGAACCTTCAGTGACCCAGATAGCTGGTTTCATAGTACTAAAGAATTTGGATCATGGAGTTTGAAGCTTCCTCATTTACGTTCAGTTTATGCAACGGATACAGCTGGTACCTATGACAATGCATCAGCATGGGCAAAGGGAAATGCGTGTACAGCAAATGTCGGTGCGACACCAAATATGGTTTATAACCATACCATTTTTCATGATGCGGATGATATAGAGCTGGTTGTCTATCGTATGCACAGAGATGCCTATTGGAGTGGTGATTCGCTCTCACTAATCGATGAGCCCAGCTATAAATTACTAGAAAAAATGACGGGCGGCCCCAACGAAAATAAGTTCAAAAAAACCACCAAAGCTTCACATGAAATTACCTGTTACACCGCAAAGTCTGGAAACGAGGGCTTTAAAGTCATCAGTCCTAACGGGATCACATATTACCTAGATGAAATGCGGCAAATTGCTGGACGTAACAATTTAAGAATGTCTGCGTATGTTGAACAGGGGTGCGTGCCTTTTAACTGTCCGCCAAAGCAAGTTCCCACAGGTGGCGGGGGCTCCCCATCAGGCTCTTGGGTTGAGCAGTTCCACGTCTTTATGTTGCCATCAAAAATTGAAGATAAGTTTGGTAATACCATTGAGTTTAATTATTTAGAAAATGGGAAAATCGACTATATAACGACGTCTGATAATCAAAGGGTAGATTTTACTTGGGACCC
The DNA here is from genome assembly GCF_001625685.1 of Pseudoalteromonas luteoviolacea CPMOR-1. Taxonomy (GTDB): domain Bacteria; phylum Pseudomonadota; class Gammaproteobacteria; order Enterobacterales; family Alteromonadaceae; genus Pseudoalteromonas; species Pseudoalteromonas luteoviolacea_K. Next base: position 94,370 of record NZ_AUYC01000002.1, on the reverse strand, counting down.
AGTCGAAGAGCGCATTGAAAGTATTAATCACAATGGTCGAGTGTGGCAGTATGACTATCGAATAGTCAAGTTCTCTGATGCACGCCGCTATAACCTATTAGAAAAAGTCACGCTGCCAAATTTACAGACTTGGATCATGGAATATGGCAACGATAAAGTTTTTGAAACCCCAAGACTACAAATACCCGGTGCAGCACCTGGCTGCATTGCGAATGAAGGTCTGCACATAGAGAACTTTATTACTGTAAAGCACCCCAATGGAACGTCTGGCCAGTTTGGCATAAGGGATTTGTGTAAAGGGATCACCGATGTTCCACGAATTTTAAAAATAGACCCTAATGGCTTCACAGAACATGATGACGTTTGGGTGCCAAAGTCCCATGCTGCGTATTCTCTAGTGAAAAAAACGTTGAATATACCAGGTGTATCATCACCACTAATCTGGTCGTATGATTACACAGGTGAAGAAGGAAGTTTCAGCAATATTTTGAATGTGGATCACACAAAAGTGACCACAGTAACTAATCCAGATAACTCATATATCAAACATCACCATAGTCGACGTTACGGGGTAACTCAAAATAACCTATTAAAAGAAGAAACCTATTCTAAAGATCATAAAAAGCTCAAAGAAGTGAGCTACGACTATCACTATGGTGATAATCAAGGTGCAGGGTTTGGCGAGGATAGAGCGATAGTATTTATCCTGAACTCTGAAAAGTCATTTGAGCCACAACGAAAAGATTTCACCTCAAACATTAATGTTGAGGTCAGTGATGTAAAAACCACCATTTTTAAAGAGACAAATCAGTCGGTTTATTCGACAAAAGTACTAAATTTTAACGAGTACGATAAGCCAGACCTGTTTACGTTAACAAACCATGTTAATGCTGAGTCCAAACATGTGCGGTTGACACACTTTCATGACTTAGAGACCAATTCGTTAAACCAACCAAGTAAAGTTTTTGTCAGTGAGACTGACTTATCACAGATTAATACCAATGGTACTGACAAACTTGCTGCTTGGACTCAGTATGCTCCATATCAACTGACCAATCAGGGTACTAAACGTACGGTGCATTTACCTAGCGCCATTTCAGTACATGGTCAGTTAAAAAAGACATTTAATACTTACCATGGTCACGGTGGGTTAGAAAAAGTCACTTTTAATGATGGCACAGGTAAACGTGTTATTCGTTACAGTGACTATAAGCATAATACTGCGCAAACCATTACATTACCGAATCGTTACTTTGACGCGCAATCGATGTCGATTAATAAAGTCATTGATGAAAATGGATGGGTGAGGCAAATCAAGAACTTGAATGATGTCACCACCTACTATGACTACGATAAGATTGGTCGTATCACCAGTGTTGATTTAACCAATGACACAGGCCAAAACTGGCTTGATACCCACTTTACGTGGAATGACGATACCCTTACTCGCTCGGTTAGACGATGCTTCTTAAATGCGCTTGGGGAATGTGAACCTGGTACTGTTGAATACCTAAATGTTGAGCAATACGATGGGCTATATCGATTAATTAGCAAAACTGAAACCGACCTGTCTAAGCAAGCAAGCTCGATAAATCCGACGCGTTATCAGCGTTTTAGCTATGACTATAAAAATCAACCAACTTTTGAGTCATTTCCTAGTTTCGATGCTCTTGAAGCGAGAGGGACGAGTACGTTTTATGACGCCTTAGGCCGAAAAGAATCAGTGACAGTCAGCGGGCTAGGTACCACGCGTTTTGAATACCTGAGCGGTCATAAAATGTCGGTGACTGACGCTAAAGGACATACCACAAAAACCACATACCAAGCATTTGGCAGCCCAGCTTATGATATTGCCACGCTCATCGAGTCTCCAGAGTCGGTGACAACGGCGATGGATGTGAACTTATTTGGGTTGGTTGAATCCATCACCCAATCGGGTGAGGGGGTGTCAGTCACGGAGACACGCAAGTACGACGATAACCAAAACTTATGTTTGATAATCAGACCGGATGTGGGTAATACCCTGATGGGCCACAACGCTTTAGGCCAAGTTGTGTGGCAAAAACAGGGAGTCGATAATACGCAATGTGTCACAACTCAACCCAGTGATGCCACGGTGTTTGAGTATGACAACTTAGGTGATAGCCATACTGTGACGTTCCCTGTAGGTACTCCGTCTTTAACTTATGAGCATGATAACAATGGCAACCTTTTATCTTTGACCGCTGGGAGTGTGAATCACACTTATTATTATAACAATCAAGGGGCTTTAGAGCTTGAGCGGCTAACAATCAATAACACCCTTCAATCAGAGGTTGATTATGGCTATAACAGCGCCTTGGCACAAAGCTATATTGCTTACCCTGATGGCACAACTGTGCACTATAGCCCCAACGGCTTTGGGCAACCAACGCGTGCCGTTGTTTTGGATGCAAATGGGGCGGTAGAGCTAGCATTTGCTGAAGACGTAAGTTACCACCCGACAGGTCAGCCTGCGCGCTTTATATATGGCAATAAAGCGGTGCACAGTTTAGCGCTCGACCCGCTGAGTAACTTGCCTAAAACGCTGACAGATACGTTGGGTACTTCAGCGTTAGTGAACCTGACATATGACTATGACAGCAATGCAAACGTTACTGCCATTACAGATAATGTGAATAATGCCTATAGCCTAACGAGTTTAGTTTACGATGGCCTCAATCGCTTGAGAGAAGTACAAGGTGGCGTAGCAATTGGAAACAGTGAAATTACATATGATACCTTAGGTAACATTAGCACCTACAAAAGCAAAGACCGAGACCTTACCTATCACTATCAAAAGAGCAGTAACCGCTTAGAGCGAGTGACAGGGCTGGGCACAGGTGGTAAGTATGGTGCGATTAACTATGATGCCCGAGGCAATGTCACGCATAACGGCGGGTTTGCCATGGATTATAACTTGGCGAATCAAATGGTTGAAGCCAAGGGCAATCGTTACCTTTATGATGGTCATAACCGCCGTGTGAAACAAGAAGATGGCAATGGCACCAGCTATAGTTTATATAGCCAAAGCGGCGTATTACTGTATCGTGAAAAAGATGCATTTGCAGGTGAAGGCACCAGTTACATCTATTTAGGTAAAAAGCTCATTGCAAAGTATGGCGATGTGACGCCACCGACTGCAAATAATGACCGCCAATACCATCGCCCATTCGGAGAAACGATAAACCAGCCTAAAGATGATGTAGGTTATACAGGCCACAAGTTTGATACAGATTTGAACTTGAGCTATATGCAGGCACGATACTATGATCCAGTGATTGGGCGGTTTTATTCGAATGATCCTGTGGGTTTCAAAGCATCGAATGTTCATTCGTTTGGTAGATACACATACGCAAATAACAACCCATATAAATATGTTGATCCAGATGGTAACTATGCTGAGTCTGTGTGGGATGCAGCAAGCCTTGCTGTTGGCATTACATCCTTAGGAAATAATATTTCGGAAGGAAATTGGGGCGCATCTGCGTTGGACACTCTTGGAGTTGTTGCTGATGGTGTTGCTATCGCATTACCAATAGTTCCAGGCGGAGCTGGTATGGCAATAAATGCTACAAGAGGTGCAGAATCGGCTGTAAATGCTGTTAAACTAGAAAAGCAACTAGCTTCAGAGTCACAGTTGACTCAATTATCTGAAGGTGGTGGAACAGTGATAAGCCAACCTGCGAAACAAGCGGATAGAATTGCTGCCCAGCATGGGGTTGAAGCAAGTAATGTACAAAAAGTTAGTTCAGATGCGCATGTAGCTAAAGATGGTCAAACTGTTCAAACGCACGCATTTAGAGATGCGTCAACCAATAAGGTTCTTGAGCCTAAAACGATCATTGATGAAAACCAATAATTCTAAGGTATCAAAGTAAGTTTATGAAAACTGTAAAACGAATTTCATCTGAAAGTGAAGGTATATGCATTCAAATCAAGCAGTCTGCTGATGGTACGTATAATTTGGAAAAATATTTATCAAAATATGATCCAGAAGAAGAAGTCTCTTATGAAGTGAAAGTAACGCCAAACCCATCAGGAATTTTTGATACTTTAGAATCCGCTGAAGAAGAAGCCAAAAGAGTGTTGGACTTGTAGGCTCATTTTCTATGGGAACTAGGTTCTGTTTATTGTTTAAGCCTCGCTCTCAAGTGAGGCTTTTTTATACTTACGATCTAAAGCTAACAATATTACTTTTCTTCAGATACGGACTCTATTTTTTAGCGTAGATATGCTGACGGAAATTGGAAACGAAGAATATTTACAATGACATTACCAAAAAATACCCCGTATGCTCTGCATCAGCTAGAAACATCCGCAAGTAACCGATTGAACTTTGAACAATATATTACTTTGCTACAAAAGTACCTGTTTCTGCTAAATGCCGATATTCCTTTAAAGTAAAAAGTTAGGTATTTGTTTTATAACTGGCAGATTTGGGGAGCTTAATTCTTGTGTATACCCAATAAATCTATCTTTCTGTAGACTTCAATCACTCACCGACCAAGTGACGCCGTAGCCTAAATAAAATATAGAGCCAACGATATGAAAGTATATCTAGACGATGAACGACAAACTCCAAAGGGATGGAAAAGAGTTTATTGGCCGTTAGAAGCTATTGAGCTTTTAGAAAGTGGAGAGGTATCTGAAATTAGCTTAGATCATGATCTTGGTGATGATGACCGAGGTATATAAGTTTGGACAGGCACAAATCTTTGGAGTCAAAGCCTCACACTATGAAGTAACCCCGTAAAGTTAGATTTATTTCTAAGCTGGGATAAGTTGGGACAGGCACTTTTTTCAAAATCAATATCATCATAGGCGTAAGTTTAGAAAGTACATCTTCTAGGGTTAGGTGACCTAGTCACATTGAGGTTAGTTGAATGAATAAGTTGGGACAGGCACTTTTTAATCCTCTTTTTAATCCTTTTTAAATGGCGCGAGTTGGGACAGGCACTTTTTTACTTTCGAGTTGGGACAGGGAAATAAGTTGGGACAGGCACTTTTTAAACATCAAGGAGTAATAAGTTGGGACAGGCAAAAATCTTTGGAGCCAAAGCTTCATACTATGAAGTAACCCCGTAAAGTTAGATTCAATTCTAAGCTGCTAGCAAGGCCTGATTTCGATACGCTATCGGACTCAGGCCTTTTAGTTTCAGTGGAAATAAGTTGGGACAGGCACTTTTTAAACATCAAAACTAAAAGTATAAAGAATAAGTTGGGACAGGCACTTTTTTACTTTTCAAGGTGAAGCCTAGCTAGATGCGCAAAACATTTGGTTATCATTCATATAAGCAGGGGGTTGATATTAAAACTCTACGACGTTTACTTAATCACTCAAGTGTTAAAGAAACGCTCGAATATATCGGAATTACAGAAGACAGAGTAAAAGATGTGCATATTGGGTTTGAGATAACAATTTAACAAAGCTACCTGCTGTGCTAATTTGCAACTGAACAATTTAAGGAGAAAATATGGTTAAGTTAACAAAGGACCAAAAGCGGAAAAAGAAAATAAAAGCAGCTCAAAAAGCGGCTAGAACACGGATGCATGAAGATAACGCAGCATTGAAAGGGATATCAGATGAAGAGATAGCTTTGACTATGCAACTGCTAGAAACAGCGGAGCAAGAAGGGCTTCCTGTTACTTTTGAAGAAGCGGCAAATACAGCTCGTGATGTGGTTTCAGGAAAAAGTGCAAACATGGATGACTGGCCTAGTGAGCGAGATTTCCAAAACGCATTGGAAGAGAGGTTATCCAAGCGCCTTCAGTCTACTGATTTTGAAACTTTGACAGTTGGTGGAAGCAAGTTGCGGTTTGATATGGCTATGGCTATCGATGGTTATCCGTTTGAGCTGCCTGAAGGCGCTGACCCGAGTGATTATGAGCCACTACTTACAAATGAGCAGTACATGTCCGATAGGTATGACCCAGTAATTGATGCTGTTTTTTATCGGGCATCATTAGGTGAATATCAACCAGCATAACAAAATAAGTTGGGACAGGCACTTTTTAATCAGCCAATATCATCATAGGCATGAGTTTAGGAGGAACTAAATAGAGGACAGGCTCAAATCTTTGTCTCCAAAGCCTCTCACTTTGATTTGTTCCCATAAAGTTGGACTCATTTCTAAGCGGCTATCAAGGCCTAGTTTCGATACGCTATCGGACTTAGGCCTTTAGTTTCAAATTAATTCGTTTGTGATAGGAACAGGCACCATGGTGTTGTCTGTATCTTTCCCAAACCCTGCCAAGTTATACATCCTCCTCATGCCCACTCACTAAATTACTCATAAATTTCACGCTTAATACAGTACAAAGCGCATTCCATGCATAATTCAGTTTGGGATAAATTTTTAATTAGCCCTACGATAGCTCTGCCATATGGCTTTTATTCAAATTAAATAGAGAGGTGTTGTTTGAAAAAAACAATAACGATTGAAACAATCTTAGTGATAATAACTGGCGTACTACTGACACTGGTCCGATACAGTGAAGGCGGTATTAATTCTATAAATAAAATGGCCGAAGGCGTAGAAACAAACCCTATGGTTATTTATATGCTTTTCGCGCTTCTTGGGCTTGCTATTATCAGTCGGTTGCTAAGAAAATTTTATGGTATCAATACCTATAATTATAATGCAAAAATGCAGTTTGTAGAGGAGGTATGTGAAGGTGTTGGGTCGGGTCTTTTGGGTATATATCGCTTAATAAGCGGCATGGCGATCACAGTTCCTTTTATCTGGTATTTCACCGATAGAGATGCATTTTTGTGGCAAAAAGGCTTAGGCATATTATTGATTGGTATAATGTTTTTTGTTGGTCTGCTTATACTTTCGTGGGCTAATAACAAGTCTAAAGGCGATTAAAAGTAATTTATTCAATGTTGCAAAGCTCCGCGTTTACGGGGCTTTTTTCATGCTCGGGTTGTGATAGCAATAAGTTGGAATCAATAAGTTGGGACAGGCACTTTTTAAACATCAAAACTAAATAAAGGACAGGCACTTTTTAATCAGCCAATATCATCATAGACATGAGTTTAGAAAGTACATCTTCTAGGGTTAGTTGACCTAGTCACATTGAGGTTTGTTGAAAGCAAATCACTTGAATAGGAATATTTTCATTTTTATAAACAAGCAATGTTTAAAATGGCAGACGTAAAATTGCGTTAAATACTATCCAACACCTTTGTACCAGTTCGCATCATTTTTGGCTGCATGCGCTTGCAGCGCAGTTTTAGAACCAACAAAATTCCCATACTGTGTTCCATAGTTTTGTATTTTATCTAACCAAGCTTTCTCATCAATATTGAGTAAAGTAAGTATGTTAGGAGTATTTTTTGGGATGTAACCTTTCTTTTCGGGGTGAACATGTCGGCCTGTCCAGTCAACTAGGTCAAAGTAATCCAATAATGAAAATGGCAATGTGTGCGCTTGCTCCCTTGTGCCAAAAGGTTGTAGTGCAATGGGTTGCACAGAATCTTGTACTTTTTCATTTTGTTTTGACTCTTTTGATTTTGCGCTTTGGAACTGCTTTAATCGCTCTTGAATTGATGTAAAGTCACTGTCCTCTAGCTTATTTGCCATATTCGCACGTATAGGGTTTAAATCAACATATGCCATGCAGTTTAGTAGGGCGTTTTCATCTAACAACGCTTGAGATTTATATCTTCCTTCCCAGTACTTTCCTGTGCAGCTATCCTCTTTATTTGCTTCTTTTGCGATAAACTCATTAAGGTTTTTCATATACCAACTAATGTCATAAAGTCTTGTTCGCCATTTTGCGATCAGTTCAGATACTAGTAGTTGCTCCGCCTCGCTCAGGGTTTCTCCTTGCAAATATCTATCAATGATAGGGCTACCTTTATAAAGCCGATACCACCTCGAAATTACTTCATCATCTGACCAGCCGAGTGCCTGAAGTCGATTCACTTTAACAACGAGATGATAATGATTGCTCATGATGGCATAAGCCGCGATTTCAATAGCAAATATACTGCTTAATAGTTTTACGCGCTCTACTAACCAAGTACGTCTATGGTCAAAGTTTTTACCTGTATATTTGTCATCGCCACATAAAAATGCGCGGCGAACGCAGCGTGCAATTAGGTGATAATATGGTGTAGCCGACAAGTCTATCAACGCCTTCCTTGCTCTTGTCATTTTTTAACCCTCCTTTTCACTGGATATGTAAACAGTAGTTGAGATGTGTAATTTAAGCAAAGAATTCATGTCTGTCCCAAATCCAATATGTCCCAAATCCAATATTCCCAAACTTATTCCAATTTGTGCCTGTCCAAAACTTACCCCCTATAACTAATTTGTGCCTGTCCCAAACTTAATTTGTGCCTGTCCCAAACTTAATTTGTGCCTGTCCCAAACTTACCAAACTTATTCTTTTACCATATGCATCAATACCTAATTAAGGTACAATGGTCATAAGGACAATTATCTGTTTTAAAAGCAAGTTTATGAAAAAAATGACCTTAATTTCAGCCTTAGCAGCTATGTCTAGTGGTGCGATTGCTGCATCAAGTGTTGAGCAACTAGAGGTGTATGGTGATACGGTCACATTTACTTTATCAGCGCCTAAACAACATACGCCGCCAAGCTGTGTGAGTGGTGACAATCACAACAAATGGGCAATCAACTTAAACTCCTTACAGGGACAAGCTATGTATAGCTTACTGGCGTCTGCTGTCTCCAAAGGGCAGTTAGTGTCGGTACGTTCTGCAAATCGCTGTGAGTCTTCCCCAGATATAGAGCAAGCTGCGGGGGTGTCATTGTCGACTAATTACCAAAGCCCATTGACAGCCCAACAGCCCTCTATTTATAAAGGGGACGGAGTAACAAAGTTAGGTACAGTGATAGGTTTTGACGGCGGGAGAGCTTACTTTATCCCCAATGGTGGCTCAAATCTAGTTTGGTCATACATAAAGTATCAAAACTATTATGATGACCCAGTATTTTTAAATGCACAGTGCGCAGGGGATGCTTACATTCGTACCAACCCTCGCAGTCCCACCTATATTCCTGCAGTTGATAAATATATGACACAATTAAGCAACAACCTTGCTGAAAACCGTTTGAATACAAAAGGTAATATACCTGTTTATGCTTTAGTGAATAAGGTAAATGGCAAAAGTTCGATAGTGTATAAAGCTGAATGGCAAAAGTTCGAGTATAAATATGAGTGTGTAGCTCAAAACAAGTTAGCCAGTGAATATAATAGCTCATATTCAAAACTCGAACCCATGCCTCACCCATTATGTGGTGACAGTGCTTGTGTTCTTAAATAATAAAAAATATCTATGAAATACAAATTTTTAACCTTGCTGGCGGCAGTCATGTCGGCCAGTACAATTGCTGCGTCTTCTATTAGTCACCTTGAGGTGGCTGGAAAGACGGCTATTTTCACCCTTTCTAACCCTAAAACCCATCAAGTTCCAAATTGCGTTAGTGCGGCAAATCATGAAAAGTGGGCCGTTAATCTTAGCTCTTTACAAGGGCAAGCGACTTATAGTTTGTTAGTGACAGCCCTGTCAAAAGGGCAATTTGTTACGGTTAACTCAGCCAGTTATTGTGATACTGATTTAGCAATTGAAGTAGCAGATGGTGTCTCACTTACTGCGAATACTGATCGTGATGTAACCCATGCAGTAGCGCTTTATAAAGGCGGTGGTACAACAAAAATAGGTAAGGTGATTGGGTGGAGTGATAAACATCATGGGTATGTATATACTCCCCTCACAGGCAGTATTAATCCGGATTCATATTGGCATTATTCTAAAAGATTTCCTAACAATACTGTATTTATTACACCTGATTGCTCAGGTGATATGTATGGGTGGTATTATGAAAACAACCCACTTCATTTTTATGAGGCTGTGAATTCATACTTAACGTATGCGGATGGAACTCAACACGGAGATAAGCTTTCTGATCATGGTGAGTCTCGAGTGTACGAAATGGTTGATGATACTACCTGCCAGGTTCGTACAGGAAATGTGGCCCAAGGTTATTCGCATCACCGCAAAATGATAAAAACGACACACCCTCTGTGCGGCGAAAAGCCGTGCGTTATCAAATAAATTTACTGGAAGCACCTTGTTAGTATGAAATACCTATTTTTACCCGTGTTCGCTTTAAGCGTCAACAGTGCAGTTGCTGCATCATCCATCAAACAGCTCGATGTATTGGGCCAAACTGTGACATTCACATTGGCTGAGCCCAAGTCACATCAAGTCCCAAATTGTGTCAGTGCGCAAAACCATGAAAAGTGGGCTGTTAATTTAAACTCATTGCAAGGGCAAGCAGTATATAGCTTGTTAGTTACAGCCATTGCAAAAGAGCAGCTAGTGTCAGTTCAATCTGCGAATGCCTGCGAGTCTATTACAGATGTTGAGCAGGTAAAAAATATCTCACTCATGGTTAACAATGCGATTGTAAATAGCAATGTGCCTGCAATATATGACGGTAGTGGCATGAATAAAGTGGGGAAGATTGTACGTTTTCAAAATGGGATATATGAGTATGTGCCAATTGATGGAGCTACAGATGTTGAGCGATATATAAACTATACCACAGATAGTTTTTATTTTTTAGACAGTGAATGTAAAGGGGAGTTGTATTCACAGAACTTTTCACGAACTTATCGAGATCGAAAGTTATATTCAGAGAGGTTTGGCAGTTTCTTTGGTTATTCAGACCCAGACGACACAAATAATTACCTCAATTCACAAGGTGCCAAAACAGTTTATCAATATAACAATGGAGCTTGTTTACAGCAGAATGGAACCGCGAGTGGATTTTCCTACGGTGCATTGAGGCTCGTTCCTACTACCCACCCTTTATGTGGCGATAAGCCCTGCATAATTAAATAAAACAGAATATTTGGATAAGGATTGACAGTGAAAAAGGCTGTATCAGTTACGATTATGTGCTGGCTCAGTATGTTAAGTGTGGCAGCTGGTGCATCGGGATTAGAGTTTCCGATCCATTTGCAATTTACACTTAAAAACTTGCATGACCAAGCTAGTAAAAATACAAAACCCGTGGTCACAAGCGACTATGTGACATTACAAGAAGATGGCACAGGAGAGTTCGATTTTCTCAGTAATGACTCTGATAAAGATAAGGACCTGCTTAAAATTGTCGCGGTATCGGCATTACATGGTGAAGTCCGCCTATTACCTAACGGGCGTGTGCAATATATTCCTGCCGCGCATTTTAATGGGCAAGATGAAATAACCTATTTATTGTCAGATGGGCGTTCAGTGCCTATCGAAGGTACCGCCTTTATTACCGTTAATTCGGTGAATGATGCGCCTTTGACGACAAATGATGAGGTGACCCTAATCGCCAACACACAAGTGAATATTGATGTGTTGGCAAATGACAGTGATATAGACGGCGATGCATTAACGCTCTCAGAGGTGTCGGCTAAGCAAGGGCATGTATTGATTTCAAATAATTTGGTGCAATATACCCCTTACTTTGATTATGACGGTCCTGATGAGATCACCTATTCGGTTAGCGATTCTAATGGTGGTGTTTCAGTGGGTCGAGTCAGCGTCACTGTGTTGAAAGAGAACAAACTTCCGCCTATTATCACAGCTCAGCAAGCATTGCATATGGACGAGGACACTCAATTTGATTTGAAGTTGTCTCATTTTGTTTATAGTGATGTGGACTCGTTGCCTGAAGATATTCGCCTAGAAGTTGGCAGTGGAGCCAACTATCAAGTCAAAGATTTAACGGTGATACCTAATGAGCACTATTATGGCGAATTGAGCGTGCCTGTTACTTTATTTGATGGAAAGCATCGCTCAGAGGTATTCAACACGACGCTGACGGTAGCGCCGATTAACGATCCTCCAGGGAACGAAGCAATTATGACTTTTGGTATTGTGAAGGGCGAGAAGTTTGCGTTGTTTATGTCAGGTATGGTGCGTGACCCTGATATTGACTACAACCCTGAGGGCGGTCTCGACCCCAGGCTTGAGCAATTTAGGTATATTTTTAACAAAGATGCTACAGGGACTGATGACAAGGGCTGGACAGTAAATGGCGGGCGCTTTTTACAGATACCCGGTGAGCGAAATGGACGTGTTGAGTATATCCCTCCAAGCGATCCGAATATAAGTAGCGACTATGTTTTCTTTTTTGTATACGACGATATGGGAGCTCGATCAGGGCGTGGTGAAATAACAATTGAAATAAAAGAGTCAAAGTCATCTCCAGTGATAAGGTTCCATGACAGTATTCCTGCTGTTGTAGAGGATCAGCCGTTTAGCCTAGATATGAATGCATTTAGAATTCTGTATCAAGGTTCTTTCAGCAACAATCATAAACTCCATTGGGTGATACCAAATGAGCCGGGTCGCTATACCTATGATGCAGCGACCAACTTGATCACCATTGATCCGTTGTTTGAAGGCACGGACCTTAACGTATTTGTTCAAGTCAGTGATGGCGTATCCAATTCAGGAAGTTATCGTGTGCCAGTGCGACTTATTCAAGTGAACGAGGCCCCTATAGTATTTGATGCTGAGTTTACACTCACAGGGCAACAGTCCGGTGAAATTCATTTTAGGACGGGCATGTTAATTGATCCTGAAGCGCAAGCCGCGCCCGGATTGCTCGACCGCTTTACTTATCAATTTATGACCCCGTCAGGCAGTGCCGATAACAAAACTAAGCTTGGCAAAATTGTGCGTGTCCCAGGTCAGCCTCATGGGGTATTTAGATATGTTGCCGACCCGGGTAGTACAGGCAAAGAAGTAGTACCCTTCTGGGTTACTGATGAGCAAGGGTTGCAATCACAGCAAGGGTTTATACTTTTTAATCTGGAAAATAACGAACCGGATACTGGATTGAAAGAGTTTGCGCTGAGCATTGATAAAGCGACTGCCAAAGCTGGTGACTCGGTAACATTAAGTTGGTCAGTGCAAGCACATGCGACGACTTATCGAGTATGGCATAAAGTCGATGCAGGCCAGTGGCAAGTGCTGAAATCAAACGCACAGGCTGGGCAACATCAATTTGTATTGGGTCAATTTAATGTCAGTACATATTATGTTGAGGCTTGTACTGCCACAAGTCAGTGCTGGCGCTCTAAATCGACCTCGCTATCTCAAACCAAAGGTCAAACAGGTAAAAAGCAGGTGATTTTTATCCACACCGATTTGCTTGGTAGCCCTGTAGCTGAGTCAACGAATTGATAAAATAGGGCCTTGCAGCTGCAAGGCCAATAAAAATAGAAGTGAATACATGAGAGCATTTGTTTTTTTAAGTGCACTATTGCTGAGTTTTAAGGGTCTTACCGTAGAGCAACAGTATTTAGTGACACAAGTGGACATTCAAGGTGAAGTTGTTTTGTTTAAGACACACCCACAAAAGCAGGTAACGCAATTAAGCTGTGTTGAGCCAAGTTTACAAGCGCATTGGGGAGTGGACTTAAATGCCCCGGGAAATGTGAACATTTATAGCTTGGTACTTGGCGCATTTGATAGTCAAACACCCGTGACAATTACAAGCAAACAAGCTTGCATTGCAGGCGTGGAAGCTGTTAAGGCCATTGGTGTAATGAAGTAAATTCCTGCCAGCGCGCGCAAGCACGGTATGACCTGTGCTTGCGAGCGTTTATGTTATCAATCGTGACAGGCAGTAAATTAGCAGGCAGCAAATTAGGACAGGCACAACTCATTCCTTTAAACTGTTGATACCCCACAAAGTTAATTTAGCTAGATGACATCAGAACATAAACCAGTTTTACAGACCTTGCGCTACGACTCTCAAGTCGTGATGGGACTCATGCAATTTTCTGCTCCCTATACTTATCAAGATGGCTTAGTCAATGAAGCTCGGTTGATCCATATCTTTAAAGGCCAGTCATCGTTAATTTGCGCAGGTAAGAGCTTGTCTTTAAAGGCGGGAGATACGTTGTTGATGAAGGCGGATAATTTCATTAATCGCTGGTTGGAAAGCCCACAAAGCAATGCAGTTGAATTTGTCGGCGTAAGGTTAACGCAGTCGTTAATCCAATCAATATATGAGGGTTCATTACCTGAAAAGTTTGTAGGCACTCACTCAAATTTAAAAAGCTCAGAATCTGGATCTGCCGCAGTGATCTCAAACCACACACTACTCACAGGCTATTTTACGCTGTTGAAACAGTATATTACGCAACCAGATATGACAGATTGTTTGATTGCTTTAAAGGTACAAGAACTGATAGAACTCATCATGCAAGTTGATGGTAGCAATCAAATCACGCCACTCCTGAGTGAACTCTTTTTATCTAATCAACCTAAATTACAGCAGGTTGTACAGGCACATTTATATTCTCCTTTAAAGGTCGAAGAGATGGCATTTTTATGTCATATGAGCACATCGACTTTTAATCGAAAATTCAAACAAGTGTATGGCACGAGTGCCAATAAGTACCTTGTATTAACGCGCTTAGAAAAAGCAGAGCAGTTAATAAACACCACCAATAAGCGTGTCACTGATATTGCGTTTGAGTGTGGTTTTGAAGAACTGAGTTACTTTTCAAGAGCGTTTAAACAGCACTTTAATATCACGCCTAGTGAACTGAGAAAAACACGGTCTGACTGAATAGTGCAAATCAGTGACCGAATAGTGCAAGTTACACTGAGTCAGCTCAAATAATATGTTTGCTATTAATTCACAGATATATAGGCATATTATTATGATCAAATTCGCACAAGTGCTATGTGGCATATTTGTACTTATTCTAGGCTCAGCGGCATTAACGGCGATGTTGTTTCCTTCCGTGATTAATGAACCCAGTGGTTTTAACGCTGTGACAGAGTATGGGTTTACTAATCTACGTACACTGGGGGCGCCCACGTTAAGTTTGGCGATAATTACTGCCATAGGCATTTATAAAAAATCATGGTTACTGATTTTACCCGCATCGATGTACTTCTTTTTTAACTTTTCAGCGAGAGTCATCTCAACGATGGTTGAAGGGTATGAACCTGTGATGCTATTTGGGCTTGTGTTTACATTTTCACTCTTTATCACTTCACAAGTTGCGTTACACCTATTTAGAAAAGCCAATTAGCTTAAGATACTTGTCTTAAGTCTATAAAAAATATTGATAGTGTTGTCTCGTGTATAATAGATCAGGTAAAGCTGTATTTACTTGCTTTATTTTTTATAAAGAGTTTTCTTTGCAGCAACTTAGCATGTTGTTGCATCACATATTACGGTGAGTTATCGGTATTATCGGTGGGCCAATCGCTGGGTTAGTCTTGATTTAACGGATAAAATAAAGCCGAAGTACAATGACTTCGGCTTTGGCGTTAAGACTTAGTCTAGACCTCTGTTACGCAGTAGTGCGTCAGTGGTTGGCTTTCTTCCTCTGAAGCCTTCATATGCTTCGAAGTAGTCCAACGTATCACCACGGCTGTAGATGAATTGGTATAGACGTTCAGCAGTTTCTTTATCGAAGATGTCTTTCTTCTCAAGGAAAGCGTCAAAACCGTCAGCATCTAAGATTTCTGACCACATGTATGCGTAGTAAGCTGATGAGTAACCACCTGCGAAGATGTGACCGAAGTGTGTACTGCGGTGACGCATAATGATTTCTTCAGGCTTGCCATAGCCAGTTAGGATCTTGTTTTCAAATGCGCGAACATCTAGATCTTTGACATCAGTTAGCTGATGGTATGCCATATCAACCAATGCAGATGCTGTAAATTCAACAGTTGCAAACCCTTGGTTGAATGTACCTGCTTGCTTAATTTTCTCAAGTAATTCTTCAGGCATAGGTTTGTTCGTTTTGTAATGCAATGCGAATTTCTTCAGCATTTCAGGTTGAGCAATGAAGTGCTCAAATAACTGTGCAGGGAACTCAACCCAGTCGCGAGGTACGCTAGTGCCTGCAAGTGTTGGGTAAGTTACGTTAGACAGTAAGCCGTGAAGCGCATGGCCAAATTCGTGGAATAGCGTCTCTGCATCTGAGTAACTCATTAACGTCGGCTCGCCCTCAGCAGGCTTGTTAAGGTTCATGTTATTAAGAATAAGTGGCTTAACGTCGCCAGCAAGCTTTTGCTGAGAACGGAATGAGCTCATCCAAGCACCAGAACGCTTAGTTGAACGCGCGTAGTAGTCACCATAGAATAGGCCGATTGCCTTACCTGCTTTGTCTTGCACTTCCCAAACACGCACAACTGGGTTGTATACAGGAATGTCAGTACGCTCAACGAATTTAAGACCGAATAAGCGCTCAGCTGTATAGAACTGTGCTTCGATCATGTTGTTTAATTCGAAGTATTCAGCGATTTGACCTTGGTCTAGGTCAAATTTTGCTTTACGTACTTTCTCTGCGTAGTAGCGCCAATCCCATGCTTCAAGCTCATGTGTTACGCCTTCAGCTGCCATTAGCTCTTTGATCCACTGACGCTCTTGTTCTGCTTTTTCAACCGCTGGTTCCCATACTTTTAATAGTAGGTCCATCGCCGTCTCTGGTTTGCTCGCCATTGAATTAGTTAGTACATACTCTGAGTGATGTTTGAAACCTAATAGCTGAGCGCGCTTTGCGCGAAGTTCAACGATTTCTGCAATGATGGCTTTGTTATCAAATTCATTGTCGTTGTCACCACGGTTCGCCCAACCTTTAAACGCTTTTTCACGTAGATCACGTCGGTCAGAAAACTGTAGGAAAGGTTGAACGCTAGAGCGATTAAGGGTAATGACGTATTTACCAGGTAAGTCTCTTGCCGCTGCTGCCGCTGCTGCTGCATCACGTTGTGCCTGAGGTAAGCCTGCTAAATCAGATTCTTCTAGTACTAGAGTGAAAGCACGTGAATCATTAAGAGAGTTTTGGCCAAATTCAGTGGTTAGTGCAGAAAGGCGCTCATTAATTTTTGCAAATTCAGCGCGCTCTTCACCAGTTAGCTTTGCGCCTGAACGTACAAAACTATTGTAAATACGCTCAAGTAGACGTGTTTGTTCCGCATTTAATAGCGCAGATTTGCGGTTGTCATAGACCGTTGCGATACGTTTGAAAAGTGCTTCATTCATACGAATGTCACTATAGTGGCGTGTTAGCATTGGTGAGATTTCACGCTGTAGAGACTGCATTTCATCGTTTGATTCAGTATTGGCAAGGTTACCAAATACCATTGAAACGCGGTTTAGTGTAGAGCCTGCTAACTCCATCGCTGCGATGGTGTTATCAAAATCAGCAGGGCGCTCGTTTTCAGTGATCGCATCAATCTCTTTTTTGTGCTCAACAATTGCTTGATTAAACGCAGGTAAGAAATGCTCAGTTTTGATGTCACCCAGTGGCGGTGCACCAAATGGTGTGTTCCACTCTTGGAAGAATGGGTTTTGTGCAATATTGCTTGCAGCGGCTTTTGCAGAAGCGGTATCAGTTGCTTCTACTTGTGCAGTTTGCTGCTGCTCTGGTGCGTCTGAACAACCGTTCAGTAACATGGCTGCTGATATAGCTAGCGCCAAATGAGTTTTTCTTAACACTGGATTTCCCCTAGTAAAGGTAGTGAAATTTAATATTTTTAGTTGTTCCTAGATGATACATAATAACAATACCGCATTGTTGGACTTTATCGCATAAAACGAACAGTTGAACCGAAAATACACTTATAAGGTACAATTTGTACTGATTGTTGCGAATTTTAGGTCACTAAAACGGACGAATAACGATGCAATTTTCTTTGCCTAGCATTGCTATTTTTGCTCCTAAAGCCAATTATTTGACTAATTTGGTCTCGTTGTTGAGCAAATGTTTTTATCTGTCTAGGACACAATTGAAAAATACTTGTTGTCAATTCAAGTGGATTATAATGTTATTTTATAACATAACGCAATTGAGCTGCTTTTTTGCACAGCTGGTCGCATGTTTCTTACAACGGTAATTTAGCATTGGTATATTTTTGCGGCCATTAATTTATTGAACGAACAGATCAAAATGCAAAAACGCTTTAAGCCAATACTCATCGCGGCCATGCTGCTATCAACCTCCTGTACCATGTTGCCAGATCCAACCTCAAAGGTTACGCAACCCAGTGGCCCTAAGAATATTATTTTGATGGTGTCTGATGGTATTGGGTTTAATGGTTGGCTTGCAGCGGATTATTATCAAGGACTTGCCGGTCAGCAAACATACCAAGTTAAACGTCCAGATGGCACCAAGCCATTGGTATTTGGCCTTGCGCACAGTGCGTTAAATTTAGTCGATGAAAATGGTAGTACTTTGGCCAGAGGTACCGATTTATCGAAAGCCGCTGGGGCAGTTGATCAGGGTTATGACCCACAAACACGTTGGGACCGATTTGAAAATGCCATGCTCAATGATTATTTAGACTCGGGCAGCTATACCTCCTACACGGATAGTGCCGCAGCAGGTACTGCGTTGATGAGTGGCCGAAAAACTGCTGTAGGTCGCATTAATATGGATTGGAGCAATAGCGAGCAGTTTGACACGATTGCACAAATTGCGATGAAACAGGGCTTATCAGCTGGTACTGTAACATCTGTGATGGTGTCGCATGCGACGCCTGCAGCGGCGGTTGCACACAATGTTTCTCGCAACAACTACGTCGAAATATTTAATGAAATGCATGACTCAGGCCTGTCGGTCATAATGGGGGCGGGCCATCCTATGTATGACTCAAGTGGCGCGTTGAAAGTGACAGAAAAGCAGACTTTTAAATATGTTGGTGGGGAGCAAACTTATAATGCAATCCGCGCAGGCTCTAATGAAAAAGCCGCTCTGTATATCGACTCTAAATCTGAGTTTGAAGCGCTGGCGCAAGGTGAAGTGTTGCCTGAGCGTGTAATAGGGATTGTGCGTTCAGGATCAACTTTACAAGCGAGTCGAACAGGTTTAAATGACGCAGACACCCCTTCAGGTATGGCGTTTAATAACAGTGTACCAAGTTTGGCGACCATGAGCGTCGGCGCTTTGAATGTACTAAATCAAGATCAAGATGGCTTTTTTGCGATGATTGAAGGGGGCGCTGTTGATTGGATGGGACACGCCAATAACATGCCGCGCTTTATTGAAGAGCAAATTGATTTTAACCAAGCGGTTGATGCAGTAGTTAAATGGGTTGAAACCAATTCAAATTGGGACGAAACCTTGCTGATTATCACCTCCGATCATGAGTGCGGTGGCATATGGGGAGAGGGTACTTGGACAAACGGTCAAGGTGGTGCAGTTGCAATCGACCGAAATAAAGACGCTTTGGAAACTGCGCGATTTAATCCTGCTGAAGATCAATTTAATGCTTTTTTAGCGGTACAAAATCGTGGTAAAGGTAATATACCGGGATACCAATGGGCATCACGAAATCATACCAATGAGTTAGTACCACTTTGGGTAATTGGTAAAGGCGCTGACAGTTTTAATGAGTTCACACGTACAGATCCAAAAGCTGCGGAGCTTTGGGGGGAGCATTATAAATGGAATGGAAGCTATGTGGATAACACCAGCGTGTTTCAAGTAATGGAAGCAGCATTATTACGATCGTCTAATCAATAATAGTCCCATTCATAACGTAAGCATCCTGTGCTTGGGTGCTTACGTTCTGTGTATTATCATATCTAACTGTTTGCTTTTTTTTATAATTCATCATTAGGACTGTTTAAATATACAGTAGTTGTGGTATGGTGTATCAAAATTAAAAACAAACAACAGGAAAAGCCATGCTTCAAGTACTAGAGCACAATGAACCAAAGGATTTTGATTTTATTATCGGCGACTGGCAAGTAAAACACCGTCGTTTAAAAGATATTCTCAGTGGCGCACAGGAGTGGATTGAATTTGAAGGGCAATCATCGACAATAAAAACGCTTGGTGGGTTTGGTAATGTAGAGGATAATTATTTACATATGCCCAATCAGTCTGTGAGAGCAAAAGCAATCCGCTCTTATAACAGTCAGACAAAAGAATGGTCAATTTGGTGGCTTGATGGGCGAAATCCAACGGCGATGGATACACCGGTCGTTGGTCAGTTTACTAATGGCGTCGGGCGTTTTTATGCTGATGAGGTATATAACGGTGTGCCAATCAAAGTAAGATTTGTATGGGACTCAACTAACCCAGATATGCCTACTTGGCAACAAGCATTTTCCAAAGATGATGGCGAAACATGGGAAGTGAATTGGAAGATGGAGTTTATCAGAGCACAGTAACGCACACGTCATTGTGTTAGCCACATACAAAATAGCTGAAAAAGGGAAATAGTCGTGAATCTATTTCCCTATTTTATGACAAGTGGGGGCTATCCAAACGTCATTCTAATCCCTGCATTGACGGTGAATCCATCATTTCGAGACCAAATATCGGTTGTCCATCGTCCACTGGGCGCTTGCTTTGGTAGCAATAAAGAATAGTCTTTCGTTTGACGAACATTTAGTAAGTTTTCTGCATTTAAAAACCAACTGACATTACCGAGCGTGATTTGGCCGAGTAACCCTAAGTGCCAATAAGGATCGCTATTATCTAAATACGGATTATTTTCCAGCGCTTGAGTACCGGTATAATATGCTTCAAACCCGACTAAGTGGCTGCCATGCTCTTCCCACATGATCACCGCACCAGCTGAATGTCTGGGCGTCAACGCGAGTGGTGCTCGGCTTAAATTGGCCGATGTTTCCTTACTGGCATCTGTGTACAGGTAGCTGGTGGTCACTTTTATATCATGCCAACGATAACGCAGTAAAAGTTCAGTACCACGAATTTCACTGTGTCCAGTTGCATTGGCGATACGCACTGTTTTACCAGAGAAGGCACTCAGGTTATCTAGCGTTTCAAGTTCTGTGACATTATCTACGTCAGAAGCAAATAAAGTAATACTCGCTTCAACCCCATTAAATGTATAGCCGATGTCAATGGATGCAGTGGTTGCGCGCTCAGCATCTAAATCGGATAGTGGCGCGAGTCGAGAAAGTCCGGTATCGTCGATATCTTCAATAAAGGGAGTTGGCGCAAAAAAGCCTTTGCCGTATGAGCCACGGACAGTCCAATCGCTTGGGTTATAGAGCATTGAAATGCGAGGGCTAAACTGTGTGCCATATTCACTGTGCCAATCAGCTCGGGCGCTCAGTGACATAGCAATGTCATGAGAGACATCGTAGTCCAATTGTGAAAATAAGCCGGGAACTTCAAATGTATAGTTAAACTCAGGGTTACTTTCTGATGAAAACTTATCGCTTTGATGCGCAATACCCACAAGCCATGCTGCATCGTCCGTATAGCCAGATAAACTCGTTTCAAGCAGGTAGCTTTCATGCGTGTCGTTTTCTAGTACTTGGCCATATTGATGGTCGTGATCTTGATGCATTACAGAGCCTCGGACATTGAGGTTGAGCACTTCTCCAAGCGGTTGCTCAAAAATAAAGCCACTGTCGAGCCTTGTTGTGTCTTGTGCTTGGACATAGGGTTGTCCATCAGGCATAACGGCCCCTTCCAGTGTCCCCGCTGTACGTTGCTCTGTCATGGCACCAAATGTGGCATACAAATTTGCTCCGTTGTCACTGGACCAATATATACGAGGTCGCATAGTTGCTCTGTTATACGCTGCCATGTCTATCCAGCCATCATTATCCAGATCTTTTGCTGCTTGATGATGGGCACCAGCGGTAATGGAGGTGCTTATATCATCTGTTATGGGTGAGGCAAGATAGGCGGTAATATCTTGACCATCTTTAGACGTGGCATTAAACAGGGCTTCTCCTTCAAACTCGTCAGAAGGCGTTCGCGATATCAAATTGATAACCCCGCCTAGTGCCGAGCCGCCATATAATGATGATGCAGATCCTTTAATAATTTCAACATTAGCCAGATCGGTTGGTGGGATCTGAAGTAATCCGATTGAAGCGGTTTGACCACCGTACAAAGGTAAACCATCACTTAATAGCTGTGTATAGCGACCGTATAATCCTTGCAATCTAATATTTGCACTGCCCAGCGCAGGGGAGGTATTTTGTACTCTGACGCCGCCAGTTTCGGCGACCAACATCGAGATATTACCCGGCCTCATTAGTGCTTTTTCTTGTACTTCTTCAGTGTTGATGACTTCGGTTCGTGTGGCTGACTCTGTCACGATACGGCCAAGCCTAGATGCAGTAACTTGGATTTTTTCAACTTGTTTATTGTTATGTTCGTGGTGATGATCACCATGGTTTTCTTCATGATGGTGATGTTCACCCGCATAAGAAGCATAGGGTAGCAGCATCGCCGAGATGGCGATTGTAGAATAGGTGTTTAGCATTTTTACCTCTAAGCATGCGAAAATTGCTCGCATATTAAGCATAAATATTTAAAAGTGATTTAAATGTGCGAATTGCGGGCGCACTAACCCTTAAGAGGCAAAAATAGGGGGACGAAAAAGTGAATCTTGTACTTTTATTGGGTGTTCATGGGAGATGTTGAACAACATGTGGTGATATTTAGAGAATGATACCGAGTGGTTGTCTGGTTTTACATAGGCAAAAGTCATACACGCATTGGATGGACAGATACATTCGTCCTCACAACAATCGACCTCACAGCAATCGTCTTCGTTTTGAGCGCCGCTTCCTAACTCGCGTTGCGCGTCTGACACCGTAAGGTGAAGATCAACGACAAGTGTTGAGCCTTGCTCAAAGGACATGGCAAAGTTATATGCAAGCGACTGGCCGATAAAGGCGACTAACACAGCAGTAATAATCAATACGTGTGATAAGGGCTTAAGCATAGGGCTCTCAATAACTAAGTTGCGCGTACTGTAAAATATTTTATCTAACTTGTGAATAGGTATGCGATTAATGGATTTTAACGCTATGTGTGAATGTAGTTTGTAAGTGCAACAATACTTATTTATTCGATATTGTTTACTATATTTTAGGGGGAAACAAATTGAAGCTTATTTGTGTCGTATTTTCAAAAGAGAGAATGGAGCAATAAGTCCATTTCATCATGGGCGGGTTCAGTTATAGACATATTGATTGAGCATATAGCCTAACTTATTATGTAGCCTAGCTATTAAGAAAAAATGTTAGCTTAGCGCGGTGCTCAACAGCTTGGCAATGAGTTGGTTAAGTTGCTATGGTTGGGTTTTTGTCTTCGTTGTACATTAAGCTAAATATGCCCTCCATATACCCTCCAAACGCATGGGGTCTGTGTTTTAAGCATAACGAACAGGCCTTGGAATTTAATTTTTAAAAGGGTACTTTTAGATTGATTTTTGATCACATCATGTTTGGTAAATTAATGGGTGGTTGATTTTTGACCTGTCTGTTGTTTGGCAATATCCCATGACCTATCTTTAAGCATTGCATCTATGGTTTTCTTTGTTAGTTTATTTGTTTAGTTGTTAATTATTAATAAATTTATTATTTTACAATAGTTCTTAACGATTTCTTACAAATAATTGCATTAGTCCCCGATTTAGTATATTTTCCCGCCTTTATTTTATCGGGAAGAAAGATGAAAGGTAATATTTTAGCCACTTTAACTGTGCTTTCACTGTTGCTTTTGCAAGGGTGTGCACACACGTCAAACTACGCTGCAAAATCTACATTAAATAGTGGTGGCGAAGCAGGAGAAAAATTAGAAAAATCAAAAATCCTGTTGATGCCTATTGATGTTGAATTAGCTGAATTAACAGCACTAGGCGCATTAGAAACTAAAGCAGACTGGACTGAAAGTGCTAAAAAGCACATGAATGTTGCAGCGGCAAGAGTGATGGAAAAGCATAACGCGGATATCGTGCCTTTCGAATCAGACAATACTGATCCAAACGCTATCAGCTACCAATTGGCTAAATTACACGAAGCGGTTGGTTATTCAGTGCTAGTACACCACCTTGGTCCTCAAAAACTGCCATCTAAAGGCAAGAATTTTGACTGGACATTAGGGAATGACGCGCAAACACTTCGCCAAGAAACAGGCGCAGATTATGCGTTGTTTTTATTTATGCGTGATAGCTATGCGTCAGCAGGTCGAGTAGCAATGCAGGTTCTTTTAGGTGCACCTGGTGGAAGCCAAATTGGTTTTGCATCGCTGGTAGATCTTGAGTCTGGAGATGTTGTGTGGTTTAACCGTTTGTTTAGCACCACAGGCGACTTAAGAAAAGAAAAGTCAGCACAAAAATCTGTACAGAATTTATTAGACGGATTTCCTAGCGCGGAATAACACATGAAGAATACGCTTTTATTTGTCTTTCTCGTTGTAGTCATAGTACCGATTTGTAATGCCCATTCTCAGCTGACATATTCGCCTACTATTGACGTGAACTATGAACCAGATTGGTCTTCAGATGAGGGCGGGTTTTGGTACAAGGTTAATCAACTTGAGGCAGATGTCAAAAGCTCTCCTTATCTTATTCGTGACAAGGAGTTAAATAACTATGTCTCGAATATGGTATGTAAGATAGCTGGAGAATATTGTTCATCAATTCGTGTTTATATTATTGATAACCCTCACTTCAATGCTGCAATGTATCCAAACGGCATGATGCATGTTTGGACTGGATTGTTGTTACGTGTAGAGAATGAAAGCCAACTCGCTGCCATACTTGGTCACGAGGTCGCACACTTTTTACGTACGCACCAAATTGAGCAATGGCGTCAAGCGCAAAGCACAGCCGCAGCCAATATTATTCTTGATATAGGTATTGCCGCCGTAACGGGCGTATACGGTTTGGCTACCCTGGCTAATTCAGGTTCTGGTGCGGCATTTAGCCGAAAGCATGAAAAAGAAGCTGATATTATGGGCGCAGAGCTGATGCACAAGGCTGGATTTGACCCGCTTGAGGCGAGTTTGTTATGGGGCAATATTCTCGAAGAAAGAAACTCGGACAAATCGAAAGAGTCGCGTTCTACATTTTTTGCAAGCCACCCAGCTTCAGAAGAGCGCAATAAATACCTTAAATCTCACGCATTAACACTGCCTAAAGTGAAAAGTGATGACAATAAGGGAGCAGGATTACACGCTGTAGTCAGCGTTCATTATGAGCGTTTGATGAAAAATCATATTGCGCTTCAAGAGCAAGAGCAGACAGAAGTGTTGCTAGAGCGTCATAAAGAGATGGGTTACCCGTTATCTTTGATTCACTATTTTTATGGTGAATTATCAAGAAAACGGGGAAAAGAGCAAGATATAAAAGAGGCGATTTCCCATTATAAGACAGCTCTGACTCACGCAGGTTATCCGAATACAACACATAAACATCTAGCTTACCTGTACTTAAAAGTTAAGGAAAATAGTACGGCTAAAGCACATTTTGAAAAATATTTAGAATTGGTACCGGATGCTAAGGATAAAGCAATGGTAGCTTATTACATTAAAACTTTGGGATAGTAAAATGAAACACATTGCATTAGCACTGTTCTTACTGACACTAACTTCATGCGCTGCGTTTAAGCTTGTTAAGCCGCAGTCTGCAACTGTTCATGGTATAACGCTAACACCAACTTCAAGTTGGAATAAAGTCAATGGTAACCCACATAAAAAGTCTCAGCTATGGACTAAAGATGGCTTAGCATTAAATGAGTTATACATCATTGGTAATATTGCAGATGGAGAAACTATATTTAAGTCTTCTAACAAAGAGTTACCATTACCTTCTTTTAAAGCGGGTATGTTGCCAAATGAACTTGAAGAGTTTGTAAAAACTTCACTGAAAAATAGCCATGGTGGCTCAATCAACGTGAATACTGAGAGCATGGCTCCGCAAATGATTGGCGAAGATGTTGGTTTCAGAATGGAACTTTCTTATTTCCTTGAAGGTGGTTTGAAGAAGTCGGTTGACGCACTTGTTGCTGTTAAAAATGACAAGTTATATATGGTTATGTACGTTTCACCTTCTCTACACTATGCAGAGCGTTATAAAGCTGAAGTAAATAGTATCTTCGGTTCTATTTCAGTACTGTAAAGTGTCCGATAACCCAGCAGCACACTTATCGCATACTTGCTGTTGGGTTTTTAACTTTGTGTTATTTAGTATATTTTTAGAAAGTGAGCAATATATCGCTCATTTTTTGTATCGAAAGCTGAGTTGATATATTCTAAACAGCGGCTTTTTATTTAACTATTTCGTCTTCTCCCTCTATTACTCGTTTTAATTATTTTAGATTGAAGTGCTTCTTCGTATTTACAGCTCGAATAATATATCAGTACATTCAGTTTGGTTATCTTTTTTAAGTAAATAACCACTTACCTTCAATGTTTTGCTTTACTGTTCATGTGATACGATTAATACATGTATTGTTAATTAGTGGAGTGTTGACCTCGGAGTGTTTCTCTTTTTTAAATTGGCTTGATATACCTGAGGGGATTTTTGCTCCAGCAGCGAATTTACAAAAATCATCAAGTCCTTGTTGAGGTACTTAAAAATTGGCTAAATATTAGGTCATAGTTCGCGAGGGTTCACCTCTCTTTGTAATGAAAGGTCATGTCATGTTCTTTAAACTGGATTTATAAAAGGGCTTTATCCTAATTATTTAGGAATAGGGAAAGATTTCCTAGTATCACTATACACCCTCTTTAACAAAAGGTAACTAAAAGGTTTTAAAGTGTTTTTATAATGCGTTTTTTTTACATCTAGGGTTTTATTGAAGGTATGTGTTAACATTGTGTTTTATTGTGTGCGCTTATTTTTAATAAAGAGGTTGAAATTGAAATTGAAATTTAAAAATAAAATATCAATTTTATTGGTATTACTTCTAAATTTTCCTTTTATGGCGAAAGCTAAAACGACATGGATCCCCATTCCAAGTGAGGGGGCATTTTTGGTTATCCCATTCATACCAACAGTGCCTTTTCCCCCAGCGTCAAACTTTAGTACAAAAGTTACTGCAGGTATTACATATGTCACATGGGATGATATTAAACACGCCAGCAGATACCAAATTCAAGTTTTGAATAGCCAAGGCCAATGGGTTGAGCTATTTGTCGTGGATGAAAATCAGTTTCTAATAAGTAAGTTAAATGGTAATTATGAATTCAGAGTTATTGCGTGCAACATAAACACATGTAATAACACAGGCTTAGCTTCGGTCAGCTTTGCGCCGAGTAAAAAAGTGACATTCATTCATACCGATTTATTAGGTAGCCCAGTTGCAGAGACTCAAGAGTAGTTAGATTATGAGAATAATAAGAAAATTTATTTCGATCGCACTTTTAGTATTTCCTAATGCTGCATTAGCAGATACTGGGCACTTACCAGGAAATGGAAATGGAAATGACGAAGGAAGCACAGATTTTTCTTCTGTATTTAAGAGTTACTATAGCGATTTGCCTTCTGAAAGTATAAGTATTCAGGATCTAAAACTCACCCACACATTTAATATAAAAACGATCCCTGCCGCAAATGGTAGTTCGCTTTCCGTTGGATATGAAGTGAAAGGCTTTCAAGGTGGTGCTGTATACATATTTAAAAAGTTCAATGGTCATCGATTGAATATGTCACTCACGGCAACATGGGACAGCGGTGGAGAAAAAACAATAAGAAAGTTTGGGTGTTTGGGGAATTTATCAGGCCTTGAGTTCAATCAAGGTGGCTTGGGTTTACCCCAAAGATCAAAACCTTTAGGATTTAACAGTAACGATATGCCATCTGGCACATTGGCACTATTTAAAGACCACACCATATTAAAATGTGAATCAGCCAGACCTGTGGTGGTTTTTTCTGATGGAACAAAAGTCAAGTTTGGCAGTAGAATAACATCAGTAGAAAAACAATATGTTTGGAGGCCTGTCTCTATAGAGGATAAGCATGGCTTAAAAATTGACTTAACCCAACAGCATATTAATTTTAATGGAGTTCAAATTAGTGAAGTGGCTGGGTCACAGGTTAAGCAGCTGATAATTGATGATAACAGTGAAACCTATGTAACCACTTTTAATTTTAATTCTTTAGGTGAAATAAGTTCAGTTGTCGACCCGGAACAGCGTGTTACCTCTTTCACGCATACTGGTGCTTTTACCGGGGCTTTGAAATCAATCGATAGTATTACCTTTCCGTCAGGTTTAAAAGTTGAGTATACATATCAGGGTTATTGGGAGGATAGTAGAAATAGCCTTACAGTAAGCTCTAAAAAAATCACAGGACCAAACATTCAGGAAAGACGTTTTCAATATACATTAACACCACCAGAGGTAGGTTACCCAGGCTTAGGGGGTCATAAGTCAATCTCATATGAGTACGATGTCGATGGGAATTCACATGCTTTGACTAAGGTTAATTATATCCATTCCCCAGCAGACTATGGTGCCCGTATCTACAAGCAGGAAATATATAAAGGGCCATATTTAAATGTTGGTTGGGTTCTTCGTCAGCGCTGGAAAGAAGGTGACTTGCTCGCTAAAAATGAAACGCAATGGGAGCATTACTATCTTGGAAGCAGCGGGTGTTATAAGCAACTTATAGGCGAGTATTTTATTGTTGCACCAAATCGTTGTGTAAGCGTGAGAAAATCAAAAGAATATACTAGTTATAGGGTAAGTGATGGTTATGATACTTTCTTTACTGACTATTTGAGTTATGGAAAATATAGTGGATTAACAAAATATAAAGAAGTTTTTTCGAGTTCTAAAGAACTGCCAGCAAATCCAATAGACTCTCAGGTTTTTACCGGTGCTACTAAATATACCAAAAATACATACTCACATAATAAAATTAATTGGATAACAAACCAGTTAAATAGGAAAGAATATTCAAGCTCCAATAGTGGATACATTTCAGAGTCTCAATTTGTTCTTGAACCAGACACGCTAAATATAAAAGATATATATAGTTTTGGGTTATTAAAAGAAAGTTATACTTATCATGAAACTGGTGATTCGAAGGGGGCCGTAAAAAGCAAAACGCTAAATCATCAGCGCCTATCAGGTAATGGTAAAATTACGACGTCTTTTAGTTCTGATTACACTGCGAACGTACCAAAAACGATTACTTCATACTCAGCTTTGTCAGATAGTACAGTTCAAGAGATTAAGTCGGCGGATTTATTCGGTAACACCTTAGAATATACTGATAAAAAAGGCACTCAGTCTTATTATAAATATGATAAGTTAGGCCGATTAGTTTCTAAAAAAACTGAAAATGATACAAGCTTCGGGCGTCAATGGTTAGGTGTTCTATATAGCTGGGATGACATAAATAATAAAAGAACAATTACGCATTGTACTTTAAATGAATCTATGTCTGGTTGCGCCTCGAACCTGGAATTTAAAATAGAAGAAAAATATAACGCGCATAACCAGGTTATCCTTAAAAAATATACAGATTTAAAATATGCAACAGCGCTTAACAGCACACGTTATCAAGTCTTGAATTATGATAGATTTGGGCGTCTGGCTTTCCAGTCAATAATGAGTGATAGCCATACAGAAACGCGTGGCACGAGATTTTATTATGATTTTTTAAATCGTCGCATCAAAACTGAACAGTCTGGGTTGGGCACAGTTAACTATCGTTATTTATCGGGCCATAGAATGGAAGAAACTGATGGCAAAGGGAATAAAACGACTAAAACATTTCAAAGTTATCAGGCCCCAAATTATAAAGATATAATTGAAATAGCTTCACCTGAGTCGATACTCACCAAATTGCATCGAGATGTTGGGGGATTTATTGAATCTATTACTCAATCTAATGAATCGCCAGCAAATTCAGGGGGAGGTGGTGGTGATGTTGTCGATCCAGAGCCTCCAATTTGTGACAGAATAGATCCATTTCGATGTGAAGACCCGCGCATTATTGATATAAATAATGTTTATTCTGCAAGTTCTGCAAGTAGAGTTCTAAAGCAAACAGAAACGCGCTTATATGACTCAAATAAGCAATTGTGCTTAGTGAAGCGAGCGGATGTTGGCACGACCGTAATGAAGTACAATGCACTAGGTCAACTAGCTTGGAAGAAAGAGGGCACTAATTATACCACATGTTTAACTTCGGCTCCTTCTGGCAGTATTCACTTTACTTATAACAACTTAGGTTTACTACATAATACTAATTATCCAGGCACTGATTTAGATCTGGATCAGGAGTATGATAGAAATGGTAATTTAACCACATTAATTAAATCTAATATAACGCAGTTCTATACTTATAATAATAAGAACTTATTAGAAACTGAGCTAATTACAATTGCTGATCAGACTCCCGTTTCATTGCAATATGATTATGATGCTGCGGGGCATTTATATTCTGTAACCTATCCAGATAGTACAACAATAAAATATATGCCTAATGCATATGGTGAAGCACGTTCGGTGATTGCTTATAATCATAATAATGTACTGGAAAAGCGCTTCATTAAAGATGTTAATTACTATCCTAACGGTATGGCTAAGAGTTATGAATTTGGAAATGGCGTCAGGCATGAACTTGAGTTGTATACTGACAGTGATCTACCCAAAAGAATATCGGATCTAAAAACTGGCGTTAGTGCATTAGATTTGACATATGGTTTTGATAATAACGGTAATGTTAATTCAATATTAAATGGTGTTGATGATGGCTATTCGATTACCAGTATGCGATATGATGGATTAAATAGGTTAACTAAAGTTACTGGCGGCAGTAAAATAGGTGATAGTGATATTGGTTATGATGTTCTCGGTAATATTACAAATTACAAAAGTAAAAGTAGAAACCTTGTATATACCTATAATGCCGATAACAATAGGTTGACTTCTGTTTCAGGAGTAAGTGGTAAATATAATAATATAAGCTATGACAGTAGGGGGAATATTACGAACAATGGAAAATACTCCCTAGTTTTTAATGATGCCAATCAAGTAGTAACCGCCAATGGTAATAGCTATTTATATGATGGCTTTAATCGTAGAGTTAAAAAGGTTGAAGGCGACAAAACAGAGTACAGCATTTTTAGTCAAAGTGGCCGACTGTTATTCAATCAGACTGGAGTGCTCACTGGCAATGGTGTTAACTATATTTATTTAGGCAGCAAGTTGATTGCAAAGTACGGTAATGTAGAAACTGTTTCATTAGCTCAGAGCAAACAACATTATCGACCTTTTGGTGAGAGTATTGAAGGATCACGGGATACTATTGGATACACTGGCCATGAATATGATACTGACCTAGGCTTAAACTATATGCAGGCACGATACTATGATCCAGTCATAGGTCGTTTCTACTCGAATGATCCGGTGGGTTATACGGCTAAAAACCCTGTCATGTCTTTCAACCGATATTTATACGTGAATAACAACCCGTATAAATACACCGATCCGAATGGTGAGTTTTTCAATTTGGCTCTAGGTGCTATTGGTGCGACTGTTGGCGCAATTTCTGGAGGTGTAAGTGCTTATGTTTCTAGTGGCGGTGACTGGGAAGCTACAGCTCAAGGGGCAGGTGTAGGTGCCGTGTTAGGTGCCACAGCAGGCTTTACTGGTGGTGCCAGTCTCGTTGCTGCTGGTAAGGCTGCGGATTTAAGTATGAAAACAGCTACTGCCGGGCGAGCTTTAAGTACAATGGGAAGTACATCTTTAAAAACAGGTGCAGTTTCTGCTACATCTAATGCGGCAGGGCAAGTTATAGGGCATGATGGGGACTTGTCTAAAGTTAGCGGAACCCAAATTGCTGTTGCTGGTGCCGCTGGATTGGCTCCGGGTCTTGTAGGCGGAGCAATATTGGAAACTGGAGCAACAGCGACAGTTACATCGGTGGCTAATGTAGCTACAGCAACAGTTGTAACGGATGTATTAAATACGGCAACGCAGATTGTTGGAAGTGAAATTGCTAAAGATATCGAAAAACGAGATGACTAAAAGATATATGAAAGAACTAGCTAAAAATGCTGCTCCGCTATTATTAGTTCTATATTGCTTAATAGGTGTCTTTCCTATTTTGCAATATAGCTATCTAAATCACGAGCCTTTTATATTCACATTCAAATATGTAGGACCACTGTTATTATTGGCATTTTTATATTTTTATTGGTCAAATCTTCAATATCAGAAGTTGTTAATCAAAATTGCTTTGATTTTTCAAGTAATAATGAAAGTGTTCTTTATTACCACTATGACAACTGGGTATATTCTGTTATTTAATGATTTGTCTAGTAAGCCAGAAACTAGTTGTTTTAGTGGGAATGTTACTGATAAATGGAAGAACTCGGAATCTCTATTTTTTACCGATTATAATTTTAAGTTAAAAGATAGAAATACCGGGGTGGTAGAATCTCTAAATGTTACGAAGAAGGATTTTGATCAACATAAGGTTGGTGAGTTATATAGCGAATGCTTTAAAGAAGGAGTATTTGGGATTCGTTTTAAATGATCACTAAATAAGAATTTTGTAATTTGAATCCAAAGCCTCGCAATCGCGGGGCTTTTTGTTTTCAACCTGCGATCAAGAAAAATCTACGAACCTTATCCTATTAACCAAATCCAATATCTGAACTTTATGACCAATCTATTTAACTGAAACAAGCTTCTTAAAAGAATCACTGCCAGGGTAAAGTGTAAAGGCTTTACCTGATTGTATAAGTTTGCCGGAAATATAAAGCTGGCTAATGGTTGCTTTGTATTGTGGGTCTAGTTGTTCAATTGGTGTGTTATCGGATGTGCCCATACCAGAGTAATATCCCAGATGAAAAGAGCCATCATCTTGAGAAATTAAAAGACTAGGTGAATCAGTGTTGTCTGCGCTCCATATGTTAATTTTCTCGAGTACTGAGTGTTGAGATTTATGTTGGTTCATGATCGTGCTCTTGATTGAACTATTCCTATAAAGCTAGTACTGATCTTCCCCTAAACAACTAGACATCTTTTATTTTGAAAATGAAGTAAGATAGAAGGTGTTATGAGAAATAAATATCCACAAGAATTTAAAGACGAAGCCGTTCGTCAGGTCATCGATAATGGCTACGCAATTAAAGATGTAGCTAATCGCCTCGGAATTACTGATAAATCACTTTATAACTGGGTGAGTAAGGCAAAGAAAACGCCTAAACAGAATAAAGAAAGTGACGAAATAAAGCGGTTAAAAGCTGAGCTAAAACGCGTTACTCAGGAGCGTGACATATTAAAGGAGGCCGCCGCGTTCTTTGCAAGCGAGTCAAGGAAAGATACGCGTTCATAAAGTCTCGCCTCGATAAGTGGAAAGTCGCTCAAATGTGCTCTGTCCTTAACGTTCATCGAAGTGGCTTTTATGCTTGGCTAAATGAGCCTGAGTCCATTAGAGCAATTGAAAACAAGCAACTGACCAAAGAGATAAAAGAAGCGTTTATTGAGTCTGGTGGCGTTTATGGAAGCTCTCGAATTACAGCTCAACTGAGACGTAATGGCACGCGTGTTGGTGAGAATCGCGTGGCGCGTCTAATGCAGCAAGCCAAACTCAAGGCTAATTTGGGTTATAAGCGTCGTTATTTTAAATCGTCAATGCCATCGGTCATTTCAGATAATCATGTACAACAACAGTTTGTGGTAGCTGAGCCTGATACCACTTGGGTGACCGATATCACCTATATCAAAACGTATGAGGGCTGGCTGTACTTAGCAGTCGTTGTCGATTTATTCTCACGCAAAGTCATAGGCTGGTCTATGCAGCCCACAATGAAGCGTGAAATTGTAATAAAAGCACTGCTGATGGCTCTATGGCGTAGGCAACCAAATGCTAATGTTATCGTGCATAGCGACCAAGGCAGTCAATATACAAGTGAAGACTATCAAGCGTTCTTAAAGACAAATAACCTTACAAGCAGTATGAGCAGGCGTGGTCATTGTTTGGATAATGCTGTCGCTGAGAGTTTTTTTCACTCACTTAAAACGGAGCGAGTGAAGCGAAAAATCTACGCGACTAGGGATGAAGCTAGGGCAGACTTGTTTGATTATATAGAAGTATTTTACAATCGAGTACGACTGCACAGCCATCTGGGCCATCAGTCCCCAGAAGAGCTTGAGATCCGATATAAATCGGTAAGCTAAGTGTCTATAGTTTTAGGGGAAAATCAGGATGGACTTAACGCAGGTATGACCATATTTACAGAGTTGACACTTCAAGTAGGGACAGCCGCGGCTAGTGAAGATAATAGTGAGCAAACTGATGGGGGAAAGGTGGGTTTTCTATTCAACATGGCAATAACCCCTGGTGCTTTTTGTGTGGAAGAGCAGAAGAACAAGTCGATCCATTTAGAAGAAACTAATTATGAATAGGTTCTATTCGAAAGAAATCCCAAACCTCATAATTATGATGGTAATTGCTACCGTCACTTCTGTGTGTTTTTTGGAAAGCTGGCGTGAAGAGTTCGCGTTGTATGTAATCATAATTTTAATTCTGCTCTGGGCTATAATAGTAGGGTTAAGTTATGAGGTTAATGAAAATAAAATAGTATTCTATAAGTTTAATTATAGATATATATCTATACTATTTGAAGATGTTGAGTTTCTGACTTTTTTTGGGAGAACGTTTTCTATCATGACTTATTTAAATAGACCTGTAATATTGCTCGGATTGAAACGAACGGATGTGAACTTGATCTTGAATAAAGTTAATAAGTCTTGTGGTGGTTTTAATAATGAAGAGTTTTTTGTTATTTTAAATAATGCAAAGCTTTTACGTGGGGTTGTGCAGGATGTTGGTATTTTATCCTTTATAATGTACTTGCTTTTTTTTGTTATAAATCCTTCGGTTGAAGTTGGCTTTATAGTTACCTGTTTTTTTTGGGTGTCTTTTAGTGTTTCATTAATTTTGAAATTAAAAGGTATAAAAAAACTATAGATTTGAATGCCTTTTGAATTAAGCCTTCTTGCCTAGTTCTCAAAAAATTCGAACTGTGAACGGTTATTTAGGCAATTTGTATAAGTTTATTCGATTTTGCCATTGAAGAGTGAAAGAGAGGTTCTCTACTAGGTTTTGTAACGCCACTCAATTTAGTACAGAATTGGACATTGTGAGAAACCTATTATAGGTTTTTCATAACCAATACAAGATATTGAAAAATATGATTATTTAACTAATTTGGCTTGGTTGTGAGATGGTTAAACCTTCGAGTTTTCTTTTTCATCAATCAAGCTTTTGAGATTTACTAGAGTCGGTCGACCGTAATAATTGGTATCAATATGATATGTGTTACCTATCCAAACCACCAACGACATAGACATCCTTAACGGAGTCAATAACTATCGTTTTTTGTGCCGCGACCTTTTTGATAGCATCAATCCCAATCTTTAACATTTACAAATCCCTTAAACAAACCAGCCAGAGTTAATTCTAGCATTAGTTTATTAATCGAATAGGCACATGCTTATGAGGCGCCACTGTGAATGTTATCTTTAATTTATTACGTCGTAAGAAAGCGAGCATAATAGTAAGGCCATGCCAATTAAGCCTCCCCAACAAGTGTTTGATAAAGTTGTAACGCTTGTAGAGGATGAAGAAGTTAGATCTGAAGCTATAAGAGTACTTGGCGACTGGGAGTATATTAACTCAATTGAACTGATTGCCAAGCACCTAAACGATCACTCTGAGCTGGTTAGGTTGGACGCGATTTATGCTCTTGGTGAGATTCGAGGTAACGATGCTCTAGAGCTACTTGAACAAATCAGCATGGAGCAATGCTCTGAAGTTGAAAAAGTTCGTTTATATCAGTCGTTAATAAGATGTGGTCGCAGCGAACTTATTGAAAAATGGTTGTATTTTTTAAACAGTAGTGATGCATTAGTTAGAGCAAATGTGGCCGGAAGAACATGGAGTGTTTGTGATTCAAATTCTCATGCAGTAATAAACTCTGCATTAGAGGTTGCTAGGAATAAGGAAACACATATTTTTGTTGTAAATGAAATTGATGACGCTCTAGATTGGTTAAAGTCAAAGGAGCCTATGTAAGGTTAGTTTGAACCCAAAGCCTCGCACTATGAAGTGACCCCCAATAATTGGACATTCTAATTACTGGGGGTCTTTTTATGTCTAAATACAGTAAAAAGTTCAAACTAGAAGTTGCGACGCAAACCAACACTTAAGGTTCATGCTCGCTTTCTAGGCAAGTTAATGTCAACTCACGGCAAATACGATATTGGTGTTTAGTTTATCGCCTTAATGGCGAACACGCTTTTTTGCATAAGTAATAGCCTTATACAAGTGAAGTTCACTTAGAAATGATCCAACGAATGAAACGAGAAGGGTGGTCGTTAACTTACACCAGTTGTATGTCCCCATAGTGAAATAGTCCATAAGTAGAATTTTTATCAATGTAAGAAGGACATTTTACGATGCGAAAAAGTAAGTTCACTTAAACACAGATAGTTTGCATGATAAAAGAATTTGAATCGGGTGTGCCAGTACCAGGAATATGCACTTTAGCCAACATCACACTACTCGCACAGCTCCGGTACTGGAACGCTTATCTCGACTTATGAAGGATTTACCACACTCGTTCTTTATGTTTTGCTTGAAAATCGGACAGTGCTACTTTTGTTGTGTTAATTTTAATTAAAGTCATGAATATTAGCTTTGTTCTTGGGATTATCTGAGTTATTGGCTTGTGTGGTTTTAGTTTTGTTTAATACGAAGTTTTTGATAACTATTTAGTGGTATTACAAGGTTAAAATAAAATTTTATTTTAAATTTAACACCAATGTAAAAACTTATTATTGTAAAAGTTGTATCAATCAATGTTGGGATACGTATTTATTTGAGGTTTTCTGGTTGTTTTTAAATCTATATTTATCTATAAAAGGTAAAAATGAAAGTAAAGTGTAAAAAAAGTGTGTTATTGTGGTTTTGTTGCGCAACATATATACATTTGAACATTTAAAAATATGAGGATAACCATGAAATTCAAATACGCTGCATTGTTAGGCGTTATCTCTGCGATTACATTGTCACCTGTTGCAAACGCCTACTTATATAAAGATCCGGGTTATGTAGAGCGCAATGTAAGAACGATTGAAAAAAATAATGTGATTGGTCAATCGCACCAATATCGTGATCAGCAGGGGTGGATGTATGTTGATCAGGTGAGCAATGGCGCAACGCAAGGGGCGTATCAAGCTGGTAACTGGGTGAAGCTTCACAATCGAAACTTTAAAATGTCTATTGGTGAACTTGAGTTTTCGTTTAACCCTAGCAAGCTCGACTGTACGCAGGGAATGAGCTTTAACTTTACTGTTGGTGATGACACCGTCGCGAGTTTTAAGCCTAATTGTGATGATTTGCTTAACGCGTCTGTTACCTATCCAGTTGAGTACTATTTTGATCTTATCCCAGAGCCAATAAAGCCTAAAGTAGAGCTTCCATTAGATCCGCTTGGGCTATTAAAAGTGGGTGTTAAATTTGGTGCTGGTGTTGAAGCGGGTGCTGAATTTACCGTGGGGGGAGTAATTGGCGGCTACGGTAATGAAGAGCCTTTCGAAGTCGATGGAGTAAGACGTCCAGACTATATATATGCCTCTGTTGAGCCATATGTTGGTGGTTTGGTATCGAGCTCTGCATACGGTTCATTTGGCCACGGCATCTCTGAAGCGGGTGTGAAGGGTAAATTAAACCTGTTGAAAGTCAAAGGGAAAGGCTATGTCGAGGCGGGAATTCGTCGTGTAGCGCAAGACTCGCAAGTCATTGAACAAGGCTTCTTAGAGTTAAAAATTAGCACAAAACTTACTGGTGGCGACGGCAAAATCCAAGCCTACTGCAAGAAGTTGTGGGGTTTACTGCAGTTCAATGTGGACGTAATGAAATGGGATCCACTGTATACACGTGAAACCGTGCTGTACGAATATGCTAGCCCAGTTTGGGAAAATCTATAACAACAGAAGTAGTGGTGGCTTTAGCCACCACTTTTGAGAAGATTTCATGAATAAAACAATTTTTATGTGTGTCGCTGCGGCGTTGTTTGCTGGCTTGATCATTGTAAACTTTTCCTCGAGTCAAGCACCGCACCAGGCACAATCGACTGAAAGCACTTCAAAGGCCGAAGATAAGCCGGTGTCAAAAACATATTTCTTCGCTTATCAAGTGGATATTCACTCTGCGGTATTGAGCGACAGCGGCAGTGCCATGACATTTTCTGAGCTGAGTTGGCAAATGCACTTTCAACCACATGCCGCCGCTTCGACAAAGTCGGCTGCGATGCTCAGTGACATCGTGTTTATGACAGACAATAAGCTACAATCGATGCCTGCTCAGTTACCATTTTTGGTGAAGTATCAGTCACGGCAATTCTCTGAACTCGACATGCTTGGCTTGAATGAGCAGCATCCACTATTTGTGGTATCAAAAGTACTCGATTTAATGAGTTACTCATTGGATACACCCCTGACATTCGAAGATGCTTTGGGTATGAAGACTTTTCAATACGTTCAACAAGATAATGTCATTGAACGCGTGATAACAGCGCAGCAAAAATATGCAGACAATCAAGAACAAGAGCTGTGGAAACTGACCGTGAATAAGAATGCTTCTGGGGATCAACTGACACTAGAGTATGATAACAAGCAAATTTGGCAACGCAGTGGACAGCGCTATGAAGTTGTGCAAACAGTGACGGTAAAGCCAATAAAGCATGTACCATTTGCTCCCGTTGATTGGGTTGCCAATCACAACCATACTATTCAACCCGCGACATCCTCAAAGCAAGTCGAGGTACAAGTGACGAGTGATAACTTCATGACTCTTATACAGTCACTACAGAGCAATTTAGATCCCAACTTGGCCAAAGCAATCGGTTTGTATATGCTAAAAAGTTTTGATCAGAGCGAACTGAAAGCCCTTTTTGATACGCATGATAGTTTGTCCTCTGCTTTTATTTACGCATTGCAAAAAGCCCAAACCCTGCAAGCGGAGCAGATGATTTCAGATCTGCTAACTGATAATGATGTAGGTATCCAAGTTCAACAAAAA
Organism: Pseudoalteromonas luteoviolacea CPMOR-1; assembly: GCF_001625685.1. Classification (GTDB taxonomy): domain Bacteria; phylum Pseudomonadota; class Gammaproteobacteria; order Enterobacterales; family Alteromonadaceae; genus Pseudoalteromonas; species Pseudoalteromonas luteoviolacea_K. Next base: position 55,498 of record NZ_AUYC01000002.1, on the reverse strand, counting down.
CTTGTTATGGCATTAGGGCGGTTTGAAAATGCATCTGATGTTGGCTTTTCTAGTTTAAGAAGCCTTGTTGAGCAGAGGGGAAACACGGTGCTTTCTGACATGGCCATGTTGAGTATGGGAACAATGAGTAAGTTTTCACCCGCACAGTCAACACATGTGGCCAGTTATTTATCTAAGCAGATGGATGACCCCAAGCAGTTATCAACAGCGGTGCTAGCGATGGCCAATACGAAAAACCCTGCGTTAATTGCGAAGCTCCCTGAGTTACTTCAACACTCTGATATACAAGTGCGCAAAAATACGATTAAATCGTTAGGGCCAATTGCTGAATATCAAGACCAAGTGGTATCAAGTTTGTTGGCGTCGCCACAAATGGCCGCAATTGATGCGTTTGCACGTGTGTATCAGCAAGCAAACTATAAGTTATCTGCAATGAATATTGAACGTTTAGATAAACTGAATCAATCGCAAACCAACCCAGTGATTAAAAAGCGGTTAAGTACGATTATAAAAATGTGATTTTTACGCTCATGATGCGTATGTTCTATAAGTGGGTCTTAATTTATTAAGGTGTAAGACTCACTGCCTCTGTACGCACGCTTTTTTTTAGTATCGCATTATTACAGTAATCGGCATCATATGTTTTGATCTTGAGTATTGTTTTATAAGCATATTGCTGACACAGAGGTTGGCTTTCCCTGAATATATTAATTGTTTTAGTGCAGTTAAGTTTGAGATATATCGTTAAGAGACTTGTCTATTTGGCAGGTGTGTTATTATTGTTATCTGCCAAATAGACAATAAGTTATATCTCTATTGTTTTATCCAATCAACGATATAGCCAGCACAAATAAAATGCATCGGTTGATCAGTAAAGTCTGGTCTACAACCACCAATTTCTGTTGCACCGCGTTGCCTTAAAAAGTCCTTTGCTTGTTCTGGTGAAATACCACGTGCCTCAACCAGTACTTTGTCTTTACAATATTTGACGCTAATGGTTTTTATATCAGAGTGTGAAAAGGGCACATTCGCAAAGCAGGTCGCATATTCTCGACGATGAGTTGTCGGGTTTGTTATCCAGTCTCCAATATAAATGCGAGATTGAGTCGTTTGTGGAACATATTTTTCTATGTGATGGAACGCCCCGTTCACATATGCATGGCAGCTTGCGATGCCCCTATAATATTTGGTAGTAACGCTTTCAACCTCTGTTTTACACGCTTGAGAAAATGTAGCAAAGGATGATAACCCCAAGATTAGGCTCGCAGTTAGCTGTTTTTTCATTATTAGAATTTCCTTCTTACATGTTATGGAGATTTATCGGGCTAAATAGATAAATACCAAAAGTATCAATATGTGAACTGGACTTAATTTAGCATCGAAGTACTACTAGAGGTAAGCTGATAAATCTGCCAGTTTCGATGTTTATTTTTTTTGGTGTAGGGGCTGCATAAAAATTACGAATCAAATCGATTCTGTATACTAAATATATGATTTATAAACTTTCATTTTTAAAAATTAATCAATGGGACACCTAAACTAAGAGGGGGTCATGTACATAAAATGACTTGGCTTTGTCTATAATTTACTCTTTTTAATTTACCCCACCCTTGAAATTAACTTTGTAATAACATAAATTTCATAAGCTTTTTATTAAAAAGCACAATAATTACAATTAAAGGATTTTATACTTATGACATCATGTAAAGTAATCAAGTCGCTACTCCCTGCTTGCGCACTTGTCGTTGCCAGTGGCACACAAGCAAACATTCAAGATACTGGCGTTGCACAAAAAACAGAAGTTGCTCAAGCGGTTTCTTATCAACTTAATTTAGGTATCAATAACGTGTCTAATTCAGATAAAAATGAGTTTGAACATGTGATTAATTACCCGAACGCGAACTTTATTAAAGTTAACTTTGCTAAATTCTCACTGCCAAAAGGCGCTTACCTCGAAGTGAGTGATTTAAAAGGCAAAGAAGTTTATCGGTACGATCAAAATGACAGCGGTGTCTTTTCGTCAATGTCTGTATCGGCAGATGCAATTAAGCTTAAGTTAGTCGTCTCTGAGCCAAGCTTGTGGGCGCAAGGTCATGGCATTGAGGTTGCGGATTTTTATGCGGGCTACTCTGACACAGAGCTTGCCTCGAACGAGATTATGTCGGGCTTTGATATGATTGAGCCAAACTCAACTTGCGGCATTAATGAACGCAGAGATGTCGCATGTTGGGAAACATCTCACCCAGTCGAGTATGAGCGCAGTCGTCCTGTTGCCCGTTTGCTGATCGGGGGGCGCAGTTTATGTACCGCTTGGCGTGTCGGTGCAGGTAACCATATGTTTACCAACAACCACTGTTTTGATTCGGCGGCTGATGCGAAAAACGTAGAAGTATGGTTTAACTATCAACGTTCAGCATGTGGTACTGGTAGCACGAATGGCACAGTGAAAGTCATGGCTGATCAACTGCTTGCTACTGACTATAGATTAGATTATACGCTATTTACAGTAAGTAACTTCGAGAAAATCAGACAGTTCGGCCATTTTGGTTTAGATGTGTCTGCACAACAAAAAGGACAGCGTATTTTCATTCCTCAGCACGGTAGCGGTAATCCGAAAGAGTTGGCGATTGAAAGCGATCAAAATACGGGCGGTTATTGTCAAATTGATCAAACAGTGACAGCTGGTCGTGGTTCTGACACTGACATGGGATATAAATGTGACACTATAGGTGGTTCTTCTGGTTCGCCAGTCGTATCTGCGTATGACAATAATGTCATTGCACTTCACCACTATGGTAATAGCACGCAATGTACTACCAAATTGAACCGTGGTACGCGAATTGAACTAATTTGGCCTGAAGTCGCAACGCACTTTGGTGGAGTGATCCCTAAAGGAGATACCGATCCTGTTGATAATACGCCGCCAGTTGCGAACTTCTCATTTACGAAAAACGCACTGACAGTGGCATTCTCCGACACCTCTTTTGATGACAAAGGGGTTGTGAGTTATGACTGGCAGTTTGGTGACGGCACAACAAGCCAGCTTAAAAACCCAACGCATACTTATGGTGCTGCGGGCACTTACAGTGTGTCTCTGACTGTAAAAGATGTCGAAGGGTTACAATCTACTAAGACTCAACAAGTGACAGTATCTGTCGGTGGTGGTTGTGCTGTAGATGCATGGTCAAGTAGCAAAGTATATTTGCAAGGTGACCAGGTTTCACAAAATGGCAGTATTTATGAAGCACAGTGGTGGAATAAAGGCGATTCACCAGCAGATCACTCTTCTAAATGGGAAGTATGGCAGTGGGTACGTGATTGTAACTAATCGCACTCAAAGCTGATTTAAAAAGCCACGATTGAATTTCAGCGTGGCTTTTATCTCAGTTAAAGAGGTGAGCGCTATGTAATAAAATGTTCAATGGGGAGTGTAAGCTCGGTTCTGAGCAAAGAGCGGGTGTATTTAGCATTGTTCATTGAAGCGTGGTTACCACTGTAAATATAACCGCACACAAAGTCATATTGTGCACGAATTTTGTCAATCATGGCTGCTTGTATTTTAGGTCCAAAGCCTTGGCCTCGAAACGCCTTTGAAATTATAAACTCATTGATTAATAGCCCTCTATAACCAAGCTCTGTGCAGGGGTCTAGCAATATAACACCGACCTTTTGGTTTGGGTGATCACCGTGATAGGCAACAAATGCCAAATTTTTTTCTACCAGCTCAGCGACTGATTCTTTATCTTCGATTTCGAGACGATCTTTTAAGTGCGGTACATCGAGATGAAAAGCTTTATACTCCTGTTCATACCAATGCCAGTCAGCGGCCATATCAAAAGGGAGTAGCGTGATTTCCTCGTCTGTGGGTATATTGATATTGGCAATTTCAGCGCCCCAAAAACAGTCTTCAATTTCAACGCCACGTAAATTTACAAGTAGCTTAAAGTGATCGCTATGTGGCTTAGACCATACGGATACGATTTCAGGTTGGCACCAACTAAAAAAGCGCAATATATCTGGTAAGTAGTGTTGAAGATCAGAGTACTCAACTGTATGTTCTCCGATAATCTCGATGAAGGTTTGGTCTTGATGATTGCGGTAGATCCCAGCTAACCACAGTGTGCCACAAGGTAAAGTCACTATTTGATCGTGGATGTGTTCATCTGGCACAGTATCAGAGATTTGTCTTCGCGCTCTGACTTCAGCAAAGCCATTTTTATAGTCATCACAGCGTGCCGTAATATCTTTACTCTCTGCATCCATCGCGCTGTTCAGATCAAAGCGTAATAAAGGTGAAAGATCACAGGTATTAATAACGCCTCGAGTAAGCCGTTCAAGTTCGGGTTTCGTTGCTTTGGCCAGTGATTTAAACGTCAGGGGGTTGTCCGTGTTGTTCATCTTTAAATGTCAGCTTTTTAAAGCTGCACTCCATTTAACATTATTGTTATTGTCACTTGTATATGAGGGTAACTATATATATTTCAAAGTACTAAGCTTGAATTAAATCCATTTAAACAGAATTTTCACAACCAGCTAAACTTAATGCCATGGAGTCGCTCGGCATATAAAAAGTGAACGAGATATGTGTGAGCACAAATAAAGGTTGTTGAGATGTTCGAATTAGCCTTGAAGAAACCGGTGGCTTTGATTTGCATTACGATGTTACTTGCAAGCTTTATCAGCGCTGCGAATTTATCTAATGAGCAAATACTTAAACGAATTGAAAGTAGCCAAAACGGTGAAAAAATCGAAGCCATTATTGATTATGTGGCACTTAATTTTCATTACAAAACGAAGCAAGCATTGGCGTATGCTGAGCAGGGCCTCGTACTTTTGGCACAAAACCCTAATGATGACCAATCGGCAAGGTTACTCAGTCACCAGGCCCGAGCATATATTTCATATGGGGATTTAGACAAGGCCAATGCAACGGCGTTAGCGGCGCAACAGTATGCAAAAAATAGTGCTTTGAAGGCCAATGAAATACGCGTGCAACTTGTCCTTGCAGACATTGCAATACGCCAGCGAAAGTATGACTTGGCCAGAGCGCGGTTAATTGATGTGATGGAACAAACAGCGTCAGCTGAAGATGAGCGCTTTTTAGCAAGCGCTAAGCGGCTATCTGGAAACTTGTACAGCAAAATTCGAGATTATGAAGCGGCGCTTGGCAGTTATTTGCATAGCTTGAGCTTGTATCGGAAGCTTGGTGAAACGCAGCTTTCTGCATCAATTCATCAAAGTCTAGCCTCACTATATCGCAGAATGAATTTGTACGAAAAAGTCTTATTTCACCAAAATAGAGCGATACAGCTTTCTCTCACACTCGATAATTTAAATCAACAATCCATATTTTACAGTAATATGGGCACATATTTTGATGAGGTTGGTAAGTTTGAGAAAGCCATCGAAATGCACTTAAAGTCTTTGTCCATTAAGAAAGAGCTTGGTTATAAACTGGGTATGATCCATACCTATAATCGACTTGGTAGTGTGTATCGTGAGGCTGGTAAGTACCAAGAAGCAGAAGACGTTTTAATGCAGGCGATTGCGTTAAAAAAAGAAATTAATCGACCGGACCCCAATATCTCTACCTTTCTCGACCTAGGGCGTTTGTACATTGACACTGGACAGCTTGATTTGGCGCAAAGCTATTTAGAGCAAAGCATACCGCTTTACCAAGGCTCTCCTTGGGAAGATAGAATCGCTGAGATATATCAGGCATTGGCGAAGCTTTATGTGCAGAGAGAGCAGCCTCAAAAAGCGATAGATGCGTATATGGTCGCGATAAACATCGCCCGAGAGCATGAGAGAGAACCTTTGCTCATGGATTGCCAGCTAGAAGTGGCTCAGATTTTTGAAAGTTTGGGTATGCATCAACAAGCTTTGAGCTACACGAAAGGGCATTTGGCGTTAAAAAATAAGTGGGAAGAGAAAAACAACCAGTACCGGATAAGTGCTTTGGCGATTGAATTTGGGGTAAGTGAAAAAGAGCGTGAAATCGCAAGTTTAGTACAACAAAACCGCATTAAAGATCTGGAAATAGAAAAGCAGGCTGTGCAGCAAGTGGTCTTTTTAATAGGCATGCTGTTTTTATTCTGCTTTTTCTCATTTAGTTATTTTTGGCGCACTAAAAACAAGCAACTCAAAATTGAGCAAACGGCGCTAAAACAGGTGAGTGAAGCTAAAGAGCGGCTTAGTCATGCGCTTTGGGGAAGTGGCGATGAGTTGTGGGACTGGGATCTGCAAACAGGGATGATCACAAGAGATAATCAAATGAATAAGCTCTGTTTACCCTGTGAGCATATTGGTTTTGATTTGAGTGCAATAAAAACGAGTGTTCACCCTGAGGACTATGAACAGCTTTATGCTAAGTTTAATCGACATTTGCAAGGCGACAGTGATTTTTATCAAGTAAATTATCGTGTTATGACTAAAAGTGGCAGGTGGTTGTGGGTGCTAGATAGAGGTAAAGTGACTGCCAGAGCGCAAGATGGTACGCCCTTGAGAGTCAGTGGTACGATAAAAGATATATCAGATATCAAAGCGTCCGAACTTGCGTTGGCTGAGCTTAATGCAACGCTTGAAAAGCGAGTAGAAGAGCGTACCTTGAGTTTAAAGCAATCCAGAGATGAGCTTTCTGAGATATTAGATGAGTTGACATCCACCCAAGCCAACTTAGTTGAAGCACAAAAAATGGCATCTTTAGGCCGTTTGGTCGCAGGAGTCTCTCATGAATTAAATACACCACTTGGCACAACGGTGACCGCAAGCTCTATTTTGTTAAGAGAACTATTTGAGTTTAAATCTAAACTAGAGGCCAGTAAGTTGACTCTCACTGATACGAAAGCATTTATAGATGTGTCTTTGTCGAGTATTGAACTTATCGACAGCAATACTGAGCGGGCTGCACAATTGATCAAGCGTTTTAAGCAGGCCTCAGCCCATGAATATGTCAGCAGTGAAAGTCGTGTTGACCTCAAAGCCTGTATTGAAGGCTTTATTGGCTTCCATGGCAAAGATACAGATGTCATGGTGAACATTGATTGTCCGGACAAGTGTTATGTCCAGTGTGACTCACAAGCTCTAGCAAAGATATTTGAAGACCTGTACTTAAATGCCTACTTACATGGTTTTGAAGGGAAAAGAGGGCAAATATCTATAAAGGTGACTGTAGACAATGAGCAGGTGACATTACGATTTTCCGATAATGGCAAAGGCGTGGAGCAGCAAGCTGTGGCGCATATGTTCGAGCCATTTTATACAACAGCACGACATCAAGGGAAAGTAGGGCTGGGTTTATATATGGTGTTTAATCTGGTCACATATGTGTTGCAAGGGAGTATTCGTTATTGTCCAGACTACGAATCTGGTGCTTGTTTTGAAATCATGTTCTCAACCGGTGGCGCACATTAACGGGCCCCTCTCGAGGCCACAATATGTCGAGTTATTGGGGGAGTACTGCTGTCAAAAAGTCATTTGTTAATTGCTTGCCTTTTTCAGTGCAAGTGTCACCACCTTCTTGGGCTGCTGTTATGATGTTATAACTATGACTATCAATCACGCCGTGTTGATACATCAAGTCATAGTCTTCCTTAAAGAATTGAGCACCAATAAGAAGAACAGGGCCGTACAACTCTGTTAATAGATGAGTAGGCTGCAATGCAAGGCATTCATAAGATTTAAATAGCGCCGCAACGCCACCAATGGAAACGCCTGAATCATTTTGAGCTTGAGCCATTAACTTGCCCATCATTGCAAAAAGAGGTCCCTTATCTTTGTCATCTTTCAATTTTTGGGGGGGAGCAAGGAATTTCATACGGTCATGCATAGACTTTGCTAGGAACTCTATATCCGCTTCAGTTACCATTGCTACGGTATACGGGTTGGGAAGTTCTCCTAAAGTGCCAGAATAAGCGCCGTTGGTTGGTATGAATGAGGTACCTATTTTTTCTCCAACAGGAGTAAAGCCAATTACAAGAGCAAGCAAAAGAGTTTGCATCGTAAATGCGGCTGCAAACAATGGCCATCTAAAAGGCACCTGTTTGACGGGCAATTCTTTATTGGCTTTAAAGCCTGTGTATATGGCGAGGAACATGCCTATTGCGGGGATGAGTCCGGTTGCAGCTGCTATCGCAGCCCCTTTTTTGATATTTCCATAACCGCAGTAATAGGGACCACTACCAAAAAAAGCGACCCAATTAAACTTACTTTTGTTGGTGGTTTGCTCCCCCTCAAAAGGTGGCTCTGGTTGGCGATTATCGTCCATTTTTATCTGATCTAGCTTTGCTTGACTTGCGTCCTTTAGAGAGCTGGCCAGTGAAGAGGCTTTACTAAGTCCACCTTTAAAGTGGTTGCCCAAAGAATCAAAGCTTTCACCCACGGCTAAGCTAGGACGTTGCTCAGATTGTTTCATTAGGTGATCAACTTTTTCCTCGACAGCGATTAGCTTTTCATACAAGTCCGCCAGTTGGGCTTTAGAGGGGTCCAGTTTAGGTGTCGTTCGATTAACTTTTATCCCTGACTTTTCTAAAAAGGTTTCAAGTAGCTGCACTTTATCTTCTGAGCTTTTGACAACAGGTTTGCCTTCAAAAAATGCATTGATAATTTCAGGGCTCAGTTTTAATCGATTCGTGAGGATTTTTTCAGCGTCGTCTAAAGAGGTATCACCAAGCAGGTCTTCATAAACTAAATAATAGTACTTCATAGCAACTAACTAGCTGTCCTTATCTATATGAGTTTAATAATTATTATTGTAACAAGTACATTTTTTCATTAAATAATATAATTAATCAAGATAAATATATTTTTTAATTATCTGGTTTTGTTTAAAGTTAAGGCATTTGCGGAAGTGAGTGCGTTTTTTAGGCTAAAATATTTATATAATAAATACATTAAATATTGAGTGCTTCAATGCCCGTTTGGTTAAAAATCAAGTATGCTGTTTGGCTGAATTATCACCTTATATCGTGTCAGGGGGTGTGCTGCAATTTCGGCATTGCAAGGCGCTTCCAAATACCCTGACTTTTGGCAGGTTAGCATGGGGTGCTAGATACTGAGAGCCACCGACCACTTTTAAAGTTATTCCCTTATTTATTTTTAATATTAGATTTTTTATAAATTAATGCTGAAATGGAGCTGCTATAAGGGTGATTGTGATGAATGAGGTTAAAACAGAAAAAGGAAGCCGTATTTAGCTTCCTTGGTGGGTTTTATTAATTAAGATTGGGCTTTTGGCTTAGTGCTCAAATCAAAACCTTTGAAAATCATCCAAAGAGGGAGGATTAATTCGTATAGGCCGCCAGGGATATACATCCAAGCACCAGAAAAATCGAGGCCAAAGTAGTCAAAAGCGACTTTTAGTAGAAGTACTGTGTAACCAATCATGCCAAGTACTGAAATGGCTCTTGGAATTAGGCGGTATTGGTATAAAGTGATGTTCAGTAAAAAGCCACATAAGCCTAAAGAAAACATCCCCATTAAAAAGCCAAACCAACGCTCAGATTTTAATGCACTGCCCATCATGTAAAGGTATTCGCTCGATACATCTGGGTTTTCAATGACTTGTTTACCCATGGCAATCAACGTCATCAGCGTTACTGCACCGGTGATCAAGGTTGCGCCTTCAATTAAACGACCACTGACGTACCCGATGGCAACGCGCTCACTGTATTGTCTGATGGTCGGATAAATCAGAATTGACATGCCAATAACCGCAGCGCAGTTAATAAACTCTAATAATGCCGCAAACGCCAGTGACGATCTGTTCAGTGCAGCTTGCTCTAAAAAGTCTGGCTTAGTGAGTAGCTCATAGATGATGGAATCGGCATACATGAATGAGCTGGTAGAGATGAGGATAAGTAATCCGGCAATGCGTGTCGCAAGTAAAGTAGACATAAATAAAACCCTTTTTATTTTTGGCTTGCCGACATGTTTTTATTTAAGTGTGCATGTCGGCAGTGCGTTTTTAAGATGGGTCTATTGTTGTCGTAAATTGTGTTCAGGTCGTCCTAATGGGCCCGTTCGGTCTTTTTATTCGTATATTTTTTAGTGAGTTACTAAAGTGGCTTGCTTCCTATATAGCGAAGGGGTTAATCCTGTTGCTTTTTTAAACGCCGTGTTAAAGGTCGACTTTGAATTAAAGCCGACTTCATATTGAATAGTGGACACGCGTTTATCGGTTTCTTGCAGTAACTTTTCAGCCGCAGCAATCCGATACCCGTTAACAAACTGGAAAAAGTTGGTTTTTAGTTGCTGCGATAAGGTCTCAGAAATATGGTTTTCACTGACACTGATGGCCTTTGAGAGTTTGTTTAAAGATAGTTCTTCATCCATAAATAGCTGCTGATTAATCATAATATTCTTCAGCGCTTCTGATATCGTATCCATTGTATCTTGGCTCAATGTAGCAACTCTGGATTGCACCGATATAGGCTGTCCTTTGTCTTCTTTAGTTAAAATAGGCTGATTAAGCGCTAACTGTGCAAAAGCCAGTAAGACGGCAGCTTCAAAAAATGGTAAAAGTTTTAACCATGGCAATTTCCATCCTGTTAATGTTGGAACATAAGATAGAGAGTAGCAAAGCCAAACAATACCCCATAGTACCAGCATGACTCTGAACCAATCCAGCGACCTTGATTCTATTTCAGCAAAACGTTCCATCAACTGCTGACGGTGACTAGCATGTACTTGCAGTGCTTTGATGAAATAAAAGGCATTAAACACCATAAATACCACCATATTTGCGATACAAGTGTATAGGGCAACTTTAAAATGTTCTGGGTTACGTGTTGCAGGATCTGCCAAAGCGAGCTTTTCCACAGATGTAAATCCGAGGGCAAAAGGCAACATTACAGCGATAGCGACCACAGGACCAATCATGGCTAACGCATAGCTTTTCTTGGAAATAGAGAGGTTTGGTGACATGGTTGCACAGGCATAAAAAAATAAGGCAGGGCCCAGCAAAATACGCACTGGCATCTGCATACCTACTAATGCAGGGAAGTATTGATATGCACCAGTATAAATCACGAGTTCTCCGCTGACATGTATCAATAGCAGGAATAAAAGCGCGATGAGATAGGTTGTTTGCGGCTGTTTCGGTTTGTTCACAGCTTGTACAAGCGCAAGTAAGATCACACCCCACATACTGGAATAGATGACGGTGTCTAGAACATCCATAATTTCCCTAATACTAGATATAGTAGATTAAACTCGCTGTATATTAAGTATGTGTAACGCTGGTGTAAAGTTTTGCGGGGCGAGTTTTTAGGTCTTTATTAATAACTTAATTAATTTAAAAAATTGATTTTATTAATTATTTTTTTCACTACTCGCAAAGAAAATAAAGGTACTTCCTTTTTGGGTAATAAAAGCGACTTGTTGCGTCGCTGCAAGCGAAGTAGTTAACTTTGCTATCAAGTTTATCCCTTTGACTTAAAATCGTAATTTGGTGTCTAAAAAACTTACATATTTGCTTTTTACCATAACTGTATGCGTATATTGATTGGCGCAGCGCGTTTGTACCACTCAATATACGCGTAAGATATAACTAATCAGGTATGTTTTTAGCTGTTTATGTAATTGGGTAAAAGTAAGCTCGGCTGACACTACTTCTTCATAAGCTCGAATAGTTTCATTTGCATTTCTTTGTAGATTGGCATAGTCGTCGCTTTCGCTCTTCCTGTCGCGTCAGGGATTAGCTTCGATGTATTGTAGACAAAAAGGTGTCCTGTTTTAGCTTCTGGATTTATGAACATTGAGCTGTAAAAGTTTTTTTGGCTGCCCGTGTGTCCAATATAAGTTTGATTAAAATGCTGTCGGATAAAAAAGGTGAGACCGATATGTCTACTTTTGTTAACTCCAGTATTCAGTTTAGGTTGCCACATTTCTAATAAACTCGCGCGCTTTAGTATTCGCTCATATGTGGGGTTACTTTGATCGCCTATTAAAAATAATACATACTTGGCCATGTCGATGATTGATGCGTTAATCCCACCGTTTGCGCTTGTGACGCCGGTATTAAATTCGGGTCCGCCCGCAATAAACTCACCATTCTCAAAAGCATAATTGTTAGAGCGATATTCACGTAAATGGTATGGTGTTGCATTAAAATAAGCATGGTGCATCTCTAGCGGTTTAAAAATATTTTTATCAATGTAACTTTCTATACTATCGCCCGTGATCCGCTTAATTATCTCTCCTAAGAAGTTAATACCAAGATTAGAATAACTGTATTGGCTACCTGGATTAAACTTGATTTCGGAATAGGGCATCATGGCGACAAGCTGTGAAAACTCAGTGGGCTCATGTGGTTGCCATGATTGTGTTTTAAACGGAAAACTAGACATACGCAAACCCGCACTGTGAGTGAGTAGATGCTCAATTGTTATGTCTGCTGTATTGTCATATGGATTATGGAGTTTTGCTATTTCAGGTAAATACTGAATAATCGGGTCTGATAACTTAAGTTTTTTTCTGTCCCGGAGCTGCATAATTGCGATACCGGTAAAGGTTTTTGTGATTGAAGCCCAGTGAAATAACGTTCTTTCATTAATCATGTAACCCTTTTCCTTGTCAGCCAAGCCAAAATAGAGAGAGTCAGTAACTTTACCATCCGCAATAAACATAGCACTACCGCCGACAACCCCCAGTTCTGAGAGTTCTGATTGGAAGTAATGACTCGCTGCCTGCCAACTTTGTGCTTTAGCGATACTATGATTAAACAATGACAGCAGCATAATGAGCAATACTAGGGTCGATTTAGTCACTTTAAGTCCTTATTTTTATTGTTTTTAATAAGTGTACATGTTTCTGGGACTTATTTCGCCTATAACTAGGCTGTTTACATACTGGCGTTACAGTAATAATGAGCTAGGTTGTGTGGTGTTTAACTGAATTTCCAGTGCTTTAGCGTATTTATATCTACAATTGTATGGAATGTGTTATTTATCATAAGTCGTGCGTTGATATTGATCCCCCAAATGACATTGTCGGTATAATTTTTAAAGCCCAGTTTAAGGAGTACCAATGCGTTTTTTGTCTTCAAAAGTGAATTTAGTGATGCAATGCTGCATAGTGTTAAGTGGTTTATTTATAAGCAATGCATGGGCGAGTCAATATGCCACAGAAAATGATCGTTACACTTGGCAAGAAGCGCCTAGTTTACCCATCGCTTTTCAAGAAATTTATCCTTCGGTATTTAAAGAACGCATCATTGTTGGAGGAGGGTTTACACCATCCAAGTCACCTTCTTTTTTTGGGCTCGGGCCCAGTAAAGAGGTTTATCTTCTTAATCCCCCCACAGGCCGTTGGCAAAAAGCCCCGTCTTTACCAGAGCCACGACATCACATTGGTATGGTGAGCAATCGACATTATGTGTATGGTATTGGTGGCTACACTGGACCAAAAAGTGATGCTTGGCAAATACAAAGATCCGTATTTAGATTGGATGGTAAATTTCAACAGTGGCGATCAGGGCCGTCTTTACCTATTCCTTTAGCCGAGTCAGTATATGCGAATGTGGGGAAGTACATTCATGTTATCGGTGGAAAAACAATCTCATCTAAAACTGGTGAAAAAGTTGATTCGAATGCGCATTATGTATTAGTTAATAATGCTTACTGGCGCAAAGCAAAACCCCCCTCAATTAAGAGAAGCTCTGCTGCAAGTGCGGTGATAGGCGATAAAATTTATGTTTTTGGCGGACGCACTTTGGATGAGGGGAGTAAAAACCTGAGTTATGCTGAGGTATATGACACAAAAATGGACACTTGGACTGAGATAAGCCCTTTACCTGTTGCTTCCGCAGGGCTTTCAGCCAGTGTATTGGATGGTAAAATTATCGTAACGGGCGGTGAGGTGTTCGGCCCGAATCATCAATGGGAAAAGGGAGAGGCATTCGACTCAGCTTGGAGTTATGACCCTAAAACAGATAAGTGGTCAGCGCTTCCTGACATGCCGCAAGCGCGTCATGGACATGGATCCGTTACGCTGAATAATACTTTATTCTTGATTGGCGGAGCCGCAAAAGTTGGCCCACAACATACGTTACAAACGACACTGTCGTTGCAAAGTAGCAGTAAATAGTCGAGTTCATTAAAGAGCAACTCCTGAAGTGTGTGGGTTTTCTCATAGCGGAAATATAGAGTTGAGCGTCGGTTTACACAAAGTAAATAGGCTCAACTCCACCGTAATTTGTTATCTATATCTTCTTATTTGCCTCATGGTGGCTTTGCCGCCCTCAACTCGTTCGCAATATGCCGCAGCTCGATAAGCAAAATCATCATCGAAGGTATAGAACTGCTCGTGCCACAGTAATACGCCATTTTTGTGGCAAAATACCTCTAACCCGCCAGGTCCAGCAAGCGCTTTGGCTGGTATCGTTGAAACAACGGCTGTGGTTAGTGCAAAAATGAGTGTTTTTATCATCACATTATCCTTATTAAAAATGATTATCATTACTGTTTGGAGCTTTATCTTAACTAAAATTGGTGGATTGTAAATAGGAAATGATGGCATTATTTTGTCGGCGTATAACGTTATGACGTAGGCTGGAGGAGTTTTTTAGGCTTGAAGCCTATGTGGATAACGGTATTTTAAATATAAAAAAAGTCTAGATGGGCATCGAGTTTTACGTTTTAAATTTAATTTAACTAGCTGTTTTTTATTCTTATAATTTTATTTTAATTGCCAGTTTACCCCCTCCGTACTCTCAAACTTAACTGATCACATAAAATTATTTTATCTATGCTATTGGCAATTAGCAGTGGTTTAATTTGGTTGGTAACAATAGAAACCCAATGCAAATATTGACTGGTGTATCGTCACTCATCTTTACTCGACAACATTGTCCGACTCTGGCACAAGTGTACTAATTTTGCGCTCAGAGTCGTGGCACTGACTTATAAATCCGTAGTTGTGTATTTATCAAACGTCATATCTGTTAAGGGAGCACTTTGTCTTATTGCCACAGTATTGGCTGGTGTATTCGCTAAAAATACGGTTTGTGCGCCGTCAGTAAAGCTATCGTTATGAATACACTGAGGGCGGATAGCAAGTGCGCTTCCATCATTGGGTACTTCAAACACGGTAAAGTGAAAATGTTGAGTAGTCACGGTGCGATAATAACCATCTTCGTGGTTTATATCTCGACGTCGGCCAAGTAAAATACGGGATTTAGTGGTTCGCTTAAAAACAGTATCTTGCCCTGTAGCAGGTAGCCAAATATGCGGGAATGGGTGATGTTCGACGAATAAACCGCCCCCTTTGTGGGCACCAAATTGATATTCGGTTACGTACTCAGGAAGCTTTTGATCATATTGGATCCCCCACAAGTCTTGTGTAAATCCTAATGCAAATTCCTCTTTGGGTTTTAATAAAGTACCGCCATAGTACGCAAGTGTTTGTAAATAAGCTTGTTGAGACTGCGGATCGTCGTTATAGCTTAGGACAGGGAATTCTAGATTATCACTATCGCAAATTAACTGTCCTGTACTACCAAACACATTAGAGGCGCCATCCAGTCCAGTGATCCCTGCGCCACTTGTCGCAGAAGCCCAAAAACCAGAAACGGCGAGGGCATGACAGCTTCCAGGCGGGTTAAGTGTCGCTTCATCGTGCAGTTTGTTTAAACGAGTAATCAGATCGGCTTCTGGATTTAATGGTGCACGATCGCTTTGAACAACTAAATTCTTGGCTTCTGGGTCTAAATGGACAAGGGTACCTGTCCTGATTGGGCCGAATAACCCTGTGGTGGTCAAAAGTAATTGATCATTTGCACAGCGATTCAGTACAGCGCCATTCAAAAATTCAAAGTTATTGTCTAAATCAGTTTTACTAACGCCGACATCTACATTTTTCCACCGTTCTTCGTGTCGCTGATTTTCTCGATATTGTGCTAATGTTTCTCCCCCAACAATGGGATGAGGTTTTTCGCAGGCCGATAAAGTTAGGGATTGGTCACTGGTTTTTTTAGGGATGACATGAGACATGATCTTGCTCCTTCAGTTTGACGGTTACTTACATACAGTGCTTTATTTTCAGCCTTAGAAAGCAAAGCACTGTATGTAAGTTAGAGCAAGTTCAAGATAAAAAACCATTACGCTTGATTACACCATAGACGTGTAATGACACGCTTAACATTGAATATAGCTGCGCAAAGATAAATATGGCTTTAATGTTTTAATAAATAAAGTGATTGAGTATTGATTGCATGTGATTTTTAAAATTTATATCGAGTGATAATAAGCGGGTTGACTTAGTAATTAAGAGGGTGGCTTTTAATGTTGATAATTAACTTTAGATTTAATAAATGCGTTTATTAATCTGATTTTTCCCATTATCTATGGCTATTAAAGTTATTATATTTTTATTTGATATAATATAGCTTAAGCTGCGAAATCATAGACTTACATTGTTAGATTGTCAGTGCGTTGTTGCGAATAGATCTTAACAGCGACAGGAACACATGTTAAAGTACCTAAAAACGTTATAACATATCAAATAAAGGATTTGTAATGAAACCCCTTAACTATGCTTGTCGTTTAAGCGTACTTTCTCTTTCACTTGCCGCTATTTTCTCTGCTCAAGCTCAAAATAGTATTGAAACAATCGAGGTTAAAGGTGAGCGCCAAGCTTATCGTGGTGAGTTTGTGCACCTTGAAACACCTGAATCTATTTTTGAATTTGATGCGGAGCTAATTGAAAATACCGGACTGACCGATCTGACTGATGTACTGGATATGTCAGCGTCAGTGAGCCGCCAAAACAGTCTTGGAGGTTTATGGGATAGCTATGCTATTCGAGGGTTCTTTGGTGACGAAAATGTACCAAGTGGTTACCTTGTTAATGGCTTTAATGCTGGCCGCGGTTTTTCTGGGCCGCGTGATGTATCAGGTATTGAGCGTATTGAAGTATTAAAAGGGCCAAAAGCGGCGTTATACGGCCGAGGTGAGCCTGGCGGTTCTATTAACTTAGTAACTAAAAAAGCAACATTTGAAGACGCAAGTTCTGTGCAACTTACCGCTGGTAATCGTGCGCACCGCCGCTTTGAAGCAGATATCAATACCGTGATCTCTGATGACGTTGCCGGTCGTTTTATTGGGTTTTATCAAGAAGAAGACAGTTTTCGTGACACCATAGAAACACAAAAGCAGGGCTTGATGGCCTCTTTAGTGTTTGAGCAAAGTGAACGTTCACGTATTTCCTATGATTTAGAGTATGCTGAGCAAGAGATCCCATTTGACCGCGGTATTATTGCTATTGGCGGTAACTTCGATTTCATGCCGATTGAGCGCTTCTTGGGTGAGCCAGGAGACGGTCCTACAACTACGAGTGTATTGGGGCATCAATTACAATGGACTTATGACCTTAACGATACATGGGAACTGAGCTCTGCTGTGGCATATCGCCAAACTGAGCTAGATAGTATTTCCAGTGATGCGGAAATTGCGCCTCAATTCCAGAAGTTTTACCTTGATGGTCAAACCTTAGCAAGACAGCATCGAGAGCGCCGTTATGATACGGACCAATATGTGGTGCGCTTTGAAGTGGCAGGTGAGTTTGAAACAGGGTCAATTACTCATAATATTATTGCTGGTATTGACTATGACAGGTTTGAATACGATAGAGCATACTTGGTTGCCAGAGGCGCGCCGTTAGCAACTAATCCATCAGATCAGGATATGTATGCCATCAATGTTCATAATCCAGTATATGGTCAAGTAACAGCTGGCAAACGTTTACCAGCGATTGTTCGTCAACAAAACCAATGGGCGACAGGTATTTATATTCAAAATCAAATCGAGCTGACAGATGCACTGCAAGTGCGCCTTGGTGGTCGTTTTGACTCTATGACGCAAACTTTAGATGATAAAGTTAGGAACTTTGAGACGGACCAGTCTGAAACGCGCTTCAGCCCGCAGCTAGGTGTCGTGTATCAAGTAGCAAACAACTGGTCTGTATATTCTACCTACGGTGAAGGGTATCGTTTAAATTTTGGTGCTGATGTCAAAGGCAATACATTCGATCCAAATGAAACAGACTCTCTAGAATTTGGTAGTAAATGGTCGTTATTAGACAATAATCTAGATATCACACTTGCATACTTTGACAGTGAGCAAAAAAATATCATCGTTGTTGACACTGTATCAGGTGGTCAAAGTGCGATTGGTAAAGCGAGTAGTGCAGGCTATGAATTAGATATTGCCGGTCAGTTGCCTGCTGATATCGAAGTGAGATTCTCCTACATGTACCTAGATGCACAGGTAGAAGAAGATTATGTGGATACAGGGATCTATGCACCTATTAAAAGAGGGGACGATCTGTTAAACATTCCTGAAAACTCAGCAAGCTTGCAAGTTAGCCAAGATTATTTGATCAGTGGTAATGCTTTGACGATTGGTGCAGGTCTTCAGTATGTGGATGAGCGACTAGGTCAGCGTGGTGCTGATTTTTACCTTCCTTCTTACGTGACCGCTAACTTATTCGCTAACTATGACATTAACGATCAGTGGACGGTGAAAGCACAAGTCCATAATGCCTTTGACCGTACACATTTCACTAACTCGTACACTCAGTTTTGGGTACAACCTGGTGAACCTCGTAAGGTCCTGCTGTCAACCTCTTATAAATTCTAAAACAGACAGTTATTTATTATAAGTCGTACTAAAATGCCTTGGCTAGTCTCCCAGCCAAGGCATTTTTTTATGCGTTTTGAGATTGAAACTGTCGTCTTAGTCCATTCATTATGCCTTTAATATCTTCCAATACCACGTATAAGCATGGCACCATAATTAAAGTGACAATGGTTGCGAAGAGGACCGAGAAACTCAGCGATATCGCCGTTGGAATAACAAATTGCGCCTGAAGACTCGATTCAAACATGATTGGCACTAAACCTAAGAACGTAGTGAGCGATGTTAATAAGATGGCTCTGAAGCGAGACATTCCAGCTTGCACAACAGCAGCTTTAATATCATGACCAGATGTCCGATTTTTATTGATCACATGTGTCATGACCAATGAATCGTTTATGACCACACCGGCAGCGGCGATGATGCCAAAAATAGACATCATGCTCAAGCTGTAGCCTAAAATGAAATGCCCCCACAACGCACCGACAAAAGCAAAAGGGATCACCGACATCACAATAATAGGCTGGATATAGCTTTGTAGCGGCAATGCGAGTAATAAATAGACAACCAATAGTCCAACAATCGCGAAGCTGACAACTTGGCTTTGCTCTTTGCGTTGTTCAAGTAACGCGCCACCAAGTTGTGTCATAAGTCCAGAGTGTGTAGTTTTGAGCTTCGGTAACACGGAGTCTTCAATCAGTGCTGATACATCACGAATGGCTGCTTGCTGTTGGTCAACGTTGGCGCTAATGGTGATCACTTGATGTCCTTGTTCACGCGTGATCACAGAGATCCCTGGTACCTCTATGGTTGTCGCTATGTCGCCAAAGAATACTTGCTCACCATTTTGTAAGGTGATGAGAGTCTGGTCAATTGTACTGACTTGCTCGCGATCAGCTTGTGTGCCTTTGACCATGAAAGTGACTTCTTGACCTTCGCGCATGACACGCTGAACCTCAATGCCATAGTATCGAGCGGACAGCTGTGTAATGACCTCTTTAGCTGTGAGTTGTAGTTGATGTGCTAACGGTTTTAGGTGCACTTGATACTCCGTCTGTGCGCCATCCAGTGAAGAGAAAACACTATGAACACCTTCGATTTCATTGAGCCTATCAATAAAATCTTTGCTGGCTGATTGCAAGGTTGTGATGTCATGTGCAAAGAGTTGGTATTGTAAGTCACCCTTTTCAGCAATATCGATGACGTCAGACTCAATGGTAAATTTTTTAACACCGGGGATAATGGGTAAAGCTGCTCGCCAGCGTCTTGCGAGCTCAAACGTGTCAAATGGTCTATCTTCCTCAGCCACTAAAGGCGTAACGACCTCCGCCTCGGTGAGATGATCAACTCGTGTATACATGGCATCGACCATACTTTTACCGGTTTCAGCTTGAATTTCTTGCTCGACGCGTTTAATCACGTTTTCAATTTGCGCTACGGCATCAAGTGTTTGTGCCTCGGAGACATTGTGATTCATTTGAATATTGATAGACGGGTAGTCGTGGGGAACCTTGGGTACAGGTGTAAAGCGCACTTGCCCGCTTAGCAACAAACTGACAGCAAGAAATAACACACAGATAAACGCAGAAATCACCGCGTAGCGATGATGAATACACTGTTTCAGAAACGGCGCATATCTCTTTTTAAGGCCTAGCTGAAGTGCGTGGTTAAAGCGCATTCGCCAGTGTGTTTGTGGTAACTCTGACATAGGGGTAGAGGCTAAGTGCGCTGGTAAAATGAGTTTTGATTCAATAAGGCTGAAAAGTAAGCACAAAATACACACGCCCGCAATGGCGATAAACTGTCCAGAATTAGGGCCAGTACTAAACATAAACGGCATAAATACCGCGATTGTGGTCAGTACGCCAAATGTGGCTGGCATGGCAACCTTTTGGGTGCCCATGATTACTTGCTGATTAGAGTGGCCGTGCTTTTCTATTTGATCGCAAACACTTTCGCCAATAACGATTGCGTCGTCGACGACGATGCCTAATACCATGATAAAGGCAAACAGTGACACCAAATTCATGGTGACCCCAAAAAATGGCATTAGCCAAAACGCGCCAAGCATGGCCACAGGTAAGCCGAGCATCACCCAGATAGCTAAGCGTGTTCGCAAAAACACAGCCAGCACGATGAAGACCAAAATTGCACCTTGGGTGAGGTTGTTTAGCATCATGTTTAAACGCCCGTCCAAGTAATAGGTCACATCCACAAATTCGTAAATACCGACTTCGTTTGGCAGCGTCTGACGCTTGCGTTCGATGTAGGGTTTTACGGTATCAACCACATCTGTCAGTGACTGCTCTTTTGCCGCCAGCACCATAATATAAAGCGCGCGTTGACCATTAAATCGGCCTTGATTCAGTGACTCTTTAAAACCATCTTTGATGGTAGCAATATCTCTAAGGTACACTTTCTCACCTAAAAGCCCGGTGATAATTGGCACATTAGCGATACCTAGCCCGTTATATTGACGCTTTTCTAACCTCAGGTAAATGTTGCCGCTGGCTGTTTTAATTTGTCCAGCAGACAGATTATCAGATTGGGCTTGCAGTGCCGTGACCACTTGCGCCAGTGTTAAGTTGTACGCTCTTAGTTTATTAGGCTCTATTTCTATTGCCACTTCGTAATCAGGCATGGCAGATAAATCGACATGTGAAATCCCTTTTAGCTGCAATAACTCGTCTCTCATTTCATCACCGAGCTTTTTTAATGCTAGTGGATCATCTAATCCTGACACCACAACGCTAATAGCGCGTTGCCTTTGCACATTTTCGTAAACAAGCAGGGGCTCCATATTGACTGGAAACGTTGCGATACTGTCGAGTTTTAATTTGATTTCATCGAGTCGAGAAGCAACATGTTCATTATTGTGAAGTTGAATCTCGATGTGACCCCGAGAGGGAGAAGCTGTGCTGATCACACGTTTTATACCTACCTGAGGTTTAAGTGCTTGCTCGATTTTGATGAGGATATTTTCTTCGATCTCTTTTGCTGATGCACCAAGTTGCACAGCTCTAATGGTGACTTTATTACTATCAGAAATCGGAAAAGTTTGCCGTTGAATACTGTTGTAACCCAATAAGCCCATACACACAATCAGTAATAGCATTAAGTTGGCGGCAACAGGGTGATTTACAAAATAGCCTATCAGACCTTGTCGCTGGCTCATTGTTTAGCTCCTTTGTCTGCCAATTGCACTGTGACAGCTTGCAGATTTACCTGCATACCCTGTTGCGGGTATTCAGGTAACTGAGTGACTAGCTGGAAATGTGGTTCAAGCGGCGCTGGAAGCAGCACAAAGTCTTGTTCTTTACGAATAATAGGTGCTGAATGTTTTGCTAAAGTTTGGTTTGCATCTAACAGCCATACTGCGTTATTTCTGAGTTGAGCCTGTGGGACTTTAAGGACATTGTTCAGTGTGACACCGTTTACTTTCGCTTCTACAAACTGTCCAAAATATAAAGGGCTCTGCGCTGTGTACAATGCATAGGGGTCATGTATTTTAATCACGTAATACGCCATACGTGTTTGTTCACTGAAGCGACCAAGGTGTCGTGTTAAAGTGCCTGTGCGAAGCGTATCATTGGCACTTACTTGAACATTTTCAAGGGGGAGGGCTGGTAAGAATGCGCGGTCAAAACCTGCTATTGGTACATGGATCTCTCCATAATTTAAATTGATTAGCTGACCGAGTGCCTGTGTTTTAGAGACTACTTGTCCGAGACCCGTTGTGCGACTGGCGATCAACGCATCAAATGGTGCATAGTACTGTGTTCTAGACAAGTTTTTGTTGGCTCTCTCTAGACTTGCTTGTGCTGCTTTTAAACGGGCCTTCGCACTTTCCACTTGTGGTTTTCTTAGTGCTAATGCCGTGCTGTTAGGGTTGTGCGCCCATTCTTTTTTGGCTACAGCGGCTTTCGCCAGTTCTTCTGAGAGGTTTGCTTGTGCAAGTGCGAGGCTAGCTTGTTTATCTTTCACTTCGGTTTCGTAGTCAAACGGGTCAAGCTTTGCCAAGATATCTCCCTTTTTAACTATACCACCTTCAATAAATTTGTCGTTTAGCCATGCAATCTTTCCATTGAGCTCAAATGCGACATCGGTCTTTTCAGCGGGCTGCAAAACGCCAGAGAGTGAAATCTTTGTTTGATAATTAACAATAGTAAGTGGCTGCGCAACGACCTTGGGTCGAGTGTCTAAAGGGGGGGTTAACGCGACTTCTTTTTTACCAAAAATGATCAGGGCTGCACATGCAGAACCGCCTAAAATTAATACAGCAAACAAGACGAGCATGCGGCCTGTATGTGTATGATAATAAGACTTATTTTTATTTGTTGCCATGAAAAAAGACTCTGTCTGTATTTATTTTAATCGTAAACTTTGTGTTGCTGAATTGCCTAAGTTACTAAGCTTAATAAAATTATTCAACGCAATTGGTTTACATCAAGGTTACTTGTACGATATGTTATAACATAAAACAGGGACAATATAGTAAATTCTTAGTTATGAATATTTCGAATCAGGCACTCATTCACGCAACGCAAATTGTGGATGGGTTTCAACATATCAAGTCAATGTCTGCACTTGAAATCACGCCAGACAATATGGCAACTTTCCACCAGTTTTTAGACTTGCTGTCGAACGAGCATGGCAGTGAGTTTGCGAATAATGTGTTAGCCCAGCCGGAGATCCAAGCGATTAAGCCTGGGATCCAACAGCTGTTCAGCCAAGCATCTAGCTTATATGAGCGACATTGGGCACAGCGTATTGTCGACAGCGATGATGCCAAGCACACTTTGAGCGAAGAATATCCATATTACAAACATTACCAACGTGCCACGGGTATGGAGGTTAATGCCATTCATTCATTGGCAGAGTCGCCGGTCAACAAAGTATTGATGGTGGGCTCTGGCGCATTACCATTGACCACTTTGGCATTACACAAAGATGGGCTACAGGTTGATAACCTTGACATCAATGGCCCTGATTTGTCACTTGGTCAGCAGGTGTGTGACGCGCTTTGTCCAGACCATCAGATGATGTTCATTCACAATGATATTTGTGCGCAAGATAACTTAGCGCAATACGATGTAATTTGGCTTGCCGCCCTAGTTGGTGATGAAACACTGAAAGAAAAAATTATCAGCCACTTATTTTCAAAGATGAAGCCTGGTGCGCTATTAGTGGTTCGCACAGCATATAATTTGCGAACACTACTTTACCCAAGTATTGATGAGCAAGGATTGGCACCTTTTCAACTTAAGTTAAAAATTCAAACATACGCGGATAATTTCCACTCGATTTTAATAGCGCATAAGCCTCAATAAAAACTATGTCAATTTTTACTTCTTACTTTAAGTTAACGGCAGAATATCGGTGGATGCTGATTGCTGCATTTGTCTTTAACCTTGGCTTTTATATGTTGATCCCGTTTTTAGCGGGTTACTTAAAACAAGACCTGTTATTGAGCGCAACCTTAGTTGGTGTGGTATTGGGTGTACGTTCATTTTGTCAACAAGGGTTATTTCTTGTTGGTGGCTTGCTTGCCGATTTGTTTGGTGAGAAAAAACTGATTGTTATTGGCTGCTTGTTGCGTTCAGTAGGCTTTTGTCTGTTTTTGTTCTCTGACATAACGGCATTGTTGTTTCTCGCTGCATTCTTAACTGGGTTTGCTGGTGCGCTGTTTACACCCGCGGCGCAAGCTTATTTTTCAAAACAGAATGTGCTAAGCCGAGCGCAAATGTTTTCTTTAGTTGGTGTTGCACGCAATGGAGGAGAACTGCTCGGTCCTGTTTGTGGTGTACTCTTATTGAGTATTAGCTTTGATATTTTATGTATTATTTCAGCGCTACCATTTGCATTATTTGCGCTGGTATTCACCGTTTTGATCCCTGAACATCAGCAAAAAGAAAAATCAGGCAGTGATGCAAAATCATCCGCAACCGCTCAAGGTGGTGGTGTTAAAGCCATGGTGGCTGGGGTATTGAGTAATCGTGCATTTTTAAAGTTTTCGGCGGTGATGGCAGGATATTTTATGTTGATCAATCAGATCTCCTTTGCTATTCCGATGCATATTGTTGAACAGCAGGGAACGGCGAAAGAAGTAGCATGGGTGTTAACCTTGTGTGCTTTGATCTCTATATTTTTACAATTTCCTGTCACCAAGTTATGTGAGCGTTGGTTATCGCCCACTAAATGGATAAGTATTGGTATTGCACTGATGGGATTGTCTTTTGTAACGCTTATACCTCATTGGCCCTATGAGCAAGGTGTACTGTATTACTTACCGCTGAGCTTACTGGCCGTCGTATTTACAGTCGGTACCATGGTGAGTTTTCCGTTCATCATGAGTCAGATCTCTGAATTGGCAAAAGACAAATCAGTTGCCACTCATTATGGCTTTTTCTATCTATTTGCTGGGGTTGGTTTGATAGCAGGTAGTAGTGTTGTTGGTGTTGCATTTGACCTATCAAATATCAGCGAACACTTAGCATGGTATTGCTTAATTTTAATTGGCCTGATCACGGCGCTATTAAATTGGGCATTAAGCACTTCATCGACTCAAGTAGACGAAAGTCAATCAACCAGCCCTTCTACCCATTAAGTAAGGAACATCAAATGATTCACCTCACCCCACAACAACAGCGTGCGTATATGTCTGACTATTTAGAGAATGGTTGGCGTGAAGAGCGTATGTCGTTTAGTTCAGTATCTTTGGAGCCCGGTTATATCGATGGCAGAATTAACGTTGAGCATTTTCAAATGCCAGGAGACGGGCAGTTTCATTTCAGTGCGCAAAGCGCGATGATTTGGATTTCGCAGCTTGGGATCATTTACGGTTGCTGGGATAACCAGCTTACTGAAAAAGCGGGCGAAGTGTATTTACGAGATTTAGACATTAAATTTAAGCGAACAATTAATACCACTGAAGAAGTACGTTTTGAAGGCTTTTTCCCGAAACACTGCAAAAAGCAGTTATCAAAAGATCTTATGTACTACAAAAATGCACAAATTCATGTTGAAGGCGGAGCATTTACTGGGACTGCTAGTTTCCTAGTTCCATTGGGTTAAATGATAAATGTTTCTATTTAATCAACAAGTGTTATGTTATAACTAAGCAATATTGTTAAAGTTACCTATTTTAAGTTCCGCTTAAGCGATGCGTGTGGTATCTGAGGATTAGATACAAATAGACATGCTCGCTAGCGGAATTTTTTAGTATAAGGAGTGTTTTGTGTTAGAAGCCATAAATTTAAAAAAGTCCTTTTCAGATAAACAGGTTATCAATGACCTAAGCTTTAAAGTTGAAGCTGGCCAAATCATGTGCCTTTTGGGAGCAAATGGTGCAGGTAAAAGTACTACTCTGAATATTTTTCTTAATTTTTTACAGCCAGATAGCGGACAGGCTTTCATTGACGGTATTGATGTACACAACAGCGCGGGCTCAAAAGAAAAGCTTGTATATTTACCTGAACAAGTGAACTTATACCAAGAATTCAATGCCATTGATAACTTGAAGTATTTAGCGAGCTTGTCAGATTTATCAGTCACAGAAGCGCAAATCAATGCGGCATTAGACGAAACCGGCCTAGAGCCAAGTGCACGGACTCAATCTTTAAAGAACTACTCTAAAGGTATGCGACAAAAAGTCGGCATTGCGTTTGCGATTATTCGTCAAGCCAAGGTGCTCTTGCTGGATGAGCCTACTTCGGGTCTTGATCCCAGTGCGACTTTAGAGTTTATTCGTATTATCGAGCAACTTGCGCAAAAAGGTGCTGCGATTTTAATGGTAACACATGACTTTTATTGTGCTCACACTTTGGCAGATAAAATCGGGATCATGGACAAAGGTAAATTATTAACTTTACTTGATAATCAGCAACTACCACTCAACGCGCTTGAAAATACTTACCATGAGTTGATCTCAGGAAAAAGCGTGATCCGTGAGGCAAGCTAAGTAGTTGTCGTGATAGTAGGTTAAAAACGACTGTGTTTATACAGGAAATATAATTACATGATTAATCAAAAAGTAATGAAGATATTTCGCCACGAATTAGCCAGTAAGCGTAAAAGCCCTAGCTTGTGGTTGGTCTTCATCATGATCCAATTATTGCTTGCAATCGCCTTATTTACTGGTTGGCAGCAATATCAACATAATGCGCAAACGCAGGCCAAAGCACAGGCACTTGTCGAAGCGCAATGGGAAGCGCAACCGGATCGACACCCACACCGAGTGGCACACTTTGGCCATTTTGCATTTCGTACGCCCAGCGCGTTGAGCTTTTTTGACCTAGGTGTGAACTCTTGGGTTGGTAACAGTATTTTTCTTGAGGCACATAAGCAAAACAGTGCCAATTTTGCCAATGATCAAGACGGTGGTACTTTACTGCGATTCTCTGAACTAAGCAGTGCAAACATCTTACTGACGATTTGGCCATTGCTCATTATTGCGCTGGGTTTTGCCAGCATCAGTGGAGAGCAAAAAAGCGGTACTTTACGTCAGTTGATGTCCATGGGAGTATCATTTAGAGATTTGATCACGGGCAAAAGCCTAAGTTATTTATTATTGTCTGTGGTCTTTATTTTACCTGTATTTGTCTTAGCGCTGGTATTGGCGGCAAGTACAGGCGCTGCATTTTCATCTGAAGCGCCATTGAGGCTCTTGTTATTATTTACGGTTTACGTGCTTTATTGTCTCTTCTGGATCGGCTTAACCTTGTTTGTATCTAGCTTAGTAAAAGCCCCAAAGCAAGCCTTGGTGTTGTTGACTTCGATTTGGTTTATATTGACTATCTTGATGCCACGTATGCTGGCTGAATTTGCTCATAATCAATACCCTCATCAAAAGCGTAATGACTTTGAACTGGCAATTAAACTGGATAATCGCAAAGTCGGAGACAGTCATAACCCTAATGATCCTTATTTTAATAAATTCCGTGAAGATACACTGAAAAAGTATGGCGTAAACACGGTAGAAGAGCTGCCAGTCAACTATAAAGGGTTGGTGATGCAAGAGGGCGAAAAGCTTAATGCCGAGATTTATAAAAAGCATTATGAAAAGCAGCTTGAACAGTTTTCGGCGCAGCAGCGTTTTGTGAGCCAATTTTATTGGCTAAACCCGTATTTGTTTGTCCGCGATTTTTCAATGGCACTGACACGCACAGACACGAGGCACTTTTTAGATTTTGAACAGCAAGCTGAAGCACATCGCTATGCACGTATTCAAAAGCTCAATAAATTGCATACAGAAGAAATAGATCATCATAACGACAGAGATCAGCGCATCGATAAATCATACTGGCAGGAGTTTGAGGCATTTACTTATCAATCTCCAGTACTTGGTTGGTCATTAAGTCCATTTTCATTGGCTTGGTTGCTACCGCTGCTGGTGGTTGCTGTCATGTTTGGTTCTTTAAACTCTAAAGGTATGCAAAGGAGAGTTTATGCTACTGTTTAAGCTTGAGTGTAAGCGACTGTTCTCAGGGGCGATTAATAAACTGGTGTTGTTACTTTTTGTGATAGCTGGTGTATTTGCGATTTACCAAGGCGCTCAAGGGTATAAAACGCTGCGTATCGACCAATACAAATCAAAAATAGTATTTCAAAAAGAGCGAGAACACGTCAATAAAAGGGAAACACTGCCAGCGCCTGGGTCATTGGCATATTATGCCAGTGCGCCGACTGAGTGGAAGTTAAGCCCTTGGGCTGCATTATTTGTGGGTGAAAGCCATTCTTCTATGGTCGCCACTAAGGTGCGTGCAACTGCATTGCAAAGTCAGATTTTTAATCGAGAAATAGTGAACCCTGCACAGCAGCGTACCGGAGGCTTAGATCTGGGTTTTGTCTTGGTGTACTTATTACCTTTGGTGATAGGGATCCTCACTGTCACCTTGATCTCTGATGAGCAGCATGCAGGACGTTGGCGTATGTTAAATGCACTGCCCAAAAGTGCGTTTAGTCAGGTTGCCAAGCAGCTTTTATTACGTTTTTCGGTGATTTGGTTGCTGGTTGTTTTACTACTCGTCAGTGCAGCAATGTTGTTGTCGTTGCCATTTGACGGGGTATTTTGGACGGTGTTGCTTGCAAGTACTTTATACATGATATTTTGGTTTGCCATTGCAGCATTGATTATGAGTTTTGGTAAGAGCAGTGTGTTTAACAGCTTAGCCTATTTAAGCAGTTGGGTTGTTTTAGCTATGTTGATACCAAGTACTGTCCATTTATACCTATCCAATCAATATCAAACAGATGCGCCGCTTGAAATTAGCTTAACACAGCGAGTTACGCTCAATGATGGTTGGGATAAAGATAAGCAACAAACCTTAGACACGTTTTTACAACACGAGCCCAATTGGCAAGATACTGCACCTCTGGGCGAGGCATTTGACTGGAAATGGTATTATGCTCAGCAACATTTGAGTGATGTAGAGGTAGCTCAGTTATGGCAAGCGTATCGCGACAATAATCAAGCACGTCAGCAAACGTTACAAACTTTGAGTGCACTGTCTCCGGCTTTATTCTTTCAGCTTAAATTAAATCAGCTGGCAAATACCAGCAGTGCTGATCAAGCTGACTATCGTTTGCAGGTGGTTGAATATCATCAACAGATCCGTCATTTCTTTTATGACTTTATGTTTTTTGATAAACCAGTCACTAAAACAGATGTTGAAAACTTCCCTTTGTTTGAGGCTAAGCCACTCAATAAAGAAATGAATATTTGGCAAATTTTGATAAGTGCCATAGTCATTTTTGCATTGGCATTCTTTGCGGCTATTCGTCTGAAGCTGCTGCGTCCTATCTAAATTTATAGCCCAAAGGCAGCTATGGCTGCCTTTGCTTTTTTCACCTCATTAGATACCAACTTTTCATCTACTGAAGATATGTACGCTATTGACGTTAATGACAGCCTGTATTAACGGGAAAAACGCCAATCACGGATATACAGATAGCGTGTGGGACAATACGTTTACCAGGCAACTTGTTAGCGAAGATCCCACTAACAAGTTAAGGTCTGTCATTGAAACGACTTCGCTTTGACTAATCTACGCTTTTATATGACTTTAAATTCGCAGTAAGCTCCGCAACTTTATTCGCAATCGAGCTGTATGAGTTTTTTCTTCATGGTCACAAATTTAGAAAAATAAACTGTTTTGTCAGGTACGTTGATATCACTGATATTATCAATTTTGCTATCTAAGTTTTCGAGGAGGGTTAACTGCTCTAACCTAGGGTGATACCGCCAAAGGTCATTAGTCGATGTGGTGATATAGAGCTGCTCCTGATAGGTAAACAATCCACTGACTTCAATCTTATTAAGTAAGGTGATTTCGTGACGTTTAGTATTAATAACGTTATAAGTAGTTTGGTTTTCTACAATAAAAAGCTCACTGTTGTGAGTGAATAGTGTTTTATCTCCTATTTACATACAGGAAAGGAACCTAATTATGTGAATTAGATTAGGGGCCGACAATTTAAAGGAGAAGTGGTGATGGTGTGTCTTATCTTAACTTGTGTGAGCATTCAAATGGTATGAGTGAGCTCTACTAACGAGAGTGAGCTATTTCAACAGGAAGTATAATTATAGGCTAGAATTTTATATGATCTGCTTCCTATAACTATTCAGCTCCCTAGTTATTTTTTGACAATGCAAACTAATATTACCTTTGCTATTAATTTTTTCATGAAGTCATTATTGTTTCCACTGGAAATAGTGATAGGTTGAGAGACTTTTCGCCACGGTTAATCATGAACCAAGCAGACCTATTGGCATCTGTGGCGAAGCCAATAAGAGTCTCAGGTTTTTTAGCGAGAGTTGATCCTATCAATTAATACATCTTCTTCAAACCATAAAAAGTTTGCAAATAAATACCGGTTATAAATCACTATCAGTGAGGGGGTTATAAAGATTGAGGTTTATAAATTATAAGGGAACTGACAAGCTGAAATATATTTTTGATAAATTTAATCATATTCGCCATGCAGATGTAGTGATTTTAATACATAACCTAATTATTTTTATCTATTATAAATCCATATCCAAAGCTATCAAGACGCATTGATACTATAAACGCTTATTACCAAAAAACGTGGCTGCAGCATAGAAAAGTGTGAATCTCATAAGAACAGGCTCTAAGAGAGCATGTTTATCTTATATATAATGTAGGTGTTGAGACTGCTATCAAGGTGCTTTAATGTGATTTTTTACTTTTTGGTTGTGTAAATTTCACAAATAAAATATTTTTATTTGTGTTTTTTAATGGAGTTTAAATCTAGGTTTCTCTTGCTTGAAGTAATTAGGATAATGCGCTTAATCAATGGAAGGGGAGGTTTGGATTTAGAATAATAGGTAGTAAATATTTAATAATTTTTAACGGTTAAGGGTGTTATTATGCGGTCTTGTTTATTAAAATGCGTTATCTTTTTTATAAAATTTAACCTATTAAAGGATGTGTATGTTAAAAAATATTATGCTCATGGGTGCTATTATGCTTTCTTCAACTAGTTTTGCAGGAGATATAGCTTTTGGTAAAGTAACTGGCACTAAAGTTTATAGCTTCAATGATAATAAGTCGATCAAAGTATATTTTGAGCAGGGAGCAACATTGGGGACTCCCGGGTGTAAAGAGCAAGAAAGAGCATTTGGTATTATTACATACAGTAAAAAGTCTGAAGCATCGGTCAGTCATATGCTAAGTGTGATATTGGCAGCTCAGATGGCAAATAAAAAAGTACGAATTTTTTCACAAAGTGAGAATAGCTGTGAAATAGACTTTGTTGGTCTTCAAGATTCATATTATTAATTTGTCATAAAAATCATATTTTCAGCGTTTTAAATCCTATTGGTGTTGCCATATGATTGGCTTTGTGGTATTTGATTTTGGAATTTTAACTTAAATTAACTTAGTTTTAATTTTTTACTAATGCAGCTTTAGGTTTTTAATTTTTGAAATTATACTTCTCTAAATTTTATCAACTTTATAATGTTAAGGATGAATTAACGTGAAAAATTTTTGTTAGCCATCTCTATTGCTTTGTCATTTAACGCTGTTTCGGGTGAATTAGTCAGAGGGGCTAAAATAACTGAGGTTGCGAACACCGGGGCGAATAAAGATAATTTTTATGTGAAAGTATCAGGTGGCACTGGACCATGTGCAAACGGTCAAATTGAGTTTTATGCGAACGCTGCGCCGTCTTCATCTTCGTATGATCAGGCTTTCTCAATTGCATTATCAGCAGCGATGAGCAAGGCGACAGTGAGAATCTATAATTATGATAATGATACTTGCCATGGTGCACAGTTTATTAGTATTTCTGGTTTCTAGCCTTTTAAAGTAAACTTAGAGTTATCACTAGATAGCTGTCAGTATTCGAATCGCCTTACTTATGAGTAGGGCTTTTGGCACCTTTTCAATTTATGTAGCAGCTCCTTTTGGTACATACTATCTTGCATTCTCACCTATTTCATCTAAGTAATTTTAAATTTCCCAGTTCAAATTAGGCGTTATCTCTACGTCACTCGGTTTTTTTGGTACTTTTAAAATAAATTTAGCGCCATTTTCTTGATGTTCATAGCTGATTTCACCATTTAAAACATGGACAACTGAGTTATAAGCGATATTCAGACCCAACCCTAAATTTCCCTCACCGAGCTGGCTTGTATAAAAGGGATCAAACATGTGCTTTTGAATGTCCTCAGAAATACCGACGCCATTGTCTTGATATGTAATTAGTACATAATTACCATCATTTTTGACCTCAATATCAATGTGTTTAGATGATTGCTGTGCAAAACCATGAGCACAAGAGTTGTTGACGAGCTGAGCAATGACCTTTATTAAGGTTTCTGGGTGAGAGTAAATACTTACCGAGTCTCCAGTAATAGAGAGATCTATGTCTTGCTCAACGCTTTGTGAGATGAGTGTATATCTTTGAGTCAAGAAACTCAGAACTTCGAAATGAGATGCTTCGCTAGCGTCTAAATTAGCGGCGATGAGTTTAAATCGAGCTATCATATCAGCGGCTCGACCTGAATTATTCGCAGTGAGCGCCAGCATTTCAGATGCTTCTTCTAAAAATATTTTCAATTGCGTTGCACTTAGGGTTTGATTTGACAGTAGTTTTCTGATTTCTTTAAGTTTTTCCTCAAGACATGACGCTGAAGTAACAACGAGCCCTAAGGGGGTGTTGAGTTGATGAGCCATCCCAGAGACTAAGGTGGTCATGGCAGACATTTTTTCAGCTTCGAGAAGTTGTTTTTGAGTAGACTTTAGGTTGCTGAGTGTATCAGTCAAAGCGATATTTTTGGCTTTTATACGGCGCACAAAAAACCAAGTTAAAAGCCCAACAATAAGCATGGCAATAAGCATGATAATCAACTGCTCCTTAGCTGCTTGAGAGTTGATTCTATGCAAGGTGTTCTCTTGGGTTAGCTTTGCAATATCGCGTTCCTTGATGGCTAAGTTCAATTGAGCTGCGTGAAAAGCAACGCCTATATCTGCTTGGCCTTTCAAAAACTGAATTTTGCTTTGCATAAGTAACACTGATGTGTCGAGTGCACTTTGCAAATCATTGATTTTTTCATAATATTCTACGAGTAATTGATAGGCGTCCGATTTCTCTTTGAGCCTAGTATGTTCATCGCTTAGTTGGATAATGTGATTTAATTGAGTGTCTGTATCTTGGTAATCCTTTTGCAAAAGTTTGATCCTTAGCAGGTCGATGGTCGGCCCTATACTATCAGCAATGGCATTACTGTTTTTACGTATGGTGATTGCGCGCCCTAAATGTTGTTTTGCAAGCTCAAGTTCACTAAGTGCGGTGTAGGTTTTGCCTAGGTTATGATGAGACCAAGAACTGTGATACGTAAACTTGTTTTGTTCTCTAATATTGAGACTTTGCTTATGAAATGCCAGTGCAGTTTGATATTCGCCTAACCCAAAATGCGCTTCCCCGAGGTTGTTCAAGCCGACCGCCATTTGCTGGAGGAGGCCTCTTTGTTTTGCATCCTGATAAAAGCGCTGAAAATAAGATTGAGCATCTTCGAAGCGGTTTAATTTTAAATACACATTACCGATATTGTTTTCAGTTTGTCGCAGAAATAGCTCTGTATCCATTAAGGCTGCAAGTTTGTAGCTTTCCAAGTAGTTTTCAAGGGCTCTTTCATATAGTCCCATACGCGTTAATGCGCCTGCTGTAAGGCTGTAATAACTGTATAAAATGGTTGGATCTGAAACTTCTATGCTCATTTTTTTACATTGTGACAGTGTCGATATCGCACTGTGCATGTCATCGGTTTGAATTTGAAACCAAGCCTTACCATATAACAAACGGATTTTCTGTCTGGTACTGAGTTGTTTATCGAATTTAAACAGGAAGTACTCGGTGGTAGATATCGCTTCTAGGGGGGATTGAGAAGATGCACTACGTATTTCTGCTCTTATCTCTTCAAATTCAGCTTCGGTGAATGATGCTGCGAAGGCATTGAGACTAGCAAACAACAATATCCAAGTAATACAACGAAACAACATCAAACGTTGGCTCTCTAATCAACTACTGAACCCTAAGCATAGCAGGTAAGTCTTTTTTGGCAGTGGTGCATTTGAAGAAAATGAATTTAATAAAAATATTAATTTATAGGTACTTATAATTTATATTAATTTAGCACTGAGCATGACTCAGTGCTTTTCATGGAAATTACGCGATGATCTTTTTTAATGCTGCTACATGAGTATTAAATGCCGCTCTGCCATATTCAGTGAGAGATATCCATGTACAAGGCCGACCTTGATTACTTCGTTTTGACGTAACAATATATTCTGCCTCTTCTAATACTTTCAGTTGCTTTGATAACACGGAGTCACTGACATCTAGCTGCAATTTAATCAGTTTAAAGTCAAGCTCAGCGCTGGTGGCAAGCATGGCACAAATCTGTAAGCGGTTTGGTGCATGGATAATGGGATCTAGCTCACTCATTGGGACGCTCCACATTGACCACTTCGCCCGTCGGATACATTCGTTGTAACCAAACAAGCACACCACCACACATTAGGCCACATACCCAAGGAATAAAATTCAACTCGGTAAATAGGGTAAGCTCTCGGCTTACAACGACCATTACTGCAAAAAATAGTGCGGTATAAATATTGAGTTTTTTACTGGCGTTGGAGCGTGGCAGTATGGCAGGTTTTATGCCTAATAAATGGCAGCGGTATAAGTAAATTACGACAGAAAGCGCAAATACGGCTCCGCCGATGATCATCATTAATGCCCATTGATTTTCATGACGCATCAGGCCGTACCCTGCGATAATCGCTCCATAGCTTAAACCTGTGATGGCGCATAGCCACCCCGGTGGGCGGCTATGTTGAATGGTTTCTTGCTGCGTGGATTGAATGCTTGCAAGGACTTTTGCTGCTGCGTCTTTATCTAATTCTGAGGTGTCATTTTGTGTATTTTTCATTGCTTGTTCTCCTTAACTTTCCACTATGGAAACTAAAATTTAGCCTATACTTTCCATTGTGGCAAGTAATAACTTTCCATAATGGAAAGTTATATGAAAACAGGTTTAATGTGCGAATTACGCAATTACATTAGGAGTGGTTAGGCCTTGCATCCAAAGCGAGCTTAACTTTGCAGGGTCCATTTTTACTGGTTGCTGAGGCATATCTGAGAAGAATTGCTTAGCTAACTGACGACCTATTGTTTGTGCGGTCGTAGTTTTGTTGATTCGCGTTTGGTAAAAGAGACTGAGTGCGTCGGGTATCATTTCATGTTGATTGAGCAAATTGGTCAAATGCCAGATATCTTCGAGTGCTTGACTGGCACCTTGCCCTGAAGTTGGCAGCGATGCATGCGCGGCATCACCGATCAGCACCACATTGTTTTGATGCCAATAAGGGAGCGGATCGAGATCGTGGACAAATACATGATTGCATGTATGAATATCTGCCGTGTTCAATATTGCGTTTATCGTTGCTGGCCAACGTTTAAACTGACATTGTGCTGCGTTAACCCAATGTTTTGTTGTGTAGTTTCGATTTATGTCACAGGCCCAAGCCGCAGCCCAATAACATGTGTTAGCTGTTGCTGGTACAATGCCAAAGCGCATACCAGATCCACGAAACTCCTGAATATAATTGTTTTTTATATTGGCTGAGGTAGTGCTGATGCCAATGATGTTGATAAACCCTTGGTAAATCGGCTCAATTGGTGTTTGAAAAATGGCCGCCCTTGCTTGAGAACGGTTTCTGCCATCGGCACCGACAACAAGGTCAAACTGGTTAGAGAGCTTAGTTATATCTTGGCTATCAACTGGGGTGTTAAAGTGGCACAAGATGTTGAGTTGCTTGACCTGCTTATACAAGCAAAGCATCAAATCTTTGCGTAAAATACTAACACTGGGATAGCCACACTCTTGACTGAGTTGTAATAGGTCTAATTTTGAGTGTACTTGCCCTTGTTGGTTTATTTGCTGGACACCGTAAGGTTGCACGCCAATGGCCGAGATAGCATTCATCAACTTCATTTTATCCAGCACATACATGGCATTAGGCCATAGCGTCACGCCTGCGCCAATTTGTGATATCTCACTGTGTTTTTCAAACACTTCTACATCAAAGCCTTGCTGTGTGGCAAAAATAGCCATGCTTAAGCCTGCGATACCTGCGCCAATAATTGCAATACGTCGAGTATTTTGCATGTTTCATTTCTCCATTTAAATCTTAGCCAGACTTTGACAAATATAACGGGTGGGATAAATTGGCGTTTATGACTTTTATAATCCCAAATTATGAGTGAATTGTGCTAGATAAAGTTGAACTAAAATGGCTAATAAGCTTTGAGGCGGTGTTTGTGCACTTGAGTTTTAAACGAGCATCAGAGCAACTGGCACTGCCAACATCAAATGTCAGTCGTCATATTGCGCTATTGGAGCAGCAACTAAATGTGCGCTTGTTCGAACGCACAACACGAAAAATGCGCCCTACAGAGGCAGGAAAGAAACTCTATGACTCTACTTTTTCGCTGTTGGGATCCTTGCAAAGCGCCTTACAAGAAACATCTTTGCAGACAGATCAAGTTTCGGGGCATCTAAAAATAATGACACCAGATCTACCATTTATTGGAGAAGTACTTGCCAGCTTTGTCGCTAAAAACCCCTTAATTTCATTGAGTTGTGATACGCAGTTGGAGGCGAAAGAGGGGGTTGTTGATGGTTTTGATATTGTGTTGAGTTTTAACCGTGGAAGCTTAGAGGACTCGGGGTGGGTGGCTAAAGAAATAGTCAGATGGCCGAGTTGTATTGTGGCTGCACCAAATTTGCTGGCGCAGTACCCAAAACCAAAAAGTTTACAA
The DNA here is from genome assembly GCF_001625685.1 of Pseudoalteromonas luteoviolacea CPMOR-1. Taxonomy (GTDB): domain Bacteria; phylum Pseudomonadota; class Gammaproteobacteria; order Enterobacterales; family Alteromonadaceae; genus Pseudoalteromonas; species Pseudoalteromonas luteoviolacea_K. The sequence continues at coordinate 18,512 of NZ_AUYC01000002.1, read as the reverse complement.
GAGCTAAGTGCATTGCCTTGTATAACCACGCTTAGTGTGATGCAAGGCAGCCCTTGGCGTTTTAAGGAGGACTACTTATTAACCGTCCAATCAAGTTATAAAGTAAATAGTGGCAATATTGCCAGAGCTGCAGCGATTCAAGGGCTTGGTTTTGCAATATTGCCTTTCCATGCCTGTGAAAAAGCCATAGAGCAAGGCCAGCTATTAGAGATAAAGTTAGACCGTGAGCCTGAAGATCTTGTATTGAATGCATTTTACTCAGGACGAAAATATCCATTACAGAAAGTAAAAGCGTTTATATCTCACTTGAGTGATTATTTGCGGCACAATGTATGAGCAAACGGGTATTGAGGTTTATGCTCTCTTGTATTGCACAAATCGCCTTATACGCTGTGAGCACTCAGCGTGCCGAAATGTTCTGCTCAATAGTTAGGGGCTTATGTAGTATCAGCCTTTTAATTTCTATCGCTTATGGCTCGAAGCCACAACGAAATACTCGAGTTTCGCGTTGCTCTGTATAGCAATTAGCCTCAATTTTACGTGTACGTGTTTCAGGAGGTGTGTTTCCCCAGTCTTAATTATGCCCTTATAATGCTTGAAGCTTGGGTAACTCGATACGCCATATTTGTATCAGTCACAAATTAAAAAAATGGTACTGCCCAATAATGATCAGGGTCATTCCAAAGGGAAACTGTGGTCACGTTCCCACTATATTTACAGCCTTTAAATGTTTCTGTGCAGGTCTGTGTTTTTTTATCACAGACACGAACATCACGATACACTACTTTCCAATAACCTTGACCTGAAGGGCAATCTGAGCGAGCCGTTTGATTGCCCACAAGTCAAAGTAACGGCTGAATCAGTATGTTCTCTTGCACGATTAATAAACAGTAATACCATGCGTTATCTATAGCTGACCTATAGGGAAGGCGAGAGCAAATTTCTACCCTTTTGGCACCTGCAAAGTGAGCACCCTAAAAATATTTATTAAATTGTGTTATTTCGGTTTAAACCTTTTCGTTTTTATTAGCGTCAAAGCTTAATGTAGTTAAAAATAATAAGGAAAAAAATGAAGTATTTAGTTTCTCTACTGTTGTTATTGTCTAGTTTGCTCTCTTTTGATTCATTGGCTGAAAATAGGAAAAAAGTACTGATTATCACGTCTAATTTGGTACATATGGGAGATCCCGATAAAAGTGATGCAAGAAACAATTTATGGGAAGTGGCACCGCCATACCATGTTTTTGTGAGTCATGGGGTTGATGTTGATTTTGTCTCACCAAAAGGCGGTAAAGTTGAGTTTCAAATGGAAGCATATGGTATTAGTGCTTATACCATGAAATATGAAGGCTTTACCGAAAAAACCAATAATACTTTGCGTCCGTCTCAAATTGACCCAAGTCAATATTGGGGTGTGTACATTGGCGGCGGTTATGGTCCATTGTTTGACGTAGCAAGCAATAAAGATTTGCAAAAAATCATCGCTGATATCTATGAAGCAGGTGGTATTGTTGGTTCAGCAGGACATGGTGCGGGTGCATTTTCGAATGTAAAGTTGTCTTCAGGTGAGTTTATGATCAAAGGCAAAAAAGTCGCGGGATTTCCCAACTCGACTGAGCGACGTAAAAGCTGGGCAAAGCAAGGGACCTTATTGCCATTCTTAGTTGAAGAACAATTAAATAAAAATGGTGCGATTGCGCAAAATAAAACCACAATGAAAGATAAAAAAGCAGTGATAAAAGATGAGCGTATTGTCTCTACGATGTTTATGTACTCTGCTGCGATTGTGGCAAAAGAAATGATGTTGTCGAAGTAATGACCGATATTATAATGCTCAGCATCTATGATGCTGAGCATTATATCGTTGTTTTAGTTTACGGTGATAAATTGATAGGTTTCATTGTATTGCCCATCATTGTCTCGAACTACAAACGCCACTCTGTATTCCCCAGCGGTTGGGAAGGTAAATGTCTCTTTTACCTTGCCAGGCAAATACATTGCGTCTGCACCAAATCGCCATAGTCTTTCTACAATATGGCCGTCAGGATCAGAAGCACTTGATGAGTCAAATTCACATATGAGACCTGCACATTGATAGGTAAAGTTTGCAATTGGTACATACTTGCCATCTAAATCAAAAACAGCATGTTTCACTGCGGAAATATCATTGGCATCTTCTACCACAAGCGTGACGTAGTAAGTTCCTGCCATTTCATGAACATATTCTATTTTTTCACCTGTGTACTCTTCGCGGGATATTTCAGAGCCAATAAACCAACGGTATTTTAAGCCTGGTTTATCATCCGTGCTCTTTGATGCGTCAAATTGGCAACTACCATAGGTGCAAGTAGGGATAAAATCAGCAACAGGCGCTTTATTTTGTGCACTTGCATCATCATCAATCGTTAAGTATTTCGCATATTTAACACCCCATTGACCGGTAACATCTTGAGCTTTGAGTATTAAAGTATAACGACCATCATCCCAGTTACTTGTATCGAGTGCGTAGTTTAACTGCTCTCTCGGTGAGTCATAAATACCATCGGCTGCAGGGAGTTTAAGTTTTTGTACAACGCCTTCACCTTGCTTTTTGATTACTAGTTTTACTTTTTTGACAGCCTGGCTTGGTGGTAATGGTGTATAAGATTGATTGCCAAAAAAATCATCATAAATACCTGCGGTTAAATTGATGGGGGTACCTGGTGGTACTGCAACATCACCGGCTCCTTCTAATTTATAATCAAGTATCTGAGGGCCGCCTGATATTTTATAAGGCGCTTTTGCAACTTTTGCGGCGTAAATCAGGGACTTTAATGTGTTGGGGAAGATTTCACCTTCAAAATTGCCACAGTGCTCAAAAAACTCTCTTCCCAGCTCATAGGTAAAAGATGCTACACCTAATTGGCCATAGGCATAGCCTCCGGCAGAACCGCCAACATGAAAGCGGTTGCCGACCTGATAAGCCACATAGCCACTATAGGCAGCCAGTCGATGTCCTAACATGGATAAACCCGCTGAGTTGGGTGGTGGGGTACGTAAGTGTGACCATGGCCACATGACCATACCACCAAAACTATGAATATCTAAAAATAGCCCAGCTGTATCTAGCGGTGCGGCGTCTGTGTCTAGGTCTCCGCGATTATCTTCAAAAATACTGTTGATATAGTTTTGTATCACTTTTGTCTCTGGTTCAGATGCTGCTACTGGACCTTGGTATGTATTAGAGCATTGTTCATCTGAGGAATAGGGTGTTGAGTTCCAGGCAAAGTCGAAATTACGATTTAAGTCAGCGCCAATTTGCTCTTCGTTTGTAGCGCAATACGCGGTGTTGGTGTTCTTTCGCCATTCTTTACCAAGCTCTGCATATTTTCGACCGTCAGGGTTGGCTATCAGTAAAATATGAATTTCTCGCTGGTTTAAAATCCACTTGATGTCAGGGTTGGTGCGTCGATTTTCTAGCAAGTGCTGTGCAAACTTGATGGTTGTTGCGCCTGCTGTATATTCTCTGGCATGCAAAGCGCCTTGCATGTACATGGTGGGAAGTTTTTTGTTTTTGTTCCTTTTTTTATTTTTTATGACCAGCACTGTGAGGTCGTGGCCGCCAAGACCTTGTTCTTTTTTCCATGACTGTCCAATGTGCTTTAACTCGACAAAATTTGGATATTTTTTAGCGAGTTGTTCGGCAAGTTCATATGTTTCTTCAAGCGTTGGATAACATGGAAAATTAGGGATCCCTGATGTTTGTGTTGTGGTTAGTATACTTTGGTTCGCATTAACCAATTCATTTGCAGCACGGTTTATGGTTTTTGGAGGCGTGTGTTCTAAAATTACCGCACCAGATGAACGCGCCAATAAGAACTCTTGCTCGCTGAGTGATACAACTAACGCATTATGCAAACTCTCTACAATTTGCCCATGGTATTGCCTTGAATAAGTAACCCTTTGATCTTCATTGCTAAAATATAAGGAGTAATTTAAGTTGTTCGGTTGTTGCGCTCTAATATTGTTTTCAACATGAGTGTGTGAATGGGAAGGGAGTGTAAGTGCACCAAGTGTAGCGATCAGGCTAGTTTTTATTAGTGTTTTGATCATTTTTTCTCCTTAAATTGTGAGCCAGTTATTTTGATATTTCAGAGTGAATTAATGCGCCTTTTTGATTTATTTTGTTACATATATTAATTAGTGTGTAAATTGTTATTTTTGTTTCTTTACTTTTAATAGAGGTGTTTGTTTTTTTGGTTTAAAATTCATTCTTGAATTTATATATCTCAATTTTTCAATGTGTTAAGCTTCATTAAGCTAGTTATTTACTTCAATTCTTAAACCATATTTTTTGATTTTATTTACGTGATTTTATTAAGAAATTTATTTTCTCACCGAATTGTTGGCGTTGTAACTATCAAGATGAGCTCGGTAATTGCCGAGTTTTAAAAAGAATGGTGTTGTATATGCTTTTAGCTTAGTTCAATGCATATTCGAGTGTTTTTATAAAGATGACATGCACAGCAAAGCCCGCTTTTATTGGATGTATATACTGTGGATATGGTCATTTTATAACTTGCTTTTTTGATAAAGTAACACCATGATTTTTATTCTTATTCTAAGGTTTTTGTGTTGCTATTGGAGCATAACAACGTTGTTGCTCTATATTGTTATGGTGATAAACATTAAGTGGGTTTTTAAATATGTTGAAAGGCATTCATCATGTTGCAATTATTTGCACTGACTATGCGGCTTCTAAAGCTTTTTACACGGACATTCTCGGTTTTAAAGTGCTTGCTGAAAACTATCGTGCACATAGACAGTCATATAAGTTAGATCTGGCACTACCTGATGGTACACAAATAGAACTCTTTTCATTTCCTAACCCACCCCAGCGCCCCAGTCGCCCAGAGGCTGCTGGACTTCGTCATTTGGCATTTGAAGTTCAAGACATCGACGTGGTGATTACACATTTGCATTCACATCATGTTGTAACAGAGCCTGTTAGAGTGGATGAATATACACATAAGCGCTTTACCTTTTTCCAAGACCCTGATGGGTTACCCTTGGAATTATATGAGGTCAAACGTTGAGTAAACGCCAGGTACGCTGTGCTTATATCTACGTCGTTACAAAGCGGATCAGCATAAGTGAGAGGGTCTTAATAGAGTAGCCAGTGATGGGCTGTTTATGTCAGTATAAATTCAAGTTATTAAGGATAACTTTGTAATATCATAAAGGAGCGAGCACGATGACTATTATTAGAGTAGCAACGCAGACCGACTTATCAGGCATTATGCAATTGTATAAAACACTCAGACCCAATGACCCGGATGTGTCAGATGGTGCTTTGAATTCAGGTTGGCAAACTATAGACAACGATACGAATAACCATTTGATTGTGGCAGAGCTTGAAGGGCAGATTGCCTCGACATGTCAGCTATCGATAGTGCCTACTTTAACAAATGATATTCGACCTTATGCAGTTATTGAGCATGTGATAACTGGCACGCAGTTTCGGCGTAGAGGGCTTAGCAAACAAGTCATGCAAACAGCTCTTGAATTGGCTTGGGGGCATGGTTGTTATAAAGTGATGTTGTTATCTGGCGAAGCGCGCGCAGCTGCGCACAAAGTATATGAAAGCGTGGGGTTCATCTCAGGGACTGAACGCGGTTTTGTGATTAAAAATCCTCATTTGGTTAAGGGTTAATGTCTCGTGATTTAAAGAGAACTTGGGGGCGGTGTGCTGAAACACTTATTTAGATGGCAAGTTGGACGGCAAAAATCAGGTTATCAAAAGATGTTGCTCTTAGGGGCCCGTTGGCCCATTAAGTTTGATGTTTATTTGCTAAAGTTCCCAGAGGGGTGTGAAGTACCAGAGCATGTAGATGAAGTCTCTTCAGGTCGTCATTTTAGATTGAATCTGGTATTGAAAAAAGCCAACAAAGGGGGGGGAGTTTGTGTGTCAGACACCACTTTACGAGTCAGATAGAGTTAAGTTTTTTCGACCTGACAACTGCGTGCATGCAGTGACTCAAGTTGAGCAGGGAAGTAGGCTATTACTCAGCATCGGTTGGATCCGACGCTGAGCGAATTTGAGTTAGGCCCCAATACGGCATATCTCATCTGGGATGAATAAGTTGGGGCTATATGGGTCGAGCACCGGCGTAAGTAGCTCGTTGACTTGACCTTCATAGCTATTATTGATGACCTGATTGTCTGAGCTGATGGTGACCATATCTAAACGCTTCACTGGCTCATTAAAATCAAATGTATGTAGGTCCACCCAAATGGTATTGGCGGTGCGAGCATTACTGAAGTAATATTTTTGCTCGCTGTGGTTTACTAACGTTGTCCAAAGCGTATTTGAGATATTGGGGCTTTCAGTCATTTGCACATTATACCCAAGCGGTACACAGGCATTCGCGACAATTGACTTTGCTTGAGCGAGTGCTTCATCATGGCTGGTTGGGGCATTCATATGGCTAATATAGAATAATGCGCGTTCAAATCTGTCTGCAGAAAATGGTCCGCCTGGTATGGTGTGGCTGGCGGCAATATTGTCATCTGACCATTGCCACTTCCAATACGCATCAATTTTTAATTGCTTGTCATAACTTGGGTCGTTGGTCATCACGACATAGTCATCGTTGCTGTGAATGTAAAACTGACCGTTGTACACTTCGATGATGGCAGAGTTACCTGTTACATCCGATACAGATAGGTGTAACGTTGCAGGTTTGCCATCACTGTTTGGCACATCTGCTGGCACCAACTCAATTTTTTGTTGTTCGAATTCGCTGACAACTTCTTTTACAAACACGAAATTATCTAAAACATATTGCACCCAACGCAGCACGCTCAGTTGTCCTTCTTTGCAAGGCTGGTCTTTCGTATAGGTGGCATTGCAATCGTAGAGTACGTTTGCGGCCAGACCCATAGAGTTCATGCCATCAGAAGATGCCCAGCCACTTTGCTCATCACCCACCATGGCAACGACACTGGCGTATTTTGAGCACCATTTTAGCGCTTTTTCGTTATCTTGTTTGTTATCAGAAATGGGCATGCCTATTTTGTTTAGGCCTTTATCAAAGGTAAATAAGCTAGTAGGTAAAGGGAACATCCAGTCCATGTTTCTAGCTGTTGCAATGTACTTGCGATTGAGATTATTTAGTACTCGAGTACACATCGACTTTCTCCTTAAACACGCTTTAAGCGGATTAATATAGGTTGATATCATCTTTGATGGTAATCGCGAGCATAAAGAAAAAACATTACATGTTATAACAGCTTACCTTGCCCTAAATAATACAAAATAGGTTAAAAGTCTTTAAAGTGTGCTAGTAAATAATCGATGGCCAAACGCGTGCGCAAAGGTTGAAACTGCCGATTTTGATACACAATCCAGCTGGTTGCACCTGAGCTCCAAAATGGCTTTAAAATAGGTGTGAGTTGCTGTGAACCAATGGCATTATCAAAAGTTCGTTCTGGCATATAGGCGATGCCAAGTCCTTGTATACAGGCAGACACCACAACATTGGCATTATTACTACGCCAGTTGCCTTTTACTTTAAAGCTTTGCTTGTGACCGTCGACCAAGAATGACCAACTGTCGTTATTAGCAATAATACAGTTATGTTGCTTTAGCTCTGATGGATGTTTGGGTGTTCCATTTTGTTCTAGGTACTGAGGACTTGCCACAGCCATCATGTTACGGCTGATGAGCTTACGGGCAATTAAATTGGAGTCATGGAGTTCACCATACCGAATGGCGAAGTCGATACCATCCTCAACAAAATTAACCATACGGCTGTTAAAATCGATGTCGATAGATAGCTCTGGGTGTAGCTTAGCGAAAGCCATCAGTGCAGGTGCAAGGTAATTTTCGGCGAAGCCTCCAGCGGCACTGACACGCAGTGTGCCGCTAAGATTAAATTGCTGCTGCGCGAGTTGCTCATTGGCCTGCTGTAAACCAGTAATGAGCTGCTTACATTGTTGGTAATAAAAGGTACCATTCTCAGTGAGGTTGATTTGCCGTGTTGTTCTGGCAAATAGGCTGCAACCTACACGCTGTTCTAGTCGGGAAACTTGCCTACTAATGTGGCTTGTGCTGCAATTGAGCACCTTGGCTGCCGACGAAAAACCGCCGCTTTCCGCAACAGCGACGAATTCAAATACGCCTTCAAAGCTATCCATCAAATAACGCCTATTCTTAAGTTTTAGCTTGAACAATGCAATGTGCACTTTTGCTAAATAGCAAAAGTGTTTAACTGAATTAGCTAATTATCATTTATTTAGAAAAAATATACAGTAGTTGTCCACATAACTTAAGCCAAAGGACAAAAGAGATGAAAAAAGTGCTCATTCCCGTCACAAATCATGCGACTTTGGGTAACACAGAACAGCCCAATGGAACATATGCCCCAGAACTCACCCATGTTGTTGCTGTGCTTAACGCGCATCAAATTGAGTTTGATATCGTATCACTTAAAGGCGGTAAGGTGCCGTTATATGGCACGGATATCGAGGACGATCATGTAAATAGCGATATTTTGGCTGATGCCGCATTCATACAAAAAGTTGACAATACGCAGCTCATTGCAGAGGTAAATATCGATGAATACGATGCTATTTTTTACCCTGGCGGTTTTGGTCTGTTAAGCGACTTGGCGACAGATAAAACCATGGGCGCATTGGCGGCGAAGCACTACGAATCAGGCGGCATTATCTCGGCTGTGTGTCACGGCCCTGCTGCCTTACTGCCTATTACTTTGGGTAATGGTAACGCGCTGATCGCTGATAAAAAAGTGACGTCATTCACGCGAGAAGAAGAAGTCGATTTTGGTACCATTGATGACATTCCATTTTTGTTAGAAGAGTCCTTAACGAGGTTGGCGGCGCAGTTTAATAAAGTACAGCCGTGGCAGAGCTTTACAGTAGAAGATGAGAGAGTCATCACAGGGCAAAACCCAGCCAGTGCACATGCAGTCGGCGAGTTACTTGTAAATAAACTGACTGGGTAAGGAGTTAAGTAATGATTACCGTTCATCATTTAAACGAATCCCGTTCGACACGAGTTATTTGGTTGCTCGAAGAGCTTAAGATGCCTTTTGAGGTCGAGCATCATCAAAGAGATGAAAATACCAAGCTGGCGCCATCTAGTTTAGGTAAAGTACACCCACTAAATAAAGCGCCTGTGATTGAACATAATGGTCACGTATTGTGTGAGTCAGGTGCAGTTTTGGAGTACATTCTAGACCAAAGTAGTGAAGGTTTACTCCGTCCTGCCAAAGGTGATGATACTTACTATGCGTACTTAGAGTGGCTGCATTTTGCTGAAGGATCGCTGGGTTTACCTGTGATCACTTATTTACTGATGCAAATGGAAACGCGTACTGGTGACGCGCCGCTCGATGGGTATATTGGCAAGGAATTGAATTTAGATTTGGCCTATATAGACGAGACGCTTGCTAAGCGCCCCTACTTTGCGAGCGATGCATTCAGCGCTGCGGATATTATGATGACCATTTCATTAGAAATTGCTGACAACTTAAAGTTACTCGATAATCGACCGCATATTCAAGCTTTCCTTACACGTGTTCAAGCGCGTCCAGCATACCAAAAAGCCCGCGCTTTTGGATGAGACTAAAAAGAGCTGTTAACAGCTCTTTTTATACTACTTAATGTATTGATGTGATGCCTTGGTTTATCTTTTTGGTTCTCTCGATGCATTGGTCAATATTATGCACAACGACATTAAGTTTGTCTCTCAGTCCTTCAATATGCTTCCATCCCTGAAACAAGCTAATCACCGCATGCTTTTGTGTTTTTGAGCAGGCTGTCAGAAAACTGTATGGAAACCACTGCAATGAAGCGGCTGAGATCCGCTCTGCTATTTTTGTTTTTCTGTTTGCGATGAGGTCAGCAGCCACCACTCTGAGCGATGGGTTAAAAATGGGGTATTGAAAGTTGACATCGATGACCATACCCGTTGTTGCGTCGCTAAGCAGCAAGTCATAGTAATAGGTTGTTTTTTCTGCATTGTTGACATACCCCAGTGCGGGTAACATGCCGCTTTTTATATTGTTCGGCATCTGTTTAAATTGTGCGACCAATTCTTGGTACTGTGTATCTGTGGTACTACTCGCGAGTACAGCAATCATGTTATGAAAATGCGTATGTTGTTGGCTGTTTGGCATCTCGTAATAGTATTTGGCAGCGCTGATGGCTGCGGTGTTTTGTAAGTAAAGACCAAAAAACTGTAGTACGTCACCACCGTAGGGTGTTGTCATTAGGTCTTCCCAGTTTGGTTGATGTGTCAGCTTTTTACTCAAATAGTGCGCAAATTGTCGCTGATGGCCAAGTTGTACATGGTCAATGAAAGCGTATTGAAGCTCTTTGAGTAGTGCATTTGCCTGCTCAGAATCGAGCGCAAGCTGATTTAATTCTCGAATGACACTGTCAATGTAGGCCATGTAGTCAATATGGCCACTGATTGCAAGAGATTGTTGGTTGTCTCGATAGGAGGCTTGTTCTTGCGGGCTGAGTTGTTCAAATGGAAACTCGGCGAGTCCTGTGTCATCAACATAGCGAAAGTACCCAGCGCCATCTGTATCGAGGAAAACGCTTTGAACATTGTGCGGGAGTTTAATCAGAACTTGCTCACCTTCTAAGATTGCCTTGTGTGTTAAGGCTTGTTTTCCGTTCCACGTTTTTATCGACACTGGGATAGTCCAAAGTATATCGCTTCTGTTTAATATATCGTTTTGTGTTAAGACATATTGGCCACCTTTTTTGGTTAAGGTTACAAGTGGGTAGCCGGTATTTTGGGTAAAACTGGTGACCATGTTTTGGAGTTTATTATCCGACAATAAAGCCAAAAACTGGCGTGTGCTGACATTTTTACCAGCAAATTTTTTCACATAGAGTTGCAACCGCTGCTGAAGTGCATGTTCACCATAGGCTTGCTCAAGCATCTCTAGAATAGCACGACCTTTGGTGTAATAAAGTTGGCCATAAGCAATAGTATCTTCGCGTGTTTTAACATCAAAAATCAGTGGAACAGCATGGTCATTGTCGTCATTGAATGCTTTTACTTGCGGGACATAGCTACAAGCAGCGATATCCGAATAGAGTGATTGAATGACTTTAGCAGCAATAAACTCGGTAAAAGATTCATTGAGCCAATAGTCGTCATACCAAGCCATGGTGATGTCATTGCCAAACCAACTATGGGCGATTTCATGGGCGATGAGCTTTTTAAATTCGCAGTGGGCGCGTGGCGGTGCATTTGAATCGGGTATTTGGTTTTCATTTAATGACACTAGCCCTAGGTTTTCCATTGCTGCGACTGCGCCAAAATTGCCCACCACAAAGTCAAGCCGGCTGAAAGGGTATGGACTTTGTAAGTAGTCTTCGATAAATACCAACGAATCATTGACGACGTCTTTAAAGTATGGAGGCAGCTTAATTTGTGCACTTTCAGGACTAAATACTTTTGTCTTTAGTCGTGTGTTGGCCACGTTGTACTCAGCAAACTGACCAAGCGCCAGCGCGAGAATATCGGTATTCATATTTGGTGTCTTTGTAAACTCAACCGTCTTTAAGTTACCGTTAAATTTAATTGAGGCTGGTAGGGTATTGTGAAGCACTGTATATGATTTTGGGGTAGTTACCTTAAAACTAAATGTGGCTTTTTTATCGGGTTCATCGAATGTTGGGAAGACTCTACGCGCTTCCATAGATTGAAATTGAGACAACAAATAGACTTGACCTTGATCATTTTCAACTCGGTATATCCCTTCAACATGTTCAGATAGGTCAGCGCGATACGTAATTTTGAGTGAGGCTGTATCGCTTATTTCAATCGGTAAATTGTGTTTAATAATTTCATAGTGATTTGGCGCACTGAGACTAAGTGGGATCTCATTGCCCTGATATAGCAAAGAGACATGTTCGATAGCCAAGCCTTTACTGTGATACGCGAGTACTTTAGTCGGTTGCGTTAGTAAAACATTCAGGATTGTGGTGCCTGAAAAAGTGGTTTTATTTGGGTCTATGTGTAAATCAATGGATTGATGTTGGAGTTGGATGTGTTGTGGTAATCGATGCTCAAGCGCCGTAGCCGATCTGCACATAAACACGCTTATCAGTAAAGCCAGCATAAAAAGAGTCAGTTTTAAACGCATCTTATTCCCCATTGAATTTTTATTATTGTCATTTTTTCCATGCTCAAAGTTGAACCGGTTGGGCATGAATATTGTATTGGCATTTGGTTAAGCTAGTACATAAGAGATTGCTTTTTCAAATTAAATTGATACTAAAGTCTGTATTTAACAGCAAAAAGATAGGGGTAACAGATTTGTTTTGTCAGGTCTGAGGAGCTTAACTAGACTGTTGATAACAGGTAATAAAAAGCTCCGCGAGGGCGAAGCGATAGAATTTAAGCTTGTTTAGAAATTATCGTTTTTTTCTGTGTAATCAATGACAAATAGAATAAGAGCCAAAATAAGTGAAGCCGGTAATATTGCATATATAAAGCCATCAAATATTCGTTGAAAACTTAATTCATGCACTTCTCCATTCAGAGCCACTTTTAAAAATGTAAGCCCTGTTAAAATTCCAATACAAACAATAACCAATTTAACAAATATTCTAAAACTAGTTTTAAAACCCATTATTAATACTCAAACATAAATCGCTCATTACCTTTTCACTACCTTGCGTTGCAACCTTCGTATCTATCTTTCTAACATCAGATACTCCGAACTTAGCTATACCAAGTATTTTAACCCTGTTAGCACTGATTGTACTAACTAAACCACTAACAGCATATTTTTTACATTGTCATCAGTTTAGGAGTTTATTACTCCCTCCACATCAGCCAAAGACGCTGCAACTTGAGTCGCATAATCCGTTGCAGCGGCAATAAGTTAAGGTGGTACAGCAAACTGACCAGTAGGCTCAACCACCTTACTCGGGGCATTCCCTACATGAGCATTATGAATCACATTCAATAGCAAAAAATATCGGGGAAATAGATTTGTTTTGTCAGATAAGGCGAACTTAACTAAGCTTTTAATAAAGGTGTTTTTTAGGCGGTATAATGGTCCTGTTGTTGCGAGCATTGATCACAGTGGGTTTAATAATTAGCTTTGCTTGCCATGCAGGGACTAAAACGGTGTCAGTGATCACCTTACCTGATTACGCGCCATTTGGGTTTTTAGACAACGGAGATACCCATGTTGTAAAGGTGGCTCCTGGGGAGGACAGTCCAGTATTTAAAGGGTTTGCATGGGATGTGGTACGCGAGAGCTTTCATGAAATGGGCTACACAGTTGAGCTTTGGGTGGTCCCTTGGGCCAGAGCATTAACCTATCTTGATAATGGTCGTGTCGATCTGATATTCCCTGTGAGCATCAGTGAAGAGCGTTTAAAGATATATCGATACTCCAAAGAATACGTCAATACCGTTTTCTATCGTATTTATGTTTTAAAAGAACAACCCATAGAGTGGGAGTCGTTATCTACTCTAGGGGGAAAGACGATTGCGCAGATGCGAGGGTTTAATTATGGTCCCAAATGGGAGCAGGCAAATGATATTAAAAAATATGATGTAGGCGGTATATTTCAGGGGTTTGAGATGTTAAAAAGCAGAAGAGTGCAAGGGTTTGCTGGCTATGAAGGCGTTTGGGACATTGTCTTGCAGCAACACGATTTAGAAGATGACATCATTAAGTTACCTATGTTTGACAGTAATAAAGAGTTTATTGCCGCATCATACGGTAATCCGATGGCTAAGAAGTTGCTCAAGCAGTTTGATTTGGGCAGGCAGCGGATCAGCGAAAATGGCACTTTGATGAGAATAAAACACAAATGGTCTGGGTTGCTAAGTGAGCAATCTGAGGCACCCGCACAGCGAAACTAAACTCAATTCAAGAATTTGTTTTCAAGCAATTAAGTTGTTAGCCGATATTAAGATAAGACTGAATAATAAGGATTATTATGAAAGTATCGTCTGCAAATGGTGCATTGACTTACGCCTCAGTACCAGTGACCCCTTCTTATGAAAAACCGCACAATAGCGCTGTGAGTGCGGACACGGTTTCTTTGTCAAAGCAAGCTATTAATCGCCATCCACTTTTAAGTAAACCTGCATTTATTCAAGGTGCCGCGGATTTATCTGGAGTCGCACAGGGCAATGAAGTCGGTGAGGTGACAAGTTACAGTGGCTTGTCGTCACAAGCGCAGGTGGAGGAGTTTATGGCACTCTTTGAGAGAATGTCACCCTTGCATCAAATTAAGCTGCGGTACTTGCCTGTCGATGAGTCATTATTAACATTGGCAGATAAACTCACTGACCAGCAAATTGAGACTGTGATAGACAGCGTCTTTGCACTGTCAAAGCAATATGTGTCTCAGCAACAGAGCGGCAAAGAGCCAGTCAGCGATTATGTTAACAGCCTCAATGCTTTATCAGATGATAAATTGGCAGTGACCCTGGACTTAACCAAGTCTGTATTTGATTTGGGAGAGCAAGAGTTAGCTGATAGGGCACTTAGCAACCGCTATCCTGTTGGGGTTATGTGGGGCACTACAGAAGATAAGCGTTTGTATAAGCCTGATCAGGCGCACCCTACAGATGTGTTTATCACGCAAGAACCGCTTGGTGCAAAGATGATAGAAGACTTAACTCATGCGGCTCAAGCGTTCACCATGGGTGAACTTTCCCAGTTTAAACAGAGCATGGAGGGAAGAAGTTACCTAGCGACGCGTGGTATTTTGGATATGGCTGCGCTGGTGTCTGACAATGACAAAGAGAATCTATTTACATTATTAAGTGAAGAACATGCCCACACGGATGCGCTATTTAGTTTTTTTGGCACACAGTCAGACAAATTAGCGTTTACGTCTTTTTATCATGCAAAGCAGGGCAGTGATATTGATGATGAAAACGTGGTTAAACTTTATTATACCTACAATACCGATTCTGACATGCAGCGCGCAGCTATGATGGAGGATATGTTTAAATTGCATAGCCAGCAAGGACTAGAGTTCATCAATAGCGCAGTCAATATGTTGCAACAGACGAGTGCGTCACAAAGAAGTGATATATGGCAGCAGTGGCAGGGCGAGACTATTGGCGCTGATGCTGTGTCTTTAGATGATTTAGCATTGCAAATCGAGGCGAGTAAAGAAGATGAAGACGATAAAAAGCAGCAACTACGTAATGAAATACGTGAAAGCTTTAAATGGAACTTTGCTAACGGGTTTGATAGCGCCCTCGATGAGATTGCGGTGTTTAAAACTAATAAACCTGAGCAATGATTTGTTGGTTTTAGATGTGAATATTTGGCCTAACATGAGCAGACCAAATGTTCATTTTCTAAAAAGTTGAAAAAGCTTTAACTTGATCTATCAGATTTGATTAGTAGTATTCAGCCAAGCCTGAAAGTCACTTAAGTGCCAACAGCGGACTTTGAGGCGTAACTCGTTTCTGTCCCAAAACTAGCTAGAAAATTTTGCTCAAAGGGCTAACAACACCGTTTGCGCCTTGCTGTAAAACATGAGTATATATTTGCGTGGTCTTCACATCAGAATGACCAAGTTGAGTTTGCACGGTTCTGATATCTGCACCACCTTGTAGTAAGTGTGTAGCAAATGAATGTCTAAAAGTGTGGGGCGTTATAGGTTTTGTTATTTGTGCTTTTTTGGCTCTTTAACTGCTTTACGTACTCCTGTTTGATGAAAATGATGTCGGCGAATCTCACCAGTTTCAGGATCAGCACTTAACTTATATGAGGGAAATAGATACTGCCAAGCAATTGACTTATTGGCGTTAGGATATTTTCTTGCCAGTGCGTTTGGCATCCAAACACCAGCATAGTGTTCATTTTGGGAATCTAATTTTAAGTATTCGTCAGCCTGAGCAATTTGATTCCTTAGCAAAGGTATTAGTTCTGTGGCAAGTGTAACCACCCGATGTTTATTCCCTTTACTATTCCAGATCCGAATGCATTTGTAGTCAAAGTCAATATCCTGAACACGTAGTTGAACTGCTTCCATTACACGTAAGCCGCTACCATACATTAAACCTGAAATTAAATAATATCGTTTACTTAAAAACGACATGAGACGTTTAACCTCTTCAGGGGTCATAACTATTGGCAACTTAGATTGGCGTTTGCTTCTTACAAACGTCAGATTAGGACACAAATCCTGTTTTATGATTTGTTTATACAGAAAAGATAAGGCATTTAGCGCTGTCGCTTGTGTTTTAGGCGAGACATTACGTTTAAGTACAAGGTAGTCGAGATATTCGACAACCTCGTTATTGCCCATAGAGGCTGGGTGTCGCTTGCCATGAAAGTAAATATAGGAAGAAATCCACTTAAGATATGTATCAACGGTTCTGAGTGAATATTGCTTAGTCAACATAAACTCGACGATGTGGGTCGTTTTGATTCTTTTTATAATGTGTATAATGATTGAAAAATATAACTATAGCAACAAGTTAGTTATTGTGATAAAACTGGTACAATGAGAAAAATGACCCATGGCTCGGTAGAAAAACGACCCATTGGGTCGATATTAAATTGTTAGGCGAACAAATTCAATTATGGAGAGAACATGCAAGTAGAGTCCAAAAAAACTTTTGCCACTGGGTTTGTTCTAAACGAAGCCGAACTTCGTCGTATCGGTGATGACATTTTGAATCAATTCGAAAAATTGTCCGAATACAATGCCCCCATCATAAGTTACAAGATTAAATTTAAAAATGGTGCCATTGCAAAAATTGCTTCACTTGAGGAAGTATTATCGCAAGAGAACCTTGGGTCATCTCAAATTATCAGGCTTTCAATAAGCTATGTGGCAAAAAATGATACCGATGAAGACGTAAAGGTGTCAGTAGCTTTTCGTAATGCTGACCAAGACGATGAGTCGGGTTATACGTCAATGCAATACAGTATTCTAGGCAATTCCAGAGACTGGGTCTTTATTACTAGCACGCTTCTAGAAGAGCGTTTGGTCCGCATCAAACGATTTGCTCCCAATCAACTTGGGGAAGGCGGCTCTAGACGGTCTCCCTTTAGAGTTTTTTTACCGTTAATTATGACATTATTGATCGTGATACCAATGGCAATTTTCATGGAAGGATCTAAGAATAATGAAAATGCCAGTATCGGTATGAATCTGGAAGCGGCATACAAAGCTGGCGATATAGAAAACGCGACGGAAGCTCTCATATATATAGAAAAAGAACGTGAGAAACATAAATTAGAAAATAAGGAGCTGAGCATTGATAAAGCTATGCCTTTATTGTTTGGGTTCGGATTTTTAATAGCGCTTATTCTAATATGGCAATTCTTCATCAGGTATTATCTAGTTTATGTGTTCAACTGGGGAGACTATTCTGGTTACTTTGACAAATCGGAATCTACACGAAAATTTGTATTAATTGTGATAGTTGTCGGTGTTCTTGTTTCTTTTGTTGGTGGCAAACTTGCTAACATATATTAAAGATGCGCCTAACAAGGCGCTGCTGCCGGTCAATTTTTCCGCTACGCTCCAAAATTGCCGCAGAGCGCGGCGTTAGGTGCAAATGGAATATGCAGTTGTAATCATCATTTTGTTAATTGTCGCATTTATGTGGGCAAGAGTTGATGATAAGAAGCGAGAAGCTCAAATTGATAAAATTTTTGAGGGTAGAGATTCATTAGAACCTGAAGAATTTTACGAAAAATATTATGGTAGTACAGATATATCAAAAGCTATTGTAGTAGATATCTTGGTTATTCTCGAAACAGTGTTAGAAATTGAACTTTCAAGATTATTACCTAGCGATGATTTTTCTCAAAACTTAAGATATTTATTTGAGTTTGATTCTATGGCTGATGTCGATTTGGTGGAATCATTAGAGCGTAAGTTTTTGATTAAAATTTCAGATATAGAAGCTGAAAACATTAAAACAATTGAAGATTTGGTGATGTTTGTTAGCAATAAAGTAAATTGCACCTAACAAGCAATTCAACAGGGACTAAAAATCGCGGGCCGATTTTGCTTCGCAAAAATTTTAGCCCACAATTTTTAGCCCGTTAATAGGGCGTTAGGTTTTCATTGAGTTTGGATGTAAATTTATGAATGAGGATGAATTAAAAAAATATGAAGAGTATTTGTTAATTCAAAAAGAATGGGAAATGGAGCGATTTAATACTTTATTAAAAATTACCCCTCCATTACCACCGTGGATTGTATATCCTGATATTGAGCCATCTGATATGTTTTTTAGAATGGGTGACGGTGAGAGCTTAATTACTGATATACATATCTATTTAAAATATACTTCTGAAAACGAAAGGCTTCAGTATTTAAATAAATATAAAGAACCAACAGACTGGGTTGGGTTATACCCAAAAACCTAACAAATTAATTAAACAAAGGACGCAAAACAGCAGGCTTGCGCTCATTCTTCGCTAAGTTTAGCCTGCTATTTTCCGCCGTTTATTAAGGCGTTAGGTGAACATGAGATA
>NZ_AUYC01000001.1:0-101981 GCF_001625685.1 Pseudoalteromonas luteoviolacea CPMOR-1 | reverse complement strand
GAAGTCACGTGCTTCACCACCATATACTTTTGCAAGTACGTTAGTGATTGCTGCTGTTAGAGTTGTTTTACCGTGGTCAACGTGGCCGATTGTACCAACGTTAACGTGCGGTTTCGAACGTTCAAACTTTTCTTTTGCCATGACGGAACCTATAAGTTTTTGTGTATCTAGATTACATATAAAAATAATCCACGCGCGCGCGCGGGGACTATGTTTATTCTTTACAATTATAAATGTTTTTGTGACAAATCAAAGGAAGTATTTGGGAAGATCCGGAGACTGGTGCTGATAGGCAGATTTGAACTGCCGACCTCACCCTTACCAAGGGTGCGCTCTACCAACTGAGCTATATCAGCACACCAGAAATCTGGAGCGGGCAGCGGGAATCGAACCCGCATCATCAGCTTGGAAGGCTGAGGTAATAGCCATTATACGATGCCCGCTTTAGGAACCTGTTCTTAACTACCTCAGAACCGTCAAGAATAAAGTGGTGGAGGGAGCTGGATTCGAACCAGCGAAGGCTGAGCCGTCAGATTTACAGTCTGATCCCTTTGGCCGCTCGGGAACCCCTCCACATAAAAATTCTTTTCTAAAGCGTGTTCTAAATCTTGAAAATGGTGCCGACTATCCGAGTCGAACGGATGACCTACTGATTACAAGTCAGTTGCTCTACCAACTGAGCTAAGTCGGCACTGCTTTAGTACGGGGCGAGATATTAGAGCAACCGCTGACACTATGCAACAGTTAAATCAAAAAAAATCGCAATTTCTTGTTTAAATGCTCATATTTACAACAAAAACTCTACTATTTAATCGTTTTGTTGATATTTACGCCAATAAATCAGCCCTTGCATAACCAAGTCATCAAAATAGATACCTTTAGGATCAAGGTGTTGCTGTATAAGCTCACCATATCCACCAGCATAAATGAGCTGTGCGTTTTCACCCATTTGCGTCACTGCACGCTCGGCCAGTGCAACAGTCGCACTCAACGCTGCATTTTTTACCGCATTGGGTGTATTGGTCCCCAGCTTGGTATCAAATAGCGTATGTGTGTCACTGAATACTTTTTGTGTATTGGCCACCAAGCTGTCGATCATCATATCGAGTCCGGGCAAAATCCACCCCCCTTGGTGCTGACCCGTCGCATCCAACACATCGACTTTAGTCGCTGTCCCAGAGTCAACAATCACACAAGCTTGCTTGGGAAACAAATGAAAACTGGCAACCACAGTGAGCCAACGATCTATGCCTAAGTTTTGAAATTCTGCATACGCACATTTTAGTGCGCCTAAAGTGGGTGAGACTGAAGCAAATAGATAAGGCACTTGATGAGTCTGGGCTTGTTGCAATATTGGCGTTAAGTCCTCGTTACTACCAACTTGCGCTATCAAGACTTCTTTGATTTTGTGCCAAGGCACGTGCGCTTCATTAATAAGCACAATCTCACCTTGAAACTCAGTGGCTACTTTCACGGCGGTATTACCGACATCGATAAGCAAACGCATCACGGCTCCTTACGCAGTGAAATTTCACCGCCATAATAGGTTTTACGCTCACCATCTTGACGCAAGATTAAACCGCCTTGATGATCAATGCCCTCACAGATCCCCCGCCACTGTCTTTGCCCCGTGCTCAAACTCACAACTTGGTCGCGAAACGCATTTAACGCATTCCACTGGGCGACCATGTTGCTTAAACCATTCTTTTGATACATATGTAAGCGCTTTTGCAAACATAAGGTAAGTACAACTGCCAGTTGGTTTTTATCAACCTCAGACACATGTTGGCTTAGATCTGTCCATGCTTGATCAATATACTGTGCAGCAGTATTGGGCATCGCTACATTTAAGCCGATGCCAATCACTAAATGACATGGCCCTTCCATTTGCCCATCTAGCTCCACCAGCACACCTGCCAACTTATGCTCATTGATATAAATGTCATTTGGCCATTTAAGTTGGACATCTAAATCATACAAAGCATTGAGCGCATCATGCACAGCCAATCCCACTGCAACAGATACCCCCATGGCCGCCTGCATACCGTCTTCGAAATACCAGTAGTAGCTGTAATATAAATTAGCGCCAAATGGCGATTGCCACTGTCTACCACGCCGACCGCGACCAGCTTGCTGCATCTCTGCAACTAATACCTGACCCGATGTTAGGCAATCTTCTTTCGACTGAATACGACGCATCAACTCACTGTTGGTCGAGTCAATGATGGGCTGCACTTCTATATGGCAAGGCTTGTCAGTTAACGCCTGCCACACTGGCAAAATTTTATGTTGATCTAATAAGGGCAGGCTATGGTTAAGGCGATAACCTTTACCAGTCACTTTGAAGATATCGATACCCATATCCTGAAGCGAATTAATGTGTTTTGAGACAGCGGCACGCGTGATCCCCAACTGCTCTCCCAATGCCTGACCAGAGATAAAATGGTCTCGGCTTAGCGCACTTAAGATTGCTAGTTTATTTCCAACAGGTGCTTTAACCATGCATGCCCCCAGCTAAATGTTCTCCTTGCGCTGCGACCAAACGCACTTCAGGCATTAACGCAACAGTAAACTTATCCCATACCGACTGCTGAATGTGCGCAATCATGGCGAGTAAATCAGTACCATCACCTTGTTGGTCATTGACCAATACCAAAGCTTGCTTATCATACACGCGGATACCACCAATACGATGGTTTTTAAGACCGGCTTGCTCAATCAACCACCCAGCGGCCAGTTTCACTTTGCTCTTTGAGACCGGGTACACTGGCATATCAGGGTATTGTTCTCGTAATGTATCGACCCATTGCGCTTCAACAACTGGGTTTTTAAAAAAGCTACCCGCATTGGCACACACTCTTGGATCAGGCAATTTACTGCGTCTTATTTGCATCACTCGCTCAGCCACTAATTGTGGACTAACAGGCTGTCCCTGTAACTCTTTCAATGGTCCATATGCCAATATCGGTTGCCACTGCTTGGGAAGTTTAAGCTTGACTTCGGTGATCACAAATTGGCCTTGCAATGGCCCTTTAAAGACCGAGTCACGATAACCAAACTGGCACTGAGCTTTATTAAGCTGTACAAAATCTCGTTTTACAATATCAAAGCCGATTAGCGAGTCAAAAACATGAGCCAATTCCACACCATAAGCGCCGATATTTTGCACCGGTGCTGCGCCGACGGTGCCGGGTATTAACGCCAGATTTTCAAGTCCGCCTATGCCCATATTCAGTAATTTGATCACCAATTGATGCCAGTTTTCACCTGCGGCTACACGCACATGATAATGCAGCTCGGTTTCGGTGATCTCAATGCCTCGGTTTGCTATCTGCAGAACACTGCCTTGGAAATCTTCTAAAAAGACGCAGTTACTCCCCTCTCCCAAAATAAAGAATGGAGGTTCAAAATCAATTTCTTTTAACTGCTCTGGCGCCTCAACCACCACTAATTCTTGGCAATGAGAAGGCAAAGCAAACGTATGTAAGGACTGCAAAGCGTGCACAGAAAGCACCTATAAACTACCAACTATTCTTCCTAGTTTACCTGATTGATGCCGCTAACGCATCCAAGTGCCATTTACGCTGTGAAGTGGTATAACAACGGCGACACTCAATCATGAGCAAGGATAAAAATGAAACTCTCAGCCTTAACATTCGGCCTCACAATGGCGGGCCTCTCTCATACTGTTTTGGCGGCAGATGCCGTCGATGAGCATACTTTTGCAAACTTAAAAGATGTAGTAAGCACGCACTTACATTTAGATCTCGATATCGACTTTGAGGACAAGCAGCTCGAAGGATTTGTTGAGCACACCCTAGCATGGCAAAACAGCCATGCACGGACACTGGTACTGGATACCCGCGACCTTGAAATAGATAAAATCCTCTATCAGTCACCACAGGGAAAATGGCTACCTGCACAATTCACACTCGCACCGCGCAGTGGTGTGAAAGGGGCCAAGCTCACCATCCAATTCAAGCACCAAGCGAGCAAAGCTCGCATTTACTATAACAGCTTGCCACAAGCCTCTGGCTTACAGTGGTTAACGCCAGTGCAGACTGCAAGTAAAACTCACCCATTCATGTACAGTCAATCTCAAGCAATTCATGCCAGAAGTTGGATCCCTGTGCAAGACACCCCAGCGATGCGCACCACCTATACAGCGCGTATTCAAACACCCAAAGATGTCCGCGCAGTCATGAGTGCAGACAACTCCGAAGCGTTTATAAAAGATGGTGACTACTGGTTTGATATGCCACAGGCTATTCCACCATATTTAATCGCCATCGGTGCCGGTAACCTAGAGTATAAAGAAATGTCTCATCAAACCGCGATTTTTGCGGAGCCACAAATTCTCGACGCTTCTGTGGCAGAGTTTAATGACACGCAAGCCATGATAGACAAAACCAACGCCATGTATGGTGAATACGCTTGGGGCCGCTACGACTTACTTATGTTGCCACCGAGTTTTCCATTTGGTGGGATGGAAAACCCACGCTTGTCATTCATTACGCCGACTGTCGTTGCAGGTGATAAAAGCCTGGTTAACTTGATTGCTCATGAACTGGCCCATTCCTGGTCAGGTAACCTAGTAACAAACGCGACATGGGAAGATCTGTGGCTCAATGAAGGTTTTACGTCCTATGTTGAAAACCGCATCATGGAAGAGGTCTTTGGCCGTGACCGTGCGGTAATGGAGCAAGCGCTAGATGCAGCCGGCCTGCGTGCACAGCTCAAAAACATTCCCGCACCAGACACTCGATTAAACTTAAAACTCAATGGCCGCGATCCGGATGATGCCTTCAGTAAAGTGCCTTATATTAAAGGTCAGTTATTCCTCATTTATTTAGAGGAAAAGTTTGGTCGTGAAAAGTTTGATGTATTTGTAAAAGGCTATTTTGACGCCTATGCATTTAAATCGCTCACTACCGCCGAGTTCGTTCAATACCTGGATAAACACTTATTGAAAAAGCACCCAGGTATCGTTTCATTGAATAAAGCCAAAGAGTGGATCTATCAACCAGGTCTACCAGAGGATGCACCAAACCCAACTTCTGATGCTTTCAATCAGGTTGATAGCCATATGCAAGCTTGGCTTAGCGGTAACAAATCACTAGATACACTACCTACCAGCAACTGGACGGTGCATGAGTGGCTTCATTTTTTAAATAATCTGCCAAGAGATCTGGGTTTAGACAAGATGGCTGCACTAGACAACGCATTTAACCTGACCAACTCAAGTAATGCCGAATTAGCTTTTGCATGGTACATGCTGGCAGTTGGCAACGGTTATCAGGCAATTTATCCCGCCCTAGATGCACATCTCAGTGGCATTGGCCGACGTAAACTCATCGTGCCTTTATACAAAGCATTGGCAAGTACAGATAGACGTGATTGGGCGTATCGTGTTTATCAAAAAGCACGTCCAGGCTACCACCCGTTAGCGCAAGGTACCGTCGACGCGATTTTCGAATAAACAATAGCAGAGATAAAGCTTTGGCTTTATCTCTGCGTCACTTTATCTGACGCTGTTCAGTGCTTTTCATCAATAGACATTAAAAACGCGGTGCGTTGCTCAGGCGTCGCCTGCTGCCACCAAAACTCCAACATAGACACCGCATCCGGCTTGCCTGCGCTGGGCGCAACATGATCTGTGCTACTTTCTTTTTGACTGCGTGCTTTGACTACCGTAGGCACTGGCTCACGGACTACTGGCATGGGCGCTGCGGTTGTTTGCGCCTTTACACGCTTTGCTGCGACTGTGTCGCCTTTTTTAGGTTGCAGCCAAATTTTCGGAGCCTTGGCAAACGCCCGTGCTTGTTCTACATCTTCAATGGGCTTGAAGCGCACTTGATAATCACGATCTTTGATGGTCACTTCCACCCAAAATGGTTTCGAGTTGACGACTTCATGCTCATCATAATCTAATTCAAACAAGTCTGAATACTTCACTTTGATGCGATGCACACCCGCAGGTAACTCTAACTGACGTACCTTGTTAAAAAACGAATGCTCTATCTCACGATCATTCACTTGCAAAGGCAGCAATTCTTCTGGGAAGTTAACTTCCCCCGCAACAGAAATACCACTATAAAGTGCTATAAAAATTCCAAATATACTAATTTTCTTCATATTTCCTCTTTATTTGATTGCTACCTTGGTAGTGAAAGGTATTTGTGCCAAATTTAGTTACAATTATGAACAAGCATCAATTGTAATTTCCCTTGTATCTTGTAGAGTCCGCGCTATGCTGAACAGCTAAACTAACGTATATAAGGAGAAAAGTAATGGCCCAAGAAACGATTTTTACAAAAATAATTAATCGTGAAATACCTGCAGATATTGTGTACGAAGACGAAAAGGCACTTGCGTTTAAGGATATTAATCCTCAAGCACCTTTTCATGTGTTGGTGATACCAAAGCAGCCAATCGCAACAATTAATGACGTAAACGAAGAAAATGCACACTTAGTTGGGCATTTACACTTAGTCGCGTCTAAACTTGCGAAAGAGCACGGATTTGCTGAAGACGGTTATCGCGTTGTAATGAACTGCAACAATGATGGTGGACAAACCGTATATCACATTCATCTACATGTATTAGCTGGACTTGAAATGGGCTGGCCTCCGTACCAAAGTAGGAAAAAAGTAGTATCTTAAATTATTCTTTGTTAAAAAATGTAATTAACTAAGCTATTACTCTACTAAATTAAATTAATACTAAAATCAACAAGTTGAAGCATTCACAAAATTAAGCTGTTTACAAAACAGGCTATCGTGCCAAACTTTATATTGTAAACATCTTTTTATTGATGAAATTTCTAATACAAAAGGTCTGATTCACGTGTTAGCATTGCGTTATCAGACAGAATGAGAGTGTTTTCCAAATGAGCAGTACTGCATTTTTATTGCTAGATAAAGAGCCTATCAACACGATAGGAATAAACGTTTTACAACCCCTGCTAAAAACTCAAGGGTTAGACGTCATCACAGGAACTGATATTTCCGAAGTACCTGAAGATACTCGGTTGCTTTTTATTGAAACGGCAGTCAATGATGCATGGGGCAAACTTAAAGAGCAGTTAGTAAACCTCAAAGTGAGTTGCGACATCGTGCTGTTCAATTTAGATGAAAACCCTGAATTGGCAAATCGCGCATTGCTCAGCGGTATTCGTGGTGTGTTTTATACCACAGATAATGCAGACGTCTTGATGAAAGGTATCCGTTTGCTGATGGAAGATCAGCTATGGTATCGCCGTGAAATCATGTGTAATGCATTAAATCGCATGCTGCAATTCAATAAAGACGCCCTGCACAAGCTAACTGAAGGCGATATTGAACCAGTCAAACTGACTAAGCGTGAAAAAGCCATTATCTCGCTAATGAGTAAAGGCGCGAAAAACAAAGAAATCGCGGAAGATTTAAATATCAGCCCACATACGGTTAAAACCCATCTATACAGCGCATTTCGCAAAACTAAGTGCCGTAACCGTATCGAGCTACTGTCATGGGCACAACAAAATATCCCTGACGAGATCCGCTAATACTCATCATCGAGTACACTTCTAAAGTCTGTAAAAAGCATGCACCTCGCATGCTTTTTGTATTTTTACCTATCACTTAATCTCTATACTTGCTATCTCATTATTTTCTTGGCGCTTTGCTTTACTGCATTAGGTCTTCGCTCTATCCTAGGTACGTCTATTAATTGTTAACAAAGTCTTTATGTTGGACCATAAAACCCTGTATGTAGCCAGTGCAGCAATGACAGCGATGATGACGCTCATCAATTACTTAACTTGGCGTGCGAATAAAAACACACCAGGCGTACTGTTATACATTTTTTACCCCCTTATCCTATTTGCTGCCATATCTATGTTTGCACTGCATAGCTTTTTATCTCAGTGGCAAACCATTGGTATTGCAAACACCTTACTATTTTTGGCATCCATCATACATTGTTGGGCAATAAGTCAGTTTTTAGGGCAGCGAGGCATCGAATTCAGGACCTATTTATTTGCCACTTTGGCCCTGCTCTCTGCACTCATTTATTATGCAATGGTCGATGATAATTTGCGAAAGCGTATTCTAATCTCTGACTTGCAGCATATCGTCGAAGCGATCTTACTGAGCTATTACTTTATACGTTATGCTCGCAAACAATACCCCAATGGCAGCATCGTATATTTAATCGTCCTCAGCTTTATTTTCACGGCTTTTATAGGACGCTCGTTATTCATGGGAGACGTCGACCAGGTATCCTTATTTGTCGACCCATGGTTTTCGATCGCCATCTTTTTTAATGGCGTTTTAGCCCCCATTTTCTATGCCACTGGCATGGCACTATTATGTAATGAGCGGCGCGAACTTAACCTCAATAAACTGACCGAAAAAGCCCAAAAAGATCTCGAAATTCGCGGTTTATTTTTATCCACCATCAGCCATGAGATCCGCACCCCTTTAAATGGTATTTTAGGCAGTGCACAACTGGTCCTTAACCGCAGTCATGATCAGCATAGCAAAGCCTATTGTGAGGCCATTATCAACTCCGCAGAATCTCTCAATTTATTGATAGACAAGGTACTCGATTACGCCAGTTTAGATCAAAGTGACGAAGTGCTCTCCTCCGAAGATGTCGAATTAAAGAGTTGGCTCGATAACCTATGCTTGTTGATGAGCCCACTAGCCGAGCAAAAGAAACTCACTTTTACGCTGCTCTATGATTTGCCAGACCAAGTATGTTATTACTGCGACCAGCAAAAACTACGGCAAATTTTGCTCAATTTGGTAGGCAATGCCATTAAGTTTACGGACAAAGGGGAAGTCAAACTGCGCGTCGAATTGCTAGAGGAAGCCAACATGTCTCATATTGTGCGCTTCAGCGTCGTCGACTCAGGCCCTGGCATCGAAGAAGAAGACATCGACAAGCTGACAGAGCCTTATGTACAGAGTAACGCGGGTAAAACCAAAGGTGGAACAGGCCTTGGTCTGGCTATCACGGCACGCTTGCTGAGCAAGCTTGGCAGTCAACTTGAGATAATCAGTGAGCTTGGCAAAGGCAGCTCGTTTAGTTTTGACGTCAGTTTGCCTGTCGGCGAGTTAAGTTTGGTAGAGCAGCGCCATCACAACCCAGAATACCCAACAGGGCTCTCTGTTTTATTGGTTGAAGACTTAGACCTCAATCGCAAAATTGCCATCGAATTTATGGCAGCGGACGAGCATAAGATTAAGCTCGCATACGATGGCACCAGTGCCATAGAGCACCTGAAAGAATATGTCTTCGACGTTGTGCTCTTGGATATGAATTTGCCTGATTTCACCGGCCAAGAAGTCCTGAGGCACTTACAAACGATTGAGCATAAAAATAAGCGCACGCCCTTCTTGGCATTTACCGCGAGCTTAAGCCCAGAAGAAATCAAAGAATATTTATCTCTTGGTATCAAAGATGTGGTTGGTAAGCCCATAAAACAAGAGAAGCTTCGTCAAGCCATCAGTGACTCACAAAAAGCGCAAAAGCCGGATATGCGGGTCGAGTTGAGCGATACTTTGTATGATGATACCGCCGTCAACTCGCTTAAAAGTGGTTTCAGCGAAGATGAAGTCTCCTCAATTTACAATGAGTTTGTACTTTCTGCTCGTAACAAATTAATCCATATCCAACAGTTGCTGGCTGAGGATGAAGAACAGTGTATTAAGTCTCTGCATCGCCAAGCCAGCACCGCTTTGCAGCTGGGCTTTAACCGCTACGGCCTTGCCTTGAAGAAAATAGAGCGTCGATTACTCGATGGTAAGTCTTGTGATGATGATTTAACCCAAGCCATGGCATTGTGGCAGAAAAGCTTAGAAGCCTATTTACAATTTGTTCGTCAACAGACGCTCAATTAGCCTCAATGCTCGCCGTACTGCCTAACCAGTACGGCGCTTTTTGCACGCCTATGACATCAAGGTAACGAATACATTTAAATAAAAACAGACAAAGTTTGTATAAAAATACTGCAAAACTGCCGCATTTGAGCGCACTTTTATCGCCATCTTGTCGACTTTAGTAAAAAAATTCGCCATCCTACACGGGTAAAATACAAATTAGCTCACAACAAGACAAGAAACCAACACTCAGCGATAGACTGAGACTTGGCTTAAAGCATATAGGAATACACCATGGCACTATTTAAATCGCCGATTGCCATTGCAATCGGGGCCGCTTTGATTGGATTAAGTACACCAGCACTCGCCTCCTCTGGTGCGCAGGAAACCACCGCAAAATGGGATGTACTTGCCCCGCCTGGCGAAAAGCAAACTATCACCATAGATACCAATGAAACAACATGGAGTAATGTCGATGTCAGCCCAGATGGCCAGCACGTTATTTTCGATATGTTGGGTGATATCTATGTAATGCCAATCTCTGGTGGTAAAGCGACTGCAATTACCGCTGATCGCGCTTGGAACTTCCAGCCGAAGTTCTCACCTGATGGTAAACACATCGCATTTATTTCTGATCGCGCGGGTGCAGAAAACCTATGGGTTATGGATGTCAACGGCGACAACATGCGTCAAGTATCTGATGAATCACACAACCTCATTCATAATCCATCATGGTCACCTGATGGGCAATATATCGCTGTAAAGCAAGGCCAAGTCACAGGTCGTACGATTCCTGGTGGTTCTATACGCATGTACCACATTTCCGGTGGTAAAGGGGTATTAGTACGTGAAAGATTGCACGGCGCAAAGTCACAAAAGAACATCGCAGAGCCTGCATTCTCTACTGACGGTAAAAAGATCTATTATTCAGTCGATGCCACAGCCGGTGTACGCTGGCAATACAATAAAAACGCTTTAACATCGGTCTTTGAGATCCGCTCTTGGGATTTAGCAACCGGTGAAGAGGAAACGGTGATCCGTGGTGCCGGTGGTGCTATCCGCCCAACACCAAGCCCTGATGGTCAATCAATTGCTTTTGTAAAACGTGAAGACAACGGCGAGAAAATGATCAGTGCGCTATATGTTAAAGACCTGAAATCTGGTATTGAATCACAAATCTTCACAGGTCTTGACCGCGACTTACAAGAAGCCAATGGCGCGCAGGGTAATACACCTGCATTTGCTTACACGCCAGATGGCAAAGCTTTAGTATTTTGGTCAGGTGGTGTATTCCACAAAGTAGACATTGCAACAAAGCAGTCGCAAGTCATTCCAACGCGCATAGTGGCTGAAAAAGAGATCACACCGGCACTTAAATTTGCAGTAGACGTTGCCCCTGATAACTTCAAAGTAAAACTGGCTCGCTGGTCGCAAATTTCACCGGATGGCGAGACAGCACTATTCCAAGCCCTGGGCCATTTATACATCAAAGACATTGAGTCTGGTAAAGTACGCCGTGTTACTACGCAAAACGATCACTTTGAGTTTTACCCTAGCTACTCTCGCGATGGTAAATACATTGTATACACCACGTATGATGATCAAGAGTTAGGGAGTGTGCGTATCGTCTCTGCAAAAGGCGGTAAAGGTCGCATCATTACACAAAACCCAGGTCACTATATATCACCTAGCTTCTCGCCAGATGGCAAAAAAGTCCTATTCAAAAAAGTAACTGGTGGTTATCTTCTGAGCGGTGACTGGTCAATGCACCCGGGTATCTACCTCGTTGATGCCAAAGGTGGCGAAGCAAAACGCATCGTTAAAAGTGGTGATAATCCGCACTTTGGCGCCAACCCTGAGCGTATCTACTTCTCCGTTGCTAGCAGCGAAACCAGTAGAGAGCTAAAAAGTGTCGATTTGAATGGTCATGAAGAACGCAGTCACTTCAAAGGCGAATTCATCTTTGATTATAAAGTCTCACCCGATGGCAACTATGTTGCATTTATCGAGCACTTCAACACCTTTGTTGCCCCCTTCACCAGCACAGGGAAAACACTGTCTATCAATAAAGGTGGTAAAGCCTTCCCTGTAAAACAAGTATCTAAATATTCAGGCGATTTCTTAAATTGGAAAGCAGACAGTAGTGCGTTAACTTGGGCATTTGGTCCAAACCTGTATCAACGTAAACTCACAGACACTTTCTCATTTGTTGACAATGCATCTGACAACCTGGATGAATTAACCGCTGAAGGCATTGACCTGAGCTTCGAGCAACCTGCAGATAAACCAAAAGGCTTGCTGGCACTGGTTGGTGGTAAAGTGGTGACTATGCGTGATGCAGAGAACCAACAAGAAATCATCGAAGATGGTGTGGTACTGATTGAAGATAACCGCATTATCGCCGTGGGTACGCGCAGTGATGTGACCATCCCTAGTGCAGCAAAAGTAATGGATATTAAAGGGAAAACAGTGATCCCTGGCTTAGTCGATGCCCACGCACACGGCAGCTACGGTAGCCATAACTTGCAACCTGAGCAAAACTGGAACCAGTTCTCCAACGTCAGCTTTGGTGTCACGACCATTCATGATCCATCAAATAACTCTAACGAAGTATTCTCCATGGCAGAGCTACAACGTGCAGGTTTGACTGTGGCGCCGCGTATATACTCTGTAGGTCGTATCTTATATGCAGGTGAAGCACCAGGTTACAAGACACCAATCAATAATTTGGAAGATGCACAATTCCACGTTAAGCGTTTAAAAGACGCCGGTGCAATCTCGGTGAAAAGTTATAACCACCCTCGCCGTGATACTCGCCAGCAAGTGCTAGAAGCTGCGAAGCAAATGGAAATCATGGTAGTGCCAGAAGGTGGTTCAAAGTTCCAGCAAAACATGAACATGATCATTGATGGTCACACAGGCCTTGAACATGCATTGCCAATTCCAAATATCTACTCAGATGTCACGCAAATGTGGAGCCAAACTGACGCGGGCTTTACGCCGACTTTCAATGTGGCATATGGCGGTATTAAAGGTGAAGACTACTTCTACAACACCACCAATGTATGGGAAAATGAGCGCTTAATGAGCTTTGTTCCGGAGTATGTTGTCAAACCAATGTCTATCCGCCGTGAAAAAGCACCAGAGCACCACTATAACCATATCAATGCTGCAAAATCAGCTAAGCAACTACGTGATAAAGGTGTCACAGTACATATTGGTGCACACGGCCAACGTGAAGGTTTGGGCGCACACTGGGAACTGTGGTCAATGGCACAAGGCGGATTTACGCCGTGGGAAGCCCTGCGCAGTGGTACGATTGATGGCGCAAGATACCTCGCAATGGACCACGATATTGGCACAATTGAAAAAGGTAAGCTTGCCGACCTAGTGATCATTGACGGTGATGTACTGAATGACATCCGCGAGTCTGAAAAGGTGACCTATACAATTCTGAATGGTCGTGTTTATGACGCAGCGACCATGAATGAAATCGGTCATCAAAAACGTGACCGCCAGCCGTTCTTCTTTGAAAACGGTAACAAGACACCAATGCACCCAGATACGGAAGCGTATATGGAAGAAAAAGCACATAAGTATCATTGGAAACACTGATCACAGTGACCTACTTTCTTAACAAGAGGCAGCAATAGCTGCTTCTTTTTTTGTCTGAAAGAATGATCATCAAAAGTTCATCAAATTTGTTTTTACACCTCTCCCTCATGTTATCGCAATTCATCGGTGTCAGCGAAGCCTACCATCGGTTAACCAATATTTGTTCAGATTAGAGAAACATTCACGCCTAGATCTTATCGAGATGTGATCTACACTAAGCTTAAATCTGTACAATTATTAGCCACACATTGTGTAGGGTTTTACACAGTTTGGTTCGATAATCTGACAACAGAATAAGGTAGCAAACAGCATCAAACTGATGCCAAAAATACAAGGATCGGAGGGCCACATCATGTCTCGAATACATCAATTCCTAAAATCGCTCGACCTCGCTAAAAAGCTCATGGCCGCCTTTTTACTTGTCGCCCTCATCCCCGCCACTGTCATTATCACTTTTTCACTTATTCAAGCTTCCAATACCATCAGTGAACAGGTTTATGCACAGCTCGGTGCCGTGGGCAGTGTTAAAAAGCGTGCCATTGAACGTCACTTTAAAACCGTCGAAGATAAACTACATGCTTTAGCAATCAACCCCTATTTAATAACAGCAACACAAGACTTACTCGATGGCTTTGACGAAACGCAAGCGGCCCAAACCATTCCAAGTAACCTAAAACAGTTTTACCAAGACGCTTTTTTACCTCGCTTTGAACAGCAAACAAATAGCAAGGTCGCGCTCAATTCCTTAGTCGACTCGCTCTCTGGTCAGGGCATGACTTTGCAGGCACGCTATTTAGCAGATAATCCACATCCCATCGGTGAGAAAGATGCATTGAATGCCACAGGGCACCTCGATGCCTATGACCTTGCACACCAACGCCACCATGGATTTTTCCGCGAGCTCACCGACGTTTACCAACTTTATGATATTTTTATCGTCGATAATTACAGCGGTAATATTGTGTACTCAGTATTTAAAGAAGTCGACTTCGCCACTTCTTTAAATACCGGTCCGTATGCCAATAGCAGTATCGCCGACGTATTTAATCGTGCCTTAATCGAACAAGATCAAATGCTGTTCGCAGACTATGAGCCATACTTACCCTCATATAATGCGCCTGCAAGCTTTGTAGCTATGCCATTGGATTTTGATGGTATTTCTCAAGCAACCTTAATTTTTCAACTCTCTATTGACGCACTGAACGACATCATGAGTGAACGCCATGGGCTGGGGCAAAGTGGTGAAACCTACCTCGTTGGCCCAGATGGATTAATGCGATCAGATTCATACCTCGACCCTATTAATCATTCTGTGCAGGCCTCTTTTGAAAATCCTGCTAAGGGCACCATTGCCACTGAATCATATAAGCTGGCTATGCAAGGCCTGCAAGGGCAAAAAGTCGTCACCGACTACAATGGTAATCCCGTGTTATCTGCCTATAGCGATTTACAGGTGTTTGATGTCAGATGGGCACTGCTAGCTGAAATCGATGAAGCAGAAGCATTTGCGCCCGTTGCTTCTCTGCGCCAAACCATGACAATTGTCATGCTCATCAGCATCGTTGTGATTTTATTTACCGCGCTATGGTTTGCCAGAAGTTTATCTCGGCCCGTACATAAACTCGTCAACACCATGCGAGCAGTCCAAACTCGCGGGGACTTTTCGCTACGTGCCGAAGTCAGTTCTCGTGATGAAATAGGGCAAAGTGCGCAGGCCTTCAATTCCTTGCTCGATGCACTGCAACTGTCTATTTCTGAAGCCAATCGAGTACTGAATCAAATGGCCAAAGGTAAGTTTAGCGATCGAATAAGTGCGCCGTGTAATGGCGAGCTCAAAGAGCTCAAAAACGCCACAAATGAATGCTCTACTAGTTTGCAAACGGCTTTAACAGAAATCAATCTCGTGATGCAAGCCATGGCCAGAGGGCAATTTACTCAACAGATCACAGCCCCGCTGAGTGGAGATTTAGACGTTTTAAAAAACAATATCAATCACTCCGTTACTTCCATTGATGAGACCATGAACGACATTATTAATGTGATGAGTTGTGTAGAACAAGGGGAGTTTAAACAACAGGTCACAGTCGAAGCCAATGGCAATCTGGCGCGCTTGAAAGACAGTGTGAACAATTCCATACTCGCGTTAAGTGGTGCCATTGATGAATTGAGCTCTACGATGAGTGCCATCAGCAGTGGCGATTTTTCTAAACGTATTACACATCCCTTATCAGGCCAATTAGCGCAACTGAAAAGAGACACCAATTTGAGTATGGATAATCTCGAAGCCATCTTGCAAGACATTGGCAATACCATGGCCGCGGTCAGTGAAGGCGACTTTAAACATCCGATTGTAACCCCAGCCCACGGTCAACTTGGACAGCTGAAAACCAATGTAAACCTATCTATCGCCAGCTTAGACCAAGCCATCAGTGAGATTTCATCGGTGATGATGGCTATAAGCCATGGACGCTTTGATCGCACCATTAATACACCGTTAAAAGGTCAATTAGCCACTTTACAACACGACATCAATCATACTGTCAATAACTTAAATCAGGTTATCGAAGAGCTTGCCAGCGTCATGGCGGCCATGAGCGAAGGTGAGTTTTCTCATAAGATCGAGTCCACATTACAAGGTCAGTTGCTGCAGCTGAAAGAGGACGTCAACGGCTCTATCGATACCATCTCAGGCGCGATCCATGCTGTTACGCATAGTCTCGGCGCCATTGCTAGGGGCGACCTATGCACCTTAGTGGAAGGTGAATACGACGGTGTCTTTGCCACCTTGCAACAAGACCTCAATACCACCACCAACAAACTCACACACGTCATTGAAAGCATTCAAAGTGCAGCCAGCTTGGTTGCACATAGTACCGAAGAAATCGCCGCTAGCAATGCTGAGATCAGCCGCCGCACCGAAGAGCAAGCAGCTAACCTAGAAGAAGCCAATGCAAGCACTGGCCATATTCTTGAGGAGCTGACACAAGTAGCGATGCAATCGGACACTGCGGTTGAAAAGTCACATAATGCACAAAACATTGCGAAAGAAGGCGGTACTTTATCACAAGACACAGTGTATGCCATCGGTGAGGTCAATGCTGCCAGTAAAGACATTAACGAAATTGTATCGGTAATTGATGAACTGGCATTTCAAACTAATCTACTGGCCTTAAATGCCGCGGTCGAAGCTGCCCGCGCTGGCGAAAACGGCCGAGGTTTCGCGGTGGTCGCCAATGAAGTACGAGAGCTGGCGGGGCGCAGTGCCGCTTCTGCCAAACAAATTAAAGACATCATCGCCAACAGCAACGATAAAGTACAACAAGGTACCACCCTCGCCAATAGCTCTGGAGAGAAACTCGGACACATTGTACAAGCGGTCGCTGACGTAAATGAAAATATCATCAGCATTAACCGCTCTACATTGACACAAAAGCAAGCCATTGAAGAAGTCGATATAGTGGTGCAGAGACTCACTGATTTAATTCAAGAAAACTCTGCTATCACCGAAGAGACCATGGCCGCGGCAAAACGTATGGCAACCCAGGCGATGGAAATGAAAAACTTACTGGGCTACTTTACATTACCCAATACTGACAACAGCCAGTCGACGGATATCGCCTCGCCGCAACAAGCACTCTTAGTGCATCAATACAACGTCTAACTCTGTACGGAGCAGCATTTGCTGCTCCCATTTATACACTCAGTTCAAAGCCATCTGCATCTAAATGAGCTGGAAATTGGCACTTAAACTCAGCTAGCTTTGCTTTTTCAAGTATGACGCTGATCATCCCAGTCTCGTCATCACCAACCTGGGTGATCGCTTGCCCTAAATAATCTAAAGCCACGGTGCCGCCATTGTGAGCAATCCCTTGACCGTCTTGACCAATACGATTGGTCGCCAGAACAAAACACTGATTTTCGATCGCACGAGCACGTAACAGCGTATCCCAGGCGTAGCGTCTTGCTGATGGCCAGTTTGCAACGTTCACCATCACGTCATAATCGTTTTTACTGCGTTGAAAAACGGGGAAACGCAAGTCATAACACACCTGGGGTAACAGCCTAAAACCATTGATTTCAAATATTTTTCTTTCCTTACCTTGGGCTACATAATCCCCTTCATTTCCCAGGCAAAACAAATGACGTTTATCATACGTCTGTTCAGTTCCATCAGGCCAGACCCAATAAAAGCGATTGGCTTTTTTACCTTGATGAGGCACCAATACAGAGCCCGCGACCACACACTGTAAACGTTTAGCCAGTTGCTGTATAAATGCCCTCGCCTTCGCTGCTTGCTCATCGGTTGCCTGTTGCAACGCAAATCCTGTGGCAAAGGTCTCAGGTAGCAATAGCAAATCACAAGGAGGCGCATCAGCAACCAGCGCTTCAATCGTTGCGAAATTCTGCTCTGGGGCTAACCACGCAATGTCATATTGCACTAGGTTAACTGTTAAAGTTGACATAATTTCTCCGCCGCTGCGATTAATGTCTCGGTTTCTTTAGCAAAACACAAACGAATAATTTTATCGCCATTCGGTTTATCATAGAACACGCTTAACGGGATCGCCGCCACGCCACTTTGCTCAACCAATTGCTGACAAAAAGTCACATCGTCTAGATCGGAAATATCACTGTAATCAAGTAACAAGAAGTAAGTCCCTTCACTTGGCAGGATCTTAAAGCGACTGGTCGCTAACGCCTCAACCAGTACATCACGCTTTTGTTGATAAAACGCACTCAATTCATCGACATGCTCAGGGACATCACGCAACATGTCTGCCAATGCGAATTGCGCCGGCGTAAAACTCGAAAAATTCACAAACTGGTGGATTTTTCTAAACTCAACAGACAAATGCGCTGGTGCGACACAATAACCCATTTTCCAACCAGTACAGTGGAAGGTTTTTCCAAAACTTGATATCACAAACGCCCGTGCTGCAAGCTCAGAGTCTCGTAGAGCACTCAAGTGTGGCGCGTCATCAAAGGTAATGTGCTCATACACTTCGTCACTGATAAGGTATATATCATGCTCAATAAGCAGTGCTTTTAATGCATCTAGATCAGCTTGTTTGAGTGTTTTCGCACTGGGGTTATGAGGTGTATTAATGATGATCGCCCGTGTTTTATCCGTCACTGCTGCACGCACTTGTGCCCAATCAATGGCATACTCCGGTGCACTTAATGGCATATGCACAGTGCGCCCTCCCGCTAATTCGACCGCTGGGCGATAGGAGTCATAAGCGGGGTCAAACACAATCACTTCATCACCTTGGCGCACCAGTGACTGAATCGCCACGAACAACGCTTCTGTCGCCCCCGCAGTGACCGTCACTTGAGCCGTGGCGTCAATTTCTTGTTGATAGCGACGCGCAACAAGTGCGGCAATCTCTTGCTGTAAGACAGGTACACCAGGAGATGGCGCATATTGGTTATATCCCGCTAGAGCATGCTCAGCCAACGCATTTTTGAGCTTACTAGGGGTATCAAACTCAGGAAAACCTTGAGAGAGATTCAGTGCACCATGCGCGTTAGCAAGGCCTGTCATGGTCGTGAAGATACTGGTACCGACGTCTGGTAATTTACTTTCCATTTTGTAACTCTTTTCGTTATGGCGTAGGCGATAAAGCGATGCTATCATTGCCAAAGATAGAAGTATAGCCGTCCAAACCTCATAGGATGATCGAATATGCAAACAAAGGCAGCAAAACAAGCACTCATCGACGCAGGCCGCTGGGTTAGCCACCAAGGCTGGGTGCCCGCAACAGGCGGCAACTTTTCTATGAAGACCGATGATGGCTTTGTCGTCACCGCCAGCGGCTTTGATAAAGGCCACTTAACCCCTGAGCAATTTTTAGAATTGGACCAAGATGGCCACATTGTGTCTGGAGATGGTCGGCCCTCAGCAGAAACTGCCCTGCACCTAAAATTATATGAGTTACAGCCTCAAGCTGGATGTATATTACATACTCATTCTGTCGCCGCCACGGTGCTATCACGCTTCATACGTAGTAACAGTTTTACCGTGACTGGCTATGAAATGCAAAAATCACTTGCGGGCATTCAAAGCCATTTAGAGCCCTTATCCATTGCCATATTCGATAACGATCAGGATATTCCTGCTCTGGCTGCACGTGTTGCCAAGCATCATGAAACACACCCTATAACACACGGTGTTTTGATCCGAGGCCATGGCCTTTATGCCCTGGGTAACAGTATCTTTGAAACTCGCCGTCATATTGAAGGGCTAGAGTTTTTGTTCGCCTGCGAATTAGAACGCATCAAGCTTGAAGGAGCAGTAAAATGATAAAAGCCATTCTCACTGATATTGAAGGCACAATTACCCGAATTTCATTCGTTAAAGAAATCCTTTTCCCCTATGCCGCTAATCACTTAGCTAGTTTTATCAAAAATTCACAGGATGAGCCGCAAGTGCGTGCTCAACTTGATGCTGTCAGGGCAGAAATCGCGCAGCCAGATGCCAGTTTAGACACAGTGATAGACACCTTACTTGGCTGGATTGAAGCAGATAAAAAAATTACTCCACTTAAACAGCTACAGGGGTTAATCTGGCAAGATGGCTATCAACAAAAAGACTTCACAGGTCATATCTACCCCGATGCCCATGCCTATTTAACTGCGCAACACCAAGCTGGTACTGCGCTGTATGTGTATTCTTCTGGCTCAGTCAAGGCACAGCAGCTGCTTTTTGCACATTCCGATTTTGGTGATATACGCGGATTATTTAGCGATTATTTTGATACGCGAGTTGGGGCAAAACAGCAACCTGAGTCTTATCACAACATCGTACAAAACCTGCCTTTTGAGGCACATGAAGTTCTATTTTTAAGTGATGTCGTCGCTGAACTCGATGCCGCCAAAGCCGCCGGTTTACAAACTTTGCAGTTGTGGCGCGATGATCAACCCAAAAGCCCCAATCATGCTTTTATCACCAGTTTTGAGCACCTTTAAAACGAGACACCGTCATGAGTTACTTACATATCTACCAAGAAAATCAGCCCAATGAAGCTATTTTTCAAAGCGATGAGGCAAGTAAAATTGCCGAGCGACTTGCTGAGGTTGGCGTACGCTTTGAGCAATGGCAAGCAACACAAATATTGGCAAAAGAGGCAACAGAAGCAGATATCATTGCCGCTTACCGTCAAGATATCGAACGCTTGAAAGCGCAAGGTGGCTACCAAACCGTTGATGTTGTTGCACTGCAAAAAGGTAACCCTAATGCGCCGGCCATGCGAGAAAAGTTTCTTTTTGAACATACCCACAGTGAGGATGAAGTACGTTTTTTTGTAGCCGGATATGGCCTTTTCTGCCTGCATATCGCAGATAAGATTTATCAAGTATTCTGTCAGCAAGGCGATTTAATATCTGTACCAGATCACACGCCACATTGGTTTGATATGGGGAGTGATCCTGAGTTTACAGCTATTCGCTTATTCAATAACACCGAAGGCTGGGTCGCCAAAGAAACAGGGTCAAGTATTGCTAAACAATTCCCGATTTTAGACTAACAACAAGCGGAAAGCGGCGGCACCAACTTCACTTGGATGCCGCGCACTATCAATTAAATCGCCACTCAATCATGCTCAAGGTTCAAGTGCTTTTCTAAGAAAGTGATCAGCTGATTAAAGTAATCTAAGCGATGTTTTTCTTTGTAAAATCCATGACCTTCGGTTTCAAATACATAATAGCTCACTGGTTTATTTGCTTTTTTGAGTGCATTAACCATCGCCTCAGCCTGTGCGACTGGCGCACGGGCATCATCGCCACCATGAATAATTAACACCGGTGCAGTGACTTTTTCAGCATTGAGCGCCGGAGAATATTCGCGCAGCTGCTTCTCATTATCGCCCAGCACCATTTTCAAATAACTTTGACCTGTATCCGAACTTGCCACATCGCCTTTTTTAAATAGCAGTGTTAAATCGTAAACGCCAACCACACCAATTGCACATTTAAACTTATTCGGTGCAACCACGGTGCTTTGCAGCGCCGAGTAACCACCAAAACTTTCGCCAAAAATACACATGTTGTCAGGATCGACATAACCAGCTTCTACCACATGATCGACGCCATCTAAAATATCATATTGAATATTACGCCCCCATTCCAAGTAACCCAGCTCTTCAAACTTGCGACCATAGCCACCAGAAGCTCTGAAGTTCACACGTAATACCGCCATACCACGACTTGCAAAAAGTTGACTTTGCGTTTCATACTGCCAGTAATCACGCACACCATATGGTCCACCATGTGGCATAACAACAAGCGGAAGGTTTTTTGCTTCTCTATTTGTCGGCAAAGTCAAATAGCCATGTATTTTATTGCCATCGCGACTTTGAAATGAAATAGGCTTAGTCTCAGCCATCAACTCTGGATCTATCCAAGCACGAGCAGAGAATAAATAAGACATTTTTTTATTTTTTTGATCAAATAAATAGTAGTCCCCAGGATTGCGATCATTGTTTGCAAATACAACATGCTTTGTACCCTCTAATGTTGAGCTTACGATCTGTAGTTGATGGCCAGGAATACTTTTGAGTAGCGATTTAATACTCGTGCTCAGTGGCACTTTTTCATCCGTAAACGCATAGGTTGGATAGCCAGGGTCAAGCTCAATAGCAAATAATTCCTTGTTGACAGGGTCAACCCAAATTCTTGTTGGTGAGACATCTTTATCTTGATAGACCAAGGTCAGTTCGTTTTGCTTAAGCGAAAGCTTATACAACGCATCAGGTTCACCTTGTTTTGAACCAGTCAGATACACAGACTCGCCTTGATGACCGATTGCATGCAACTTAATATTTTTTAAAGCGCCCGGTATTTCAAGCGGCTGCCAACCACTGCCTTTTTTGTTTTTTTGATAAATCTCCCCCGCCATTTTGCTGTCCCAAGCCGCAGCAAAGCGAATATTACCAAGACGGTCTGTTAAAAACTGCGCATGTCTGCCAGGTGCGCGCGTCACGCGTTTTCGTTTACCTGATATCACATTAACACGATACACTCTTGCATGAGGCTCTTTGGACGCAGTCCATGGCACAGTATAAATCAACATGTGACGTTCATCATGAACAAGCGGATCTAAAACATACGATGTACCATATAACGCCGTAGCCTTTGAAATACGAGAGCCTGTCTGCCCGCCGCCCTGATAGCCAACCAGATATTTACCTGAAGAGCCATCGGCGTTGACACTATAAAGTTCACCATAGTAATGCGGTTGATCGGTCCACCCTTTGAGATATTCCTTTTCAACCACAATGCGCTCAGCATTCACCCAATGGTAATCTCCCACTTGCGCATTACTTTCAAAACGAATAGCGGACAGCATGCTAAAATTCTCTGCCAAGAGCACACCCAATATATTCTTGCCATCAACTTTGGAAATAAAGCTGATATATTTTCCACTTGGGGAGAGCTGAACGTTGGCGTATTCTTCTCCTTTGCTAAAATGTGAAATCGGAATAGGTTTGGAAGCTGGCTTCGTTTGGTGGGATTCTGCCAGTAAGCCAAAGCTTAAACTCAATAAGAATACTGCGCAGAGTATTTTCGAAAACATTTAAAACTCCATAAATATAAACGCCTAAATATGATATCAATTTAAGCGTTTAATATGGAGTAGGTTGAATTAATTAGAGAATATGGAAGTGTGGGGTATGATATACGCCGCTGTCAAAAACCCATCCAGTCACTAACTTGGCTGGAGTCACATCAAAAGCAGGGTTGTACACCTTTGCCTGCGAAGGGGCCCATTGGCATTCACCAAAGCTGCCACTCACGCCGGTCACCTCAAGCGCACTGCGCTGCTCAATTTCAATATCTTGCCCGCTGGCACACTTAGGATCAAAAGTCGTTTTTGGTGCCACCACATAAAATGGTACCTGATGAAAGTGCGCTAAAACAGCTAAATTATAAGTACCCACTTTATTCGCAAAATCGCCGTTCGCCGCGACCCTATCAGCACCAACAAATATCTTGTCGACTTTACCTGCAGCCATTAAAGATGCGGCCATGCTGTCACACAGCAAAGTATACGGGATCTGCCAGCGCGCCAGCTCATACGCGGTTAAACGCCCACCTTGCAATAAAGGGCGTGTTTCATCAACCCAAACATGAATATCACCATGGCGCTGCATCGCTTGGTAAATCACCCCCAATGCCGTACCAATGCCTGCTGTGGCCAGCGCGCCAGTATTACAATGGGTCAGAATATTATCACCAGCCTCCACCAGTTCAACACCATGCTGGGCAATCCGCGCGCACAAAGCGATATCTTCTTCAAAGAGATTCTCAGCAACACGCACAACATGCGCCACATATTGCACATCATTGACAACCGCTCTCAATCGGTCCATACAATGCTTAAGATTTACCGCTGTGGGTCGCGTTGCTTCTAAATCATCAATGGCCTTACATAGCACTTGCTGTGAAGCACCTTGCTCAGCAAGGTATGCCACCAACAAAGTCGCCGCTAGGCCAATTAAAGGCGCCCCCCGCACTTGAAGGTTATTTATTAGGCTCTGCATATCACTGACCGTTTGGCATACATGCCAAACCTCTTGATGAGGCAGCAGATACTGATCGAGCACCTGTACCTTACCATCCTGATATTTCAAACTTTGCGCGATTAAATCTTTCATTTTGATTAGGGAGTGTACAGTTGTAATTACTGCTCATTCTACATAAAGATCTAAAGATGTATAGACATCTAAACATTTAAAAATATAGAATGCTAAAAGTTACTTTAATTTTTGGTGAATAACCGTGAGCAAATACGTTGCCTTTAATAACGACACAGCCTTAAGTTACGTCCAAGAACTGGGGCAATTCTTTCCAGCAGATGCCATATTATCTTGCTATGAGTTTGGGGATGGAAACCTCAATTTGGTCTTTCGTATCCAAGATACGAATGCGCAGCGTAGCATCATTTTGAAACAAGCTCTGCCTTATGCTCGCTGCGTAGGGGAAAGTTGGCCGCTGACGTTAGACAGAGCCAGAATTGAAGCAAGCGTATTACAAAAACATGGCGCAGTATGTCCAGAGCTGACTGCAAAAGTACTGCATCACAATAGTGAACTAGCAGTAACAATTTTAGAAGATCTGGGTCATATGGCCATTTTGCGGGGTGAGCTGAACCAAGGCAATACGTTCAAACACCTTGGCACACATGTGGGCACTTACCTCGCCACCACCAGCTTTTTTTACTCGGATTTTTACTTACCTGCAGCAGATAAAAAATCGTTGGTTCAGGAGTTTACAAATCCTGAGCTATGCTCCATCACAGAAGATTTATTTTTTGATGATCCCTATCGAGAGCATGAACGAAACAATTACCCAGTAGCGCTAGAAGAGCAAGTGTCTCTGCTGCGCGAAAACAAAACCTTATTAATCAATGTTGCTAAACTAAAAAGTAAATTCTATTCGTCGCCGCAGACCCTATTACATGGTGACGTCCACACAGGTAGCCTGTTTGTTTCCGCACAAGAAACCAAGTTTATCGACCCAGAGTTCGGCTTTTTCGGCCCCATAGGCTTTGATTTAGGCTCATTTATCGGCAACCTATTACTTAATTACTGCGCTCAAAATGGGCGTATCGTCGAAACGCCTAAACGAAGAGATGTGCACTCTTACTTGTTAAACACCATCTCTACATGCTTGCAGACATTCGAACAACATTGGTTAACCTTAGCCAAAACAGATACCCGCGATTTAGCATTACAGGCACCTGGTTATGTAGAGCAATTTTTACAGGAAGTCTTGCAAGATGCGATGGGGTATTGTGGCACTGAATTGATCCGTCGCACCATCGGGCTAGCGCACGTTGCCGATATTGACGGCATTGAAGATGAAACTAAACGCTTAGCAGTGCAAAAACAAACGCTCTTGCTTGGCGAACAGTTGATTTTAAATGCAAAAAGTTGCCGTTCAACCGATGACTTTTATCAACTCATTATCAGCTTTGCACACTAATATGATAAGGCCGTGCTTGGCGGCCTTATCACTCCATCTTACTGCTGCGCTAATGTTTGTGTTATGTAATTCTTAATTTGCGCCTCGAGTACAAACAAAGGAACAGAGCCATTTTTCAGCACTTCACGGTGAAAGTCTCGAATCTCAAATTTTTCGCCCAATGCTTCCTCAGCCTCTGTACGCAAGCGCCTAATCGTCAACTCACCAATTTTGTATGACAACGC
This sequence comes from Pseudoalteromonas luteoviolacea CPMOR-1, assembly GCF_001625685.1. GTDB lineage: Bacteria > Pseudomonadota > Gammaproteobacteria > Enterobacterales > Alteromonadaceae > Pseudoalteromonas > Pseudoalteromonas luteoviolacea_K. Next base: position 76,291 of record NZ_AUYC01000001.1, on the reverse strand, counting down.
TTGGCCAGGCCAAGAAATGTACCGATCCGTTTCTGTTCTCACATTGTGTAATGATAACGCCGTATTATCTTGCATAAACTGCATCGCCTGTTCACGGCTCCAGCCAAACATATGCATGCCCGTATCCACTACTAAACGCGCAGCACGCCACATTTCATAGGTAAGTCGACCAAAATCACTGTATGGGTCTTGATAAAAACCCGCCTCTAAACCAAGATATTCAGCGTATAGCCCCCAACCCTCACCAAATGCAGAGATATATTCGTTTCGATACTCAGGTAGATGTATCAACTCATCATTCATTGAGATCTGTAGGTGATGACCCGGTACCCCTTCGTGTAAGGTCAATGCCTCTAAAACATAGAGCGGTCTCTTATCAAGCGCATACGTATTGACCCAATAATAGCCTGGATCTGTTTCTTTCGATGGCGATAAGTATCTCCCCGTAGTGTACTTAGGTGCGATACTGTCAGGCACAGGCGCTACACCATAAGGTACTCTAGGGAGCGTCGCAACATGGAAAAATTGAGGTAATTTTGCATCCATCTGTTTAGCAATAAATGATGCTTCTTTGAGCAACTCTTCAGGTGTCTTTGCATAAAACTGCGGATCGGTACGCAAAAACTCGACGAACTCAGCAAACGACCCTTCAAAGCCCACTTTTTCAATGATGGTTTCCATCTCACTGCGAATACGCGCCACTTCCTGCAAACCTAACTCATGGATTTGCCTAGGCGTCATATCGGTTGTCGTGAAATGCTTAGCACGGTTGATGTAAAATGCTTCACCATTGGGTGCACTCGACCAAGCAATATCTTGCTTTGCGTTCGGTCGGTATTCGTTGACGAAAAAATCTAAGTAACTTTGATATGCAGGATTAGCATATTGGACTATCGCTTGTTTGGCTTGCTGCTGAAGCTGCATAAACGCCTCATCTGATATACCCGCCTGATTTGTTTTGAACGGGGCATAAAACGGCGAGCGCTCAACATCATCTGTTGCAATATAAGCTTCAATGGATGACTCAAAGCCTTGAAGCACCACTTGAGGCTGAGTTAAACCGATAGCCATACCCTTTCTCATCCAGTCCATCTGCTGCGAAAAATATCGTGGCAGCTGCTTAATCCGAGCGATCAATAATTGATAACCAAGCTCGGTAGAAAAGTCATGCTCTCTGATCTTAAATGACATGCGTGTATGAAAGCCAGACTCAGATAACAAGGGTACATAATGATGTTTAAAGTGATATTTATCGACTTTATCTTGCACCTGTGCGCGCAAAATTGCGAAGTTAATTTGATTCTCAGCAGTTAACTGTGTTGTGTCTATCGCATCAAGCTTATTCAGTAGCGCTAAACGACGCTCATTTTCGCTTGCCAAGCGTTCTGGTGACATATCTGGCAGTAAATAGGGTGCATCTATTGACTTAATATGACTGGTGCTAATGTCAGCACGAAAGGCCATCACTTGCTCAGACAACGCCACAAAGGCCTGATCTGGATTGGTCTTGGTCATCTGACAAGCAGACAAACTGAGTGCTAATGCAATTGCACTTAGCGGTTTAAAAACGGCGTTCAACACTGAGGTTCCTTAACTTTCGCTGGGGTATGCACCATAACGAAGGCACTTATCGTTATGCAAGTATAATCGACCAAACATCGTTCAAATGCGCTCATCGATGCGCCGTCACATGTATAAGAGAAAAAGTTGTCGATAAATTCGCCTAATAGAATTAAATGGGTAACTTTTTACCATTAAAAGGGCAAATTTTACTTTCAAAAAGTCACAATTGCGATTAATGTAGCGGGACTTCAAATAGGATGAAATCATGACTTGTGCCAAAGGACGTTAAGGCTTCGAAATTAACCTGAATGTGTGGTAAATAAGTAGATGACGTTCCATGACCCAATGGCCATAGCCCAAGAAAAAATGACCAAAGTCTGTCATTTTTTGGAACTGCATGCGCTGCCACCCACGCCGCTCAACTACCAGGTAGCCTATACGTTCATCAGCCGTAGCAACGAACCTCTAACGACGCGCTTGGAGCGTGATTTACGAAATAATGTTGCCATTGATAACGTCTATATCGAACAACTTTACTTTGAGTTTATTTATACTGAGCATCAAGAAGAGTTGGCCGTGTTGAAAGAAGTCGACAACGTCATTGATGAGCTCTCATCCTCTTCATCCCGGACACACCAAAATATCGCAATATATACACAAAGCATTCGTAAATGTCACAGTGAATTGGATGCTCAGGATATCGCAAAAAGTAAAAAAGCGCTGAACGAATTTGTGCAGCAAACTGAACGTTATATGGAACAACAGCAACGTTTTAAACACAGTTTGCAAAAAGCCAGAGCCACACAAAGCCAGCAGTACATGGTATTAAACAAGATCCGCAAACAGCGTTTAATTGATCCACATACCGGCTTATACAAACGTCACTACCTCAACCAAAAAACACAACTCTGGCTAGACCAAGATAAAACCCTGTGTGCTATCTCTATTCAAGTTGATAACCTCAGTGACTTTAGTACGAGATTTGGCGATATGATTGGCGAAACCGTCTTGCAACGTGTTGCCAATAAAATCAAACATTATGTTTTAGAGAGTGGTGTACCCGGGCGCACAGGCAAACAAGAATTCACTATTTTACTTGCAGACATCGAGCCGGAAACAGCCAAAGTCATCGCCGCAAAGATCCGTAAAGGCGTCGAAAAGCTCAAATTCATTAGCAATAAAGGCAATGTACAATTTCCTGAAGTTCAGCTCGCCATTGGTATTGCAAAAAGGCAAAACGAACGAGACTTTAATGAATTGGCAACCCAAGCCGCTTTTGCGGCACAAAAAGCCCATACACTGGGGCGCGATTGCTACATTTCAGGGGCAATATAGTCTTTGTTTTAAGACAAATATTTACGATTTACAGCCACTATAAATTGCACCTGAGTGTCGCAATCAAGTACACTATACCCATCTAAACTGTGTCACCAAGGTCAACATGAAAGAAGAAAATCGCGATACCACCCACTTTGGTTATAAAACCGTAGAGTCCACTCAAAAAGAGTCTTTGGTTGCAGATGTTTTTCACTCTGTCGCAGCTAAATACGACATCATGAATGACTTTTTGTCGTTTGGTATTCACCGCCTTTGGAAGCGTCAAACCGTCGCATGCGCTGGCGTACGCAAAGGCCATCGAGTATTAGACTTGGCAGGTGGTACAGGTGATTTAACGGCTAAATTTAGCCAGCTTGTTGGTGATACAGGTCAAGTGATCCTCGGCGACATCAATGATTCAATGTTAAAAGTAGGCCGCGATAAACTGCGTGACTTAGGTTTGGTAAACAACATTGAATATGTGCAAATGAACGCCCAAGCATTACCATTTCCAGACAACAGCTTAGATGTTATCACCATTGCATTTGGTCTACGTAACGTCACAGATAAAGATGAGGCGTTGCGCTCTATGTACCGAGTGCTTAAGCCAGGTGGACGCTTATTGGTCTTGGAGTTTTCTAAAACAGATAACGAAGCGCTGTCAAAGTTGTATGACTTCTATTCCTTTAATATTTTGCCGAATGTTGGCAAAATAGTGGCCAATGACAGTGAATCTTATCGCTACCTTGCTGAGTCAATTCGCATGCACCCAGATCAAGAAACCTTGAAAGGAATGATGGAAGAAGCCGGTTTTGAGCAAACAAGCTATCAAAATTTCACCGGTGGCATCGTGGCGCTCCATAGAGGGTTTAAGTACTAACGTCTATAAGGATAAGTTTATGTTGATCTCTGTCTTAACGGCCGTGGCCGAGCAAGCTATGAATCGTCTATTAACCCTTGAACCCAGCCTCGCAAATGACTTGCAAGGCGCTGCACACAAGGTGCTAGCATTGACGTTAACAGACTTAAACTTATCCTGCGCACTACATTACAACGGGGAGTACTGTTTTGTGTATGGTCATTATCATGACAATGCTGACTGCCACATCACCACTTCCCTTGATTGCCTCGGCGAGTTAAAAGACCCCAGTCAACTGACACGATTGATCCGCAGTGGCAAATTAGATTTAGATGGAGATCTGCATCTGGCGCAGCTCTTCAGCAAGGCATTTGCAAATCTAAATATCGATTGGGCAGAACATTTATCTCGGTATTTAGGGGATGCGGGCGCGCAACATCTGGTGCAGCAAACCAAGCAATGTAACGCGTATACACAGCAACATAAAAAATCATATCAGCAAGTGCTGACTCAACTGTGTCAAGATGAGCTGAATGTCACCATCCACCCTCTGGAGATGCAGCAATTTAAAGCCCAAACAAGAGCCCTTTCATCGCAATTAGCTGCGCTTGAACAACGCATTAATGCACTAACTGACTGACTTTAAGGAGCAGGAATTGTCCATCGCTCGCCTATATCAAATTGGTAAAACATTCCTTAATTATGGCCTAGATGAACTGCTGCCTCAGCACTTACAGCCCTGGTACGCTAAATACCTGCGTAAAAGCTTATTTTGGCTGCCGAATAAACACCAAGAAAAATCCGAAGGTGCACGTTTACGCCTCGCGTTACAAACGCTGGGGCCAGTGTGGATAAAGTTTGGACAAATGCTGTCTACTCGCCGTGATTTGTTACCTCACGAAATGGCGCAAGAGTTAGCTCAACTGCAAGATAATGTTGCACCATTTGACGGTGAACAAGCGCAAAAATTAATAGAACAAGCGCTAGATTTAGAACATATAAGCGCGCTATTTGAACACTTCGAGCAACAACCGTTAGCCTCTGCATCGATTGCCCAAGTACATACCGCTCAGTTACAAACTGAACAAGGTTTGAAAGATGTGGTTGTCAAAGTGATCCGCCCGGACATAGAAAAGCAAATTCTCGCTGATTTATCTTTGATGGAGCAATTTGCCAAGATCTTAGCGGGTCTAGTCAGTGAAAGTCGCCGATTAAGGCCCGTTGAAGTTGTCCGTGAGTATCGTAAAACCTTACTCGACGAACTTGATTTAATGCGCGAAGGCGCCAATGCCATTCAACTGAGGCGCAACTTTGAGGGCTCTGAAGCACTGTACATTCCCGAAGTGTATAGCGACCACTCCAGACAAAACGTATTAGTCATGGAGCGTATTTATGGCATTCCGGTTTCTGATACTCAGACGCTAGAAGCGCAGGGTACTGATATGAAGCTACTCGCTGAACGGGGTGTAGAAGTCTTTTTCACTCAAGTTTTTAGAGACAGCTTTTTCCATGCTGACATGCATCCGGGTAATATTTTTGTCTCCTACGAACATCCTGAAAACCCACAGTATATTGGAATTGACTGTGGTATCGTCGGCACCTTAAACCGAGAGGATAAGCGATATTTAGCCGAAAACTTTATTGCATTTTTCAACCGTGACTACCGCCAAGTCGCTCAGCTGCATGTAGACTCTGGTTGGGTGCCCGCAGACACCTGTGTTGAAGAGTTTGAGTTTGCTATCCGCACCGTATGTGAACCCATTTTTAATAAACCCCTTGCCGAGATTTCATTTGGCCATGTACTGGTCAATTTATTCAATACGGCAAGACGCTTTAATATGGAAGTTCAACCACAACTCGTTTTATTGCAAAAAACACTGTTATACGTGGAAGGACTCGGCCGTCAACTATATCCTCAGCTAGATCTTTGGCAAACTGCCAAACCATTTCTAGAACATTGGGTGCAAGAGCAAGTTGGCCCACTGGCCGTGGCTAAAAAACTTTACCAGAATCTGCCTTTTTGGGCAGAAAAAATGCCTGAGCTGCCTGATTTAATTTATCAGAACCTGAAACGACAGCACCATCGTCCTGCGGCACCAAGCCGCTCGGTCAGCCAGCAAACTATGCAAAGTATTCTGCTCGGTATGGCAGCGTCAACCTTCGCCATAATCGCAGGCTTGTGTTTTATCGCAGAGTTAAGTGGGGCAAGCCTAGGAAGCGCACTCTTTGCATGCTTGCTATTTATTTGCGCATGGCGTAAAACAGGATGATATTTTATACGCGGGGCGTATAATCAAATCAGTATTTACAAATAACACGTAAACGGAGTCGTTATGGGATTAGGTGGAATTAGTATTTGGCAATTATTGATTGTGCTTGCAATCATTGTTTTGCTTTTTGGCACGAAAAAGCTACGCGGTATGGGTGGTGATCTTGGTAACGCTGTCAAAGGGTTTAAAAAAGCCATGTCAGATGAAGATAACAACGACGCTAGCAAGCCAAAAGACGCGCTTCAAAATCAAACTCAGAGCAAGTCAAACAGCACCGAAACTGACAAAGAAAAGGTATAGTTTACATGGGCATGTGGGAGCTCGTCGTCATATTGATTGTCGGCTTAATTGTATTAGGGCCTGAGCGCTTGCCTGTGGCGATCCGTACCGTTAGCCGCTGGATCAGAACCGTCAAATCAGTTGCCAATTCAGTCAAAGCTGAGGTCAATGAGGAGCTTCGGGTACATGAGCTACATGCCAATTTGAAAAAAGCTGAGCAGCAGGATATGCATAACTTAGCACCTGAGCTGCAAGAGTCCGTAGATGAGCTAAAAAAAGCGGCGGAGTCCGTTCGTCATAGCTATCAAACTGACGCGACAGATCAACAGTCGAAAAAAGACTAATCCCTAGAAGTAACAGGAATATTCATGTCAGAGCCGGAGCAAAGTGGATTTATAGGCCACCTGATTGAACTCAGAGATAGGCTGATAAAAGCCCTCCTTAGCGTATTGGTTATTTTTTTATCCTTAGTATATTTTGCGAATGATATTTATGCATTTGTCGCTAACCCATTGGTACTAAGTTTACCTGAAAATACCACTATGATAGCCACAGATGTCACGGCACCGTTTTTCGCACCGTTTAAACTGACTCTATTCGTCGCGTTATTTTTAGCAATCCCGTTTATTTTGCATCAAGTTTGGGGCTTTCTCGCACCCGGCTTATATCAGCATGAAAAACGCATGCTGATGCCAATACTGCTCTCAAGCATCATTCTATTTTACGCAGGTATCGCTTTTTGCTACTTTGTCGTTATGCCAATTATTTTGGGCTTTTTTACTGCGGTTGGCCCAGAAATGATGACCCTATCTCCGGATATTAGTAGCTACCTTGCCTTTATCCTCAAACTGTTTTTCGCATTTGGTGTCGCATTCGAAATCCCCGTCGCGATTATGCTGCTATGTTGGAGCGGTGTTACAACAACACAAAGTCTAAAAGAAAAAAGACCTTACATTGTTGTTGGTGTATTTGTCGTGGCAATGTTTTTAACTCCCCCTGATGTACTGTCACAAACACTGCTTGCCGTACCCATGTTATTATTATTCGAAATTGGCCTTATTTTAGCGGCGTTCTACAGCAAAAAATCTCAACAACAGGAAATGAATAATGAATAAGTGGCTCACTTTACTTGCCCTGAGTTTCTCACTCTCAACCGATGCACAAGAGAGCGCACTCGATCAACTAACTGCCTGCCAAAATATTTCAGTCGATCAACAACGTCTGCAGTGTTATGACCAAGTAGTAAGCCAATATCAAGCAAAACAGTCCGTCGCTCAGACACCACCTACTGCTAAGGTATCCACGGCACCTGTCACACTCAGCGCAGAGCAGCAACAAGCGCGTTTTGGCATAGAAAATAAAGTCATAAAAAACGAGCAACGCGTCGACAATATTGAAGCTACAATAATAAAACTCACAAAATCAACCCATGGCGTGCGTACTTTTGAGCTTTCAAACGCACAAGTATGGAAGCAAATAGGCAGCAGCGCTTTTTTTGCAAAACAAGAGGACACTGTGACGATTCAACGTGGCTCATTTAACTCTTTTTTGATGAGTAAATCAGGCTCAAACAGAACCATACGTGTAAAAAGAATAAAATAAATGCAAACAATGATTGATGCCGGTGTCAATTTAACCAGCTCCCAATTTGATAAAGACAGAGCTGACGTCGTCTTACGCGCCAAATCACAGCATATTAGTAATATGCTTTTAATCGGGTGTGACCTCGCATCGAGCGATGACAGCCTTGCTTTAGCACAAACCTATCAATTAGTAAGCACCGCCGGAATTCACCCCCACGATGCCAAAGATGCCCCTGACGATTTCATTGCGCAAATCATGAGATTAGCCAGCTCTCCTCATGTTGTAGCAATTGGCGAGTGTGGATTAGATTTTAATCGCGACTTTTCCCCTCGAGATACGCAAGAACGTATCTGCAGTGCTCAATTTGCACTCGCCCAACAACTCAATATGCCAGCTTATATCCACGAACGAGATGCACATGACCGTATGAAAGGATTATTATCTGAGCATCAACTCGACGGTGTCTTACATTGCTTTACGGGGGACAAACAAGCACTCAAGTTTTATCTCGATTACGGTTTAATGATCGGCATTACAGGTTGGGTATGTGATGAAAGACGCGGCCAACAATTACGTGATTTGATTAAATATATTCCAAACGATAGACTTCTTATTGAAACTGATGCGCCTTATTTACTGCCACGGACCCTATCACCCAAACCCAAATCTCGGCGTAATGAACCCGCGTATTTACCTGCCGTTGCTGAGCAAATTGCCTTATTAAAAAACACCGATAGAGAATCCATTGCGATGTGCAGCAGCAGTAATTTCAATGCATTATTTATGGCCAAGCCACAGAGTAATATTTGATGAAATTATGGTTATTGTTGGCACTGATGTTCAATACTTATGCGGCGCTCGCGAATCTCGTTATTGACCCTGAGCGTCACTCACCTGTGTTTGAACTACAAGCCCAGTTTAGACACCAGGCTTCACTTCAATTTAGCTATACAGTAACCGCTCAAGACAATATCCAAGAATTACTCAATGACAATCCTAACTGGCATTATCATCGCTCTGGCGCGCTGAATTTAGGTGAAGTAGATCAGCAAGTCTGGATTAAAATCGTTTTACGTAACGACAGCTTAATCGAGCTGCCGCTGTTACTCAGCGTCAACAATAACCTTTTGGATAGTATCACTGCCTATATCATGCAGCCTGATCATGCTATTTTGACCCTAGATTTAGGTGACAGCCGCCCCTTAATGCAACGGCCAATAAAACATGAAGCACAACTCATTCCACTGGAGCTACCTGGTAAACGACAAACAACCCTTTATTTGAAAGTGAAACACCATGGCGCGCTCAATATTCCACTCAGTCTTTGGCATCCAGTTGAATATTTAAAATACAAAAGCAAATTTAACCTCATATATGGCATCTTAGCAGGGTTTTTACTTGCAATGATTGCGACGAACTTCACGATGTATACCTTCACACGCCGCAAATACTTTATGCATGGTACTTTGTTGTTATTGAGTGTGTGGCTCTTGCTGGTGCATCTTTACGGTTTTGGATATCGTTATCTCTATGCAGATTGGCAATGGATGCAACAATATGGGCAAAGCCTACTCGTGCTGTTATCTACTTTAGCAATAGTACCTATTTTAAGAAGTGGTATTTTACCGATTAGTACAGCATCGTATGTCGACGTCGGGCTAAAATACCTGCTCGTTAGTGGTCTGGGACTCACACTTTTATGTACCTTGCTGCCAATCACACTGGCTTCAAAAATCGCATATGTTTTTGCCATCCTAGCCGTTTTATACTTTTTTGTGATCACAATCAAAGCATCATTAAATAAGCTCAGCCAAAGGTTACCTGCGGTAACTGTTTATCTGTGTTTAATGATATCTTTATGTTACCAGTTTGGCTTTGAACTCGGGTTACTTTCTGGTGCATTACTAGAGCGTCCAGTTACCTATATTTGTGCGCTATTTGTGTGCGCATATATCAGCTATGCACTGGCTAAACAGTATATTTTTGAACGAGAAAGCCATATCAAGCAACAAGAACAAAAACTCGCAAAAACACGTGCCGAAGATGCATTACTCAAAGAGAAGCTCATCATCCAAGAGCAAGCACAACAAGATCTAGAAAGCAGTATTGATGAGCGCACTTTCGAACTACAGGTCACGCTGCGTGAACTTGAAGAAAAAAATAGAGAGTTAGAACGACTTAATATGGAAGACCCATTGACTAAGGTAAAAAATCGACGCTACTTCGATAAACGCCTTATGATGGAGGTCAGACGCTCTCGCAGAGAACAAACCACACTGAGTGTCGTGATGCTTGATATTGACCATTTTAAACGTGTGAATGACGTATATGGGCACCTAGCAGGCGATCAAACCATTTGTGCTTTTGCCAATACCATTAGCAAACATTTAAAACGGCCCCATGACGAAGTGTTTCGTTACGGTGGTGAAGAGTTTGTTATCTTGCTACCCAATACCAATGTGCAAGGTGCACAAGAGCTTGCTGAACAGATCCGCGAAGCGACTGCCAATTGCATAGTCAATATAGCTGACCAGAGTATCCAATTTACCACAAGTGCTGGGGTTTACAGCGCAATCGCACAAGATACAAAAAACCCAACTTTATTCACCGATTTCGCCGACAAAGCTTTATATGAAGCGAAGCAAAGTGGCCGCAATCGGGTATGTATTTATCAACACACGCAGGAGACTTAATGTGGCTCAATCAGGACTAGATCTATTTCCATATACTCGTATGCGACGCATGCGCCGCGACGACTTTTCACGTCGCCTTATGAGCGAAAATACATTAACTGTCGCTGATCTAATTTATCCTGTTTTCGTTTTAGAGGGTACAAATTGTCGTGAACCCATTCCTTCTATGCCTGGGATTGAACGACTGTCGATTGATCTGCTCGTAGAAGAGGCGAAGCAATTACACGCACTGGGCATTCCTGCCATTGCTATTTTTCCAGTCACCCCCTCAGATAAAAAGTCTTTAATGGCTGAAGAAGCTTATAGTCCTGATGGACTTGCACAGCGCACAGTCAAGGCACTCAAAGCGGCCTGCCCTGAGCTGGGTGTGATCACTGACGTCGCATTAGACCCATTTACTGTGCATGGACAAGACGGCATCATAGACGACACAGGCTATGTAATGAATGACATCACCACTGAGATTCTTATCAAACAGGCCTTGTCTCACGCCGACGCAGGTGCTGATGTGGTTGCGCCCTCAGACATGATGGATGGCCGTATTGGTGCCATTCGCGATGCATTGGAAGAAGCTGGTCACATCCACACGCGTATCATGGCTTACTCTGCAAAGTATGCATCAAGTTATTATGGCCCATTCAGAGATGCTGTTGGCTCCGCTGGTAACCTAAAAGGCGCTGATAAGAAGACCTACCAGATGGACCCAGCTAATTCGGATGAAGCAATCAGAGAAATAGCCTTGGACTTACAAGAGGGCGCGGACATGGTCATGGTGAAGCCTGGCATGCCTTACCTCGATGTCGTCAAACGCGTAAAAAGTGAGTTTGGAGTACCCACTTTTGCTTATCAAGTCAGTGGCGAATATGCCATGCATAAAGCCGCTATTGATAATGGCTGGCTTGCTGAAAAGCCCGTCGTTATGGAGTCGCTCTTAGCGTTTAAACGTGCTGGGGCAGACGGAATATTGACCTACTTTGCCAAGCAGGCAGCCATTTGGCTCAACGAGCAATAAAAAGCAAAAAAGCGCCTATTAGGCGCTTTTTTAGTTAGGCTTTCACTTCGGTGTTTATCGCACCAGCTAACGGGCAATTAAATTCCTTCGCTGCTCTTTGTATGTCTTCTAGATTTGCCAACCAATATGGAAATGCAATCTGCTTTTTCGAGCTCAACTCGACTGACACTATGTATGCGCCTAGCAGCTTAGTGATTTTTAACGCCGCAATTTCATCACTGTGTAAATAATTGACCTGTGACCAGCTGCGATAACTAAACCCAGCTTTATCAATGTGAACGTATTTTTTCCCAATAATTGATGAAATCAGCGTAACCATTGTCAAAGCAGCGCCTGAGCCGCCAAGTACTTTAGCGACAAACTCCAAGCCAGAGTGCAATAACACAACATAAAGCAAAACCGATACAATCAGCTGCAACAGATAAATATACCAGTTAATTTGTAAGTTGATTGTTTTCATGAGTACCTCCAAATTTTACTCAATTCACCTACTTTAGGATTAAGAAGGAAGCATGATAAATTCGCTTTGTTCCTAAATCAAGCTCGCCCTCTGCTTTTTTCAACAATCCACTTTTTTAGCGCATGCTTAATTCTCTATATTTGCATTACATTAGATAATTTAACTTTCTATATAGGTATATTTTTTAATAAATTACGTAAAAAAGATGTGGGGATTGTTCAGAAAACAACCCGAAAGAATGGGAATTTGCATTATACAATTGTTTACATTTTACAAATAAAAAAATTCATAAAATGGCGATTTAGCTAGGCTTAAATCAACTTAATCACTGTTCAGTCACAGCGAGGTGAGTTATCCATACGCATAAAAAAACCGCCCTGAGGCGGTTTTTTCAAAAGAAAAGAGTGGCTAATTACTTAGCAGCTTTCTTTTCTTTCTCTGCAGCGATTACCGCGTCAGCAACGTTTTGCGGACATGGTGCATAGTGAGAGAATTCCATTGAGAACTGACCACGACCAGACGTGATAGTACGTAGGTGACCAATGTATCCGAACATTTCAGATAGAGGTACTTCACCCTTGATACGAACGCCCATTGCGCCAGCTTCTTGGTCTTTGATCATACCACGACGACGGTTAAGGTCACCGATTACGTCACCTACGTTGTCATCTGGCGTGAACACGTCAACTTTCATGATTGGCTCAAGAAGTTGTGCACCCGCTTTAGGGATAGACTGACGGAAAGCGCCTTTAGCAGCGATTTCGAAAGCAATTGCTGATGAGTCAACTGCGTGGAAACCACCGTCGAATAGCTCAACTTCAACGTCTAGTACAGGGAAGCCAGCTAGAACACCTTCTTCCATCATTGACGCGAAGCCTTTCTCAACTGCAGGCCAGAATTCTTTAGGTACGTTACCACCAACAACTGAAGATGAGAACGTGAAACCAGAACCAACTTCACCTGGCTTGATGCGGTAGTCGATCTTACCGAACTGACCAGAACCACCAGACTGCTTCTTGTGCGTGTAGCTGTCTTCAACTTCTTGCGTGATAGTTTCACGGTAAGCAACCTGAGGCTGACCAACAACTAGCTCAACGCCGTAAGTACGCTTAAGGATGTCTACCTTGATGTCTAGGTGAAGCTCACCCATACCTTTAAGGATAGTTTCACCTGAATCTTCGTCAGTCTCAACCTGGAATGACGGATCTTCTGCAACCATCTTACCGATAGCGATACCCATCTTCTCGTTACCACCTTTATCTTTAGGTGCAACAGCGATAGAGATTACCGGATCAGGGAAGATCATCGCTTCTAGAGTACATTCGTGCTTAGGATCACATAGCGTGTGACCAGTTTGAACGTTCTTCATACCTACAACTGCGATGATGTCACCAGCTTGTGCTTCAGTAAGTTCGTTACGCTCGTCTGCCTGCATCTCAACCATACGGCCGATACGCTCTGTTTTACCAGTTGCAGAGTTAAGGATCGTGTCACCTTTCTTCATGCGACCAGCGTAGATACGGATGAACGTAAGTGCACCGAAACGGTCGTCCATGATTTTGAACGCAAGCGCTTTAAGTGGCTCTTCTGCGTCAACTGTCGCAACGTCACCAGTAGGCTCACCAGTTTCAGGATCAGTTAGAGGCTGAGGGTCAACTTCTGTTGGAGACGGTAGGTAATCAACAACTGCGTCTAGTACTAGCTGCATACCTTTGTTTTTGAATGCAGAACCACAGAAAGTTGGGAAGAAAGCAAGGTCACGTGTACCTTTACGGATACAAGCTTTGATTTGCTCTAGTGAAGGAGTTTCACCTTCCATGTATGCTTCCATTAGGTCGTCGTCTTGCTCAACAGCAGACTCAACTAGCATCTCATGGTACTCTTCAACTTTCTCAACCATGTCAGCTGGAACGTCCGTGATTTCGTAGTTTTCTGGAAGGCCAGTCTCGTCCCAGATGTATGCTTTCTTTTCTAGTACGTCAACAACACCTGTGAACTGATCTTCGATACCGATAGGAAGAGTCATAACTAGTGGGTTTGCGCCAAGTACTTTCTCTACTTGACCTACTACGCGGTAGAAGTCAGCACCCATACGGTCTAGTTTGTTTACGAAGATACAACGTGCAACTTCTGATTCGTTAGCATAACGCCAGTTAGTTTCTGACTGAGGCTCAACACCACCAGAACCACAGAATACACCGATACCGCCGTCAAGAACTTTAAGTGAACGGTATACTTCAACTGTGAAGTCAACGTGTCCAGGAGTATCGATAACGTTTAAACGGTGGCCTTTCCACTCACAAGTAACAGCTGCTGACTGGATAGTAATACCACGCTCTGCTTCCTGTTCCATGAAGTCAGTAGTTGACTCACCATCGTGTACTTCACCAGTTTTGTGAATCTTACCAGTAAGCTTAAGAATACGCTCAGTGGTCGTAGTTTTACCCGCATCAACGTGCGCGAAAATACCAATGTTTCTGTATTTCGATAAATCTGCCATTGTTTTACTCTATTTAAAGTAGAAAAATTATTCGGCGGGAGTATATCACCTCTTTAGGCGAACATCATCCTTGAAGTCGATTAAAATGCAGCCAATTTGCAATTAAAACGCATTCGCTGCGATATTGCATTGTTGAACTGCATTAAATAAGCCATTTTTAGCCTCAATCACCATCAATGATATCGCCAACACTGCCTAATACAGAGCCTTCGCCCTGCCTGCTACCGCCCTGTTTTGGTGCGTGCTCAAGCACTCGATCCGCTAATCTAGAGAATGGTAAACTTTGGATCCACACCGTACCATGGCCTTTTAACGTCGCTAAAAAGAGCCCTTCCCCGCCAAAAAACATGCTTTTCAGGCCTTTCACCCGCTCAATATCAAATTCGATGCCTTCGCTGAACCCAACCACACAGCCTGTATCGACGCGCAGTGTTTCACCATTAAGTTGCTTTTCAACCACAGTGCCGCCTGCATGGGCAAATGCCATTCCATCGCCCTGTAGGTGTTCTAATATGAACCCTTCTCCACCAAAAAAGCCCGCGCCAAGTTTACGCTGAAAGGCAATATCCACTTTGGTGCCCAGTGCAGCACATAAAAATGAATCTTTTTGTAAGTACACAGATTGACCCAATGTCGCCATATCCAATGCCAAAATAGAGCCCGGAAAAGGCGCTGCAAATGCCACGCGCTTTTTACCCATGCCTTCATTGGTAAAGTGCGTCATAAACAACGACTCACCACTAATTAAACGCTTACCTGCACTGAATAACTTACCCATAAAGCCTTGATCTACATCAGAGCCATCACCCATTTTTGCTTCAAAGCTAATGCCATCTTGCATGTAGTTCATCGCGCCGGCTTCTGCAATAACCGTTTCATTGGGATCCAACTCCACTTCAACCATCTGCATAGATTCGCCAATGATTTCGTAATCAATTTCATGACAATGCATATTTTATTCTCCTTTTATGTGCCCAAATTACTGTGTCTTCACAGCCTTTTTGTCTGTCAAAGTTAGTACAATGCAATGAATTTTGCATGACAACTGCTTACCCATTGACATCTTCAGTTAAAACCAAATAAATAACCCCAAGATCAAAACAACCCCTAATAAAGGCACACATACCGTCAATACTGCCAGTGGCCAATACGCATCTTGATGTTTCTCGCCACAAATCGCCCGCACCGTTGTCACGACATAGCCATTGTGTGGCAAGGTGTCCAGTGCACCCGAACTAATCGCGACAACACGATGTAACTGGTTTTCATCGACCCCTAAATCTAAATAATGAGGTGCGACCAAAGGCAGCGCAATTGCCTGTCCACCTGAGGCTGATCCCGTCAATGCAGCGATAACACTCACCGCGATTGCCGCGCCAAGCAATTCATTGCCCGGAATAGAGGTCATTAAGGCCACAGCCTCTTGAAACGCAGGTGTGCCTTTAGCAACGGCACCAAAACCGACCACTGCCGCTGTATTACCGATTGCCACTAATGCCCCTGTTGTGCCGAGGTTAATTGCCTGAGATAAACTTTTAAAGTACTTAAAATTAATGATGAAAATAGACACGACACCACCGAGCAGGGCGACAATTAATGCACTTTGCTGGAGTTGTTCGTGTAACAAGAATGACAAGCTCAGTACCACGAGTAATGGCAACAGGCCTGTGATTGGATGGGGTAAATGACGTTTATCCTCGATAGGGTCCCCCACTCTCGCTTCAAAAGATTCGCCACTATCAACGGCCTTTTTAATCATTTTAACGAGTAAAAAATAGCCCAATACAGCCATAAAGACAGCGACAATCAAGCTCTCTTGCCATGCCGCATAGGGAGACGTGCCCAAGTATTTTATTGGGATCCAGTTTTGTATTTCAGGAGAACCCGCCGAGGTCATGGTAAATGTCACAGATCCAAAAGCCAGCACTGCAGGGATAAAACGCCGAGGCAGATCCGCATCCTTGAATAAGCTCAGTGCCATTGGATAAACTGAAAACGCCACAATAAAGACACTCACCCCACCATAAGTGAGTAAGGCACACGCTAAAACGATAGCAAATACAGCGTGCTTCATTCCTATTTTATCGGTAATGTAGCGTGCTATGGCATCTGCAGCGCCTGTGTCCTCCATAAATTTTCCAAATAATGACCCCAGCAAAAACATAAAGAACCAAGCTTGGATAAAGCCACTGAATCCAGACATATAAATTGAAACAAAGTTACCGTCATTGATGCCATTAAATATCGCAATATCACTACTAAGTGCGACCAATAGTGCACATAATGGTGCAGCAATAAACAGATTCATCCCTCTTAAAGTCAGCCAAATCAATGCTGCCAATGCACCGATCAACCCCACCGTACTGACCATTAACTCACCTCTTTTGTTATTTTTATGTAACTGTTATACGCCGAAAAGATCAGGAAATAAAGTGTCTTAGCACACTCAAAAATGAAGCCAACCAAGCCTTGAGTTACGGAAGAAATGAATACAGCAAAAATCAAATGAGAATTATTTGCAAATAAGTGTTGACACAGAGGCAGATGTTATTGATAATCAATCTCAACAAAGTAAGTGACGGTTTATTTTGTTGAAGTACTCTAATTTTGTTTCTCGACCCTGAAACACGTTGAGCGAACGTTACACGCTAGGTAATAACGCGTTGTTTTACGCCCCTAAAACAACTTGTAAAAACCGACTATTTTACTTGCTACATTGCTCATATCAGTGACGGTAGATATGAACACAAAAAGCCCGCTTGACCCGCGGGCTTTTCTATTTTTACTACCTACCAATTACTCGCTTACCTTACCAATTAACATGATGGTCTCCCAAACATTCGGAACACGTCCACGCTTACAGCTCACCAACAATGTAAATGAGAATTGTTTTCAAAAAAGTATTGACATAGATCAAAATACAATTGATAATCAATCTCAACAAGCTGAGTAGACGGCTCAACTTGTTAAGTACGCTAAATTGTTTCAAGACCCTGAAACACGTGATGCACACGTAAAAATGCAAGGTTGCATGTGCTTTATCTTAACGCCCCTTAAATAAAGCACACTCAACCCACTTACTATTTTACTTGCTACATTGCTCATATCGGTGACGGTAGATATGATCAAAAAAGGCCCGCAATTGCGGGCTTTTTTATTGCCCTCGACTTACCATCGCTATTTTTTCAGCAACACTCCCGCAAAATATACCTGTACAAACCAATGCCATAAACTCGTGATATCAGCGTTATCAATGCATGTTAATCACAGCAAAGCTCACCAATAAAACTAAATGAGAATTATTTTCAAATAAGTGTTGACACTCATCCAAATCTAACTGATAATCAATCTCAACAAAGACGGATTAACTCACTTTGTTGACGTACTCAGATTTTGTTTCTCGACCCCGAAACACGTGTGGCGCACGCAAACAGCTTCTGGTTGTCAGTGATGAACATTAACGCCCCTTAACGCGATTCACTAACAACCAACTTACTATTTTACTTGCTACATTGCTCATATCGGTGACGGTAGATATGAACCTAAAAGGCCCTGACAGGGCCTTTTTTATTGCGCGAAGTAAAGCAGTTGTAATCTTGTGTAATAGTCTGCACCAATACCCACTGTTAGAATTTTGTACCTATTTAATCTAAACACTTCTGTAATGACTAAAACACGCTACCGCTACAACTTCATCTTAACGGTGCTACTTTTAACCGGCTTCATTTTTACCAGTTGGTTTAGCTTAATCATTGCTAAGCAATCTTTATTTCGCGGCATTGAAAATGACGCACTGCCACTGACTAGCCACTTAATCCATACTGATCTGCAAAAGCAGCTCCAAGCGCCTATCATTATTTCTTCTCAGATGGCCAATAATACGTTTTTACACCATTGGCTGACAGATCCACAAAAAGACACCACCTTCTTATTTGAGTACCTAAGACAGACACGAAGTGATTTTGATGCGGTCACCAGTTTTCTCGCCACCAGTCATGACAAAACGTATTACCGCTATGATGGCAATACCACCACGTTAAGCCAACAGGACACTTGGTATCAAGACACCATGGATAACGACGCCCCTTATACACTCAATGTCGATTTAGACCCAAGAGATGACCACCAAGCAACCATCTTTGTAAATCATAAGATAATCGTAAACAATCAAGCGCAAGGAGTCACTGGCGTAGGCATTAAACTGGCTCATTTGAAACGCCTCATTGATAAGTACCAACATACTTACGACCGTAAAGTCTACTTTATTGATCATAAAGGTCGTTTGTTGTTTTATAACGATTCTACGTTTGCGGACTACTCATTGAGTGACAAATTTGGTCATCACGGCACGAGATTACTTGACAACCAAACCTATAAGTTACGTTTAGAACAAGACGATAAAACACTGTTTATCAACTCTCGCTATTTAGACCACTTTGGTTGGTACCTCATTGTTGAGCAATCACTTGATCAAGATAACTCGATATCAGAAAGCCTTTACATTAATTTGCTCATGGGTATCGTGATCACAGGCGTCATTTTATTTAGCGCTCAACTCACTTTTAATCATTATCAGAAGCGACTCGAAAAGATGGCGACGTTTGATAAGCTGACAAATACCTACAATCGACAAGCATTTGAACCCAGGTTGCAATCAGAACTGCAAAAAGCGCGCAACCAATTCAAACCACTGGTTATGATGATGCTAGATATAGACCACTTTAAACAAGTCAATGACAAACACGGTCATCTAGTCGGTGATAAAGTACTCAAGCATGTTGCACATATTTGTAAATCAGTCGTCAAGAATCACGGTTCAGTATGTCGCTGGGGTGGCGAAGAGTTTGTGATTTTGCTCCCCAAAACAGAGCTCAATCAAGGTCATGAACTGGCAGAGCAAATCCACCAAGCGCTCAATGCCAGTGAGTGTGAAGTCAAAGTCACAGCCAGTATTGGTCTTGCACAATATCATATTGATGAATCTGAGGATGGGCTATTAAAGCGCACAGACGCTGCTTTATACAGCGCCAAAAGCACTGGGCGCAATCGCTCAGTGCTTGCAAAAGCGGCCTAATGAATTAGCGACGATTCTTTCGTGCGCGAGCACGGCGTTGACGCTTTTCTTCCTCGCGAGCAGCCTTTTTCGCTTCTGCGGCTGCGCGGATCTCAGCAACCATTTGCTCTTCCTCTTCACGCATTTGCGGTGTTTCCATCGTTACATGGCCAAGCACCGCGTCGCGTAGCTCGTTGATGAGGATCTCTGACATTTTATGAGTATCAACCTGATTGCCACCACGAATACAGCCCCGTTTGCGCCCGGCCATTTCAATAAATGTCCAATCGCAATCTGGCAACTCATCAATTCTATAACGACTTTTCAGTAGCTCAGGATACGCCTTCAACAAATATTCAGCGGTATAACTTGCCACTTCTTCATAGTTAATGGCTGTATCACGGATAGCCCCCGTTGCGGCTAGACGATAGCCCGAGTTTTCATTTTCAACCTTTGGCCACAACATACCCGGCGTGTCATACAGCATGATACCATCTTCTAAGCGAATGCGTTGCTGCGCCTTGGTTACCGCAGGCTCATTGCCTGTCTTAGCGACAATGCGACCAGCTAAGATATTGATAAGTGTTGATTTACCAACATTAGGAATCCCCATGATCATGGCTTTTAGCTGCTTGTCTTGACCAACCTTGTGCGGCGCTAACTTTTTACACAGCGCATTAATGCGATGTACTTCAGCCGCCTTGTCATGACCAAATGATAAGGTTTTTACCCCATCCTCTTGCTCAAAATACGCCATCCAAGCTTTGGTCATCTCGGGATCTGCTAAGTCCGCTTTGTTTAAGATTTTGATGACCGGTTTGTCACCGCGTAATTGCGCCACCATTGGGTTTTCACTGCTATACGGAATACGCGCATCAAGTACTTCAATAATGACATCCATCTGCGGCATGATCTCTTTGATCTCATTGCGCGCCTTATTCATATGTCCAGGAAACCACTGTATTGCCATTATAACCACCTGTATTTAATTTACTTTGTAAAAACTCACGCTCTTTTTCATAAAGCATTGGGTACCAAAGCCAGATGTATAGCAGCAGTACCACAAGATCAAGTTATAGAGTTTACTATAAAACTTACCGCAAAGATAAAACACTGCGCTTTTAACTCGCATTTATCTACTGGAAAGTATCGGTTATCAGTTTTATATACTGTCAATTAAGCAGGTGCTGCATGTTAATTTGTGGTTCCCTCCAAATCAACGACAAGGTCCCCTGTAAGCTGCGAACAACATGCCAAAATATAGTTATTATTTTCATCAATCGGATTAAGGCCACCAATGTGATTCATTTTGACACTGCCTTTTTTCAACTTGATTTTGCAAATACCGCATGAGCCAACACAACATTCACTGCTGACGGACATGTTACTCTCGCGAATAACATCCAGTAATAGAGCGCCTTTACTCGCTTTGACAGACTTTTTAGCGCACGAAAACTGAATCTCAATTAACCCATCTTTTGCATAATCGACATCTAACTTTGAAGTCAGCAACTGATTAGTAAATGATTCCCGATAGATAACCGACTCATCCACCCCAAGTCTAGAAGCAAAACGTTGTGCACTATCCATAAACCCGGCGGGTCCACAAATCGCAATCTGACTAGATTTAATATCTGGACATAAACGTTTAAGGCTCATCGGACTGAGTTTTTCATGGTGCATATCACAATCAGGCAGCTCTGAGCTGAATAAGTGGATCGTCACATTCTCATAGTCACGCTCAAGCGCTTTGAGTTGCTTATAGAATATCGCTTCTTGTCGGTTACGGTTGTAATAAAGAAGTGTGATAGGGAGTGCTCTATTGATACTCAAGCTTTTTAGCATTGAATATACTGGTGTGATCCCACTACCTGCCGCAATGAACACAATTGATGACGCATTCATCAGCTTCAGTTCATTGAATTCACCAAAAGCCTCTGACACCTCAAATATCTGGCCCACTAATGGCGTATCAACTAAGTACTTAGATACTGTGCCAGATGCGACCTTCTTTACAGTAATATCAAAAGTTTCATCCGCCCTCGGTGTGCTTGAAAAGGAGTAGCACCGCTTATACAACTTGCCTTCGATTTCAACTTGTATTGAACAGTATTGGCCCGGTAAAAATGACATCCGGTGAATCCCTGCGGTGCGAAAACGAATGGTTTTCGCACTGTCGGTCTCTCTGCGTTCTGCAATCACTTCAACTTTCATTATTCGCTCCACATTATATATAGTCGAACGCGTCAGAGTACATGTGTTCTAAGCACGCTCCTTTGTCAATAAAAGCAGCTCGTGTTGAGGGCATTAAATCAAAGCGCCCAGCAAGGTAAATATCAAACTCAGAGAAGTCATCAAAATCATACAGGATATTATCGACCAAGCTCCCGGTACGGCCTTCCCACGACTCATTGTCTTCTTTTACGACCGGAATAAAATTAACCTGCGTATTTTCCTGTGCCCAAGCACAAAGCTGATCATATTCATAGAAATCTTCAGCACAGCGAACGCCCCAATACAAATACACGTCTTTTTGATAATCAAGTTCTTGTAAGTGCGTAATGATTGATTTGATGTATCCAAACCCGGTGCCCGCAGCAAATAAAATAACTGGACGGCCACTTTGCTTAAAATAAGCATTTCCTAAGCCTATTTTGGCTTGAACATCCTTGTGCTCCATAAGATGGGCAACCGCATCGGGAATTGCTTTTGTCACCTTACAGCCACCGACGTGTATTTCTATATTTTTCACATTGGGTGACGAAGTGATTGAAAAAGGGATCTCTTTATCTTTAACCCCCCAGTTTCAAATACTGTCCCGGCTTGTGCTCAACATTTTCTTGCGGCGTCATCACAATCCGATACACTGAATCATTTAGCTTTGTAACTGTGTCTAGCTGACAATTAACGTAACTCATATTTACACATCCTTAGGCACTACTTTTGGACCTTAAAAAAATCCCTTGATAATTATCCGTTTTGAGTAAAACGGCCAAAATAAAACACATCACCATTAAACCTGCAGCAGCAACACTCGCGGTATAAAAACTGAAGTCATTAAAATACGAAATAAGAAACGCAGCGACAGCAGAAAAACTCGCGTTGCTAATATAGCGCACCGATGCCAATCGACCTTTAATCTCAGGCTTCGTGCACCTTTGTTGAGCAGCTATCCACGACACAGTTGACACCGTAATTAGAACGCCATACACAAAAGTAACTGGCAAAATTATCCACCCTGATGCGTCAAACGCATAACCAACAAAAATGAGGGCACATACCAGCATCAGCAATAGACTCACTTCACCTTGCAGATCAATTAAACCATCCACATGCAACACCTGGCCTGCAACATATTCAATTAATTCAAAATCCTAGCGCTCTGAGTCTGGAAACTTATTATATGGATTAATAATGATGACGTTAGGCATGAAGTAGTTCCTTCAACTTCTGAAGTAAAAGGGTGTTTTCTTCATCATTGCCTACTGATATTCTAATCAAATCAGGACGCTGATAAACCTGCATTTGACGCGTTATAAATCCCGCTTCTAACAGGCTGAGAAATATCTCTGATGCTTTTTCGCCAAATTCAGCCAATACAAAATTCGCATTGCTTGGGTAACACTGTAAGCCCAGTGCAGTCAAACCATCAAACAGCTTTTTTCTACCACGCTTAGTGCTTTCAATCACTAACTGACGATATGCCCGGTCGTTTAAAGAGGCCATTGCCGCTGCAGCACCTATGCTTGACACCGGAAATGGCTGTTGACCGCGATTTAACCAATCAATAATTGCCACATCAGCTAGCGCATAGCCAACGCGCAACGCGGCTAAACTGTGGGCCTTTGAAAATGTCCTTGTAATAACGAGATTAGGGAACCGGCTGAAAGTCTGCTCATCAATCTTAAAGCTCGGCGCGTCGCTAAACTCTTCATAGGCTTGGTCCAGAATCACAATTGTTTCTTTACTAACGCGTGTCAAGATCAGTTCAATCTCATCAGCACTTAGAGCTCCGCCAGAAAAGTTACCCGGGTTGTCAATTACAAGGAGGCTGGTATTTTCATCGCACTGCTGGATCAAGTTTTCAGCCACATGATTAAGCTGTGCATTCGGCTGGGCCAGCTTCACCGTTAAACCCGATTTTTGTGCCAACAGTGGATACCCAAAGTAAGCGCTAGAAGTAAACACGATATTGCTATCTTTAACACTAAAAGCCTGAAACAACACATCTAATACGTTGATGGAACCACTTCCCAACATGACATTATTCAATGCTAGTTGGTATTCTTGTGCGATTGATGCACGCAAGTCAGTATAATCTGGATAGCGATTAATCTCTGTCAGCATCTCACTCATCGCCTCAACGGCAAATTCAGATGGGGGAAATGGCGACTCATTACTCGCGAATTTATACACATTATCTAGGCCATACTGTGATTTTATCGCCTCAGTTGTTAAACCAGCTTTGTATGGCTGCAACTGACGAAATCCGTCAGACACTTGCTTACTTACATCATTCAATTTCACATCCTCGTGTTACATGGAATACCAATTTAGGTACCCGTATTCAGTTACTTATTTTTATTGTTTCGGAATGACTCAACGGCATCAGCCAATTTCTGAGCACCAAATTTATATACATCCGTTGCTGGCAATCCCGTGTCTTGCTCAACTTGAGCAATGACATCGCGCGCCTCATCATCAGAAAGTGATTTACAATTTACACTGACACCAACCACTTTACATGGGCGTAAGTAACCCCCTAATGTTTCGTATGTGTCAATCAATTGATTAAGTGAAAGTAATGGCGTTTTTTCCCAGTTTTTATGGGCTTCTAGATTAGCTTCATGGCATAAAATCAACGCATGCGGCATAGAACCATGCAAAAGCCCTAACGTCACAGCGCTATATGCTGGGTGTGTAATTGACCCTTGCCCTTCAACCAGTACGACGACTGCATTACTGCCTGACACGCTATCCAAAATTAACTTTTCAGTCGCACCGGCAACAAAATCGCTTGGAACAGCATCAATTGCGATGCCTTTTCCTGTGATGTAAATACCGCTTTGTCCCATTGCAGCAAAAACGGTTTCAGTGCCTTGTTGATTCAAGTAATTTGTAACTTCTAATGCCGTGTTTTTTTTCCCCACACGACAATCAGAACCAACGGTATGTACAATAAACTGAGGAATATCGAGAAGTTTGTATTGGCTTGTACCTAGCCCTGCAGGTGGCTCTTTAGTATCCCAAATAACCACGCCCATTTTATCAGCAAGTGCTTTTAATTCAGGGTCTTGTGCTAAGCGATAATGAATACCACTGACAACGTGCACTTTTTGTTCTAATGCACGTTTGATGTTTTCTCTATATTCCTGAGGTAAGTCACTGTGAAATAAACCATTACCTATCATGAAAACATCTATTTGCTTATCTAAAGTACTCGGCAGATCAGAAACCACAGGTATATTTCCACCATACCCTAGTATCTCTTCACAAGTCGCACCGGCTTTAGTGGAATCGATAACCGCAACGCATTTATCAGCATGATAACGAATGAATGAAGCCGCTACCTTTGCATTTGTAGAATCAAAACGTCCTTCTGCATAAATCACAACGTTTTTATTATCAAAGTTAATCATTTTTTCAAATGCTCTTTGTATTAAATAATAGATACGATGAAGAGCCTGTATCTTATTCAAGCACAATTAATTATAAACAAGACAAAACAACAATTAACAAAAGGCTCACATCACACCAATTCCATCTATTTTTACCTGAAACCGAACTTAAAACAAACAAACCATTACAAATTTAAAACAATCAAAACATAAAAAATACATTCTTAAATTTGTAAAAACAGGGTGAATAAATAAAAACCCCAAAAAAGCTATGGAATACAGCATTATGCCAGTTAATATTGACTATTGCCCTACGACTTATTGGTTAATAAAGGAACAGAAAAAACATTTTTATAACAAAAAGCCTCAGGCCCATATAAGAACCAAGCCTTTGCTTTTATAGTCAGGCTTCGCATATTGAGAATGAGTAAGTAGAAAAGCGACGAATATGATGGAAAAACCGTATGATTAGTGGAGGGAATGTGCAACTCGGGTAAAATGGATATAATCTTCACCATGGCAATGATATATAGATAAAAAACCACCAAGTATGTAAATCTTGATATACTGGAACTTTAAAACCCTCAGCGTATTATCATGGCCTTAAAATCAACAATATTAAAAGCACACTTAAATATCAGTGATATGGATAGACACATTTACACTGACAAATCACTGACTCTAGCACAGCACCCTTCAGAAAATGAACAGCGCTTGATGGTGCGTCTACTTGCTTATATCTTGCAATACACTGAAGAGCTGAGCTTTACTAAAGGGCTATGTGTGGATGATGAGCCTGCCGCGTGGCAAAAAAATCTGACCGATGACATTGAGCTGTGGGTTGATGTTGGTTTGCCAGATGAAAAGCGCCTGAAAAAAGCAGCTGTGCGTTCGCAGCAAGTGGTCTTGTACACGTATGGTGAAAACACCCAAGAGATTTGGTGGAAGAAGAATCAATCTGCTGCCAATCAATATGATAATTTGCGTGTTTACAGTCTACCTTATTCAGCCACTTCACAAATGGTGGAACTATTCGCACGTTCAATGGATTTGACAGCGACCATCCAAGATGGCGAAATATGGCTCAGTGATTCAAGCCATAGCGTGCAAATTGTACCAACCCAGCTTAAATAAGGAATTGTATGAATATAAAGCGGATTGTCGTCCTTCACGGACTATATATGTCAGGATTTGTGATGCAACCGCTTTGTACGCGATTAGAAAAAACCGGGTGTGAAATTCTCAATTTAAGCTACAACACCTTGGCCCCAGATAGGCAATCTATCTTCAATCAAATAGATACATTTATTGCAGACAAGCCAACCGCTTTCGTGTGTCATTCCATGGGGGGACTGGTGGCCAGAGACTACCTTACTCATGCATCAATACAAAGCCAGCATGTTGAAAAAGTCATCACACTTGGTACTCCACACAAAGGCAGCGCCATTGCAAAGCACATACATGACAAAGGGTTTGATGGCTTATTAAAAAATAGTGTGGAATATTTACTAAGCGAAACCAATACATGGCCTTTTAATGCGCGCTTATACAGTATTGCAGGGGATTTACCGATTGGCTTAATGCCATTACTACAAAAAGGCAGCCGTTCAGATGGCACAGTGTTACTCGATGAGACAAAATTAAAGGGGATGGCCGAACATAAAGTGTTTCACCGCAGCCATACCACCTTAATTTATTCTCGTAGCGTGATGGACTATATCATTGATGTGATCAGTCGCGATACGTAATTTATTTATCTGCCTTTTGCGCAACTTTATACGCGACTAAAGCAATGATCCCCGTGATTAAAGGCACCGGCGCCGCCAAATAACCAAAGCTGCCTGAGTTGGCATAGCTAGCACCCGCTAAATGCCCCACTAACCCAACCACAAAAGCCACCAGCGCAATGACAACAACGGTAATTTCACCTTTGTGCTGTGATTCTGTTTTACCTTTCATAGAGCTCTCCTTAAATAATTAGCGCCCGAGAAATTGCCTAAAATAAAAACAGGGCGCTTTGCCTTTTCATTATGGCTACACCTTCAGTATAAAAATTGACCTACATCAAGCTAAAAACCGAATTTGAAGCACACCTGATTGCACTTGCGATGGATCAACAAAGCGCTGACTTTGTAGTCAAAGTGGCAAGCTTTAAGCAGGTGCTAACGACTTTTTCGATGACTATAATCGCTTTTAGTCGTTGGCCTTTACCGTGCTTATCCGCCAAACTATAAAGCATACAAAGTCAAACAATGACAAGCATTTAAATATGCCGCATCCACTGCGAGCAAACATCATAAGGTAGCGAAAAATGACAAATAGCATAGGGTTAGACAAACAAAAAAGTGAGCAACTGGTTGCAGCGTTAAACGTACTTTTAAGTAGCTACCAGATCCAATATATGAATGCGCGCAGCTTTCACTGGAACATCAAAGGGAGAGAGTTTTTTGAACTACATGTTAAGTTTGAAGAGATTTACAACCAGTTATTACTCAAAGTGGACGAGTTAGCAGAGCGTATCTTAACCATTGAAGGCATGCCACTGCATGCATTTAGCGATTACCTCAACGCCAGTGAAATCGCCGAAGCAAAAGATATTCAAAATGGTCCAGAAGCAGTCGCAACACTGCTTGCAGGCTTCACTCAGCTGATCAAGTCACAACGTACCATATTGGCACAAGCTGCCGATGCCGAGGACGAAGGCACCGCTTCTTTAATGGGTGATTACATCACTGAGCAAGAAAAGTTAGTCTGGATGCTCAAAGCTTATTTAGGTTAAACCAACCATGGAGCAGCACCCCGATAGCTCGGATGTTGGCTGAGGTACGCTGTGACATCAAGGTACAACTGTACCTTGATGTCACTGTCAGTCCATAGCTCGCAAATAAATTTACGGGTTAGGGCATCAATGCCAATGTAGTCAATCTGGCGATAACCACGCAACTCCATGTCTTTACAATATGCTTTGAGTGCTGCAATGCTATCAGCAGTGGTCATCTCAAACTCACTGAGATTGACCACCGCACAGTGCAGCTCGCCTGGCTGATAGTCCTGCCAACGCTTTCGTGCCTCTTGCACTAAGGCAGTGACTCCCTCACGGTTGAATGCACCCACTAGGTTTACAAAAACCGTTGGTGGCGCAATATCAATGTGCCACTGTCCATGTACTGAAAACATACTGCCCTCCTAAAATCCAATGAGCGATATCAATCGCCAAATCAATTAGTCAGCCTGTTGCGGTAACAAAGAGATAAAAAAGGCCATTTCCAGCGCTTTTTCATGCAAGCTCTTAAACCTGCCAGACGCACCGCCATGTCCGGAGTCCATATCTGTTTTAAACACCAGCACGTTATCATCCGTTTTAAGTGCTCTGAGCTTAGCAACCCACTTCATAGGCTCCCAATATTGTACTTGTGAATCGTGCAAACCTGTTGTCACTAGTGTATTAGGATAGTGCTTAGCCGCTAGATTGTCATAAGGCGAGTAGGCCAAAATACTCTCATAATCTGCTAAATTG
Source organism: Pseudoalteromonas luteoviolacea CPMOR-1 (assembly GCF_001625685.1). Lineage (GTDB taxonomy): Bacteria > Pseudomonadota > Gammaproteobacteria > Enterobacterales > Alteromonadaceae > Pseudoalteromonas > Pseudoalteromonas luteoviolacea_K. The sequence goes on along the minus strand of NZ_AUYC01000001.1, from coordinate 47,566 downwards.
TTTGGATTGCCCCACTCATCATACTCATTGGTTGTCAAAGGAATCGATTCATCCAACATAGTCGTTAGTACATCTAAAAATGGCACATGACACCCAATGCCTAAATACAGTTCAGGCGCTTGGTTCATTACCGCGCCCATCAATAGGCCACCCGCACTGCCACCGGATGCAAAAATCTTATCTGCCGCACCGTATTGCTGCTCGACTAATGCACGAGTGACATCCACAAAGTCGTTGAAGCTATTCTCTTTATGGGCTTTTTTACCATTTTCATACCATTGACGGCCCAGCATTTCTGAACCCCTGATATGAGCAATGACATAGACAAAGCCCCTATCCAGCAAGCTCAACGTCGTACTTGAGAAAGTTGGGTCCACCGTATAACCATAAGCACCATAGCCATATTGTAGCAATGGATTTGTGCCATCTTTATTAAACATGGACTTTCGATAAACAATAGAGACAGGGACTTTCTCACCGTCACGAGCAGTAATGTGTAAGCGTTCAGATGCATAGTCTTGAGGCTTGAAATCCCCCAGTACTTTCACCTGCTTTTTCAAGGTTTTTTGACCTGTTGCCAAATCGCATTCATAGACACTGCTTGGCGTCGTCAAACTAGAGTAAGTGATGCGTATAGAGGTTGATTTTGGCTCGGGGTTATAGCCCACCCCCGCATAATAACACGCATCAGCAAAGCCTAGCTGGTAGCTTTCACCGGCATAATTGTGAATGACAAATCGGATTTGCCCCATTTCTCGCTCAGTGATCACAAAGTGTGACTCAAATAACTCCAGCCCTTCTAGCAAAACATGTTCACGGTGCGCAATGAGCTCTTCCCACTGACTAGGATCGTTTACCACGTCTAAACCAGCTCGCACCATGCGAAAGTTTTTTGCATCACTGTTGGTCAACAAATAATAATGTTCGCCAAACTTATCAAGACCATATTCATGTCCTTCTTGTCGTGCTAACAAGCGCTTGAACTCGCCCATCGGTTGCTCAGCATCGAGATAAAGCACATCGCTCGTCTCTGTCGCAGACAAGTAAATATAAATTTGGCTCTCATCACGGCTTTTACCAAGACCCATGTAGTATTGGCGGTCTTGCTCTTCATACACCAAGACATCGTCACTTTGCGGTGTACCAAGTACATGTCGATACACTTGGAATCCCAACAAGGTTTGCAGATCTTTTTTGACATAAAAGACCGTGCGATTATCGTTCGCCCAAACCACTTCGCCTTCCGTTTCAACCAAGCAATCTTCCAGCATTTGGCCAGTATTCAGATCTTTAAACTTGATTGTGTAAATACGGCGACCATCTGTATCTTCACTGTATGCCAGCAGATCATCATCTGGACTCACAGCCATATCGGCGAGTTCATAAAATTCAAACGATTTGGCTAACGCATTCACATCCAGCAGCAACTGTTTATCATCCATTGCTTCATTCAATGCACGATAATGACGGCCATATTCTTCATCACCGCTGACCTCATTGGTATACCAATAGCGACCATCTTTGACTGGCACTGAAGAATCATCTTTGACGATACGCCCTTTCATCTCCTCAAACAGCGTTTCCTGTAGCACCGCATGCGGCTGCATCACTGCTTCACAGTACTCATTTTCTGCTTTTAAATGGGCTAATATTTCGTCATTTTGACGCTTATCATCACGCATCCAGTAATAGTTATCTGTCCTTTGATGTCCATGCATGTCCATGACATGAGGTACTTTTTTTGCCACTGGCGGTGTAAGCGCTTTGGTCATATAGTTGTTCCTGATTTGTTATTGTTCATCCAGTCTAACATAGCTCTAGGTGAGGTACAGCTTTGTGCCATTACTTGAGCAGGTAGATAACAATGGCATCGCACATACACGTTATTTCGATGAATTTTTAAGATTGATACAGAATAAGACGAACTTGCAAAGTGTTACTTTATAACTTTAAGGGTCAAAACGGAATAGGCGATAAGCTTTTGCGATGAAAACAAAAAACCCAGCACTAGGCTGGGTGAGTGTGCAATAGCAATGTATCGCAAATATTATCTCTATGCTATTTCATATATGAACAAACCATCTGTAAGATTAAGCCGTTACCTGAATTGGTATACGCAGGAATACACTTGTATTCAAACTCACCTAATAAATCACGAACAGCGTTCTCTCTGTCCCAATATTCAGCATTGTCACTGGTACTAGAGCCATCGCCAACAGGCATAAAAACCGCAATGCCTCCATTTACTAACTCTCTAATATTGATGTCATGTTGGAGCTGACAAAAGTTCCCTCCAATTTTACATACGCCAACTGGAATTTGTTGACCTTTGCTCAAACGTGTAGTTACAAAGTACATACGTAAGTTACTACTGTCCTTATCACTCTCAGCTTTAAGGTGATCCGCCACGGTTCCTACTGCCGTTGAACCCGCCGCTTCTGTCACAGCTGTCCAAAAAGTATCTAAGTAACTTGGCCGTGTGGATTGAGGCCGCAAAGTGTAGCCTCTCTGTACAGACTCTTGCAATTCATTGACGTCTGATTCAGAGAAAGAGTCTACCACATGGGGAATACAATCAGCACCGGGCTCCATACAAGGGTCATAAGGCATATAAACATACTTGTAAAAACGTTTATATTTTAATGCTGAAGCAAAATCATCCATCATTCGCGCTTGAAAAGAGTCGGATGTACAACGCGTATCATTTTGTCCACAGGCAGCAGAAAGTGAAATTCGCTTAATTTCGTACCCGTTTCCTCTTTGAAAGTCAGCCATAACTTCAACTCCTTGAGTTTCGAAGTATATCGCTTTTGTATCAATCGCTTGTGCATTGCCGATGAAGCATCCAAAGGCCATCATAGCCATGCTAAATTTAAAGAATATTGATTTCAAAATTATCTCCTTACTAATAGAAATCAACATAACAATAACATATTGGAAACACAAAAAACCTTATAAAGGAACAAAATTTACTATAAAATAAAAAAGCCCAGCACTAGACTGGGCATTTAATAATGAGCAAATTAGTCTCACGGCTCACTTATTACGGTAACAAGTTAAATTTTTTACCATCCAATTATCTGAGCCCTTCAAAGTTGGCCTACATTTATATTCAAGCGCGTTCAGGGTATCTTCTATACTGCGCTCCCTGCTGCGATATTCTGGGTTATTTCCCCCCATGCCTGACCCATCACCGATCGGGATTGAAACATGTATTTTGCCTTCCATCAGCTCTTTAAAACTTACATCGGGTTGAAAGTCACAACCATATTTCGCGACTTTGCACACGGCCAAAGGTATTCTTTTACCATCAATAAGAGATGTAAAAACCATATACATACTTAGGCTATTATTTTTCGTTTCACTTTTACCTTTTATATAATCAGCTATGGTTCCAACGACCGTTGAACCCGCTTCAGTCATCATAGAATTTATAAATATTTCACCTTTAGTCGGTGTATTAGTAGTCTGTCTTTGTAGTCTATAACCACTTCTAAGCACATTTTCACTCACTGCGCTTTGTTCGGTAAAAGGCTCAATCACGTGTGGAATACAGTCTGCACCAGGCTCCATACAAGGGTCAAATGGCACATAAACATACTTATAAAAGCGACCGTATTTTAGCGCTGTCACAAAGTCATCCATCATATTTGCTTGAAATGAATCCGATGCACAACGTGTGTAATTTTGACCACAAACTGCTGAAAATACGACACGATGAACTTCTGATTGAGTTGATTCACTCTGAAAATTAACCATGACTTCAACGCCTTGCGAGTCGAAGTATATCGCTTTTGTATCGATCGCTTGTGCATTGCCGATGAAGCATCCCAAGGCCATCATAGCCATGCTAAATTTAAATACTATCGATTTCAAAATTATCTCCTTACTAATAGAAATCAATATAAAAGTAACACATTTATTACACAAAAACCTTATAAGGGAACAAAATTAACACTCAAACAAAAAAGCCCAGCACTAGGCTGGGCTTTTAATTCATAAACAAGATTAGACAACCGACTGACGAGCGTCCTTCTTGAAACTTTTTGTCCTTTTAAGCAGTTTCTGAACTAGTTTCGAAAATGCTTGCTTAATATCCACCAAAATAATGTACAAACAAGGCACGAGTATCAAGGTGATCAAGGTTGCAAACAATACCGCAAAGCCAAGTGAAATCGCCATTGGGATAACAAATTTAGCTTGCAAACTGGTTTCAAAGATAATCGGGGTGACACCCGCAAACGTCGTAATCGATGTCAATGTAATGGCTCTGAAACGCGCACAGCCCGCCTCAATAACGGCATCTTTGAGCCTTACCCCTTCTTTGCGTACTTGATTCACATAATCGGTCATGACCAAAGAGTCATTGATAACCACACCGGCAGCGGCAATTAAACCAAAGGTCGACATCATGCTCATGTCTAAGTCATTTAACCAGTGCCCCCAAATGGCACCTATCAAGCTAAATGGGATAACAGACATGATGATCAGCGGCTGTGAATAACTTTTCAGAGGCACTGCCAGCAAGATGTACACAATCATCATGCCAGCAATGAAGAACAGTTTTTGCTCATCCGCTTGGGCCTGCGTTTCCTCTACTGAACCGCCTAGCTCAGTTTTAATACCTGGAAATTGGCTTTGTAATGTGGGTAGTAAGTCCTCGCGAATATTTTTAACCACAGCTGAAGGTTCAATGACTTGCTCATCAATACTGCCGTAAACGTACACGGTACGATAGCCTCCTTCACGTCGAATATAGCTGACGCCAGGTTTTTCTGTAAACTCAACCACATCCCCAAGCACGACTTCTTTGCCTTGCGGCGTCTTAACGAGCGCATATTTAAGAGAGGCAATCGCTTCTCGGTCAAGTTCTGGGTAACGCACCATAACACGGATTTCTTCGCCATCTCGAAGTACACGCTGGGCCTCGCCACCATAAAAACTATTACCGATTTGATTTGCAACATCCGCCAGGTTTAACCCCAAGTCATAAGCCACGGGTTTCAGTGTTAACTGAACTTCTTTACTCGGTGGGTCAATCGTCGAGCTGATATCAAATAGGCCTTTCTCTTGTTGCAACATCGCAATAAACTGCCTTCCTGCTGCATTCAATGTATCAATATCAGGACCATACAATAAATAACCAAACTCACCGTTACCACCACCAAAGTCATTCACATCGTCGACCACTAATAAAGACTTCACACCGGCAATGGTTGGCATGTTTTCACGCCATCGACGAGAAAGTTCAAACGCATCAAACGGACGAAGTTCTTCATCAACCAATACTGCGAGTACCGACCCTTCGCTACGGCCTTCATTCCAAACAAGAATATCTTTTAGCATTTTTTGCCCATATTCTTGCTCAATTTCTCTGTCTACTTCTAACATCATTTGCTCAACTTTCGTCAAAGCAGATAACGTTTGCTCATCGGATACATTGTCATTGAGCAAAATTTTAACCATTGGAAAGTCATGAGGTACTTTGGGCATTGGAATAAACCGTACTTGCCCAGATGTGATCAAGGACATACTGATTAGAAACACCGCGATAAAACTAGAGAACACAGCCCAACGCCACTCGACGCACTTTTCTACAGTCTTGCGATACGGGCCATTCACAAATGCAAAAAAGCGCTTGTTAAATTTCGCTCGCCAACTGTTTTCGCGCATTGGCTTAAACTTAGTATGTGCAAGATGGGCAGGCAAAATCCACTTCGATTCGATTAAGCTAAATACTAAGCACAAAATCACCACTATAGAAATGGATTTAAAGAAAGCCCCCTGCGGACCAGAAGACATGATCATAGGCGCAAATACCGCCATCGTGGTCAAAACACCAAACGTTGCAGGGGTAGCAACACGCTTTGCCCCTCTTACAACGCTATCTACACTGGGACCGCTGCGCTCCACTTCTGTGTAGGCGGACTCTCCAATGACAATGGCGTCATCGACGACTATTCCCAATACCATAATAAAGGCGAATAAGGAGACAATATTGATGCTAATGCCAAATATCGGCATTAACATGATCGCGCCAAGGAAGCACACTGGTAAACCTATCATTACCCACAATGCCAACTTGAAACGTAGGAAAATAGACAGCATGATGGCAACAAGAACTGCCCCCTGCAGCATATTTTTCTTCATCATTTCTAATCGCGCATCTAGGTAGTAAGTCATATCAACGATGGGCGTTAGTGTGACACCTGCGGGTAAAGTGCTATTTTTCGCCTCAATGTAGGCATGCACCGTTTCTGCTATTGGGATCATGTTTTGGTCTTTGGTCGCTTTCACAGATAGAAAAGCAGCATTAACCCCATTTTGCTTAAAGTAGAATTCGCCTTCCACAAATTCATCTTTGATCACCGCAACATCTTGGAGATAGATTTTTGCGCCATTATCGCCAACCTTGACGGGAATGCGTTTAAACTCATCACCATTATACTTTTGGTTTTCGACACGAACAGAAATGATACCAGCATCTGTTCGGATCTGACCTGCTGACATATTGGCAGAATAACGCCGAATCGAATTACTGATATCATTGATAGTTAAGTCATAGCGTCTAAGCGTATCCGGATCTATTTCAATAGCGATTTCATATTCTGGAGTATTACGCTCAACCAAAGACACATTGGATAGCTGAAGCAGTTCATCTTCAATCTCTTTGGCTAAAGGCTTCAGCTCCGTAAGAGGAATATCCGCAGCCAACGCCATCTGAATGACATCTTGACGAAACTCTCTCAGTTGAACTCGAACCGGCTCCATATCTCCAGGAAAGGTGGCAATACCGTTAACCCTTGTTCTGATTTTTTCAGTCACTTCATTTAAGTCAGCATCAACGTCGATATCTAACACGACACTGCCACTGCCGCGAGTCGCGCGATATATGCCTTTGTCAATTTCAGTAACGTCTTTAATCGCTTCTTCAATCTTAATTAAAATGCTCTCCTCAATTTCTTGGGGAGATGCACCAGGGTATACAGCATTGATAGATATTCTATTAATTTCCTGACTAGGAAACATCTGCCGCTGAATGGTCATATAACTCACTACACCCATGATTAAGATAAATATCATCATCAAGTTTGCGGCGACAGGATTATGCGCAAAGTATGCGATTAACCCTTTTTGGGAAGTTCTTATTTGCTCACTCATAGTTCATTCCCTGCTGTTACAGCTTTCCCACGTTGTCAGACTCAGTATCCGTTTCTTTAGAGCCTGCAACTTTAACCGCCATACCACGCTGAGGATACTCTGGGAGTGTCACAACAACTTTGTCATTGTTAGACAGCCCTTCGCCGACGAGATAGTACATCCCTTCTTCACGGATCACTTGCACTGGACGAGGCTCTAATTGCGCTTGTGCATTCAGTAACCACACGGTTTGATTATTCACTAGTTCTTGTGGCAGGCGATAGATTTGGCGTAGTGTCTTACCCTTAAACTGAACCTGTACGTAAGTACCAAATTTCACTTTAGGCTGACTGCTAGTCAGTCCGTACGGATCTTCAATACGTACCACTAAACTGCTCATACGTGTTTGCTGATCAACCACACCGAGATCACGGTGGATATACGCTTCACGGGTAAAGCCATTGGCACCTTTTTGCGTCAAGGTCGCTTTCACACCGGACACTTGCTCAGGTAGAAAGATCGAATCAAAGCCAGCAATCGGGATCACCACTTCAGCGTGCTCAATGTTGTTTAATTGGGCCACTGGACTGCCTGTGCTCACAAATTGACCCAGACCCACTTCTCTCGATACGATTAACGCATTGAATGGGGCAACAACATCACAATTATCTAAGTCACGTTGCGCTCTTTTAAGCGCTGCTTTTGCCGATTTAACCGCCGCATGCGCACTCATCAGCTGAGGTTTTCGCAAAAATAAATCAGTGTGTTTTTTGTTAGGAAAGCGCTTTGCTTCATCCGCAGCAACATCAGCTAACGCTTGCTCTTCAATTAACTTGGCTTGCGCACTTGAAAGCGACGCTTCAGCCTGCAGTACCGCCGCTTCATAGTTGTCTTTTTCAATGCGAAGCAGCACATCACCTTTACTCACTAACCCACCGGTAACAAACTGTGGGTGCCAGTATTCAATTTCACCAGAAACTTGCACCGATAACATTGTTTGATCCAGCGGTCTCACCTCACCATAGCTGTTGATCACCACCTGATGATCTCGCGCCTCAAGCGCTTCAACTTCTACAATGGGGCGAGTGTCTACGACGTCAGAGTCATCATCGTTTTTGGCTACGGCATTTATGCCCATAAACCCAATGATACCTATGCCCAACGCGACGAGGGGCAATAACCATTTCAGTATTCTTGCTTGCATGACTGTACCTATTGATAATTTCCTAGCGCTATAGTAACAAGATTTACCCCCCCCAGGGTGTGACATTTGTAAGAATCTGTTACAACCTTTCAATATTTTTTCAACTGCCCTTTAAGGTGATAAAAATCTATAGTAAACAAGGCAATAAATACGATAAAAGCGGAAAAAGCATAACTGTAAAACAAAGCTAAAGTCACCATAGGCAATATGCTCGCCAGTCCAAGCGTTACACATGTTGCAATCAATAACGCACAGAGAAAATGTCTCAAACGTGTGCGCATTTGCTCTAATATCAACTGCCAACGTGTTGCACCGACTTGCTGCTTTATCAACAATACCGGTTGCTGAACAAGTGCCAAATTAGCCAATAAACCATAGAGCCCTACCAGCACTTGCATAATCATTAAGAAGCTTAGTCCAATTCCACTATAAAAGCTCAGTACCGCTGACTGGTTAAGGTTGGATAAGTGAAGCGCCAAATCATGGACCTCCCTGATACTTTGCGTATTCACATGCTGTTGTAGTATCTGAGTCAGCTCATACTTCGACATAGATTGATTAGGCATGAACTTCACCACCATATTACCTTCATAAAAGTCATGGGGATAATACACAGTTGCAGGTGCGCCCTCTGCATAGCTGTAGATGTCTTCTACAATACCCAGCAGCTTCACTGGCTGCTCACCACGACCATATAAGTGCTTCCCAACATCACCCACATTCACGCCCAATAGCTTGGCGGCCGCCTGATTAATGATGACCGATTGACGTGTATCTGTCTCTGCCTGAGTAAAGGTTTGACCAGCCAAAAACCGTAACCCAAGTAGTGAAAAATACCCCTCTCCGACCAGTTGTGAATGCATCGTCACCTGTTTATCGTTATCGGGGGACTTACTTATTTGTGCCAAGTAGCTTGTATCTAATGGGTTGAGGCTGGCTAGCGCCACAGCTGACACCTTCGGATGCGCTGATAAAGCTTGCACATTTGATAAATACATCTGCTTACGTGCCGCCATAGCCGCTTCGTCCCTATCCCAGGACATCTGATGGCGCACAACAAAAATAGTATCTTGTGGCTCGATGCCTGAAGACATGCGCATCTTCGAGCCAAAGTAATTGGCCGACCAGATGCCAATACACAACACGATTAGCCCAATACACAACTGCGCGACCAACACCCCAACACTTAACCAGTGCGGAAGTTGCTTAGCCTGACCTTTACCTGCGGCCTGTAAGCTTTGATATAAACTATCAAAAGATAATTGCCTAAAGCCAAATACAGCAAAACACCATGCCAGTATCCATGAAAACCCCATCACCAACAGGTAATGAATAGTGTTCAACTGTAACCAATCAATGTGGGCAATGTTTTTTTGACCAAACTGCGCTATCGCAAACACACCCAATTCAGCAAGAAGGATGGCGCATATTGCGGCCAGTGAAAACATCACTCCCAACTGCCAATAATGCGCCGTACGTAATGTCGCCAGCGGTGCCCCTAAGGTGGCTTTAAGGACCAGCTGCGCGTGCTGCGTTTTAATATCAAGCAAATAAAACATCAACAAATTAATCAAGGTAATAAAGAGAAATGCCACTGCACAGAGCAACAGCCAAGTGCTCGACTCTTGCAAACTCCCTTTGAGTTTCTGATGCAAAGGAATGTAGTTAAAGCGCAACTGGTTGTTTACGGTACTGCCATGTGCCACTAACCCGGCACGAAATTCAGTATTCAAATGTCCCGTGATATCAGCCGTCACAACGGGACGGTTTAATTGCTCGACCGTACGACCTACCACAAAGGTATTGTAGCGCACCGAAATATGTTCCTGTGCCATTGCTTGACCATCAATGACATGGTTAAAAGCAACATAAACATCACTCACACGGTTTGGTAGATATAACTGAGGCTCTGTTTTCGAGCATGCAACAACCCCAACCACATGAAAAGTTTGCTGATCCAATTGCAAGCTATACACTGACTTGTCACTATGTTGGAGTACTTGTGGCATATAACGCTCAGCAAAACACTCACTGATGACCGCCTCGTGACGCACCGTACCATCTGGCTGCGGCCCCTCAAAGTAGCGACCTTGTATCAGAGGTTGCCCAAATAACGTAAAAAACTCAGGCGTCGTATACGTCATATTAAGCTTGGGTTGTCTCGCATGATCTAAGTACAGTGCATCACCATAATAAACGGGGGCAGCCAGTGATAAAGCTGAGTCATGATCTGCGATATACTGGGCTGCAACATTTGATAACGCATTGTCCATCACACGATTCCCCGTCTGATCAACCATACTGCCTCGTAACCATACGAGTTGCTCATCATTAGCATAGGGCAAAGGCGCATAAGCATGCCATGCAACCACACTTACAATTGCCCCACCCGCCAAAGCACAGGCCAATAAGCCTACAAACAAGATGGTAAATCTTACTTTGCTCAATAACTCGACAACAGCACTGATGTTTTCCTTCCACATCATCATAATCACCTAATAAGATCCACGGTTAAAACCAGAGCCACAACTATAAAGGCCCATAAAGAGAGGTTGGCACAGCCGACGACCCACCCATCGTTGTGAGTAATTCACCATCGAATAACTGTACGCGACGGGACGCCATATCTGCATAACGCGGGTCATGGGTTACCATGCATATGGTCGTGCCTTGCTGGTGTAGATCGTTGATCAGCCTCATCACCGCATCGCCGCTTTTCGAGTCCAAATTGCCAGTGGCTTCATCCACAAGCAAAATACTTGGCTGAGTAACCAGCGCTCTGGCAATGGCCACGCGTTGCTGTTGCCCACCCGAGAGCTGACTAGGGCGATGCTCACTGCGATGGGACAAGCCCACTTGCTCTAAACATAACTGCACACGATGCTGAGCTTCTTTGGCTGAAATCTTAGGTATGCGATATCGCAGTGGCAGGGCAACATTGTCATAAACTGACAGCGCCTCAACTAAGTTAAAAGATTGAAAGATAAAACCGATATGCACATTTCTCAGCCTCGCGGCTTGGTCAAATGTCAAGTTGTCTACTTGCTGGCCTGCTAATAAATAACGCCCTGATGTGGCAGGCTCTAACAAGCCCATCAGAGATAACAATGTAGATTTTCCGCACCCAGAAGGACCTGATACAGAAACAAACTCACCTTGCTCTATTGTCATTGAAATATTTCTTAATGCATGCGTTTGAAAATCAGCCGTAGTGAACACCTTTCCAATCTCTTGCATTTCAATAATGGTCTGCATGTTTGCTCCTAATGAATAACCACAACTTGTTTGCTTTTTGCATACTCTCTGAGGTCAGAAATAACGACCGCATCACCTGCTATTAAGCCACTTTTTATTTCGCTGTATTGTCCACTTTGACGACCTAATTGCACTGGCAACAGCTCAGTCTGGCCAGTGTTGTCAACCCGATATAAGAAGAGGTCCTGTACGTCTGCGCCAGTGGGCGGCGTGCGCATATAATGCGTATTTTCTATGGTGTCAGTGATAATTGATGCAGTAACACTCTGTTTTGGTCGAAGATCCAAGTCACCAACCTCCGGTAAACTTACTTCTACGTTAACACTGTGGTTAATGACAACAGGGTCGATACGTATCACTTCACCCAGCAATACCTCTTGACCCACAAAGACTTTCACAGTCTGCCCAACTTTCACCGGTCCAACTTGCGACTGGCTGACCTGCAACTGTGCCGCCAAAGCGCGTCTATCACCTATCGTTGCGACATGTGCCCCAGCTACAATTCGTTCGCCAAGTTCAAGCGGAAGTGACTCAAGCACACCATATTCAGATGCACTCACGTCAAGTTGGTCAATTTTAGTCTGTACCGCAGCCAGCTCTTGCTCCGTTAACGTCACACGCTTTTTCATCACAGTCAGGGCACTTTGGTGCAATTGCTGTAACTGCGTTATGCGTGTTTTGGCATGACTTATCTGGCCGCTCAAGCTCTCCACCTGAGCCTGTGTTTCAAAAAAGGATAACTCGGAAATAATTCCCTGTTTAGCTAACTTTTTTTGTGCTTGATGACGAAAAGACAACGTAGCTAATTGACCTTCAAGATCACCGATCATCGAGCGTTCAACCAGTACTTCACGTTGCTGCCTCAAACTTAGTTGAAGTAATTCAGCTTGCGCCTCTGTCAAACGTTGCTTAATGCGTTTATATTCCAACGCTAAGTCAACATTTTCTAGACGTACTATTGTCGCCCCAGGCTCAATGGTACTGCCAAGCTTGTAATTAATGTCTTTCACAACCCCTGCGCTGGCGGAGGTGATGATCTGTTGTTGAGCACTGGCTAAGGTGCCAAAAGCATCAATTTGAATCGTTAAATGCCCTTTTTTAACATGTTCGATCATCACAGTATGCCTTTCTAAATACACCGGCTTTTCAGTAAAAAAATACCAATATATCAACGCCATGCCTGCAAAAAATAGTAATATCCATAACCATTTATGACGTTTCAGTCCTGAACTCGAAGTGTTATGCGGTACGCTTATATCCATGTATGTCTTCTTATCGTTAAACTGTATCTACTGAGATACTCACTGCGTCAAACGTACTGCGAAAAACATACCAGAATAAAAACCAATACTTATCAATCACTTAATAATTTACGTTCCAATCATATTGACCAAAAACGCACACACCCTGTCTCGATTCCGGAATCGGCCTCAGTTCATTCAAACAGGAGTGAAATGCGGACTATCAGACTTACTCAAGGGTAAAAGTCACAATGATTACACACTGGTCAGTGCCCTGATCTGTTGCTCTAAGCTGATCAATTGTCATTTACGTGCTCAAAACCAAGTGCAAATAAATATACGTCAATTTAAATAAAAAAGTTATATAAATCATAATTATAAATAACATATCAACGCCCAGTTTACGCTGCATAGGTACATAGCAAATCTTGATAAGACAGCGCTTGAGAATCAAAAATAGCAGGTGGCCCATCACTATATAGTGACTGATCCGTTATGCCTATTTATATGAAATTAAAGTAAACTAAAATCTAAAAGGGCAAAAATTAAACACAATAAAAATATTTAATTATCATTTCCTTTACAATTGCGAATTATAAGATTACCTTGTTTGATGTTGTTTAAATATTACTCAACGCAAACTAACAAGGAACATAAATGAAAACTCGTTATCTATTATCTGCACTAGGACTGGCTTCTGCGAGCTGTTTTGCGCAAACAACCGCACTCACTGAAGCACAAATGATGCAATACACTAGCAAAGCCAGTATGGCTACGATTGGTAAACGCGCTGAATTAAATTTGGTGATCCAGCCTCAAGCAATGGCAACTATGACAGCGAACAATGCCACTCAAACCATCAGCCAAACAGTCACGCACCCGAACGCAAGCTACATAAAACTACACTTTAAAAATATTAATTTAGTAGGCGGTGGCAAATTGGTGGTGCGCTCCGAAGATGGCAGTGAGCGCTATGAATACACTGAAAACAACATGCGCGCAGCAACCCTAAGTCACACTGACGATGGTGTCACCAGCTTCTCTGCCATGTCTATTTCTGCCGAAACGGCAGTGGTAGAGTACACACCTGGCAGTCAAGTCACAACCATGCAAAATGCCATCATAGACTACTACGATCATGGCACAGAAAATGAACCACAACTTGCACCTGCAACAGATGTCGGGATCAGCTCTACCTGCGGTGCAATGGAAAGAAAAGATGTGCAGTGTTGGGCTAATAGCTACCCAACGGAATTTGAGCGCAGCCGCCCGGTTGCGCGCTTGCTTATGAATGGTCGCGGACTGTGTACCGGTTGGCGTGTTGGTCCAGATAACCGTATGTTTACCAATAACCACTGTGTTGAAAGTGCGTCTGAACTGAGTAATACCGAAGTGTGGTTTAACTACCAGCATACGTCATGTAATGGCACGACCATGGAGACTGTGGTTAAAGTAACCGGTAAAGACTTCCTCTCCACAGACTATACGCTAGATTATACCTTGTTCACCATCAACGACTTTGCTAAAGCACAGCCGTTTGGTTACTTTGGTCTAGATGTCCGAGATGCCACACAAGGGGAACGTATCTATATCCCGCAGCACGGCTCAGGCAATCCAAAAGAATTGTCCATTGAGTCGGATCGCGATACGGATGGACTGTGTTCAGTCAACAACGCAAACGCCAATGGACGTGGTACTGGCACTGACTTAGGTTACTATTGTGACACCATTGGTGGCTCATCAGGCTCCCCTGTACTGGCCGCGGCAACCAACAAAGTTATTGCATTACACCACCTAGGTGGCTGTCACAATAAAGGAGCTAAAGTCAGCCTGATCTGGCCAAAAGTCGCAAGCCACTTCAACAACCAGATCCCTGATGGCGATAACAACAGCGATCCAATGCCAGTCGCTCAGTTCACCGCGGACTGCACAGCCTTAAGTTGTACTTTTGATGGCAGCGCATCAAGTTCACCTAATGGCACAATTAGCCAATATGAATGGAGCTACGGTGACGCATCGAGCAATGACTTTGGCGCTACTGTCACACACGATTACACAGCGTATGGTGAATACACGGTGTCACTCACGGTCACTGACTCCGCTGGCGCGTCTGCTACGACAACAAAGCAAGTACAGCTAACCGACCCAAATACAGATCCTGCCAAATTGATTAACGGCGTTGCAAAAGAAGGGTTAAGTGGAGATAGACTCGCAACCGCATTTTATTATTTAGATTTACCGGCAGGTGCCTCAAATGTACAAGTGCGCATTTCAGGTGGCTCAGGGGACGCGGACTTGTATGTTAGAAAAGACAGTAAACCAACCACATCTACCTATGACTGCCGCCCATATAATTGGGGTAACAACGAGACGTGTAATATCACAGCCGGTGCAGGCAAATACTGGGTTATGCTACGAGGATACAGCGCGTATGCAAATGTAACGCTTGTGGCAACCTATACCGAATAACAACATATCAAACCAACCAATTAATCAAGGCGAGTATTTACTCGCCTTTTTCTTTTCGAACATCCCCTACCAAGGGTGCCATAAGCCCAACCAAGTGCGCCACTCGATGTGTTGTTGCTCCACAGATGAACGTGCAATACCAATATCAAAACGCATATTTGAGATCCCAGCAGGCGCATAGTTTGCCGCGCTACCTAAGATACGTTCACTGAGTGCGACCTGCCATTTTACACCCCAACTTTTGACTGCGCGCTCGCTATCTAGATTGTGCTGTGCAAAATACAAACGCGGCCGCCCTTTACGCCAGCTGGTCGCAAATTCATACCCTAAATAATGATTGCCAGAATCAAACCAAAACGGTAAGTCAGCAATGTGCTGTTGGATCGCACCTACGCCAGTATAGACACTATTGGTCTCAAACCCGCCAATACTGAGTGTTTGAGACGGGCGATAACGGTTTGTCACATTGAGGTAAAACGGCCACTCCCAAAGTCTCGCCGCCGCACTCAGTGTCATCTCATGACCAACATTATCACCCCATATTTTGGCACCATCTAGGGCCACGTTAAGGCCAAATTGCTGCTGGTTATGATGAAAAGATACCGTGTTTCCTAACCAATAACTATTTGCTGTATCTTGATATGAACGCTTTTCTATATGATGACCGACATAGGGCTGCCAGCGCCACTTTTGCCATTGAAATGCCAAAGACAAATCCACCGTATTTGACCACGAATCTTGCTCACCCTGTACCTCTATCACAGCACTCTGCGCTGCCGTATCAAGCGTATGCAGCTTAAACTGATTGCGCAATGTCATGTCACCACGTCGATATGCATAGTCAAAATAACCACCTTGTAGCACATCATCAAAGAGCGATGTACTGACACCCAATTGCCAACTTTTTTGTTTGAGTATGTCAGCGCCTGCAACAGCAAAACTCACCACTTGCGTGCTCGCTGAGGTCCCTTGTACCGACAATGCCAATGACCAATCTTGTGGTGTCGGCACATATTTTTGTGTCGACCAAGATGATGGCAAGTTTGGCTGTTGCTCTGTTTTATTAAACGGCGTTGCAACTACGGAGTGAGGCTTTTTCAAAATCGACTGCTGTGCTTTAAGCACATCACTATCTGGTAAGGCACGTAATTTTGCACCATAAGGTGTGCTTTCTACAAACCATAACTGCGCGTTAAACTCACCTGCGATCTCCTCGACAACATACTCACGTAAACTCAGTTGCGCCAATTGTTCGCGCTTTAAGTCATAGTGATAAATACCTAAAGCACCTTGGAGTCCGGCGACAAAATACAATCCAGTTCCAGCCTTATTCCAACGTGGCGACGTCACATATTGAGCCTTATCCGGTAAAGGTATGGCCACATGATTGGCGCTCAATACTGCTAATTCAGCAACATATAATCGCCACAGGCCAGCTTGGTTAGTTTTCAAATAAGCCAAGTGCGACCTATCAGGGCTGACAACTGGATAATCATAAACGGTATTGAGCGTGCGCGATGACAGGGGCGCCATGTGTTGGTCATGTAGCGAAAGTCGTACAAGCTGCGAAAAACCATTCTCAACGCGTTCAGCAATCACGGTTGAATTGTCCACGAAGGTGAAACGACGTATACCAAAACTAGTCGTCACTGCCGTCACTTCATCCGCTTCAACCTGCCACTGAAACAGCGCATTCTCCCAACCATGTGGTACTTTTTGTCGTCCTACAAAATAAATGGTGTCTTCATCCAGCCACTGTGGATGGTAAATGCCTGAAAAATTCACCGGTGCCAAAGACGCAAGTTTTTCATGCGCAAAAGAGTCTGGTCGTTTATCGGGAATGTCATTCGGATCAGCCGCTAACGTTGCGGCTTGACGCTGCTCAAATTGCGCAATGGCCTGATGATTTGGTGCACTGTTATACACACTTAATACAGCGTCCCCAGCTTGATTTGACTCAACCACAAGAAATTTTCGCTGCTCAGGAGAAAACTGCATATCGCGCGCCGCAAAATCAAATTGCATGATCTCTTGACTCACAGCCTGTGTACTTTGAGACGCCACGGCCATAGCTTGATAGGTATACTGGGCAATGAATCGCCGATATAATTGTATCGCCGGCTTACCAAACGCACCACGAAATGCCCTCTCGAAATTACGTCCCTCTATTGCGTTAACACGCGTCCAGACCGCATCAAGCGTCGCGTCGCCATACTCGTGTTCTAACCACGCAAGAAAGCGTGCACCAAGTAAATACGCCATAGCACTGGCTCGATAGCTGCCATCGCCATCATTAAGCGCATGATAAGGCAATAAAGCGCCTTGGCGCGCATATGCACGTAGTAACGCTTCACTATAGTTATCATGCAAGCGTCCCTTGCCTGTCAGTTTAGATTCTTGCAGTGTGGCATACCCCTCTGCTACCCACCTCGGCAAAACAGCACTGGCCAAGTCGTAGCTGTCACTGAGATCTCGAAGCCGCTGCTTTAGAGCATGACGACTCGGTTGTGATAAATGTACAAGGTGAATGTATTCATGCAGGACCAATAACTTCAACCAACTCGGACTGTGGGCTATTTCTGTATCTGATTGCGGTGGCGTCACATACAAGGCCATAAAAGGACTATCCGAACTGGGAAGCGCAAAGCCATTTGGTAAATTAAAAGGATCTATGACAATCGCATCGACAACCACATCCAATGCGCGATTTTGTTGCTCAAGTACGCGCTGCCTGACGACTTCAAGTTCCATGGCTGCGGCGCTCGCCCATGCGTGATAGGGTGGCTGATAATGCACCCGAAAATGTGGGCTTTTAATAGATTGCCAGTTTTGCGCCTGTGCCAACACAGGCACACCAAACAAAAACAGTACTAAAGCAATAAATATCCTACTGCGCATCAAAAATCCTTGGTAAGACCCTACTCTTTAGTAGACCTTATGCCAATTTTTGGTATCAAGGAAGGATTAATCGTTGCGTGCCATAGCACCCAGTGAAGTAAATAAGGTTAAAATCGCGCCAACGACAAGAAACGCCACCATAGAAAATAAAGCACTGAGTCCAAGCGTAAATTTTGCGGTCGCCATCGCGGCTGCCACGGCCCAAACACTCACACGGCTCAGCCAACGTTTGGTATGAATCGGTAATTGCGCATGCTTTAAAGCAAACGTCATAACAAGAAAAGCGATAAACGGATATAACACCAACACAATACACTCCTCAGTCAAGTCAAATTCAGCAACGTCCCGTTAGGCTATTACTGACTCTTTATCAGTGTTTATTATATGGTAATGATAATTATTATCAACTAGGGAGGGTAATTTTTACTTCTGCCCCCTGTAAACCATTGCTTACTAGCAAACTACCATCATGCTGCTCAATGATACGTCGACTGAGTGTCAAACCGATCCCTTGCCCTGCCTGTTTAGTCGAATAAAACGGCGTCATCACATTATTTAAATTAGCAAACCCACCGCCTTGATCTTCGATGCTTATCACCACATGTCCCGCTTGATAGTGCGCGCTCAAGTGAATTATTTGCCCTTGTGGCGTATGGCTCAAGTTCGCTTCAGCGGCATTTTTCAATAAGTTGATCAACACTTGTTCCAACAGCTGGGGATCACATCGGCATTCACTTACCCGACACGTTAGCTGTATTGTCTGATCATCATATATTTGTGCCATCAACGCTTTGACAGACATCAATACGTCAAGCATTTCTACTTTTTGACAATAGAGCTCCAAAGGTTTGGACAGCTCACTGAATCGGGAAACAAACTGCTGTAAATGCTGACACCTTTGCTCGATAACGCGCAATGCATGTACATCTCTTGGCACACTCACTTTACTTTGTAATGTCTGTGCCAATGAGCTCACTGGCGTCAACGTATTATGGATCTCATGACTGATCACACGAATTAACTGCTGCCACGCAGCCAACTCTTGATGACGAAGTGCACGACGAATATCTGTGGCAATGATCAAGCTATACCGCTTGCTTTGCTCGTAAAACTCACTGCTCGCCAATGACCATTGTGTATTTAATGTATGATTGGAGAATTGCCACTGGCTGCCAGCCTCAATCAAGCCTAATTTTTCAGCCTCGCGGCCCCGATCCCCTTGCCATGGCCTTTGATAAATTAAGCTAAAAGCTGGGTTGGCATAATTAAGTTGACTGTCCTCGTCAAACACCAAAATGGGACTAGGTAACTTGTCGATTAACTGATAAATAATCAACATATGACTGCTATACCGTGATTTTTGTTGATGCATGCGCTCACTCAATACCACCAGCTCATGCTCAAAACGTGCGATTTGGCCAACTTGAAAATGGGGCGTTATTTGAAAGGTGAAGTCTGCCTGCTGCATGGCTTCGAGTTGAATGCTGGCTCGTTTGAAAATACCAACTAAGCGAGACAACATGTGATGCGAGGCCCATTGCAACCCAACAAATAATACGATAGCAGTCAGCACAGGCAACCAGATAGACAGTGACAGCTTCAAGCCAATAACGACACATAGTACACTGATCACACCATTGAGCGACCATAGGTATAGTTTGAGCGTGCGCTCAAAGTTACGCACCATGCTTTAAACCATATTTATCTAATCGACGATACAGAGAAGATTTAGTGAGACCCAATTTTTGTGCAGCTTGGCTTATCACGCCCCCCTCTTGCGTCATTGCATCCATAATCATACGCCTTTCCATCTCAGCAAGCGTCCCCGTCGCTGCCGGTAACGTCTGTGATATCGCTTCGTCAGATATGGATGACCTCGCCAGTCGCAACTGACAATCTTGCAGCTCAATTTGACTGCCTTCACTCATCAGTAATGCACGCTCCATCACATGACTAAGCTCACGAATATTACCTGGCCAAGGGTATGTTTGTAACGCATGGACAACCTTTTCATCCATCGGTTTGGTCACCATACCATAACGCGTTGCATGCTTAGCCAATAAGTAGGATGCTAAAGGGATAATATCAGCTTGACGCTCACGCAAAGGCGGCAGTTCAAACAAAAAGGTATTTATACGATAAAATAAATCTTGCCTAAAAGTGCCCTGTGTAACACACCCTGGCAGATCAGCATTGGTCGCACAAATTAGCCGTACATCACTGCGTATGGTTTGACTACTACCTAATACTTCATATTCTCCTGTTTCTAAGACGCGTAGCAACTTTGCTTGTAGCGGCATTGCGAGCGTGGCTATTTCATCCATAAAAAGCGTACCGCCTGAAGCCATGGTAAAGCGTCCTACTCGGTTTTGCTTAGCATCCGTAAATGCCCCTTTAACATGACCAAAAAGCTCACTTTCAAATAATGACTCAGACAGGGCCCCCATATTTACATTTACCAAAGGGCCTGTTGCTCGTGCAGAGTGTCGATGTAACCAGGCGACTAAGTGGCTTTTACCTACTCCACTTTCACCGCACAACAAAATGGCAGCATCAGAGTGTGCGAGCCGCAACAACTGGCGCTCTAATGCCTGCATCGAAGCAGATTGCCAGCGAAACTCACCTGCGGGCTCAATTGTCGGACATAGGGTATGACTTAATTGACTGTGTTGTTTCTGCTGTAAGGTAAGTTGCTGCTGAATTGCCTTGAGTAATGCTGCGTTTTGCCATGGTTTTTCGATAAAATCACTGGCACCCAATTGCAGTGCTTGAACGGCCAATTTGACACTACCCCAGCCTGTAATACACAGTACAGCAGGCGCCCTTTGCTGTCCTTGTAACCAAGTTAAAAACTCTAAACCTTCCTGTCCAGAAGTAGTGTCTCTTGCAAAGTTCATATCGAGTAAAATGATATCGATAGATTTGACACTCAGTAGTTGCTTGGCTGAATGTGGCGAGTCCGCTTCGATCACCTCAAAGCCTTGGTCTTCTAAAAAATAAGCAGCGCTCAATCGTACTTCGACATTATCGTCAACAATCAAAATGCATGGCACAGGCATAGATGTATCCTAACGTTATTTTACGTTAGGATACGATAATCAAGGTAGGAGGAAAAGCTTAACGCCAGCGGATGGTGGTGGCTAATGTATGGCTTTGTCCAGGCGCGACAGTCGCGATATCTTCAAGCACATTGGCCGCTTCTAAACACAGCATGCCCAAGTACTCTTCATTTTGGAAGTTACTCAAACGTTTTGATTTTTCTATCCACGGATTCCAAAGCACACACGATGTTGAGTTTTCGCGTCCAACCTCAATGATGCCTTCCGGTGTATGAATGCATTGAAGTGGTGCAGCCTGCGTGTACACCATATCTGTTTCACGCGCAAAACTCACTTTGTCTGATTGATCAAATGGTCCCTCACCAAATTCGATGTACTTGGCACCTTGCAACCCATCAACCGTGGTGTTTTTAATATCTGAAGTAGGAAAGTAGGTATGAAGTGCTTGTGTCAGTGAGAAAGGTGCGTCACCCAAGTTAGTATTCGTTAATCTCACTTCTAACTGTTCAGTCAAAATGAACTCAACTTCCAGTTTAGAGTCATGTGGCCAAAACTGTTTGTCAACTTGCATCATAGGCAGTGACAGTGAAATACGCACTTCATCTGGTGTTTCGGTCACCTGCTCTGCACGCCAAACAATTTTTCGCGCAAAGCCATGCGCGGGCCAATCAGCGTTCTCATGCACGCCAAACCACGGCCAACATATCGGGATCCCACCACGTACCGACTTACCTTCCTGATAGTCTTCGTCCGCCGACACCCACATAAGGTCACTTTTCCCCGTTGGGATAAACTCCGTAATTTGCGCACCTTGCAGAAAAATCTTTGCCTGACACAGAGGACTCTTCACATCAAAATACTCAAGTCCAGTGTCTGTTCTTGCTAATTTTACTGAGTCGGAAAATTCCATGCTCCACCTTTAATTTTGATTCAACTGTCCTTACATTACCGAGCCGTCTGCACAGAGTAAACCTGATTTACACACTATGAATGATCTTCAACAATTTAGTACAAAATAACCGCATATTAGCGTATTCTCTGGCTAAACTTTAAACTTGCCAACCAACTCGGTCAGCTGTTTCGACAAGCCCGTCATTTTGTCTCCATTGTCACAGGTGTCGCTTGCAATCACAGAGACACTGTCTGCAGCATTTTTAATTTCAACTACATTGCGATTAATATCTTCAGCGACATGTTGCTGCTCCTCTGCAGCTGTTGCAATTTGCGTATTTAAGTCACTGATATTCTGAATTGACTGGGTAATTTCAATAAACTGATTCTGCGCAGAATGCGTGAGCTCTACCGTTTTCTCTGTTCTTTCTAGGCTGTTGGTCATATCAGTGGAAACACCCTCCGTCATCTTACGTAGCTTATCTAGCTGAGATGCAATTTCTTCAGTAGACTCTGACGTGCGTTGTGATAAGGCACGCACTTCATCCGCCACCACTGCAAAACCACGGCCATGTTCTCCAGCTCGAGCAGCCTCTATTGCAGCATTCAATGCCAGCAAATTGGTTTGCTCAGCAATGCCGCGAATAACACTCAAAATTGACATGATGTTTTCACTTTCACTGTCGAGCTTAGTAATGTCAGACGTCGCGCGGTTGATGACACCAGACAGCTCCGCCACGCTGTCTACCGTCTCGGTGATCACCGTCTGACCGAGCTCTGATGCATGCTGAGTTTGTGTTGCAAGCTCTGCCGCATTGGCACAACTAGATGCGACTTCATTAGCCGTTGCCGCCATTTCATTGATGGCCGTTGCCGCCATTTCCAATGACTGCTGCTGTGCACTTGTAGAACCGGTTAATTCGTCAGCCTGACTCGCAGTGGTCAACGCAGTCTGATTCACCTGCTGCGCACAGTGATTTATTTGTTGTACCAACTGCGCGATTAAATTTAAGAACTGATTAAAACTTTCCGCCAGCTTACCGGTTTCATCCTTAGTTGTGACCGCCAGACGTTGAGTCAAATCGCCACCACCTTGAGAAATGGCGGTCAGACCGTCACTGACATTGACAATCGGTCCAGACAATAAATTAGCGATGTAAGTTGCCATAATAATAAAAATAGCCACCAAAACACTGCTGATCACTAACACGGTGAGCTTCATTTGATTGGCTTTACTCATCACCTCTTGCTGCTCCACAAAGGCGATAAATTTCCAGCCCAAAGTCTTTGAGGTGTATATATTTGAAAAGAAATCTACACCATCGATGGTGATTTCAAACAGCCCATCAGGGCTACGATTTAGCTCCGTATACAGCCCATTTTCAACTTCATCAATGTGCTTAAATGTGTATTCAGGGTGCTTAGCGTTGACGAGTATGGTGCCACTGTCTTCTTCAAGCATTAAATAGCCCGTTTCACCTAAGCGAATGCTCTTGATGATATCTGTCAGCCCTTTGAGCGACACATCCATGCCCTGTACACCCATGAATTGCCCACCTGATTGCACGGCTTTAACGGTAGAGATGATCGCCGTATCATCTGGCTCCCAGTAATAAGCATCAGTCAGGCCTGTCTGACCATTTTTTTCTTTCCCGGTTGTATACCAAGGCCGTCCGCGAGGATCATACCTTGCGCTAACCTGACCTTTCGGCCACTGAATATACCCCCCTTCAGGGTTACCAAAGTAAATGTAAGAAATACCAGGGTGGGATGTGCCAAATTGCTGGTATAGCTCAAACATGCGCTGCTCCACCTCAGTACCAGCGTCAGGCGTCATTTGCTCAGCAGTGCTGTTGTCTTTGTAAATTGATACCTGACTACGACCTCGGAGCACATCTGGATGGTTCGCCAAATAGGTCACGTTTTTTGCCACCTCTTCAAAGAACATACTGATACCATTATCAATTTGTTGCGCTTCTCGACTGCTCATTTCAACAAATTTGTCTACCGCAAGCTGTCTTGTTTGAGTAATGATAATGACCGCGATGATCAATAATGGCACCACAATGGCGGCGATGAATGCAAGGCGTAATTTTTGTGAAATTGTCATAGCGAAACTTCCTGTGGGCATTCAAAAAATATAGTTCTAGATCTTCAACTATACAAAAAGATTAAAAAATTTCTGGCATCAATCCTATTGAATTGATGGACAGGCACAAATACTCAGCTACGCTATATGACAGATGTGCCTGCTTTTAAGGATATGCCCCTATGTCGCTCACCGAATGTAAATACCTGAGTACCACGCTCTTGTTTTTAACCTTATCTGTACCCGCTATTGCAAGTGACTCTGAGCTTGCAGAGTTAAAACAACAGCTCCTAAAATTACAAAAGAAGATAGAACAGCTAGAAGCTGAGCAAAAACGTAAACCTAAAGCCAGCAAGCCTGCCCCCAGTATAAAAGTGGGTGGGGCAGTCAGAACGACGTTCAGCCACACATCCTATGATGATGATAATAAAAACCGCGGTGGAGATTTTGAGCTCGATGTTTTTAGGCTGAATTTTTCAGGCAACATAGGTGGCTTTGGTTTAAATGCGGAGTGGCGTTACTTTGATTATATGACCGCGGTAAAGTATGCATACTTATATTACGATTTTGCCAAAGACTGGCAAGCGCAAGTCGGCATGACCAAAGTGCCGTTTGGCAATTGGCCTTATAATTCACACAGCTGGTTTTTTGGTACCACCTATTATGTCGGGTTAGAAGACGACCATGATATGGGCATCCTGTTTAAACGCAAACTAGCAGACAATTGGCAGCTCGATTTGGGCTTTTTCAAAAATGATGAATTGGGCGGTGTTGACGGTTACGTTGAATCACGCAGTGATCGCTACTCATATGACATCGTTGGTGCCCGCCCTCAAGCAGAAGGCATTTATGATGACCCGACTCAACCACTAGGTGAATACAATACTTTCTCTGGCCGCTACGGTTATCACTTCAAGCACAAGGGCGGTACAACCGAGCTTGGCGTCTCCGGTTTAATGGGCGATCTACACAATGGCATTGAAAAAGCAGGTGAATACCAAGCATGGGCTGTGCATTTGAACGCCAATATTGGCAAATGGAATGTACAACTCCAGCATGGTGAATATGACTATGATATCGCGGGCATAGATAGAATCGCCGTCGGCGCGTATGCTTTTTATGACTCCATCGCGGCAGAAGCAACCATGTCTAACTTTAACGTAGCCTACAACATGAAGGTCAAATTAGGGCCCATCAATGCGCTGCAATTTTATAATGATTTTGGCATCATTTACGATAAATCTGATAACAGTAACGACACGTGGATGAACGTGACCGGCGTCTCCATGTCAGCGGGGGCGTTTTTCTCGTACCTGGACTTTGTTAATGCGAAGAACCAGCCCTTTGTTGGCGGCTCAATCGCAGGCGACAGCGATGATACGCAAAGGCGCTTTAATCTTAATTTTGGCTACTACTTCTGACTCACTTCTTTGAAAATGGCCAAATCATGACATTTGGCCGAAAAAAGTAATAAAAGTAGAATTTTTTTATAGAAAAAAGTATGCCTCAGTCACTGTTGACCATCCATTTACAGTGAAAACAATAAGTCACTGATTATAAAACACAATAATGTAATCCCTCCCAAGTTAACACTGACTTTTGAATAACAAAATTTAAGCACTCTTCTGACAAACCTCATTCCTTTTCACCAGAGCGATACAAACCAATTACAAACCATAAAAAATTGCAATTTTCCCCAATTTGCACACATAAATATTGTGCGCTAGTCTTGCGCCTTTGTTAATTTTCACCCCTTGGATATTCTAATCAATGTCAAGAAGTACTGGACAGGCTTTGGCCTTAAGTGGCGCGCTTTTAGTCGCTGCACCACATGCATTTTCAGCCGATAATGAGCTTAGTGAATTGAAACAACAGCTCGAAAAATTAGAGCAAAAAATTCAACAATTAGAAGCTAAACAATCCGCTGATACTGTTGAGGCAGACAGCCCTGAGTCAGGCATTAAAGTGGGTGGGGCAATACGTGTAAATTACTCAACAAATTCATACGATGAAGATACTAAAAACCGAGGTGGTGACTTAGACTTTGACGTATTTCGTTTTAACTTCTCTGGTGAAGTGGCTGATATCGGCTTAAATGCGGAAATCCGCTTTTTTGACTATATGACTGCGGTTAAATACGCCTACCTTGATTACGACGTCACACCACAATGGCAAGCACAGTTAGGTTTAACGCAAGTGCCTTTTGGCAATGACCCATATAACTCACACAGCTTTTTCATGAGTCCAAATTATTATCTTGGTCTGGAAGACGACTACGACATGGGTTTGGTGATGCGCAGACAAGTGGCAGATAACTGGCAGCTAGATCTGGGCTTTTTCAAAAATGATGAGCTCGGTGGTATCGACGGTTATGTTGAAGACCGCAAAGACAGATATTCCATCGACATCGTCGGTGTTCGCGCCGATGACGAAGGCATTTACGATGAGCCCGCTTCTAAACTGGGTGAGCACAACACCTTTGTAACGCGTTATGCGTATCATGTAGAACATGCAGCTGGTTCAACTGCGATTGGTGTCTCTGCGCTATCAGGTGGTCTTCACGATGGTCAATACAGTGCCGGTGATTACCATGCATGGGCGTTCCACATCAACAGTAATATTGGCAACTGGAACCTGCAATTCCAGCACAGCCAGTACGACTATCATATCGATGCCAGCCAGCGTATCGCCATCGCGGCCAATGCAACGTACGACACGATGCCAACGGAAGCCACATCAACCAGTGCGAATATTGCTTACAACTTGTCGGTAAACTATGGCCCAATCACCCATCTACAACTGTATAACGATTTTGGCACCATTTATAACAAGTCTGATGATGCAGCCAATTCGTGGATGAATGTGACCGGTGTAGCCGTCACTGCGGGCCCTATCTTTTCATATATTGATTTAGTGCACGCAAAGAACCAACCTTTTGTTGGTGGTACGCTATCAGGTCAAAGTGATGACGTAGAGCGACGTTTCAATATTAACATCGGTTATTACTTCTAAACCCATCTCAAAGACCATGAAAATACACACTATTTTCATGGTCTCTCCAGACAAATTCTCCCCTTCTTTTGCATAATTAACTGCATTTTTCGTCTATAATGGAAAAGCATCTGCTGTTAAAATACCGCCTGTGCACTGACATGTAATTACCAATCAAACTTGCGTAGTAGCGAATTAAGCGACACTTGCAAAAAGGAGAAACAGCTCATTATGAAAAAGCTTTTTAATCGCTGTTTCTGGCTTCATGCTGCTGGGATCATTTTTGTCGGCCTTGGTTTTATTGGTATGGCACTGCCCGTGATGCCCACCACCATTTTTTTTATTCTGGCACTGGCGTGCTTCTCTCGCTCTTCACCCAAATTCGAACACTGGCTGCTTACTCACCCTAAATTTGGCCCGTCGCTAGTTGCTTGGAGAGCGTATCAAGTGGTTCCCCCAAAAGGAAAGTGGGGCGCGGGGATAGGCATGTTAATTGGATACATTATTTTGTGTTTTAGTGCCGCCCCTTGGTATGTGCTGGTGTTAGTCGCGGTGATTGAAATTGCAGTACTGGCTTATGTGCTCACTCGCCCTTCTCACCCTCCTGCGAGCGCAAACTAACACAGTCAGAGCAGGCTTACCTAAAGTAAGCCTGCTATTCATCTAAAAAGTATAACTGAGCGTTAATTTATAATTCCTACCAAGCTCACTTGGATCATTCGCTTCTCCGGCAGGCGCTCTCACATAGCGCTCATCCGACACATTATCAATGCCCGCGCGAATAACTAAATCAGATAAACTGCCGCTGCCCTGATATTTAGCCGTCAAATTGTAAACTTGATATGACCCTGTTCCATAGCCTCGCTCTAGATAGTCTTCTGTTAAGCGAGTTTGAGCACGATATGCCAGCATCTGTGCGCCAATATCCACATTTTCCAACACTGTGTATTGTAGATTTAGATTGAGCTTATCGGCTGGGGCCTCAGAGTAGGGCTGCTTATCGGTTTCAATGGTCCCCAAAAAGAAGTTAGGCACACCATAAGCATTCATATCAATGGCAGAGTATCCAAGATAAGCGCTGAATTTACCCAATTCATAATGCATCTCAACTTCCCAGCCGCGACTCACCAATTTACCGATATTTTTAGCACTATAATCCCTATGGGTTGCGACAGGCACGCCATTGGCAGGCTTAGGTCCAGGTGCGCCAGGCTGCTTTACTCCTTGGGCATCCAGATAATACATAAACGGCACATTATCGATAAAATTTTTGATATTGTTATCAAAATAAAGGGCCTTTAGTTCAAATTTATCGCCCCAGTTGAGCGTGTCTAAAAAGATGCCAAATCCGCCTTCTAGGTTTTCAGACTCCTCCGGCTTTAAATCTGGCTGAGGCTCGTTGTAGCAGAATTTACCACCAATATGGCAACGCCATTCACGCTTTTTATAAAGCTCTTGAACACTGGGAGCACGAAATGCTTCAGCGTATTTAAGATAAAAATTAAAGTAGTCGGTGACTTTTAACGTCACGCCCAGTTCACTGGATAGTGCGTCATCATCGTGATCATCATATTGGGTATACACATCGCTACTGCGCTTGTAGCCATCATAACGAAGACCCGCTGTGATCAAGATATCATCGTCTACAAGCGACACTTGGTCGATGACCGATAACGAAATATTGTGCGCATCACTTTCACCATATTCAGAGGTTCTCACCTGATTTTCATCGAACTCAGACTGTTCAAACTGCTCAACGTCATAGTTAAATTCAAGGGCAACCTGATGGTCAAATGATGTGCTTAAATCAAAAAGGTTAGCCAATCGGACACCATAGCGTTTGGTATTACCAAATTTACTGCCTGAGTAGTCTATCTGCTGCCCTCGGCGCACAATATAGCCTAGGGTATAGTCATCATACGACTTATCTGAATACACCAGTTGCGCATCAAAATCGATATACGGATTGTTTGGCTGATAGACATAAGTCGAGGCGATTTCTAAATAATCATTGCTGAAGTTTTTTGATAAGGTCGGATACATCAAGCCTAAACGTGTACTTAAGTTATATGGCTGATCATTGGAGCGCGTTTTTGACCAGTCAATCTTACTCTGCACACTATGCGCTTTATCAATAAACCACGTATTTTTTAACGCGATATTTTGTCGCTCTGAGTCATTTTTTATTTTATCTAGTTTTGCAGCATCCGCGATTGGCTCTTCTTCACTGCCCAGTCCTGTACTCCCGACAACATCAACATCAGAAAAACGAACGGTGCTAAGGTGTAACACCGTATCCATGTCTTCTGACAGCGTAAACAAGGAGCCCGTTAGTTGCGTGCTATCGCCATTGCTTTGATGCGTCGCAGTGACGTGGGAGCCAAAACCATAAGCGCCATTTAAATAATCACTGGCATCTTTGGTCGTTAAACGAATACTTCCGCCAATGGCACCCGAGCCAACCGTAAGCGAGTCAGCCCCACGCAACACTTGCACCTGCTTTAACTGACTTGGATCAACACCTAAACTGTTGATTGAGGTGAGGTTACTGCCACCATCAGATTCCATTTTTCGCTTAACATTGTCCACAGAAACATGGATCCGTTCACCATAGAGGCCACGGATACTAGGCTGAGCCGCCAAAGGCGCAGCGCTACCAGTTAACTCAACTCCGGGGATCTCACGCAGTATTTGCGTCAGCTCCGCTTGTTGACGGCGCGCCATAGCTTCGCTGTCCAAAACCGTCACAGATCCTGCAGCATCTTTGTTAATCACTGACAATTTATGTCCGTGGACTTCTATTACATCTTCAATATTGCTGGGCTTCGCGGCGTTTGCAAACACCTTTGCAGTACCTAACGCACACAGTAAACCCAAAGAAAGCGCCGAGCGTGTAAATTTCATGTCCTTATACACCTTAAATGATAATAATAATGAATCGCATTTGAAATGCGCCGCTAGAATAATTAAACTAAGCGCTTAAAGCAATAAACAAATAACTAAAAGTTATAAATAAATCGGTACTATTTACCTAGGAAAATAGCGTGAGCAATATTCCAACGCCGTCAATTTTGTCGTAACGTATTGTTCTAGCAAATACATTCAAATTAAGGAAAAGATATGAAAGCGGTTCTGGCGCCAATAATGATGATCGGTACACTGATGTTTAGCCAAGCAGCGCTTGCTAAAACATATAATGGCGGCGCGGATATGAGCAAGATAACTCCCATTTCCACGCTGTTAAGTAACGCGCAGAGATATACAACAGAGTCTGCAACGATTAAGGGAACTGTGACACGTGTATGCCAAAAACGTGGTTGTTGGATGCAATTGGCCAGTGACAAAAAATTTCAAACTTTACGTGTCAAAGTACGTGATGGCGATATGGTTTTTCCTATGACAGCACAAGGGAAAACAGCGTTTGCCACGGGGACTTTGAAAGTACATCCCCTCACCCTAGAGCAAACTAATCAAAGGCGCAAAGCACAAAACCTTGATCCCGTTGACACACCCCAAGTGCTGCACCTCTTTACACCCATTGCTGTCACCATTGAAGATTAAATAACGCCATGTCATGGTTTAAACTCAATCGCAGCCTGCATCGTGACATCGGCTATTTTTGTATAGGTATGACTTTGGTGTTTGCTATTTCAGGGGTAGCGCTGAATCATATTCATCAGTTTAACTCTAACTATCAGGTCACCCGTATCAGCCAATCCATTCCGCTCTCTGGAGTTGACATAGAGACCGATGAATTTGAATCAACACTGCTAACAGCACTGCGCTTAGAAGACAAAGTAAAAGCACGTTTTTGGCAAGACCAAGTAACTTACAAGCTATTTTTAGAAAAAGACACCACGCTCTACGTGTACCCCCAACAAAATGAAGTGTTAATTGAACAAGTAAAACCACGATTTTTGCTGCGACACCTGAACTTCCTCCATCTCAATGAAGCACGAGCAGCATGGATGTGGTTTTCTGATTTTTATGCCATCTTGCTAATTTATTTAGCCCTATCGGCACTGTTCATGGTCAAAGGAAAGCGCGGCGTTTTAGGTCCAAGAGGCCTGTTAGTCTTGGCTGGCTTTGCAGCACCAGCAGCTTTCATCGTGTTCTATTCATCATAAGTAAGTAATTACATACAAAGTTCAATTCTGTAATGCACTGTAATGGCGTAACATCACAATGCACTCTAGATTAAAAGCACACGACTGCAAAATGCACAGTAGTGTGCTTGATCTTTCTCGCGGCCAACACAGGTATGAAAATGACACAATGTGGTATCAACGGATTATTTCTAATTAACTACTTAATTGGCCACAAAACGCATGAGCCCCAGTGCCAAGTATCACTGCTGGTTTATACACCTGACAAAACTCTATCAGGGCGGGCAAAAATGTTTCCTACTCCGTGCAGCGAAACCGCACTTATGTTTCATCTCAATGGCGAATTTCATTATCAATATACATCTGGAATCAAACATATTGCCGTCAACCTCTTAGGCCAGCATACTCACGCAGGTTCACATCACCAAAACGCCGCTTGTCACTATATGAAACTGGATATCCTACTAAATCCCCATTGGCGTACAGGGCACGCAGAGCTATATTATCGAGACCTTTGTGACGACGCTTGGCAACAGACAAAGCTATTAAACGTCACACAAACACACACCAACCGTATTTCGGAGCTCTCGCAGCTTTCCTTACAAGTTAAAAATTAAACCCGATTGCAATACGGTTCCAGTTATTGATCTGTAACGCCAGCCCTATCACAGCCAATTGCTGTACTTGTGTTAATGGTTGCTGCGACTTAGCCTCCATCTCAAATGGCAAGGACTTAGTCACCGCGCTGGCAAGTTGCAAAGCAGCCTGATCAAAAGGGCTAAGTAACGACAACTCTGATCCTGTTAGCGCTCTATTCATTTGATCGAACATGTCTCTTGTAACACCATTTTTCAAAGCTTCTGCGTGCATGCTCTGACAATACTGGCAGCCATTAATTTTCGATACATAAAGGCGAATTAAATGCACTGTAGCATCAGGAATAATCTGCTCTGCTGACTCCCCCAGAGTCGCCAATGCAGATGGTATAAATGAGTAATGTGTGAAAAGTTCAGTTTGAGATATCATAAAATGCTCCTGTTTATTCGATATGTAGGAGCTTACGCCTATTGAACACCGTAAAATTGGATATTTACGACATACTCGCCCTCAGGCTTTATGCACTCTATTTATGCTGTTCCAACTGAAAAGGCGTACATGCAATGATCATCATAGCCCCCAACAAAATAACGATATCAGCGACATTAAACACACCGGTACGCACTGTGCCGATCCCAAGGTTGATAAAATCAATCACTGCGCCTTGATTGAAAATGCGATCGAGTAAATTACCCAAGCCACCGGCAAATATCAGCGCCAATGCTGTCAGTTGTAGTTTTGATAGGTCATGGCTTTTAAGCATATAGCCGAGCAACGCCAGTAGTAATAAACCTATCACCCCGACAAATAAAACCAATCGTTGAGTGGGTGATAACTCCGCGCCCAACGATAAAAATACCCCTAGATTTTCGGTATACCCAATGCGAACCATATCCCCTAAATAGCTGGTCATTTGCCATGCCACTAAACTATCGCTGGCCCACCACTTAGTGCCTTGATCAAGTATCAAGCAAATGATACACACCAATAAAATATGTCCCGTTTTGCTGTCTTTCATTTTATTTGCTCCTGCGCTGCGTTTTATCACTATAAAAAGCAGTTAGTGAACATAAAATGACAACTCGATAAATTGGCTAAGTTATTAGGTCACAAAACGGTTAAAGTTAGTGTGTAAATCAATAATGCGTTTGGCAATATTGTGATTAGCATCGGCCGTTTCACTCGCCCCTTGAGCTGTCTCTTTTGCCAAATCATTAATATTATTTATGTTTTTATCTATATCTACCGCAACCATAGACTGCTCTTCTGTTGCTGTGGCGATTTGTGCATTTAAGTCATTAATTTGCTCAATCGATTCAGAGGCCTCATCCAGCATTTGCTGCGTCTGCTCACTTTTTTCATAGCAGTTATGGGCACTGGTTTTTCCTTTTTCCATACTGCTCACCACTTTATTGGCTTCCGTTTTTAAGCGATCTAACAAGTCTTGAATATCTGCTGTCGATGACTGAGTGCGCGTGGCAAGCGTACGCACTTCATCGGCAACCACTGCGAACCCTCGCCCACTCTCACCGGCCCTTGCCGCTTCAATGGCGGCATTGAGCGCCAACAAGTTCGTTTGCTCAGAAATACTTTGAATCGCTTCCAACACCGAGCTGATATTATTGGTTTCTTCCACCAACTCACCTATTTCATCTGACGCAAGATTAAGCTCTGAGACTAAGTTTTCGATGATTTGATTAGTTTGCGTTGCGATGCTTTTTCCTGAATTCACTTTTTCGCGCACCTTTGCCGTGGCTTCCGCCGCGTGCGCTGTACTTTTTGACATGTCCTGAGTCGTGGTGGTCATTTCATACACAGCCGCGGCCACCATCTCTGTTTGATTCTTTTGCTCTGTCACACTTTGCTCTGTTTGACGCATCACATTCATGGCCAATTCTGAGGAGCTGCCTAGGCTTCTTACCACGTCATTGGTGCTTTGAATGGTGGCACGCAGCCCAGAAACAAATTTATTGAACTCTTTTGCCATAGTGCCCGTTTCATCTTTCGCGGACTCATCCAACATCACAGTTAAATCGCCATCACCACTGGCTATCGACTTAAGCCTGACAATCAATGCTTCAATAGGCTGCGTGATAGAACGGCCAATAAATATCGCGACGATGATAGCAATCACCACAGCGACAATCGCAGTCACGGAGATAAGCTTAATCGCTAAAATTTCATCATGCTCTGCTTGGCGCGTTGCTTTTTGGGTAAACACTTGAACATCAGCAAGGAGGGCAATTAACTCGTCTTTTAATTGATCTTCTTCCTGCTCAATGAGCTTCACTTGCGACATCAACTCAATCAATGGTTTTTGCGATAATTGCCCCAAAAGCGCATTTATATCAAGACTGGCTTTTGCATAATGCTTGCTTACCACATCCAACTCTTGTTGCACCTGCTTAAACTTTTTAGCCGCTTCTTGAGAATGCGCTAAGGTAATGGCTTCTGTCGCAAAGGCCCGAGTATCTTTAATTTCTTTACCTACTTTATCCACGGATGTGATGAGCTTTTGCTCAAGCTGACGCACTTTATCGTTATATTCGGTGTGGCCACTATCAGCCAGTGATTTATACAAAAGCATGCGTTCCAGTAGAATGGCCTGCTCCAATTGATGCTCTGTAATTTGAGTAAGAAAGTTATTAAGTGGAATATCTTCTTCCGCAATATCAATCAGCTCGTATCCTATTTTGGCCATTTGCACCAAAGCGATGGTACTGACCAACAGCAGCATCGCGAGCTGAATACCACTCATTAAATAGATTCGGTGTGCAATCTTCAGTTGATTCATAATCAACACCTTTTAGTTTAGTTATGCAGTTTCAAGCTTCTCAGCACTGTCTAAAATAGTGTAAAAGCTGAATTGAAAACTCAGGGTTCTGCTTTAAATAGTCAAAACCGTTTTCTTGGTTTAAAAACTCAGATAATCCCTCATGCTCCACAATGTCGCATGTGTCTAATCGCTTAAATCCCATT
This sequence comes from Pseudoalteromonas luteoviolacea CPMOR-1, assembly GCF_001625685.1. GTDB lineage: Bacteria > Pseudomonadota > Gammaproteobacteria > Enterobacterales > Alteromonadaceae > Pseudoalteromonas > Pseudoalteromonas luteoviolacea_K. The sequence continues at coordinate 12,647 of NZ_AUYC01000001.1, read as the reverse complement.
TGCCACTGTGCAAACAGTCGCTTTTCTACCGTTTGCTCATGCAACTTATTGATCCTTTCATGACGGGGGTCTTTACAAATGCATGAATATAAATCCTGAACCGCATTTAGCTCACCTTCAAGCAGTTGGATAAACGTACCTTTGCCATCATATAAAAGTAGCCCAGTGATCCCATTCGTGGTATTTCGCGATCTAAAGCTTGCCATCATTTTGAGCAAGTCAGGCTCACTTAGTCGATTTTTTGCCTTACTGATATATACGAGTTGAAACATCGTCGTTTGCTTCTCCACGCTCTATACAATTATGAAAGATAAGTACAGCAACCCCTTACCCTATCGATGAACCATGTTGATGCTAACGCACTTTAAAAAAGCTAATAGCGCTGCGCATCCCGGCAGATAATGCATCTAACTTTTGCGTCGCATCTCGATTGGTTTCTGTGACTTCAATTGCGTTATCTGACATCGACGCAATCGAGTTCATCGCCTCAGACACTTCAGAGATTGCCCCCACTTGATCGGCACTGGCTTGCACCACCTCTCTCACCCGCTGTAGCGAATCACTCGCTTGAGCATCAATGCTTTGCAGCAGTTCTGTTGCTTCTTGGATAAGCGCTTTGCCATTTTCTACTTGAGGCTGAGTTTGCTCCATTGCCTCTACAGAAGCCGAAGTTTCTTTTTGAATTTCACCAATCATGGCTTCTATTTGCGCAGTCGCTTCACCGGTGCGCTTCGCAAGCTGCCTCACCTCATCCGCCACCACCGCAAAACCACGCCCAGATTCACCAGCTCGTGCCGCTTCTATGGCTGCATTCAATGCCAATAAGTTAGTTTGCTCTGAGATACCGCTGATCACATTGGCAATCCCGCCAATTTGCTCCGTATTGGCTTCCAATCTCTTGATCTGCGCAACCGTCCCATTAACAGTCTCTGCAATACGGACAATTTCCGCAGCGCTTGCAGCAATGGCATCACGGCCTTTATCTGCAAACTCAACCGTGGACTCTGAGTTTTCCTCGGTTCTGGCTGTCAGTTCACTAACATGATCAATACTGCTACGTAAGTGATCCAATCGCACCACAGTCTGCTGTGTTAAAGAAGCCTGTTGCTGTGCTGCGGCATAAATATCATCTGAGCCTGATGACACCACCTTCGCTTGCTCTGCTAAGTCAGCCGAACCACCCACTATCTTGGAGACAATCTCTGTTAGCTGTAATTTCATATCAAATAATTTAGACAACATGCTATTGGGGTAGTCGGTAGACATACTCTGGGTAAGATCCCCTTGTGAAATGGCTGATAAAGCCTTTTCAGCTTGGCGTACCTCTCCGCCCAGCGCTTCACGAATACTCTTCGCAATCATCAGCCCTATAAATACACTCACCGCAATGGCCAATAACGTCGCCCCCACCATAAACTGGCCAAACCCACCGGCGACCGCACGCGCCTCAGGTGTGGCAATTTGGTTTGCTTCTTCTTGGTAATCGATAAATTCATTGATCCGCGCCAGCCAAGTCATAAAAGCTGGTCGCGCTTGCTCAAGCACCGCCTCATCGACGTTTTCACCAGCCCGCTTTTTCTCAATAATCGTTGCTACCAAAGGCCGCGTGGTGACTTTGATGCCTTCAATACTTTTTAAAATGCGTCTTTCATTATCATTAAACGGCACCCCTTTGGATTTCATTTGTGCCATGCTGTTTTCCGCATCAACGTAAAAACGCTCTAATTCAGCGATTTCACGTTCAAACTGACGCAGTTCATTATCAGAACGAGCAATAGCCACATCTCGAATGGCGATTGCAGTGTCGTGCACACTACCTCTAAAGTTAATGGCATATCGCTGTTTTACCGAATTGACATCCGTCATTTGAGCTAAGGTGTCATCAATAAAGTTAACGTCTTTAATACCTATCCCTGTTAATATGATCATCAAACACAAAATAGCGCCGTACCCGACAGAAAGTCGCTGTCGTATCGTTAATCCCGCTAAAAAGTTCATTTATTCACCTTTTTGTCACTTCCGCTTAGTAAATTTAGGGCCTAATTGAGACCTGCGCCAATTTCAGCCCAGTAAAAAGTTAGCTTTTATTTGTTTTTACTGACAAATAGACCCTATCAAGCGCTTTCTGGTTACACGGATAAAAAATAAATTATTACTTGCACATGAGGTACATAAACACTTAACATTAATGATAATCATTATCATGTAAATAGACATCGTGAATTACCTAACTCCTTCATTAATAACTAGTCTGCTTTTTAGCACTGCGGGCGTATTCGCAAATACTTCAACTTCAGATAAAACAGCAATTGAGCATATTGAAATTCAGGGTGTGCAATCTCGATTGCAAGCACGTGGAATTTTAAAAGACAGCATTGCCAGAACAGAGCTGATAGATGCCGAGCAATTAAAAAATATGCAGGCGGCTAATTTAACGGAGGCGATAGATAAGGCACTCGGAATTCGTGTCTCCAACGAATGCTCAATGTGTGGCGCAAAACGCATCATGATCAATGGCATGAAAGGAGAACACACCAATGTATTGATCGATGGCGTGCCCATGCACACCATGTTATCTGGGTTTTATGGCATGGATAGCATCGCAACCTCGGGCATTGGCACCATCGAAATTGCGCGCGGTGCAGGTGCGTCCTTGACCGCGCCCGAAGCCATTGGCGGAACAGTTAATTTAGTCTCCCAAAAGCCAACTAAAAATGCCGCTGAGCTAGACATGGCAGTCGGCAACCATGGGTATAGAAAAGTATCCATAGTTGCTATGGGCATCAGTGAAGATGAGCGCAGCAGCATCAGTGCCATTGCGCAACAAGACAGTCGTGACCAATTTGACGGTGACTACAATGGCGTCAGTGAATCTCCACTTTTAGACAACCACTCCATTGCCATTACGCTCACCCATGATTTATCACTCGATACAACTATCAAAGCACGCTATGGACGCAGTGACTCTGAAGTGTTTGGCGGTCCAGTACTTGGCGATACCACAAGCTCAATAGCCGAGACGTTGGCCAGTGTCAATCAAGGGGAAGCTGAGCGTTTGTTTGTCGATAACCAAGTCGATGGTCGTTATGTCGGCCACCCTTGGGAAACGGCAGAGTGGGTCGACACACAAAGAGAAGAGTGGTTAGTGTCACTGCTTCACAGTATGAATGATAAGCTCACTGTCGATATCAGCTACGCCAATGTTGAGCATATTCAAGACTCTTTTTATGAAAGCATTGACTACTTTGCGCAAGATGACATGCAATTTATCAGTGCCAAACTCTATTATGCACTGAATGACCAACACCTTATCACGCTGGGTGCCGATCATCGTGATGAGCAAATGCGCAGTCACAGCGCAGCATTAGCCGACAATCCACTCTATATGTCTGACAGCTTTGATTACTCCGTATCAGGTTTGTATATTCAGGAAACCTATACGCCGTCCATTGATTTTGAACTGGCCCTGGCAGTACGCTTAGACCGCATCACCGCAAACTTTATCGCCAATCGAGTAACTGATAACGAAATAGATGAAACCTTGGTGTCTCCTCGCTTTGACATGCGCTGGTTTCACCACGACAACTGGACATCACGGCTATCTATAGGGCAAGGCTACCGAGCACCACTGTCTTTTTTCGAAAGCGATCATGGGATATTAGATGCGGAAAAAGGTTACTTAGTCGATGTGCATGATGTCGAACGCTCTGTCGGATACAACTATTCACTGAACCGTAGTGCAGACAAACTCAATGCAACATTGTCACTGGCCTATACGCAAGTCGATAATCTAGCCACGCTGTCTCACAACGAAACAGGTACCCCTGTACTAGGCCAATTATCTGAACAGGCTGATGTGTGGGCTTGGGATCTCGCATTGAGCTATCAACTATTAGAGCAACTTCAGCTTGGTGCCAGTATTGAGACTTACAGATACAATGATGAATTTAAGTCTTCCTTTGGCATAGCACCTATCGAAAAGCGCGCCAGTATCAATCTAGAGTTTGTGCACGCCGCGTGGACCGTCACTGCCAATTACCTATTTGTGCCCAGCCGAGACTTGAGTGATTATGGCTATGAGGGTTTCAATGATATCCAGGCACAACAACCTAAAGCCACGGCCGTCTCTAGTTATGGATTGCTAGATTTTAAAGTCACTTATGCACTGACAAATGATATTAAGCTATATGCAGGTATGAATAATGCGCTAGATTACAATCAGGCAGCAGATGAAGCGTCTCCACTGTTGTTTGACAGCGAAGGTGGATATGACGTCACCTATATTTATGCACCGCTTAGAGGCAGACAAGCATACCTTGGCTTTGACTATGACTTTTAAACCAGCCTCAATACTTTGGCTTTTGCTTGCAGCGCCTTTTGGCGCTGCGGCCATAAGCCCTTTTTACCAGTTAAACCTGACCCCAATCACACAAAATGCACCTAGCAACTTATCAGTCTACCAAGGTCAAGTGCTTGCCATCATGCTTGTACAACCGGATTGCAACTGGTGTAAAAAGCAATATAAATTGCTCTCTCATCTCGTTGAACAACAGCCAAAAAATTGCCATAAACTGGCCGTAATGATGATGGCAACAGGGGGCGACAGACATACTCTAAAAAGGGCAATGAAACGCTATCAAAGTCACTTTCCCATCACTACCTTGCCTAATAAATTGGCGCAGTCATTGACCGTAAAAAGCGCACCACAATTGTTTATTTTAGATAGCGAGGGAGTATTAGTGACCTACCACATTGGCTTTATGCCAGAACATGCTTTACGAAGTGCATTGAATGGGTTAACGGCAAAAGCGCAATGTAAGGTTTAGCTGGGTTAGTTTGCTTTACCCAGCCAGTTTAAAAAGCCTTTTGCATCGGCAGTGTTGGCAAAGTCGATGTAACTTAGGCCTGATTGATGCTTTACTGCCATACGGCATTTATGCATCGAAATTGATTGGACCGGTAACGTAATCGCCACCTGCTGTCCTTGGTATAAGTAAGACATAATAAAACGCTCATTTTTTAATATTAATATCTCTACGTGCACAATGCACAAAGAGATTTATTTACATGATGCCTTATTAAGGTCTGCTGAATAGTGCCCACACTCGGTGGCAACATTTATAACCATGATTCTGACATGGTCGTACAATTGATAATTTCAAGACAGACGCATTAAGGCGCTAACTTTAAAACTATGACTGACTGGATCAAGGTAAGACATATTACTGCTTATATTTGTGAGTTTCATAAGCAAGTCAGTCAGCATACTTTAATTGATTAAACTGTACAAGAGAAAAATGAAGTTTATGTGTCATTTTTACGCAATTATCCTTGCAATAGGTGATGTCCGTGCAAAATTCAATTAAGTTGGCCTCTGGGCTGTACATAAAACCTGCACTCACATTTGTAATGACTATACTAAGAGTGCTATCAGCTTAATTTTGGAGGACACTTTGTGCACAGACTGGAGCTGGAACTGTACGCGAAGCTAAAAGAGCATCCCGAGATATTCGACTTTGTGATCGAATCATCTTTAGATGGTCTATGGTACTGGGACCTTGATAACCCAGAGCAAGAATGGATGAGTCCAAAGTTATGGCAAACACTAGGATACGACCCAAATAATAAAAAGCACGAAGTCAGCGAGTGGCATAAGATCATCAATCAAGACGACCTTAAGCTGGCCCTTGATAACTTCGAAAAGCATAAAGCTGATCCAAGCCACCCCTATGACCAAGTTGTACGCTATACCCATGCAACGGGCAAAACAATCTGGATACGTTGCAAAGGACTGATCCTAAGAAATGATGATGGCCACCCTGAGAGAATGATAGGTTCACATATTGATATCACTGAATTCAAAGAAAGTGAGCGGCGTGCCATAGAAGCGCTCGAGGCCAGAGAGCAATTTTTTGCTCGGATGTCCCATGAAATCCGCACCCCACTATTCGGTATCCTCGGCATTGCTGGTACCCTAAAAAATGCGGTTAGCAATGAAAAAATAGCACAAGATATCAGTACAATACTGAGCTGTGGCGAGCAGCTTCAATCATTGCTCAACGACATTCTCACTCTAGCAAAACTCGATGCTGAAAAGCTCTCCACCAGCATCGAAAAAGTTGCTTTAGACAATGTGTTCAGCCATATTCACGAGCTGTATGATGCTGCAGCCACAGAAAAAGGGCTCGACCTCAATGTCGATACTCACAATATTAGACACGTCTATGTGAAAACCGATAAAGTACGACTGACGCAAGTGCTTAGTAACTTAGTCAGTAATGCCATCAAATATACAAAAGCAGGGTCAGTGACCGTTGAAGCATTATTGCAAAACCAAACATGCACCCTCTCTGTCATCGATACTGGGGTAGGTATTAAAGATGTCGATGCGATTTTTCAAGCTTATACGCAAGAAGATAATTCTTACGAGGGCATGGTCAGCGGCAGCGGATTAGGACTAGAGGTCGTTTCACAACTGTGTGAATTACTCGACTACCAACTTAAGTTCGAATCAGAGCTTGGGGTCGGTACACAAGTATCTATTTCTATGCCTGCAGATGAAATAAAGCCGCAAAGTGAAGAGCCTGAATCTGTAGCGCCAAAGCTGAGCATCCCCACAATCGATCGCGTTTTAGTGGTGGATGATAATGCACTGAATTTAGTGATCACCAATAAAATGCTCAATACTTTTTGCAACACAATAGAACAAGCATCCGACGGCTATGAAGCACTACAAGTGATCAATAGCTCGCCTCCTTTTGACTTGATCTTGCTAGATATCAACATGCCCAAAATGAATGGTTACGAGGTGCTGGCCTTACTTACTACCATGTCAATGTCTGAGTCGACTCGCATTATTATGCTCTCAGCCGATGCTTATGAAGCGACCCAACAAAAATGTCTTGAGCTTGGCGCTGATGGGTATTTAACCAAGCCATTTACGCAACAAGAGCTAATAAAAGCACTCTCATCCACTAACACCGAGACATAACTTTTCGCCTATGCAGCCATTCAACTATTTACTGTTTGCACTTGTGATCTCAACCCTGACTTATTTTATGGGCAGTCACTCTGTTCGGGCACAGACCTTGACAATTACCATTGGTGAATACCCACCTTACTCGGGGAAAAGCCTGATAGAGCAAGGGCTTGTGCCGCAGATCATCCGTAAAGCATTTGCCGAAAAAGATATTCAGGTTAAATTTGTCTTCATGCCCTGGGCACGCAGCTTTAAAGAATCTGAAAAAATAAACTATGACGCGTCCGCTTTCTGGTTTTGCACTGAAAAAAGGCAGCAAGACTATTTTTGTAGTACCGCATTATATGAGGAAACTGCGGTATTTTTTTACAATAAAAGTAACCCTGTGCCACCTTGGCGAACCTTACAAGAATTAGATAAATACCGCATAGGTGCGACGCGAGGTTATAGTTATACTCAAGAATTTTGGCAATTGGCGAAAACAGGCTCACTAGATATCAACGTTATGACCCGAGATGAACAAAACCTATCTATGCTCATCAAAGGAAGAATTGATCTCTTCCCGATGGGCTTACTTCCTGCCAGGTACCTATTAGATCAAAAGTATCCGCAGGAAAAACATCAACTCAGCTATCATACGACACCTTTAATGACCGGCACGCTACACCTGTTATTTCCAAAAAACAAAGAGGATTCTATCGCGCTGCTCAAGGTGTTCAATGATGGCATGCAAAAAATCATGCACAGCGGCGAATACCAAGCCATCTTATCCAAAAGCCAAAATCGTTAGCGTACGTATACCACGGCAGTCACAGCTCCCCCTCCGCGAGTTTACAATCAAAGGCACCTACAATTCAGCCTAATAATGTGTACTGAACACAGTAACCCTCAGATAAAAAAGACCTTTTGGAGCAAGGAGGCATAATTAACCATCTAATGCGTGAAACAACATCATGTGATTTGAAATATATAGTTAAGCTTTGCGGTCTATAGAAGTAATTATTTTTATTGGAAGTTCAAATGCAACATAAAATACTGATAAATTTGGTGACCGGATTATTGGCATTTAGCCTTTTTGTTTTCGGGTTATCCATGATGCTGGGTGGCAATGATCGATATGTACACACCGTATTGCAATTTTATGCTCTCGATAATGCCATGTCACAAATGCTTGCAGCACAACTGCTAGGTGGAGTGATCATCATCATTAGCGCGTCATTGATTTACCAGCAATCAGCATCAAAAAAAGTGGCGCTGATCGGTGTCACGACCCTTGCAATGATCTTTTTAATCACCTTATTAGGAGACGCTCGTTGGATAAATACGTTAGGTGGATTTCCAGTGATCGGCTCTGGACAAGGTATCATTAAATACTTTGCACTTTTGCCAGTTGCGGTTTACCTGTTTTTACGTGATAGATTTACAGCGTATCAGCACCAATGGCTTAATTTTTTCCCTGTGGCGCTAGTACTGGTATGGATAGGCAGTATGAAATTCTTCGAGTTTGAAGCCAAAGGCATCGAAACACTGTTAACTCATTCACCTCTAATGTCATGGATGTATGACGTATTTTCGCTACAAATGGCGTCAAATTTAATTGGCGTATACGACCTATTCTTTGCTGGACTTTTGGCATTCGCAATTGCCCAGCAAAGTTTACTTTTACTCAGAGTTGCAGTATTCGGGTGTGGTGCCGTATTCATCGTCACGCAAACTTTTTTATTTACAACACCAGGCGCGCTCAGTGCAAACACTCTGTTAACGGGGACAGGGCAATTTATTATTAAAGATATTTGGTTTATCTGTAACTTATTAATCATCACCTGGCTTATGCATAACCAGCAGCAAACTAATCAGCCACACTCATCGGAAGCTGTGGCTGTTTAGGCTTTACCAAATCCACTACATGTGCACAATTACGGCCAGCTTCTTTGGCCGTATACATCGCTCTGTCAGCATGATTCAACAATATCTCTTCACTCTCATGCGTCTCTGGGCGCATCACAGCCCCCCCTACACTCACTGACACAAACTTAGAAACCTCAGATCCTTCATGACGAATCCTCAACCCCTGAACAGCTGCAAGACAGTTTTCAGAAAACAGATCTATCCGTTCTGTATCTGGCAAAATAAATACGAACTCCTCTCCCCCGATACGTGCAAATACATCACAGGAGCGTTTTGCCAGTTCATTTAATGCCTGTGCGACCCGATGAAGGCAATCATCTCCCATAACATGCCCATATCGATCGTTATACTCTTTGAAATAATCTATATCCACGATCAACAAACTGATTGGGCTAGAAATACGCACAGCTCGACGCCATTCCTTTTGTAGCTGCAAATCAAAATAGCGACGATTTGAGACCTGCGTTAACCCATCTACTTGTGTCAACACCAACAAGCGCTCGTTGGCTTTATCCAACTCATGTGTTTTTGCTCTCACAGCTTGCGCAATGGCAACCTGCTTGCGATAAAGTAAACGAACATAAAGCAAGGTGAGTATCGTCGATAAAACACCAATAACTAATACAATATAGGGCATCGAGGACGTTCGACTTTGAATAAACTGCGCTGTCGGCACCGCACTGATCCGCCAATCCCGACCCCAAACTTCAATCCAAATCCTTTGCGGTAAAAATGACGATGCCATATCACCATGACGGTGCAATGTCTGCGCTGCAGATGACTCAGTCATATCTTCAATTAGAAACTCCATATCCCCTTCATTTTTTCCCAATTTTGATTGCATGATAAGCGCTTGCACTTTAAATACACCGACCACAAAACCAAGAATATGCGCTCTTTTTTCCAACACAGTCACCGGCTGGTCTAGGTACACAGGGCGTAAAGCTAAAAATGCATGTTGCTCTTTCGGATCTTGTACAAGTTTAATACTCGAAGTCGCAAGTGGTAGAGCTAAGTCTCTTGATGCCTCAATGGTTGATTGCCGGCGAGTGTCAGATAAAAGATCAAAACCAAGTACAATTTCATTACCGTATATTGGTTCTACAAACTGAACTGGATAGTACTCTTTGCGCTCATCGGCTCTTTGCATCACCCCTTTAGGTTGGCGCTCTGTAATGGAAAAGTGTGTGTAATTCCTAAGGCCCTGCCGCTCAAACTCCTCTCTATCCTGATACGAAACTCTCGGCGCCCACTCCAAAGCTTGGATCCCAGGATGTGTGGTGAGTAACTTTGCAGATACTTTTCTAAAAAGCGACTTGTTTGCGGATGGCTGTATTTCAAATAAAATGGCTAAGCTATGCAGTGTTGCTAATCGGCTCAATACACTTTGTTTGAATGAATCAACACGCAATACATATTCACTTCTAAACTCTTGCGATATTAAACGTTGCTGATCGAGGTGCAGCACATAGGCCATGATCACAGTAAAACCGAGCCCAAATATGACCACCAGCCCTTGTAGCAACTTAGCATAATGACGATGTGTTAAATCCATATCAACCTCCGCGCATCCCTGATTCAGCAAAGTATAGATAAGCCAGTTAAAATCGCTGCATTTTAAATGGGGATTTCTCCTGACAGGCTATTTGTAGCAAACATAATTCATTCGGCAGATACCCACATCTCTGCTATTATCGCTAACTTGCGGTACCACTATCGCTCACCATAAGATTAAAGCAAAGGCCGAGTTGTATTTGGCCAAACAGAAGAGAATTTGCATGAATTTTTCCCAACTTGGGCTATCTCAAGTACTGCTAGATACACTCCAATCCAAAGGCTATCAATCACCTACACCAATACAACAGCAAGCAATCCCTGCAGTACTGGCTGGCGAGGATGTGATGGCAGCGGCGCAAACCGGTACGGGTAAAACCGCGGCGTTTACCTTGCCACTCATCGAGCAGTTGCTAACCACACAGCAACCACATGCCAATCAAGCACGAGTTTTAGTCTTAGCGCCAACACGGGAGTTGGCCATACAAATATCTGAAAACGTGGAAACTTACAGCCAAGGTACCCGTATTCGCAGCACGGTTGTATATGGTGGAGTAAAAATTAACCCGCAAATGATGCGTCTGAGAAAAGGGGTGGACATATTAATAGCCACACCAGGTCGCTTACTCGATTTATATCAGCAAAATGCTATTAAATTCAATGAACTCAGTGCTTTAGTTTTAGATGAAGCCGACCGCATGCTGGATATGGGCTTTATTCACGACCTAAAAAAGATCATTAGCCTGTTGCCAAAAAAGCGTCAAAATTTACTTTTTTCAGCGACTTTCTCAGACCCTATTAGAACACTGGCAAAAACGCTATTTTCTGCACCTGTAGAGATTTCTGTCGCCACAGAAAATACCGCAGCAAAAACGGTTATACAAAGCGCCTATGCGTTGGATAAGTCACAAAAAAACAAATTGCTCAGTCATTTCATTTTAAATAAAAAGTGGCAGCAAGTATTGGTATTTTGTCGAACCAAGCATGGGGCAAATCGATTAGTTACCTATTTAGAGAAAAATCATATCAGTGCTGCGGCCATACATGGCAACAAATCCCAAGGTGCAAGAGTTAAAGCGCTGAATGGCTTCAAAAGTGGCGATATAAACGTACTTGTTGCGACTGACATAGTGGCCCGTGGTTTAGATATTAATGAGCTGCCCTATGTTGTCAATTATGACTTACCAAATACCTATGAAGATTATGTCCACCGCATTGGCCGTACTGGCCGAGCTGGAAGCGAGGGCATAGCAGTGTCATTTGTAACCGCAGCTGACGCCGACGATCTCTATGGTATTGAACGTTTTATCGGAGCGTTGATCCCACGCGCCGAAGAGCCAGGCTTTATCCCTCAAAACCCGGTACCAGAGAAGGAACTAGACACTCGTCCTTTGAAGCCTAAAAAGCCCAAAAAACCAAAAAAGAAGAAGCCAGCATCAGAGGTGTCGGACAAAACGACTAAGACAGCTAAACAGCCAACATCAACGGAAAATAAGAGCCAAACACGCAATAGAAAGCCACAACAGAATAAAAAACCGGCGGTAAAGAAGCAAGGTCAAAAACATAACCCGGCCTCGAAAGAGAGTAAACACAACTCACCACAAAGAAGCCGCTCGAAAAGTAAAACCAATTAATCATTTTGGTCGATATACGCTGAGTGAACGCTCAGCGTTTTCAAAAGGTTGTATCATACAACACGATAAGCTGCCTATCTTGGTATATCGCAATTATACATTATTGGACTGAAAGCTAAGTTCAACTTATTGTGTTTTGACGTGATATAAATAACGCTTAAATAAATATATGGGAGCAAGCCGGAAACTAAAAAAAGTTTAGTGCACCTTCATCATTACAGTAGAAATGAGTAACAATTGCGTCAAGGCAAAAGAATAAAAGCCAGTACCGCTCTCCTTGCGGTCATATGACAACGACCTAATACAGTCACTTTCGCATATGTGGCGACCTTCCTTGAAATTAGCAAACATCCCCAGATTCGACTCTCAGTAACACCAATGTAAACTTGATCCTACTTCCTTTCCCTTAAAAGGGAGGGAAATATACTCATCTCGTATTTATAGCTGGCTTATTCTTTTATTTTTATTCACTCACGAGGAATTCGTGCTTCCTAGCGGATTCTCTGCTTCCTAGCGGATTCTCTGCTTCCTAGCGGATTCTCTGCTTCCTAGCGGATTCTCTGCTTCCTAGC